>CAVVFW010000009.1:0-38008 GCA_963747645.1 uncultured delta proteobacterium | reverse complement strand
TGAGGGGGCGGGCCCGGTGTTCCAGGATTGTCTGCTTACGGAGTTGCCCATCCTCCAGCAAGAGGAGTTGATGTCCCAGGGAGTAAAAGGCTTCCAGGGAATCGCCCAGCAGCAGGACCGCGGCTCCGTAGCGGGTCCCGGTACTCCCGGAGGACGTTAGCCAGCATGACGGCCCCGGCGGTGGTGGCGAACTCGCCGCAGATCGCCGCCAGAATCAACTCCGGCCCTTTTATCAGTTCCCGGGCCCACACGGCCCGGTCGTAGATGACCCTGGACACCTGAGTCGGGTTTTGGGTGAGATGGGCGTGGAGTTCCAGTTGCGCCAGCAGGTCAGCGTGGGGCGCTAAGCCTCGGCTTTCCTGGCATCCCTGGTAATAACAGGGGCCCAGGGCGATATTCTCGGCGAGGCTGATGAGGTGCAGCAGCACCTGCTGGGGCGAGATATAGGCGATACGGCGGCGGAGGCGAAAGAGCCTTTCCCGGCGCCGCGTTGCCGCGTCCCGGCCCCAATGCCGGACGTGGCCCGCCACCGGGGAGGCGAGCGTGGACGCCACTTCCAGCAGGGGCGAACTCACGGCCAGGCCGGCCCCTTCAATGAGCACGACTTCGTTGAACGCCACCGCCAGGGACAGGGGCGCGGGCCAGGCGCTATCTCCCGGCAGGACGACCATATCCAGATTCAAGGCATGCTGTAGCATAGGTAACGTCGCACTTCACGAGGCCCCGAACGGGGGGGGCTCACAGGTAATAAGCCGCGGTCAGGATGATGTCCGTGGCCCCCACGAGCACCAGGCTCCAGATAGCTGCCAGGGAGGTATTGCGCGCCACCTCGTCCACGCTGGTGCGGCAACTGAAGCCGAAAAAGATGGACACGGTGGCAATGAGCATAGCAAAGAGCGTGGTTTTGGCAAAACCCACCCCCAGGTCGACCAACTCGAGGGCGTTGACGAATGACAACCAGAATTTGGCCCAGAAGATCTCGGCAAACGCCTGGGCAAAGAGATATCCCCCGATGATGGCGGTGAAGACGCACAGGATATAGAGGCACGTCAGGCTGATGGTCATCCCCCAGAAGCGCGGCACCCCCAGGTAACGGTAGGGGTCGATCCCCATCATTTTCAAGGCCCTAATCTCTTGGTTTATCGACATTTTGCCGATTTCCACGGTGATGGCCCCGCCGGAGTTGAGCAAGACGAAGAAGGCGGCCCACACCGGCCCCACCTCCCGCACCACGATAGTGACCAACAGCCAGCCGATGAATTCCTCCCCCTGGAGTTTGACTAACTGCTGGGTGGCGTTGACGATCACCAACATGCCCAGCATGAGGGACGTAAAGACCAGGATATAGGCCCGCCGGATCGCGGTAAAATAAACCTGACGGCTCAGTTCCCGGAAAAACAGGCCGATACAGGGGGGCCGATAAAGGCTCCCAGGATGAGGCGATGGAACATGGCGCAGATGTTCAGCACCAGGGATAGCCGGGCACGCGAAATTCCCCCAGGCCCGCCCCAGGAGCCCGCGCAGGACCCTTACCACACTAAATAACCGGCTCACGAGGTTCCTCCGCAACGGGGGTAATTCCAGGGAAAAGACCGCACCGCCGGCCTCCCGGGGCGTTGCCGTGAGACTACCGCCATGCTGAGAAGCGATGGCCGCGGCCAGGGCCGGTCCCAGGCTTCCCTGAATCCGGTCCGGATCGCCGAACGGATTTAACCACCTTTGGCACTCCACCGCCGAGCGCGGGTCCCCGGAAACCCAGACAGTCAGACGCACCCCCCCTGCCGGCTGGGCGCCGCCTTAACACCAAGCTCTCCGGCCGGCGGCACCAGATCCACGGCAAAAGCCAGAGATAGAGTACGGCGAGAGTCAACTTGGCCTCTGAGCCCCAGACCGGCGGCAGGGGTGCGAACTCCTGCGTGGTCACTTCCGCCGGCAGCCCCATGGTCGCCAAGCGCCAGGCCCGCTGCAACCCGGGGGTGACATCGAGGCGATCCCACTCCCCGGTGGGGTCAGACCAGAGATGGGAAAGATCGTCAAAGACCGTGTCCAGCCTGGCCCGCATCAAGTCCAGGGTCTGCGGGATGGCCGGGCCCGGTGTCGGCACCACGCCCACTTCCTGTTCCAGAGTTTGCAATTGGACCTGCATGGCCTGGTAGGCCGGCAGCCCTCGGGCGATTACCCTTCCGAGGCAAGCCCAGGCTTCCCCGTCAATCAGCCGCTGCCCCAGTTTGGGGACAGCCGTCACCCAGCCGTTCCAGGACCTTTTGGATGATCACCACCTCGGACTGCCCCTGGGCATCCACCCGTTTGAGGTTCTCCAGCCAAAGATCGAAATCCTCGGGTTTGGCGCCCTGCAAAGCCGCGGTCACCACGCTGAGGGTCCGCAAGGCTGGTGATGTGCCGCACCCAGAAGTAGATAAGGCTCATGGCCAGGATCCCGGAAATGAGCAGGCTGAGGATGATCTCCACCCAGATGTCCCGGCGGATGTTGCTCTGCTCCTGGCTCTGGAGGAAGAGCAGTTGGCGCATGCGGTTGGTATCGATGCCGATTTTGGCCACGCCCCAGAAGACTGCCCCCTCGTCCGCCTGCAGCACGTGTACCGGCATGTAGCGCAGCAGCATCTCCCCTTCTTCTTTAGGGCCCCGATTGACGGACCCCTGGATGGTGTTGTCCACCCGCTGCTGCGCAGTGATGCTGTTGATGAGGTCCTGTTCCATGCCTTGAAATGACTTCATGATTTTTTGGGGGCCGGCCATGGGCGTCAGTTCCGGAGCCTCCCGGCGATAAAACATATAGGTCAGGTGCCGGCCCTGGGCGTCTTGCTGGCCCTGGATCAGCTCAACCCCTTCGATGATTTCATTAAAAGTGACTTTTTCCCAGATGAGATTTTTGATCGACTGATCCATCTCCGTATTCGAGGTCGGCGTCACCTGCAACAATCCTTTGATCGACGCAAATTCCAGAACCAGGAGCCGGGAGATGGTGGTAGCTTCCACTTCGGTGGCCTCTTGCATGGAACTGATGGTGCGGTTCTGGAGCCCGTCCAGGGTGAGGTTGAGCAGGGGGAAAAACAGCAGGATGACCAGGGCGCACAAAAAGAAGGTGGCCCCGGCCAGGACGAACAGCCGGTTCCTCAGGGAATAGCGGATGAAGTTCTCGGAGGTTTTCATCTATTCAAGCGTCTGCTCTTTTTTCAGTTCCGCAATACCCCCGGCCAAGGCTGCCTCCGGGGTTTGCCGGCCATACAGGGCCTCACTCATGACCTTTTCCAGCACATTGTTGATCCGGCGGCTGTGGGGCCGGGGGCGCATTACCATGTCCTTCTGGGCGAAGGTGTCATGATACACCTGTAACACTTCTTTATTGGTGACCTTCTCCAGGGCCCGGATCAGTGACGGCACCTGTCCCATGGTTTCCGCCGCCAGGAGCTGAAATTGCTCGTCGGCTACCAACTTGATAAACTGTCTGGTATGCTCGATGACCATCGGGTCGGTCACGGCGAACCGGTTGACGGCCCAGCCGAAAGAGCCGATGTTGGAATAGTGGTGAGGGTGACCGGCCTGGACCGGGATAGGGGCCACTCCCACCTGGCCGATACTCGCGAGGCGACCCTGCGGCTGGCCCTGCCCCTTGGCGATCAAATCGCTCAAGTCTTTCATGCGGGTGCTCCAGTTGATCATGAACAGGGTCTGCCCATGATAAAAAGCCTGTCGCAGGCTCCCCCCGGGTTCGAATTGGAGCAGCGCCCCAGGACCCGGAATAATGCTTCCCTGCATGGCGACCAGTTCTTTCAGCGCCGCCAGGAAGGCCGCAGAGTTATTCTTCAGGGGCAGGGCAAACTGGCCGGCATCGTCATTGATCCGGCCGCCAAAGCCCCAGAGAATCGGATAAAAATCATTCAGGGTATTGGTGGAATGGATAAGTAAGCCATATTTTAGAGACTTTTCCTGGGGCAGGACCTTGCGGCAAATCGCCTTGAGCTCCTCCCAGGTCCGGGGGGGCGCCAGGTTGTAGCGCTTCAGGATATCCTGGCGATAGAAGAGGATATTGCCCTTGATGTAAGTAGGCACGGCCACCAGCTGCTTACCCGGCTGGCCGGTGATTTGGGCCAGGGACACGGAAAAGGCCTCCGCCACCGCCGGCACCAGCTCCGTCCGGTCAAAGACCTTGGTACGTTCCAGTTCATAGAGCCAGCCGGCCACCCCGTAGCGCTGCACCCAGGGAGCATCCAGGAGCAACACCGCGGGTATCTTGCTCTCGGTGGAGAGTCCCAGCACAAAAGGCTCATACGGGAGCAGGCTTTCCGGCACCTGGAGCCCTTTGAAGTTCCGGTCGAAATCCTTGTAGGCCGCACTGTTGCCCTTCTCGGACAGGAGCCGGATCAATTCCCGGGTGGGGGCATCGAAGGTGTAGGTGATGGCCCGGGGAGGCGATGTGTCCGGAGCCGGTCCGCACCCTAGAAATTGCAGGAGCACCAGGACCCAGATTATCCGGGTGAGGCGCGGCACGGTAGGTGCGGATTTAAGGCGCGGCGTGACCACTTTTCCCACCCTAATACGGCTTTACCGGTTTCTCGGCCACCAGCATCGCCAACTGGGGCCGGTATTTTTCCAGGCTCAGGGGCACCAGGAAGAGGAGGCAGGCCAGCAACCCCACCCCTTCGAGCAAAAAGACCCAGCCATAAGCCCCGGCCTCACTGCCCGAGAGATAAGCAAACCGTTCTTTGAGAAATCCCCCGGTCATTTCCCCCGCGGCCAGGGCCAGGCCGCTGGCCAGATTCCACAGGCCCATGAAGACCCCGCTGAAGGTGGGGTGGGCCATGCTCATGGTCAGGTGGGACAGCCCCACGTTGTAAAAGCCCCGGGCCAGCCCCAGGAGACAGAGGGCGTAAATTCCCCAGGTCGGGTTAGGTTTAAAGGAGGTGAAGCTGAGCAGCCCGAAAGCCGCCGCGCCCAGCACCAGACTCGCCACCAGAACCATTTTGTTTCCCCAGTTCTGCCGGGCGGTGACCAGGAGATGCACCCCCACCATGCCCACCAGGATGCCGTAGGTGGTGTAAATCCCGAACCGGCTGGTTTCGGCCACCGGCAGGGCCAACACCTCCCCGCCGTAAGCGGTCAGGAGGAAGGACTGAATGGCCAGGAAAAAGATGCTGGTTCCCAGAAAGGCGAAAAAGGTCAGGGCCTGACGGTTGCTGGCCAAAAATTTCAAGGTGGGCCACAAGGCCATCTGGTGATGCCCGGGAGCGGCCTCGGCCTCGTTGGGAGGTTCGATGCCCCAGGCCCCCCAGAGGGTGACCGCCACCACCGCCAGGGTGACCACGGTGAAGAGCCGTTGGACCTTGTCGGGATCAAAAACCGGGAATAGCACCCCGACGAGAGCCGAGCCCACGATAAAACCCAGCAGGGTCAAAATCCACACCATGGTCAGGGCGTCGCCCCGGTCGCGCTCCGGGACCCGGTCCACCAACAGGGCATTGATGGCGGTGGCGGATACGGTGGTGCCGATGCCGAACAGGGAAAACAGCAGCACTCCCCGCGTACAACAGGGGGCGGCTGTGGGGCTGGGCTCCCAGCGCCAGGGCCCAGCTCGGGAAGAACGGCATCACGGCCACGCTGAGCAGCATGCCCCCCCAGATGTACGGGGCGCGGCGACGGCCCCGGACGGCATAGTTGTCGGAACAATAACCGGTAACCAGGCCCACCGGCGTCATGACATGCTGAAAGGCGAAGCTGAAGGTGACCAGGGTCGCGGGCACCATCAGGTCCACGATCAACACCCGGTTCAGGACGTTGGCCAGCAAGACCACCAAAAATGAGGTGGCGAACCGCACCAATCCTAATTTCAGCACCAGCCGCGAGATAAACATAGGCCCGTTTGCAGCATAAACCGGGTGGTTCGGGAAGTAAAGCCCGGAAATGACGGCTAGTTAGGTTCGCATCGGTTCATGGCGGCGCCGGCCGCTTGCCGGTGCCGGGCACAGGCTTTCCCGCCTGCGCCACCCATTACGGGATTTCATAAATTCGGTAATGTCATATATCACCCCCCCTCACCCCAACCCTCTCCCCCCGAAGCGGGGGGAGAGGGAGTAGATTTAGGTCGCCTATTTCAATGAGGCCAGAACCTCAAACCGGGCCCATCTTTTCCCTCTCCCCCAATGGGGGAGAGGGCTAGGGTGAGGGGGAAGTAATCTTCACGGAATGAGACTGCTTTCGCCAATATCTTTCCCCAGCCGGCTCAAGCCCCCCGGCTCATCTCGTCGTACAGCTTCACATAAGCCGCCACCATGGTGTCCCGGGAGAAGTTTTGGGCCACGTGGTCCCGGCAGCGCTGGGGGTCCAACCCGGCCAGTCGCTTAAGGCTGTCCCGGAGTTCCTCGTAAGTGTGCACCACAAAACCGGTTACCCCGTGGACCACCACTTCGGGCACCGCGCCCCGATTGTACGCCAAGACCGGGGTGCCGCAGGCCATGGCCTCCAGCATGGCCAGCCCGAAGGTCTCATCCACCTCCAGGGGCAGCACCAAGGCCTTCGCCCGCTTCATCAAGTCAACCTTAAGGGCATGATCCGCCGGTCCCAGGTAGACGATCTGCTCCCCGTCCACCTGGTCCCGGATCCGGCCGTCAAAATAAGGCCGGTCCGGCTCGAAGACCGGCCCGGCAATGACCAGCCGCGTCCCGGTCTCCCGGGCCAGGCGGATGGCCGTGTGGAGGCCTTTATCCGGGTAGATGCGGCCCAGGAAAAGGAGAAAATCTTCCTTGGCGGCCTGAAAGGGATAGTCCGCCAGGTCGAGGCCGTGGGGGATCAGGTGCAGCCGGGGATGCCCCTTGAGCTGCCGGGCCTGAAAGTCGCTCACCGCCACCAGGTGCACCTTGGGAAAACTGAGAAGGTAGTCCCGTTTCATGGGGAACAGCGGCGTGTGAATGGTGATGGCCATAGGCGCAGCCGGGGCCAGGGCCCAGAAACCCGCCGCGGACTCCAGGTGCGAGTGGATTACCTGGGGCGGCTGCTGCGCTAAGCGGGCGAAGGCGTAAGACAGGTGGAGGTTCTCGGAAAACTTGTCCGGCGGCCAGAAGGAGTGGAGAAAGTGCCCATACTGCGGCACTTCCAGGGTGGAATCCCCGGCGCTGAACAGCCACACCTCCACGCCCCGGGCGGTGAGCCCCCGGATGAGGCCGGCCACCATCAGCTCAGTGCCGCCGTAAGTTACGGGGGGCACCGGAATCCAGGGGGGCGCGATCTGGGCTACCCGCATCAGCCGCCTCCCGGGGTGAGGCGGGCCCGCACCTCCGGACAGGTCGCCAGGGGCGGCAGAGTGACATCCCCCAGGGGGACTTCCATCCAGGTCAGGGGCTCGCCCTTATCCCCATCGGGCACCGGGATGCTGAGCTGCGGCAGCGCCAGTTCCGGCCCCTGCCAGCGCAGCAGGCCCGCGGCCTTCAGGGACTCCATCAGGGTGTGGAACACGGTCCCGGCCATCTGGTCCAGCCCCCGCTTGCCGGGCGTGGAGGTGAGGGGGGCGTGGCGGTGGTCCATCTGTCCCACGTAGACCTGGACCAGGTGTTCCAGGTCCGGGGTGCCGGGGGCCAGACCCAGGTGGTCCAGGGCGAAGGACATGAGGGTCAGGATTTCTACACCGAAACCCGTCTTGAAGGGCAGGCGGCTCCAGAACTTCAAGGTGCCGGCCATCTCGCCGGACAACAGGTAGACTAACTTTTGCAGGGCCTGGACCCCGGCCTGGGGGCACAGGGCCAACAGCGACCGGAGCATGGTGTTGAGCCGGCCGCCGTGGGGGCGCTGATAGACGATTTTGGCCGCCTCGGCCGTGTGAAACCAGAGGATGGCCCCCACGGGGTCCACCACCCATCGGGGATGAAAATAGGGGGGCCGGATATCCGCATCGATAAACGCCACCACGGCCCGGGGATGGGTGACGTTTTCGGTTACCACCAGGTGATACAGGAAGGCCCGCATGGAAGCCCCCTTGCCCAGGGGAGCGCCCTGCTGGTCCGGGGGGAGAAGCCTGGCCCCGGGAAAGACCCTGACCTGGGGAAAGAAATCGGTCAGGCGCCGCAAACCTTCCGGTCGGTCTCCCCCATAGGCGATCCAGACCTGATCGATGAGGCTGCCGAAAAGCGGCTGCAGCATCAACAAGAGGGAGTGCAGGTTGCCGGCCTCCCGGGCGCTCCCCAGGGGAAAGACCAGGTGCACCGGCACCCCTTCCGCCTGTTTCAAGCGGGTTATCGCCTCCGGGTCGAAGCTGCCGGCGGGGATCAATCCCAGGGTGGGGAGCCGTGCCCTACGCTCCCAATCCCGGGGACGGATCACCAGAGGCGGGCTGTTCATGCCGCCCCCCACAGGGCCTGGCGGGCGGCGGCCGCGACCTCAGGCGCCGCCAGCCAGGTCCTGGAGGGCCTGCCAGAGGCTGACGGTGCGGACATACGCCGCATAGACCCCGGCGCCCTCCTGCTCCAGGCGGTCCATCAGGGCCAGGTTCATCAGGGTCTGCCGGGCCGCTTCGGAGTCGCCCTGGGCCAGGTAGTCCAGGGCCAGCGCCACGTGGCTCTGAAAGGCCCTTTCGGGCAGGTCGTCTCCCAGGAAATTACCGGGATAGGGTTTGAAATCCCCGGCAGTCACGTGCGTCCGCCCCGGCCCCGGCTCCTGCTGCCGCAATTTCAGCCGGGTGTAGCAAAACCGCACCAGGTCCTGCCTGAGCCTCAGCCAGGTGGGATGGGGCTTGTCCGGCGGCAGGTGGATGATGCCCAGGGAGTTGTCCAGAAAAAAGGGAATCCCGAACATGCGGGCGTTCAGGAGGTAGTCGGTGTCTTCACCCCGGGTGACGGCGGGATCGAAGGGCAGCAAACGCCCCAGGGCCGCCGGCACCACCAGGTTGCCGCCGAACCCGAGGTAAGTGGGTTTCAGGCGGGGGCCGGCCAACGCCAGCTCCTTGAGCGCGGCGTTCAGCCAGCGCATCTTGGGCCAATACACGGCCCAGGGGGCGGCGGGTTCCGGGAGCAGGACGCTGCCGTCCCCGTTCCGGTAAATCCCGGCCAACCCGAAGACGGGGTGTTCCCGTTCCAGAAGCTCCAGGTCCGCCGCGACCTTGACCAAAAAATCCGGGTCGGCGATCACCTCGTCGTCGTCCAGGCTGAGCAACGCCCCCGCCTGGCAGATATTGGCGAGAATCAAGGTAAGGTTGCGAATCTGGGAATACCCGGCCAGGGACAGCAAGGGCAGCCACTCGGCCTGCCCCCGGTTCCGGCAGAAGTCCTGGAGGAGGCGGAGATGGGGGGCCGCAAACAATTTTACCGGGTAGGGGAGGGGTGGGGACTCGATGACCTCCCGGACCCGGCGGGCCACCGCCGCTTCCAGGGCCGGCGCGGTGGCCGCGGCCACCACGCTTACCTCGACCCCGGCCCCCCGAGTGACCAGGGGGGTTAAGCTCTCCAGGGTCCGGCGCAAAGTCCCCGGCGTGTCCAGGGGCGTCGGGTGATCAAAGACGATCTCTTCCGGCCCGTCCCCCCCGGGATGGGTCCAGTAGGTGGGAATCGCTATCAAGCAACCGCGCATGGGTCAGGCTATCCACTCTGCCCGGATGAGTCAAGGAGATTCTCCCGCCCATGCCGGAGTGAGGGGGCAAGAATGCTTATCCGGCGATATGGCTGCTCACCCTCCGGTGGCGTTTCACCAGAGTCTCAGCCGTGGGGCGGGCACGCCTGCCTCACTCTGAAATAATCCAGGGAGAGGGGAAAGAGGCCAAGGTCTAGGGTTTTGAAAGAAATTAATTTGATTTCTCTCTTTAGATAATTAGGAAATCCCTAATTTTCTTTTCTCTACATTTCCCCTACTGTAAGCGCCAGAGGATTAAGAGCTAAAGAGGCGGGATTTTGGTAATCCACTCATGTCAAACCAAGGGTTGAAAAGGAAGAAGGCTTATGAGTCGGGGGATCGGCGGGGAACAAGCGGCTACAGCCGGGAAGAAGGACTTGGCCTGAGGAAAGGCGCAATTATGCCGATGCTAACCTGATTAGGAGAATAGGAGGGTGTTATGGGCAAGGTAAAAGTCTTGGGGAGGTTAGTGCAAGGAACGCAGGGTTCGGCGGCTCTCATTACTGCCATCGGCCTCATTGCGTTTATGGGGTTGCTGGCCCCCTTCTGGCCCTCGGAGGCCCATGCCTGTTATACCATGCCTCCTCCGAAGACCCATGTGAACGGCATTGCCAATGCGAATATCGCCAGCGTCACCTACCCTGAAACGATCAACAAAATTAACTATCTGAACAAAAGAGACTTCCTGCATCGCTATCCCCAAAGTCCCTGGAACCTCAACTTCGTAACCATCGGGAATAGCACGGTTTCTCCTCCGGGGAGCACTCCCGGAGGGCCTTCGAACCCAGGGCTCAATCCCGGGGCCCTGACCAACACCGGGGCGTTTGCCAGTATTCCCGTACCGGTAAAATAGGCGTAATGGTCATCCCGGGGGGGCGGCGGCATCAATCTCAATTGCCGCTGCCACTTGGCGTTCGTGATGACCCCCAGGGGAGCGGCGCCTCCCTCCTGATCAAGGCCCGGAAGGGGTCGGGCCTTCCCGCAAGCCCGGCCCGGTTCGGCAAACCGCCCGGGTCTATCAGGAGCCGTCCCCCTGGGAAATCATCTGGCCATAAAATTTCTCTTCTCCCGGGTGGTAGCGGATCTCGTAAGCATCCAGGTTTCCGGCTCTCCCCCGGTAATCGATGGCATATTTCCACAAGCCGGGCTTCTCCGGGCGCTTGCTGAACAGATAATCCACCCATAAGGCAGTCGTGGTGGACTTCTGGTTTCCCGAAATCACGGTCAAGGCCACGGGATACTGGATCACCCGGTCTTGAGCCTCGCGGTAGCCGATCAGGGTCGTGGGCAGTCCCATGCAGGCGACGGCATCGAACAAGGCGAATTCCCGGGCCTGGCCGTCGCCGTTGTAGTCTTTCAGCCACATGATGGTGGGTTTGCCCTCCTTGCCCTTGGGCACGCCGGCCACGTGGTAGTAGAGCCCGCTCTCGATGCGGTACGGAATATCAAAGGTGTCGTCGCCCTGGAAATTGAGGATTTTAATGGTGTTGATAATTTTTTTGGCCTGGGGGTCAACCAGCGATACCCTCGTGGCGCCGCTGTAATAGCTGCCCCGGGTGTATTCCGGGCAGGTATAGGGGTCATCCGGATTATCCCGGGGAACCTTGAGAGGACTCTGCATCCACAACACCAGGGCCCGATGCGGGTGCTGCATTGACTGGAGGGGCTGGACCTCGATGATCTGAGCCCCGGCCGGCAGCCCATACCGGTCCGTCTGGCCCGAAGCCGCCGACCCCAACAGCACGAGAAAGCATAAACCGAACAGGGTGATCTTCATTATCCCCTCCTGAGTCATAGCATCAGGGACAATTGTGATGCGCCATCATTTCTAAGGGCTTAAAGGCACAGCTTTTTAACCCCCTTTTCTAAAGGGGGACTGCACCCCGGCAAGGACACCTCCCCCAGCCGGCTCTGGTCTGCATGACGTCTGTCGTTATACCAATTGGCGCATAAAGAATAATTTCCCATTGTATACCGTGCGTCTTACGCACCAATAATGGCCGTAGGCGCGCCCTACGGTTTCAGCGCCATGGAAAACCATTCCCCGGACCTGCACACGTCTTTGAGGGCATCCTGGTCTTAGGAGCCCCTGCCGGGAAATCATACAGCGCCCCGAATTTCCGTTGGAGGTAGCGCACCAGGTATTGCGGCGTCAGTTCCTCACCCGTCACCTCCTTAACCAGGGGCCGGGCCCAGAGGCGGTTGCCCTGGGAGTGAATCTTCTCCCGGAGCCAGGTGAGCAGCGGCGCAAAATCGCCCGCGGCGAACCGCTCCTCCAGGGGGCCCAGTTCCGCCTCGGCCCGGGCGTAGAACTGGGCGGCATAGAGGTTCCCCAGGGTGTAGGTGGGAAAATACCCGAACAGCCCCGCGGACCAGTGGATGTCCTGCATGACCCCCTGGCCGGGACCGGGGGGCGTCAGCCCCAGGTAGGCGACCATCTTGTCGTTGAAGGCCCCGGGGAGGTCCGCCACCGCCAGGTCGCCGTTCATCAAGGCCCGCTCCAGCTCAAAGCGCAGGAGGATGTGGAGGTTATAGGTGACTTCGTCGGCCTCGGTGCGGATCAGCGACGGCTTGACTTCGTTGATGGCAAAGTGAAAGGTCTCAAGGGGCACGTCTTGGAGTACGGGAAAGATTTCCTGAGCCCTCGTATAGAAAAACCGCCAGAACCCCAGGGAGCGCCCCACCAGGTTTTCCCACATCCGGGACTGGGATTCGTGGATGCCCAGGGAGGCGGTGTCCCCCCGGGGGGTGCCCCAGTGGTCCGCGGGCAGCCCCTGGTCGTAGAGGGCGTGACCCGTTTCGTGCAGGGTGCCGAAAAAGGCCTGGGTGAAGCGGTGCTCGTCAAAGCGGGTGGTGATGCGGACGTCCCCGGGGCCGATGCCCGTCGAAAAGGGGTGGGCGGTCTTGTCCAGGCGGCCGCCGGCAAAATCGTACCCGAGGCTTTGGGCCGCCAGCCGGGCGAAACGGTCCTGGGCCTCCACCGGGAAATGCCGGCGCACCACCTCGCCCTGGGGCCGCCGCCCGCTCCCCTGGACCGCCGCCAAAATCCGCAGGAGAGACATCCGGAGTTCGGCCAGGAGAGGCGCCAGGGCCGCGGCGGTCTCCCCCGGCTCAAAGAGGTCCAGGTGGGCGTCATAGGGTTCGGCGGCGTAGCCCAGGGCCTGGGCCTCCTCCCGCTTCAGGGCGACGACCGTGGCCAGGAAAGGCTTGAAGGTCTCCCAGTCGTTCTCCGGCCGGGTGCGCTCCCAGGCCGTCTCCCCTTCGGCGGTGGCCTTGGCCAGGGCGACGGCCAGGTCCTGGGGGATTTTGATGGCCCGGTCGTAATCCCGCCGCCACTCCCGGACGTTCACCGCGGGTCGCCGCGGCCGGGTCCGCCACCAGGTCCGAGGCCTCCACCCGGACCAGGGCCTCCCCAATCCGGGGGTCGGTGGCCCGGACGTGAATCCACTTGGCCAGCATGGCGAACTGGTTGTGGCGGTGCGGATGCCCTTTGGGGGGGATGTGGGTGCGCTGGTCCCAGCCCAGCACGTGGCCCATGGATTTCAAGTAGGCGATCTCCAGGCTGTGCTCCGCCAGCCAGCGGTAGGCTTCATCGGGGGTCATGATGTTCTCCTTAACAGGTTAAGGCGCAGCCCGCCGCGCCCTTGTGGGTGAGATAATGTCGGGTTTCGAAGATGGCTTCAATAAGTTAGCGTCTTGAAATTCCCCCTCCCCTGGTGGGAGGAGGTTAGGGGGAGGGGGAAAGGCTCTGTACCTTTTCATGGTTTCGCCACCCCCACCCTTCCCCCATCCAGGGGGAGGGAACAAAAGGTTTTTCTTTTTAAGGTTTTCCTGAAACGCCACCGTAGTGCTCGGTTGTAAAGATCGGCCTGGGCCATGATTCAACCCGCAAACGCCAGTTCTGACCACTGGCTACTTACTGGCCTGCCCGGCGATCGGCTCAACCGCCAGGCCACCCAGGTGTAACTCTTTTCCGGCGGGAGTTCGATGACCCACTCGTCCCGGGTGAGGCGGGACTCCAGGGTCCAGCCCGACCGCTGATAGGCGTCCCGGAGGTCCGCCTCCTGGGTGTCCTTGAAACCCGAGAGGATCAGGCGGGTGTCGGGGGCCGCCAGCCGGGTGAATTCCGCCACTTTGTCCATCTGAACCGCCCAGGGCAGGTTAGCCACCATCATTCCGAAGGGGCCCCGGAGACCTTCCGTGGACCCCCGGACCACCTGGACGGCGGCGGCCAGGCCGTTGGCCCGGGCGTTGTTCCGGGTGGTGGCCACGGCTTTCCCGGAGAGGTCCAGGCCCACCCCGAGGCCGGGCGCCGGCGGCCACCCCGGCCAGCAGGAGCACCCCCGAGCCGCAGCCCACGTCCAAAAGCTGCGGGCAGGGCGCCTCGGCCAGGGTCGCCGCCAGGAGTTCCAGGCATAGGCATGTGGTGGGATGGCTGGGCGGGAAGGTTGTGGCCGCGGCCAACACCAGCACCCGCTCCCCCGGCCGGGGCCGGTAAGGCCGCCAGGGAGACCGCAACACCAACTCAGGCGAAAACCGGTAAAACATGGTCGGGAGGTGGCCTCCATTGGGGCCCTGGCTCAGTTCGCTTCAGGGCCATTCCAACCCCGGGCGGCGGGCGCGGTCGTTCTGGTCCGGGACGCCAGGGCTTGCCCTGATCATAGACGGCCCCGGCCGCCGCTGTCAAGGCGCGGCTTCGGGGAGAAATTTACCCGGCCAGCCTTCCCGCCGTGTTGACCCCGCCTCTCTTTTTAGATAAGAATAGGGGAAATTTACTGAAACTGCCGGTTTTGCCGAAACTTATTATCCGGAGACCAGAGAAAAAGGTCCGCGGGTTGGCCCCCGGAGCCTCGGGGGCGGGTGGGGGAGAAGGTAACCGGCTATGTGCCTTGAAGAGTCCGTTAAAGCGGTGGCACAGGCTTTCCAGCCTTGTGTACAGGGAGCAGGTTGCCGCCATGCACAGCCCGGAAAGGCTGTGCCAGCCCGGCTGTCCCATCTTTTCAGGCTTTTATGCGGCTGGACCAGGGGCTCACGAGCCACTATTTTGAAGCATAAATCAATTACTGGCAGTCAGGTGGCATGGAAAAGATTCTCTTGACCAGGGCCGGCTATGAGAAGCTCATCCAGGAACTGGAGTTTCTCAGCCAGGTGGAACGTCCCCAGGTAATCCAGGAGATCCTGGAGGCCGCCCAGGAAGGCCGGGTGGAGAAAAATCCCGATTTTCAGTCCGCCCAGGTCCAGCGCCGGCAGCTGGAGCGCCGCATCAGGCAGTTGCAGCAGACCCTGGCCAACGCCGAGGTGCTGGTGGGGAGCAACCTGTCTCCCGATAAGGTAAGATTCAACGCCCGGGTCAGGGTGGTCAATCTGAACACCGGCCAGGAACGTGAGTATAAAATGGTGGGCCCCCTGGAGGCCGACGCCGCCGCCGGGCACCTCTCCCTGGCCTCGCCCTTGGGAAAGGCCCTGCTGGGCCGCGCCGTGGGCGACCGCCTGCAAGTCCAGACCCCCCGGGGCCTGAGGGTGTACCAGGTACTGGAAATTCACCGGGAACAGGTATGAACGACGCGGCCCACGCCCACCATCACCGGTTCGAGAGCAGCCGGCGGCGCCTCAACTGGCCTTTTGGACCCAGCTGGCGTTTTTCGTGGTGGAGCTGGGGGGCGGCATCCTCACCAACAGCCTGGCCCTTTTGGCCGACGCCGGGCACATGCTGAGCGACGTGGGCGCCCTGGGACTGAGCCTCCTGGCCCTCAAGTGGACCGCCAGGCCCCCCACCGCCCAAAAGACCTTCGGCTACCACCGCCTGGAAATCCTGGTGGCCCTGGTCAACGGGCTGGTGCTCTGGGCCATGGCCGGCTATATTTTTTACGCCGCCGCGGGCCGGTTCTTTCAGCCGCCCGCCATCAGCAGCCGCCCCCTGATCGTTATCGCCAGTTTGGGCCTGCTGGTTAACCTGTTCGGGATGTATGTGCTCATGCCGTCCCGGGAGCACAACCTCAATCTGCGCTCGGCCTTCCTGCACCTGCTGGCCGACTCCTTCGGGTCGGTGGCCGCCATCGCCGCGGGTGTGGCCATCTGGTGGCAGGGCTGGTACTGGGTCGACCCCCTGGCCGGCGTCATCGTGGGGGTGCTGATCGTCATCAGCAGCTGGCAGATGATGCGGGAGGCCGCGGACATTTTGCTGGAGTCCACCCCCGGGCATATCGCCCTCGATGAGGTGGAGCAGTCCCTGAAGAGCCATCCCCAGGTGAAGCAGGTGCACGACCTGCACATCTGGACCATCGCCTCGGGGCTCTATTCCCTGAGCGTCCACGTGACCATCGACAACCGGATCAACCGGGACTGCCTTACCCTGGAGCTGGAAGAACTGCTGCGCCACCGGTTCGGCCTGGAGCACAACACCATCCAGATCGAGGGTCCGGATTTTCATGACCCCCAGGCCTGTCCACTACACCGCCTGAACGGCGGCCATACATAATGCGGCCGCTTAAGACTCCGAGCGGTCCGCCGGCTGGTAGAGATAGTGAAGAGGAGGAAGCATGTCGCCAAACCGCTGGGAACTGAAGCCCGAGAGCCTGCGCGCCGTCTGTGACCCCGACACCTTGGGATTCGAAACCACCCTGGACGTCAGCCCCCTGAAGGAAAAGGTCGTGGCCCAGGACCGGGCCGTCCACGCCCTGGAGTTCGGCCTGGGGGTGAAGGACCTGGAATACAACATCTTCGTGGCCGGGCCGCCCCGGGCCGGGAAGACCGAAACCATCATGGCCTATGTGCAGGAGATGGCCGCCACCGAGCCCACGCCGCCGGATTATATCTATGTCCACAATTTCAAGGAGCCGGAGCAGCCCCAGAGCCTGAGCCTGCCCACCGGCAAAGGCCGGCTCCTGAAGGCGGATATGGAAGTGCTCATCTCCAACCTGAAGATGCAGATCCCCGAGGTCTTCGAGAGCGAAGACTACTCCGGCCGCCGGGAAGCCCTCATGCACGGCTTCGCCCAGGAACGCAACAAGATCCTCCAGGAACTGGACGCCAAGGCGGGGGAAGAAGGCTTTATCCTCAACATTTCCCCCACCGGCCTGATGATTTTCCCCGGCAAGGATGGCAAGCCCCTGGACGAGGAAGAACTCAAGGCCTTGAACGACGAGGACCGGGAGGCGCTGCGCCAGAAGTCCGCCCAGCTCCACACCGAAATGAATGAGGCCATCCGCAAGATCCGCAAGATGGAAAAGGAGTTCCAGGAACAGGAGAAAAAGCTCGACCAGGATGTGGCCCTCTACGTGGTGGGCCATCACATGGAGGACCTCCGGGAGAAATACCAGGACCTGCCCCAGGTGGTGGACTACCTCAAAGACGTCCAGGAAGACATCCTGAAAAATATCGACGACCTGAAGCGCCGGCCCAGCGCCCAGGGCCCCTTTCCCTTCCCCGTGCCGGAGCCGTCGTTTGTTCAGTACCAGGTGAACGTCTTCGTGGACCACTCCGAAACCAAGGGCGCCCCGGTGATCATGGAGAATAACCCCACCTACTCCAACCTGTTCGGGGCGGTGGAACGCCGGGCCCAGTTCGGCGCCCTGGTGACCGACTTCAGCCTGATCCGGGCCGGGGCCTTGCAGCGGGCCAACGGCGGCTACCTCGTCCTGGAGGTCCTGGACCTGCTGCGCTGGTTCTATTCGTATGAAGCCCTGAAGCGCTGCCTGAAAAACGGCGAGGTCAAGATCGAAGACCCCATGGAGATGTTCGGGATGATCGCCACCCGGAGCCTCCAGCCCCAGCCCATCCCCCTGAACATCAAGATCATCCTGGTGGGGGACCCCTATATCTACCAACTGCTCTATAGCTACGACGAAGATTTTCATAAATTCTTCAAGATCAAGGCCCAGTTCGACTGGCGGATGCGCAAGACCGACGACCACCTCCGGCAGTTTTCCGAGCTTTTAGGCGGCTATTGCCGGGACAAGAACCTCATGCCCCTCCACAAGACCGGCATGGCCCGCCTGGTGGAGTATGCCCAGGAACAGGCCGGGCACCAGCAAAAGCTCACCTTGCAGCTCAAAGAGGTCCAGGACGTGGTCAAAGAGGCCAATTACTGGGCCCGGAACAACACCCACGAGGCGATTTTGGGCTCCGACATGGACCAGGCCATCGCCGAGAAGACCTATCGGGCCGACCTGCCGGAAGAAAAGCTCCAGGAGTTCATCGATGAAGGTATGCTCTTCATCGAGACCGAAGGCCGGGTGGTGGGCCAGATGAACGGCCTGTCGGTATATGCCCTGGGGGATCACGCCTTCGGCCGCCCGTCCCGGATCACCGCCAGCGTCGGCCTGGGTAAGGACGGGGTGATGACCATCGACCGGGAGTCCCAGCTCTCAGGCAACATCCACAACAAGGGGGTCCTCATCCTGGGCGGGTACCTGAAAAGCCGCTTTGCCCAGGACAAGCCCCTGACCCTGTCGGCCAGCCTCTGCTTCGAGCAGAGCTACGGCATGGTGGAAGGCGACAGCGCCTCCCTGGCGGAACTCTGCACCCTGGTGTCCGCCCTGGCCGAACTGCCCCTGGCCCAGAATATCGCCATGACCGGCTCGATGAGCCAGCGGGGCGAAGCCCAGCCCATCGGCGGGGTCAACTGGAAGATCGAGGGTTTTTATAAGGTCTGCAAAGCCCGGGGCCTGGACGGCACGCACGGCGTCATCATCCCCAAGTCCAATGTCCCGGAGTTGATGCTGAAAAAAGAAGTGGTGGACGCAGTCAAAGAAGGCAAGTTCCACGTCTGGGCCGTGGGCCACGCCGATGAGGCCCTGGAACTCCTCACCGGGGTCCCGGCCGGCCAACGCCTCCCGGACGGCACTTTTGAACCGGATACGGTGAACTACCGGGTGGACCAGAAACTGAGGCAGATGATGGAGTTGGCCAAGGAACTGATGCGGGGGGAAGAAGGCCCCGAAAAGAGCCCCGAGCCGGCGGCCGCGCCCGTCCTGCGGCAAGTGAGGGACCGGCGGGCCTCAGGGATGGCAGCCAGAGAGGCCGCCCACCGCCTTGACTTTCTTGATCGGGCGGGGAGCTCAGCCCCCTGTAGCTGCTGCGATTCATCCATGGTAGGGTATAAAACGCGCTCACACTCGGCTCATATAAACCACTTTGAACCTGAAGGAGCTTATGATGAAAAAAATCAGCCTCTGGCTGCTTATGCTCATATTGGCCGCGGCCCTGGCGTCTCCGACCCTGGCGACCACTGCGGCGCCGGGGATCTCCGCGGGTGAAGCCATGCGGCTCCTCAAGGAAGGCAATAGCCGTTATGTGGACGGCAAACTCCAACATCCCCGCCAGGACCGGGCCCGCCGCGCCCTGACTGCGGCCCAGGGCCAGCACCCTCTGGCCACGGTCCTCACCTGCTCCGACTCCCGGGTGCCGGCGGAAATCATCTTCGACCAGGGCATCGGCGATATCTTTGTGGTCCGGGTGGCCGGCAACGTCGCCGCCACGGATGAGATCGGCTCCATCGAATACGCCGTGGACATCTGGCCACGCCCGCTGGTGGTGGTCCTGGGTCACACCCAGTGCGGCGCGGTCACCGCGGTGGTGGACGACGCCAAGCTGCCCCCCAACATCGCCAACCTGGTGGAGCCCATCAAACCGGCGGTGGACAAGGCCCGGGAGGCCAACCCCCAGGCCGCCAAGGACGTGCTCCTCAAGGCCGCCATCACGGCCAACGTCTGGCAGGCCATGGAAGATATGTTGCGGCTGAGCCCCATCATCCGGGAGAAGGTCAGAGACGGCCAGGTTCAAGTGGTAGGCGCCCTCTATGACCTCGATTCCGGCCAGGTCCAGTGGCTGGGACCGCACCCCGACCAGGAAAAACTGGTGGGGGGCAAAAAGGGGCGGCGGGCAAACCCGGCAAGAAGGGGAAAAAGTCTAAGAAGTCTGGAGGGTGAGCGCTCCACCGCGCCTGATGCATTGCGCCCCGGGGTTGGGTTCCGGGTCAACGGGAAGACTCCCAGCCCCGATTGGGCGCAGGCCACCTCTCCCGCCGGGTTGACGGGGCGGTCAGGCAGGGGGCGTAAAACCATCCTGGTCGCCGGGTAGCGGCGGTGGGGGCTCATACCCAGTCAGGTCCGAGCGCCCCACCGTAGTTCGCACCTTATTTCTTCTTATCCCCTTTGGGCGATTCTATGGCTATATCCGGCCGCTCGCACGCCGAGGTCGGGCTGTCGCACCATGCCGGCAGCGGCTCGCCGGTTCCCGTCACGGGCCGCTCGAATTGGTCCGCCACCTGCCAGCCTTTTTCCTTCCAGGCGGACGCGGGCGGAGGCGGGAAGCCGCCAAACTTGAACTTTTGAGCCCCGCGAGTGTCCAGCATCCGCACCTCGATTTCGTGGTCGCCCTTCTTGACCTTATAGCCCCACTCAAAGTTGTCGGTGGTATTGGGCGTGGTCTTCTTGCCGAAATACTGGATTGTGTTGCCTTCATGTTTGACCCGGGAGAAGGTCATACAACAATCGCCGACTCCCGAACCGCCGGGGCCGGTCAACCCGCCGCAACCGCAATTGGCGGCCTTCAGCTCCAGGCCATCCACCTTGTAACCGCCGTGTATCTTTTCAAAGCAGCCCATATCAGCCTCCTGGTGAGAATTTGACCATCGGGGTCTTTAAATCATGTCGTTGGCAGGCTCCGCCGCCGGGAATTCTCCGCAGCCCCAGAACCTGCTAGCCACTCATAACCACGTAATGTTCAAAAGCTAATAACCCTCCGGGTTAAAGCCAATGGGTAAAAGTACCTATTTTTCAGGCAAGACCATGCTAAAAGGGATAATTGGTGAGAAGAAGGGGTTGTTCCCGGGAAGACCCTGCAGGCCATCAAGATGGCGCTTCAGGGCCGGGAGGAGAAGAAGCACGGCAGGGTGGCGCCACGAGAAGTTCGGCTTAGAGAAGCCGATTAACGGCCGGACAAAATTCTAGTTCGACTCGATGTAAGCGTAGGCGGAATGGTTGTGGATGGACTCGAAGTTTTCCGATTCCACTGCGTACCAGCTGAAGTTGTCATCCTGGCTCAGGTGGTGGGCGATCTCCCGCACCACGTCCTCGACGAACATGGGATTGCTGTAGGCCTTCTCGGTGACGAACTTCTCATCCTGGCGCTTGAGCAGCGCATAGACTTCGCAGGACGCCGACTCCTCCACCAGGCGGATCAGGTCTTCGATCCAGAAAAACTTCTTGTAGCGCACCTGGACCCGCACTTCGCCCCGCTGGTTGTGGGCCCCCACCTGGCTGATCTCCTTGGAGCAGGGGCAGAGCGTGGTGATCGGGCACCGTGATTCCCACCACCAGGTCCAGGACGCCGTTTTCATCCATGGAGCCGTTAAAGTTGCAGATATACTCCATCAGGCCCCGGGCCTTGGTGACCGGCGCCTCTTTGTCGATGAAATAGGGAAAGGTCATCTCGATGTGGGCCGACTGGGCGTGGAGGCGGCGGCGGGTCTCCTCCAGGATGGGGCCGATCTTCTTGAGGCTGACGTCCCGGCGGTGTTCGCTCAGGATCTCGATGAAGCGGCTCATGTGGGTGCCCTTGTGGCGGTGGGGCAGGTTGACGTACATGTTGATGCGGGCCACGGTGTGCTGGGTGCCGTTGAACTTGTCCAGCACCATGATGGGGTAGGAGATGTTCTTGACCCCCACCTTGTCGATGTCGATGGTGTGGGGACTGACGTGGTTCTGGACGTCGGCGATTTCGGTCAAGGGCAGGATCACGGTAGGGACTTTATGGGTTGGCATGGCTTATGGTCCTGGTCTGGGGTGCTGGGTCATCAGGGTTATCCTCCCGGCCGTGCCTGGGGCTGGCAGCAGGGCGGCAAGCCGGCTTTCCGGCCCCGGCGCCGTTTCGTTAATCATCACGAAACCTTTCGGCCACGGCCCGGGCGTGCAGGAGCAGGCCCTCGTGTTCGGCCAGGGTGATGACCGTATCTTTCAGGGATCGGAGCGCCTCCTTCGTAAGGTGCTGGAAGGTGGGTTTCTTGATGAAATCATCCACGGAAAGGCCCGAGAACATCCGGGCGCAGCCCCCGGTGGGGAGCACGTGGTTGGTCCCCGAGGCGTAGTCGCCCACCGGCACCGGGGCATACGGCCCTAGAAAGATGGAGCCGGCATGCTTGATGCGGGGCAGGAGGGCAAAGGGGTCCCGGGTGACGATCTGCAAATGCTCCGGGGCATAGAGGTTGGCAAACTCCAGGGCCTCATCCAGAGACGCGGCCAGCAGCACCCCGGAGTACTTCGTCAGGGCCGCGGTGATGATCTCCCGCCGGGGCAGGTGGGGGAGTTCCGCCGCGATGATCGCCACCACGCTCCGGGCCAGTTCCGCATCCGGCGTCACCAGGACCGCGGCGGCCTCGGGGTCGTGCTCCACCTGGGAGAGAAAGTCCACCGCCACGTACCGGGCGGTGGCGGTGTCATCCGCCAGGATCAGGGCCTCGCTGGGCCCGGCGGGGGAGTCGATGTCCACCTGGCCGAACACCAAAAGCTTGGCCGCGGTGACATACTTGTTGCCCGGCCCCACGATCTTGTCCACCCGGGGGACCATCTTCGTCCCATAGGCCAGGGAGCCGATGGCCCAGGGGCCGCCGATCTTGAAGAGCCGGCTGGCCCCGGCCAGGTGCGCCGCCACCAGGGTGGCGGGGTTCACCGCCATGCCCGGGCCCCGGCGGCGTGGCGGCGACGATCTCGGCCACGCCCGCCACTTTGGCGGGAATGATGTTCATCAGGGCGCTGGAGGGATAAGCGGCCAACCCGCCGGGAATGTAGCAGCCCACCCGGTCAATGGGGCGGGAGAGGCGCCCGGCCAGGATGCCGGGCCGGACTTCCATGGCCCACATCTCCCGGTCCAACTGGGCCCGATGAAATTTTTCAATATTGGCGGCGGCGGTCTTGAGCGCGGCGATAACCTGGGGGTCCAGGACCCGGTAGGCCGCCTCGATCTCCTCGGGGGTGGCCAGAAGGTCCGCCGCGGTGATGTCGGCTTTGAACTGCTGATGCTGCCGGAGGGATTCGGCGTCGCCCTCGGCGCGCAGCGCGCTCAAGATGGGCGCCACCACCTCCAGCACGGCGCTGACGTCTACCTGGGAACGGGACAGGATCGCCTGCCGCCGCTCCGGTGCGAGTTCGGTGAGTCGCTCCACCTGCAAATCTGGCACTCGCAAGGTCCCGCCTTTTCCACAAAAATGGGTTATATCACCAAAAATTATATAAGATTGTTCAGCGAAGCACAAATCTAATCATGAAAGCCTGAGAGGGAGGCCGTCTTTCCCCTCCTTTCCCCCTGGGGACGAGGGGTTGGGGTGAGGTGGGAGCCAATCTCGTTTTGACTTGATTAATAAAGGCATTTCAGTGGCTCCGGGCTAGTGGGGCGGGCCTCCGGGCCCGCCTCAGAGCGGCCTCCGGGGTACGGACCCGAACCAGCCCAAACCGGCAAGAAGACCGATGCCCACGACCAAACGGGTAACAGCCGATATCTTGTTCCTCATCCAAATCGGCCTGGCCATAGTTTTCGGCGGCAGCGAATTTCTGCGCCTGCTCCATACGTCCCAGGGCATCCCCATCTTCTGGCTCGCCAGCTGGCTGGCATTCCTGCTGATCAACCTGGTCCTGACCATCCGGGCTTACGCCATCTGCCCCAGCCGCGTGACCTTCCAGGCCGTCGGCTGCTATGCCCTCTGGACCGTGATCATCGCCTCGGACCTGGTAGTACTGTTCGTGAAGGGCACGGACATCTGGCGCGCCGCCGACACCATTACCGCGATTATCGTGGCAGCCGGCATCATGGCCACCCTCCTCTGGGGGTACCGCAGGGGCCACGGCCTTGGCGGCCCCATAGTCCACGGTTACCTCGGGGTTCTGTTTATCGGCATACCCCAAATCACCCTGGCTTACACCATCTTTCAGGAGGGCGGCCAGGGATTGGCCGGGATAGCCCTGCTCGCCAGCAATTTTTCCATCCTTATCCGGCTGGGGCTCCTGGGCTTTGCCATTGCCGAGGCCGGTTGGGACCGGAACCGGAAAGGCGCGGCCATGAGCGAATTTGCCAACGAAATAAGTTGGCTGCTGGTCACCCTGGCCTGGTTGATCCGCTACCCTCATAATTGAGGCAACGGGGGTGCAGCCGCTCCATCTCATCAGGATTCGAGCCAGGTATGCGATGACAAAGCGGGCCGCGGGTATTATCTTGGACACGAGAACGCTATGAAGAACGAGGACATTTTCGCGAACGGCTGACCACGGACGCTCTCTTCGGGGTGCAACTGCTCTTTACCTTTATTTTCGGCGGCAGCCAATTCTACCGCATGTTGACCACCAGCCAGGGGGTGAACCTGAGCTGGTTTCTCAGTTGGCTGATTTTCTTGCTGCTGAATCTGGCTCTGACCATTCGAGCTCACCAGAATCAACCCAGCCGGGTCACGCTCCAGACCATTCTCAGTTATGCCGCCTGGACTTTCGTGGTGGCGGCGGATTTGGCGGTGATGCTCTGGAAAGGCAGCCATGTCTGGGGCCGGACCGATACCATCACCACCATGGTCGTGGGGCTGGGGGTCGCTTTGACCCTGGGCCTGGCCTTCCGCCTGGATCTGGGCCTTGCCGACCCCATGGTCAAGGGTTGGCTGGCGGTGTTTTTCAAGGCAATTCCCCAGTTAGCCCTGGCCTACAAAATATTCATGCGGGGCGGCGCCGGCCTGGCCGGGGCCGCGGTGATCACCGGCCATATCACCATTCTCGCCCGGCTCGGCCAACTCTGGTTTTCCATCAAAGAGGCCGGCTGGGACCGGAATCGCCGCGGCTCGGCCTTAAGCGAACTGGCCAACGAAGCCAGCTGGCTGGTGGCCACCCTGGTCTGGCTGCTCGTTTAATCCGGGCGTTACCGAATGCTCCGGGGCGGCAAGGGCCTTTACCCGGCCGCCGCCAACCTGACAGCAACCTGGCAGGGTAACCGGGTGGTGGTGCGGATGAGGGCAGCCGGGACCGAGGCCGGAAAGGTCGGGTAATCCCCAGCGCATACATTATGCCGGCAAAAAAAATTAATATTTTTGATGAGCGTGCCGATATCTCAGGAAGCGGATTTGTTCAAACGAGACTTTTTCTTCTTATGGTGAAATTTCCTATGAAAACTAATAATATGACTCCCTCGGGGCCCTCTTTTGAGCGACGCCGGTTCGGTCGGATTCATATCTACGAACCCAGGAGATGTAATATTCACCTGCCTCAATCCCAGGAATTATGGACAGACCAGAGCATATTAGTGAATATCAGTCTCGGAGGCATTTATTTTGTTTGTGATCGACAGCCTCCACTGGAAAAAAACGATATTTGCTACTTGACTTTGGATAATCCATACCTGATCTCCAAGATCATTATCTTGGGTTTCATGTTTTAGTGGTACGCACCGAGCAGGTTAACGTTCACCTATCGCAATTTGCAATAGCACTAAGAATAATTTCTGATCCAATTTGTTACTCGCCCCATGAAAACAACAAAGGACAATATAATTCATTGGATAAACTTGAGTATAATGTACAAATATTACGATTTAAATAAAAAAGTCTATGAAATTGTCACAAATACTTCTGAAATTCGGACTGAGAAAATCAATAATATCAAAGAAATTCATCGAGAAAGGCTCTTATGAGGTAAAACCTGATAAAGTCACTGCAAAGCCTTATTAACGATCTTTTCTTAGAAAATATCTTGCGTTCCCCAATAGATAATCATCAGGCTTTCAGGTCAGGCCGATTTAACCCCTGATACGCCCTTCGACCACCCCGCACCCCCCAATTCAGGCCATCAGGGCCGGAAAAGGCCGTCACTCCCGAACGTAACTTTGAGTCGATATTTCTCCGAACTATCGTTGCCGACACCAGGGTTTACCTCGAATGCCGTTTTTTGGTGACTACTGTTTAACATATTGATATTATAATGAATGTTTTTTAAATCCACGATATCAACGAACGCGGCGGCGAAGGCGGCTCACACCTCAACCCCTTTAAGGCCCGGGTTGCGAGGCAGACGATGACAACGAGAAGACGGCGGAAAAAGAAACCGGCAGCCAAGGAAGACCATATCCTGCGGACCTTCCAGGAGGCCGCCCGGCCCCTGTTGATGGAGGAGTTGCTGCGGGTGCTCAACGCCGGCCAGGACCAGGCCGAGGCCGTGGCCGCACTGGTGGACCAGTTGGTGGCCCGGGGACAGTTGGTCTCCCTCAAGGGCGGCCGCTTTGGCCTGGCCGAAAAGATGAACCTGGTGGTGGGGGAGCTCTCCGTCCACCCCGACGGCTTTGGCTTCGTCACCCCGGAGACCGGCGGCAAGGACATTTACCTGGTGGCCGCGAACCTGAAAGAGGCCTGGCACGGCGACCGGGTGGTAGTGCGGATCGAGGGCAGCCGGGGCCGCCGCCGGGAAGGCCGGGTGATCCGGATCCTCTCCCGCCGGCTCACGGACGTGCTGGGCACCCTGTCCCAGGCCGGCGACACCTATTTTGTGGAGCCCGAAGACGAGCACCTGCTCTTCAACCTGGTGATCGCCCCGGAGCACTTAAACGGCGCCGCCCCGGGACAGATGGTCCGGGCCGCGGTGACCCACTATCCCACGGGGCATCTCAATCCCCAGGGAGTGGTCACCGAGGTCCTGGGTGACGTGGAAGACGCTGAGGTCCAGGCCCGGCTGGTGATTTTGAAGTATGACCTGCCGGACGAGTTCCCGGCGGAGGTCCTGGCCGCGGCGGCCGACCTCAACCCGGACCTGTCGGAGCGGGCCCTGAAAGGCCGGCTGGACCTGCGCCACCTGCCCATGGTGACCATCGACGGCGAGACCGCCCGGGACTTCGACGACGGCATCTGCCTGGAGAAAAAACCCGGGGGGGGCTTCACCCTCTACGTGTCCATCGCCGACGTCAGCCACTATGTCACCCCGGGCTCGCCCCTGGATAAAGAGGCCGACCAGCGGGGCACCAGCGTCTATTTCCCCCAGCGGGCGGTGCACATGCTGCCCGAGAAGCTGGCCACCGACGTCTGCAGCCTCATCCCCGGGGAAGACCGCCTGGCGGTAACCGCCATTCTCAACTTCGACCGCCGGGGCCGCCGGAAAGACTTTTCCTTCGCCCGGAGCGTGGTCCGCAACCACGCCCGCCTCACTTACCGTCTGGTGGACGACCTGCTGGTAAAAAAAGATCGGCGAACTTCTCAGCCGCTACCGGCCTTTCGTGAAGATGCTCACCCAAATGACGGCGCTCTGCGATCTCCTCCGGGAGCGCCGGGCCGAACGGGGCAGCCTGCTCATGAGTCTCCCCGAAGCCGAGGTGGTTCTGGACGACCGGGGCTGGCCTACGGACATCCGCCGGGTGGATCACCTGGTGTCCCACCAGCTTATCGAGGAGTTCATGATCGCCGCCAACGAAGCGGTGGCCACCTTCCTGGGGGAATTCTCCCTCTTCCGGGTGCACGAGCGTCCCGACGCAGTCAAGCTGGCCGCGTTCCGCACCTATCTGAAGAGCCTGGGGTTCGACCTGCCCAAGGAGGTCCACCGCGACCCCCGGGTCCTCCGGGAGTTTCTGGACGAGGTGCGGAAGACGCCCCTGGCCCCCATGGTGCAGCTGATGCTGCTGCGCTCCTTGAAGCAGGCCCGCTACGCCGGGGAGAACCTGGGCCACTACGGCCTGGCCACCGACTGGTACACCCACTTCACCTCCCCCATCCGGCGCTATCCCGACCTGCTGATTCACCGGCTGCTCCTGGCCCGTTTGGAGAAGCGCAAGCCTCCCTTTTCCCTGGACCCGGAAGACCTGGAGACCCAGGCCGGCCATCTCACCCGGCGGGAGCGGGCCGCAGTGGGGGCCGAGCGGGAGATGCTGTCCCGCATGCAGGTGCGCTGCCTGGCCCACCGGGTGGGGGACACCTTTTCGGGCCGCATCACCGGGGTCAACGCCTTCGGCTTTTTCGTCTCCCTGGAGGAGGTCTTTGCCGAAGGCCTGGTGCGCCTGGTGGACCTGCCCGACGACTACTACCGCTACGAGGAATCCCACATGCGCCTCTTCGGCCGCCGCACCCGGCGCATCTTCGCCCTGGGGGATCTCGTCCGTGTCAAGGTGGCCCACGTGGACATCCGGCGCCGCCACGTCAACCTGCTCTTGGTGGAAGAAGAAAAAGAGGAAAAAGGCGAAGCGGGGAAAGGGGAAAAAGGGGAATAAACCCTGAAACTCTGGAGATAATTATAGGGCGGCCTGTGGCCGCCTTAATTTTGGCGGTCCCGGCCCGCCTTATGGAATATGGAAATAGTGGGGCGGCCGTCCCTGGCCGCCCGCGCCAGAGGCGGGCAGCGGAGGCCCGCCCCACCAAAAAAGGGGTGACCCGCCGGGTCGCCATCAGGCTGGCCATGGTTTGTACCGCGTTGCCAAGTGCAACTTAGGGGCTCTGTGTAACGCTATTTTGTCATCTTGAGCGGAGCGCAAGATCTCCTCTTTTCTCGTACTCATGAGATTCTTCGGTCGCGCCGCTCCCTCAGAATGACAGAATGGGGACTTGGGCAGCGTTCTTTCTGAGAACGGGGTAAATCAGTCCCACCGCCCCCAATCCCCGCTAAAAATCCACGTATTCTCCCCGCTTCAGGCCCCTGAGGTGGCAGGCGTCGTTCAGGCCCATGATGTGCCAGGTGTCCCCTACCCGGTTAAAGCGATTGATGGCCGTGGTGTCCTGGCCGATCCGCCAGAAGTGGGAGTTGTCCAGGCCGATGAAGGCCGCAATGAGCACCTTGTTCACCGCCCGGTGGGCCGCCAGCAACACCACCTGCCCGGGGTGGCGCCGCACCACTTCCTCTACCGCCTCAAAGGCCCTGGCCTTGACTTCGTCCAGGGTTTCGCCACCAGGAAAGCGGACGGTGGCCGGGGCGGTTTCCCACTGGCGGTAGAGTTCGGCATACCTGGCCTTGACCTCCGCCAGGGGCAGTCCCTCCCAATCGCCGTAGCACAGGTCGGTAAGTCCCGCCAGGTCCGCCACCGGGAGACTGTGGTGCCGGGCAATGGCGCCGGCGGTGTCCCGGGCCCGGGACAGGGGCGAGGTATAGGCCGCGTGGATGGTCTCCCCCTTGAGCCACTCCCCCGCCAGGCGGGCCTCCTCCCGGCCCTGGTCGTTCAGGGGAATGTCCCGGGAGCCCCGGAAAATCTTGTCCAGGTTCCAAGGGGTTTGGCCGTGGCGTACCAGAATGATCCCGGTCATGGGTCGTCTTCCTCCTGTGTCAGCATCCACCCGGGCCCCGATCAGGGCGCTGGCGCAAAAAGGGGCCCCGGGCGGATGCCCTGGCCCCTACTATAATGCATCGGCCGCGCCTTTGAAAAGCGCTAATCAGCCGATGGTATCCCAATTCAGTGCAAAGGTGTTGTCATAGAGGGTGTATTCATACCCCATCATCTTGCCTACCCCGGGCCGGTCTCCCGGCTTGACCCGCCAATACATCAAATAAATGGCGGGGATCATGCGGGGATCCCCGGTCTTGGGATCAGGTTCGATGTTGGCCCAAATTTCCTTCTTCTCCATGACCCGCCAAACCGTGCCATATTTTTTGCTGCGCACCTCCTGCCCTACCTGGGGCAGGCCCTTTTCCCGGATGATCTTATCAAAATCCTTCATGGCCGCCTCCTTTTGAGGTGATGGTGATGATCTAAAAATAAGAGTTTTTTTCACTATTACAAGTAAGGTTGTTAATATTAATCTTCTGACAAATTTTATTAAATAAGAGTCGGGCTCGGATTGGAACGCTCGTTCTCAATCCGGGTGGGGCATCGCCCCTATCGCCTTATTCCCCGCCAAGGTCCGGGGAATGGTGTTATCGGATCCCCCGGGGAGCTGGGCCAAGGCCGGCGGCGGAGGAGGCGCCTCTCATGGCCTGGAGCGTAATCGGGTGGCCCGGCCATATTGCCCTTGACTATTGGACCCCTCCGGTTCAAAATAATCAGCACATGGCGATGGAGCTCGCCTGGGAAATTTTTCATACTGAGTGGCAATCCGAAGGTTGTTGACGGCCGCCGCAGGCTTTACCCGGTTGCCGGATAGTTGATTGCGAGTCGGTATCACGGCCCGAACCGCGCTGACGCTGATGGCTCCTGATTACCCCGATGGGGTTCAGGAGCTTTTTTTGTTGGCCGGGGCAAGGTTGCCCCTTTACCCCTGCTGGAGGAGAGCCTGATGGCCATCAGCCTGGCCCTGATTATCATCCTGGGTTTGGGAGCCGACTACCTCTTCCGCCGCCTGAAAATGCCGGGCCTGGTGGGCATGCTCCTGGTGGGCATCCTGGTGGGGCCTTATGTCCTGGGCCTGCTGCGCCCGGAAATGATCGCGGTCTCGGCGGATTTTCGCAAAATCGCCCTCATCGTCATCCTGCTCCGGGCCGGCTTCACCCTGCGCCGGGAGACCCTGAACCGCACCGCCCGCCCGGCCCTGCTCATGAGCTTCGTCCCCGCTTCCTTCGAGATCGCCGCCGTGAGCGTGGCGGCCGTCTACCTGTTCCACTTCTCCTGGCTCCAGGCCGCCATGCTGGGAGCCATTATCGGCGCCGTCTCCCCCGCAGTGGTGGTGCCCATGATGATTTACTTCATGGAGCAGGGCAAAGGCGCTCAAAAGGGGATTCCCACCTTCGTCCTGGCCGGCTCCGCCCTGGACAATGTCTTTGCCATCGTCATCTTCACCCAGTTTTTGAGTCTCTACCAGGGGGTCAAGAGCAGCATCCTCTGGGACCTGGCCAGTATCCCGGTCGCCGTGATCCTGGGGACCCTCCTGGGGCTGGTGGCCGGCTACCTCCTCTACCTGTTTTTCAGCCGCTACGAACTGGCCAGTCCCCGGCGCACCATCATGGTGTTGGGGGTGGCCATCGTCCTCACCTGGATCGGCGACCTGGCGAAAGACCTGGTCCCCATCGCCTCCCTGCTGGGGGTCCTGACCATGGGCCTGGTCATCCTGGAGAAGGCCGACAGCCTGGGGCATATCATTGCGCAGAAACTCCAGCGGCTCTGGGTCTTTGCCGAACTTCTGCTCTTTGTGCTGGTGGGGGCCCAGGTGAACCCCAAGGTGGCCTGGGGCGCCGGGGCCGCCGGCCTGGCGATCATCGGCTTCGGCCTCATCTTCCGGTCCCTGGGCACCTACCTGTCGGTCCTGGGGGCCGGGCTCACCTGGCGGGAAAAGCTCTTTTGCATCATGAGCTATATCCCCAAGGCCACCGTCCAGGCGGCCATCGGCGCCATTCCCCTGGAGGCCGGGGTCCCCGGCGGCGAACTTATCCTGGCCATGGCGGTGCTCTCGGTCCTGATCACTGCCCCGCCCGGGGCCGTCGCTATCTCCCTGTGGGGCGAAAAAGTCCTGGACAAGGAAGAACTCAGCGGCTACCGGTTTTTCACCCTGAGGGACAAGTTGAAACTGCCCCGGGTGGGCCAGCGGATCCGCCACAAGCGCTCCGGCGACGTGTGGAAGGTCATCGAAGAGATGGAAATCTGGGTCGATAACCCCACCGGGGCCGGCGCTGCCGAAATGCAGGTCCCAGCCCTGGCCCTCCGGTTCTGGAAGGTCGATGACCACCTGCCCCGGGGCAAGGGGAGAACCCTGCGCCACACCTACACCCCCGGCGATTACAGCTTTGACCGCTATTGGGAGGTCCTGGAAGGGTGAAATCCGCAGCCTGGCGGTTCATCGTCCTGTTGGGGGTCATCAGCCTCTTCAGCGACATCACCTATGAAGGGGCCCGGAGTATCAGCGGCCCCTTCCTCGGCGAACTCAAGGCCAGCGCCCTGGTGGTGGGGGTGGTGGCGGGCCTGGGGGAGTTCCTGGGGTACACCCTGCGTCTGGCCTCCGGCTATCTTGCCGATCGGCTGGGCCGTTACTGGCCCATAGTTTTTGCCGGCTATAGTTTGAACCTCCTGGCGGTGCCGCTTCTGGCCCTGGCCGGCAGTTGGGAAATTGCCGCGGTGCTCCTGGTGGCCGAACGGATGGGCAAGGCCATCCGCACCCCGGCCCGGGACGCCATGCTGTCCCACGCCGTGAGCACGGTAGGGCGGGGCTGGGGCTTCGGCTTTCATGAGGCCATGGATCAGGTGGGCGCAGTCACCGGGCCGCTCATCGTGGCCGCAGTCCTCTATTTCCACGGAGGTTACCGGCAAGGGTTTGCTGTTCTCTTGCTGCCGGCCATCCTGGCGCTGGTGGTGATTACCCTGGCGGCGCGTCTCTATCCCCACCCCCAGCACCTGGAGGTGAACGCCCCGGCTCTCAACCCCACCGGGTTCAACCGTCCTTACTGGCTCTATGTCGTGGCCGTGGGGTTGCTGGGAGCCGGCTATGCCGACTTCCCCCTGATCGCCTATCACTTCGGCCAGACGAGCCTGGCCCCCCCCGGCTGGATCCCCCTGTTTTATGCCATCGCCATGGCAGTGGACGGCGTGGCCGCCCTCATCCTGGGCCGCCTCTTTGACCGCCTGGGGCTCCGGGTGATCATCGGGACTGCGGTCCTGTCGGCTCTATTTGCTCCCCTGGTCTTCCTGGGAGGTTTCAAGCTCGCCCTGTTGGGCATGGTACTCTGGGGCATCGGCATGGGGAGCCTGGAGTCCATCATCAAGGCCGCCCTGGCCGAGATGGTGCCCCGGGACCGCCGGGCCACCGGTTTCGGCCTCTTTAATTGCGGCTTCGGAATGTTCTGGCTCCTGGGCAGCGCCCTCATGGGGTTTCTCTATGATTTTTCCCTGGGCGCCCTGGTGGCCTTTTCGGTAACCGCCCAACTCCTGGCTATCCCCTTTTTCCTGGCGGTCTCGAGGCGGGTGTGTCTCCAGCCCCGGTGACCGGGAGTGCCGGGCAATCGCTGGGGAGGTTGCCTGGACAATAAGCCGGCAAGACCGGTCAACCTCTTGACAAACTTCCCGCGCCTGCGTATATAAAAAGGTGCGTTTGGGGGATCGTCTAACGGCAGGACTGCAGCCTCTGGAGTTGCCTATCAAGGTTCGAATCCTTGTCCCCCAGCCAATTTGACCACACAATCCCCGGTAGCTCAGCTGGTAGAGCGGGTGGCTGTTAACCACCTTGTCGGCGGTTCGAGTCCGTCCCGGGGAGCCAGATTTAATCAGCGTTTGGGGTAGCTGCGGCTACCCCATTTCTTTCCCGGGAGCACTATGGGAGCACTTTTTTGCCCAGGAGTATAATTTATCAGCAGTTGCCTCATCGGGCTTCTGGGCCAAAAACCTTCAAACTTCTGATAAGCATCCACGGCACCTGGGTGGCTACAAGCACCGCCCGGCGCGGTGTCAAGCACCTCGGCCCCATCAACTCGACCCCCAGGCTTGCCAAAGCGCAACAAAGCCCGTCTTTCCCTACTCTCCCGTCCCTCAAAAGGATACCGGGCGTGAAACAGATCTAACTCGGGCCAATTATCCCCGCCATCGGTGTCGGGAAAGTATGGTTTCAGGGCATGGTAAACTTCCTGGGCCCGGCCAACGGGTTCAAATCCCGGGAAGGAGGAGGTTTATATGAATCGGCAGCAAGCAAAACCAGTATGCACCAAGGAGTCATTCCCGGAGGGGAATAAGCCTTTCAAGTTCTCCCGAGAAATGTTGAGGCAACTTTGCTTGGATTTCGGCGCCGATGATGCCGGCTTGGTGGACATCGCCCAGGAAGGCCTGGATAGTGAACGAGAGGGCATCCTCCGGGTATATCCGGATACTCGGAGTATCATCGCCCTTATACGGGTGATGAATCGGGAAAACCTGCGAAGTCCATCACGCTACCCGGCTAACGATGAATCCCATTGCGTCGGAGATGAGTTCTCCCGAATCTGCCGGGACATCCTCCGTCGCTTAAACGAGCACGGTATCCGTGGAGTTGTCTTAACTAAGGCCTTTCCCATGGATATGAGCCGTTGACCCGGGAAGATATGGGATGTAAGCCACAAAACCCTAGCCGTGGCCGCGGGCTTGGGGCACGTGGGGATCAATCGCCTGGTCATGCACCCGAAGCACGGGAACCATATCCAATTGAACTCTCTTTTGATCAACGCAGAAGTTGATCAATATGATAAGCCCTTGGCACTCAACCCTTGCCTCGAGTGCGGCCTCTGCGTAAAGGTCTGCCCAGTTGGTGCTATCAGCAAAGATGGAGCCTTTGACTTCATGGCCTGCAGCACTCACAGTTACCGTTATAACATGATGGGATTTCAGGATTGGATCGACGCGGTCATCTCATCTTCTGATATGGCAACCTATCGCGCCCGCTTCCAGGACCGCGAGACGGCTGCCCTGTGGCAATCCCTCATGTTCCGCATCGACCGGTGTGGATACTGCATGGCGGTCTGCCCGGCAGGGGAGAACGTCAAAGGCGATTATTTGGACAATAAGAAGGCTTATTATCAGCAGATAGTGAAACCCCTCAAAGAGAGACCCGAGCCCGTCTACGTAGTGGCCGGCAGCCGGGCGGAAGAGATGGCGAGACGCAATCCGCTCAAAGAGGTGCGATGTGTCCAGTCTTTTACGGTGAGGAAATAGTTTCGGGGCAGGTCAGATAAGTTTCGAGGACTGCCATAGTCGAGTCGCGTGGGGGAACAAAACAGTCCGGCCCGTCGCCGTGCTTGACAAACAAGTCTGTAGGACAGCGCGAACGTTGTCCGACCACAGCGCTTTTTTATGCTAGTGCTCCTCGCCTGGCGGGAAGTCGGTCGACGCGGCAAGTTCCGTCTGAGTTTCAAAGTCAGCCAGGCGCTTTCTCAACACCGCCAAGGTACTTGCCAGCGCTTGTGACCCCAGAACCATGCGCAGTGGTGCCGGGGATCGCCACGATCAACGGCAACCCTGATCAAGTCGATCATCTCCTGCTTGTCCGCAGGCGGACCGTAGCCAGAGCTCATTCCCATGCAGCCGAGCCCGAGGGCCGAGACTTCCAGGTTGTTGTTTCCGAGTTTCCGTTTTTGCATTGTTTTCTCATTTACGGGTTATGCCGATGGTTCAGATTTGAGAGAAGCCATATCGATGGAGAAGCGGTACTTAACATCGGACTTGACCAGTCTCTCGTAGGCTTCGTTGACCTTCTGGATGGGGATGACTTCCACGTCGGCAGTGATGCCATGTTCGCCACAGAAATCAAGCATTTCCTGGGTTTCAGCAATGCCGCCGATAAGCGATCCAGAGAGGCTGCGGCGTCCAAACAATAACGCGAAAGCAGAGACCGCGAGAGGCTTCTCCGGCGCCCCCACGAGGGTAATATTGCCATCGTGGCCGAGCATATTGATATAGGCGTTGATGTCGTGCTCGGCGGCTATGGTATCGAGGATGAAGTCGAACGTGCCGGCGTGTTTCTGCATCTCATCGGCATTGCGGGAGACCACGACCTCATGGGCGCCGAGACGGAGTGCGTCATCTTTCTTGCTCTCTGAGGTGGTGAAGACCACGACGTGGGCTCCAAACGCACGGGCGAATTTGACCCCCATGTGACCCAGCCCGCCGAGTCCGACCACTCCAACCTTCTTGCCCTTGATATCACCCCAACGGCGAATGGGCGAGTACGTCGTGATCCCCGCGCATAGCAGCGGTGCAACCCCGGCAAGATTGAGGTTGGTGGGGACGTGCAGAACGAAGTATTCATCGACAACGATACTTTCGGAGTATCCGCCGTAGGTGACGCCCCCGAGGTGTTTGTCCGGGGAGTTGAAGGTGAGGGTCTGGTTTGGGCATAATTGTTCCAGGCCATCCTGACAATTGGGGCAGGTGTGGTCTGAATCAACCAGGCAGCCGACGCCCACCAGGTCGCCCGGCTTGAACTTCTTGACCGTGGGACCGACCTTGGTGACCCGGCCAACGATTTCGTGGCCGGGAACAATCGGGTAGACAGTGGGCATGATGCTGCTCCACTCGTTACGCACCGAGTGGAGGTCGGAGTGACAGATGCCGCAGAACAGGATTTCGATCTGCACGTCGTTTTCAGTCGTATCGCGTCGTGGGATCGAGGTGGAGGCGAGTGGTGATGTCTCACTTACCGCGGAATAGGCTTTGGCGTTGTACATGGGTTTATCCTCCTATTTGATTGCGTATTGGCGCTGAATCAGCGACCGGTCATGCGCTCCAGCTCTTCGGGGTACCGTGCCCCTTGCACCCTGATCTTTGCGGCGGCGCTATCGATCTCACGAAGATCGTCGATTGTCAGTTCGACTGCAACTGCTCCGATGTTCTCGTCCAGGCGATGCAGCTTAGTGGTGCCGGGGATGGGAACGATCCACGGCTTCTGCGCCAGCAGCCAGGCCAGTGCTATCTGAGCAGGTGTCGCCTTCTTCCGCTCTGCAATCTTGCCAAGCAGATCAACCAAGGCCTGATTGGCTTTCCGAGCCTCCGGCGTAAAGCGAGGGAGGAGGTTGCGGAAGTCGGAACTGTCGTACGTAGTGTTTTCGTTGACCTTTCCCGTGAGGAAGCCTTTGCCCAGAGGGCTGTAGGGAACGAGGCCGATCCCGAGTTCCTCGAGCGTCGGCAGCACTTCCGCTTCCGGGCGTCTCCACCACAGCGAGTATTCGCTCTGCACCGCAGCGACCGGCTGGACGGCGTGGGCGCGACGGATCGTCTGCACTCCTGCTTCAGAAAGGCCGAAGTGCTTAACCTTGCCTGCCTGAATCAGGTCCTTCACCGCCCCTGCCACGTCTTCGATCGGCACGTCCGGGTCCACCCGGTGCTGATAGAACAGATCGATGGCATCGACCTTGAGTCGCTTGAGCGAGGCCTCGGCGACCTCCTTGATGTGCTCCGGCCGACTATTAAGGGCTGGTGCACCCTTGGTCCCCCTGGGATCGACCCTGGTATCGAATCCGAACTTGGTGGCAATCACCACTTGCCCTCGGAAGGGGGCGAGGGCTTCGCCCACGAGTTCCTCGTTGGTGAACGGACCGTAGACTTCGGCGGTATCGAAGAATGTGACGCCGCGATCGACGGCTGCCCGAAGAAGAGAGATCATCTCCTGCTTGTCTGCAGGCGGACCGTAGCCAAAGCTCATTCCCATGCAGCCGAGCCCGAGAGCCGAAACTTCCAGGCCGCTTTTGCCCAATTTACGTTTTTGCATCGTTTCTCCTCCCTCTTTAGGACCGAACTACTTCGTAGACCTGGCTCACATCTATTTGCCGTTTTGTTGATGATCATAATTTAATCCTGCAAGAACAAAGGTAGTAGACCGATCCTGCTTATTTATTGCCTAATCATGCGATCTCATCGATAAATGGGTTGTTCAGCAAAACGGGTTATAGTAAATAGAGGTAGGAGAAATCAATGCGTAAGCAGACCGTCAATCAGGCGCTTGAGAATCACGGCATGGAAGTAGCGCTGGAAGCGTTGGGGGAAAGTATTGCTCGATGGACTGACAAGGGCGACCAGCTCGAGACCGCGATCCCGGGCCTGGCACTTTGGCGGCGGATTGAGCCGACCGGGCCTGCGAGCGGCATGTACGAGCCGAGCATTTGCTTGATCGCCCAAGGAGCCAAACGCCTCCTGCTCGGAGACGACACGTACGTGTATGACGCGCACCATTTCTTGATCACGTCCGTGGATCTACCCACGGTTTGGCAGATTATCGAAGCGAGCCGGGAGAAGCCTTGCCTGGGGCTCATGTTGAAACTTGATCAGCGCGAGATTTCACAGCTGATGGTGGACAGCCATCTTCCCCCGCCGTGTACGCAGCAGTCAAGCCGTGGCATGGCGATCGGCGAGGTCACGTTGCCGCTGCTCACCGCCTTTCAACGGTTGATCGACTTGCTGGCTGAACCGAGGGATATCCCGATCCTGGCGCCGATCATCCAGCGGGAAATATCTTACCGTTTACTGGTGGGCGATCAAGGGGCGCGTCTGCGCCAGATGGCGTCGGCGGGCAGTCAGAGTCATCAGATAGCGCGGGCCATCGATTGGTTGAAGGGTAACTTCACCCAGCCGTTGCGTATCGATGACCTCGCAGCGCAAGTCAATATGAGTACATCGACCTTCCACCATCATTTCCGAGCGTTGACGGCCATGAGTCCACTGCAGTATCAAAAATGGCTGCGTTTGAACGATGCGCGGCGGTTGATGCTCACCGAACGTCTGGACGCAACAGCTGCGGCGTTTCAGGTCGGCTATGAAAGCCCCTCCCAATTCAGCCGAGAGTACAGCCGCTTGTTCGGCGCACCGCCGTTACGCGACATCACGAGCTTGCGTCAAATGGGTGTTGGTGAGAGGGTCTGATTATATAGTAAAATCCCCTGTTGCTGCTCGCTGCTATATAGCTTGATTTTAGGCCTTATGAAAATCATTTTGCTATCCGGTTCATCTCGCAATCAAGGTATAATAAACCCATAATTATTGTCTTGCCGGTTGGGAAACCTAAAACCGAAGACTCCAAAACCGGAAACCTCAA
>CAVVFW010000008.1:0-107760 GCA_963747645.1 uncultured delta proteobacterium | reverse complement strand
TCAAATCGAAGGGAGCAGAGCGGAGGGCCAAGAGCCCGGCCCGGAAGACCCCCGTACCAGCCGTTCACCCAGGAGCAGGTTGACCTCATGAACACCTTTTTCCAGGGACAGATAGATTACATCTTCTTCTTTTATGGCCTGGCCTTTATCGGCATGGGGGTAGTTGCCTACATCCTCTCCAAAGAGGTCCATCGGCGGCTGCCCTGGGGTTGGTTGGCCCTCTTCGGCTTCACTCACGGGGTCAACGAGTGGCTGGATCTGGTGGCCTTCTCCTGGTCGGATGGGGTGGTGTTTGGGGCCCTGCGTTGGGCCATCATGACCGTGTCCTTCCTCTGCCTGATAGAATTCGGCCGTCTCAGCCTGACCCGAAGGCGGGGCCGGGTACCGGGGCGATGGCTCTGGATCGTCCTGGGCCTGGGCGCCGGCCTGGGGACCCTGGCTGGCTGGAACGGCTTGAACGCCGCCACCCGCTATTGCCTGGGCCTGGTGGGCTGCCTGGGGGCCGGGTTGGCCCTCTACGCCGAGGGCAGAGATGCCGAACCCCGTTGCCGCCCCTGGCTCTTGGCCGGCGGCGTCGGTTTCATCCTCTACGGCTTGGCCACCGGCGTGGTGGTACCCCAGGCCGGGTTCTGGCCGGCCGCGGCGCTAAACTACGGGACGTTCACCAGCCTCACCGGCCTGCCGATCCAACTGGTGCGGGGCCTGCTGGCGTTCTGGATCGCCTGCATGATAGCGGGTTATTTCCAGGTTTCGTGGCCAGCAATCAATAAAAATTACCACCGCTATCGCTCCCGGTACCTGTACAGCATGGGCGCCGCCCTGGTAGTGATCCTGGCCGGCGGCTGGTTTTTGACCCAATTCCTGGGCGATGTGGCCGAGCATCAGGTACGGAAAGGCAGCCTGGCCCACAATAAACTCGCCATCCAACGCCTGGCTTTCGAATTGGAGGGAGCCGAAGAAGCGGTCAAGGCCATGTCCGGCTCCCCCTGGATCGCCCCGACCCTGGAGGCGCGGTCCCCCCAGACTTTGGCCCAGGCCCATGCGGTGCTGGACCGCTATCAGCAGCGCTTCGGGGCCTCGGTGGCCTACCTCCTGGATGCCTCCGGCACCACCATCGCCGCGTCCAACCGTGGCGCCCCGGACAGCTTCGTGGGGCAAAAATACGCCTTCCGGCCCTATTTTAAGGAAGCCATGGCGGGCCATGCGGGGCGCTATTTCGCCCTGGGGGTCACCTCGAAAAAGCGGGGGTTTTATGCCTCCTACCCGGTCAGGAACGCCACGGGGAAAATCCTTGGGGTGGCGGTTTTGAAGATGACCCTGAACCGTTTTCAAGAAGAACTGAGGGAATTTGACCCGGCCTTCCTCATCGACCCCCAGGGCATCGTGTTTGTCGCGAGCCGCCCCGACCTGGACTATCGCAGCCTCTGGCCGCTGGTGGTCACCGACCCGGCCGAGTTCAAGACCCAATATGGCACCGACCACTTCACCCCCATCTTTTCCCAGCCCCTGGCTGACGAGGCAAAAGTGGAATTTGCCGGGAAGGCTTATCTGGTCACCCGGCAACATCTCGTCGAAGTTATCGCCCCGGGCTGGGCCCTGGTGAATCTGGAACTCTCCAGCACCATCATGCACTATCGCTTTATGGGCATTGCTGCGGCTTTTCTCCTGGTGTTCTTAACCTTGGTCTTTGCCGGCACCAACCTGTCCATCCGGGAAGGGGCTACTCGCGTCAAGGCCTCCGAGGCCCGGTTCCGGGCCATGTTTGCCGCGGCGCCCGAAGCGGTGTTCGTCTTTGACCCGGAAACCCGGCGGATTCTGGGCGCCAACCCCTTTATGGCCCAATGGCTGGGATACGGCCCGGAAGAACTTGTCGGCATGGAGATCGACCAGGTCCGAGTCCAGGATTCTTTGGAACCTCATGAGGAATGCGATCGGGAAGGTTCAGTCGGTTCACCTTCATCATTGGGCCCTCGTTATCGGAAGAAAGATGGTTCCCTGGTTGATGTGGAGTGCACTGCTGCCAACATTTACCAGGGGGATCATATCCGGGAGATCGTGTTTGTCCGGGATATCACCGAGCGCAAGCAGGCCGAAACCGAACTGAAAAAGGAACGGGATTTCATCTCCACTCTCCTTGACACGATCGGGGCCTTGGTCGTGGTCCTGGACCCCCAGGGGCGTATCGTCCGCTTTAACCGGGCCTGCGAACAGACATCCGGATACTCCCTTGCGGAAGTAGAGGACAAACCGGTCTGGGACCTCTTTATACCTGCCGAAGAAATGGAGGCGGTCCAAAAGATTTTTGACGGATTGCTCACTGATTTTGTGCCCGGAGAACAGGAAAATTACTGGGTTTCACGAGATGGGCAGCGACGGCTGATCTCCTGGTCCAATACGTCGCTGAAGGACGCTGAGGGGCGCGTCAGCCATGTTATCGGCACCGGGATTGACGTCACCGCTCGCCGCCGGGCCGAAGATGAGGTCAAGGAGGCCAAAGAATACCTCGAGAATATCCTGGCAAACTCCGCCGATCCCATCGGTATCGTGGACTCCCAGGGCCGGATTATCAAATGGAATAAAGCTTCCGAACAGGTATTCGGCTATTCTCTCGGTGAACTGAAAGGGAAATCTTCCTTTGCGCTTTATGCCGATCAAGATGAACTTCAAGAAATGTTGTCCCACTTGCGCCGGGACGGTTCGGTCCGCGGCTACGAGATTCATTTAAAGAAAAAGGATGGGAACATTGTCCCGTTTGCCCTGTCCATCAATCTCTTGTTCGATCGGACCCAAAAAGTTATCGGCAGTGTGTGCGTCGCCCGGGACCGCAGTGAAATCAAACGGACCCTGGATGATCTGGCCGCTATCAATCAGCGGCTGCGGCATGAGGTTGCCGAGCGCAAGCAGATGGAGATAGCCCTCCAGGAAACCAATGCGAGCCTCAAGGAGGTGGTGGCCCAGGTGGAGGAGCGCAACCGCACCATGACTCTGGGCAATGAAATGGCCGATATGCTGCAAGCCTGCCAGGCTTCGGAAGAATCTTATAAGGCCATAACCCATTTCTTGCCCAAGCTTTTCCCGGACGATGCGGGAGCCTTGTACATGATGAATAATTCCCGGAACCTTTTCGAGGCCGTGGCCAGTTGGGGCCAGGACCCGCACATGGTCTTGGTCTTTGCCCCGGATGAATGCTGGTCGGTGCGCCGCGGCCGGCTCCACAAGGTTGAAAACCTCAAGGAGTCCCTGCGCTGTCAACACGTGGCCGAGGAGATCCCCGGTGGCTATCTATGCATCCCCCTGATCGCCCAAGGGGAAACCTTGGGGATGTTTCACCTCCGGCCGAAGCCCCAGCCCGAACCGCTGACCCCATCGCTGGCGGCCGTCAAAGAACAGTTGGCCGTGACGGTGGCCGAAGATCTGGCCCTGGCCCTGGCCAACTTGAAGCTACGTGAGACCCTGCGCAGCCAGGCCATCCGCGACCCCCTCACCGGCCTGTTCAACCGTCGCTACCTGGAGGTGACCATGGAGCGTGAGCTTAACCGGGTCAAGCGCCAGGAGACCCCCCTGGGGGTGATCATGATGGACCTGGACCACTTTAAAGATTACAACGACACCTTCGGCCATAGTGCCGGTGATGAGTTGCTGAGTGCCCTGGGCACCCTGCTCAAGAGCCATATCCGGGGAGAGGACATCGCCTGCCGTTATGGCGGGGAAGAATTTTTACTTATCCTCCCGGGGGCCTCAATGGAGATTGCCCTGGAGCGGGCCGAAGGCTTGCGTCAGGCCGTCAAGGAGATGCATCAGCACTGCCATGGCTTGAGACCCGCCAGCCTCTCGATGGGCGTAGCCGTTTATCCCGACCATGGCGACACCGGGGGGCAACTTATCCAAACGGCCGACGCCGCCCTCTACCGGGCCAAACGTGCCGGCCGGGACCGGGTGATGGCAGCTGAATATGTCGGAGAAACCACCCTAGTCAATCTGCCCACCCAGGCGCCTTCCCTCCTGAAGGTCCACTGAGCCTGGCCTTTGACTCCCCTCTCATGCCTTTCCCTGCCATGCTGATCGGCTTGCCATAGGTTTTCCGATCAATTGAACTACGGCCCGGTCGCTTCACCCGTCTTAAATTTCACGAATGGATCAACCTGACTTTTTTGCCCCGGCACCTATTTAATCAGACGGACATTTCCTGCTTGATTTTCAGTCCATACTCCTGATAGATTGAGAAAAATATCACAGGCTGGCCGGGCTCCCGGGAAGAGAGCGCCAGGCCGCCTCGGCAGGCTGAATGCCAAGAGCTTCAGCCGGTATGGTTTAAAGCCGAACCCAAAAATGGAGGGCACGGGATTATGCCTCCGTCGAATTTGACGATCAACGGCGAGACTCTGACGTTCGAGGCAGGGCAGACTGTTCTGGAAGTCGCCCGGGGGGCCGGCATTGCGGTGCCGACTTTATGCAATTATAAAGACACGATGCCCACGGGAGCCTGCCGGGTCTGCGTGGTGGAAGTGGCGGGGGCCCGTAGCCTGCTCCCGGCCTGCGCCACCCAGGCGGCCCCGGGGATGGTGGTCCAGACCGAATCCCCCCGGGTGGCGGCGGCTCGCAAGATGGTCATCGAACTGCTCCTGGGCTCGGGCAATCACAATTGCCTGGTCTGCGAGGCCAACGGTGAGTGTGAACTCCAGGCCCTGGCCTATCGCTACCAGGTGGCCACTCCCGATTTCGCCAATCCCCCGGATACCCCCTATTACTACGAAGACGATAACCGCATGATCGTGCGGGATTTTTCCAAATGCGTCATGTGTGGCCGGTGCGTCCGGGCCTGCAATGAACGGCAGGTCAACCAGGCCATCGCCATCGGCTACCGGGGCGCCCACAACAAAATTGTGGCCCGGTCGGACTACCCCTATATCAACTCCGATTGCGTCTTCTGCGGGGAGTGCCTCCAGGCCTGTCCCGTGGGCGCCATCCTGGACAAGCATGCGAGAGGCGGGGGACGGCCCTGGGAACGCACCCAGGTTCGCACCACCTGCCCCTACTGCGGGGTCGGCTGCCAGTTAGACGTCCACGTCAAAGACAATCACATTGTCAAAGTCACCGGCGCCGACGCCATCCCCAACCAGGGGAAGCTGTGCGTCAAGGGCCGCTTCGGCTGGCACTTTGTGAATCATCCCGACCGGCTGAAGACGCCCTTGATCAAAGAGAATGGCACTTTTAGAGAGGCCGGCTGGGACGAAGCCCTGGACCTGGTGGCTTCCCGCCTGAAGGGCATCCGGGATAAAGATGGCCCGGCGGCGATCGGCGGCTGGACCTCGGCCCGGGTGACCAACGAAGAAAACTACCTGATGCAGAAGCTCATGCGCGCCGCGATCGGCAGCAATCACGTCGATCACTGCGCCCGACTCTGACATAGCTCCACGGTGGCCGGGCTGGCCGCCTCCTTCGGTTCCGGTGCGATGACCAATTCCATCGCCGAACTGGAGAACTCAGATTGTATCCTGGTCACAGGGTCCAACACCACCGAGACCCATCCGGTGATCGCCACCCGCATCAAGCGGGCGGTCCGCCTGAATAATAAAGCCCTCATCGTCATCGAACCCCGCCGCATCGACCTGGTGCGCCACGCCACCCTGTGGCTGCGGCAGCGTCCCGGCACCGACATCGCGGTCTTCAACGGCCTGATGAACCTCATCATCCAGGAGAATTTGCAGGATCAGGCCTATATTGACGAACGTACGGAAAACTTCCCGGCCCTTCGGGAAATCGTCGCCAAATACACCCCGGAATACGTGGAACAGATCAGCGGCGTCCCTGCCGACGATCTGCGCCTCGCCGCCCGCCTCTATGGCCAGGCCAAGGCCGCGGCCATCGTCTACGCCATGGGGATCACCCAGCACACCGTCGGCACCGATAACGTCAAAACCATGGCCAACCTGGCCATGCTCTGTGGCAACGTCGGGGTTGAAGGTGGCGGGGTCAACCCCCTCCGGGGTCAGAACAACGTCCAGGGGGCCTGCGACATGGGCGGCCTTCCCAACGTCTTTTCCGGATATCAGCCGGTGACGGATGCCAACGCCCGGGCCAAGATGGAGGCGGCCTGGGGGGTCAAGAACCTGCCGGATTGGGTGGGCCTGACCATGACCGGTATGGTACCCGCCATCCCAGAGGGCAAAATCAAGGCCCTGTATATTGTTGGGGAGAACCCGGTCATTTCCGACCCCGATTCCGACCACCTGGTCAAGGCCTTCAAGCAGCTGGATTTCCTGGTAGTCCAGGATATCTTCCTCACCGAAACCGCGGCGCTGGCTGACGTGGTTTTGCCTGCAACCACCTTTGCCGAAAAATCAGGCACGTTCTCCAATACCGAGCGGCGGGTGGCCCTGGTGCGCCAGGCTATCCCCCCCGTGGGCGACTCCCGGCCCGATTGGCAGATTATTGCCGGGATTTCCCGGCGCCTGGGTTACCCCATGGACTATGCCGACCCCGAAGCCATCTTCGAGGAGATTCGCCAGGTCACGCCGTCCTATGCCGGCATCACCTATGCCCGCCTGACGGCCGAGGGCGGACTGCAATGGCCCTGTCCGACGACGGAACACCCCGGCACCGTCTATTTGCACCGGGGCCAGTTTTCCCGGGGCAAGGGGGCCTTCTTCGCCATCGACCACCGGGACCCGGCGGAAATGCCCAACGCCGATTATCCCCTGGTGTTGACCACCGGGCGGCTGCTATACCAGTATCACACCGGCACCATGAGTCGCCGGGCTCCGGGCCTCGAGGAAAAAGCCCCGGAATGCCTGGTCGAAATCGCCGCCGCTGACGCCAGGACCTATGGCATCACGGATGGTGAGCCGGTGCGGGTTAAGACCCGCCGGGGCGAGATGGTCGCCCGGGCTACGGTGTCGCCCAAGGCCGTGCCGGGGACCATTTTCATCCCCTTCCATTTCCATGAAGCGGCGGTGAATCAGCTCACCAACGCCGCCCTGGACCCGGTAGCCAAAATCCCGGAATATAAAGTCTGCGCCGTGCACATCGAGAAGGCTTGACCCGATACGTGGAGGCTCCCATGACGACCAATCCTGGCCCCAGCGCCAATGTTCCGACTGATAAGATCACCCCGGAAATTTTAGACCGGCTGGAGGCTGTCATCGCCAGCCGCCGGGATACTCCCGGGAACCTGATGCCGGTTCTCCAGGAAGCCCAGGAGATCATGGGTTACCTGCCGGCCCCCCTGCAAGAGGCCATCGCCGCTGGACTCAACGTCCCCGGCAGCGACGTCTTCGGCACCATGAGTTTCTATTCCATGTTTACCTGGCAACCCAAGGGCAAATACATCGTCCGGATGTGCCAGTCCCCACCGTGCCACGTGAACGGCGCCGAGAATATGCTCCAGGCCTTGCAGGAGGAACTGGGCCTGACGGCGGGCCAAACCTCCGGGGATGGCTTATTTACCCTGGAGTTGTCGGCCTGCCTGGGGGTCTGTGAAGTGGCCCCGGCCATGCAGATCAACGAGGTGGTCCACGGCAATCTGACCCGGGAGAAAATCCGCCAGGTCCTGGCCGACTACCGGGCCGGCAAAGCCCCGGATTTCCGCCAGTTGCCCTACTCCACCGGGGATTATCAAAAGTACAAGCACAGCGCTGATGAACCCGTGCTCATGGATAATGTCGGCCGCATCGATCCCATGGAGATTCAGGCTTACCTGGACAAAGGCGGCTACGGCGCCCTGAAGAAAGCCTTGACCACCATGACCCCGGAGGCCGTGGTCGAAGAAGTGAAGACCTCGGGAATCCGCGGCCGGGGCGGCGCCGGCTTCCCAGCCGGCCTGAAGTGGTCCTTCACGCGGCCCCTGGCGGTCACACCCAAATACCTCGTCTGCAATGCCGACGAAGGGGAACCGGGCACCATCAAAGACCGCTACCTGATGGAGGGCGACCCCCATAAGGTCCTGGAAGGCATGGCCATTGCCGGCTACGCGGTGGGGGCCAGCCACGGCTTTATCTATTGCCGGGGGGAATACTACCTTTCCAAGTACCGCCTGGAAAACGCCATTAAACAGGCCACGGCCCGGGGCTTTTTGGGAGAGAAACTCTTCGGTACCGACTTTTCCTTTACGATCGAGGTGCGCTCCGGGTTCGGCTGCTACATCTGCGGCGAGGAAACCGCCCTCATCGAATCCGTGGAAGGCAAGCGGGGCTACCCCCGGCTCAAGCCCCCCTTCCCTGGGGTTGCGGGTCTCTGGGGCCGCCCCACGGTAGTGAATAACGTCGAGACCCTGGCATCCGTCCCGGCCATCATCAACCTGGGCGGGGCCTGGTATAAGAACCTGGGCACCCCGGACACCTCGGGCACCAAGATCTACCAGATCATCGGCCACGTAAAGACCCCCCAGATTGTCGAAGCCCCGGTGGGCATGACCCTCCGGGAGTTGATCGACACCTACGGCGGCGGTCTCTTATCCGGCCGCAGTTTCAAGATGTGCCAGACCGGCGGCGCTTCCGCCGGCCTGGTGACCGCCGAGTCCCTGGATGTGCCCATGGACTACGCCTCCCTGTCCAAAGCCGGCGGCGCCCTGGGCTCCGGCACCATGCTGGTGATGGACGACTCCACCTGCGTGGTGGATTTTCTCCGGGCCGTGGCCATCTTCTTCGCCCACGAGTCCTGCGGCCAGTGCACCCCATGCCGGGAAGGAACGCCCCGCCTGCTCCAGACCCTCACCCGCATCTGCCAGGGCCAGGGGAAGATGGCGGACCTGGACTTCCTGGAACGGTTATCGGCTACCTTGCTTGACGCCTCTTTCTGCCCCCTGGGACAATCCGCCGGGGTTCCCTTGATGAGCGCCCTGAAAAATTTCCGCCCGGAAATTGAGGCGCATATCCAGCAGAAAAAATGCCCAGCCGGCGTCTGCCAGTGCAAAGGCAGCTAATCCCGGCGGCGTTTCTCGGCCCCGGGTTCTTGGCGCGTGGGACTTAACGTACCCGTGGATGACAGTCAGCACTGAGTTCCATCAGAGGGCAGGTAATCCTCATGGAGTACACGCAAATCCCGGGAACCGATTTCCAGGTTTCCCGCGTCGCCCTGGGAACCTGGGCTATCGGCGGCTGGATGTGGGGCGGCGCCGACGAGACCGAGTCCATCCGCACTATCCATGCTGCGATAGAGAAGGGTGTCAATCTCATCGACACGGCCCCGGTTTACGGCTTTGGCGCCTCCGAAAAAATTGTCGGCAAGGCCCTGGCTCAGAAGAAATGTCGGGATAAAGTCTTCATTTCTACCAAGACCGGCCTGGATTGGCAGAACGGCAAGGTCTTTCGCAATTGTTCGCCGGACTACCTCAAGCGGAACTTCGCTGATTCTCTGAAAAATCTCCAGACGGACTACGTGGATATCCTGTACATCCACTGGCCCGACCCCCAGGAGCCCTTTGCCGAGACCGCCCGGGTCATGCACCAGTTCCTCAAGGAAGGCAAAATCAAGGCCGTGGGCGTGAGCAACTACTCTCCCGGGCAGATTCAGGCCTTCCAACAAGGGGGCCCGGTACATGTTGTCCAACCGCCTTACAATCTGTTCGAGCGGGAAATCGAGGCAGACCTCATGCCCTTCTGCCACCGTAACAACCTGCATCTGATGACCTACGGCGCCTTGTGCCGGGGATTATTGGCGGGCAAGGTGACTAAGGACCGCACGTTTGAAGGCGATGATTTACGCAACAAAGACCCCAAATTCAGGCAGCCGCGCCTGGACCAGTACCTGGCCGCGGTGCAGCGACTGGACGCGCTCGCCAGGGAGCAGTTCCATAAGGGCGTCCTTCACTTGGCGGTACGCTGGGTGCTCGACCACGGCTCCCACATCGCACTGTGGGGTGGCCGGCGGCCGGACCAGATGGATCCGGTGCCCGAGATCATGGGCTGGCACCTGGATCAAGAGACCCTGGACGCCATAGATGCCATCCTGACCGAGACCATCAAAGACCCGGTGGGCCCGGAGTTTATGGCCCCACCGCCACGCCGGCAGAGTTAAGGGGTTTTCCCTGACTCCCCTAAGGAGACGACTTCACCACAACCAGGATGAGGACGTCTCCGGCCTCCAGCCCCCAGAGACTGGAGGCTTTTTGGGGTTTGACCGATTAAACCCCAAGATTTTCTTAAAAGTAATGATTGCGCATAAATAATTGGGGGACCCCGTATGCCGGCGGCCTACCGGTGAAATCCTGCCTTAAGCTTAAATCTGAGGCCATCCCTTCCTTTTTGCCGGTTCCGTGCTTATAAATAAGGATGCACCGGCTGCACCCGCCCGCCCGGGGGAAGGCCGGGTATTATCCTGGCAAGTCAAGGAGGTAGCATGACAAAGAAGAGAGTTGTGGTTCATGCCGAATGCCCGCAATGCGCCTGCGGGGATATAAGCTTTATCCCGCCGGAGGAGATGAAGGAAAAGTTCATCGGCAACGCCAAAGAGGTGGAAATACTCTGTCCCACGTGCGGCACCAAGACCACGGGGAAGGTGTCAGAAGAGAAGAAGTAGGCAGGGGCCGGTGAGCCGTGAACCGCGAAAGGGGGCTTCCCCGCCCGCCTTCGACCTAAGCCGGACAAATTTAGGTGAGGGACGGCTGCCATCTCCCTTACAGCCGTAAGCCATTTAGATTCGGGGCCAGCCCGGGAGTCGGCGATCCGACTCCCGGGCTTTTTATGGGGAGGGGGAAGAATAAAGCAGGTGCCGGAGGGGGCCGGGGACGATACCCTCCCCACAAAATATCGCCTTCACGGGAACATGCTCCGGATCGCCGCGGCCAGGGTGTCCACGCCTATCAGTTCCAGGCCGGGGAATTCCCCCAGGTGTTCCTGTTGGCGGCGAGCCAGGAGGGCGCGCTTAAACCCCAGTTTGTGCCCTTCCTTGAGGCGGATCTCCGGGGCGCTCACGGCCCGGACTTCCCCGGTGAGCCCCACTTCCCCGAAGATCAAGGTATCGGCGGGCACCGGCCGGTCCAGAAACGATGAGGCCAGGGCCATGGCCACCCCCAGATCGGCGGCGGGCTCGGTGAGGCGCACTCCTCCGGCCACGTTGACGTAAAGGTCCTGGCCCCCCATGGCCAGCCCCACCCGCTTTTCCAGGATAGCCACCAACAGCGACACCCGGCCCGGGTCCACGCCCATGCTCTGGCGGCGGGGCTGCGCCAGGGAGGACGGCGAGACCAGGGCCTGGACCTCCACCAGGATGGGGCGGGAACCCTCCAGGCTGGGGATGACCGCGGCGCCAGGGACTTCCCGGGAGCGTTCCGCCATGAACAGTCCCGACGGGTTGGCCACTTCCACCAGCCCCGCCTCCTGCATTTCAAAGATCCCCAGCTCGTGGGTGGGGCCGAAGCGGTTCTTGACGGTGCGCAGCAGCCGGAAGGCGTGGCTCCGGTCTCCCTCCAGGTAGAGCACCGTGTCCACCAGATGCTCCAGCACCATGGGACCGGCGATGGCGCCTTCCTTGGTGACGTGCCCGATCAGGAAGGTGGCGATGCCGGTGAGTTTGGCCTGCTGCACCAGGCGGAAGGCGGTCTCCCGGACCTGGGTCAAAGAGCCGGGGGCCGCCGGCAGGGTGGCGGTGTAGAGGGTCTGAATGGAATCGAGCGCCAGGTAGGCGGGCCGGCACTCCTCCACCACTTGGAGGATATTTTCCAGGCAGGTTTCCGTGGCCACCAAGAGCCCCGGGGCAGTGAGCCCCAGGCGGTCGGCCCGCAGCTTGATCTGGGTTTCTGACTCCTCCCCCGAGATATAGAGGCCCTTATCTCCCTGGCGGCAGAGCCGATCCAGCACCTGGAGCATCAGGGTGGATTTGCCGATACCGGGGTCGCCCCCCAGGAGGACCACGGACCCGTGGACTACACTGCCTCCCAGGGTGCGGTCGAATTCCGTCAGGCCGCTCACCTGGCGGACCTCGGGGGGAGCCTGCAGCCCGATCAACGGCTGGGGGGCGCGGCGCCGGGGGGGAAGTTGCACCTCAGACACGGGAGCCGACGGGGTCACCTCCTCGGCCAGGGAACTCCACGTGCCGCAATCGGGGCAGCGGCCCAGCCATTTGGGCGCCTGGTAACCACAGTTCTGACAGATAAATACGGATTTCCCGGGGCGGGCTGCCATGGGCTTCTGCCATCCTTAATAGAGGAATGGAAACAAGTAAGCGGTCAAGTGGTGCGACTTTCCCGGAACCCTGAAGAGCGGCCAGGTTCAATAACGTTGCAAATTTGTGAATAAATTAGTATAATTGAACCATAAGGTCGTCACTCTGCCATGCCGCTGCCAGTCTTCTGGGCGGCGCCGCCTGCGGCTTTCTGCATCGTTTAGGGAGATTACCCCATCGACGCCACCGGGTCACGCCTCCAGTTTACCCCAGCCAGGGTTCCCCTGGCAACCAGGATTCTCGTGGACAACCTGGACCAGGGCCTGAGCCGTCTGGTGAACCAACCATCCCTGGTGACCCTGGGGCAGTTGGCGTCGGCCCGGTCTCTCGAGGTCTACCTGGTGGGCGGCTCCGTTCGCGAATTAGCCCTGGGCCGGCAGGCCCAGGATCTTGATCTGGCGGTCTCGGCCCAGACCCTGGAACTGGCCCGGTCGTTGGCTGGCGCCCTGGGCGGGACCTATGTCCTCCTGGACGAAACCGAGCGCACCGCCCGGGTGGTGTGGCAGGGGGAGATCCTGGACCTGGCCGAATTTCGGGCCCCCACCCTGGAAGGGGATCTGGCGGGCCGGGATTTCACCCTCAATGCCATGGCAGTGGGCCTGAACTTCGTCCTGGGGCAAGGGCCGCCGGGGCTTTTCGACCCCTGCGGGGGTCTTTCAGACCTGGCCCGGGGCCGGCTCAGGATGGTGGCCGCGAAAAATTTCCACGACGACCCCCTGCGACTCCTCCGGGCCTATCGGTTTGCCGCCACCCATGGTTTTCAGATCACTCCGGAAACCACGGCTGCCATCCGCCGGGCCGCCCCGGAATTCTCCCGGGTGGCGGGCGAAAGGGTGCACCAGGAGTTGTTCCTGCTCCTGGCGTCGCCGTCGGCCGCGCCGGTACTCGGGGCCATGGAGGCGACGGGGCTTCTGGGCCAGGTGTTTCCGGAACTGGAAGACATGAAGGGGGTGGAGCAGAATGGCTACCACCACCTGGATGTCTACGGCCATTCCCTGGCGGCCGTGGCCGCCCTGGAGGAGGTGTTGGCGGACCCGGAGGCGTATTTTGGGGAACTGGCGCCGGAGGTGGTCCGCTACGCCCATCAGTCCCCCAAGACGGTGCTCTTGAAACTGGCCGCCCTGTTCCATGATGTCGGTAAACCCCAGGTGCAGGAGCGCCGCAACCACCCGGAGCGCTACACTTTCTACTACCATGAAAAAGTGGGGTTGGAGATTTTCAGCCGGGTGGCCTCCCGGTTGCGTTGCAGTCAGGCTGAGACCAAGACGGTAACCAGCCTCATCCAGATGCACATGCGTCCGTTCCTCCTGTTGGCGGCCTTCCGGGAGCGGGAACTCAGTTTTCGGGCCCTGGGTCGGCTGGTGAGGGCGGCCCGGCCTGAACTGCCGGGCCTCTTTGTCCTGGCGATGGCTGACAGCCTGGCGGGGCAGGGTCCACTAAAACCGGCGGATTCCGAGGCGGTGTTGGCTGATCTGGCGGACGCGGCCTACCAGTTCTTAAGAGAGCGCCTGGAACCGCAAGAACGCCACCCCAAGCTGGTCAGCGGCCATGATTTGATCCGCCTGGGGCTGAAGCCGGGACCCCAGTTCCGGCAACTGCTCACCGCGGTGGAGGAAGCCCAGTGGGAGGGCCTGGTCCAGACCCGGGAGGAAGCCCTGGAAATGGTCCAGCGGTTGCTGTAAGTCGCTGGCCGAGGAAGCTTCTGTCTTAACCGGGCAAGAATCTCAAAATCCCGCAGGCTTATCTTTACTTTTTCCACTAAGTTATATTAATGTTAAAATTTGATAAGGTATACTGAGAAGTATGGGAGAGGAGATTATGGAGATAATGCCCCCTGATAGCGGCAACAGAGATCCGCAAACCGGCACTTTGATCAGGCTTCGGGGACTTTATCCCTCCCTGAAAACTGCCTTGCGGAAGGTGGCCGACGTCATTCTCAAGCAACCGGAGATGGCCATCTATGCCTCGGTGAACGAAGTCGCGGCCGTCGCCGCGGTCAGTGAAGCTACCGTGATGCGATTCTGTCGCATCCTGGGCTTTAAGGGTTTCCAGGATTTCAAGATTGCCCTGGCCCGGGAAATGGTCATCCCGTCACCGCGCTTCCGCGAAGACGCGGGCGGCGAAGGTGAAGACGAGGTCGCCGTTGTGCGCCAAGTATTTCAAACCAACGGCGCGGCTTTGCAAGACACCCTGGAAATTTTGGAGATCGAGGCGATGAAGGAGGCGGCCCAGCTTCTCCTTACGGCTGGGCAGATCATGGTGGTGGGAGTGGGCGGCTCCGGCCCGGCCGTGACTTACGTCGGCAACCGCTTTCTCCTGCTGGGCCTCAAGGCCTACCTGTGCACTGACTTCTACCTGATGTTGATGGCGGCCTCCATGCTGTCCCGGGGAGACGTGATGGTGGCCATCTCCAACCTGGGAACTACCCGGGAAATAGTTGAAACCGTGGGCATCGCCCGGGAACGAGGAGCCAGGGTCATCTGTGTCACCAACAATTCCCTTTCACCTCTGGCCCGGATTTGCAACCCGGTTTTAGTCACAGCTTCCCGGGAGGTCACCCTGCCTGAGGAAGCCGTTGCTTCCCTCATTTGTCAAATAGCCATCCTGGACGCCTTATGCGCCCTGATCGCCCAGGTCCGGGGGGCGCAGACCCGGGAGACCCTGGACGGGATGGAAAAAGCGATGGTCAAGGTGGGAGTTATGCGGGAACCTGCCAAATAGCCCAGCCGCCGCCCTCCTTCTCAGGCGTGATTCATAATTTTCCTGGTAAAAACGAGGCCTCTCTTGGCGAGTGGTTAGGTTAAGCCACCCGGCTTAATAGGTTAATTATTTGTATTATTAAATAGTTAAATACTTAATTCCCGATCACCCCTGAGAAAAGGGAGGAGAGGAAACCGGGAATTAATTGCCCGGGAAATTAGCTGCGTCGTCCTGGAACCCTTGGAAAAACCGGTGCCGCCTCAGGTTCAGCAACGGTGCGTTTAAAGCACCATACCCTGGGGCGTGAAACGCTCCCTGCCCCGGCCAGGCGAAAAGCCTGGCCATTAACCTTTTTCAAGGCGCTCGCCGCCCATGACGGCTTTTTCGCAAAAAAGGCCCGGGTGCTTGGCACCGCCGGCGCCGCCTCAGGATCAATCATGAACGCCCAACAGCAATTCAAAGAGGACATCGTGCGCATCTGCCGGATGCTGCACCGGAAAAATTACCTGGCCGCCACCGACGGCAACGTCAGCGTACGCCTGGGAGACCGGGTGCTCACCACCCCCAGCGGGATTAACAAGGGCCTCATGGAGGCCTATCAGGTGATCACCGTGGACCTGACGGGCCGGGTGATCGCGGGGGAGGGGCGGCCCACCTCGGAAATCCGCATGCACCTCCTGGCCTATGAATTGCGCCCGGATGTTTCGGCCGTGGTCCACGCCCATCTGCCTTACGCCACGGCCTGCACCCTGGCGGGGATCTCCCTGCTGGAACCCATCTTGCCCGAGGTAGTGATTACCCTGGGGGGGATTCCCACCACGCCCTATGCCACCCCCGGGTCCGAAGAAGTTCCCGAGGCCATCCGGGATTTCATCCAGGAATATGACGCCCTGCTCCTGTCCCGTCACGGCGCCATGACCGTGGGGCGGGATGTGATGGACGCCTATAACAAAATGGAAAAACTGGAACACACCGCCCGGGTCGTCCTGGCGGCGCGGCTCCAGGGACCGGTGCCGCCGCTGCCCGCCGCGGAGGTCGAGAAACTGCGGCGGATCGCCGCCGCCTATAAGGCAGGGGGGTGAGTCTGGGGAGATTTGCCTGGAGTCGGACTCTAGGTCAACTTGTTCCCAAGATGCACTTGGGGACGCACTTATGGACCGGGCTTCGCTTGGACAACCTCATTACTAACGGGGCTTCATGACGATTTAAGAACCAAACCAGTCCGAACTCTCTCTGACCAGAATGCCCTCACCATTTTTCGCCAATCTCGCCCAGGCCCGGTTCACCCTTCCCGGCTCTCCATAAATTCCATATAATCCGGATCTCCCACCGGGAGCTTGGTTTCATCTTCAACCGCCTTGGCCTCGGGAGACTCCACCATTTTCACGGCTCGCGGCTTCCGGGGTCGACGGACCGGGGCCACGGTCTCCGGGAGAACAATCTCATCTTCCAAGGACGCCAGGACCCGGTACACTTCTTTAATCTCCTGCACCAATTCCTTGGGGGTAGAGTTCAGTCATGGCGGCGTGGGATATGACAATCTGGGCGGTTAAATTCAGGACTTCACTGGCCATGGAATTTCTCCTCTCATTAATTTGACGAGACGGTGACTTGTTGCATGGCGATCTTTATCGATAACAGTTTTGTTTTACGCTATCACAATCGATATCGTGGGGCAAGGCGAGGCAGGAGATGGGACTTGTAACAGCTCAGCTCAGGTTACTTGACCCTCGTTCCCAAGTTGCACTTGGGAAAGCAATTATGGGCCAAGCTCCGCTCGGCACAAGGAGTGTCACCGACGGGAGGCCGACTATTGAGCCAGCCAGAGCTTTGCACCAAGGGAGTCCCCAAGCAGGCACTTGGAAACCGGAAGTAAAATGACCGCGAATATATAGATCGGGTCTACCGTTTCACGGGGCACTCAGTTTACGGGCTCTTATCCCAACTCCAAAATTATTCTTGCCGGTCAAAGAGAGTCCGTCCGAAGATAGGATCATATCATGAATATACCACTCATTCCAATAAACTATGACATGATTTTTATCTCCTGCCGGTGAGTTCCACTTGCCTACCTGGCCTAAGCTATTCTTCCATATTCCATCGGCATTTATTGTGACGTCACCTAAATTTTCCCACGGTACATCAGAATACCAATGCCAGGTGCCGATAAAGCTCGGTGGGGCAGGGCTTGGGCTGCTTGGGCTGAAAGATGGCCTGGGAGACTGGCCGGGAGATGGGATGCTGGCAGTCGGGTAAGCCAATTTTGTGGAAGGATTGAAAGAGAAATCTCCGATCAGGGATGAAGACTCCCAAGGCATCTGCTTGCCACCGGTTTCTGTTTGAACATTTTTACGGACTTTCTTGAATACCTGCTCAATGGGTAATCCAGGAATCGTCATTTGGCTCATAAGATGTTTCACAAAAGGACTATTGCCTCCGGCGGGCCCATCGCTGGCCAAGCTCCCCGGGGCAGTGGAATAGGCAATAATCATTCCCTTGGCTGCGTGTATCGGTGCGAGTCCTTTGGTGCCTGAACGCCAGCTTCTGGCAAAGGGATTATTACGGCAGGCATCAATGATGACGATATTGACTGAATTCTTGGCATCCGCCATGGCATCTAAGACTTCTCCGATGTGCACGGTGGCGTATTTTATGTCGCGTTCATTCTCAACTTGAGCATCAATCGGAATCAAATAATTCTCACCGTTAACCTGGGCGCCATGACCGGAAAAATAGAAAAATCCTGCCTCATTGCTCTTTAACTTATTGCCAAATCGGTTATAGCCTCTGATATTTGCCGCCGGCCGGCATTGGATACAAGATCAACTTTGAACCCCAGTCTTCTCAAGGCATTACTTATGCTGGTGGCATCATTCACCGGATTATCTAAACGTTCTCCTTTATAATCGGCGTTGCCGATTACGAGCGCCACCCGGCCCCCATCGGCTGAAGCAATATTAACGATGACCACAGATATAGATAAAAAAGCCAAGAGATAGGCAAGGATGGCTCTCCGGATCATCTTAGCTCCTTTTTCAGACGCAATCTATACCTTGCGGCCGCTTGAGCCAGGTTTATCCCAAATCCAATGCCTGGGACTCATTTTCCAGCGTCTTTCCTCGCACATAACCCTTCTTTAGAAACATAATAGCACAAAATAAATCAATTTTTTCAAGATTTAGATTTCCCACAGACTCCAAGTGAAGCTAACCAAGCTTCAGGAAAGAAGGGCTACAACAAAAATCTCCTGACCGCTGAAACCAATGTAAACCCTGATCGGTGGGGGGAAGAACAGATATGATCCGGATGGCAGGTCTGATGATACCAGGTTTTAAAGAGAAGATCGTCAGGCAAGGTTTGACCATTACCGTTTAATTAACCTCCAACACCACCTTCAGAGATTCCTTGGCCTCGGCCACAATCTTAAAGGCGGCTTGGATCTGTTCCAGGGGCAGGGTCTGGGTGATGGTGTCTTTGACGTTGATCTTTTGGGTGGCAATGAGGTCCAGTGCCGCTTCCAAATCCGCCGGGGCGGCGCCGTAAGACGAGGTCACCGTGAGTTCATTGCGCCAAAAGTCCGGGATGGGAATGGCGATATCCCGGTTGGGAATGGCAAAGAAGAGAATAATCCCCTTTTTCTCGACGCACCGGAAGGCCTGCTCCACTGCGGCGTAAGCCCCGGTACAGACGATCACCCGATCCGCCTTGAGATTCAGGTCTTGAGCCCCATGCAGCACTTGATCAGCGCCGAACTCGGTCGCCTTCTTCAAGCGATACTCGTTAATATCGGTGGCAATAACCCGGGCGCCGGTCAACTTGGCCAACTGAATATTCAGGATGCCGGAGATGCCGCAGCCCAGGATCAGTACGGTGTGGTGGGCCCGGATATCGATCAGCCCCAGGCCCCTGACCCCGCACGCCAAGGGTTCGATCATGGTGCCTTCGGCATAGGAAACCTGATCCGGTAAGACATACACCGCCGCAATCCACGTTTATTTTGGGCACCCGGACAAATTCACTGTAGCCCCCGGGATCATAATTGCCCGAATGCAGCGTATCGCAGGCCGTCTGATTGTCTTCCCGGCAATATTTGCAGTCGTTGCACGGCACGTGATGACTGACAAAAACCCGCTGGCCGGGTGGTAGCGGTCTGATTGCGACTCCACGATGTCGCCGGCGATCTCAGGTTGGTAGCGGTCTGATTCGACTCAACACCTCGCCGGCGATCTCATGGCCCAAAATCCGGGGAGCCTTGGGAAGCCGGTACCATTCCATCACATCGGTGCCGCAAATACCGCTGGCCCGGACCTTGACCAGGATCTCCCCCGGCCCGATCTTGGGCGTGGGCAGTTGCTCCAGGCGGATATCATTATTGTTGTAGTATTTAGCGACCAGCATAGAGGTGAATTGTCCTGATTACGCCGCGGTCTTCGGTTTATGTTCTCTGGTCTGCTTCAAGATCTCGTGAGCCTGCTTGACGGAAACATTGTCATGCACGATGGCCCGCAAGGCTTTGGCCATAGCCACCGGATGCGGACTCTGCCAGACATTTCTCCCCAGGTTGATCCCCACCGCCCCCTTCTCTATACCGTCATGCACAAATTCCAGGACCTCCAGCTCGGTCTCACACTTTGGCCCACCGGCCATAATCACCGGCACCGGACAGCCGTTCACGACTTGATCGAAATGTTCCGGGCACCAATACGTCTTGACCACCCTGGCGCCCAGCTCGGCGGCGATGCGGCAGGATAATTTCAGATAACGCGCCTCCCGTTGGTCCAATTCCCGGCCCACCGCGGTAACCGCCATCACCGGAATGCCGTAATCCTCGCACATATTGACCAGGGTGGCCAGATTCTTGAGCGTCTCCTTTTCATATTCACTGCCGATAAAGATCGACAACCCCACGGCGGAGGCGTTCAAACGGATAATTTCGGCAATCGAGGTGGTGAGCTCCTCGTTAGCCAAATCCTTGCCCACCATGCTGGTACAGCCGGATACTCGCAGCACAATCGGTTTACTGGTGAGGGGATCAATCGCCGCCCGCAACACCCCCCGGGTGACAAAGATCGCATCCGCATAAGGCAGCAGCGGTTTTATCGTCTCCCCCGGCCTCTCCAGCTTCCTGGTCGGCCCTTGAAAATAACCATGATCGATGGGCATAAAAAAACATTTGCCATTGGGCATAAGTTGGCTTAAACGATTTTCCATTCCCCAATCCATTGACAGATCTCCTATCCCGTGAGCATTATCAATATTTTCTTAAAAATTATCCCGGCCGGACCAACAAATAACCTTTACCGATCAACCAATGGTGAAATTGATACGTAGTATAGCGACAATCGGTCTTACAAGACTGCCGTATCTTTTCATAACCCTCCGAGCCCGGTGACTGACCGTCCAACTCCATCTGGAGCGGACATTTCACATCTTTACAGAATTCCCGGCGTTGATAATCAATATAACCATCAATAGACATCGGCTGGCTCTCATGGCCTCCTGCTAGATTTCAACGAGGAACTGCCGGCCCCGGCTGGGCGCTGGCAGAGCCCGGCGACCCGGTTCCGGGCCTCGGGCTACGGGAGTTCTTATCTCTTCTTCCGCGGCAGGCTGCGGAGGCGTTCGATTTCGGCCTGCTCCAGTCGGAGAAATTCGTCCCGGGGATAGTCCTTGCTGAGGGCCCGGGTGACCCGGTGAATGGAGATCATCAGGGGCGCGCCATAAATGTTTTCCCAGGTGATGTGCACCGTGTCCGTTTCCGGCTCAAAGTGCGCCCCCCGCCAGGCCCCGAAGACCGGGTCGAACTCCAGTTCGTAGAGTTCATCCCAGGCCTGCTTCAGGAGTTCCAGCACCTCGGCTTCTTCAAGCCGCTGATCGCAATAATAGAGCGAATAATCTTTCATGAAAGTTTCCAGTGAGGAGAAAAGATAGGGGCGCCGGATAACCGACGCCCCGGTTTGATGATTAGTCTATCCTACTTTTTCTTTTCTTGGAAGAATTTGCAGTCTTTGGGAGCCGTGAAGGCGCCCGGCCGCGCTTCCTTGAAAACGCCCAGCAGGAAAGGATATTCAATGGCCCGGCAGTGCCCGAAACAGGCCTTGGACATCTGGGGGTCATAGGTGTATTTGAAGTTCTTGCAATCGTCACAGAGAATCGCCATATTGAGGATTCCTCCTATCTTCCTTAGTTACGGCTGCGGCTACCAGGATTTCCCGAATTTGCGCTGGGCCGTGATCCGTTTCCAGCAGCTCCCTTCCAGGTCTTCCGGTTTGAGCTGGGTGCAGGCGACGAGTTTACCCCGGGCCGACGTGACACAATTCTTGGGCTTGCCCAGGAAGGTGACATTGGCAAAGGGCGGCGCCGAGGTCTTGCCTTCCCCGGACAGGGGCTTCAGGTCTTCGGTCTCGACGTAGCCCGGCAGGATGAATTCCTTGCCCTTGGCCTTTTCAGGCTCTACTACCCGCTGGCCGTTTTCCCACTCGGCATAGTAGAGTTCATCACAGCCGCCGCATTTGAAGTTGCCTTTGTATTCCCAGAAGCTGTAGGGATCCAGGAAATTCCGGGCCTTGCATTTCGGACAATCATACATCAACGATATTTTGAATTCAGTCATATCGAGTCATTCCTCCCGTGTATGATTAGAGGTATAGCGAAGGCAGGCCGGCAGGATGCCAGCCCCCGCCGCGCTCCGGTTAAATGACCTCTTTGGCTTCCAATTCCCGGATCTGGTCCGAGCTGAGGCCGCAGACCCGCTGGTAGATTTCTTCGTTGTCAGAGCCCACCGGACGGTGCACGTGTTTCAACCGCGGCGGGGATTCGCTCATCTTGTACATGACCTTCTGGGTGAAGACATCGCCGTAGTAGGGATCATCGTACCAGCCCAGGGCGCCACGATCCAGCCAGTGATCGGTGTTGGCCGCTTCCAGAACGGTCAGGAGAGGCTGGGAGATGATGCCCTTGCTGGTGAAGATGCGGTTGGCTTCTTCCTTGGTCTTGTCTTTCAGGAACTCCTCGATGGCCGGATAGATCTCTTCCTGGGCCTTGGCTTCCACGCGATCATCGTGGGTATGCGTACTTTTTGCCCAGGTCGGGGCGGCCGATGAGGTTCATCAGCTTGCCGAAATCTTCGTCCGTATAGGCCTGAACGCAGATGTAGCCCTCTTCCTTCTCCGCCGGATGGTCCGAATGGGGGTGGGAAGAGAGGCCGCAGGCGCAGATGCCGTTGACGCAGATTTCGGTGTCCCAGTTGCCCCAGCGCATCCGGACGACGCCGGTGCGGCCCCACAGGGGCAGGGCGTATTCGGTGTAGCGGGTGGAGCCTTGCACCTGGGAGCACTCGAAGTAGTTGCCCAGGCCCGAGACCGTGTCCCGCCAGTAGAGGCCGGCCAGCATGCCGGTGGAGACCAGCATGCCCACGGAGTAGTCCATGATCCAGGTGGTGTGCTTGCTGGGGAAGCCGGCAGAGGCCCTTCCGGCCCGGTGGCCGGTGAAGGAGAAGACGCCGCCTTTGGCCTGGCCCAGGATGTCGTAGGAGGCCCAGTTCCGGCCGGGGCCGAAGCCGCCGAAGCCGCCGCACCAGGCGAGCACGATCCGGGGATTGACCTCTTTGCAGGCGCCGTAACCGATTTTCCAGCGGTCGAAGGTGCCGGGCCGGTAGTTCCACACCATGGCATCGGACTTCTGCACCATGTTGTAGAAGATTTCCTTGGCATCCGGTTTGCGGTAGTCCAGGGTAACGAAGTATTCGTTATGGTTGGCGCCCTGGAAGGCCGGCGACGTGCCGCGGCCCGGGTTCCACCGGGATACCGGGTAGAACCAGGTCTCATTGTAAGGCGAGCAGTGGCGCATGGGCTCACCCAAACGGGGCACCTCGATCTTGATGACCTCGGCGCCCAGCTCACCCAAGTAAGCCGCGGCGCAGGGTCCCAGGATGTACTGGGTGCAGGACAGCACCCGATACCCATTCAGGGACTCGGGTTTTTCAAATAGCGCGTCCTTATTGAAGATAGTCTTGCAATAATCCTCAAAGGGTAGTTTATCCAGGTGTTCGGTCATATTTCCTAACCCCCTCTATTAGATGAGCCCTTTGCCGTACAGCTTATTCAGCTTGGCGGTGTCGAAATTGCAGAATTTGCGATAGATATCGCTGTTGTCGTAGCCCACGGGACGGCCCAGGTCTTTGACCCGGCCCGGAGTCCGGTGGCCGTAGAACAGGGAGCCGCAGAACAGCACCTTGCCGTAGTGGCCGGTGTCGATGGACCGCACCATGCCCCGGTATTTGTAGTGGGGCTCTTCCGCCACTTCGTCGATGAAGGAGACGCCGCCGGCGGCCACTTCTTCCTCCAGCAGTTTGGCCCGGCATTCTTCCCGGGTCCAGTCCTTCATCCAGTCGGTGAGGATGGTGCAGGTCTTGACCTGCTGGTCGTGGCCGACCCGGTCGATGACCACCCGCAGGGTGGGTTCGTCCAGGATCATGTCTTCCAGCTCGGGGCGGTCTTTGCCCACGGTCTTCCAGATGCGGTACCACAGCCGGTCATGGCCGCCGCCCACCATCATGTAGCCGTCTTTGCAGGGGTTGACCGAGTAGATGTTGATGGCCAGGTCCCAGTTGCCGTAACGGGGCTTACTGGAGCCGTCCATGCCGTACCATCCCCAGGCATAGTCATGAATCCTGAGGTGGGACTCCGCCGAGGTGACCTCGATGAACTGGCCTTTGCCGGAGGTCTCCCGGTAGATCAGGGCGGCGATGGTGCTGTGGGCCGTCAGGTTGCCGGCCAGGATGTCGTCGGCCCGCTCGCCGGACGCGGATGGGGGTGCCGCCGAAGCTCTTGGGCAGCCCGGTGGCGTGACACCAGCCGGAGGAACAGGGCGAGGAGGGATAGAGTTCGCCCGGCTTGGTCCTTCAGGGGGCCCCACTGGCCTTTCTGCCCGGTCCAGACATAGATCAGGCGGGGGTTGATCTGGGAGAGCTGGCGGTAGCCGATGCCCCATTCGTCAAACTGCCCGGGGGCATAGTTTTCGACGAGCACGTCGGCGTGGACGACCAGCTTCTTCAGGATTTCCCGGCCGGCCGCTTGGGTCAGGTCCAGGGTGATGGACTGCTTATTGCGGCATTCATGCAGGAAGGTGCCGCCGCACAGGTCGCCGTTGACGTCGTCTTTGAACATGTAGCGTTTGCGCCCGAAGGCGGTCAGCTTCCGGAGGGGCGAGCCGCCCGGGGGTTCCACCATGATGACGTTGGCCCCCAATTCGCCGAGGTAGCCGCCGCCCTGCATGGCGTTGACCTGCAAGCCGCCGTGGCCGCACTCCAGCACCCGGATTTTGCCCAGGGCCTCGGGTTTGGCCATCTCGTGCTTGGGATGGAGCCAGCCCTCAAAGACCGTGGAGATTTCCCGGGACGCCTCGGTGCAGATTTTGGGGTCATAGACTTCTTCAAAAGTCGGGAATTGGGTTTAGAGGCCACAGTAACGGTGCTTCTTGAACCTCTTTTTTAAGATCTTTGGACATTCAGAATCCTCCTTTATTACCGTTGATTCGGAATTCTACCTTAAGGGAAACTTGAGTCCGCTCAAGTCCAGCCTTCTGTGGTTAGGCGGCAGCCACCTCCTTTCGTCAAATTCTGGCTCACCCGAGGGAGCCAGGCAGGGAAGTCCCTTAAATTCGTCGTCTAACTATATTTAGCTAAATTTGTGCCAAATAGCGCAATTAACCCAATTTTTTCACATATTTAATTTAACTTGCTTGATTTATTAGATTATTTCCCTGACCAGCAGTAGCCCTGGCCATGACGGCCGGAGGGGCGGCCATCCTCAAACCGCTCAGGCTGGGGGAATCGGTATCGGCGAAGGGGTGTTTTACCCCGAATATCTTAAAGCCGGGGGAGTTTTGGCCCCGGGGCCTGAAAATCTGCTGCGGCGCGGTCGGGAGTTTTTAGTATAATAAGGCGAATAATACCCGCCGGGGCGCGGCGCCGGGCTTGAGCGCCCCGCCTGGCTACCGACAATGGACTCTCACCGAGCCTGAGACCATGGCAGATCAGCAAGGCCAATCCACGCAAAACTGGTTTGAACGCCACCCCAAGCAGACCATCGTCTGGTTGGTCCTGATCCTTATTCTGGCCGCCACCTACGGCGCCGAGAAGCTCCTGGCCTATATCAACCACACCCATAACCTGGTGCTCTTTTCCGAGCGGCGCTACATCAATTTAAGGGAGATCCTGCCCGGGGTCGACACGGTGGATGTCCCCCCGGATCGGGCCGTGCGGGAATCAGACGGCCTGGTCCAGAAACCCTACCGGGTCAGAACCGACTCCCGGGGCTTCCTGCTGCCCTATAACCGCTATGAGAAACCAGACCTCACCCTGGTCTTTCTGGGCGGCTCCACCGTCGCCTGCATCTACGTGGAGGAAGAGAACCGCTTTCCTTACCTGGTGGGTAACCTCCTGGCGCAAAAAACCGGGAAAAAGATCACCTCGATCAATTCCGGGGTCGGCGGCAACAACTCGTTGCATTCGCTGGATATTTTATTGAACAAGATTATCCCGCTCCGGCCCGACGTGGTCGTCATGATGCACAATATCAACGACCTGGTGGCCCTGATTTACGACCGGACTTACTGGAGCAAAAACCCCACCCGGGCGCCCATCGTCAATTTCTCGTTCTATAAAAATCTCACCGGGTTGAAGGCCATCGCCACCCTGGCCCGGGACCTCTATATCCCCAACCTCCACGCCGCCACCCGGATCCTGAGCCATAAGATCTTCGGCAAAAAGGTGAAAGAGCAAGACGACGAGTTTGCCTATATCCGGGGCAAGAAGCTCACGGTGGATGCGGCCCACATCCTCGATGAGTTCAAGATGAACCTTAATACCTTTATCAACCTCTGCCGGGCCCGGCGAATCACGCCGGTGCTCATGACCCAGTTCAGCCGCTACCGGGCCAATCCCGACCCCAAGATCCTTAAGGCCATGCAAGGCTTTCAAGTCGGATTCCGGGATTTCCGTGCATGAGTTTATTGAGCTTTACGCCAGGTTCAACCAGGCCATCAGGGAGGTGGGCCAGGCCAACGGCGTGCTGGTGATCGATCTGGCCGCTCTGATTCCCCAGGATCAGAAATACATTTACGATGTGGTGCACCTCAACACCCGGGGGTCGCGTTTGGCCGCCCAACTCATCAGCGAGCGCCTGTATAAGCAGGTGCCAGGGCTCAGGGGGCAGGGACCAGAGAAGAACTGATCGCTAACCCCTGGCCCCTAACCCCTGATCCCTTTCTTTGTATCCTCTGCGTCTCTATGGTAAATAATCATCGAGATGGAGCAGCCACCAAAAAAAATTAATGCCCTCTTCATCATCAAGCCAGAACGGGGCGCCGGCGCCGAAATGGTGCTGGTGGAGGCGGCGGCGCGCCTGAACCCGGACCGCTTTCACGTGATCTGCGGCCTCCTGACGCCGGACACGGAAAAAGTCATCCCGGCGACCTTCCCACCGTTGATTTCCGCATGCCGGGGCTGAACGGCTGGGTCTGGCTCCGCTTCTTCTTGCAGCTCTGCTGGGTTATCTATCGCCGCCGCGTCGATCTGATTCACGTCAACAGCTATGTCCCGGGGAATTATGCCCGATTGGCCGCGGCGCTGATGCAGGTTCCTATCATTATCGACCACTGGCACGGCTTTACCCGGTTCAACCGCAAGCGCCGGCTCATCTGCCAGGTCCTGGGTCGGTTCACCGACCTGAGTCTGGCGGTCTCCCAGGGGGTGCGGGACTATCTCCTGGAGCACCTCGGCCTGGACCCGGCCAAAGTCAGGGTGGTAACCAACGGCGTGGATGTGGCGGCCATCGACGCGGCTCGCTCCGGTCCCGTGATGCGCCGGGAACTGGGGCTGCCGGAAGATTGCCGGTGATCGGCCTGGTGGGCCGCCTGGACCACTGGGGCAAGGGCCATAAAGAACTGTTCACCGCCATGGCTCGCATCCGTGAGCGCCACCCCGTCCACGCCCTCATCGTCGGGGGCGGCCGCAGGGCCCCCGAGATGCAGCAGTTGGCCCAAAGCCTGGGACTCGCGGATGCCGTCCTTTTTCTGGGGCAGCGCCAGGATGTTCCCGATCTCCTCAACGCCATGGACGTCTTTGTTCTCCCCAGCTACAGCGAAGGGGTGTCCCTGGCCCTCTTGGAGGCCATGGCGGCAGGGCGGCCGGTGATCGCCACGGCGGTGGGCGGCCTCCCCGAAGTGGTCACCGACGGCGTCACCGGGTTGCTCATCCCGCCCCGGGACCCCGAGGCCCTGGCCGAGGCCCTGGAGCGGCTCCTGGCCGACCCCGTCTGGGCGCAACAACTGGGAGCCAATGCCCGGGACCTCGTCAGGGAACATTACTCCCTGGAGCGCCTGGGCCGGGAGATTAATGAGATCTACGCAACCTTAGTGGAAAAATAGTTTGGGGATCGACTGAGGCGTGCTGCCGGAAATCATCCCAAAATCAAAACCCTCCCTCCGAAGATTGTCCCTGGAGCGCTAATCGGCATAAGGCGAGAGCCCAGGTCATAGCGGCGATTCGCCAATCGCCCCTCTCCTGCCGCCCGGTAATATCCAAAAGAGACCTCGACGCCAAGCCATAGTGTCATCCTGAGCGGAGCGAAGGATCTCGTATTTTTCCGCATTTATGAGATTCTTCGGTCGCGCCGCGCCCTCAGAATGACAGATTAGGGGACTTTCGCAGAGGTCTCATACCAACCGCGCCCATGCAGGTAATTTATCTTTTGTAGGGGCGGACCCATGTGTCCGCCCAGAGGCGTGCAACTTCGTATAAGGGGCTGGGGGTTTGGAGAAACTTTCTCTCAGGGTGGGAGCCGCTGACGAAAAAGCCCCTGGCGTTTCGTTTCATGAAGACCTTAAAAGAGCACAACCTTCTGGTCCCTCCCCCTTGAGGGGGGAGGGATAGGGTGGGGGTGACAAAACCAGATACAAACCCTTGGCCCCTCTCCCCAAAAGGCCTCAGCCTTTCTGCGCCACGGCCCAGATAATTTCGTAGCTTACCGGGATGACGCCGTCGCTGCCATAGCAGGTCTGATACGCCACGCTGAGGGCGCGCAGCAAGCGCGGGGAAAGGGGACCGGGCCGGGGGTTGGTAGCTCCCGTGGCCTGGAGGGCTTTGAGAAATTCTCTAACCGAGGGGAAAGTGCCGGTGACCATTTCCCGGGCCAGCCTGGCCTGGGGAAAGCCGGCCCCATGCAAGCGGTGGGACCAGGTCTCCCGGTCGCCGAACCCCTGGGCGGGAATCGGCGGGGTCCCGGGGAGATTCAGGCTTCGGGCGGCCCGGTCCAGGGACTCAGCCAGTTCCTGAAAGGTTTGGGGTCCCAGGGTGGAAAAGGCCAGGACGCCCCCGGGAGCCAGGCTCCGGTAGTAGGCGGCCAGGGTCTCCCCGGGTCGGGTGAACCACTGGAAAGTGGCGTTGGCGATGATCAGGTCGTAGGTGCCCCGGATATGGTTCTCCCCGTCCGCCACCAGCCACGAAACCCCCGCCCCCGGCCCCAGGCGCCGCCGGGCTGCTGCCACCAGAGCGGCATCCAGGTCGAGAGCCACCAGCCGGGCCCCCCCGTTGGCCTGGCGCAGGAGGCCGGTGAGATAACCGGTGCCGCAGCCGATCTCGAGGATGCTTCGGGCCCGGGCCAGGGATTCCCCCGCCGCCGCCACCAGGCCGTGGGCCATGCCGCGCTGCATCTCGGCGTGCCGGTCATAGGAAGTAGCTCGCCGGGCAAAATTCCGCCTGATGCCCTGCTTGACTTCCCTGTCGTTCTCCATGAAGGGTACCGGTCCTAACTCGAAGGCTATCTTTAGCTCGCCGTGCTCAAGCATTGCTCGATTATCCCGTTAAAAGCCGCGGCCTGGGTCAAAAAGGGGAGATGTCCGGCCCCGGGTAAGAGATTAAGCCGGGCCCCTGGAAGCTGTTCCTGAAGGAACTCTCCCTGGGCCGGGGGCACGATCCGGTCCTCCTGCCCCTGGATGACCACTGCCCCTGCGGGCAGGCGGGAGAGCAGGGGTCTCAGGTCACGGTTAAGCAAATAATCGAGGCCGGCCGCCAGGGTCCCGGGGGCGGCCTGGGAAGCCAGGGCCTCCCGGGCCTGGGAGAGCATCGCCCCTTCCCCGGGAGCCAGACACTGTTCGGCAAACTCAGCCAGCACCCTTTGGGGACTTTCAGTCAGGGCCCGGCGCATGGCCCGGACTACCGCCGGAGGCTGTCCCCAGGGGTAATCCGGGCGTCGGGTAAAGGACGCGGCCGCCCCCGCCAGGACCAGCCCCCCCGGGGCCGGGCCCGCCAGGCGGCTCAGGGCCTCCAGGAGCAGCATGCCCCCCAGGGACCAGCCCACCAACAGGCAGTCTTGAAGCGGCCGGGCTCGCAAAAAATCTGCAAACCAGCCCGCCTCCCAGACCGGGACTGTGGGCGTCAAGACCGTCAGCCGATGGCCGAAGGCTGCGGCCTGCCGTTCCCAGACCTGGCCGGAGGCGCCCCAGCCATGGAAAAAGACCAGGGTGGTCATGACCCCAGCCCCATGGCCCGGGCCGTAGCCACGATGACCTCCCGGGCGCGGTGCAGATCCTCCCGGGCCTGGGCCGCGGACAGGGAAAATCGCACCCGGGCCCGGCCCGGCGGCACCGTGGGGGGGCGCAAGGCCACCGCCATGAGCCCCTGGTCCATGAGACGGGCGGCGAACTCGAGGGTGCGGTCGTTTTCTCCCACCAGCACCGGAATAATCTGGGTCTCACTCCCGAGGATATCCAGACCCGCGGTGAGCATGCTCTGGCGAAACAGCTCGGATTCCTGCGTGAGAAAAAGCCGGCGCTCCGGTTCCTGGGCCACAATCTCTAAAGCCCGGTCAATCGCCCCCAACACCGGGGGCGCCAGAGCGGTGGAGTAGATGAACGACCGGGCCCGATTATGGAGGTAGTCCACCAGGCGCCGGTCCCCAGCCACGAAACCTCCCTGGGAGCCCAAGGCCTTGGAAAAGGTGCCCAGGTGAATATCCACTTCCCGGGTCAGGCCCAGGGCTTCGGCCAGGCCGCCGCCCTTGGCGCCCAGGACGCCGGTGGCGTGGGCCTCGTCTACCATGAGCCAGGCCCCGTACCGCGCCTTTAACGCCGCCAGGTCTGCCAGGGGCGCAACGTCCCCGTCCACCGAGAACACCGAGTCGGTGACGATCAAACGCCGCCGGGCGGCCCCGGCCTCACGCAGCAGTTTCTCCAGGCGGTCCAGGTCCCGGTGGGGAAAGCGCTGCAGGGCGGCCCCGGACAGCTTGATGCCGTCATAGATGCTGGCGTGGTTGAGCCGGTCGCTGAAAATCACATCCCCCGGCCCCACCAGCGCCGAGATCGTGCCCACGTTGGCCATGTAGCCGGTGGGAAAAATCACCGCGGCTTCGGTGCCCTTGAAACCGGCCAGCTTGGCTTCCACCGCTTCGTGCAGGGCCAGGTGGCCCACCACCAGGCGGGAGGCCCCGGCCCCCGCGCCCCACCGGGCCGCGGCGGCCTGGGCCGCCTCGATGATCCGGGGGTCCTGGGACAGACCCAAATAATCGTTGGAGGATAAATTAAGGAGGACCTGCCCTCCCACCCTGACCTTGCCGCCGGGCAGCACTTCGTCCACCACCCTAAGGCGCCGCCGGAGTGATTTGGCCTCAAGGGCGGCCAGTTCTTGGGTTAATTCGTCCATGCTGTCTCTTGGGTGGCGCCAGCATCTCCGTGGAGCCGTAGAGGCGGGTTTAAAACCCGTCCCTACCGGGTTATGTTCACGGATGCGATTGTTCTGGCAGCAAAACGATATTTGAACTCAGCCCGGGACATGCACCTGGGGTATTGGCCGCAGGATCATCCGGATAGTGCCATGAGTTGCTCGGCAATGGGCGTGATCGCCGCCAGAAAGACCTCCCGGCCAGCCGGAGACTCCAGGTCCGACACTTCCGGCAGCCTTCCTAAGATGGGCACACCGGTGAGGGCCTCGATCACGCCGGGATTGGTGGCCGCCGCCAGCCCCGGCTTCTCCGGGTAGCGGTTGAGGATGACCCCGGCCACTTTGACCCCGGCCGCCTGGGCCGCCTTGACGGTGAGAACCGTGTGGTTGATGGTCCCCAGGCCGGATTGGGCCACCACCGCCAGGGGGAGATTCAGCCACCGGATCAGGTCCAGGACCAGGAAGTGAGTGCCGACCAGCGGCACGTACAGCCCGCCGGCGCCTTCCACCACCAGAAATTCATAGCGTCCCGCCAGGTCGCTGAGACCGGCGGCAATGCGCCCCAGGTCAACTGTCCACCCCGGCCTGGGCCGCGGCCACCCCGGGGGCCAGGGGCAGCTCCAGGGCGATGGGGGTGAGGACCTCCAGGGGCTCAGTCAACCCAGCCAGGGTCCGGGCAAAATCGGCATCCGTAGGGATAAGTCGCTCCCCGTCCCGGGGGCAGCCGCTCTGGACGGGTTTGAAGTAAACCGCCTTAACCCCCCGCTGCCGGAGCGCTGCGGTCAGCCCCGCCGCCACCCAGGTCTTGCCCACGTCGGTGTCGGTGCCGGTGATAAAGACCCCCCGGAGGGGGGGGAGGCTGGGTAATATCAGATTCAAAACAAGGCCCTTTCAACAAAAACTGAATTCATTATGTAGGGGCCGACCTGGGTGTCGGGACTCTGGCGGGCGGACACCTGGATCCGCCCCCACAAATAAATTATCTTTCGGACGGAAACTCGGCATCACTTCGGCTCTTCCTGTCGTGGTTCTCCTGCACCAATTCCAGGCCCAAATCCGCCAGCATCTGCCGATCGTCGTCGGGCAGGCGGCCCCGGGTGGTGAGGTAGTCCCCGGTCATCAGGGCATCAGCCCCGGCGGCAAAGAGCAGGGGAGCCAGGGAGCGCAGGGTGACCTGGCGGCCGCCGCAGATGATGACGGAGCGCTCCGGGAAGGTCAGGCGAAAGGCGCACACGATCTTCAGGGCCTCCAAGGGCGGTCAGCAGCGGGCGGTGGGCCAGGGGGGTGCCGGCCAGGGGGTGGAGAAAGTTGAGGGGAATGGCGTCCACGTCCAGAGTTTTGAGGGCCTGGGCCATCTCCCACCGCTGGGCCAGAGTCTCACCCAACCCGAAGATGCCCCCGGCGCACACGGTCAACCCGGCCGCCTGGGCCGCTTCGATGGTGGCCACCCGCTCGGCAAAGCTGTGGGTGGTACAAATCCGGGGAAAAAATGAGGCCGCGGTTTCCAGGTTGTGGTGAAAACGGTAGAGCCCCGCGGCCTTCAACTCCATCAGGAAGCCCCGGTCGACAATCCCCAGGGAGGCGCAGACGCGGATGGGCACGGCCGCTTTGATGGCGGCCACCGCCGCCAGAATGGCGCTCTGGTCCCGGGGCGACATGACCCCCCGGCCCGCGGTCACCAGGGAGAAACGGGAGGCCCCGGCCGCATACGCCTGTTCCGCCGCGGCCACCAGTGCCTCCCGGGACAGCAGGGGATAGTGGTCCACCTGACTTTTAGCCCTGGCCGACTGGGAGCAAAAGGCGCAGTCCTCGGAGCACAGGCCGGACTTGGCGTTGATGATGACGCAGAAGCTGACCCGCGGCCCGAACTGCCGCTCCCTGAGCCGCACTGGCCTCCCCCAGCCGGGGCCACAACGCCGCCGCCGACAGGCTGAACAGCTCTTGCCAATCTGAATAATTCATCTTCAAAAATATCGCCCAGGGCGAACCGATTGTCAACCCAATATATATTGGCGGTTGACAATAACTGCTTTTTGAGGCCGCTTCGCCGAAAACTTGAAATAAATTTTGTTTAAGAATTAGATTTGCAAAGAGTGTCTCCTTGAAATAAATTTTCAATTATGCTTAAGATAAAAGTTAAGAGATGCTTAATTATGCAACAGGGCGTCGGGAGCTTGTTTCTCTGGTGATGAACTTTTGAAATGATAAACCACCCTTGATTCTCATAATGAATTTGACCTTTTTCGCCTCTGTCTCCCTCCAAGCTGTAGCGGTGACCTGCCAGCTTATCGCCGCGTTCTTTGCCCTAAAGTTGATTCGCCTCACCGGCAAATGGACCTCGTGGATATTGATTTCTATCGCCTTTTGCCTTATGGCCCTCCGCCGGTCGCTCAGCCTCTGGGAAGTGCTCGCTTCGAAATCTACATCTATCGAACTCCGGGATGACGCCTTCGCACTGGCCATTTCCGCCCTCATGCTTATAGGGGTATTATTGATCGGGCCCTTGTTTCAAACTATCCGACAAGCTGCCGAAACATTGCGCCGGGCCAAAGATGACCTTGAAATTCAGGTGGCCCATCGCACCGAGGAACTGCGCGATGCCAATATCCGCCTGGCCGTGGAACTGGATGAGCGGCGGCGGGTGGAACAGCAGCTGGCCCGCCACGCCGGGGAACTGGCGCGCTCCAATGCGGAGTTGGAGCAGTTTGCCTATGTGGCCTCCCATGACCTGCAGGAACCGCTTCGGATGGTGTCGAGCTTTACCCAACTCCTGGGGAAACGCTACCGGGGCAAACTCGACCAGGACGCCGACGAGTTTATCAGCTACGCGGTGGATGGCGCCACCCGCATGCAGCGACTCATCAACGATTTACTGGCTTACTCCCGGGTCGGGACCCGGGGCAAACCCTTTAAGCCCGTGGATTGCCAGGCTATCTTCAGGGAGACCCGGGACAACCTGATGAAAGTCATAGAGGAGAGCGGCGCGGTCATCACCCATGAATCTTTACCCACGGTGCCTGGTGATGAAGTGCAACTCCTCCAGTTGTTCCAAAACCTGGTCGCCAACGCCATCAAGTTTCGCAGCCAGACGCCCCCCCAAATTCGGGTCTCGGCGCAAAAAAGCGGGCCTGAGTGGGTTTTCGCCTTCAAGGATAACGGCATTGGCATCGCACCGGAGCACCAGGAGCGCATTTTTTCGATTTTTCAACGGTTACATCATCGTTCCGAGTATCCCGGCACCGGCATCGGTTTAGCCCTGTGCAAAAAGATCGTTGAACGCCATGGGGGCCGCATCTGGGTAGAGTCGCAGCCGGGTCAAGGTTCCACTTTTTACTTCAGCATCCCGGGAGAGGACAGCAATGAAGGAAATTGACCAGGGGGCCTGTCGGCCCATCGAGATTTTGATGGTGGAAGATAATCCCGGCGACATCCGCTTAACCATGGAGGCCCTGAAGGAGGCCAAGGTTCGGAATAACCTGCACACCGTAGAAGATGGGGTGGAGGCCCTGGCTTTCCTCCGGCGGGAAGGGCGTTATGCCGAGGCTCCCCGCCCTGACCTGGTCCTGCTGGACCTGAACCTGCCGAAGATGAACGGCCGAGAAGTCTTGGCCGAAATTAAAGAAGACCCCGACCTGAGACGCATCCCCGTGGTAATCCTGACAATCTCCCAGGCCGAACAGGACATTGTGAAGAGTTATAATCTCCACGCCAACTGCTATATCACCAAACCGGTGGACCTCGACCAGTTTCTCGAGGTGGTGAAGTCCATCGAGAACTTCTGGTTGACCGTGGTCATGCTGCCCCCGAGGTAAGAAAGATGCTCGATAGTCCCATGAACATCCTGCTGATAGAAGATAATCCGGGTGACGCCCGCCTTATCAGGGAGATGCTGGCCGACGCCGGGGGACCGGGTTTTACCATAGAGTGGGTGTCCAGGCTTGCCGAGGGACTGGAACGCCTGGGCCGGGGAGGGATCGACCTGGTGCTGCTGGACCTGGGTCTGCCGGACAGCCAGGGGTTGGACACCTTCATCAAGGCCCAGGCGCAGGCCCCGCACGTGCCCTTCGTGGTCTTAACCGGCTTGGCTGATGAAACCCTGGGCCTCACCGCGGTCCGGAAGGGAGCCCAGGATTATCTTTTTAAAGATGGAACCGACCCCCATCTGTTGCTGCGCGCCATTCGCTATGCCACCGAGCGCAAACAGGCTGAGATGGCCTTGGAGGCGGAACGGAAAAAGCTCTATTCCTTGCTGAACAGCCTGCCCGTTTTTGTTCACCTGACGGCCGCGGATAATCATGATCCGATTTGCCAACCGCCGTTTATCGAGATCTTTGGTGAACCGGAGGATAAACCCTGCTACGGGGTCCTCCGGAGAAGAAGCGAACCGTGCGAGGATTGTCGGGCTTTCGAGGTTCTGAAGAACGGGGTGTCCGCAAAAATTTGAGTGGACCTGCCCCCTTGATTCCCGCACCTATGAGGTCTACAATTATCCGTTCTGCACCGATGGTGATCGGTTAGTCTTATCCCTGGGCATTGACGTTACCGAGCGCAAACAGCGGAGAAAAAATTGCGGGAGTCGGAGCATAACCTACGCTCCCTGGCTTCCCAGCTCTTAACCGCCCAGGAACCGAGCGGCAACGGATCGCCCGGGGATTGCACGATGAACTGGGCCAGTCGTTGCTGGTCTTGAAACTCCAGGCCGGCCATATTAAAAAGAGCCTGGATAAAGAACAGCTAGACCTCAGGAAAGAATGCCGGGACATGATGCACCAATTGGACCGGCTGGTGGATGAAGTCCGGCGCCTGGCCCGGGATTTGAGCCCCACGATGGTAAGGGACTTGGGATTAGCCACGGCTTTGAAGCGCCTCATCGAGAATTTTTCTCAACACTATGATCTGCAAACCGATATCCTCCTCATGGCGGGGCTGGACGAACTCTTCCCCCGGGAAACGCAGACCAACATCTACCGGATATTCCAGGAGTCTTTGACCAACATTGGCAAATACGCCGCAGGCCTCCCGGCTCACCATCGCCATAGAACGAGAAGATGATCAGGTTGCCTTTATGGTGGCGGACAACGGCAAAGGCTTCAAGATCGGATGAAGTTTTAGGCCGGCGATCCATGGCCCGTCGCGGCCTGGGCTTGATGGCCATGGAGGAGCGGGTGCGCATGATGGGCGGCTCTCTGGAAATAACGAGTGAGGAAGGCAAAGGAACCCGGATAGCCTTTCGGATTCCAGTTGGCCGCAGCCAGCCCGGTACGGACCCTGAAGAACCTGAAACCGATTTTAGCGAAGCACTTCCTGCCCTCACCGCCTCGGGACGTAAACCTCCCGGGCCTTGATGCCGTCGGAGGGGCCGATAAGGCCTTCTTTTTCCATGGTCTCGATGATGCGGGCCGCCCGGTTGTAGCCCACCCGGAGCCGGCGCTGCAGCATGGAGATGGAGGCGTTCCGGGTCTCGGCCACCAGTTCCACCGCGTCGGCGTACTTCTCGTCCCGCTCGCCGTTTTCGGCGACCTCCTCTTCGGCCTCCCGCATCTCGGTAATCCCGGCCTCATACTGCCGGCGCCGCCTGGGCCTTCAGGTACTCCGTCGACCCGGGTGACTTCCTCGTCGCGTGACATAGGGCCCGTGGATGCGCTTCAGGCGGGAGGTGCCCGGCGGCATGAACAGCAGGTCCCCCATGCCCAGGAGACGTTCGGCCCCCATGGCGTCCAGGATGACCCGGGAGTCCATCCGGGACGAAACCTGGTAGGAGATGCGGGTGGGAAAGTTGGCCTTGATGAGGCCGGTGATGACGTCCACCGAGGGCCGCTGGGTGGCCACGATCAGGTGGATGCCCGAGGCCCGGGCCTTCTGGGCCAGGCGGATCAGGTACTCTTCCGTGTCCCGGGAGGACACCAGCATCAGGTCGGCCAGCTCGTCGATGACGATGACCAGGTAAGGCAGGCCCCGGGGCAGGATGCCTTCCTCGATGCGGGGGTCCGGCTTCTTGACCCTGGCCTTCTGGTTGTAGCCGTCGATGTTGCGCACGCCCAAGTCACTCAGGAAGGCGTAGCGGCGCTCCATCTCCCCCACGGCCCAGTGCAGGGCGGTGGTGGCCTCCTTGGGGTTGAACACCACCGGGTGCAGCAGATGGGGGATGCCTTCGTACATGGACAGCTCGATGCGCTTGGGGTCCACCATCAGGAAGCGCACCTCTTCCGGGGTGGCCTTGAAGAGGATGCTGAGGATCATGGCGTTGAGGCCGACGCTCTTGCCGCTGCCGGTGGCCCCGGCGATGAGGAGGTGGGGCATCTTGGCCAGGTCGGTGACCACCGGGGTGCCCATGATGTCTTTCCCCAGGGCCAGGGTCAGGCGGGAGGCGGACTTCTGATAGGCCCCCTCGGCCAGAATCTCCCGCAAGGCCACCACCTGGCGCTTGGGGTTGGGCACCTCGATGCCCAGGACCCCCTTGCCGGGGACCGGCGCCGACGATGCGGATGGACAGGGCCTTCAGGGCCAGGGCCAGGTCGTCGGCCAGCCCGGTGATCTTGCTGATCTTGACCCCCAGGGCCGGCTCGTATTCGAAGCGGCTCACCACCGGCCCGGTCATGATGGCGGTCACCCGGCCCTCCACCCCGAAATGGCGCAGGGTGTTCTCCAGCTTCTCGGCCTGGGCCAGCATGGCGTTTTCCTGCACCTGGTGGTTCCAGGGCGGCGACGGGTCCAGGAGGTCCAGGCTCGGCAGGGTATAGGCCCCGGGGATGGGCGCGGTTTTCCGGGCTTTGGGGCCGGCAGCCTCAGCCGCCGGGGTTGTTGACGTCGAAACCGACGGCGTCAGGACCGGGACCTCAGGGTCGCTCTCGGTCTGGGTGACAATCTGACGCCCCACAGTTGGCCGCCGGGGGTGGTACGGGGGCGCTTCCGGCAACTCTTCTTCCTCCCGCCACCGCCCCCGGCCCCAGGCCCCCCGCAACCCCTGGCCCAGAAGGGCCATGAGCCCCACGTAGGACAGGCGGGTGGCCCCCATGAAGCTGATGAGCAGGACCAGAGCCAGGACCAGAGCGGCCCCGACCGTATTGAGGCTGGGCAGCAGAATAGCCGCCAGGGAACTTCCCAGGTAGCCGCCGCCGTAAAGGGAACTGTGGCCCCCCCCCAGGGACAACAACCCCGCCGAGGCCAGCAGCACGCCCAGGCCCGAGAGGGTTTGGAGCCAGCCCAGGTCCTCCAGCCCCTCATGGTGGGACTGCCAGGCCAGGCCCAGGAGCATCAGGGGCGTCCAATAGGCGGCCAGGCCCAGCAGCCCGATGAGGCAATGGGCTACCAGGACCCCGGCCTTGCCCGCGCTGTTGTGGACCGCCGCGGCGTCCCACAGGGCCTTGAACCCCGGAAAATCAACGCGGGTGTAGGTCCAGAGGGCCAAGAGGAAAAACCCGGCCAGCCCCAACAGCAGCAGGGCCGCCATCTCCTGGCCCAACCGCCCCTGCCAGGTGACCTCGGGCGCGGGCTCAGGCTTGGGCGCCGGGGCCGCCTTGGGCTTCCGGGTCGTGGTCTTTTTCTTCGGCGAGTCGCTTTTCGTAGCCATGGTTTTCTTTGGGGAAGGGGGCCAGGGGCTTTTTCTTCGGCAGCCCATTCCCCAAACCCATAAGGGTATTGGTAAACTGTGTTATTTCGGCATCTTACTCATTAATGCCTGGTTTTAGCTTAAATTGCAATAAGTTTCTTACTTGATGGCCTGTTTCCACAGTAGGGGCGGGTTTGAAACCCGCCCCTACCATCCCACGTCGAACCCTGCCCTACTCGGACTCCATAACGCCGACGAAGTGGGGCTCCTCCGCCGCCGCGGTGGCCGCCAGGCGCCGCCGGGAGGTCAGCCCGGTGAGGCTGGGCAGGATGAATTCCAGGGCCCCCGGCGTAATGGCTAACGGCTCAAAGACCTCGAAGCCCGCCTCGGCCATGGCATTCTTCCAGGATTCATCCCGGGCCGTATCGTCGGAGCCGTAGGCCAACTCGAAGTAGATCCGCTTGATCTGGGCCGTGGCCAGGAGCTTGAGGCACACGAAACAGGGCTGCAGGGTGACGTAGAGGGTAGCCCCTTTGATGGCCACGCCGTAGCGGGCCGCTTGGGCGATGGCGTTGGCCTCGGCGTGGGAGGCCCGGCAGTAATTATACTTGTCCACGTCGGCGATGTTCAAGGCCCGGCGGTGGCAGTAGGGGCTGCCGTCGGGCATTTCCTGATCGGAGCAGTGGGGCGCCCCGGGCATGGAGCCGTTGTAGCCCGTAGCCAGGATTTGCCGGTCCTTGACCAGCACCGCCCCGGTGGGCCGGGAGTTGCAGGTGCTCCGGGTGCTCACCAGCTTGGCGATGAGCATGAAGTATTCATCCCATGAAGGTCGCATATGAGAATAGTTATTCCTTTTCAATAGACTTTGAAATTCCCCACAATTTGTCCCAATTATTTAAGCAGGGGGTTAATATATCAGAATATTTATTTTGATCCAAATGTCTCATTTTATTTTCCGGGTCATGAGGTCGGCCCTTCTTTCCAGGAGTATTAACCCATTTATAATAATCATGCTGCAATATTTCATCAATTTCGTGAGTCGCTACAATATAGAATTTCATGTCTTTTGTATATTTTGTAAGGTCTACAAGAACTGTAAAATCACTATCCTCATGAAGGTCACGAAAAATGCTTTTGTCGGCTTTCGCAACCCATTGCCAGTGTGCATATTTTTCTGATTTTGTTTTAACCCTAATTCTGATACTTCGATTATCTCTAGTTGCTAGGATGTCGAACGATCTGGCATTACAAGGTGTAAGACCTGCAATAACCCCTCTTTTTAATAGTTCAGCCATAACATAAAATTCGCCTGCACCCCCAATTAAAGCCCCTTCTCCAGCCTTAATTTTTCCTGGCATCTCTCTATCCTCTTTACATGGTGGCACAGGCGTCCCGCCTGTGCATTTTCTTATCATTCTTGATATACAGCCAGGGGTAATCCTCCCATCTCTGGACTAACTCCTGCTTCAGCGGATTATTCATAATATACTGCCATTTCTCCAAAAATTCTTCCTCATCCCGGACAATCCGGTCATAACGCTCATCTTGCCAGAGAGACCCCCTGCGGCCTCTTTGCCGGTTAATTCGGTGGACGCTGAAGCTCTTGACACTATGGATAATCTCTGCCAGGTCAAAGACCCCGCTGCTTTGAGGCAAAGGCAACGGCTGCGCCAGGGCATGCACATGGTCGGGCATGATGACCGCGGCATACAGGGTCCATTTGCGGCCATCCCAATATTGGAGCGCCTCTAAAGCAATGGTGCGGTCCTCGGAAGAAAGCACTTCCCCTTTTCTACAACGCCAGGTTAGAAAATAGATTCTCCCCGGGTCTTGCCAATGGGGTAGAGTCCTCCTGGTAATTCTAAAAGACTGCACAGGCGAGACGCCTGTGCCACCAGTTTTTTTCATTTTTTCTGGTGAGGCTGTCCCTTGCTTAATAATAGGCTATTAAGCGCTATTTTTTTAAGAATTCCTTGACCAGTCGCGTTGTCTCCTGGGGTTCCTCTTCCGGCGGCATGTGGCCGCATTCGGGCAGGATCACCAGTTGCGCGTTGGGGATATCCCGCTTGAACTGCTCTCCCACCGACAGGGGCACCACCTCGTCCTCGGCCCCCCAGATAATCAGGACCGGCACGCTGATGGTGGGGTATTGGGAGGTGATCGCCTCGATATCCGCCGGCATGATCTGCTGGGCGGTGGCCACAATCGCCTCCCGGGCCCCGGGCAGACTGCCGTAATAGGCATAGGTGTCGATCTGCTCGTCGGTAATCCGGTCTTTATGATAATAACATTTTCTCAGCACCATGGCGGTGGCGAACCGGGGCGGGAGCAGTTGGCTGCCCACCGAACCGAGTCCGGGCACCTTGGCGAGCCAGATAAACAAGGGCATCTTCTGGGGGTAGCCGGCGCTGTCGATGAGCACCAGTTTCTTGATCCGGGCCGGGTCGTCCCCGGCCACCTTTAAATAGGCCATGAGGGTCACGCCGCCGCCCATGGAATGGCCGATCACCACCAGGTCATGCAGGTCACGGGTGCGGATGAACGCCGCCACCATGTCGGCCTGGTCGCGGAGGGCATATTTGCCGTCCTCGGGCTTGGCCGATAGACCGAAGCCCTTAAGGTCAATCGTCAAAACCCGGTGATCCCGGGCCAATACCGGGGCCAGAAACCGCCAGGAATAGGCGGAAGCCCCCGAACCCATGCAGGAGGATGACCGGCGGCCCCTGCCCGGCCTCATAATAGTTGATCCTGACGCCGTGATAGTCAAAGATCTTCGCCTCGCCCAACGACGGTTCCAGGCCGGCCGACGGCGCCGGCACCCGGGCGCAGCCCGCCGCCAGCATGAGGAGCAAACCAGCGATGGCGAGAATCTTCAGGAGCTGCATGAGCCCTGCCTCAGGTCCCTACCCATCCCAGGCTAACGAACTCCCTGGCGTAAATCAATCACCAGGGGCGAGGTCTCCTGGCGCGCGGTTCAGCGAGCCCGGTTCCACCAGTTTTACCCGGGGCTGGACGCCGATGCCCTGGGCCAGCTTGTGGCCGATCTCCTGCAAGAGTTCCCGCTGTTTGGTCATCTTGTCGCAGAACAATTCCTCCCGGACCTCGATCCTGACCTCCAGGTAGTCCAGGTGCCCCTCCCGGCCCACCACCAGCTGATAGGCCGGCTCCTCCCCCCGGATGGCGGCCAGGACCTGCCCCACCCGGGTGGGAAAGATGTTGGTTCCCTTGACGATGACCACTTCGTCGGCCCGGCCCTCGATGCGGCTCATGCGGGCCAGCGTCCGGCCGCAGGGGCAGGGCTCGTAAAACAGGCGCACCAGGTCGCCGGTCTTGAAGCGCACCAGGGGCGTGGCCTCCCGGGTGAGGGTGGTGATGACCAGCTCCCCCAGTTGGCCTTCGGGAAGAAGCTCCCCCGTAACCGGGTCGATGACCTGGGGCAGAAAGTGGTCCTCGCTGAGGTGCATGCCGGAAAGCGGGTGGGCGGCGCACTCCCCGGCCACCCCCGGACCCATGGCCTCGGACAGGGCGTAGTGGTCCAGGGCGGTGCAGAAGAGGCGGCTCTCGATTTCGGCCCGCATGGCCTCGGTCCAGGGCTCCCCGGCCAGGAGGGCCAGCTTGAGGTGGAGGCTCTTGGGGTCCACTCCCATGGCCTCCATTTCGTCGGCCAGCACCAGGGCGTAGGACGGGGTGGAGACCAGGACGGTGGTGCGGTAGTCCCGCATCACCTGGACCTGGCGGGCGGTGAACCCCGGGCCGCTGGGGATCACCGAGGCCCCCAGGAGCTCGACGCCGTAATGGATGCCGAAGGCGCTGGTCAAGAGGCTGTAGCTCAGGGTCACCTGGACCACGTCGTCCCGGTCCACCCCGGCGGCGGTGAGGATGCGGGCGGCCAACTTGGCCCAGTGGCGCAGGTCCCGGCTGGTGTAGCCCATGACGATGGGGTTGCCGGGGCTGCCGGTGGAGGAGTGGATGCGCACCACCTCCCGGAGGGGGACGGCAAACATCTCATAGGGATAGGCCCGGGCCAGATCGTGGCGGGTGGTGAAAGGCAGGCGGGCCAGGTCCTCGAGGGACTGGCAATCCTCGGGGAGGAAACCGAGTTCGTCGAACTTCTTCTTGTAGAACGTGACGTTCTTGTAGACCCGGGTGAGGGTGGCCTGGAGCCGCTCCAACTGCATCTGAGCCAACTCCTCCCGTCCCATCTGCTCCATATCTTGGTCGAAGATCGCCATGGCCTCCTCCTTTGGTTTTTCGTTGAGGGTAAACCAGGACTTCTTACCAAAGATTTCCCCGCCCTCCCCCTAAACTCCCCTCCCGCCCCCGAAGGGATTGGGGGTAAGGGCTTGGGCGGAAGTATTGTGTCGCCTAACGTGAAGGGCTGGGCACTTAGCCCCCGCTCGCATAAATCAATCAACCATCATCTTCTTCCCGGCCCAGGTAGGCCTCGATGACCCGGGGGTCCCGGCGGATATCCCCGGGCAGGCCTGCGGCGATGACCTGGCCGTGGTCCAGGACGACGATCCGGTGGCACAGGCCCATAACCAGGGTCATGTCGTGTTCGATGACCAGCAGGGTAATACCCAGGGCCAGGAGTTTCTCCATCAGGGCCATGAGGTCCTCGGTCTCCCGGGGGTTGAGGCCGGCGGCGGGCTCATCCATGAGCAGGAGCTGCGGTTGTTGGGCCAAAGCCCGGGCGATTTCCAGGCGCCGCTGGTCGCCGTAGGCCAGGGCCTCGGCGGGTTCGGCCTCCTTGCCTCCCAGGCCCACCAGTTCCAGGAAGCTTAAGGCCAGGCGGCGATTTTCGGCCTGGGCCCTTCTCACCCGGGGCAGAGGCAGGAGGGCGGTAAGCACTCCCACTTGCTGGTGGAGGTGATAGCCGGCGAGGACGTTTTCCAGCACGGTCATGCCCCCGAAGAGCTGGATATTCTGGAAAGTCCGGGCCAGGCCCAGGCGGGCCCGGCGGTAGGGGGGCAGGCCCACCATCTCGGTGCCGCCCAGCCGGATACCGCCGGCGCTGGGGGGCAGCAAGCCGTTAATCAGGTTGAAGCAGGTAGTCTTGCCGGCGCCGTTGGGGCCGATCAACCCGACGATCTCGCCTTCGGCCACCGCAAACGAGACGTCGGTCAGGGCCTGGACGCCCCCGAAGGATTTACTTAAGCCGTCGACTTCAAGCATGTCAAGACCCTTGGGGAAAAGGAAAGAGGAAACAGACGATAAACGCTGATGCACACCGATACCACTTACCCTTGTATCGCCGTCTTCCCCGTTTGCCCGGCGTTTCATTCCCACACTTCCTGATATCCCTTGCCCAAATAGGCCCGCTGCACTTCCGGGTCGTCGCGCAAATCCGCGGCGGTGCCGTCCAGGATGATGCGTCCGGTCTCCAGCACGTAGCCCCGGTCGGCCACCTTGAGAGCCGCCCGGGCGTTCTGTTCCACCAGGAGGATGGTGGTGCCCTGGGCCTTGAGTTCCGCCAGGATCTGGTAAACCTGGGTGACCATCCGGGGGGCCAGCCCCATGGAAGGCTCGTCCAGCATCAAGAGGCGGGGACGGGCCATGAGGGCCCGGCCGATGGCCAGGATCTGCTGTTCGCCGCCGGAAAGGGTGCCCGCGGCCTGGTGGGCCCGCTCCTTGAGGATGGGGAAGCGCTGCCCGGATTTCCTCCAGGTCCCGGCGCACCTCGCTCTTATCCCGGCGGTGATAGGCCCCCAGTTCCAGGTTGGCGGTGACGCTCAGGGTGCGGAAGACCCGGCGGCCTTCCGGCACCAGGGCCAGGCCCAGGGTGACGATGCGCTCTGCGGGCAGCCGGGTGAGGTCATGGCCGGCGAACTCGATGGCCCCCTTCCGGGGGGGCAGCAGCCCGGAAATGGTGCGCAGGGTGGTGGTCTTGCCGGCGCCGTTGCCGCCGATCAAGGTCACCACCTCGCCGGGCCGCACGTGAACGGAGATGCCCTTGAGCACCGGCAAACGGCCATATCCGGCCTGGACGCTTTTAAGAGTCAGCATGGTCAGTGAGTTTGAGATGAGCCGGGTGGAAGGAAACTTGAGATGAGCCAGGCCGGCAAGGAAACACCGACCACTCTCACCCCTCCCGCTTCAAAAACTTCAGGCTCAATTTGCCCCGGCCCATGATCCCTTCCGGGCGCCAGATGAGCAGGAGCACCAGAAGCCCGCCATAGATCAGTTCCTGGTAGGCGTGGGCCTGGCGCAACAATTCGGGGAGGATCGTCAGGATCACCGCCCCCAGCACCGAGCCGGCAATGGAGCCCATGCCCCCCAGCACCACCATGGTCAGGATGAGAATGGAGGCGTGGAGGCCGAAGCTCTCGGGGTTGATAAAGGTAATGTAATGAGCATAGAGAGAACCGGCCAGGCCGGCCAGGCTCGCTGCCAGGGTGAAAATGATGACCTTATAGGCCGGGGTGTTGATCCCCATGACCTGGGCGGTGATCTCGTGGTCCCGGATGGCCCGGAGGGCCCGTCCATGGTAGGAATCCACCAGGCGGGACGTTGCGGCCAGGACCAGGAGGACGGTAACGATGGCCAGGACCAGGTAGAGCCAGGGCGTCCGGAAATTCAGCCCCCAAAAAGCGGGAGGCGGGATCCCCGGCAGACCGTCGGGTCCCCCGGTGACTTCCAGGTTGAGGAAGATCAGGTCCACAATCACCCCGAAGCCCAGGGTGACGATGGCCAGGTAATCCTCTTTGAGCCGCAGGGTCGGCAACCCCAGACCCAACCCGCACAGCCCGGCCACCAGCATAGCCGCCAGCGCGGCGGCGGGGAACGGGAAGTGCCAATTCAGCGACACCAGGGCCGAGGCATAGGCCCCGATGCCGTAGAAGGCGGCATGGCCCAGGGAAACCTGGCCGGCGTAGCCGATGATCAGGTTGAGGCTCAGGGTCAGGATGATATAGATGGCGGCCAGGATGGCCAGATGCAGGACGTAGGCGGCCATCTCAGTCCCCCCGGCCCCTCAGGATGCCCTGGGGCCGGATGAGCAGCACCAGAATGAGGATAGCAAAGGCGATGGCGTCCTTGAAACCTGAGGAGATGTAGGCCGCCCCGAGACTTTCCGCCACTCCCAGGAGCAGGCCCCCCAGGATGGCCCCGGGGATGTTGCCCACCCCGCCCAGGACGGCGGCGCTGAAGGCCTTGAGGCCCGGCAGCAGCCCCATGCGCGGGTAAGTGGCATTGTAGTAGACGGCCATCATGATGCCGGCAGCCCCGCTCAGGGCGGAGCCCAACAGAAAAGTCAGGGAGACCATGCGGTCCACGTTGATGCCCATGAGCCGGGCCGTGTCCCGGTCCAGGGCGCAGGCGACGATGGCCTTGCCGTAGGTGGTATAGCGCACAAAGACTACCAGCAGGCCCATGAATCCCAAGGCTGCGGCCAGGATGGCAATTTGCAAAGTGGACACCGGCAGGCCGGCGATGTTGATGGTGCTGAAGGTAACTTGGATGGGAAAGGGCCGGTCCATGGGACCGAACAGGAGCAGGGCCAGGCTCTGGAGAAAAATGGAGGCGCCGATGGCGCTGATAAGGGGCACCAGGGGATGGAAACCCCGCAAGGGCCGGAAAGCCACCCTCTCCAGGAGCACGCCCAGGAGGGCGGCCGCGCCCATCCCCAGGGGAAAGGCCAGGAAGAAATTGACTTTCCCGGTGGCCAGGAGCAGCACCGCCACAAAGGCGCCGCACATGTAGATTTCCCCCTGGGCGAAATTGATCAGACCCAAAATGCCATAGATCATGGTATAGCCCAGGGCGATGAGGGCATAAACACTGCCGGTGGTCAGGCCATTGATCAATTGCTGGAAAAACATCAGGGTGCAGGAACTATTCCGTTAGTAGCGCTGAGTAACGCCGCCCCAAGGCAGCCGTCTCACCATATCATCTTTAGGCCGGGCTCCACAAGGCTGTTATACGCTTAGCGGCATAAGTCGGGGTGAACCGGGCGGAAACCGCCGGAAGATCAATGCCGGGGAAAGCAGTCAAAAAAAAGGCGGCCCGGAGGCCGCCGTTTAAGCAATCAAGGTTAAAGGCTTAGAAGTGGTAGCTGGCCCGAACCAACGGAGCAAACTGGTTCAGCGAGTTCGCCTTGATCGTGACGCCATGGACTTCATAGGACGGCGCAGAATAGCGCCACCGCATGGCCACATCGATGGAGACATTCGGGAGGACCACAAACCGCATGCCGGGTTCCACCACCAGGGCGACGTTCATGGCATTATCGCCGCCGTTCGAGGAAGCATAATAGCCCGGGACAGCGGGAAAATGATAAACCGGTATCGTGCCTTCCACTTTGGTCCACACAATGGCAGGCCCGATCCCGAGGTAAGGATTAATCCGGCCCGACGGCACTTCGGAATCAGGCATGAAACCATAATGGAACATGAACAGGAAAGTCAAGGCAGACTCCGAACCATGCAGTCTGGAACTGGGCGCAAAAAAAGCCCCGAGGCCCGGGCCGCCAGCCTGAACGTCCATTTTGTTGTAGGTATAATCCATGGCAAAGCTGAAATATTTCATCCAGTCGGGATAGGCATAAGCCCCAAAGCCGGCATTGACGAAATCGTAACCGATGGTCACCCCGCCGATCACCGATGGCCTGACCTCGGTGGCGGCAGTTCGGCTAACCCCCACCGGGGTAGTCACCGAGATATCCGGATATGAATTGAAATTCCCCCCGAGTTCCGCACCGACCCACATGGCAGACTGGGCCACGCCCGACATCGCCAGCATAGCCGCCACCAGCGCTGCCACACCTAACACGTACATCTTGTTCTTCATGATTGGTCCCCCCCTAAATTTTTTTGCCACAGTTAGCGGTCTCGAATCGGACGAAGCTTTGCTACCCATTCCCCTCCTTCCTCGCTATTCAAGACCAATGTCATTACCCCATTAAGGGCGACTACATTATAAGTTGGAAGAAAAATCTTTGTCAAGGAGAAAATCTTTACCAGTGATAAAAAAATCTCTGGTTCAGATCGCCAGGCTGATCCAGGTGGCCAGACCCAGGGCTAAACCCACCAGACCGTTGAGGGTAAAGAAGGCGGGAGGCAGGCGGTGCGGCTCCCGGATGGACAAAAGCACGTGCTGCGCCAGGAGGATCAGGGCACTTACCGCCAGGGCCCCGGCATAGATGGGACCCAAACCGGCCAGCCGTCCGGTGACGGCAAAACCCAAGGCTGCCACCAGGTGGCAAAGAGCCGCCAGACGCCGGGCCCAGGTCGCCCCTACCCGGGCCGGCAGAGAAAAAAGCCCCACCCGCCGGTCAAACTCCTCGTCCTGAAGGGCATAGAGGACATCGAAGCCCGCCACCCAGAAGAGCACCGCGCCCGCCAAAACCAGGACTGAAAGGCCCGGGGCGCCCCGAACCGCCAGCCAGCCCCCCACCGGGGCCAATCCCAGGCTCAGCCCCAGGACCAGGTGGGACCCCATGGTAAACCGCTTGGTGTAGGAATACCCCAGGATCACCAGGAGGACCACGGGAGACAGGGCCAGGCAGGTTCGGTTGAGTTGCGCCGCCGCCCCCATAAAGAGAACCGCACTCGCCCCGATAAACAGGATGGTGGCTCGCCGACTGATCTTGCCGGCGGGCAGGGCCCGGTCCGCGGTGCGGGGATTGGCGGCGTCAAACCGCGCATCCGCCAGGCGATTGAAGGCCATGGCGGCGCTCCGGGCCCCCACCATGGCCACCAGGATGAAGAACAGGGTCCGAGCGTCCGGCAAACCCCGAGCCGCCAGCAAAGCCCCCATGAAGGCGAAGGGCAGGGCCAGGACGCTGTGGCCGATCTTGATCATCTCCAACAGTTCAACCAGATTATGCCAAAAGCGTCTAAGCGTCGAACTCAGATTGCCGGTCATGGGACGTCTCACCCGAAAAAATCCTTATGGGTCGGCTGCCGGGAGGTCAGCCTGGCTGGAGGCCAGATAACGGCGCAACAGGAGTAACAGCAGAATAACCACGGGAATCGCTAGGTCGTTGAGCCACAGCACTGGGCCGACGTTATACGGCGCCAAATTGCCGTGCCGCGTCATATCCCTGAAGTGCCCGTAGGCGCAGCCCAGCAAAAAGATGCCATACCCGATGCCGGTGGCCGTCCAAAATCCCCGCCGCTGCCAAATGCACATGATTCCCAGGACCCCGAAGGCCAGGTTGGCCACGGCCACTTCAAACTGAAAAGGACTCGGTTGCCACCCGATCTTCACAGCAATTTCCCGGGCCATGAAGGTGTGCCCCAGGAAGCCGATCAGCCCCCCCACCCCCACAAAGACCACCAGCAGGTAGAGCAGCAGCACTTCGACGCACCGGCCAGCCGAGACCGGCCGCCTTCCCAGCCACAGGTGGAGGCAGGTCGCCACCGCCACGGCCGCCAGGTAAAGATACCAGAACATGGAAGCTCTCTCCGGTAGGTGCGAGTTTACCGGGGCTCACCCCTCGCCCCAGCGCCGGGTCAGTCGGTGCTCCAGGCCCAGGTGGTCCAGGACGCGGCCGGCAAACTGGCGGGCCAGTTCGGTCAGGTCCTGGGGCCGGTGGTAGAACCCGGGGCAGGCCGGGAAAATGGTGGCCCCCGCCTCCGCGGCCCGGACCAGGTTCCGCAGGTGAATGAGGCTCAAGGGCGTCTCCCGCACCACCAGGATCAGGGGCCGCCGCTCTTTCAGAAAAACCTCCCCGGCCCGGTGGATGAGGTTGCGGCCCACCCCGGTGGCGATGGCCCCCAGCGACCCCATGGAGCAGGGGATCACCACCATGGCCTGGGCCCGAAACGAGCCGCTGGCCAGGCCCGAGGTGAAGTCGTCCACCCGGTGCCAGATGGCCCCGGGGGCCAGAGCCCCGGGGTCGAGCCCTAACTCCAGGTTCAACACCTGCTCCCCGGCCCCGGAGATCACCGCGTGCAATTCCAGGTCAGGGCGGCCGGCGAAATAGGCCAGCAGTTCCCGGGCATAGATCATGCCCGAGGCCCCGGTGATGGCGATGACGTAGCGGTTCATCTTGCGCCTTTGCGCCTTGGCGTCTTTGCGTGAGATTTTTTCATTTTCAAGTCAAGCCCAGTTTCGGCCACAGTTCATCCACCTGCCGCTTGATTTCCGGGTCCATGCGGATCACCTCGGGCCAGGGACGGGTAAACCCCTCCTCGGGCCACTTCCGGGTGGCGTCGATCCCCATCTTGGAGCCGTAGCGCGGCAGGGGCGAGGCATGGTCCAGGGCATCCACCGGACCGTCGGCAAACACCACGTCCCGCCGGGGGTCCACGTTGTTCCCGAGGCGCCACAGCACCTGGGACAGGTCCTGCACGTCCACGTCCCGGTCGTAGATGATGATGATCTTGGTGAACATCATCTGCCCCATGCCCCAGATGGCGTGCATCACCTTGCGGGCGTGGCCGGGGTAGCGCTTGTCGATGGAGATAAAGGCCAGGTTGTGGAAGACGCCCTCCACCGGCAGGTTCATGTCCACCATCTCGGGCAACGTCTTTTGCATCAGGGGGAAGAAGATGCGCTCCGTGGCCTTGGCCATAAAACAGTCTTCCATGGGGGGGCGCCCCACGATGGTGGCCGGATAAATGGGGTTCCGCCTCTGGGTGATGGCGGTGAGGTGGAACACCGGGTAGTCATCCGCCAGGGAATAATAGCCGGTGTGGTCGCCGAAGGGGCCTTCCGTGCGCCTCTCCCCCGGGTCAACATAGCCTTCCAGGACGATCTGGGATTCCGCCGGGACCAACAGGGGCTGGGTGACGCAGGGCACCATCTCCACCGCCTCACCCCTGAGGAACCCGGCGAAGAGGATCTCGTCGATATCTTCCGGCAGGGGCGCGGTGGCCGCATAGGTCACCGCGGGGTCGGGCCCGATGGCCACCGCCACCGGCAGCGCCTCGCCCCGGGCCTCGGCGATCCGGTAATGCTGGGCCCCGCCCTTGTGGGCGTGCCAGTGCATCCCGGTGGTTTTGGCGTCATAGACCTGGAGGCGATACATGCCGACGTTGCGCTTCCCCGTTTCCGGGTGGTGGGTAAAGACCACCGGCAGGGTGATGAAGGGGCCGCCGTCATCGGGCCAGCAGGTCAGGACCGGGATCTTGGTCAGATCGGCGTCCTCGCCCCGGAGGATAACCTCCTGGCACGGGGCCTTGCTCACCTCTTTGGGGAACATCCGGCCCAGGCGGGCCAGCTTGGGAATCAGCTTGAGCTTCTTCATCAGGGTGTTGGCTTCCGCCTCCATGAAGCTCAGGAGGTCTGTCGCGATGTCGTCCAGGGACTCCACCTCCAGGGCCAGGCACATGCGCCGCATGGACCCGAAGGCGTTCATCAACACCGGCATTTCATAGCCCGGCACGGCTTCGAACAACAGGGCCGGACCCCCGGCCTTGCAGACCCGGTCGGTGATTTCGGTGATCGTCAGATACGGGCTCACCGGCTCCTTGATCCGCACCAACTCCCCGGCCTGCTCCAGCCGGGAGATAAAATCCTGCAAATTCCGATAACCCATGTGATCCCCTTCGGGGAAGCAGTCAGCTTTCAGCTATCAGCAGTCAGCCTTTGATTGATAAGCCATAAGTCGTAGTCGTAGGGTGCGCAGTGCGCACCATACATTAAAGAAGTTCTGTCAATAAACATAAGATAAGACCACTAATTAATGCAATAATTATCTAGTATCCATTTAGCTTACCATCATCATTGCCATTCCACATCTCGATTCACGTAAGTCTTCACTCATCCGAATGACAATCAGTCCCTTATAAGCGGCAAGCTGCCGTGACCGCTGCTACGCTCCCGAAAATACTCCAACCGCGGTTCTTCCGCCATTTCTCCCAGGTTATACAAATAATTAAAGAATGTCGCCAGGCCTTCCTCGTGTTCCGGGTCCAGGGAGTAATTGAGCTGGCGGAAATAAGCCAGGATCTGGGCCGGGGTCATGCTGAAGGAGGGCCCGGCGATCCGGCTCAACTCCGGCAAAGACCTCAGGCCCCAATCCCGGGACCGGAGCAGCAGCCGGTGCAGGGTAGCGGTAGCTTCGGGCTGAGCTTCGGCAAAGTCCCGGCGCACGGCCCAGACCCCAAAGACGAACGGCAGGCCGGTGAGTTCCTGCCAGGCCTGCCCCAGGTCCAGTTCAAAGGGCATGGCCCCCGCGGCTTTGAGCCGCAGGGCCTCGTCGCCGATGGCCATGACCGCGGCCGCATCGGCCAGGGGCACGCCCGCCAGTTGACTCCGCTGGTAACGGGGCTGGACCTCAAAAAGCTCGGCCATCAGAACTTTGACCAGGGCGGCGCCGCTGGCCGAGGCGGCGCTGACCCGAATAGTCCGCCCGTCCAGGCGGGAAAAGGGCACCCGGCTGAACAGGAGGACGCTCCCCACCGCCCCCTTGGAACTGATGGACAGGTCGGGCAGGAGCAAATAATCTCGAAAAGTGCGGCCATACTCCATGGCGGAGATGGAGCCCAGGTCCACCTCGCCCCGGCGCATCAGGGCGTTGAGCTCCGCCGGGGTGCCCCGCACCAGGTGGAAGCCGTTTTCGCCGAAAATGTGCTCCAGGGCGAAATAGATGGGCAGCACGTTGAGATAGGCAATGCGCCCGACTCGGGCCTTGGCCGTCATGAGAGTCTCCCTTTATCCATGGTTCGCTCGACGATATTCATCCAACCGTAAAATGATCGATGCGAGCTTCGGTAGGGGCGGGTTTAAAACCCGCCCCTGACAGCCTCACTTCCCGGGCGAATCATCCCAGCCAGCGCCACTTCCCGGCCGCCCCGGCGGCAAAGAGTTCACCCCAGAAATCCTGGCTTCCCGTGAGCGGAATGAACCCCAGGGCCGCCTTTTTGCCGGGTGTCAGGCTGCCGAATTCCCGGTCCCGGCCCAGGGCCCGGGCGCCGTTCAGGGTCCCCTGGCGCAGCCAGAGATCCCCGGGCCAGGCGGGAAAATTCTGGTAAAGCCAGAGCATCTCCCCAAAGAGATTCAGGTCCCAGTTCCCCGCCAGGGAGTCGGTGCCCAGGGCCAGGTTCACCCCGGCCTTAAGCAGCTCCGCCACCGGCGGCGCCCCGGCGCCGGTGTAGCGGTTGGCCCGGGGGCACAGCACCAGCCAGGTCTTGGTTCCGGCCAGGAGGTCGCAATCCGCCGCAGCTCAGCTGGGTCCCGTGGACCGTGAGGGTCCGGGGCCCCAGAAATCCCAGGCCCTCGAGATAAGCGGCGGCATCCGCCCCCGGGGGCTGAAAATCCGGAACCCAGCGTCCCCGGCGTTTCAGCAGGCCCTCAAAGAAGCCGTTGCCTGCCGCCAAAAAGTCAATTTCCGCCTGGGATTCGGCCAGGTGCACCATCTGCAGCCCCGACCGGGCGGCGTTCCACGCCGCGATGGCCCGGAACAAGGCGGCGGATACGGAATAGGGCGCATGGGCCGCGGCCGAGACCCATGGCGGCGCCGCCACCTCAGGCCGGCCGAACCAGGGGAAGGCCTCCGGAAGATTGAACTGCTCCAGGAGGTCGAACCCCAGACATTCATAGAACAGGTGGTAGGAGAGCGGGCCGGATTCCAGGTGCGGCCAGGAGGCCCCGGTGTTAGTCACCTCCCCCACCAATACCGTGCCGCTCTGCCATAAAGCGTCCATGGCCCGGGCAATGCCGGCCTCCACTTCTCCGGGCGCCAGCGCCCCATACGCCGCCAGGGTCGCCTCCAGCCAGTCCTCCCAGCGCGCCTGGGGCGGCACCTTGCCGGCCAGGGCCGAGAACTCCAGGTGGACGTGGCAGTTCACCACCCCGGGCAGGATGGCGCCGTCGCCGTGGTCGCAGATCAGATCCGTAAACCCGGACAAGACTTCCGCCGCCGGGCCCACCGCGGCAATCCGGTCGCCTTGCACCACCACCGCCCCGTCCCGGATGGGCGGCTGATCCACCGGCAGGACCCATTTGCTGACGTGAGCAATCATTTGTCAGTGAGCCGTGAGCCGTAAGCAGTGAGCAGCAGTTATCAATCATGGCGAATTCACCTTTTACCCGCCCCTTCCCACTTTACATTAATTCTGTGGTTTCCTGTGTCAACCTATTAGCGGAGGCTCTCTGATGGCACGAACAATTACATAACTTCACAAACGCAGCCAGTTTGCCTATTATATCAGCCTGCGGTTTGTGGCCTAGACCTTCCCTTTATCCACCTTTTATTCTTTTTTTTTTTCTACCTCTCTTCTCATTTCTCTTCTTCTTTTTCTTCCCTCTCTTTTATTTTTTTTTTTCTTCTTCTCCTTGTCTCTCTCCATGCATTCCTCCTACCTCTAGTTGCTGCTCTTTCTGTCCTTACCTATTCAGTCGTTGTTTTATCCCGCCTACCGGATCAAGGTGACGGACAAATCCGCGATTTCGCAAGCTCTGACTAGATTTTTTTTATAGCCTTCAAGCAATTGCATTACCATATAGTCTGCCCCATCTCCACCTTATTCACCAAATTTTCCTTTTACCTTCTTTCTCTCTTTTTTAGTCTTTTCTTCATCACCCTGTAGTTTTCCTATTAGTACTCCAACTACTCAGCCTTCTTACTTCCTTTTTCCCAACTTTTAAAAGCTCCTTTCCCCAGATACTCTTTGTCTCTTTCTTTTTAAACTTCACCCACTTGCTGTTTCTTTCCCAGATCTCCTTCTATTTTACTAGCTAAATTACCTTCTCCTATATCTTTCTTCCCTCTCTTAGCCTATTATGCTGTGCCTCTCTTACCTTTATTTCTTTATCTTCTCTCTTTCTCAGCATTCCCTTACCACTTAGTCTTAACTGCTCTGTTGTATCAGCAAAAACTTTCTGTTCTCCTGTTAGCAGCTTCTCTCCTATCTTTCTTACCTTAGTCTTATTTACCCATCTCCATAGTACCTCAGTCTCAACACCAATGTCGTCTTCTTGCTTTTCATCTATTATCAGTTCTCAGTCTTCTCCATAGCATAACCCATTTATCTAGTTTCACCTCTATTCTCTATCCCTAAAATCTCCTTCTCTTTAGCTTTCCTCCCTGTATCTCTAACTCTTTTAGATTTAGACTTCCTTCTATTTATTTAAAACCCACTTTCTTTTATCTCTCATATTCCTTCTCAGCTAGAGGCCTTACCTGGTGCGCCATAGTTCTTCTGCCTCCTGATGGCCCACTTCGCCATCCTGGCCCTGTTGCTTGAAGCTGCCCTCTTGCGGATGAAGACCCGGACCGGCTCTCTTTTGTTCACGCCGTGCGAGTTATTCGCCGCAAACTCACCAGCTTTCCCTCTATTCCCCCCAGGGGAGAGAGCAGCGTTCCATGAAGGTGTATTTGAGGTGATTCTGTAAAAGCGAGCGCTATCTAGCCGTTATCTTCTCAACCCACTCATCTTCAAGCGTTAGATGAGCACTTTCCCTCTGCGCCTTCTTTTTTCTAATCCTATACCCTAAATCTACCTCCACCCTTTTTCAAAGGGGGACTTTAACAGAAATTCCTTGCAGTTCCCCCCCTTGTTTCAAGGGGGGCAGGGGAGATTATCAGGCTCCCCGGAGCGGCAAGAACTTTTGGCGATTGCTATAATTTCGCTAACGCACTTCTTGCTCCGAGAGACTACCTCCCTCTCACCCTGACCCTCTCCCCCATTGGGGGCGAGGAAAAAGCATGGGACAGATTTGAGACTCTGTCATCATCCACACCCGGCGACCTTACCTATCCCCTCCCCCCGCTTCGGGGAGAGGGCTGGGGTGAGGGGGGCGAGATTTGGCATGAACGCGCTTGATGACCCAGCTTTGTTCTTCTTTTCGCCTCTTTTCCCTTTCCCCCATCATCTCACCCAGGTCCGCCAGTCATCATTGATGTCGCCCCTCAGGCGGTAGCGTTCCATGAGCCGGGGGCAGGGACAGCGCCGGGAAGTTTCGGCCAGCGCCGGCAGCAGCCGGAGGAGTAATTTCCGGGAAGGCCGCTTCCAGCGCCCGCACCCGCTCCACTTCCGCCGGGGTGGCCAGCCCTTCAAAGAGCACCCCGGGCTGATAGGGCCGGTCCACCAAGCCTTCGGCGTAATTCACCACGTAGGTCAGGGCCGTGTAACAAAACTCCAGTTCCCGGGCCAGAAAGACCTCGGGCGCCAGGGTCTGGCCCACCAGGTCGCCCCCCAGGAGGCCGAACTTGCGGATTTCCGCCGCGGTCTCGAGGCGCGGGCCCGTGGTGGCCACGTAGACCGCCCGGTCATGCACCGTAAACGGCACCCCGGCCAGCGCCCCCAGCATCGCGGACCTAAGCTCCGGGCAGAACAGGGGGTTGTGCCGGATAAAACCCCACCCCACGCCGGGATAGAAGGTGTGGGGGCCGCCTTTGCCTTCGTCCAGCACGTCGTGGGGCGCCACCAGGTCCCCCGGGGCCATCTCAAGATTCAGCGACCCCGGCGCCACCCAGGCCAGGATCTTGCCCACCCCCAGCGCCTTCAAGGCATAGAGATTGGCCCGGGCATTGATAAACGGCGCCGAAATCTCGTAGCCCGCCTCCCCGTGCCGGGACAGGACGACAAAATCAATGCCCTTATGCCGGAACCAATGCACCGGCCGGCTGTCGCCATAAGGCGTGGGGTAGACCTCGGTGCGGTGCGGCGTGAACCCCGCCGCCGCCAAGGCCTTATGCGCCCCCACCCGGGCGATGATGGCGATTTCTGGTTTCATATTCCCTCGTTCCAAGCTCCGGCTTGGGAACGTCAGTGGCACCGGCTCCTGCCGGTGCGATGCCGGCTAAATAGATGTTCCTCGCAAAGCAGGAGCTTTGCCTGCAATGGGGTTCCCAAGCTGGAGCTTGGGAACCAGAAACAGAAAAGTGTTCAGGGCACGGCATCTGCCAGTGCAGGGCATAGGTGGAAGCCTGACCCATGGCGGCATATCTCGCCTCCCGTCACTGCTCACCGCTCCCTGCCAAGTTATACCGATGATCCCGCACCTGCGGCTCATAGCCGCACTGGCGGATCAGGGTTTCGATTTCGGCCTGCGTCAGGCGGAAGCCCACCCCGGCGGCGGCCACCACGTTTTCTTCCAGCATGGTGGAGCCGAAGTCGTCGGCCCCGAATTTCAACGCCACCTGGGCCACCTTGGGTCCCTGGGTCACCCAGGAGACCTGGAGGTGGGGCACGTTATCCAGCACCAGGCGGGAGATGGCCAGCATTTTCAGGTACTCCACCGCGCCCAGGGTCTGGCCCGTCAGGTGGGTGCCCCCGGGCTGGTAGGTCCAGGGGATGAAACTGGTGAAGCCGCCGGTTTCGTCCTGGAGTTCCCGAATCCTGAACAGGTGTTCGAGCCGTTCGGCCCGGGTCTCCAGGTGGCCGAACATCATGGTGGCGCTGGTTTTGAGGCCCTGGCGGTGGGCCGCGGCCATGACCGCCAGCCACTGGGAGGTGGAGCATTTTTGCGGCGAAATCTGCTGCCGCACCCGGTCCACCAGGATTTCGGCCCCGCCCCCGGGGATGGAGTTCAGTCCCGCGTCCATCAGGCGGCGGATAAGTTCTTCCAGGCTGAGCCGGTTGTTTTCCGCCAGATAAAAAATCTCCGGCGGGGAGAAGCCGTGGACCGCCAGGCCGAAGCCCCGGATGAAACTCACGAGTTTCAGGTAATAGTCCAGGGGCAACTCGGGGTTGAGGCCGCCCTGGAGGAGCACGCCGCTGCCGCCGTGATCCTTGAGTTCCTGGAGTTTGGCGGCCAGTTCGTCCCAGGCCAGGACATAGCCGTCCGCGGCCCCGGGGGGCCGGTAAAAGGCGCAAAAGCGGCAGCCGGAGATGCAGATATTGGTGTAGTTGATGTTGCGGTCGATGACGAAGGTGACCCGGTTGCCGGGGTTGAGGCGCCGGCGCACCCGGTCGGCCGCAGCCCCCAGGGTCAGGAGGTCCAGGTCCCACAATTTCTGCGCCTCGGTCAGGATCCAGACGTCTGTTCTCTTCTATGAGACTGTTCATCGCCAACCTTCTATCACTTCCCCTCGCCCTAACCCCTTCCCCACTGGGGGAGAGGGAACAGAGGAACTCTTTAATCCCCAGAAAGTATCTATCATCCTGACCCACTGACTACTGCCTACTGGCCACTATCTTATACAGGGTATCCCGTTCCACCGGCTCGCAGCCGGCCTCCCGGATCAGGGCCTGCAGTTGAGACCGGGTCAGGCCCTGGGGGGTCTGGGCCCCGGCCATGTGGGTGATGCGCTCCTCCATCACCGTGCCGTCCACGTCGTCCACCCCGAAACACAGGGAAATCTGGGAGAGTTTCGGGCCCAGCATCACCCAAAAAGCCTTGATGTGGGGAAAATTGTCCAGCATCAGCCGGGAGATGGCCAGGGTCTTGAGGTCGTCGATGGCGCTGGGGCCGGCCAGGTCGCTCAAGCCGGTGTTGGCGGGATGGAAGGCCAGGGGAATGAAGGCCAAAAAGCCGCCGGTCTCATCCTGGGCTTCCCGCAGCCTGACCAGATGATCCACCCGCTCCGCGGCGCTCTCCAGGTGGCCGTAGAGCATGGTGGCATTGGTGTTGAGATCGAGGCCGTGCGCCATCTGGGCCACCTCGATCCAGCCGTCGGGCGAGAGCTTTTCCGGGCAGAGGCTTTGGCGGACCCGGGGACTGAAGACTTCGGCGCCGCCGCCGGGGAGCGACCCCAACCCCGCCTCTTTCAGGGCTGCCAGGGTCTCGGGCAGACTCAGGTCGGCTTTTTGGGCCAGGTGGGCCACCTCCACCGCGGTGAAGGCCTGGAGGTGGACGTCCGGGCGCCGGGCCTTGATGCCCCGGAGCATGTCCAGATAATAGGTAAAAGGCAGGTCGGGGTGGCAGCCGCCGACGATGTGAATCTCGGTGATGGGCTCGTCAGCCCTCTCCTCCACCTTGGCGAAGACCTCCGTCGAGGCTCATCTCATAGGCCCCGGGTTCCCCGGCCTTGCGGCTGAAGGCGCAAAATTTGCAGCCGTTGACGCAGATGTTGGAGTAGTTGATGTGCTGATTATAGATGTAGTAGGCCTTGCGGCCGTGGAGGCGCTCCTTGACCATCTGGGCCAGGCGGCCCACCCCCAACAGATCGGGGCTCTCGAACAGGGTGCAGCCGTCTTGCCGATTCAGGCGCTTCCCCGCGGCCACCTTGTCATATATGGGCTGCAATGCCGGGTCCTGGATGCCTGCCGAGACCATGAGCCTCCCTCCTTTATGACCGACTGGTCATATAAGCTGCAAAAAAAATATTTCACGAGGGGCCCCATGTGCGCCTGTGGGCGGACACGCAGGTCCGCCACCTACGAAGGGCTATCACGCCATCAGGCCTTCCTTGAGGAGGCTGATGAGTTCCCGGATATGCTTATGGATGACCGCGTCCGTGGCCTGGTGCAGGCCCAGGGTAACGTCCAGGGCCGGGACCGCCACGGCCTGGAGGAAGCGGTCGAATACCGCGTCCAGGAGAAACAGCGTCGCGTCCCGGGGCACCCCGGGGCGCAGTTCACCCCGGCTCTGGGCCCGGCGCACCAGGGAGGCGAAATATTCCGTGGCGTGGCGCCGCACCGCGGCCAGGAATTCCTCCCGGAACGGCACATTGTTATCGAGCTGAATCTTGAGATAGAGGCTGAAAATCCGGGGATGCTCCCGGGAGAAGGCGACTCCGGCCAGGAGGGATTTTTCCAGCCGGATAAAAAAATTCTCTTCCAGGGTCTCTTCCTTGACCGTGGTCAGGGTGCGCCGCACCACCTTGAGGGCGTACTGGAAGATATAGGAAAAAATCCCCTCTTTGTTGGGGAAATACTGGTAGAGCGACCCCTTGGCAATGCCCGCCTGGGCCACCATGCGGTTCAGCGAGGCCTGATGATAACCCTGGTCGGCGAACTCCGCCAGGGCCGCATCCAGCACCCGCTCCTGCTTGTCCGGGGGCAGGTGCCGAAAAGTCGAGAGGGCCGCTTCTTCATTCATGACCAGTTGGTCATATCAAATCCGGCGGGGAACTGTCAAGCCTTTGCCGTTCTCCTCCCCAATTCCCTTGACATCTCCCCGCCTCCATGATACTTAGCAATGATATTCAATAGTTAGTCTCAATATTGATGAGGGAGAGTCCCAGACCCTTAGACCTCCATTTACTGCCACCCTGTCACCATCCTGCCAAGTATGCGGATAGCTTCGGGGATTCTATCCCAGGATCCATCTCCCCGAGCTTCCGGGGTTGGGGCAGGGGCATGGGTGCCGGGATGCTGGTCAAAACCGCCGATTCAAGCACAAGGACCGATATGACCGAAATTCTGGAAAAAGTCTACGATCCCCAGCGGATCGAAGCAACGTGGTACCAATATTGGGAAAAGCAAGGCTTCTTCCACGCCAAGGCGGACGGGGCCAAGCCGGGCTACTGCATCGTCATTCCGCCCCCCAACGTCACCGGCGTCCTGCACATGGGCCACGCCCTCAACAACACGCTTCAGGATATCCTCATCCGGTTTAAGCGCATGGACGGCTTCGACGCCCTGTGGATGCCGGGCACCGACCACGCCGGCATCGCCACCCAGAACGTGGTGGAGCGCCAGCTGGCCGCCGAGGGCAAAGATCGCCACGCCCTGGGCCGGGAGGCTTTTATTAAGCGGGTCTGGGAGTGGAAGGCCGCCTCCGGGGGGCACATCATCACCCAGCTGAAGCGCCTGGGCTGCTCCTGCGACTGGAGCCGGGAGCGCTTCACCATGGACGCAGGCCTCTCCCGGGCGGTGCGGGAGGTCTTCGTGCGCCTCTATGATGAAGGCCTGATCTACAAGGGGGACTACATCATCAACTGGTGCCCCCGCTGCCAGACGGCCCTGGCCGACCTGGAGGTGGAGCACGAACCCACCGACGGGCACCTCTACCACATCAAGTACCCCCTGGCCGAGGGCGACGGCAGCGTCACCGTGGCCACCACCCGCCCCGAGACGCTCCTGGGGGACACCGCGGTGGCCGTCAACCCCGGAGACAAGCGCTACAAGAAATACCACGGCGCCACCCTGAGTCTCCCGGTATTGGGGCGCCCCATCCCGGTCATCACTGATACCTACGTGGCCCTGGATTTCGGCACCGGCGCCCTGAAGATCACCCCGGCCCACGATTTCAACGACTTCGAGGTGGCCCGGCGCCACGATCTTCCCGCGGTCAAGGTCATCGACGAAGCCGGCCTCATGACCGCCGCGGCCGGCAAATACCAGGGGATGGACCGGTTCGCCTGCCGGGCCCAGATCCTCCAGGACCTCAAAGCCGACGGCCTCCTGGTCAAGGTGGAGCCTTACACCGTGCCGGTGGGGCACTGCTACCGCTGCAAGACCGTGGTGGAGCCCCTGGTTTCCCAGCAGTGGTTCGTGGCCGTCAAGACCCTGGCCGCGGCGGCCGTGGCCGCGGTGGAAGACGGCCGCACCCGGCTGATCCCCTCCAACTGGGACAAGAGCTATTACGACTGGATGACCAACATCCGGGACTGGTGCATCTCCCGGCAGATCTGGTGGGGCCACCGCATCCCGGCCTGGACCTGCGCCAAATGCGGCCGGGTCATCGTCAGCCGGGAGGACCCTACCGCCTGCCCGGACTGCGGCGGCTCCGACCTGGTCCAGGAAACCGACGTCCTGGACACCTGGTTCTCTTCGGCCCTGTGGCCCTTCTCCACCCTGGGCTGGCCGGATGCGACCCCGGAGCTCAAGCTCTTTTACCCCACCCGCGTCCTGGTCACCGCCTTCGACATCCTGTTTTTCTGGGTGGCCCGGATGATGATGATGGGGATTCACTTCATGGGGGAAGTCCCCTTCCATGAAGTCTACATCCACGCCCTCGTACGAGACCCGGAAGGCCAGAAAATGAGCAAGTCCAAGGGCAACGTCATCGATCCCCTGGAACTCATGGATAAATACGGCACCGACGCCTTCCGGTTCTCCCTGGCCGCCTTCGCCGCCATGGGCCGGGACGTGCGCCTCGTCCGAGGAGCGCATCGCCGGCTACCGCAACTTCGCCAACAAGGTCTGGAACGCCTGCCGCTTCACCTTCATGAACCTGGAGGGCTTCGACCCGGCAACCGCCGGCTGGCGACGCTGACGAAAAAACCCCGGTGGAGGCCTGGATCCTGAGCCGCCTCCAGCAGGTCATCCGGGAGACCCGGGAGTCTCTGGACTCCTACGCCTTCGATCAGGCGGCCAACACGCTGTACCAGTTCATCTGGCACGAGTTCTGCGACTGGTACCTGGAACTCATCAAGCCCCAACTCTATGATAAAGAGGACACGGCCACCCGCAGCCACTGCCAGGGAGTCCTGCTCCAGGTGCTCAGCGCCGTGCTCCGCCTCCTGCACCCCTTCATGCCCTTCATCACCGAGGAGATCTGGCAAAAACTCCCCGGCGACCCGGGGAGCATCATGGTGGCGCCCTATCCCCAAGCGGACCCCAAATTCGACCACCCCGGGGCCGAAGCCGAGATGAACCTGGTGATGGCCACCCTCACCGCCATCCGCAATATCCGGGGCGAAATGAACGTGCCCCCGGGCACCCAGGTGGAGGTCTTCCTCGCCAGCCCCGACGCCGGGGCCATTGAGACGCTTAACCGCCACCGGCAATCCATCCAGAACCTGGGCCGGGTCCGGGAACTCCACTGCAACTCCGCCGGCGGCCCCCCCGCCGCCTCGGCCAAGGCCGTGGTGGACCAGGTGGACATCTTCATGCCCCTGGCCGGCATCATCGACTTCGCCGAAGAGGCCAAACGCCTGGACCGGGAACTGGAGAAACTGGGCAAAGAAGTCAACCAGGCCCAACGCAAGATGAGCAACGAAGACTTCCTGGCCAAGGCCCCGGCGGAAGTGGTCGCCAAAGAACAGGCCAAACTCCAGGCCCAGACCGATAAACTCCAAAAACTCAAAACCCACCGGGAACGGATTCGGGAGCTGATGGGGTGAGAGATAATATTTTGAGGGGAGGACCGGGGGAATTTTGTAAGTGCCCCCGCCCTCCCCTCAAACTCCCCTCCCAACCCCCGCATAAGGTTTTTAATTAGTTAAGCATGAACTTACATTTGATCTAAGTGGTGCACGGGCAGCCCTCAAAATGTTTCAACCCGGTGATGTAATTTCTTATTTGGATATGTGCCGAGCATGAGATGGTCAATCATCCAAAGGGGGATGAATTTTCGCTTGAAGGGTGGCCTTAGCGTAATCCTGATGAGCCTAAGGATCAGGCGCTCCCTATGCTGATCGCATAGAAGAAAACGGCTAAAATTTTGATTTATGAGGGGCCATGGACGGATACCATCCTTTAATAGACGATGGTCCTGCAAGCCCAAGACAGTGGATCATACCAGAACGAAATCCTGGTGGAGGATTAACACAGAATGGACTTTTCTATGCAGCTAGCTATTAGATATAAAGCGGGAGAAATAGAAGCCAGAACTTATTAAAGTATATGAAAAAATCAAATCTGGCATTTGGGTATATAATGGAAAATTTACATCTTGATTGATGCTTGGCGAGAAGAAATTAATAATCATAGAAAGGTTATTTATATATTTAAAGCTTAGATTATAATAAATGAAGACTAATAATCTATGTACTTACTGTTATCTAAGGATATTGACCATAATCGTTTAATTCCTACATCAGTTAAATTAGACGTCTGGAAGCGGGACAAAGGAAAATGCGTTATATGCGGCAGCCAGGATAATCTACATTTCGACCATATTATTCCTTATTCTAAGGGTGGGTCTTCATTAGTTGCCGAAAATATTCAAATTCTTATGCGCACGACATAACCTATTCAAAAAGGATAAGATTGAATAAACGTAGAGGGGCGACCCGGCGGGTCGCCCGGAACGAGTCAAATGGCAAAAAGGAGATTAACCCAATGACCGCGCCACCTGCATTTTTGGCCCTCATCGTCGGCGGTTCCAGCGGCATGGGCAAAGAGACCGCCAAACGGCTCCTGCGCCGGGGCGGGGAAGTCTGGATCGTGGCCCGTAATAAGGCTCGCCTGGCCCAGGCCCAGACCGAACTGGCCCCGGACGGCCCGGTCCAAACCGCCGCGGTCGATCTCTACGACGACGCTCAGGTCGACGCCTTCATCGAGCAGGTGCGGCAGGAACCCCGGCATATCAAGTACCTGGTCAACACCGCCGGGGTCTTCAAGCCATTGCCCTTTTTGGAACACACCCGGGCCGACTATGACAAATACCTGGACCTCAACCGCAGCCTGTTCTTTATTACCCAGGCGGTGGCGGAGAACATGAAGCGCCACGGCGGCGGGGCCATGGTCAATATCGGCTCCATGTGGGGCAAGCAAGCCATCAAGGCCACGCCGTCCTCGGCCTACTCCATGGCCAAAGCCGGTCTCCATGCCATGACCCAGCATCTGGCCATGGAACTGGCCGACGATAAGATTCGCGTCAATGCCGTCTCCCCGGCGGTGGTGGTCACCCCCATTTACGGCGAATTCATCGACCCCGATAAAATTGAGGAGACCCTGGCCGGTTTCAACTCCTTCCACCCCATCGGCCGGGTGGGGCGGGTCGATGACGTGGCCGCGGTGATCGATTTTCTGCTTTCGGATGCGGCCGGTTGGGTCACCGGGGCCATCTGGGATGTGGACGGCGGGGTCATGGCGGGGCGGAACCAATAGGCCGGGAAGCCAGACCCTGGTCCCTGACCCTCAGCCAGGCAGGGCGGGCACTGCCCGCCAGTATCCTGAAAATATGCTACGAGATCACACCACCCCCATCTGTCCCCTCCCCGGCCTGGGCCAATGCGTCCGGGAGCGTTGCAATTTCTGGGATGAGGACCAAGAAGAGTGTACCAGCGATGGTCTCGACGCCGGTGACCCGTCGGCCGACGGCGGGCCTTGCGTCATTTCTTTTTACGAGGATTATGATTGATTAAAGCGTCTCTCTGGCATGGGGCGGCAGGAAAGATTTAGACCCCGCTTTACCAAAGGGGTGGCCAGGGGTTTTCCCAGAGCTGGCCCCCTCCCCCCTGAAATTCCCCACCCATCCCCCCAAAACCAGGAAAGCCGGAACCTGAGGCTCCGACTCCTGGGGATTTCCTGAGCGGCAAACCGGTAAGGGCCGGTTCCGGTCAGGGTGGGGGTTATCGCCCCCACTCCCGACCTTCCGGCACCTGGCCGTCCCGCCTGTGTTGCCAACGGTGAGGGATTTTTGCTTCCGGGAAAATAGCCACGGGAGGGGCAAAAAGCCAGTCTGCTCTCACCCCTCCCTGCCATCTCTGGGGCTATCTCACCGGGTCGGTTCGGTAGGCATTACCAGGCAAGTGTTTCCGGTTAAAAGGTTTGGCTCACGGTTGACGGCTCTACGACCGCAGGCGTAGAGGGGCTCGTGTAAGATCCGCTCTGCCGGGAACCGGTCTTGGGGGTAAACTGACCCGCCGGAACGGTGCCGCTATGAGAATACTGGTGGGAACCGGTCGTGCCGGTCGTCCCAGTCGCCGCGGTGGTGGTACCGGTTGTACCAGTCGTACCGGTGGTACCGGTGGTAGCTTGCTGCCCGTGGTAACCCGTGCGGGTATAAGGGTTATTGGTTTGACCGGTGGTGGACTGCTGGGCTTGCTGCTGCCGGCCTTGTTGGTGTTGACCCTGCCAGCTGTTGGCACTACCCTGACCCTGCCAGCCATTCCGTTGACCACTCCAGCCGGAGGCCTGACCTTGCTGGTACTGACCCTGCTGGTGCTGACCCTGCCAGGCGTTGGCCTGACCCGGCTGACCCTGCCAGCCGTTCCGTTGACCATCCCAGCCGGAGGCCTGGCCCTGCCGGTGCTCCCACTGATTCCGTTGGCCTTGCCACTGAGGCCGGTGTCCTTCCCATCTCCGGGCCTCTCTCCGCTCATTTCCCCACCGCCGGTGCTGCCACTGTTGATTTTGCCCCTGCCGGTGGCCACTGCCCCAGCCTGCATTCGGAGATGGTTCTGACCATTCCAGCCGTTGGCATATCCCGGCGGATGGTTTTGGCCATTCCAGCCGTTGGCATTCCCCGCGGCTGTTGCCCCTGCCAGCCGGCGACCTGACCTTGTTGGTGCTGACCCTGCCAGCCAGTGGTATTGCCCCGCGGCTGTTGCCACTGCCGCTGTTGACCCTGCCAGCCGGCGACCTGACCTTGCTGGTGCTGACCCTGCCAGCCAGTGGTATTCCTCTGCGGCTGCTGAAATTGAGGCCGCTGCCCCTGGAACACATTGGCATTGCCCCGTGACGCTTGAGGGGTGAAGGCCCGGGCATTCGATTGACGCTGGGAACCTTGATTCGGTCCAGCCAGGGCGCTTGGCGGGCTTAGGGCCAGAGTCAGGCCCATCCCCAAGATAACACTCAACCATCTTTGCCGGCTCATCCGGTAATCCTCCCTAAAATAATTTTGCAAATCAGGATTTGTTAATTTAGAACTCGGTCAGCGCGAAAAGGTTAAGGGGAATTTTTGGTAAATTTGGCAGATCTTTGGTTAGACCAGCGCTCCCGTGGCTTTCACGGCCATAGCGCGAGGCCTGGTCGAACCGTTAATGAGCCGGACCGGTTGCTAAAGAGGCAAGGTTACCTTGCCTTTCCCTTCCTGAAGAGGTAATAAAAGGTCGAATGGAAGCCTCATCCGGGGTTATGCACCGGCCGGCGGGTTCTCAACCTCTTCCGGCCATCTCCCTTTATGGCAACTGTGAGGGAAAAATGTCACCAACCGGACCCGCAAAGCCTCAAAAAGAGCCTGATGCCTTGGCAAAGCCCCGGGGCAGAGTTACTCTTGAGGTATCTCATGTTCCGGGTGACCAGGCGGTGAAGCAGAATGGATAACTTGATAATCTCCCCCCTGATCGACCGCCTCATCGACCTGGCCCTGGAAGAAGACCTGGGGTCCGGGGATGTTACCACCCAGGCGGTCATCCCCCCGGAGTTGCAAGGGGAAGCCCATATCCGGGCCAAGGCCGGGCTCACGGTGGCGGGGCTTACGGTAGCGGCCCGGGTCTTCCATAAATTAGATACGAACCTGGTTTTTGAGGCCCAGACAGCCGACGGCCAGGAAGTGGCGCCAGGCACGGTCCTGGCCCGCCTTACCGGCCCCGTGGCCTCGATCCTCACCGGCGAGCGGGTGGCCCTCAATTTTCTCCAGCACCTCTCGGGTATCGCCACCTTCACCCGGGCCATGGCGGCCCAGGTAGCCGGCTCACCTGCGGTTTTGGTGGACACCCGGAAAACCACCCCGGGCTGGCGGGTCCTGGAGAAATATGCGGTTCGCCTGGGCGGCGGCGTCAATCACCGCGTGGGACTCTACGACGGGGTGCTCATCAAGAACAATCACTTGGCCGCGGTGGGAGACATCGGCGAGGCCGTGGCGCGGGCCAAGGCCAAGGCCCATCACCTGCTCAAAGTCGAAGTGGAAGTTACGGACTTGCAGGGGCTGGAAGAGGCCCTGAACGCCGGGGCCGACCTCATCCTGCTGGACAACATGGACGACGCCACCCTTAAGAAAGCCGTTCAATTGACCCGGGGCCGGGCCCGGTTGGAAGCCTCCGGTTCCATGACCAGAGACCGCCTCCCCACGGTGGCGGCCACCGGGGTCGACCTCATCTCCATGGGCGCCCTGACCCACAGCGCCCCGGCCGTGGATATCCACCTGCGGCTGGTGAAGACCTGGCGGTAATGTCTTCGGGGGAGGGGGCAGGGGCACCTACAAAAAGGCCCCTGGCCCCCTCCTCAATAACGCTTATTTTCCTTTTCCCAATTCCTGCGACCGCACCGTGGCGGCGGTCACGGCGTCCATGACTGCGCTCCTGAAGCCTTTTGTCTCCAGGGCGTGGATACCGGCGATGGTGGTCCCGCCCGGGGAGGTCACCTGGTCCTTCAGGAGGGCGGGGTGCACGTGTTCCTCCTGGCAGAGGCGGGCCGTGCCCAGGACCGTCTGGGTGGCCAGGGTCAGGGCCAGGGGCCGGGGCAGGCCCATCTTCACCCCGCCGTCGGCCAGGGCCTCGATGAACACCGCCACAAAGGCCGGCCCGCTGCCGCTTAAGCCGGTGACCGCATCCATAAGTTTTTCCTCTACCACCACGGCCTGTCCCACGGCCTCAAAAAGTTCCAGGGTCAGGGATAGGTCTTCCGGGGTGACGCCGCGGCCCGGGGCCAGGGCCGCCATCCCGGCCCTCACCAGGGTGGGGGTGTTGGGCATGACCCGGATCACCCGGGAGTCGGGGAAGGCCTCTTCCAGGATCGCCAGGGGGACACCGGCGGCGATGGAAATAATCAGATGCCAGGGCCGGGCGAATTCTTTGACCCCGGCCAGGACGGGGGCCAACACCTGGGGTTTGACGGCCAGCACCACCACCGGCGAGTGCATCACCTCGGGACTGTCCAGGGCGGCCGCAACCCCCAGTTCCTCCATCTGGGCCTGCCGGGCCGGGTCCGGGTCGTAATAGACCAGGTTTTCCCGGGGCACAAAACTCCCCGCCAGCAACCCCCGGATGATAGCGCCGCCCATGTTGCCGACGCCGATGAAACCCAGCTTAATTTCCCCCAACCGCCCTTTCCCCGGTTCTGTCATTGACATGGACTCTCTCTCCCGTCATAGTTTCAGGTAATAGCTATTGTGGCACACCTGCCGGGCTGATTGCATGGAAAAAGTGGCAAGTCAGGCTCAATTCCACGACGGCTGGGGTCACTGAGGGCAAGGGAGTACAAAGCTGATGGTTAAAAACCCTTTAACCAAACTTCCTGTAATCAGACTCGTTCTTATCATCTTGTGGCTCCTGGCCTGGGCTGCCGCGTCTCTGGCCGCGGATGGCGCGGCTCTACCGGCTAAGGATTGGAACCTCCGACAGATAGAGCGGCTCCAGGCTGTCGACGGGGGACCCCTGACCTTCGCGGTCCTGGGAGACGGCCGCAGCAACCCGGCGGTCTTTGAACGCCTGCTTAAAGCCATGGCCGCCGACCCCAGCCTGACCTTCGCCATTGAGGTTGGGGACATGGTAGCGCAAGGCACCCTGGAGCAATTCGAGGCTTTCTTCAAACAAATCCGGTCGGTCGTCCGTCTCCCGTTTCTGGCGCTGGTGGGCAATCACGATCTGGGAAAGAACCATGACCTGACCCTCTACCGGGAGATCTTCGGACCCGATTACTATGCATTCCCGGTCAAGGGCAACTACTTCATCATGGTCAATGACGTGGAGGAGGGCGGGGTCGGCGAGGTCCAGTGGCGTTGGCTGGAAGACGAGCTGAAAAAATCCCAGTCTTACCAGACCCGCCTGGTGTTTCTCCATACTCCCCTATTTGACCCCCGGGGGGGTAACAATCACCATTGCCTGCCGGAGGCCGCCGGACGCCGGCTAGCCGCCCTGTTTCATAAATATCACGTGACCCATGTCTTTGCCGGTCATATTCATAGCTATTTTTCCGGCAACTGGGAAGGCGTCCCTTATACCATCACTGCCGGGGCCGGGGCGCCCCTCTATGGCGCCGACCCCGCCCACTTCTTTTATCACTACCTCAAGGTCACCCTCCGGGGGGACCAGGTCGACGTTCAAGTGCAGCGCCTGTCGACGCCAGGGGAGAAGTAAATGACCCAATCGACCTTTAGGCCCATTCTGGCCCTGACCATGGGCGACCCCGTGGGGGTGGGGCCCGAGATTATCATCAAGGCCCTGGTTGACGCCCGGATTTACCAGGTGTGCCGGCCCCTGGTGCTCGGGGACCTGAGCGCCCTGGAGCGGGCCCGCCAGGCCCTGGACCCGGCCCTTAAAATCCATGTGGCCGACCGCCCGGCCGCGGGGCACTACCAGCTGGGGACCCTGGACCTCATGCCCCTGTCCCAGCTTGGGCCCCGGGACCTGGAATACAGCCGCCCCACCGCGGCCTCCGGCAAAGCCATGGTCGGCTACATCCTCACCGCCATTGATCTGGCCCTGGCAGAAAAAGTGGGGGGCCTGGTCACCGCCCCCATCAGCAAGATCTCCATGAAGCTCTCGGGCTATAATTATCCGGGCCACACCGAACTGCTGGCGGAAAAGACCAAGACCCCCGAGTTCGCCATGATGCTGGCCGGCGGGGAGTTCCGGGTGGTCCTGGCCACCATCCACTGCGCCTTATCTGAAGTACCGCAACGGATCACCCAGGCGGGGCTGGTGCGGCTTTTCCACCTCACCGCCAAGGCCCTGGACCGGGACTTCGGGCTGGCGGGTGTGCCCCTGGGGGTGGCGGCCCTCAACCCCCACGCCAGCGAAGACGGCATGTTCGGCCACGAAGAAGAGGCCATCATCATCCCTGCGGTCAAAGAGGCCCAGGCCGCCGGCCTGGCCGTGGAAGGCCCCTTCCCGGCCGACACCCTGTTCTGGCGCCATCACCAGGGGGAGTTCGCCGCCATCGTCTGCATGTACCACGACCAGGGCCTGATTCCGCTGAAACTCCTGCACTTCATGGACGGGGTCAACGTCACATTGGGACTTCCCATCATCCGCACCAGCGTCGACCACGGCACCGCCTACAACCTGGCGGGCAAAGGCTCGGCGTCGCCCGATTCCCTCAAGGCCGCGATCATCATGGCCGCGGAGATGGCGAAGCGGAGATTTGGGGGAAGGAGTAAGAGTTGGAGGGAGGGGACTAAGGGCTATTTCCCTTACCCCCTCCCTCCAACCTCCTCCCCCAATCCCTTTAAGATATGGGGAACGAGGCCGGGGAAGTCGCGCCATTTACTCTTGACATATTTATTCCTCTTTCGTATAATTTATTACATATTTATGAAATACGTAATTCACTTGCGAAGGAGCGAATACTATGCCCGTGGTTAAGATTCTCCGGCATGGGCAGATAACTTTACCCAAGGAGATCAGAAAAATATTGGGCGTGGAGGAAGGAGACCTACTGGAAGTAGGATTGGAAGATGCCAGGGTTTTTCTGCAGCCAAAAATTTTAGTGGATAAGCAAACCGTACTTTCTGAGGTCGGCGAGATTAAGATCAAGGAAGCCTTGGAAGCTTTAAAAAAGAAAGAGATTAAGGAGTTTGATAACGTAGAGGACCTCATTAATGAATTAAACTCATGAGGTTTTTGAGACTAACTTAGCATAAAAAGACCATAAAATTCTTGACATAAGGCAGTAGTTGGAATAATTATATTTAAAATAAAAATTCAGCGTCCCCAGCGGACCAGTTCAGGGAGCAATTCCTGCTGGTCTTTTTTTGTTTTTGCTCGCTGAACAGAGAGGGGATAATGAAAGTGATCAGAACTGAACCATTCAAACGAGATTTTCAGAGACTACCTGACGCAATCAAACGCCGGACCGAAGCCGCGTTAGGGCTATTAATGGCTAATCCTCACCATCCTTCCTTGCGCATCAAAAAGGTAAGGGGAAAAATTTTAAAAGGATATGACAATATCTTTGAGGGAAGGATTACCAGAGATTACCGCTTCTTCTTCCTGATCGAAACCGATGCCTATGTGCTTTTGCGCTGCGCTAGGCATGAGGAATTCCTGAAGTAACAAAAAGCTGGGGATGGCAGGCCGTCTGGTCCGTCTTCCCCGGCCCGCTTAGGCGACCGCAGGACTTTGCTACTAAAGCAGATAATTCTTCAAACTGCTCCCCTCTCCCTTACTTCCTTGCCAACCCGCTCCACCAGCCGGGTTTCCTGCGCCATCTCCAGATCATAACGGGATTGCAGGTTGAGCCAGAACCGGGGGCTCGTGTGAAAATACCTGGCCAGGCGCAAGGCGGTATCCACGGTGATGGCCCTCTGGCCCCGAACAATGTCATTGATTCTTTGGGCCGGGACATTTAAATCGCGTCCCAGTTTGTTCTGGCTGATTCCCAGGGGTTTAAGATATTCCTCCAGGAGGATGTCGCCGGGGTGCACCGGAGGGAGTTTCTGGCTCGTCATAACCTTGTCCTTAATGATAGTCCACTATTTCCACGTTATAGGCATGGTCATCATGCCAGACGAAGCAAATCCGGGACTGTCGTTAATCCTGAGGCTGTACTGTCCCAACCGGTCTCCCTTGAGGGGTTCCAAGCGATTACCGGGAGGGCTCCGCAAATCCTCCAAATTTTCCGCAGCATCCAATATCAAGAGTTTTCGCAGGGCCGAGGCCAGTAAATTGTGGGGAATTTTTCTGGTAGGTTCCCGGTTAAACAGCCTTTCCGTTTCTCGGCACCTGAATGATTTAATCACTTTATAAAATTATCATGGCTTAGATGACATGTAAAGCGTGATAAAAGTGGTAAAAAAATAAGCCGGGGAGCAGGGCCATTGAGCCCATCTTCCCCGGCCTCGTCAGGTGGGTATTGGGGAAAAGAGTAAATAAGGCGGACCCGGAGGCCCCTCCACCATCAACGAATGTAGGGGCGGGTTTAAAACCCGCCCCTACGATTAATCAGCGTCAATGTCTGTGCCCGACTACCGGCAATCCTTGCACGTATAAAAACTCTCCACCGGGTCGCCGGTGAGTTTGGCCCAGTGTTCCAGTTGGGCCTTGGGGGCGATGTAGTTGCCGCATTTGCTGCAGGGCTGGAGTTCGAATTTCCGGCCCCAGACGGTGCGGATGCCGTCCTTCTCGGTGTAGGCGATGGTGTTGGTGGGGCAGATGAAGACGCAGGAGCCGCAGCCGATGCAGGCCTCGGACTGCTCGGCGAAGGGCGTGGCCACCCGCTTTTTCGGGGTGCGGAAGGCCATGGAAATGGCGCTCACCCCCACCACCTCCCGGCAGGTGCGGACGCATTGGCCGCAGAGGATGCACCGGGCCGCAGGGTCCCCCTTGGTAAACCGGGTTTCGTAAACGCCCATGGCCGCAGCCATTTCCTTGAGGTGTTCCGCTCCCGGGGCCTGGGCCAAAAGAAGCTCCATAACCATGCGGCGGGAGGCCAGGACTTTCTCCGAGGCGGTCTGGACCACCAATCCGGGCTCGGCCGGATAGGTGCAGGAATTCACCAGGCGGGTGCGGGGCGCGGCGCCGATTTCCACCACGCACAGGCGGCAGTGGCCCTCGGGCTTGAGTTCCGGGTGGTAGCACAGGGTCGGGATGTCGATGTGGTTGGCTTTGGCCGCCAACAGGATCGTGGTCCCCGGGGCCACCTGGACCGGTTTGCCGTCGATGGTCAGACTCACTAAATCGTTTTTCATGACTCTACCTTAACTGCGTCGAATTTGCAGACCGCATGGCACATACCGCATTTGACGCAGAGTTCCTGATCGATCAGTTGCGGTTCGGCAGCCTCGCCGTGGACGGCGTCCGCCGGGCACTCCCGGACACAGGCCAGGCAACCGGTGCAGGTCTCGGGGTCAACGGTGTATTTCAACAGGGGCCGGCAGACCAGGGCCGGACATTTCTTCTGGAGGATATGGGCCTCGTATTCCTCCCGGAAGTATTTCAAGGTGCTCCGGACGGGATTGACCGCACTCTGGCCCAGACCGCAGAGGGAAGCGGCGGCCATGGTGTCGCACAGTTCTTCCATCAGCGGGATATGCTCTTCCTTGCCATTGCCCTTGGTGATCTCCGTGAGGATCTCCAGCAGGTGCTTGGTGCCTTCCCGGCAGGGGGTGCACTTGCCGCAGGACTCGTCATGGAGGAAGGACATGAAATAGCGGGCCACGTCCACCATGCAGCTGGTTTCGTCCATGACGATCATGCCGCCGGAGCCCATGATGGAGCCCACGGACTGGAGGCTGTCGTAGTCCACCGGCAGGTCGAGAAACTGCTGGGGAATGCAGCCGCCGGAGGGGCCGCCGGTCTGGACCGCTTTAAATTCCTTCCCGCCCCGAATGCCGCCGCCCAGATCATAGACCATCTGCCGGAGGGTCGTGCCCATGGGCACTTCCACCAGGCCGGTGTTGTTCACCGCGCCCACCAGGGAGAAGACCTTGGTGCCCTTGCTGTTCTCGGTGCCGATGGCGGCATACCATTCCGGGCCGTGGCTCATGATGGCGGCAATATTGGCCCAGGTTTCCACGTTGTTGATTACCGTGGGTTTGCCCCAGAGGCCGGCGACCGCGGGATAGGGCGGCCGGGGGTGGGGTTCGCCGATGTCGCCTTCCATAGAGGCGATGAGGGCGGTTTCCTCACCGCAGACGAAGGCCCCGGCGCCCTTGCTGATTTTCACGTCGAAGCTGAAGCCGGACCCCAGGATATTGGCTCCCAGGAGGCCCGCGTCCCGGGCCTGGTCGATGGCCAGGGCCAGGCGCTTCACCGCCAGGGGATATTCGTGGCGCACGTAGATATAGCCCTGGTTGGCGCCGATGGCGAAGGCCCCGATGATCATCCCTTCCAGGACGGCGTGGGGGTCGCCCTCCATGACGGCCCGGTCCATGAAGGCCCCGGGGTCACCTTCGTCCCCGTTGCAGATAATATATTTGACGTCCCCGGGCACCTGCCGGCAGAGGCGCCATTTGCGCCCGGTGGGAAAACCGCCGCCGCCGCGTCCCCGGAGGCCCGATTTATCCACCGCGTCGATGACGGCCTCGGGACTCATCCCGCCAAAGACTTTTTGCAGGGCCTGGTAGCCGCCGGCCGCCAGGTAATCGTCCAGGCTGGTGGGGTCGATGAGGTCCATTTTGCCCAGGACGATGGGACGCTGTCCCTGGTAGAAAGGCACTTTGGACTTATGGGCCTTGATGGCCCCGTCGCCGGGATCCTGGTAGCAAAACTTATCCAGAATCTTGCCTTTGACCAGGGTCTCTTCAACGATGAGGGGCACATCCTCGGCGGTTACCTGCTGGTAGGTGATTTCCTGGGGCCGAAACATGACCTTGACGGCCTTGGCGCACAACCCCTGGCAACCGCTCTCCTTGAGGACGACCTTGCCTTGCAGCCCTCGCTGCTTCAGCTCTGTCTTGAAAGCCGCCGCGACTTCTTCACTTCCCATGGGCAAACAGCCGGGGCCGCCACAGACGAGAACCTGGGGCTCCTGCGGATTCCGGCTGCTGAGAAGTCGGCCCCGGTATTCCTCCAGGTGCTTCATGGATTCAAACTTAGGCATATCCTTATCTCAGCTCTTATTGTTTGTAGGGTTTCAAGATCTTGGGGACCTTGTCGACAGCCATGCGCCCGAAGTACTTGTCGTCAATCATCATCAAGGGGGCTTGGGCGCACGACCCGAGGCAGCCCACGGTTTCCAGGGAGAACTGCAAGTCCTCGGTGGCGTGACCCGGCTCCACGTTCAGGCGCCGCCCCACCGCTTCCACCAGGCGCTGGCCGCCCCGGAGGTGGCAGGCGGTGCCCAGGCACACCCGGATCAGATGCTTGCCCCGGGGTTCCAGGGAGAACATCTTGAAAAAAGTGGCCACGCTGTAGACCCGGGTCAGGGGGACGTTAAGCCGGCCGGCCACGAATTTCAATTCGTCTTTGGGGAGGTAGTTAAATTCGTCCTGAATATCCTGGAGCACGGGGATCAGGTCCGCAGCCACTCCCTCATAACGGGACATGATGGTTTCAAGTTTTTGCTGGCTGGTCATCGTCAAATTCCTTCAGGCGGGTGGACCGGGGCGAATTCCGGGAAGGGCGCCTGGCATTTTTCCAGGAGTAGCTTGTATCTGGCCAAAGTCTGCTTCTGGATGAATTCCACCTCGGGGTCCCGGAGATGCCGGAAGCGGCCCTGGGGTTTGAGGTAATCCCGGATGGGCCGGATTTTGGGCGGCTCCACCGTGAGCCGGTACTTGCCGTCCACCACCTCAAACAGCGGGAAAACCGCAGTTTCCGTGGCCAGCCGGGCCAGGCGCACCGACAGGTCCGTGGCGCAGCGCCAGCCCGTGGGGCAGACGGACAGGATATTGATATAAGCCGGCCCCGGGGTCTCCACGGCCTTTTTCACCTTGAAGTACAGGTCAAAGAGGTATCCCGGCGAGGCGGTGGCCACGTAAGGGATCCCGTGGGCCACGGCAATGGCCACCATGTCTTTCTTCCAGGTGCTCTGGCCGAAGCTGCGCTTGCCGGGAGGCGACGTGGTGGTCATGGCCCCGAAGGGGGTGGCGCTGGAACGCTGGATGCCGGTGTTCATATAGGCTTCGTTGTCCCAGCAGATGTAAGTGAAGTTGGTATTCCGTTCCAGGGCCCCGGAGAGGGACTGGAGGCCGATGTCGCTGGTGCCGCCGTCGCCCCCCATGGCCACCACCTTGGGCATGCCACCCTTGAGTTTGCCTTTGCGTTCCAGGATCTTCAAGGCGGCTGCGACCCCGGAGGCCACCGCCGAGGTGTTTTCGAAGGCCACGTGAATCCAGGGATGCATCCAGGCGGTCTGGGGCATGCCCGAGGAGACGATCTCCATGCAGCCGGTGGCGTGGGCGATGATGGCGTCTTTGCCGATGGCCTTGCAGGCCCAGCGCACCGCCAGGGCCTCGCCGCAGCCCTGGCAGGACCGGTGGCCCGAGGTGAAGAACTCGTCCCGGGGCATCATGCGCGAGGCGTACGTATCGAATTTCGTGCTTTCCGCGTATCCAAACTTTTCCATCAGCCTCTTACCCCATAAATGTAGTATTCCTGGCTGGGTCCTTGCTTGACTTCCGCCTGGGCCTGCTGCACGATTTCCGCAAAGGCCTCGGGCTGCACGTCCCGGCCCCCCAGACCCACGGTGTAACCGAGGATGTGGGGTCTGGCGGCCACAGGATACATGGTGCTGCGCACCTCCGCCAGGACCGGCCCGGCGGCGCCGCCCAGAGACAGGGCCCGGTCGCAGACCACGACGAGCTCGGCGCCGGCCAGGGCCTGGCGCACGTCCGCAAAGGGGAAGGGCCGCCACAGCCGGATTTTCACCAGCCCCACCGGTATGCCCTGTTCCCGCATGGCGTCCACCGCGGTTTCGGCCACTTCCGCCAGGGAGCCCATCATCATGATAATGATCTTGGCGTCCTCGGTGCGGTAGGTCTCCACGGGTTTGTAGTGCCGGCCGGTGAGCTCGCCCCACTCCTTCCAGACTTCCAGGATGGGCCCGTAAGAGTTGGTCAGGGCCTCCTGGTGGGCCATCTTGCATTCGGTAAAAAGTTCCGGCATGGCAAAGGCGCCCATGGTCACCGGGTTAGCGGTGTCCAGCTTGTGGTAGGGCACCAGCTCCGGCAAAAAGCTATCCACCGTCTCCTGGTCCATCATTTCGTGGGCTTCCACCACGTGGGTGAGGATAAAGCCGTCCAGGTTGATGATGGTGGGCATGACCACCCGGTGGTCTTCGGCGATCTTGAAGGCCATGATGCTGTGGTCGAAGGCCTCCTGGCCGTTCTCCGTGAAGATCTGAATCCAGCCCACGTCCCGCACCGACATGATGTCGCTGTGGTCGTTCCAGATGGACAGCGGCCCGGACAGGGCCCGGTTGGCCACGGTCATGACGATGGGCAGCCGCATGGCCGAGGTGATGAACACGATTTCGTTCATCAGGGCCAGCCCCTGGGAACTGGTGGCGGTATAGGTCCGGGCCCCCGCGGCCGAGCAGCCGATGCAGGCGCTCATGGCGGAGTGCTCGGATTCCACCGTGATGAATTCCGCTTCCAAATCGCCGTTGGCCACCAGGGAAGAAAGGTGTTCCACGATGTGGGTCTGGGGGGTGATGGGATACGCCGCGATGGCTTCGGCCCGAGCCAGCTGCACCGCATGGCTCACCGCAATGGAGACTTCCATGCCGACTCGCTTCTTATGGGCCATCATGATTCCTCCACCACCATCTTGATGCATCCGGTGACGCACTCTTTGACGCAGATGCCGCAGCCCTTGCAATAGGTGTTCATATCGAAATAGCCGTCCGCGTCCTCGGAGATGCCGGCCTCGGGACACACCGTCCAGCAGATGCCGCACTTGATGCAGCGGGTCTTGTCCCACACCGGGCGGCTTGACCGCCAATCCCCGGTGTTGTAGTTCCGGGCCGTGCCCGGCTCCGTCAAGACGCCGCCGACCTCAATCTCCTGCCAGGTTACCTGATCCCATGCTTTGCTCACGACTGTCGCTCCTCAATAGTGGTCAGCATCATAAGCCACTTTCAGGGCGTTAAAGTTCTTGACCGCCAGGGGCCCGAAGCGGTCCTTCAGAGGGGCCTCCATGGTCTCCACCTGGACGACGCCGGTGGCCCGCAACAGGGCCCCGATCATCGTGGTGTTGACGATGGGCACCCCCAGGACCTCCCGGGCGACCTTGTTGGCGTCCACCAGGGCCAGGGTGTGCTTAAAGCCGTATTCCTGGCGGATTTCCGCCGCAGTCTTGTTGGTGTTCAGGATGATGATGCCGCCTTCCCGCAAGTCACCCGCAGGGTTTTGGATCGGCAGCAGAGAGGCGTCCAGCACCACCACCACGTCGGGTTTGACGATCTTGCACCGCAGCTTGATGGGCTTGTCGTCCACCCGGGAGAAGGCCAGCACCGGGGCGCCCCGGCGCTCCGGACCGAAACTGGGGAAACCCTGGGCGTACTTCCCTTCCTCAATGGCCGCCAGGGCCAGCAGTTCCACCGAAGTCACCGCGCCCTGGCCGCCGCGGCCATGAAAGCGGATTTCAATCATGGTGTTTTCCTATGTTATGGAGAAGTTTTTTCATCAAGAAAGGAGAACTTGGGCTTTTTTCACTTAGTGCCGCCGCAGAATATTGTCCTTGTAGCCCGGTTGCCTTGGCCCTGCCCGCAAATCATGAAAAGTTCATGCCTGCCCTTACTCTTAACCTCGAACCTTGAACTTTGTCAAAGCGGACGTTGCCCCACTTACACATCTTGCTTTATGATAGCACCGGCCGCCGCTTTGGGAAAGTCGGGGAATTTTCGATTCCTTTGTAAGAAATTTTCTTACCTGCCCCTGAACCTGGTTTCGGCTCTTTTCCCTCATTATATGAACTTTAGGGAGAAGCATCGACCATGCCAAACCCCGGCTTCGGCCCCACCATAGAAAGTAGTGTAATTACGAGCAGTTGAGTTGCAAGCCCCGGTGTCGGACTCTCAGGAGGCCAAAAGGAGTGTCAGAGAATTTTACAGCCTGTAAAGGGCCGGCTGGGCCAACTGGCCGGCCCGAGGTGAGACGTCTGGCTTACTTGTGCGTCCGAGCCGCCTGCGGCGGCTCGAGGTCAACCGAACGGGTTCTGGATCACCATGGTTTCTTCCCGGTCCGGGCCCACGGAGACGATCTGGATGGGCACGCCCACCAGCTCTTCCAGCCGCTTCAGGTAGTTTTGGGTGGCCGGCGGCAAATCCTCATAGCGCCGCACCCCCCGAATATCATCGGTCCAGCCCGGCATTTCCTCAAATATCGGCCGGCACTTCTCCAACTCCTGGATGGTGGGCGGGATGGTCTCCTTGCGGACGCCGCCGGCGTCGTAGGCCACGCAGATCTTCACCGGGTTGACGCCCGTCAGGACGTCCAGCTTGGTGATGGCCAGGCCCGTGAGGCCGTTGAGGCGGGCCGAGTCGCTGCAAAACCACCGCGTCCAGCCAGCCGCAGCGCCGCCGGCGCCCGGTGGTGGAGCCGAATTCCACCCCGCACTCCACCAGGTGATCCCCCACTTCGTCCAGACATTCCGTGGGGAAAGGCCCGCTGCCCACCCGGGTGGTGTAGGCCTTGACGATGCCCAGGACGTGGTGCAGTTGGTTGGGCCCGATCCCGGTCCCGGTGCAGGCGCCCCCCGCCACCGGGTTGGAGGAGGTGACGTAAGGGTAGGTGCCGTGGTCGATGTCGAGATGCGTCCCCTGGGCCCCTTCAAAGAGGATGTTTTTGCCCTGCCGCACGGCCTCGTCTAACATGACCGAGACGTTGGTCACCAGGGGCGCCAGGCGTTTGCCCATCTCCAGATAGGGCGTCAGGATCTCCTCCAGGGTGAAGGGGACGTCCTCCAAAAATTTTTCCAGGTAGAAGTTCTTTTCCGGGAGCACCTCGGCCAGATTGGCCCTGAGGACCTCGGGGTCAAGCAGGTCGGCCATCCGGATGCCCCGCCGGGCCACCTTGTCTTCATAACAGGGGCCGATGCCCCGGCCGGTGGTGCCGATCTTGGCCGCGCCCTTGGCCCGCTCCCGGGCCAGGTCCAGGCGCTTGTGGTAAGGCATGATGACCTGGGTGCGTTCGCTGATGCGGAGGTTCTCCGGACCCACCGTGATTCCCCGGGCCTTGAGGTTATCCAGTTCCGTCAGCAGGACCTCGGGGTCCAGCACCACGCCGTTGCCGATGAGGCAGACGGTGCCGGGATGCAGGATCCCCGAAGGGATCAGATGGAAGATGAATTTTTCTCCGCCCACCACCAGGGTATGGCCGGCGTTGTTGCCGCCCTGGTATCGCGCCACCATGGCGGCCTGCTCAGTCAAAAGGTCGACGATCTTCCCCTTGCCTTCATCGCCCCACTGGGTGCCCACTACCACTACATTAGGCAAACCTGTCCCCTCCTTTATGAAAACCCTGTATATTAAATCACAAGCTCCGGGAAAAACAAAAAGAAAAATGCCCCGCCGGAGCAGGGCATTGCCGTTTGAAGCATCTCCGGGGACGGTCGCCCGCCCCCGAAGTTTTTCATAAGAGGTGCAACCTACTTGACCTTAGGTACATACTTGGTCGGGTACCCCGAATAGTCCTTCCGCAGCACCTTCTTGAGGATCTTGCCGGTGGGCGTCCGGGGGATGGAATCCATGAAGACCACTTCCCGGGGCAGCTTGTACATGCCCAGCACGTCCAGGCAGGACTTGATGATGTCGCTGGCCAGTTCCTGGGAGGCGGTGTTACCGGGCTCCAGTTCCACCATGGCCACGACTTTCTGGCCCAGGACCTCGTCGGGGATACCGACGACCGCGTCATCCCGCACGGCCTTATGCCGGAGGATGGCGTCTTCGATCTCGGAGGGGGCCAGGCGGAAGCCGGAAGACTTGATCATGTCGTCTTCCCGGGCCTGGAAGAAGATAAAGCCGTCTTTATCCATCATGACGGCGTCGCCCATCATGTTGTAGCCGTCTTTGATGCCCTTTTTCATGGTTTTCAGGAGCTTGTTGTCCTGGATGTAGGGCTTCCAGTACAGGGTGGCGGTGGGGCCCTTGATCAGCATGCTGCCCACTTCGCCGGGGGCCGCGGTGCTGCCGTCTTCCTTGACCACCTTGATCTCGAAGCCGGGCAGGGCCTTGCCGATGGAATCGGGCATGGGCACGTCGCTCATGGTGTTACTGGTCACCAGGTGCATCATCTCGGTGCCGCCCAGGCCTTCCCAGATGGGCATGCCGGTCTTGGCCTGCCACAGAGCCAGGGTTTTGCCGGTCAAAGCGTCGCCGCCGGTGGTGTACATGCGGACGTGGCTGACGTCGTAGTCTTTGAAGTTGGGCATTTCCAGCAGCTTCCGGTAAGCGGTGGGCAGACCGGTGATCACCGTGATCTTGTGCTTGACGATGGTGCTCATCATGTCGTCCGGGGTGAACTTGGGCAGCAGCGAAATGGCGCGAGCCCCCGGCAAACGGGATCATGCAGAAGGTGCCGTAGCCCGCCGCGAAGGACACCGGGGCCGAACCGCCCAGCACGTCGCCGGGTTTCAATTTATAGACGTACTTGTTGACCAGGTTGGACTCCACCAGCACTTCTTTGACGAAGTGGACGCAGCCCTTGGGCTGGCCGGTGGTGCCGGAGGTGAACAGGATGACCCCGATGTCGTTGGCATCCAGTTTGACGTTGGTGAACTGATCCGACGCCGCCGCCATCTCTTTGCCGAAGGCGATGCAGCCTTTGGCTTCCCAGTCTTCGGGCTTGCCGCCCACCACGATGATCTTGGTGGGGAACTCGAATTCGTGCCGGGCTTCTTCCACGGCGGCCATCAGGGGGAAACTTACCGCAAAGGCGGCGAATTCGGCGTTATTGCAGACGAAAGCCACTTCTTCCTTGGCCCACAGGGGAGAAATGGGTACCGGGATGGCGCCGCATTTCTGGATGCCAAAATTGATGGCCACGGCTTCCGGCATGTTGGTCAGGCGGAGGCCTACCCGGTCCTGGGCCCCGATGCCCTGCTTGGTGAGGACGTTGGCGAACTTGTTGGCCATGGCCAGCAGTTCTTTAAAGGTGATCTTCTGGTCCCCAAACAGGATGGCGACCTGGTCGCCGCGGCCTTCTTTCACATGCTTGTCAAGAAATTCTTCCGCAATATTCCACTGTCCTGAGGTAAACTGTTTGAACTCCTCGGGCGCGGTATAACCGGCCCAGAGTTCTTTAGGTGGTAAATATTCAGCTGGGATCTTACTCATGTACTGCTACCTCCTTCAGATATTGGTAATTCTCACGGTATTTCGGTCCATACCCGGGAACACAACTATGTGAAGCATATTACAAAGTCTGCCTCAAGTGTCAAGAAATTTATGAAAAGATTAGCTTCCTTGGGGCTGGCTCTGCCCCGGAGCGCTTGGGCCCGGCGGCGGAAAGTACTAAAATTCAGTTCATTTTGGTGATATAAGGTGCATATCGGGCCTGATTACCTTTTCCGGGTCTGAAGTTGCGTCAGCCGACGACCGCAACACCCCCCGGGACAGGCCCTCCATTCCCTAAAGGCCGTCGCCCATGCCCACCGTGGCCCTGATCGGACCCGAACTCTACCCCATCCCGCCCATCCGGGGCGGGGCGGCGGAGTTGTTCATCGAGAAGGTGGCCGAGGCTTTCACGGGCTGGCGTCCGGTGGTCATCGGGGTGTCCGATCCCGACCTGCCGCGCCGGGAGACCCGGGGCCAGGTGGAGTACCACCGCGTCCCCCTCCAGGGCTGGCGCCGGTGGCTCTACTGCCGCTACCGGAATTATTTTCCCCTCTATGATGCCGAGGTAGCCCGGATCCTCCAGCAAGTCCGGCCGGACCTGATTCACGTCCACAACCGGCCTCTCCTGGCCCTGTCCCTGGCGCGCCGGGTCGGCGGGACCATCCCCGTCATCCTGCACATGCACAACCTCTATGAGTCCCTGGGGAAACGGGAGCGCCCCCCTCAGGGCTCCCCCATCCCGGTAGCGGGGTTTGCCGCCTGCAGTAACTTCGTCCTGGACCGGGAGCGCTCCCGGTTGGGGCTGGGCGCGGGGCGTCTTCGGGTCATCTATAACGGGGTGGAGACCGACGCCTTTGCCTCAATTTGGGACCAGGATGCCCCGCGGCAACAGGTTCGGGAGCACTACGGCCTTGGGGATGAACCCACCGTCCTCTTTGCCGGGAAACTCCGGGAGAGCAAGGGCGTCCATATCCTGGTCCGGGCCATGACCCGGGTCTGGGAAACCGCGCCCCGGACGGTGCTGGTCCTGGTGGGCGGCACCGAATACGGACGAGGCCGCACCAACCGGGAGACCCCGTTTATGGCCCAGTTGCGCCGGGACCTGGCCCAGGCCCCCGGCCGGGTGGTGCTCACCGGGTTTATCCCCCCGGCTGACATGCCCCGGGCCTATCTCCTGGGGGACATCTTCGTGGGGCCGTCCCAGATCGAGGAGGGCCTCGGGCTGGTTTTTCTGGAAGCGGCCGCCGCCGGCCTCCCCATCATCGCCACCCGCCAGGGCGGTATCCCGGAGGTGGTGCGGGACGACTTTAACGGCCTCCTGCTCCGGCAGCCAGACGACGCCGCCGAACTGGCGGAGAAGATCACCCGGCTCCTGGGCGATGCGCCACTGCAGAAAACGCCTGGGCCAACAGGGACGGGACTGGGTCCGGGCCGATTTCTCCTGGGAAAAAATTGCCCGAGACCTTGAAGAATTTTATCGATGAGGTGATGGAACGGCGGAAAATGTAGGGACGCACCTGTGTGTGCGCCCTCTTGGGGGACACACAGGTCCCCCCCACGAAACTTGGACATTTACCGCTCATCGTCATGTCAACCCCTGATTGAAAGCTGCCAATCGAGATCCCATGCACAAGCTCCTCATGAAACTGGCCCACACCTATCTGGCCCGCCGGGTCAGGCCGCGGCCGCCCCGGCCCCTGGCCGATCTGGACCCCGGGGGTGTCCGCCGGGTCTTGCTCATCAGCAACACCGCCCTGGGGGACACGCTCTTTTCCACCCCGGCCATCCGGGCCCTGAAGCAGCGCTTCCCCGCCTGGGAACTGGAGGTCCTGGCCCACCGGGTCTTCGGGGTCCTCCTGGCCCATAATCCTCACGTGGCAAAGATCTGGACCTATCCCGGGAGGAACCGGCGGCTACTCGAACTGGCCCGAGGACTCTGCGCTCCCGGGCCTACGACCTGGTGGTCATCCTCCACGGCAACGACCCGGAGGCCACCCTCCTGGCCCATCTGACGGGCAGCCCGTTCATCATCGGCTCAGCCGGGAGCCCCCTGGCTTTCGCCTACTCTGCCGCCGTAGCGCCCGCCGGCCCCTTTGAGCACGCCATCGAGCGCCGCCTCAATTTCGTCCGCCTCCTGGGGGCCGACACCCCGGACAAGCGCATGGACCTTTTCTTAACGCCGGAGGAATCAGCGCAGGCCGCAATCATCCTCACAGAACATTTCGGGGCCGTGCCGCCCCGGCTCCTGGCTTTCCACCCCACCGGCTCGGACCCTTATAAATGGTGGCCGGCGGCCTCCTTTGTCGAGTTGGGGAATTTTTTGTACGACTCCTACCAGGCGCCGCTCCTGATCATCAGCGGCACAGGCGACCGGCCTCAGGCCGAGGCCATCGCGGCCCGGATCAACGGCCCCACCCTGGTGACCGGCGGCCGCTTTCCCCTGCTCACCGTGGCCGCCCTGCTGAGCCAATGCCGCCTCCTGGTGGCCAACGACAGCGGCCCCCTGCACATGGGCCTGGCCCTCAAGGTGCCCACCATCGGCCTGTTAGGCGCCGACGACCCGCGCCGGGTGGGGCCCTATGGCGTAGACTGGGGTGTCGCCCTCCATAAACGGGACGAAGTTTGCACGCAGGAGCCCTGCCAGCTGAAAAAATGCCCGGAGAATTTCTGTATGGAAGCGATTGCGGTATCGGAGGTGGTTCAGTTAATTAAAGAATGGTGGGAGCAGCGGTATTGGCAGTTATAGGGCGGGCCGGGCCCGCCGTTTAAAGATCGGCGGCCACGGGCCGCCCTATGATCCTTAGAGGAATACCCGGTAATTGACCTTGAGAACTTTGGCCAGCCTTCTGGCCATCTCCTTGCCTATGGGCCTCTTGCCATGCTCCATTTCGGAGATATGGGTCTGGCTGACCCCCGCCAGGCGAGCTAATTCTTTTTGGGTCAGGGCCTCCCTTTTCCTGGCTCCCCGGAGAGCCACACTCCCGTTAAAGTCGGGATAGACCTCTTCCCAAGGCACCGACTCCGGCTCCTCGGCAATGGCGCCATAAGAGACCATGGCCTGTTGAGCCTCCGCCAGCTTACTTGCCGGTATCCGAAACCTGACCTCAACATAGCCGCCCGTAGTGGGCTTTTTCATGGCTTCCGACATACGTAACCTCTATTATCTTCTCTTCCTTGCCCAGGACTCTCCAAACGGCCACATAGGTGGGTCTGCCTCTCTGGAGATGGCAATGATGGCAGTTTTCCCGGAGTTGCCATAATGAGGCCAGTCAGCCTGAACCGGGCCGGAGAGCCTCAATTCAGCCAACAGGAGCTGAAAGACCTCATCAATGCCCTTGGGTAGTCTCTTGAGCCTCTTGCGGACATTGGCAGTTAACCAGACCCCCCAAGCCATAGCTTATATATATCAACTTTCGGTATACTGTCAAGACTTTATCGGTTATGACCGCAATGCGCCCGACTTTCGTATCAACCTATTGCGTCCCGATAAAAAACGGGCGGAAGGTGGTCTCGTCCCGCTTCAGGGCCCGGCGCAGCCCCTCCAGCATGGCGTCCCGGTCCCCGGGCACCTGGCCGGCAACGTCGAGATAATTGGTGTAATGGTCGCTGGCAACCTGGGTGGGCCCGGTGAGGTGCGTCAGGAAGGCCAGCGTTTCCCTGAGCACCTGATGGGGGCTGAGCATCTTAAAGCGCCCGGCCTCCACCTCCGCCAGCAGGGGGGTGTTGATCTTGGGGACGAAGGTCCTGAGGCGCACCACGGCCGGCTGCATCTCGTTGATGACCCGGGCGGTCTCCCGGGCGTGCGTCTCGGAGCGCTCCTGGCCGCCGATCCCCAACATGACGTAGACGTTAATCTCAAGGCCCGCGGCCCGGGCCATTTGCCCCGCCTCGATGTGGTCTTCGGCGGTGGCGCCTTTTTTAATCCGGGTCAGGATGACGTCGTCCCCGGACTCCACCCCCACGTGAATCCGCCCCAACCCGGCCTGGGCCAGGGTCTTCAGCTGATCCGGACCCTTGCGGCGGATATACTGGGACGAACCGTAGACCGTGATCCTCGCGAGCCGGGGGAAGAGGGCGTAGCCGTAACGGCAAATTTCCGCCAGGGCCGCGGCCGGCATGGCGATGGTGTTGCCCGCCGGGAAAAACAAGGTGCGCACCCGGGAGCCGTAAGCACCCGCAGCCTCCTCCAGGTCCGCCTTGATCTCAGCCACCGGCCTCACCTTGAACTTGATCCCGTCTTTATAAACCATGCAGAAGGTGCAGAGGTTGTGAGGGCAGCCCACCGTGGCCTGGACCAGCAGGCTGTCGGCTTCACTGGGGGGGCGGTAAATGGGGCCTTCGTAGCGCATGGGGGGATGCCGGAGGCAAAGTTTCAAAGTTCAAGGTTAAAAGTTCGATTAGTCACAGAGTCAAGGGCCAGGACATGTAACTCCTCTTTGCTCTAGCGGGCGGGGCCCGACAGTACGGTGGCCACAGCCCTGAAGAATTGCCTATATTATAACACATCCCTGGGGGGACCACCGCACCGCCGGTAACAACGCCGATTCCCGCCAGCCGCCCGGGCTCCGATTATCTGCTGGGCAGCGCCGGGGATTAATGGTAATATGTCTTTGTCTAAACCAAGTTAGGTGCAAGCAATACGTGGGAGCCCGGCACGAATCCATCATCTGTCCCGGATGCGGTTGCCTCTGTGATGACCTGGATGTCACCGTCGCAGGGGACCGGATTGTCGAAGTCACCAACGTCTGCCTTTGGGGCGTGAGCCGCTTCTTTCACGCCAAGAAATTTCATCCCAAGAAAGAGCGTCACCGCCTGCTGACGCCCCGGGTCCGCCGGCAAGGGCGCTGGGAGACGGTGCCCTATGACGCGGCCCTGGCCGAGGCGGCCCTCCTCCTGAGCCGGGCCCGCCGGCCCCTCATCTATGGGCTGACCAATTCCGGCTCCTGGCGCCCAGGCCGCGGCCCTGAAACTGGCCCGGAGCTTACGGGCCCGGCTGGAACCGGCGGACCTGGCCTTCAAGGCCCCCTACTACCAGAGCATCCAACAGCACGGCCTCAACTGGGCCCCCCTGGAGGTCATCCGGGATGAGGCCGACGCGGTGCTGTTCTGGGGCGCCAATCCCATCCACTCCGCCCCCCGCCACGTGGTGCGCTATGCCGTCTTTGCCCGGGGCCGCTTCACCGAACGGGGTATCGAAGACCGGCAGGTGGCGGCGGTGGACATCTACCGGACCGAACTGGCCCGGTTCTGCCCCCTGTTTATCAAGATCAACCCCGGGCAGGAACTGGACCTGGTCACCGGCATCGCCGCCATCCTGGCCGGGGAGGCGCCGCCCGAGCATCGGGTTCGGGGAACCGTGCGGCTGGCCCAATTTCTGGCCAAAGCCTCCTGCGGCGTCATCTTTTGCGGCCGGGGCGTCAGTTATGGCCCGGCCCGGGAACTCTTTGACCGGCTGGCCCGCCTGGTGGCCCTCCTGAATCGCCAGGCGCGGTTTTTCCTGTTCCCCCTGTCCGGCGACTTCAATTCCAGCGGGCTGTACCACCTGCTGATTAATGAATTGGGCCAGGCCGGCGCTCCTGATTTCGGGTCCGGGGAGATGACGACCCACTTTACCCCGGTGGATTTCCGGGAGGTGGACGCGGTGTTGGTCACCGGGGCGGATTTATTGTGGTCCCTGCCCCAGGAGCAGGTGGAGGACCTGAAGCGCCGCCGGGTACCCATCGTGGCCTTGAGCCCCTTTGCCAACCGGACCACCGGCCAGGCCGCAGTGATCCTGCCCACGGCCCTGGCCGGCATTGAGACGGCCGAGGTCGCCTACCGGATGGATGGGCTGCCCCTGGTCCTGAAGCAGTTGCTCCCCTCGGCGCTGCCCCCGGACCACCAGGTGCTCACCGACCTGCACCGGTTGATCGGGGGAAATAGGTCTAGGGCGTGCCGTGCACGCCGGAAATGGCGGCTGGGGGTAGGTCCAGGGTTGTGTTCCATAAATTATATGGCAAAGAACTATCCCTATCTTGAAGGCTGGGTGTTATAAGTCCCCCTGGTTTAAAGGGTGATTTAGGGGGATTATCAGGTGCTTATTTAATCCCCCCTGACCCCCCTTTAGAAAAGTGGGGAAGAAACCCTCAACTTTACATGGCATAGTAACTGTGGAACGTCACCCTAAGAGCGGTCCATTGATGACGTATTCCACCATGGTAGGTCGGAGCCTGCTTTATGCGCCTTAAAATTGCCGGGGGACGCCTGTATGACCCGACCTGCGGCTGGGACGGGGAGGCAGGCGACCTCTACATCGAAGACGGGCGCCTGGTGGCGCCGCTCCCCGAAGTGGACCGGGAGATCGAGGCCCGGGGCCAGCTCGTGACCCCCGCCGGGATTGAGCTCCGGGGGCAGGTGGCCACCTACGGCCTCAACTTCCTGCGCCTGACCAACGGGGCGCCCTCTCTCCGGGAGTTGGGCGAGACCTATGCCCTCCTGGGATATACCCACGTCCACGAGCCGTTTTTGACGGCCTGGACCGCGGGCTACGTCCAGCGCCAGCTGGCGGACCTGCCCGTGGTGGACACCTCCGCCTCTTTGGTGCTCAACCTGCGGGAACTCGACCAGTGGCTGGGGTCCCCGGAGCATCTTGAGGAGCTGGGGCAAACCCTCTTGCATCTGCTGGCCGAGACCCGGGCCCTCAATTTCCGGGTGGTGGAACCCTTTGTCCGCTATCGCCAGGATTTTTATGCCCACCGCACCATGGCACCGGAACCGGCGTTGGCGGTCTTGGCCGACCTGGCCCGCATCACCGGGTTGCCCCTGTCCCTGGAAGCCTCCCCCGAGGTGCTCCGGGCCAGCCTGCCGGAGCCCGGGGCCTTCCATCTGGCCGCCCTGGGCCCGGCCCTGACGGACGATGACCTGGTGGAAGCCGCCCTGGCCCACCTGGAGGCGGGCGCCACCGGGGACCTGGGGCTCATGCTCCCCGGCCCTCAGGCCGGGCAAACGCAGCTGCCGGTCCGGATCGACCTGGGGTGGTTCCACCCCCTGGACCTCAACCCGCCGATGGACGCGGCCGCGGGCCGGCGGGCCCTGGCCCTGGCCCTGTGCTGCCAGGGGTCCCAGGCGGCCTTTTCCGGGGCCGGCCCGGTCCAGGCGCCGGTGGCCGAATATCCCCGGCTGTTCTCCTGGCTCTGGGACCACGCCGCCCGCCGGCAGGATTGGCAGGATGACCTGGGAGCGCGGGCGCTATTCGCTGTCGGAGTGGGTCTGGGCCACCCGGACCCTTCCCGCCCGGCTGCTGGGTCTTGAGGACCGGGGCCGGCTGAGCCCGGGCGCCCGGGCCGACGTGGCCATCTATGACATGCCGACGTATGCCCACCCCGGCCAGTGGCACACCTACCTGGGCCGCTGCCGCACCCTGCTCAAGGCGGGGGAGGTCGTGGTGGACAACTTTAGCCTGGTTAACCCGGAGGTCCCCCGGGCCACGTATTACCGGGAAACCGGGGCTGAGGCCACCCCCATGCTGGCGGACATCTGCCAGTTCCAGAGTTTGCGCCGGCGAAAACCTCTGGGTCAGGGAAGGCCTGGGCGGACCCTGGGTGGGGGTTTGATCAGTTTTCAGTTTTCGCTTTTTGGTTAACTAGGTGGTTTAAAATTAGTTATTCTGGGGCAGAAAAGAGGTTCATCAGACTTTGATCTGAATGAAAATCCTCCCTGTTGTGCAAAGGGAGAAATCCTGAGGAATTCGGCTCAAGTACCCCCCTTGCAAAGTGAGGATGGGGATTTCTTCAGGGTTCAGGTTAATAACTATTTGATTGATATTTAGTTAATAGAGAAAATGGCATAAGACATGGCCACGGCCGAAGAAATCCTGGAATTTTTGCCTGGCTCCGATTGCCGGCAGTGCGGCGTCAGCTGCGCCGAGTTCGCCGGATTACTCCTGGCCCGGCAGGCGGCCCCGGAGGACTGCCCGGTCCTCCACGAGCCCGACTATGCCGGGTTCATCGAGGCCTTGCACGAACTTCTGGGGCCTTTGGCGGCCGCGGGGATGCGCATCGACCCGGAAAAATGCAACGGCTGCGGCATCTGTGTGGCCATGTGCGATTTCCATCTGGGCAACTGCGCCGCGGCCCGGCTGGGCCAGGGACCCCGTCCCCAGGACCAGGTGGTCTTCCACATGATCAACGGCACGGTGGTGGTGGTCCACCAGGAACTGTGCACCCGGCTGGTCCAGGCGGCGGAGAAGTGCAGCAAGTGCGCCGAGTATTGCCCCACCGAGGCCATTGAGTTGTTTTAGGAGTGAGCCGTAGCAGTGCGGTTAGCAGTTAGTTACAGGCTCTGATCGGCGAAGTCGTCTCGCCGGCGCTAACCCAGGCTGAGGCCTATGACTACCGAAAGTGACCGATAGCATGACCACCCGGTTTAAAACGCAGCCGTATTGAGCTGATAAACTTATGGCCCATGGGCATTTCTGATAGGCATTCTTTTACAACTAACTGCTACTTGCTAACTGCTGACAGCTGAAAGCTCCTTATGACCGAAACCGTGAACCTTCAAGATCTGGATCCCCAGTTTAAGGACGAGGTGGCCGCCGAGCCCGGCTGTCAGCACCTTTTGCGCTGCTTTGCCTGCGGGGTCTGTACCGCTACCTGCCCGGTGAGCGAACTGACGCCGGGCTTCAGTCCCAGCCAGATCATCCGCCAGGTGCTCTACGGCCAGCGGGCGGCCCTGCTCAGTTCCCCGGCCCTCTGGCACTGCGCCCGCTGCGCCCGGTGCTCCTTTCAGTGCCCCCAGGACGTGCGTTTTCTGGATATCATCCAGGGCTTGAGACATCTGGCTCGACGGGACGGCTTCATCAGTCCGGCCCGCCTGGCCCGGCTGGAGCAGGGGGAACGGCTGATCCAGGAACTCAGGCGGCGTCTCATCGGCGAAGTCCTGGACGGGCCCGAAGACCAGGAGGTCAAAGACGCCCTGGCCCGGATCGCCGGTGAAGTGGAATAGCCTGGGGTTTTCATGGCAGTCATGCATGGGCCTCGGCTCACCCAGAAATGAAGAAAAGATACGCAGGGTGGGCACCGCCCAACATTTCTGGTCATCAATTGGTGCGTAGGACGCACCCTACGAAAAATTCGGAGCAGCTTATAGCGTTTGCCATAGGTTCTTTCCTCTTATCCCCTCTCCCCCAGCGGGGGAGAGGGCAAGGGGGGATAAGAACAAATTTTTGGCAACGGGTATAGAACAGGTTGCAACCCCCGTAGGGGCGACCCGGTGGGTCGCCCTGACCAGACCCCCCGATAGGGAGTAAATTTATTGCACCCATGAAGAGCCCGGCACCAGTATTTTTGAGGGAAAGGCTTGGGGCTGTCCCCAGGAGCGCGTGCGTGTGATGGGCACCATCCGGCCGTTAGATCGGGTGGCCTACCCCCGGGTGCTGGTGGTGGGCGGCGGCATTGCCGGCATCCAGGCCGCCCTGGAGGTGGCGGCCGTGGGGCTGCCGGTGACCCTGGCGGAAGCGGGCTTCTCCATCGGCGGCCAGATGGCGCAGTTGGACAAGACCTTCCCCACCAACGACTGCGCCATGTGCATCCTGAGCCCCCGGATGCTGGAGATCTCCCGCCACCCCCTGATCACCATCCAGACGTCCACCCAGGCCATCGAGGTCCGGGGCCGGGCCGGGGATTTTCAGGTCCTCTTGAGCCGGAGGCCCCGGTTTGTCGATCTGGGCAAGTGCACCGGCTGCGGCGAGTGCGTCCGGGTTTGCCCGCGGAGTCTCCCGGACCCGTTTAATCTCGGGCTCAGCCGGACCAAAGCCATTCACCTGCCCTTCCCCCAGGCCATCCCCCAGGCGGCGTATATTACCCCGGAGGCCTGCCGGATTTTCCAGGGGAAGAGTTGCGAGGCCTGCCTCAAGGTCTGCCCGGCCGGGGCCATCAATCTTCAGGAGGCGGCGGTGGAATGGACCGAATCCGTGGGGGCCATCATTCTCGCCCTGGGTGCGTCCCCGGCCCCGGCTGACGAGTTCCCCGGGTACGGGCATCCCGACGTGGTGACCAGCGTGCAGTTCGAGCGGCTGCTGAGCGCCACCGGCCCCCAGGGGGGCAAGCTGGTAAGGCCGTCGGATCACACCGCCCCCTCCCGCCTGGCCTTCATCCAGTGCGTGGGGTCCCGGGACCCCCAGGCCGGTGCGGCCTATTGCTCCACGGTATGCTGCATGACCAGCCTCAAGGAAGCCCTGGTGGCCCGGGAAATCAGCACCCAACGGGTAGAATCCACCATTTTTTATATGGACCTGAGGGCCCAGGGCAAGGGGTATGAAGGTTATCTGGAGCAGGCCCGGGGGCACGGCGTCGGCCTGGTCCGCTCCCGGGTGACCGCCGTGACTCCCCGCCCCCAGGGCGGGGTGCTGGTGCGCTTTACCGACGCCCGCGGCCGGCCCCGGGAGCAGCCCTTTGATATGGCGGTCTTGTCCGTGGGGCTCAGGCCCCGGCCAGGGCTGCCGGACTGGGCCCGGCGCCTGGGGGTGGGGCTCAATGAGCACGGCTTCATCAAGACGGGGCCGTTGCTCCAGGTGGCCACCGCCCGGCCGGGGGTGCTGGTGTGCGGCACCGCCCGGGAACCCATGGACATCCCCGAATCCGTGACGAGCGCCGGCGCCGCGGCGGCGGTGGCCTCCCGGCTGCTCACCACCGCCAACCGCACCTGGGTCCCCAAGCCGCAGCCGGTTTCAAGCCGGGTGGCGGAATTTCCTCCCCGGATCGGGGTCTTTCTCTGCCACTGCGGCACCAATATCGCCAAGACTATCGACCTGGCGCAACTGGCCACGGCCGTGGCGCGGCTCCCCGGGGTCGCCCACGTTGAAGACAACCTGTTTTCCTGCGCGGTGGACTCCACCACCCGGATGCGGGAGACCATAGAGGCCCTGGGGCTCAACCGGGTGGTGGTGGCCGCCTGCAGTCCCCGGACCCACGAAGGCGTGTTCCGGGAGGTTCTGGTTGCCGCCGGCCTGAACCCGGGCTACTTTGCCTTTGCCAATATCCGGGAGCAGTGCGCCTGGGTCCATCAGACCGATCCGGCGGCCGCCCAGAAAAAGGCCCTGGACCTGGTGGCCATGTCGGTCTCCCGGGCCGCGGCCCTGACGCCCATCCAGCCCCAGAGCTTTCCGGTGATTCCCCGGGCCCTGGTGCTGGGGGGCGGCGTGGCGGGCTTGAGCGCCGCCCTGACCCTGGCGGACCAGGGCTTTCACACCTACCTGGTGGAACGGGAGAACTCCCTGGGCGGCCTGGCCCGGGAGCTGTACTTTACCCTGGAAGGCCCGGACCCCCAGGAATTTCTCCACGAACTCCAGGCCGCGGTCTACAACCACCCCAACATCGAAGTCCATATCCAGACCGAACTGCTCAAGCTCACCGGGCACGTGGGCCAGTTCAGGAGCACCGTGCGCCGCCTCACCATGAACGGCCCCCAGGACCGGGAACTGGCCCACGGCGTCATTGTGGTGGCCACCGGCGGCCGGGAGTTTCAGCCCCAGGGCCGCTATCTCTACGGCGAGGACCCCCGGGTGCTCACCCAGCGGGAGTTGGAGGGTAAGATCAATTTTGCCGACCTGGATCTGCCCAAGGTGCGGCAAGTGGTGATGATCCAGTGCGTGGGGTCGCGGGAGCCGGACCACCCCTATTGCAGCCGCCTGTGCTGCTCCCAGGCCCTCAAGAACGCCCTGCTGCTCAAGGAGCGCTATCCCCTGATGGGGATCACCGTCCTCTACCGGGACCTCCGGGCCTATGGGTTTCGGGAAAGTTATTATGTCAAGGCCAAGGACCAGGGGGTGACGTTCATTCCCTTTGAGGCCGACCGGCCGCCCCGGGTGACCGCGGCCCGGCGGCGGCCCCTCACGGTCCGGGTGGCAGATGAGCTTTTGGGCCAGGAAGTGGCCCTGCCCGCCGACCTGGTGGTCTTGAGCACGGGGATCGAACCCGCGGCGGGGAGCGTGCACCTGGCCCAGCAATTGCGGGTCCGCCCAGACCCTGGACGGCTGGTTCCAGGAGGCCCACCAGAAGCTCAGGCCGGTGGACTCGGCTACCGAAGGGGTGTTTCTCTGCGGGGTGGCCCACTATCCCAAGAGCCTGGGGGAAACCGCGGCCCAGGCCCAGGCCGCGGCGATTCGGGCCGCCGGGATCCTGTTCCAGACGGAACTGCTGGCCAGCGAAATGGTGGCCCTGATTACCCCGGAGGCCTGCCGCCGCTGCCTGGCGTGCGTCGAACTCTGCCCCTTCGGGGCGGTGGCGCTCTCGGACGGCAAGCCCGAGGTGAGCCTCGAGGTCTGCCGGGGCTGCGGCCTCTGCGCCGCCGAGTGTCCGGCCGGGGCCATCCGCATGAGCCGGGGCGCCGGGCCGGAGTTGGCCGCCCAGATCGAGGCGGCGCTGCGGCGGCGACATGAGGTCCGGCGGCGATTAATGGTCGGCAAAATTTTCCAGGGTAGTAAACTATGGTTATGATTCAGCAGGTGCCCCGAAAGAAATTACAGCTAAGAACTGTAGGGGCGCACCTGCGTGTGCGCCCTCATGAGGGGACACGCAGGTCCCCCCCTACAAAAATATCAGATTGAGCATCATGGGTTCAGCCCGGCCACGCCCATGACGCAGCGCCCTTGACATCAAAGCTGATAGCTGACAGCTGAAAGCTTTCACAGGAGAACGGCCATGAGAGAGAGTTATTGCGGTCTGTGCGATGATTGCCAGTTGGGCCACCCCGGTTTCCTGGAAACCGTCGCCCGCCTGAAGGACTACCTGGACCAGGTCCGGGGCAACGTCTGGCTCCACTGCTTTCCCGGGCCGGACGGCTTCAGCCTGCCGGAGTTCCGGAAGGGGCTGGAGTGGTTCCTGGCCCACACGGAATGCCCCGGCTGCCGGAACGGGCGGGGTCTGGAGGACTGCCCCATCCGGGTCTGCGCCCAGGCCCGGGGCCTGGAGCACTGCTATCAGTGCCCGGACCTGGAGCCCTGCGACAAGTACGAACTGCTCCTGGTACAGTTTCCCGACGTGAAGACCAACCTGCGCCGCCGCCAGTTGAAGTTCAAGGCGAAGGAGTACCACCGGAAGCTGGAAGGGAAGAAGAAATAGGGGGTAAAAGGGGAAGAGGGAAAAAGGCGAAAAGGGAGAGAAGCAATAGTTTTCCCTCGGTTGATAGGCTCCTGCTTGTCTAGAAGCCAGGAAATGAAATTTCCGTGGTGGCACAGGCGTCTCGCCTGTCAAGCGATGTTAAGACAAGATTGCTGAGGCCAGATAATCTTGTCTGGCTTAAGACTCAGTTAACACAGTATCCCAAAGGTGACATGATACCCCGGGTCGTCAAACGCGAAACCGCCACGCACCTGGAATTGACGCTGAAGCTGTTCGTCGATACGGTGCAGCTGCGCCTGGACAAGGTTTTGTGCCTGAAGTGCGACATCTGCGCCACCGTCTGCCCCCGGGACGCGGTCAGGATTATTCCCGGCGACGACGGCCTGGACATCAGCATCGACCCCCGGCTCTGCCTGATGTGCGAGGTCTGCGCCCATTTCTGCCCGGTGGCGCGCGGTGACCCTGAGCTACAACGGCCAGGTCAAGACCATCATGGCGGACCACCAGGGGCTGGCGCCGTTTCTCCCCAAGATCGACATGGACAAGAGCCGCTGCCTCCTGCCCTGCCCGACCCAGCCCGAGGGCGAGGAGCACTGGTGCCGCCAACAGCTCCGGCTGGTCCCCAACGATCTCGCCGAGTGCCCCAAGCAGTGCCACAAGTGCCTGGCCGCCTGCCCCCGCCAGGCCATCGTCCTGGATGAGGCCGCGGGACCAGACCAGGCCGGCCCCCGACCTGTGTCTCCGCTGCACCCAGTGCCTGACGGTGTGCGAATACGAGGCCATTGTGCGTCAACCCCCAGTTCCGGGGCCGCCTGGTCATCGACGACCACAAGTGCCCGCCGGACTGCGTCAAATGCATCGAGCTCTGCCCGGTGAAGGCCATCGAGCGGGACGGGGACCGGGTCTGGTTCCGGGTGGAGAACTGCGCCTATTGCGGGGTCTGCGTCAACATCTGCGACGACGCCGCCATCACCCTGGTCCGGGAGGAAGTGGTGGCCGAAGCGGGAGAGTTTTCTCACGCCTGGGAGACCGCGGTGGGGAAATTGGTGATAAATAAAGACGAAAATTAAAAAATTGCTAGGGGGTAAAAGGGGAAGAAATAGGCAAATGACGTGTAGTAAGACGCTGTCCACCAAATATTGATTACGTGAACGACGAACTCGACCGCCGCATCGGCCTCTTACATCTGCCACTGCGGCCACAACATCGCCGGGGTTATCAGCCCTGTGGCCCTGGCGGACGCGGCCCGGGGTTTGCCGGGGGTGGCGGTGTGCCGGGATCATCTCTACTCCTGCTCCGAGGCGGGCCAGAAGGATATCGCCAAGGATATCCAGCAGTTCGGATTGAACCGCCTGGTGGTGGCGGCCTGCTCCCCCAAGCTCCACGAGCCCACCTTTCGGCACCTGCTGGCCGAAAACGGCGTCAACCCCTATCTCCTGGAAATCGTCAACCTCAGGGAGCACTGCTCCTGGGTGCACGCCCAGGAACCGGACGCCGCCCTGGTGAAGGCCCTGGAACTGATCCGCATGGGGCTGGCCAAGGTGCGGGATGCGGTCCCCCTGACCGAGCGCCAGGTGCCCCTGACCCGGGCCGCCCTGGTGATCGGCGGGGGCCCGGCGGGCCTCCGGGCCGCCCTGGACATCGCCCACGCCGGAATTCCCGTCACCCTGGTGGAGCGCGCCCCGGTGCTGGGGGGCATGGCCAACCGGCTCTACAAGACCTTTCCCCAGGGCCAGAGCGCCGTGAGCCTCATCAACCCCATGATGGCCGCGGTCATGCTTCACCCCGGCATCACGGTGCTCACCGACAGCGCCGTCACCGGGGTCGGCGGCCACCTGGGCAACTACCGGGTGAAAGTGACGCAAACCCGGCCCCGGGTCACCCAGGCCTGCGACCTCTGTGGCGAGTGCGCCGCGGTCTGCCCGGTAAAGGTGCCGGATGAAGGGCAAGCGGGACTGACTCTCCGGGCGGCCATCTACCGGCCGTCGCCCACGGCCTTTCCGGCCCGCTACGTGGTGGATGCGGCCCACTGCGACCGCTGCGGTCTCTGCGTCCCCGCCTGCCCCCGCCAGGCCATCACCCTGGAGGCCGAGGGGGAGATCGAGCATACCCTGAAGGTGGGGAGCATCGTGGTGGCCACGGGCTTCGCGCCCTTTGAGCCCAGCGGGCAGCCGCTACGCCGCCTGGACCGCCCTGCCCCAGGTCATCACCACGGTGGACCTGGAACGCCTGCTGGACCCCCAGGGGCCCACCGGGGGCCGGGTGCTAGACCTCGGACGCGGCCGCCGAGCCCCGGGACATCGCCTTTGTCCTGTGCGTCGGCTCCCGGGAGGAGACGGGGAACCGCTCCTGCTCCCGGGTCTGCTGCCCCACGGCCCTGAAGCAGGCCCTGGAACTGAAGGCCCGCCTGCCCCAGGCCCGCATCCGCATCTATTACCGGGATATCAGGACGGTCAAGCGCGAGTGGGAGGCCCTCTACACCCGGGCCCGGGAGGCGGGCATCGGCTTCATGCGGGCGCGGGTCAGGGATATCCGGCCCGGCGAGGGGGGCCAGGTGGTGATCGAGGCGGACCAGGACCTGGGGCAGTGGGTGAGCGCCGACCGGGTGGACCTGGCGGTCCTGGCGGTGGGCATGACGCCGGGGGATACCGCCGCCCTCCGGGAGGTGCTGAAGCTGCCGGTGGGGCCCGACGGTTTTTTCATGGAAGCCCACCCCAAGCTCCGCCCCCTGGAGACGGTGCTGGACGGCATCTTCCTGGCCGGGGCCTGTCAGGGCCCCAAGGACCTGGCCGAGTCCATCACCCAGGGCTCCGGGGCCGCGGGCAAGATTTTGGCCCTCATGGCCCACGACACCATCACCCTGGACGGCCTGATCTGCGCCGTGGACCCGGAGTTGTGCATCGGCTGCGAGAGCTGTTACCAGGAATGCCCGTTCCAGGCCGTGGAAATGGTGGGCAAAGGGAAGGCTCGCAAGGCCCGGATTATCGAAGCCGCCTGCAAAGGCTGCGGGGTCTGCGCCGGGGCCTGCCCCAGCAATGCGGTTATCGCCCGGGGCTTTACCGACGAGATGATCCTGGCCCAGATTGACGAGGCCCTGGCGGTCAATCCCCAGGAGAAGATTCTGGCCTTCTGCTGCAACTGGTGCTCCTATGCCGGGGCGGATTTCGCCGGGGTCTCCCGGCTGCAATACCCCCCGGCGGTGAGGATCATCCGGACCATGTGCGCCGGGCGGGTCCATCCCAAGTTCATCCTCCATGCCTTCGCCCGGGGCGCCGGCCAGGTGCTGGTCTCCGGCTGCCACCCGCCGGGGGACTGCCATTACATCTCCGGGAACCTCAGGGCCCAGGCCAGGATCGAAAAACTTCGGCCCAAGCTGGCCAAGGAGGGCATCGACCCGGCGCGCCTGCGCCTGGAGTGGATTTCCGCCACGGAGGGCAAGAACTTTCAGCAAGTCATCCAGGAGATGGCGGAGGAAATTGGGGGGAAAAGGGGAAAAAGGGGAAAAGGCGAAAAGGGAAAGTGCAAGAACCAGCAGAATTTTAAACCAAAATAGGAGGACGGATATGCCCTTTGTCAACATCAAGATCACCAAAGATGGCGCGACCCCGGAACAGAAAGCCCGAACTCATCAAGGGAGTTACCGATCTGCTGGTCAAGGTGCTCCACAAGAATCCCGCCACCACCGTGGTGCTGATCGAAGAAGTGGACACCGACAACTGGGGCATCGGCGGCGAGACCGTAACCGCGAGAAGGCAGAAGAGCACGTAAGGCAGGGTGCGTCCCGCGCCCAAAAAGCGGCGCGTGAGACGGATTTATCGTTAAAAGGCATTGAATATGCCTGTCATGCTGAGGAGCGGAGCGACCGAAGAATCTCATAAGTACCACAAATATACGAGATCCTTCGCTCCGCTCAGGATGACAAAATGGTTTTTCGCAGAGGTCTCAAGTTGCAGTCTAAGGACAATTAATGATCCAATCGAAGCCTGTGGTGGAGGCGACCAATTCTCTGTCGTTTTCCAGGGCGACTAACGCTTCCACCAGACGATCTTCCACGGCATCCAGGCTGTTAAAAACTTCGTTGGCGAACCACTTTTCCCTGATTTCCTCCCAGATATGCTCCACGGGGTTGAGTTGGGGACTGTAAGGTGGCAGCGCCTCAAGCCGCATATTTTCCGGCACTGCCAGGTCATTTGCCCGGTGCCAACCAGCCCCATCCAGGAACATCAGGATAAACTCTTCTGGATGACGCCGCGCCACTTCTTCTAAGAAGATGGACATGGCTTCTGCGGTTACTACCGGCAAAACCAGACTGTCCAAAGTGCCGTCATGTGGGCTTACAGCTCCAAAGGCGTAAGTATATTCCCGGACAATCTGCATCCCCACTTCCGGCCGAAAACCCTTGGGAGCCCAACAACGTCGGGGGTCATTAATCCGGCCAAAACGTGCCTCATCCTGAAACATCAGTCGGAGCTGCCGTCCTCTTTGCCCCTGCCGCACAACCTCTTGTTCAACTATTCTCGTCAGTTTTTTTAAAAGCCGCCTGGGTGGCGGCATCGGATTTGGGGTGGCGGGGCCGGGAAGAAAGCCGGCACTCCCGTGGAAAAAACCAAAGAGGCCACCAAGTAACGCCGGACCGCCGAGACTTGATCTCTCTCACCCAAACCGCAAACCGGGCCTAGCACCGGCTGCGACCGGAAGGGTCCGGGGCGCCTGGCCGGGGAGGGTTAATCCACCCTTCCCGGTTTTTTGTTGTTATGTTGTTCTTTGGTCTTATAGGAGCACGTTGACTATCCTACTTTTCCAAGCCGTCACAACTTTTTGAGGCGCTGCTGACGCTGGCGCAGCCGCTTGGATAAACGCCGGGCCGGGCCTTTCTTGTGGGTCCCCCGGGTCGAGGAGCCAGCCCCGGCGTCAGGGTCGGCTGCCCCCGCCGGGTCGTGCAGATGGGACGACTCAAACTGACTGGCGTTGATCCAGGCCGCCTTGGTCTGCTCGGCGCACACCTGGATCTCGCGGTCGGAGGTGACCACCAGGGCGCGTTCCCGCTCCTGGTGCAGCAAGCGCTTGATAACCTCGTCGGCCCGCTCCCCCCGGCGGGAATAAATGATCGAGATGCCCTGATGCCGGTCCCGGCTCTCTTTAAGGTCGCCGTGCTGCCAGCCGTCAAACACCACGGTAATCTGGTGATGAGACCGGCTGCGATAATGGGCCAGCAGTTCCAGCAAGGCTTCCCGGCCGCTCTGCAGGTCCATGGCATCCAGGAACTGCAGTCGGGGCGACTGCTTGATGACGTTATAACCGTCGACAATGAGGTGCATGGCAATATCATTCCAAAATAATACAATAAAATATCTTCATGCAAGAATATTGTTGTAAGTAGGATATTTCTTTGCTATAGTGAGCACCTGTTACGTTATATCACCGTAATGGGGGAGGATGTCGATAAAATGCGTAACTTATTTTACTACCTGTGCGTGGGGCTGCTTTTGGCGGCAGGCGCAGGGTGCGGCGGGGGCCTGGGGAAGCCCGAAACCGCCACCCTGGAAGCGCCGCTGCCGGAGTATCAACAACAACAAACCGAACTGACTCCGGAACAACAGTATGTTGCGAATGTGTTAACTAAGAATGGTTACGATATTAATCGTGATAAGCCCACGGTCATCGTGGTCCATAAACTCACCCGCAAACTCACCTGTTACCGGGGGCTGACCCCCCTTAAGACCTATCCCGTAGTCCTGGGGACCAATCCGCGCAACGACAAGTTGTGCCAGGGCGATGCCTGCACCCCGGAAGGAGTTTACCGGATTCGGGCCAAGTACCCCCACCCCAAGTGGGACAGCTTCATCTGGCTTGATTATCCCAACACCCAGAACTGGCTGAAGTTCAGCCGGGCCAAAAAGGCGGGGCGTATTCCCCCGGAAGCGGACATCGGCGGCGATGTCGGCATCCACGGGACTGAAGACCCCAGCGCCAACCTTTCCGGGCAAAACTGGACCCTGGGGTGCATCTCTCTGCTCAATAGAGACCTGGATGAGATCTATCCCCTGGTGAACAAAGAAACCCTGGTCATCATTACCAAGCAATAGCTTCCCAACCACAGGCTGCCGGTCCCGGGGCGATTGGCCGCACCGGGCGCGCCTCAGGGGCAGACTTCGGTCTGCCCCTTTTTGTGGTCTTCGCATGATGGCGCTGAAGTTCTGCTCCGGCGCCTAACGACTGAAAGACCGCGGAGATACCTTATGCGGAGTTGCGGTCAAAAAACCGCCAAGGAAACGAAGAGGCGCACCTGTGGGTGCGTCCGATACCCGGGCCTACAAAAATTGTCCATGGAGCGCTAACCGGCCTTAAATCAGGGGAAAAGAGGGGCGGTGTGGCCACCGCCCCTCCCGCGGCTGCTGGTGGGGCGCCGGCCCCCGGGGGGGCCAGCGTCATTATTTAGGATTCTCTACGGTCAGGTAGAGGGTGTGGCCCTGGCGCTTGATCAAGAAGCGGGCCACGCTGTCTTTTTTCATCTTGGCGACGGCCCCCTGAAATTCCTTGACGGAGCTGGCGACCTCGCCGTTCACTTCCAGAATCAGGTCTCCCGCCCTGATGCCGGCATCAGACGCGGGGCTGCCGGACTCCACCCGGACCACCACCACGCCTTTGTTGTCCCGGAGGCCAAACTGCTGGGCCAGGGCCGGGGTCAGGTTCTGCACCTCCAGGCCCAGGGGGGTTTTCTCGGCCGCTCCTTCGGTTTTGGCCTTGGCTTGTTGTTCATCGGTGAGTTCGGTGATGGTCAGGTTCAGGGTCTTTTCCTTGCCCTGGCGCAGGACCTTGAGTTCGGCCTTGGACCCCGGGGCCGTGTCCGCCACCATCCGGGGCAATTCATTCATTTCATGGATGGGGTGGCCGTTAAACTCGATGATGATATCTCCCCGGTGGATGCCAGCCTTGGCGGCCGGCGTGTCGGGGTTGACCTGGGCCACCAGGGCGCCTTTTGGTTCGGCCATGCCGAAGGATTTGGCCAGGTCCGGCGTGACGTTCTGGACCTGTACGCCGATCATGCCCCGCACCACCTTGCCCTTGGACTCCAGTTGGGGAATGACGGACTTGGCGATATTGCTGGGAGTGGCAAACCCGATACCCTGGCCGGAGGCGATGATCGCGGTGTTGATGCCGATCACCTCTCCCTGGAGATTGAGGAGGGGGCCGCCGCTGTTGCCCGGGTTGATGGAGGCGTCGGTCTGGAGGAAGTTGTCATAGGGACCGGCGCCGATAACCCGGCCCTTGGCGCTGATAATCCCCTGGGTAACGGTATGGCCCAGGCCAAAGGGGTTGCCCACGGCCATGACCCAGTCTCCCACCTGAATGGCGTCGGAATCCCCCATCTTGAGAAACGGTAAGTTCTCCGGCGGCTTGACAATCTGGATCAGGGCCAGGTCGGTTTTGGGGTCCCGGCCTTTGACGGTGGCCTGGTATTCCTTACCTCCCACCAGGATGACCTTGATCTTATCCGCGCCTTCCACCACGTGGTTATTGGTCACCACATAGCCTTTGGCGTCGATGATGAAGCCGGAACCGAGACTGCGAGCTTTGTAACTCTTGGGCATTTCGCCGAAAAACTTATCGAAGAAATCCCGGAAATCCTTGGGACCGCCCTCAGGACCGAAGGGCATCTCCGGGGCGGGGCCCTGTTTCGGCCGCTTGGGGCCATGGCCGAACAATTCCCGCATCTGGTTCTTGACGATTTTTTCGGCACTGATATTGACCACCGCACCCGAAACTTGCTTGGCCAGCTTGGCAAAGGTATCCGTGGTCAAAACGGCCGGGGGGCCGGGGCCGGGGCCGGGCCGGGGCCTGGGTCTGGGCCCACGCGGGCTGCGGGGCCGGTCCCATAGGCCCTAAACCTAACAGGGCCCAAACTACTATGAGGCTAATGAGACTGCTTTTCTTCATGCTGCTTCTCCTCTTTCTTCTGCCCGGGCAAGGGGCCCGGCAGCGATGTCATGGCAGATTTCTTCCCTACGATCACCAGGAGATATTTTTCCGGTTGGAGATATTTTTCGGCCACTTTCTGGATATCCCCGGGGGTCAGGTGCTGGATGAGTTCCGGATAGCGCCAGGGGTAATCAAGGCCCAGGCCGTAGACTTCCACGTATCCCAAGAGCCAGGCCCGCTTGGAGATGGAATCCATTTTCCGGGGAAAGCTGCCGATGAGATAAGATTTAGCATCTTTCAGCTCCTCCGGCGTCACCGGCTGGGTCATGATGCGCCGGAGTTGTGCTACCACCTGGGTGATGGCCTCGCCGGCCGTGGCGTTTTTGGTCTCCAGGGCCACGATGAAAGGACCGGGTTCCAGGCCCGGTTCAAAGGCGCTGTAAACGCTATAGGCCAGTCCGCGGTTGACCCGGATGTCGTCCATGAGCCGGGAGGCAAAGCCCCCGCCCCCCAGGAGGTAATTCATCACCTGAAAGGCGTAGAAATCCGGGTTGTTCCGGGCGATCCCCAGGTTGCCCAGGATGATGTTGGCCTGGGTGATATCTTTATCGATCACCACCTCGTGGCGTTGGTTCAGGGGCGGAATGGCGGGCAGCTTGGCTACCGGGAGGGGAGCCGCAGCCCAGGCCCCGAAGGTTTTGGTGACCCACTTTTGCGCCTCATCCGGGGTTAAGTCCCCCACCACACTGAGGACGGTATTGTTGGGCCGGTAGTACTGCCGGTGAAAGGTGATCAGGTCCTGGCGGGTAATGGCGGTAAGCCCCTGGGGAGTGCCCATGACCGGATGGTTGTAAGGGAAGGGGCCATAAAGATCCTTGAAAAAGGCTCGGGACGCCACCACCTTGGGCTCATCTTCGGCGCTGGCCAGGGCCGCCTTGAACTGGTTCTTTTTCAGCACGACTTCCGCGGCCGGAAAGGTGGGGTTCATCAAGATATCGTTGAGCAGGTCCAGGGCCGGGCCCAGGTCCTTTTTCAGGACTGTCAGGCTCACGGTGGCGAAATCATCGCCCCCGGTAAATGACAGGCTCGCACCCATGAAATCCAGCTCTTCCGCAATCTTGGCTGCGCTGCGGGATCTGGTGCCGTTACGCAGCAGAGAGGCCGTCAGGTTGGCCAGGCCCTCCTTTCCCGCGGGATCTTCCAGGGTTCCGGCCTTAATGAGGAGCTGTAGGGTCACCAGGGGGAGTTCTGTCTGGGGGGAAAACAGCCACACTAAGTCGTTGGGCAGTTTCTGGCGGGTTCCCAGCACCCGGGCTTCCGGCGCCGCCAGGGCCGCAGTGCTCCACAGCAAAACTCCCAAGATCAGCCAAGTAAAGCGTTTGAGCAATGTATTCTCCATGACGGTTGCGCCTAGCGGGGTTTAAGCCGTACCCTGACCAAAGGTCAGCGAATATCCTGTCCCATGCGGGGATGGCCGGCGGGGGCCTTAGCGCCCTTGACCGGCACCAGGATTCCCACGGTCAGGCTGTCGGGCACCAGGTATTTTTTCGCCACTTCCCGGACCTGTTCCCGGGTAACCTGCTGCATCTTGGGAATGAACTCTTTGAGCAGGGTCCATCGAGCCACGGTGGCCGTCCGCCCCAACAGCATGCCCCGGTAAAAGATGGAATCCAGGGCCATATAAAAAGAGGCCGCCACCTGATTTTTAGCCTTTTGCAGTTCCTTTTCCCCCACCAGGTCGGTTTGCAGCCGCTTGATCTCCGCGTTCCATGGCGCTTCCAACTGGGCTACGGGCTTGCCCGGCATGGGTTGGCCGGCCAGGGAAAAGATAAAGGGTCGGCGGTGTCGAAATTATAGTCCGCCTCGGCCGCCAGGGCCAGTTTCTGCTCGTAGACCAGGTGGTGATAGTTCGGGAACTGCGCCCTGACGACAGGATGCGGGCCAGCAGTTCCAGGGGGTAGGCCTCGGGACTCTCCCAGTTGGGCACGTGATAGTTTATTAGCAGAGAGGGAAACTGGGCCTCCCGGTGCACCTCCACCCGGCGCGGTCCGAAATGTTTCGGCTCTTTGGCGGTAACCTTGGGAGGTTCCGGCCCCGCCGGCAGGGTGCCGAAGGTTGCTTCGATCTGGGTGAGGGCCTCCTTGGGGTCAATATCGCCCACCACCACCAGGGTGCAGTTGTTGGGGAGATAGTACCGGTGGTAGTAAGTCCGGTAATCATCCAGGGAGATGCTTTCGATATCATGGAGCCAGCCGATCATCGGCCACTGGTAGGGGTGGGCCTCAAAGGTGGCGGCCATGGCGGCTTCCTGCATAAAGTTCACCGGGTCGTCTTCGGTGCGCAGGCGCCGTTCTTCGATCACCACTTTCTTTTCGGTTTCGAAGGTCTTTTCGTCGACATTGATGCCCCGCATGCGGTCTGCTTCCATCTCCAGCCAGTGCCGCAACTGGTCCTTGGGGCCGGTTTCGAAGTAGGCGGTATAATTTCGGGAGGTAAAGGCGTTATCCGTGCCCCCAACCTTCTGAACTTCCTGGGAGAAATACTTGGGGCCGTACTTGGCCGTACCCTTAAACATCATGTGCTCACACAGGTGGGAGATGCCGGTTTTGCCCAGGGCTTCATTTCTGGAGCCCACCCGGTACCACACCTGGAGCGTGATAATGGGGGCCCTGGGTTCCCGCAGGAGCAGCACTTTAAGGCCATTGGCCAGGGTGTGCTCCACCACCTTGTTAAAGAGGTTGGCATCATCCGCCGCTTTGAGGGGGAGAGCGCTCAGCCCCAGCCATGACGCGGTGACGAGGACTACCAGCAGGCATAACTGACGCCGGCCGGGAGCCCACCAGGCCTTCCGACGTCCGGCGCCATCCAATTTCAAATGTTGCGAAAAAAGAGTCATAGGGTTTCTGCTCTGAAAAGTTCAAAGTTCAGGGTTGGGTTAATAAGGTACAGGTAACGCCCACCATGACAAAAAACCCGCCGCTTTTCAGGCGTCATGGGTAAGCCAGGGTCTCAAGTTCAACGGTCTTTATCATCCAGGTTGGGGTCAGGAAGAACCATATGCATAAATTTTTAGTCATGCAATGACTTAACGTAAATTCTCCCGAAGCGGATTTCAAGGGAGGCGCCCTAAGATTATTCCGGTCCGGTGGTTTATCCGCCGTCCAATCCCGGATATGGTTGGGTTTTTAGGACCAGGCGTCCAGACTGCGGCGGCAATCAGCGCCGCCAGGCTGGCGCCGGACATATCCAGGAGCACATCGTAGATACTGGCTCCCCGGGAGGGGTGAAACCATTGGCGCCCCTCGTCCGCCGAGGAAAAGAGCAGGCAAAACCCCAGAGACCAGAGGCAGGCACGCCAAGACCCGTAGCCCGAATAGCCCCGAAAAGCCCGGAACCAGAGAAAATACATGCACCCGTAGGCCAAAGCGTGGCCGGTTTTCCGGAGGCAGAAATTGATCAGATCAATCTGGGCCGGCTTCAGGGCCACAAACCCGGACAGGAGCCATTGGAGCAAGTGCCCGGTGTTGGTGCCCGAACCCAGATCTCCCGATATGCATATTACTGCCAGACCCCAAAGCAGGGGGGGAAGCCAATAATGAAGAAAGTGAGGTTTTCGCCAAATTGGGAGTGCGCTGCCCAAAGGTTCGGTTCCTTTACCCCTGGCGGGGTCGACCGGATACCATACCGGTGGCTCCTAATCAAATTAGACTCATCTTCGCCAGGTTTTGTTAAGGGCGGGAGGCAAATAATTTTCGCAACCGGCTGAGGAAGTCGAAAATTCTCCTGGAAATATCTTAAAGCCAGTTCCTGGTGTGACCTCCGGCCGGTGGCCCGGACTCTGGCCGGCCCGGAGGCATGGGTTTCGGGGACCCGCCGCTCCCGTCCTTCTGCCCTCTTATCCGAGAATCGCCTCCACAAAAGCCTCGGGGTCAAAGGGGCGCAAGTCTTCCATGGCCTCCCCCACCCCGATGTATTTCAGGGGGATGCCGGTCTCGTGGACCACCGCCAGGGCCACGCCGCCTTTGGCGGAGCCGTCCATCTTGGTGAGGATGAGGCCCGTGACGCCCACGGCCTCGTGAAATAACCGGGCCTGATTCAGGGCGTTCTGCCCCGTGGTGGCGTCCAGGATGAGGAGCACTTCATGGGGGGCGCCGGGGATTTTTTTGGTTGCGGTGCGGTTAATCTTTTTTAATTCCTCCATCAGGTTAACCTTGGTGTGGAGCCGTCCGGCGGTATCCACGTACACCGTGTCCACGCCCCGGGCGACCGCCGCGGCCAGGCCGTCGAAGACCACTGCGGCCGGGTCGGCCCCGGTCTTCTGTTTGACCACCGCGGCGCCGACGCGCTCTCCCCAGATCTCCAACTGCTCCACCGCCGCGGCCCGGAAGGTGTCCCCGGCCACCAACATGGGAGTCAGACCCTGCTGCCGGTCCTGGTGGGCCAGTTTGGCAATGGTGGTGGTCTTGCCCACGCCGTTGATCCCCACCACCAGGACCACCCAAGGATGGGCGCTCCGGTCCTCCTGAGCGGGGCCCGCCAGGAGGGCGACCATCTCCTCCTGGAGGGCGGCCTTGAGCTTTTCTACGTCCGCCAGTTCCCGGCGACGCAATTTCCTGCAAGGCCTGGATCAGAAAGAGGCTGGTCTCCACCCCCAAGTCGGCCGTAATCAACAATTCCTCGAGGTCTTCCAGGAGTTCGGCATCGACCACTTTGCGCCCCCTGAAAAGACGATCCAGGCCGCCGCCTAACGCCTCGCGAGTCCGGCTCAATCGGTCCCGCAGGCGTCGAAACATGCCCCGCCGTGCCGCGGCCTCGGGTCCCTCCCCGGCCTCTTCCAGGTCCCCGGCCTCCGGGGAGAACCGCCGCCGCCTCCGTGAAGACTTCCTCCGGGAGTGCGGCCGACTCCGGCTCAGGGGTGGTGGGGATGGCCGGGGCCGGTTCGGGTTCCGGGAGCGGCGGGGGTTCCGGTTGGGGCGCCGGGGCCTCGGCCTCGGGCTCGGCCGCGCCGGGCTCTAATGTGATGGGGGCGGCGTCCTCCGGCGGAGACTCCCGGCGCCAGCGGCGCAGAAAGCCGCGGCGCGCCGGACCGGCGTCGGTCAACGCTTCGGGAAGAGCCGCGCCAGGAGCCTCCGGCCCGGCTTCCGGGCGCGCCCCTCAGGCGCACCTTCGGGTTCGCCGGACTCATGTTCAACACCGGCGGCAAATCCTCAGCGGCCTCGGGGTCCGGTTCAGTTTCCTCCGGCAGGAAGGCTTCCGCCTCCTCCTCCCGTCCCTCTTCGTCCTTGCCTTTGCGGCGAAACCAGCGGCGCATTGCTACGAGGTCGTAATTTTCGAAAAATCGGCCATGAGGAGAAAGGTCTGCCTGATACGGAGCAGCAGAGCCAGCCGATTGTGGCGCAGCCCAGCATCCTCGGTCATGACCAGCACCTTTTCAAAAAAGGCGTCCACCGGACCCCTGAGGCCGGCCAGGGCCCGACACACCTCGGGGTAATTCCGGCTTTCCAGGGCCTGGGTCACCTGCGACTCCATCAATTTCATGGACTGGTACAGGATGTTCTCTTCCCC
>CAVVFW010000007.1:0-97061 GCA_963747645.1 uncultured delta proteobacterium | reverse complement strand
ATATCCGCAAAGAACTGAGCGTCGCCCAATGGACCTACAATGCGGGACAGATGGCCGGATGGGGATTCCCCGTTAATGCCCTTTACCGATATTCTTTATGTGCCCTTGCAGGCGGCCGATACCCCCTTCAGGGGTGCTGGCCATTCGGCCCAGAGATCCCAAGCACCTGCTGTCGCCTGAGGAAGTGCGTCTGGTGGAATCCCTGGCCAAACAGGTGGCCCTGGCTTTGGAAGTGGAACGCCTCCAGCAGACTGCTTTGGACGCTCAGCTGACTGTGGAAGCCGAGCGCTTGCGTTCCACCTTGCTGGGCTCGGTCACCCATGATTTCCAAACGCCCCTGGCGGCCATCATGGGCTCCGCCAGCAGCCTCCTCAATTTACCGGGCCGAGATCGATGCGGACCTAACCCGGGAGATGCTCACCAACATCTATGACGAGGCCGAGAGGTTGAGCCGGTTGGTGAACAATTTGCTGGATATCGCCAGGCTGGAGTCGGGCTCCCTCAAGCTGCGCCGGGAACTGCAGGTACCCCCTGGAAGAAGTGGTGGGCGCCGCCCTGAACCACTTTTGGAAAAAAAAGCTGGCTCACCGGTCCCTGGAGATTTCGCTGCCTCCTGATCTGCCTATGGTCCCCCTGGACGCGGCTCTGGCAGAACATTTATTCATTAATTTGTTGGAAAATGCTTTAAAATATACCCCGCCGGGATCTCCCCTGTCTATTGCGGCGAAGGCCGGAGACCGGGAGATCGAAGTAGAGGTGGCCGACCGGGGCCCGGGATTGCCTCCCGAGGATCTGGACCAGATATTTGCTATGTTTTACCGGGGGAGCGAAAACCAGGTCCGCAGGGCTATGGTCTGGGACTCTCCATCTGTCGGGCCATCGTCGAGGCCCATGGCCACCGGATCCGGGCGGAGAATCGTGGAGAGGGCAGGAGCGCGGCCATCAGGTTCACCTTGCCGTTAGAGGTTTGAGCTCATCAACCATATACCAGTTCTCCTTGCATGAGGAAAAGACCGTGTCCCAGACCGATTGGGTTGTACTGATAGTCGAAGATGAACTGCCCATTCGCCGTTTTTTGAGAGCGGCTTTGGCGGGTCAGGGATGCAGTTTGCTGGAAGCTACCACCGGAGCCGAAGCCTTGACCATGACCGCGTCCCACAATCCCGATATCATCCTCTTAGATTTGGGGCTGCCGGACCTGGACGGCCTGGAGGTCATTAAAAAAATTAGGGATTGGTCCAGCACCCCCATTATTGTGATCTCGGCCCGGGGCAAGGATAACGAGAAGGTGGCGGTCATGCGAAGCGGGCGCCGACGATTACCCTGAGCAAGCCTTTCAGCGTAGAAGAGCTGGCGGCGCGCATGCGGGTATCCTTGCGGCACCTCGCCCAAATCCCGGGGCAGACGAAGGAGGACCCGGTTTTTCCGGACCGGGGACCTCCGGGTGGACCTGGCTGGGAGAATGGTGCAGGTGGGCGGTCAAAGGAACTCCACCTTACCCCCATTGAATTCAAATTACTGGCCGTGCTGGTGCGCTACAGCGGCAAGGTGTTCACCCACGGGCAACTGCTCAAGGAGGTCTGGGGCCATGGCAGCGATGAACCAAGCCCATTATTTGCGGAATTATGTTCACACCCTGCGCCATAAGCTGGAACCAGACCCAGCCCGCCCGGTATATCTTTGCACCGAACCCGGAGTCGGTTACCGCCTTAAATTGAGCGAATAAAAGAATCCTCACCCGCTTAAATAAATAGCGATAGGAAAAACTCGCCAAAGGTTGTCAGTGAGATCTCTGTTTGGGGATAGATATCCGCGCGGGGGAATCTTGCCCTCCACGCCTTCACAGACAGGACGTGAGCTCCAGCGCCGAGCACCATTTAACTCACGATCTCCTTCAATTATCACCGAACAGGCCAAAGTTGCAGGTATCATCTCCATATCCGATCCGGGGGACCGGCACCAGATGGGAAATTGCAGAATCTTGAATGAAATAACGGTGCAGCTGTGATATCCAATGCGAATGTGGCATTAGAGGCAGGTGTCCAAGGGGGATCTATCGGGAAATATTCAAAGGCCTAAGGAGTTTGCTGGAGCATAGCCTGGGTCGATCCTTCGGCCTCGGCGCTCAAGTAACACCTTTTGAGCTAAGCTTTTTTTTCTTCGGGAAAGGTTAATCCCAAACGATACCCGATTGGATATAGGGTCGGCTCGTCAACCTTTCTAAATTCTTTCTGGCCGGTTTATAGGTAGGGTCCATATCCAGAGCAACCCGGTAATTCGTGTCTGCCTCATGACGATCACCTTTTGACCTCGCATATCCCCCCAAAAATATTATAGGCCTCTGGTCGATTATGTTTGATAAAAATGGCTTTTTTGGCATAGACCCGGGCAACCTCGAATTCTCCAGCATTAATGCTTCGTTTCGCCAGAGAAACATAGTACTCATATTTTCGGGCCGGCCGCCCTTCGGAGGGTGATTGCAGCCAGATACGCACGATATCCCGCATCTCGCTGTGATCAAAGGGTTTTTGCAGAAAGTCTACGGCCCCAATTCGCATGGCCTCCACCGCCACTTCAATGGAGCGGCCCAACGAGAAAGTGAGGCGAGGCTGGCCAAAGGGGAACAAGTTGCCCATTTGGGCCATTGGGATTTAGATTTAAAAAATCAGAAATTAGCTTGGTCTAAAGAGGTTTACCGGTTATTCAACAAAGACCCCGATACCTTTGTGCCGACTCTTGAGACTTTTTTGGCCACAATGATCCAGAGGACCGGAAGCGATTTTTGTGCCTCAGGGACGAGGCAATGGCGGAAGGCAGAGATTCACGGTTGACTATCGCATCACCCTGCCTGATGGGTCTTTTCGTTTCCTGCAGGAAACAGGGGAGATTACCGAAATGACTTAGGTAATCCTACCCGAATTTTCGGAACCGTCCAGGATATTACCGAGCGCAAGCAGGCGGAGGCGGCCCTGCGGGAGAGCAAGGATGATTTTCGCACCCTCTATAACCGCACCCCGGTGATGCTCCATTCCATCGACCCTGAGGGCAAGATTATCAGCGTCAGCGACTACTGGCTTGAGACCATGGGCTATGCCCGGGAGGAAGTGCTGGGCCGGCACGTAAGCGATTCTATGACCGCCCAATCCCGGCAGGAGGCGCTTGAGGTCAACCTGCCGAATTTTTTCAAACCGGGTGGGTAAAAGATCTTGAGTATCAATTCGTGAAAAAGAGCGGCAAGATTATGGACATCCTCCTGTCCGCCATCATGGAGAAGGATGCCGACGACGCAATGCTTGGTCCATGGGGGTGGGGGTGGACATCTCCATCCGCAAGCAGGCGGAGGCGGCCTTGCGGGAGAGTAAAGAGAGTGCGTGCCGTCCTCGATTTTACCCGTTCCCGATTGCCATTGTTGATTTGCTCGATGATAGCATTCATTCCTGGAGTCGCAGCGCTCTTACCATTTTTGGGCATACTGCGCCAACAACATCGGAGTGGTATCAGATTGCTTGCCCGACCCCAATTACCGCCGCGAAGTGATTGACCGATCGAAGCCTTTTCTGGAAATAGCCTGTGAATGCCACCAGAATGTCAACACAGGCGAATACCGGGTTACCTGCAGCGATGGTTCTGAACGCATTTGCGAACTCTACGCAACATTCCTCCCGACATTCTCATTGTTACATTCAACGACATCACCGAGCGCAAGCGGGCGGATTTAGAACGATTGCATTTCAGCAAAATGGAAGCAGTGGGCACCCTGGCTGGGGGCATCGCCCACGACTTCAACAATATTCTTACTGCCATACTGGGAAATATTGGCCTGGCCGCACTGGATGACAAATAGGCCCCCGGGTTAAAGACAGATTGGCTCAGGCAGAAGCGGCTTGCCTGCGGGCTCAGGCTTTGTCTCAGCAACTGCTCACCTTTGCCAAAGGTGGGGCGCCGGTAAAAAAACTCTTCTCGGTGGCGGAACTCCTCACCAAATCCACCGCTTTCACCTGTGTCGGTTCTCCGGTGAAATGTGAAACTACCTTCCCAGAAAATCTCTGGTGGATAGAAGCCGACCCAGGGCAAATCGACCAGGTCTTCCAGAATCTCACGATCAATGCCATTCAGGCCATGCCTACTGGCGGGACGATTAAGGTTTGGGCCGAGAACCTGACTTTAGGGACCAGAGAGCGATTTGCCCCTGAGCGCCGGGAAGTATATAAAAATCTCGGTGCGAGATCAGGGGATGGGCATACCGGCAGAACACATTCCGAGAATATTCGACCCCTATTTTACTACCAAACAGAAGGGCAGCGGCTTGGGCTTGGCCTCGACCTACGCTATTATTCAAAAACATCACGGTTATGTTGCCGTAGAGTCAACACCAGGAGCGGGAACCACTTTTCATATCTATCTTCCCGCCGTCGACCAACAGGTTACCCCTCAACCCGAAAAAGATAAGGGGCTGCCGGTTGGGACAGGCAAAATCCTGGTAATGGACGATGAAGAGATGGTGCGGGAAGTATTAGGGAGATTGCTTGCCCGTCTGGGCTATGAGGCGGAGTTTGCCAGAGATGGAGGCGAGGCCATAGAAATGTTCGTCCAGGCGAAAGAGTCTGGACAGCCATTTGTTGCGGCGATTCTTGACCTGACCGTTCCCGGGGCATGGGGGGCAAAGAAACCTTGGCGAGACTGCTGGAGATTGATCCCCAGGTAAAGGCCATCGTTTCCAGCGGCTATTCCGATGATCCGATAATGGCCGACTTCCAGAAATATGGGTTCAGCGGCGTTATAGCCAAGCCTTATAGAATTTCAGAACTTGGTAAGATCCTAAATCAAGTAATCATGAAAAAAGCATGAGCACTATTGCCCCGATCCAAGAGAACCCCACGTTGGGCAATGAAAGGTTGCTGCTATATTCCCGCTACTCCGATCCCGAATAATATTGTTCTGATATTCATACGATAGCTGCTTTTTGATCCCACCAGGGACTCTTGGGTTACCCCCAATTTCCTAATTTCTCGGCAAAAAGCCACGGGCCTGTTGAAATGTTGCGCCAGATTATTTATTCACCGGCCAGACCAACAGGCTCCCGGCCCCGGGAAAGATGGACGCTGGAGCACGGGGTTGACGGCTATCCTGGGGTTCAGGAAGCCACGGTCTGGGGTTGAGGCCAGGGGGTATGTAAGGATGTCCTCATGAAAAGTCCAGAAATCGCCCCAGGAAGGCAATGACACCGGCCCAAATTTTGCTTATAAAATTTTTGGGGAGCGTCGATGCCGGGGGGGCTTAAAGCCGGGTTCATCCGGGGAGCAAAAAAAGGTCAGAAACGAAAAATGGCGTTGGAGTCCGAGGCAAGCATATACGATAGGGGGGAGGGAGTCCCGGTCCCGGGGTTTCGGTTTCGGACTTCCCAAGGTAGGGCGCGGCGGGCGTCGGGGGCATGCAGGTGATCGGTGCCAGGGTGCGGGTAGGGGCATAGGCAGAGGTGTGGGCAGGGGGCCGGCCATGCGCAGGCGCACTATAAGTCCTCGATGATGGTAGGGCCCAGGCAAAGGGCAAGGGGAGATCGTCCTGCCAGATGCGTCCAACGCAGTCAAGGGGTATCTCTACGCCGGGGCTTTGCGGCCTTTCGGGGGGCCGCGGATTGATGGTCGAGGCGGGTGACTTCGGCCAAGAGATTGAGACTGGTGCCCGGGAGAATAGAGGGATCGGGTGGGTCACCACCATGATGGTTAACAACGTATGTCTGTCTGCTCCTTCCCCCGGTGCAAGGGCCGGGTCGGCAGGGGCGGGCAGCCGGGATAGGTATGGCCGGCGTCTTGGTAGCGCTCCTGGCTCGGTCGGCAAGGGGCAGGGCATTCCCCCCGGCAGGGGGTGGATGATTACTCCGGGGCGGGGCTCTCATAGCTCCAACCTGGCCCCCACCCCTATCATAACCACCCCTTCAGGTTGGACTCTGGTGTTGGGGGTAGGTGGAAGTCAATGGTCCCGGGTTTGGATTCCGGGGTTGGCAATCCGCGGCCATGGGACGGCGCTGGAGGTGATCTTCGGGTACCCATTTTAGCCTGGTCGAGATACCCGACCGGGTTCATGTGATCTCATTGGTAAATTCTCCCCTTCTATCCGACCCCTTTTTTCGTACCGGAGTATTTTCAGTCTTCGGATTGACGTCCTGCCTCGAGGAGAGAACGGAATAATCCAGGGCTTTCAGGGGCGGTTTTTGGCGTGAAGGTTGGAAATAGGGTTGGAATCTCAAATCGAGACAAAAAGAAAGGGGTTACGATTTAGCCGTAACCCCTTGATTTAATTTGGTAGCGGGGGCAGGATTTGAACCTGCGACCTTCGGGTTATGAGCCCGACACCAAAAACCTTGCGGGGCGTCCTGGGGAAAGAGCTTTGACGTGGACATGGAAACCATCCTTGATCTCCTTTCGGCTCCAAGAGTTTTATATCTGGGGCTGGTTGTCTCGGCTGTCGTTAAGCCAGGGCAGCCGAACAATTAACCTCTGCCAGCAGTCCCCGCCATTCTACACAATTCGGCACGTTCGGAAAATTCTTAAATCCCTAGAGGCGAAAAAGTTCCTGATCGTCCTGACGCCGGGCCGGAACCAGAACGAGGGCGCCCGGCTCCACCTGGCGGCAAGTAAGGCTCTGATCGAGGCCCGCCCGGTCATGCAGGACCGCCCGCCCGGTCATGCAGGACCAGCGCGAGGGGGAAAAAGAGGGTTTTGCGGAGTCCGGGCGGTCGTGGATGACCGACCGGAAAGAGGGCGCGGAGCCTGAGGGACACGGGCCGGGGGAGGTCCGCGCGGTCCTGGGGGACCGACCAGGGACGCAGCTTAGCTTAGCTATAAAAGAAAAGAAGACTAGAAGCGTTTTTAAAGATGGGGCAATCGGAGCTTTTGCGCCGGGTCCGGGTCATGGATTGGGGGACGGTGGCGGAGCTGCTGGAGCGTGTCGCCCAGGTCGCGCCGGTAGCCCGAGGGGGAAGCAGAAAAGCAAAGGTCTTTGCGGCGCTGCGGTTCCTTCAGGAAAAAGGGGCGGTGCAACACCCGAGGGCTTTTGTCGAGGCGCTGGCCAGGCGGACCGAGGCCCAGATAAAAGGGGGAATCCATGAGGGCGAACACGGCCAGGACGTTGATCAGAAAGCGGTGGGTCGTTACGCTGCCGCGGGGCATCAGGGCGGCGCTTAATCTGTTCGAGGGCCAGCTTTTAAATTGGGACCTGGTAGAAGATTTTGAACAGGGGCAAGTCTTCATCCGGATATACACCGGGGCGGCACCCTGCGCGGAAACCGTCGCCTTTCGGGAGGCCCGGGCAGCGTGGCCACGCCAAAAGGAAGGCGCAAAAATGCGGACCAAAAAGCAGAAAAGCGGTAGACACAAGAAGTCTGGAAGAAAGGGCAAAAATGGAGCGCCAGCGCCGGGAACATTCAGAGAGTATCGAGCTACAACAGATGGTCTCGGAGATCTCCGAATATATGCTGCATCTCCAGGGGAGGCTGAGAAGATCGCAAGAACAATTTGGGGAGTAGGTGCCCCTTATGCGGGGCCGGTGGACGTGCGCAGCGAATCCGGGGAGAGTCCAGCGGCCTTGAGTTTGCGATAGACGGTCTTGGGGCAGACCCCCAGGAGTCGGGCGGCTTCGGAGACATTGCCCCCAACCTGGCGGACCACCCCGGCCACGTCCCCCTGAGGAAGGGGAGGGGACGCGCCCACGGCGCCGGCGGCAACGGCCAGGCGCGTGAAATCTGCGAGGGTGAGCCGCCCGGCGAGGAAGGGCATTAATTTGCGCAATGCGTCTAGGCCATCCTTGACCATATTTAAAGCCTGGCAGAATTTCACAAATTTGTAAAGAAGGGCGGGAAGAAAGGGGGACGTGGCCACCACCTGGCGGGAGTCCCGGCAAGCCGGGCAGGACGCCCGGCGCCCGGAGCTCCGGGCAGGAAGCCCGGATCTCCGGGAAGAGGGACGGCCACCGGCCAGGGGGCCGGGCCCAGGAGCACCCAGGGCCAGGGCCCCGGCTTTTGCTTTCGCAAAAACCCCCATCACGCCTTTCACCTTCTCGCTTTTCCCCTGTTTTATAGGGTCCGACCTGGCCGGGAAAGCAAGGCCCCCCTTATTTCCGGCCTTGATTTTCCGGCCAAGTCGGACAAGTCCGCTAGGGCGGGAAGGTAGGGGGCGGGTGGCGGGAACAAAAAGCCGGGGCGCACCGGGCAGAACCCGGAAGGCGCGGCAGCGGTCCATGGGGCAGGCCCCGGCCAGGCCGTTGCAGACGGCAGGCCCGTTATATGATCTTGGCCTGGCGGCGCATGCAACGGGCAGGACGGGGCCGACATACCCCCGAAGACGCGGGAGCGCCCAAGCTGGCCCGGGGCGCCCCGGCGCTGAGTTAGGGCGGGTGTCTGATAACCGCTTGTTATGTAATCCGTCCTTCCGCTTAAGGTTTACATAATGGGGTTATCAGACTCCCGCCCGCCGCCGGCCGAAAGAGGACGGCCGAAGGCGCGGCGCGGCTCCACCCGGCCGGCTCATTATTCATTTTCGCCTGGAGGCAAAGAGGGAAGGTCCGGGAACCTCTCGCAGCGCCCCCCTGGCCCGGCCTGGCCGCTAGGCCAAGCGGGGCCGCAAAGAGAACTTGCGTTTTTACTCGAAACAGCCGATAAGGAACCAAGGGTGCTCCCTCACCCTGAAAAATTCCCTGGTCTGGTTGGCCCCCCGAAGTCGGCCAGGCCGGGGACACCTCAACCGGGGGGCCTGGGGTGCAAGAGGATATCCACAACTATCTGCAAGTCTTTAAGGCGCGGCCTAAAGCCTTCCTCTTTTCGTGATTACAACTCTATTCTCAGGAAACATTTAAGCGGGTTCTGTTCTTTTGAGGAACTTAACCAGGGCCTCGAGGCTTACCTTTCAGGCCTGGAAGTCTCAGGGAAAAGGCGCAACAATATCTTGACCGCGGCCAGGTCTTTTTTAGGTTGGGGACTGAGGCGGAACCGGTGGGACGGTCCACTCTTGCAAGTACCCAGGTTCAAGGTGCGGAGTAAAAAGATCATGCCCCTAACGCCCGCGTGAAGCAGGCCTGGTCATGGACTACGCCAGGCCCCCTTACAGCTCATTTTTTCAACTATCGATCTTGACCGGGCTGCGGACCGGCGAGGTCCTGGGCCTGCGTTTTGAGGATTTCGATTTTGAAAGGGGGTTGTTGTTCATTCGGAGAGCCAGGACCGGGGGGCACCTGGTCGAGCCGAAAAGCCTGGCGGGGATCCGCGAGCTTCCGATCTTCCGCCCGGTCCGGGAAATTTATCTAAGGCGCCAGGCGGGAAATTTTAAGGGCTCCCCCTGGGTGATGTACTCGGAGAGGGGCGAAGTCTTCTCTAGGAGCACCCTGCGCCGAATTTGGAAGGGTTTATTGAGGGCCTTTGACATTTCGGCGCGCCCGATGTACGCGTACAAGGCATACGTTCGCAAGCCTGGCGATCGCTGCAGGGGAAGACCCCCTATGGATTGCCAGAATGATCGGGCACGCGAGAGCCGATCAACTCTTGCTGCGATATGCTTCATATTTGGAAGGGCTAAAAGATGATGGTCTGAAATTGACGGAGCTTATTTGTGGAAAAGCGTCATTGATGCAGGTGTTATCAGGAAAAAGTGGGCTCCCCTGAACCGGCCAGGACGCCATCAGGGAAGCCCGAGAAGATCACCGGGGGCAAACCGGGGATTCTTCAAAATGGTAGCGGGGGCAGGATTTGAACCTGCGACCTTCGGGTTATGAGCCCGACGAGCTTCCAGACTGCTCCACCCCGCGTCATTGACGTCTTTTAAATATAACAAGATGATACTGCCGAGTCAACAGGAAAATGCCCTCACCTGGGCCGCTGCCGCCTGGCGGGACTGCCGCATCGGGGCTATTACCTTTTTGCGATAATAAACTTTGTGCCCATGCCGCCCCCAGAATATCCTGTCGCCATGGCCCCCCGGGCTCGACCGGCGGTCGGGGCGGTTCCTACCGTCCGGCGTTCCTGGAGTTCCGAACCTTATCCTGGGGTGGCTCAGTCTTGAGATCAATCTCCCCGGCCGCGGCCAGGTCGCCTTTAAGGTGGGGCAGCGCCGATAAGATCAACACCGCCCCGGCGGCCAGGGCTACCAAGGTGAGGGAGACGCCCCATTTGAGGCTGCCCAGGTCCGAAACCCAGCCGATGAGAAGGGGGGACGGCACGTCCCCCACCAGGTGAATGACCACAATGTTCAGGGCCACGGCCTGGGCCCGGCGCCAGGGCCCGGCTACGCTCACCACCACCGCGGTGAGCACCCCGGGGTTGAGGAACAGGAGAAAAATCGCCCCCGCCAGGGCCGGAATATAGAGCGCCGGGGCGGCGCCAAAGATGGCCACGGCCGCCAGGGGCAAAGCCAGCACAATTCCCAGGCCACTCACCCACAGGGGCGCTCCCAGGGTGTAGGTGAGCAGGCGAGACCCTAAGTACCCGCCGGTCAGGGTTCCCAGTCCGCCGCCCACGGCTACAGAGATCGATAGCAGTTGATTGGCCTGGGACAGGCTGAGCCCTTTCACCTCATGCAGATAGATCGGCATCCATAAGGCCAGCCCCCCCAGGGCAAACGTCACCATGCCGTAACCCAGGGTTACCCGCCGCAGGGTGGGCATCTTAAAGAGATGCCAGGACGCCGTCAGGGGGGACCACCGGGCCGCAGGGGGCTCTGTCGGCTTGGGTTCGGTTCGGACCTCACGCAGGCGGTAAACCAGCCCGGCCATGACCAGGCCCGGCAGCCCCGCCAGGAGAAAGGCCGGGCGCCAGCCCCAGTGGCTGCCCACCAGGCCCCCCACCAGGTAGGCCAGGGCGGCGCCCATGGGCAGCGCCAGGTAGAACAGCCCCAGGGCCCGGGCCCGGCGCCCCAGGGGCAGGACGTCCGCCAGGTAAGCCGGGGCCAGGGTGCCGAAGGAGGCCTCTCCCACCCCCACCAGGCCCCGGGTCGCCACCAGAAAGGGATAGGAGGGCACCCAGAAGGTCAGGCTGGTGGCCAGGCTCCACAACACCGCGCCGCCGGCCATGAGTCGGAGGCGGCCCTGGCGGTCCCCCAGGTAGCCGAACAGGGGCGAAGCCAGGAAGTAGACGAGCATGAAGGCAGTCCCCAAAAACCCGAAGGCGGTGTTGTTTAAACCCAGCTCAGCCTTCACCAGGGGGCCCAGGGAGGCCATGAGATACCGGTCCAGATAGTCCAGGAGATTCAGGGAGGCCAGGATGAGCAGGGCTCGGGTGGTCAGGGACAGAGGCATAAGGCAGTAGCCAGTAGTCAGTTGTCAGGAAGCAATTATAGCGTTTGCCATAAATTCCTTCCGGTTGGAGGTTTTCAAATCCCCCTAAATCCCCCTTTTACAAAGGGGGACTTTAACAGCAATTCCCTGCAGTTCCCCCCCTTTTTTAAAGGGGGGCAGGGGGGATTATAAGGCTTCCCGGAGCGGAAAAAACTTTTGGCAATTGCTCTGTTATTCATTTCAAACAATTATCAAGCCCTGCCTACATAACTATTTCAGGCGTAAAGGCGATCAAAATACTCCCAGAAGTCCGGGAAAGACTTGGCCACGCAGTCGGGGTCGGTGATGCGCATCCCTGCGGCCTTAAGTCCCGCCACCGCGAAGCTCATGGCGATGCGGTGGTCATTATAGGTGTGAATGACCGCGCCCTTTGGCGTTCCACCCCGGATGACCAGGCCGTCTGCGGTTTCCCGGGCCTCGATACCCAGCTTGCCCAGCTCCGTCGCCACTGCCTGGAGGCGGTCCGACTCCTTGTGGCGCAGGTGGGCCACCCCGGTGATGATGGTGTCGCCTGCCGCGAAGGCCGCCAGCACCGCCAGGGTGGGGACCAGGTCCGGCATGGTGGCCATGTCCACCGTCACCCCCCGCAAAGGTCCGCCCTGAACCGTCAGCCCCGCCGGGGTGGATTCGATGGCGCAGCCCATCCGCGCCAGCACCTGGGGGAAGGCCGCGTCCCCCTGGCTGGACTCGAGGCTCAGGTTGGTGATGGTGGCCCGCCCGCCGGTTAAGGCCGCCGCGGCCCAGAAATACGAGGCGCTGGAGGCGTCGGCCTCGATCTCATAGGCCCGGGGCAGGTAGCACTGGCCGCCGGGAAGCTCAAAATAGCGGTAGCCTTCCCGGTAAGAGGAAATCCCGAAGTCGCTCAGGACCTCCAGGGTCAGGTCCACGTAGGGCCGGGACACCAGCTCGCCGGTGATGTCGAGCTTGAGGCCCTCAGGCGCCAGGGGCCCGATGAACAGCAGGGCCGAGAGGTACTGGCTGCTGATGGAGCCGGAGAGCTGCGCCCGGCCGCCGGTGAGGCCGCCGGTGACCCTGACCGGAGGGCAGCCGTCGCCTTTTTCTGAGGCCGCCCGGACGCCGATCGCGCCCAGGGCCGTGAGCAACTCCCCCAGGGGCCGTTGGCAGAGGCGCTGGGTCCCGGTGAGGAGGTACTCCCCTTCTCCCAGGGCGGCGAGGGCAGTGAGGAAGCGCATGGAAGTTCCGGAGTTGCCCAGGTAAATCGGCAGTGTCGCCGGCAGCCAGCGGCCAGCCCGGCCCGTTACGCGGATGGTCGTTTCCTGCCAGTCGATGGCCGCGCCCAACTGGACCAGGGCGGCGGCCGTGAGCTCGGTGTCTTCGGCCGCCAGCGCATTGGTGAGGACGCTCTCCCCCGCGGCCAGGGCCGCGGCCATCAAGGCCCGGTGGGTATAGCTCTTGGACCCGGGCAGGGTGAGAGTGGCCTGGACTGGCTGGCAGAGTTTGATTTCTTGGGTCATGTTATCTGAGAAATATTTTTGGGACACTCTCCGTCCTACACTGCGTATCCCACCGTGGTGCGGGCTTACGACTCGGCTACCTTCTTGTCCAAAGCCTCATATGCCGCCTGGGCCATGATCTCCATGGGAGCCTCCTGGCCGATCCATAATTTAAACTGCGCCGCGCCCTGGTGGATGAGCATTTGCAGGCCGTCGATGGTGGCGCAGCCATGCGCCTCAGCTTCCCGGAGCAGCCGGGTCTGCAAGGGCTGGTAGACGATGTCCATGACCGCCTCGAAACGGCCCAGCCGGTCCGGGTCCATGGGAATGCCGTCCAGGTCCGGGGCCATGCCCACGGGGGTGGCGTTCACCAGGATGCTGGCGGGGCACTCCCCCACGGCGTCCAAGGGGATGGCTTCGCCCCCCAAATCTTTGACTAAGGCGGCGGCGCGGACCTGGTCCACATCGGTCAGGCTCACCCGGCCCCCGGCCTGCATAATGCCGAAAGCGACGGCCCGGGAGGCCCCCCCGGCCCCGAGGATGAGGACGTGCCGCCCCGTGAGGCTGATTTTGGCGGTGAGCGCCGCCACCGCCCCCAGCCAGTCGGTGTTGTAGCCGGTGAGCCGTCCGTTTCGGTTGACCACGGTGTTCACCGCGCCGATTTTCGCGGCCTGGGGGTCCAGTTCATCGATCAGGGGGATGATCTCTTCCTTGAAGGGGATGGTGACGCTCACGCCGCCGATGCCCAGCCCCCGGAGGCCGGCCACGGCCTGGGCCAGGTCCGTGACCGGGAAGGCCACGTAGACCGCGTTGATTCCCAGGTGGCGGAAGGCGGCGTTGTGCATGGCGGGGCTGAGGGAATGGGCCACCGGGCCGCCCCAGGATACCGAAAACTTTTGTCTGGCCGTTGATCATAATAGTAAGCAGTAAGCAGCAGGATATAGGGCGGGCCGCGCCCGCCGGTCGATGGCGGCCACAGGCCGCCCTATTATGACTGTTTGCCGCATCGCCACCCAGATCAATGGTGCGCCGTGCGCACCATAGACGGCGGGCAGTGCCCGTTCTACAGAGAAGCTATTTCAAGGTGTTCCACACTCGCTTCAGGTCGTTCACCGTGAGCTGCCCCGGGGCCGAGGCCCCCTGGTGGCTGAAGGGAGCGAAGGTGAGCCAACTTCCCACCAGCGGCGCCGCCACCCGGGACCATTTGCCCAAGGGGCCCATGCAAAAGGCGATGACGTCCTTGCCTTGCGCCTCAGCCCGGGGGATGAGGGAGAGCATCCGCAGGTTGTCGGCCGGCTCCCGGGCCAGGGTCACCAGTTTGACCACGTCCGCCTCGGCCGCCAGCATCTCATCCAGGACCGCCTCCAGCCGGGCCGTCTCCGGGGTGCCGGCAAAGTCGTGCCAGGACAGGATGAGCCGGGTGTTTCCCCGGCGTTCCCCGATCTCCCGGCGGAAGCCCGCGTCCGCGGCCAGTTCCAGGTCCAGGCAGGTCACGCCCAGTTCCAGGGCTTGGGACAGAAGGTCCAGGCGGTCCGCTTCAGTGCCCTGCCAGCGTCCGCCTTCCGCGGCCAGGCGGTTGGTGGCGATGACCGGCCCCGGCAGGCTCCGGAACAGTTTCTGTAGGTCCGGGGTCGGCTCTTCCAGGTAATCCAGGCGCACCTCGGTCCACAGCCCCTTGCGGGCGGCCCGCTGATATCTGCCCCGGGCCCGGTTGACCGTGGGCTCCACCACCGGCACGCAGATGCGGAGCAGCGGTTTTCTGTTTTCCGTTTTCGGTTTTCTGTGGGGCATATTCCTTGATGGCACGTCCTTTTCGAAATTTACAAATGTTGAATTAATTATAAGTTATACCGAGTTGCGCCCAAAAAGGAACAAAGTCTATGTAGGGGCGCACCTAGGTGTGCGCCCTCTTGGGGGGACACGCAGGTCCCCCCTACAAGAATTGTCCATTGATCGCCAAATGGTATGACAACGAATTCTCCCAGGTGAACTTTACCTCCTAACGGAAAACCGAAAACAGAAAACGGTCAACTCAAATTCTCCACGCCCGCGGCCCGGGGAAAGGAGCCCAGGAGTTTGAAGTGGGCGCTGATGGCCTCCACTTCCTCCAGGGCCTGACCCACCTGGGGTTCGGTGGTGTGGCCGTCCACGTCCACAAAGAAGAGGTAGCGCCAGGCCTCGTTTTTGGCCGGGCGGGAGACGATGCGGGTCATGTTGAGTTCCCGATCCGCCAGGGGGCGCAGGGTCTTGTAGAGGGCCCCGGGGATATTGTCCACCGCAAACAGGATGGAGGTCTTGTCCTTGCCGGTGGGCCCGGGGGCATCGGCCCCGATGACAAAAAAGTGGGTGACGTTGCCCGGGCTATCTTCGATGCGGGACTCCACCACCCTCAGGTCATACAGCGGCGCCGCGAAGGCGCTGGCGATGGCCGCGGCGTTGGGGTTTTTGGCCGCCTTCTGGGCCGCCACCCCGGTGGAGGCCACCTCCAGGATGGGGATCTCGCCTAAGTGCGTCCCCAGCCAGCGGCGGCATTGGGCGTGGGTCTGGGGGTGGGTGTAAATGACCTCGATATCGGCTCGCTGCCCGGATTTGGACACCAGGTCGTGGGAGACTTCCAGAAAGATCTCGCCGCAGATCTTCACCGAGGTCTCGGCAAACAGGTCCATGGAGATGTTGACGATGCCTTCGGTGGAATTCTCGATGGGCACCACCCCGTACTGGAACTTGCCCTTCTCCACTTCGGCAAAGACCTCCTGGATGGTGGTCATGGGGCCGAAGCGGGTGGCCCGGCCGAATTTTTTCAGGGCCGCCAGGTGGGAAAAGGTGGCCTCGGGCCCCAGAAACGCCACCCCGAAGGGAATCTGGACCTCCCGGGCTGCGGAGATGATCTCCCGGAAGATGTTGCGCAGGGCCGAAGGGCTCAGAGGGCCGGGGTTCAGATGCATGAGGTGGGCCAGGACTTCCTCTTCCCGCTGAAAATCCAAAGTACCCCGGCCTTCCCGGCCTTTGATGCGGCCGATGGCCTGGGCCAGGGTCTGGCGCTGGTTCAGCAGGTTCAGGAGTTCCTGGTCCAGGGCGTCGATCTGGTTTCTGATGGTCTCTTTTTCGGTCATAGTCATTTCTCCAGGATGGTTTCCTGGATTTTGTGGCCAAAGTGGCGGCCGGTCTCTTCCAGGGCTACCAGCACTTCATCCCCAGGCTGCAACGTGACAATGGACACGGCTTCGCCGCTGGCGCGGGTGAGGCGAATGGTCTCGGCGTTCTGCAAAATGGTGGTTACTTCCCGGCCGCCGGCGTCAGCAGCCACCAACATCAAGGGGCGGCGCTCCACCTTGACCCGGCCCACCACCGCCGGCGTGGTGCGCCCCTGGTGGTTGACGACCAGGACCTGGTCCCCGGCCGCGAGCTCCCCCAGGTACCTGGTCTTGTCCCCGGTGACCCGGATGTAGGCGTGCACCGGCCCGGCGTTGACCCGGAAGGGCCGGGGGGCGACGTAAGGGTTCTCGAGGGATTCGGCATGCACCAGAAAGAGGCCCCCCGAGGAGTTGCCCACCAGCATCCCCTCCCCCAGGCCCAGGTTGCTGCAGGTGTCGACGCAGACCCGGTCGCCCATGCCCAGGGACTTAAGGCGGGTGATTCTGGCGGTGGTCAACGTCACCGGCGGCGAGGCGTCCTTGACCAGGCGGGCGATATTTTTGATCATGGCCGGTGACGCATTGGTGACCACCAGGCCGTCCACTCCGGTTTCCAGCACCCCCAGGGCGGTGCGGGCCCCGTCCTCATCGCTGACCTCCACGAAGATGTTGTGCGTCTGGGCCACCAGGTTTTCCAGGGGAATGATGGTCCAGTCGGGGGTGTGCACCACCACCGGCCCCTGGCGGGCCAGGCGAATGACTTCGGCCTCATCCGCGGTACCTGAGATCGCGACTTCCTGGACGTCTTGGCCCGGCACCAGATCGCCATCCGGGGCCACCACGGTGATGAGCCCCAGGGCCTTGACCTCCTCGGTCCGGCCCTGGGGGACCCACACCGCGTCCGCCCCGCTCTCCAGGGCGGTGGTCACGAGCTTCTTGTCCCAGGGGTCAACTCTGATCCATAGTTTCTTCATGGCGGTGTCCTGGCTCACACGGCCTTGAGGAAAGACAGGGCCTCGTCAACGCCGGAGTTCTCATTGACGATCATGCTGATGGCCCCCACCATGCGGCTGGGGTTGCGGTGCTGGAAGACATTGCGCCCGATGGAGACGCCGGCCCCCCCGGCCTCGATAGCCCCCTGCACCATCTCCAGGATGTCCCGGTCCGAATTCATTTTGGGGCCGCCGGCAATGACCACCGGCACCGGGCAGCCGGCCACCACCTTGCGGAACGACTCCACCGAACCGGTGTAGGAGACCTTGACGAGGTCCGCCCCGAGTTCCGCCCCCAACCGGGACACGTGCATAATCACCTGGGGGTCGTACTCATCTTTAATCTTCTCGCCCCGGGGGTACATCATGGCCAACAGCGGCATCCCCCATTCCCGGGCTTGCCGGGACACCCGGCCCAGGTCGGACAGCATCTCCTGGTCGGAGCCGTTCCCCACGTTGACGTGAATGGAGAGGGCGTCCGCCCCCAGCTTGATGGCCTCCTCCACGGTGCACACCAGGGTCTTGGCATTAGGATAGGGTGACAGGGCGGTGGAGGCCGACAGGTGAATGATCAGCCCCACGTCCTTGCCCCGGCGGCGATGGCCGCTGGACACCAGCCCCTTGTGGATGAGAATGGCGTTGGCCCCGCCGCTGGCCACCGCATTGACGGTGGTCTTCATGTCGATGAGACCTTCAATGGGGCCAACCGTGACGCCGTGATCCATGGGGACGATCACCGTGCGCCCCGTGTCCCGGTTCATGATGCGTTCCATGCGAATCTGTTTGCCGACCACTTGCTCCTCCCTCGCCGCAGTGCCTGAAGGCCCTGAGTCCCCACGGCCGCCGATAAAAAAAGCCGTGGTCGCCTCGCCTGCGCCACGGCTTTTAAAAGATTTTTTTTCCTGTGCCTACATTCTTTTAAAAGTCGAGGCGCACTCCTGGCCCGGTAAAATAATAGCTAAAATAAAACTTCGGGGTCCGGGGCCAGCTGGATTGCATTTTATAGATTTCCTCGACTTTTTTTAACCTAAAATATTCATGCCCCGGTGTCAACAGAAATTTTTTTGGCTAGGATTGTAATTATGATAAACTTAACGTAGCGGTTATCTATCCGGAGACTCGGGGTGGGCAGGAACGAGTCACCGGCCGGTGCATTGGCTTGGCAGCCCGGACCATGACCGCAATGAAGGGACCATGGAAAACCGCCCCCGATCACCGCAGCTTCATCTGGAACATCGATGCCGCCGATAGGATTGTCCACGTCAACGACGCTTGGCTGGCTTTCGCCCGAGAAAATACTGCGCCCCAATTAACGGCCGCCTCAGTCCTCAATCAACCCATCTGGCGTTTTATTCAGGGGCAGGAAACCATCTATCTCTATAAACAGATTTTCGGCCGGGTCCGGGCCGGCGAGTCCCCGGTCAAATTTCCCTTCCGGTGTGACTCTCCCGACTGCCGGCGGTTCATGGAAATGAAGCTCTCCCTCTTATCCGGGGATGCCATCCAGTTTATTTCTCACATCCTCCGGGAGGAATGGCGTCAACCCGTAGACCTCCTGGACGCCTCCCGGGATAGATCCGGGGAATTCTTGAAAATCTGCAGCTGGTGTAAGAAAATTTATATTCCGGGGCAAGGCTGGGGGGAGATCGAGGCGGCCATCGAGCCCCTGGACCTCTTTGGCCACCACTCCATGCCCCGGATGACCCATACCATCTGTGATTCTTGCTACGACGCTCATCAAGCGGGAGTTGAATCCGAAGTCCGGTGAAAAGCTGAAATCCGACTGAACGCGACTGCACCGGACAAATCCGGGCGGCCTTGAAAGACGCCGGACTTGGCGACTGCCTGGCCGGCTCGATCCGAGACCATGAAGGAGGCGGCATGCCCCGCATCGATGATTATAAAACGGCCATCGCCCTGGCCGTGGCGGAATTGAAGGAGATAAACCCCAAGCGCCTGGAAAACCGCACCGGCGCCCAACACTTTGTCGAGGCGGGCCAGGAGGGCCTCATCGTGCCCTATTTCGGGCAGGCCCGGCGCATCACCTGGCCGGAGGTCAGCGTGACCCCGGGCGACGGCGCCGGGGAGATTTCCCTCCCGGAGCAGGGCCTCATCCTCCACTACCTGCTTCACGCCTCGGGAGACCCCCTCACCGGCCAGACTATCGATTTCCGCCAGGTCCCGGAAGGCGGTTTCTACTGGTCCGCCTTCGTCTCCCGGGCCAAAAAGCCGTTGCTGGAAACCTTCGGCCACGACCTGGCGCTCTACGCCGAGGTGGCGGCAACCCTGGGGGGAGAACCCCTGTCCCTGGGTGATGCCGCGGCCCGGTACCTGGCCTTTCCCCGGGTGCCCATCACCCATGTCCTGTGGGGGGGAGACGAGGAATTTCCTCCCGAGGCCACCATCCTGTTCGATGCAACCATCCCCGGGTATTTGCCCACCGAGGACATCGCCGCCATCTCCGGCGCCTCGGTCTACCGCCTGATGGGGGCCGCCCACAAACTCCGGCAGAGCCGCTGAGCGGGCCGTCCCGGACCGGGGCCAGGCGCCCGGCGCTTCCCGGGACCGGCTAACCGCCTGGCAGGGCCGGGGACTTGCGAAAACCTAAAGAATGCTTATAATTAATGCAAGGGGGCGTAACGGCTTCGACGTAAATAGAGAACTGTAAGTTGCATGCCGAGGTCCTGTCCGCTCGTTAAACGGGTAGGAAAACCATAAGTGCCGACAACTACGGCTACGCTCTAGCCGCTTAAGGCTAGGCATCTGGGGTTCGACGCCGGGAGAGGGCCCTGAGATGACGATATCCTGGCAAAGCTGCCAAAAACGCCTGCGGGTTGGCGGACGAAAACTCAAGCGGGATAGTCTCTAAGAATTCTGCCAGCGGAAGTCTTCAGGGGCGAAACTAAAACGCTGGCTAAGCATGTAGAAGCTTCCAGGGACTATTGGCGGACGCGGGTTCGACTCCCGCCGCCTCCACCAAGATCAAATCCACTATCATCCAGGGCCCTTAGGAACGCCTCATAGAGGACGGGGAAGGTTCGAGAGCGACTGCTTGATTTTGGATAACAGAAGATAGATGGGGAAAAGAAACGGGGAAATCCTGGCCATCAAGATGCCCAGCCGACGACCGGGTCCCTGGTCAATCCTCACCTTTAACCCCCGGCGCCACTCAATGCTTACCACCCGGCCCAGGACTTGCGCTGGGTCTACCTGCGCCGTGGCCCTCCAGGGGAAGGCATCTCCCCGGGTAATCAGCAGCGTCTTCCCCGGCCCCTGCGCCTTTTTGATGAGACGGTGGGCCACGAGCACTTCTCCCGATTGATAGAGGATCACATCCCCAGGGCGCATGTGGCCCGGTTCCACCGGCTGCACCCGGATGAGGCTTCGGCTCTGGATAAGGGGGAACATGCTGTTGCCCAAGGTGCGGCACTGGAGCTCATAGCCCTGGGCCAATATCTCCCGGCTCAAAACCAGAAAACTGCCTTCAGCCAGCCTCATGATGTTCCCGGATAAAAGCCGCGATGCTCTCGTCGGGCACGAAACCTAAATCGTAACAGGGAATCCGCTCGACTATCCAGCTGATTATCTCCAGAGTGTTATCCATTCCCTGGCGGTCGTAAAAGGGGGGGAAACAGCGGACCAGCAGCCGGCTGGCCGCTTGGCGCCGCGATAATGGAGAGATACGATTGCGGGAGGCATGGGAAATGAAATAGAGCCTCTCCAGGGGAGCGCCATGTGGGGAGGCGATATTGGCTTCGCTAGGCCAGGGGGTGCCATAAATTAAGTACCGCGGTTCCTGGCGGCGGAGGATGATCCGGTCATCGCTCAGCAAGGCGACATCGGTCTTCTCCCAAAGCCGGGCCAGAGTGCTTTTGCCGGCTCCGGAGACGCCGCAGAAGATTAGGCCCCGGCCCTGGTCGCTGAGGCCGCAGGCGTGGATCACCAGTCCGAGGCGCCTGCGGGCCAAAATGTTGATCATCAGCACTTCATCCAGGGGATATTCGAAAGGATCAATGAAGCCTGCCGGTCCGGGGCACCTTTGAGCTGCCAGGGGCACGGAGGAATTGATATATATATCTCCGGAACCCCAGGAAGGATCCATCACGGCCAGGCGGTGGGTCGGCCCTCCGAAGACCGGAGAAGGCATGGCTAAAACTAATCGGTCCCCGTACCGGTAAAGACTCCAGGGCCCCGGGCATTCGAAGACCTTATCCTGGAAATCTGCGTGCGGCAATTCCCCGTAATGCACCTGCAAAACCACATCCGGTTGGCCCTCTTCCACCAGAAAAGGTCGGTGCACCTGTTGGGCTTGCAAGGCAGGGGCGGACCTGTCGCCCCTCGCGGCGATTATCACCTCGCCGATTTTGATCTTTAAGATGTCCACAAGTTTCCGGGACGGCAAGCATGGCCTGGGTGGGGAGCAGCGACGAAGGTGATTATTCCCTGTCAGCAGGGCATAACCTGCCGTCGCGGTCCATGGAAGGAATGTTCCCGGGCGGTTAGTCCCCCTGTCTTTGGTCAGCTGCCCGTGGTAAGGGCACAGCCTCGAAGGGTGCCGCAACCTCCGCCAACGCCACCTCCCCCGCTTGCATTTTTGCAAGCCGTCAAAACCGCCTCCTCCGGTCTCAGCTCCACTTTAGTCAAACTCGGTTTTTTGTAGGTCTTCTTGGTGCTCATAATTAGCTTCCTTTTGTTGAGATGAATGGGGTAACCCAAAGGCTTCGGCGCGCAAGTGGGCAATGCTGCAGAGGTATTCCACTCGTTGCTCCTGATTGCCATGTTCCAGTTGGGACCAACCGGGACACTGGTCGCACAAGGAAATCAGCCCACACTGGGCGCAAGGGCTTTCCTGTTGCCGTTTCTGTCGGCGCACCTTCAGGAGAAAATCTCTCCAGCCCTCTTGAAACGATCCCCGGGACAGCTGATAATCGGGATACCGGGCTAACATGCAGGCGCTCAAGCCACCATATGGGTCGATATGAAATGATCGCAATCCGGCTCCGCAGATAAAAATTTCGTCGGAATCAGGCTGATCCTGGAATACCTTAATAAATTCTTCCCACCCTTTGAACCGTGCTGCGTCTTGAATATCCAGTTCCACCACCTCTTCAGGGGGGATCCTCAAGGTGCAGGGAGTCCGGGAACCATTGATCCTGGGACTGAGGACCGCATCATATCGGAAGGTTAGCCCCAACCCCGTTGCCCAGTCTTTCATCCCTGCCAGTTCATGGCGGTTTGAGCGCGTTACCATGGTTTTCAGGGCAAGGTTGATTTTACGGTCCCGGAGAAGATGTATGGCCCGAACGCAACGGTCGTAAGACCCGGGGACCCCGGTTACCGCCTCATAGGTTGCCTCGGTTCGGCCATAGATGGTAATCTCCACGGCAAAAGGCCGCCATTTGGCCAGTTGGTCCGCAATCGCCGGGGTAATCAGGGTGCCGTTGGTGAAGAGGGTGATGAACAACCCCTTCTGCTTGGCATACGTATAAAGGTCCAGGAAGTCCGGGCGCAGAAAAGGTTCTCCGCCGGTCAGCAAGAGCCAGAGGCATCCTTCGGCCACGATCTGGTCAATGATCTCGCGCCATTCCCCCAGGCTTAATTCATGCTCAAGGGCGGTGCAGTCGGCGGCGGGCAGGTTTAAAAAACAATGAGAACACTGCAAATTACAGCGCCAGGTAGCTTCTATGCTCCCTGACAGGGGTAGTCGGAGGTTGCCAATTTTATCGAGGAAAAGTTTGCTAAACTCGCCATAACGGATTTCGTTGCCATGCAGGCATTCCACGGTTATAGGGCCTCTATCCCACCAATTTCTTGCAATTCCTGTAAAAAGGTAATGAGGTCATTTTCCGCCTGCACGGGGTCAGCATCAAACTCAGAAAGAATGATCTCCTTGATCTCCTCCACGGCCCTGCGGCCATCAATGAGTTCCCAGATGCGCTCGCCTACTCCGTCCAAGACGTAAAAGCTTTCCAAATCGGCCACGTTTTGCCGGACCGGCACCAGCAAGCACTCGTCGCCGAATTTCCGGAAGACCATGGCCGGATCTTTTCTGAAGCGCTTGCCAAGGTAAGCGATATTCTTCACCTGATCGCCTCTAGATAATTTTTTCTACTAGAAATTTATCTCAGTTGAACCGGCCCGTCAATCTGTTTAAGCGTTTCTAAGTTGCCCTCAAGGCGATAGTTATCGCCGTATTTTTCTGCAGCACATTTTTCCCTTGGGTTTGGTCATAAGAGCAGGGTTGCTGCGATGCACGGGCAGCTGCCATCCGCATGTTCATAAAGATGGCAGATTCGCGAGCGCTGCTTCCACTGAAAGAGCGGTGCTTGATGCAGGGGGATATTGCAATAGCTTACCCGGGAAGCTGCCATGGGTTTCCCGGGAAATTGGCTAACTTCTTTTCCTGGTCCAAAGCCTGAAGGCCGCCAAGCCGCTCAGGCCGGAAGTTAGCAGCAGGAGGCTTCCGGGTAGAGGCACGACTTGCGCCGCCCCGGTGGTAGTCATCAGGGGGTTCGGGTCAATGCGGTTCACGTAAAATAAGGCGAAATCCAGCCCCGGCGACATGTCGTTAGTGAGGAAGGCCCATTTAAATGAGAAAGTCCCCGAAGTTGACAGAGTTATCTGGTCCGTTTCTAGTATAGCCCCCCCAGTTCCGGGGGCACCCTGGGAATTGACAAATTGGGACGTGTCGGCATATGGCAATATAACCGTCTCAAAGTCGCCATAGAGGCCTGGGGAACCGATCCGCGCCATAGAGCTATATCCCACATCCACGGCGGCATAGACGTTGCCACCAGCTGCCAGAACCGGGCCGCTGATCGCCGCAACCTTTCCCGGGCTACTGATAGGCAGAGAATTATAGCCGGTTAATCCATTGGTAAAATCACCGTTCAGCAGGAGGACCCCCCCGACGCTCAGGCCGGTCACCAGGAGCATGGGTTCCAAACGATCGTCGTAGACGTTGCTCTCCACAAAACCGAAAACGTAGGTTCCCGGATCGAGAGGCTGGGGGCTGGTGTAGGTCTGCCACCCAGAGTCTGCGGCAGGTGGAAGATAGGTCCAGGCCCCGGCGGCAGGCGCCATGACGAACAAAGCCAGGATAATCAGGCTCGCCGAGATATATTTCTTTTTCATGATGGCCTCGCTTAATTCCAGACGGAATGAGGGTTCACCGGAAAATTCCGCCAATGCGACAAACACGGCCCTGATGCAGGCAAGGGCTTCGATTTAATGAGACTCTGATACAAAAGATATACTGCCATCAGTTGGCCCAGCGCCGATGCCGGATCTTTACCGGTTACCGAAAATTATGCGACGGTCCTTCTGGCCAATTAATGTATAGCACAATTTTCATCGCAGTCAATTAATTTAACTTATAGTACATGTGCCACACTATTGCGACAGATGTCAATCATTTTATCTCCCCAATGAAAAATATTTTTCCGTCGCCCCACCACCTATGATTGCCCCTCGAGGCAAGCCGAAGGCCGCTCCGGACTACCCTGATTCGGTTTAAACCCAGTTGATGCATGAATCGAAATTCTTTGGCTGCCCCACCTCCTTCGGCCCCAAATAAAAAACCGGGTCACCCGTTTTAAGGCAACCCGGCTATCTCCCTTTATCTGAGAACCGTAGTTGTCCGTCCCTGCCTTGCGATGGGTTTGACTTTTTCGGCATTACTTGCCTCTTATTTATTATGATGGGGTAATAAAAGAAACCCGGGAACCTCCCAATTTATGGGCGGGGAAACCCTGATTTTCATACAAAAATACTACGGAAAGCCCAGGATCACTTTTTTTAGTTATCCGACCCACCAGGTGGAATTTCTCGTAAAATTCTTGAGTGAGGAAATTGGAGGTCACTGCTATATATCTATCCTCGAATAATCCATTAAAATTGATTTATATCAATATGTTATCTGCACCGAAGGCCCCATGGATATTTAAATTAAAATGTATTGAATCATTCGTATGGCCCATTTGCTCGACCTTTTATGACCTGTCGGCTCGGGGGAACCTCAGCGAGAATTATTAAGATTGTCTAGAGGCTTAAGGATTACACGTAGCTTGCCGATGTAACACAATACATCTTACATTTCATAAGCCCTCCGCTGCTCTCCACACCGGGCAGTTTGGCTTGCAGTCGCTTATAAACGATGCAGGGGTGACGACAAGAGTGGTCCCGGCTACCTCTCCCCGGAAGCCCGATTGCCGCCCTTTTAAGAAATACCCCGTGACCAAAGAGCGACCCATTGCAGTTGTAACTGGCGACCGGCGCTCCCCCTGGCTGCGAACCACTGGGCTGATTCATTGACACACCCGGAGGATTTTTCCTTTTACCCAAATCGGCGTCCAAAGGCATTATAGACCGCGCCAACAGGGGAGGAAGCAGGGGATAGATGGAGACGGGAAGCCAGAGAAAGGGCTCGTGCCCCTTTACCAGGAGACCATGGCGAATGGACCAGCCCATCTTGCTTGGAGAAGATCACCAGGGGGTGAAAAAATCGCTCCGGGAATGGTTGGACGTGTCTTTTCCCCGATACCAGTTGTTGGAAGCTTCCACCGGCGAGGAAGCCATAGCCGTGACCCAGGCCGCATCCCCTTGTCTGGTCATCATGGATATCGGTCTGCCCGGGATGTCCGGCATCGAGGCTACCCAGACCATCAAAAAGTTGTTGCCATCCGCCGAGGTGATGATGCTCAACGTTTATGAAGACGAAGACTGCCTGAACCAAGCCGCCGCGGCCAGAGCCAGCGCCTATGCGGCCAAGGGCAAAGTCAAAACGGAGCTTTTGCCAGCCATGAGACGGCTGCTGGGAACACAGGAGGGAGTTGCTGCCCATGATTGATCGGCAGAACCTGGAGATCCTGGTGGTGGAGGACAGCGCCTCGCAGGCCGAGATCCTCCGCCGCAAACTGGTGGATGAGGGTTATCGAGTGGTGGTGGCGGAAAACGGCGCTAAGGCCCTGGTGATGATTCGCAACAAAAAACCAGCTCTCATTATCAGCGATATCGTCATGCCCATTATGGACGGCTACACGATGTGCCATGAGATTAAGCATGATGATGACCTCAAAGCTATCCCGGTAATCCTGCTGACTGATTTGTCGGACACCCGGGACGTGATCAGGGGCCTGGATGCCAAGGGGGACTATTACGTTACCAAACCCTATGACCACCAACTGCTGCTCGCCAGGATTGAAGCAATGCTGTCACGCCCTGCCGCGGTTTCCGGGTTGCCGGCTCGGGAACCTTTTGAAATCGAATATGGCGGCGAGACTCATATCATTACCTCGGGACGGCGAGAAATCCTGAACTTCCTCATTTCCACCTACGAAAACGCGGTGCATCAGAATCGCCAACTCGTTGAAGCCCAGGCCAACCTCAAAGCCCTCAATCAGGAACTGGGCCTTAAATTAACCCAGCTGCAGGAGTCGGAGGAGCGCTTCAGCATTCTGGTGCACATGATCCCCGATATCGTGTACCGGATCGATGCCGAGGGCAAGTTTGTCTTTGTCAACGATGCCGTCAATCGCTTGGGCCTTCAGTCCGAGAACCTCATCGGTAAGCATTTCAGCGAAATCATCCTGCCTGCTGATGTGAATGGGGTCAGCCGGGATCACGTATTGCCCCATTATGCCGGGAAGGTAACCGGACCGGACCAGGCCCCGAAGCTATTTGATGAAAGGCGGACGGGAGACCGGGTCACCAAAAACCTGGAAATCAGGCTGCTGACCAAAGGCCATGCAGGTGCGCAAACGGCGATGGTGGAAACTTTCGGCAAGGAAGTGGTGGTGGCGGAAGTCAACAGCTCTGGGATGTATGAAGTTGTGCCCGGAACTACAGAAAAGGTGTATGCCGGTTCCCTGGCGGTGAGTCAGGAAAGACCCATGCAGGTCAGATATATCGGCACCGTGGGAGCCATCCGGGACATCACCGAACGCAAGTTGGCGGAAGCCGCCCTGCACCACAGCGAGGAACAGTTCCGGCTGTTGGTGCAAACCGCCGGCCATCCCATCGTCATGTTGTCACCGGATTTTCTCATCATGGAGTGGAATTTTGAGGCGGAGCAGGTCTACGACCGGGCCCGTGACCAGGTTCTAGGACAGGACTTCCTGAGCCTGTTCGAACCTTCCGAAGCGGACAAGGTGGCAAGAAGTCTCCAGAACGTTTCATCCGGCGCCCAGGAGAAAGATCTGGAGACCCGCTTCAAGCAGCGAGACGGCTCCGAGGGGTTTTTGTTGTGGAACTTCAATGGGTGGCTGAGTGAAGAGCGGAAACTCCTGGGCATTATTGCGGAGGCCCAGAATGTTACCGAGTGGAGATGGGCTGAGCAAGAAAGGATAAATGCCGAAGCGATGGCGCAGATATCCCGGTTATCCGCCCGTGTCGCCACGGGAACCATTGACGGGATGATGGATGCGGTGCTCATCATCAGCCTGGATGGTAAGATTATCCAGTATAACCATGGGTTTGAAGAGTCTTTTGGCTGGGGCCGTGAGGTGCTCGGCGAGGCCTTGAACACTTATGTGGAGGGGGTAGAGCTCCAGAAGGTCCTGCAAGAGATTATCAAGGGACGTTCATTGAGGAACCATGTAAATAACCTGGATTGCCAGGTAATCACCCGGGATCACCGAAAAGTGCCCGCCCTGCTCAATGCCACCTTGCAGAAGGGCTCTGAAGGCACTCAGGATAAGTTCATTGCCGTCATCCGGGATATTACCGAGCGTAAACAGTATGAGGAGGCCATGCAAGAAAAAAGCGCTGAGATGTCGATCCTCTACAGCGTCTCCGCAGCTCTGGCAGTCAGCATAAATCCTGAAGAGATTTTCGCTAAACTATTCAACACGTTTGCCGAGCTTGACATGGTTAATGCCATGAAGATTGCCCACTTGTTTGTTGTTGACGACGGTTACCTGAGGCTGGTGCCCCATCCGCGGCATTCCCAGGAATTTGTCGAACTTCACCGGAACCTGAAAGTGGGAGAATGTCTTTGCGGTCTGGCAGCTCAGCAGGGGGAGCTCATCATCTGCCAGGATTGCGCTGACGATGAGAGAGCTACTATGAGGTGCCACGACGGCTTCTGTCACGGCCACGTTTTCTTACCGCTGAAAAATCTGGAGGAGGTCAAGGGAGTCCTGACCTTCACCGGTGCGGACCAGTTTCAGATGGATGAGAACAAGGAAAAAATCCTGCGCACCATCGGCGCTCTGGTTGGAGTGGCCCTGGACAATGCCTCCCTGCACGAAAAGTCCAGAGTTCTTTCCCTGGCTGATCCCCTGACCGGCATCGCCAATCGCCGTCTTCTGGACATGATGCTGGACCGCAGCCTGGCCCGGAGCAAGAGATACGGCGAACCCCTGTCCGTGGTGATGGTGGACATCGATCATTTCAAAAAGTTTAACGATACCTATGGACATGTGGAAGGAGACCGGCTCTTGTGCCAGGTTGCCGGGCTGTTTGCCCGGGAAATCAGGCAGACCGACCTGGTGGCGAGGTATGGCGGAGAAGAGTTTCTGATCATGTTGCCGGATGCAAACCTGGATAATGGCTCTGTCAAGGCTGAAAGAATTCGGCAGATGGTCGCCGAAACCACCGGGGTCACCATAAGTCTCGGCGTCGCCTCCTATCAAGACGGAATTAAGAATAAAGAAGACCTGATCAACCGGGCCGACGAGGCCTTGTACGCCGCCAAAGAAGCCGGCAGAAATCAAGTCAAGCGCATGGACGAGCACAATGGAAACCGCAGCTCTAGCGAACATCAAACAGCAGATTGAAGCCAGAACCGGTTTGCGGATCAGGGATCAGGGCCTGGGAAAGGTCCGCGAGATAGTTGGCGCCCGGATCAAATATCAGCGTTTGGCGACCCCGGCAGACTACCAGCGGCTGCTTCGGGACCGTGCCGCCACCAGTGACCCGGAATGGCAGAAATTGGCCTCTTTGATCACCATTGGAGAGAGCTATTTCTTTCGGGATAAAAGGGGATCTATAGCCCCTGGTCCTTCAGGATGTACGGCGATGAACTGCTACGGGATTATTTCACCGGGCGGCAAGATGCCTGGAAGATCAAGGAGTGCATACGCAGCTAGGTGGAATTCCATCCAGGCAACCTGCTGGACCTGCCAGACGATCTTCTATCAGAACTCCTGCCGTGAGAAATGGAATATACCTCCCTTTGCCCAGCAACTTATCAATTGCCGCAAAACTTGCTATATATGATCCCTATGAAGGGGTTTGAAAGACTGCCTCGAGATCGTGGCGGGAAAACTAACCGGCGAAAACTGCGATGCCTGTTCCTGGTGCTGTGCTGGCTGTTGCTGCTTATCTGGTCCGCCCAGGCCCAGGAAACTGTGGAGGCCCAGTCCATCCGCTTCCGGCTCATTCCCGGGGGCTGGTACTTTGTGGGGTCGCCCCCCAACGAGACGGGGCGCTACGCCGACGAGGCTGACTCCCACAAAGTTGAACTCAAGCCCTTTTATATCAGCGTCACCGAGATCACCAACGCCCAGTACGGCCGGTTTGTTAAAGCCACTGGCCATAAAAAACCCCTCTACTGGCAGGACCAAAACCTCAATGGACCCAACCAGCCGGTGGTGGGGGTCACCTGGCACGATGCCGCGGCCTTCTGCCGGTGGTTGACTAAAGTTACCGGGGCGCCCCACGAACTCCCGACGGAAAACCAGTGGGAAGTTGCGGCCCGGGGGGGCCTGGTGAGCCAGCCCTACCCCTGGGGAGATGCGGCCCCGGATGCCGGCGGCGTCTTTCGGGCCAATTTTCACACGTCTCTCCCCGGGGCCGCCGGGTTCCGCTTTACCGCGCCGGTGGGCTCGTTTGCCCGCCAATGGTTACGGCCTCTTCGATATGGCCGGCAACGTCTCGGAGTGGTGCCAGGACCGCTACGTACCCCTGCGCACCGGCGGTCCGTTCAAGCCCGGGGTCTTACGCCTCCTCAAGGGCGGCTCCTGGCTCTCGGGCCCCCGGGACCTGCGCCCCGCCGCCCGCCAGTCCGCCCCGCCCCAATATGCCGACGGCTATATCGGCTTCCGGGTAGTCCGTCTGCCCCTTCCCTGACCAGTTTTTTTCCTCATTATTTACCATTTTATCTTGCCATGATCATGTGTAGATGATAACGTGTATATAAGTGGTTAGATCACCAATGGACGAGGTTTAAGGAGGTGTAAATATGGCTGAGTTAGATTTTGAAAAACTATCCATTGACCCCGCAAGCCAACAATTGCTGAAGAAGGCCCAGGCGGATGGCTGTGAAACCATTTTTGACCGGGCCCAGACCATGAAGCCCTGCCCCATCGGCGCCGAAGGCGCCTGCTGCCGGATCTGTTCCCAGGGTCCCTGCCGGGTACCGCCCCCCAAGAAGAAGGAAGGGGAGACCGGCGAAGAGAAGAAGCAGCGCACCGGCCTGTGCGGCGCCACCGCCGAGACCATCGTGGCCCGGAACTTCGCCCGCATGGTCTGCGGCGGGTCCGCCTCCCACAACGACCATTCCCGGGGCGTGGCCAAGCTGTTCAAGGAAGTGGCCTTGGGCAAGGCCCAGGGTTACGAGCTCAAAGACGTGGCCAAGCTGCACCGGCTGGCCAAGGACTGGGACGTGGCCACCAAGGAAGGGGAAGGCGACGATGCCAAGCCCCGGACCAAGGAAGCCATCGCCCTGGAAATGGCCGATAAAATTTTGTTGGAGTTCGGCCAGCAGGACGGCGAGCTCACCAACACCAAGCGGGCCCCCAAGAAGCGCCTGGAACTGTGGCGGAAATACAACATCGTGCCCCGGGGCTGCGACATCGAGATCGTCGAACTGATGCACCGCACCCACATGGGCGTGGACCAGGACTACCACAACATCATCAACCAGTGCAGCCGCACCGCCCTGTCCGACGGTTGGGGCGGGTCCATGATCTCCACCGACCTCCAGGACGTCATCTTTGGCTGCCCGGTGCCGGTGGCCGGCGAAATCAACCTGGGCGTCCTCAAAGAGGACCACGTCAACATCATCATCCACGGCCATGAGCCGGTACTGCCGGAGATGATCTACGTGGCCTCCCAGGAGCCGGAGATCCTCGAGTACGCCAAGAACAAGGGCGCCAAGGGCATCCAGCTGGCCGGCATGTGCTGCTCGGCCAACGAGATCCTCATGCGCCACGGCATTCCCATTGCCGGCAACTACCTGCAGCAGGAGCTGGCCATCATCACCGGGGCGGTGGACGCCATGGTGGTGGACGTGCAGTGCATCATGGAATCCCTGGCCAACGTGGCCAAGTGCTACCACACCAAGCTGATCACCACCGACCCCCGGGCCCGGATGACCGGCGAGACCATGCACATTCCCTTTGACGATCATCATGCCCTGGACATCGCCCGCCAGGTAGTTCGGGAAGCCATCGACAATTTCCCCAACCGGAAATCGCCGGTGATGATCCCCGACGTCCACACCCCCACGGTGGTGGGCTTCAGCTACGAGACCATCCAGTACCTGCTGGGCGGCTCCATCCGGGGTTCCTACTACACCCTGAACGACAACATCATCAACGGCCGGATCCGGGGCGTGGCCGGCGTGGTGGGCTGCAACAACTGCCGCACCACCCACGACAGCTCGCACCTGACCCTGATCAAGGAACTGATTAAGAACGACGTCATCGTGCTGTCCACCGGCTGCTCCGCCATGGCCGCGGGCAAATACGGCCTGCTGAGCCCGGAAGCCGCCAAGTTCTGCGGCCCGGGTCTGGCCGAGATCTGCGAGACCGTAGGTATCCCGCCGGTACTGCACATGGGGTCCTGCGTCGACAACTCCCGGATCCTGATGGCGGCCACCGCCTGCGTCAAGGCCGGGGGCCTGGGCAGCGACATCTCGGACCTGCCCGCCGCGGGCGCGGCGCCGGAGTGGATGAGTGAGAAGGCCATCGCCATCGGCCAGTACTTCGTGGCCTCGGGCGTGTACACCCTGTTTGGGGTGACCTGGCCGACCACCGGCTCCGATGTCCTCACCGACTACCTCTTCAATGGCATCGAAGCAGAGCTGGGCGGCAAGTGGGACCTGGAGCCGGACCCGGAACTGATGGCCAAGAAGATGATCGCCCACATCGACCTGAAGCGCAAAGCCCTGGGCATCGACAAGGCCCGGGAGCGGGTCCTCTACGACATGGATATGCGTCGGGAAATGGCCGAAGCCGCCGCCGCCGCAGAGCCGAGCACTAGGAAAAGAGGCATTGGGGGAAGGGGCCAGGGGCCAACGGCCCCTGCCCCTCCCCCAAACCCCCTCCCCAACCCCTTAAGAAGGATGAGAAGCCGGGACCGCTGGTCCCGGCTTTTTTTTCCTTTAAAGAGATCAACCGTAGGGGCGGACCTGTGTGTCCGCCCCTCTCGCCATTTTTCCCGGTTGCATTTACGTCACTGCCGGAGTAAAAGAAAATGGAGATGGCGGACCAACCGGCAAAACCTCATTATCACGGGCACCGGGCCCGCCTGAGGGCCCGCTTCCTTAATGGCGGCCCCGGGGCCTTGCAGGACTATGAGCTCCTGGAACTGCTCCTGACCTTCGCCATACCCTATTCCGACGTCAAGCCCCTGGCCAAGCGGGTGATCGAGCATTTCGGCTCCTTCACCCGGGTCCTGGATGCGACCCCCCAGGCCCTCATGGAAGTCACCGGGATCAAGGAATACGCCGCCATCCTCATCCACCTGGTGAAGGCCTGCTCCGAATACGCCCTCAAGTCCGAGGCCCTCAAGCGCCAATCCATCAAGTCCCTGGAAACCCTGGTGGATTACTGCCGCGCCTCCATGGGGGGGCTCCTGGACGAGCAGTTCCGGGTGATCTTTTTGAACAGCCAGAACGAAGTCATTGCCGAGGAGATCGTCCAGGAAGGCACCGTGAACCAGACGGTGGTCTATCCCCGGAAGGTCCTGGAGCTGGCCCTGAAACACAAGGCCACCGGGCTCATCCTGGTGCACAACCACCCGAGCGGCAACCTCACCCCGTCGGCCGCGGACCGGGAGCTGACCCGGGCCCTGGTAAAGGCCGGCCAGACCCTGAACCTGACGGTGCACGACCACTTGATTATCGGCCGCCACGGCTACTTCAGTTTGGCGGAACAGAATATGTTGTAGTTTGTGGCAGCTTTCCAGGGAGCAAGCATAGAGGCAAGTATTACTCAGTGCAATAAATAGCTTAACTTATTTAGGTACATATGCTATAGATATTGCATGAAAAAAGTTGATGCTCGCTCCATATCATCATCTGCGCAAGAACATCTCCGCCAATTAGCCGTGAAAGCGGTATTGGACGGTAAAAAGCAAAAGGAAGTTGCCCAGCTCTTTGGAGTTACACCGCAAACCATCTGTGGCTGGGTTAAAGCGTATCGCCTTCAGGGCTCAGGAGCCCTCAAATCGAAACGGAAAGGCCGCCCGAAAGGAGGAAAACTCCTGTCTTGGCAGGCTGCACAAATTGCCAAGACGGTCATTGATCATCATCCGGAACAACTCAAACTGCCTTTTTACCTCTGGACCCGGGAAGCGGTGGGGCTCCTCATTAAACGCCGCTTTGGCATACAGTTGTCGGTCTGGACCGTAGGCCGCTATCTCAAACGCTGGGGCTTTACCCCACAAAAACCGGCGCGGCGGGCCTGGGAACAAAATCCGGAGCAGGTCCAGCCATGGCTGGAGAAAGAGTATCCCCGTATCCGCCGCCAGGCACAAAGAGAGAAGGCCCAGATATATTGGGGCGATGAAATGGGGCTGCGGTCGGACCATGCCGTGGGCCGCTCTTATGGCCTCAAGGGTCAGACGCCCGTTATCTTGACTACTGGTCAGCGCTTTGGCTGCAACATGATTTCTGCCATTACCAACCAAGGGCGCTTAAACTTCATGGTTTTCAAAGAGCGTTTTACTGCCCCAGTTTTCTTAGAGTTTCTCCGGCGCCTGCTTCGTCAAAGTGATCGCCGAGTATATCTCATCATCGACCGTCACCCAGTCCACCGCTCCCATCAGGTGAAAAACTGGGCAAAAGAAAATGAGGATCGGCTTCGGTTAGTTCTTCTTCCGAGCTATAGCCCGCAGATCAACCCGGATGAATTGCTCAATCAAGACGTCAAGAGCAATGCCGTGGGTCGCCAACGCCCCGGTAACCAAACGGAATTGATGGGCAAAGTCAGGAGCTACCTCCGGAGTCGCCAAGGTAAGCCGCACATAGTCGCCAACTATTTTCAGGGGAAACACGTCCAATATGCAGCATAAAAGTTAATGAGTTACATGCTCGGAGTAATAATGGTGGGGTTTGGCAACCGGTCACACCTGGGTGGATAACGACAAGTAGGGGACCGGCTCGGACCATCACAGGACCTCGCACCACTTGGGGTATCTTGACTTTCCCTGGAGAAGCTCTGGTCACCTTCACAAAGCCCCCACTCTCCCTTAAGTTCTGGTAAAATCCCAGGGAGCAGGTTCCTTTAAAAAATTTTCCCAGGTGAGATGATTAACAAGGATACGACAAATGTTAACCGTCGATGAACTGATGATTGGATGTTTCTTAGTTGAGATAGAGGATGAAACGATAATTTTCGGTTCGCCTCCGGAGATTATCAAGGTCTTAATGAATCGCCGGAAACCTATGCCCACCACGGTGGTTTTACCGGCCAATTTCTTTTGGTTAGAGGAGGTTCAAGCCGACCTGGAATTCCCGCTGTATCACTTTTTATTTTATCGAGGGGGATTCTTTAAGGGAGAAAAACTCAAGGTTATCGGCACCGCCGACCAGATTGATAGGACCAGGAAGATATTGAGGCTTACCCTGCTGGGTCCGGATGAAAGTCTCATGCGTAAGTGGCGCATTCCGCAACAAGAAATGGCGCGACAACTTGCCATCGTCAATCACTTTGCCCTAAAAAGGCAGGATGGTTCAATTGCCGAAGTCGATGATCTGGTTGAATTCATCTGTTTTACCGATGGAAAGACAGAATTGAACGGGTTGCAGATTGAATTAACGGATAAGAATTGTTTCTCTATTAGCTACCGAGGGGAAATACAGCTTATTGACTTAAATTTCTTTGAACGACAGAAACCACCGATGAAAATTCAGGCAGATTCGTCTTTCCAACTCAAAAGGCCTGCATTCGGATTACTCGCTTTGAGTCACTGCACCTCAGGTTTTGATCCAATCGGCTTTACAACTGGCTTAGTGCTTTTTATAAACTCTATGCCTCTTCTTATTGATGGACCATCCTGGACTAAAACACATCTCAGGGCATTTGGCTTGAACATCAGTGAAATAAAAGGGAGTATTTTATCCCATACCCATGGGGACCATTCTTCCATAATTGATACAATCATGAGTGGTCATAAAGTAATATTGATAACTACTAAGGAAGTATATCACAGCTTTATATTAAAATTATCTTTATTGATTAATTGGCCTGAGGATAAAATAAAAAAATTGATTCATTGCATAGAGGTTTCGTTAGATAAACCGTACTATTGGTTTGGAGCGACATTTAAATTCTTTCGAAGCGTTCATACCATTGCAACCATAGGATTCGAAGTTACTTATAACGGGAAAAAAATTATCTATAGCGGTGATACCGCGTGGGGCGAAATGCTGCACAACCTTTTTGCGGCCGGAATAGTCGACCAGGCGACCTATGATCCTTTGGCAAATATTTTTACTGCCAAGGCCGACTTGGTCATCATGGACGGCGGAGGGGGTTTAATTCACCCCGATCCGGCGGAAATCGACAAACTCCCCATAAATGTTAAACAAAAGACTTACTTGACCCATCGCTCCAATCTACCCGAAGGAATAACCGGATTGCATCTGATCCATCCCGGCCAGCAATGGGAATTTATTCCGGCTTCTACGATAAGCATTGGGGATATCAATGCCATACAGAATTCACCTCTTATTGCCAGCCTTAGTCAGGAATGGCTGAATACTCTTTATTCCCTGGGAAAAATTGAGGCGGTGGATATCGGTCAGGTTATCTTACAAGAAGGTGAGCCAGGGAAGGACTTCTATATTATCATCGATGGAGCGTTTTCAATTATCCAGGGTAACCATAAACTGATCAGATTGGGTACAGGAGATTTTTTCGGAGAACTGCCCATTTTAGAAGACAACATCTGCACAGTCACCGTAGAAGCCACAACGAAAGGCAGGTTGATGGTCATTCCCCGAGCAGTTTTTCTCCACATGGCAGAGAGGACCGCCATCGGAAAACGGCTTCTCAAGCTTCATGAAATGCGCCCGGCTCTGTTACAATGCGGTTGGGTCAAAGAGTTGCCCCTCCAGATCATCGATCGGTTTGCTGAAAAAGTAAACCGGAGAGTCTTTAAATCAGGGGAGATAATTACCCATGAAGGAGAAAAGGGAGATGAAATCTTCTATCTGGAGCGGGGTAAAGCCAGTGTTATGGTAACCGTCAACGGTCACGCGGAAAAGATCCGTTCTATGGGCACGAATCAGTTCTTCGGGGAGATGGCCGTTCTGGGCGATGGCATCCGCACCGCCACGGTTATCGCCGAGGAAGATACCTCCTTATTAATCTTACGCCGCCTGGATTTCGAAAAATTGAAAAGGGAATATCCCATACTTTTTTATGCCATGGGTGTCATAGCTGAGGAAAGAATAAAATTCAGCTGAGGTTAAATTTGATCTTAGGTGAATGGAAATCACAGGAAACCCACCATGAAAATTAGTCCATCGTCACGCCGCCTCTTGCCCTGGATAAGCGCCATCCTGCTCTCGGTTACGGTGGCACTCGGCATCATCGAGGTAACGCGCCTCTCTCTTGAACACGATTACCAAGAGGCATTGGAAACCGAGGCCACCCGACGCGGCTTCGAAGTGATGGCACAGACGATGAACGGCAATGTCATGGGAGCGGTGTCCGCGTTAGGACTGGTCGATCAGCTGATCAAGAGAGTCGCACGGGGAGAGATTCCCCTGGATACTCCGGTGGTCATGGAAAGCCTACAGGCAATCGGCCGGGCCTATGAGGCCAATGGGGTTTATCTAGTGAACCCGGACGGGGTAATCAAATCCTCCTGGGACACGGTTGGAGTACCCCTCACCGGGGTGGACGTCAAGTTCCGCCCCTATTTCCAGATTGCCATGCAGGGCAAGATGAATATCTATGCGGCCATCGGCACGACCACGGGTATGCGATCGCTGTACTTTGCCGCCCCCATCCATGGCGACGTATCGGCCAATGCTCCCATTATCGGCGCGGTGGTTGCTCGCCTGGGGCTCGAACGGGTTGACTCCGTACTGAAAGGCTGGTCTGGCCCGGCGCTCCTGCTGTCTCCCCAAGAGCTGGTTTTTGCCAGCACCCGCGGGGCCTGGATCGAGTGTCTGGCCGGGCCATGCACCCCGGAACGGCTCAAAGCGATCCGGACGCTCAAACAGTTCGGCAAGGTGTTCGACAGCGGCGCACCCAGGACGTTGCCCTTCGACCTGAAGAGCGACATCGTCAGCATTGAACATCACCGCTATGCCGTTGCCCGGACGCCGTTGCAATGGAACGATCCGAATGGCCCTTGGACGCTCGTGCTGCTGGGCGACCTCGACAAATTGATGCCGGCGTCCCGGCGGACCCTGATTGGCCTGACCAGCGGCATTTTGATGCTGACCCTGAGTACGGCTTTTCTTATCTGGCGCCAGCGCTTGCGGCACGCCAACCAGGAGCGTCAGCGAGTCGAAGCGGCCCTCAGGGAAAGCAAAGAGCGCCTTGACCTGACCTTGGGGGCTACGGGAATCGGCATCTGGGAACGGGATCTGCGAGACAATACCCTCACCTGGGATAAGGCAACCCAAGCTATCCTGGGATTATCCTCGGAAGAATTGTCAGATGACCGAGAAATCTTCTTGGAGCGCGTCCATCCGGATGACCTGGAGCGGATGCGGGAAGAAACCCGGCAGGCCATCGCTGGAACCCATGACTATAACACGGAGTTTCGGGTGGTCTGGCCAGATGCCAGCATGCATATGATGGCGACCCGGGGCGTGGTGATGCGTGATGAACTTGGCGCCCCCACCCGGATGATCGGCACCTGCTGGGATATCACTGATACCAAGCAGAGGGAACAGCTGGCGCTTTTGGGCTCTGAAGTCGGCGATGCCTTGACCAGCCTTAAACCGATACAGGAAAGGCTGCAACTGTGTGTCGAAGGTTTGATTCATCATCTCGATGCCGCTCTGGCCCGCATCTGGACTCTCAATAAAACGGGAGAGACGCTGGAAATGCAGGCCAGTGCCGGGATCCACACCCATACTGACGGCACTCGCAGCCGGATTCCCTTTGGCAAGTATAAAATCGGCCGCATCGCCCAGGAAGCCCGGTTGCGTTTTTCCAACCAGGTGGGTGAAGAGCCGGATGTGGATGACCAGGAATGGGTCCGGCAACATGGCTTGGTCAGCTTTGTCGGTCATCCCCTGGTTGTCGAGGGTCGAGTGGTAGGCGTCATGGCGTTCTTCTCCCGCACGAAGCTCAACCCGGATACAGTGCACGCCCTCGCCGGCATTGCCAAGACTATCGCGGTAGCCATTGATCGGGACCGGGCGGAGCGGGAACTGGAGCTGGCGCGAGAAGCTGCAGAGGTCGCCACGCGGGCTAAGAGCGCCTTTTTGGCCAACATGAGTCATGAACTGCGCACCCCCATGAACGCCATACTCGGCTACAGCGAAATGCTGATGGAAGACGCCGAGGATCAGGGACAGGAAGATTTCATCCCGGATCTTAAAAAAATTCATACTGCCGGCAAACATCTCCTGGGCCTCATCAATGAGATCCTCGACCTGTCCAAGATCGAAGCCGGTAAGATGGATCTCTTCCTGGAAGAGTTTGACGTGGCCGGGATGATCAATGATGTGGCCAGCACCCTCAAACCGTTGGTAGAAAAGAATACCAATCATCTCGAGGTGCACCTTACCCCAGATCTCGGCACCATGCACGCCGATCTGACCAAGGTGCGGCAGTCTCTCTTTAACCTCCTCAGTAATGCGAGTAAATTCACCCAAAATGGGACGATAAGCTTGGATGCCGCTCCCGTGGTCAGAGATGGCGCCAGGTGGATTGCCTTCCGTGTGGCGGATACGGGCATCGGCATGACTCCTGAGCAGATTGACAAGCTCTTCCAGCCTTTCGTACAGGCTGATGCCTCGACCTACCGGAAATATGGGGGAACCGGCTTGGGCATGACTATCACCCAACACTTTACTCAGATGATGGGTGGCGAGATCAGCGTTGCCAGTGAGCCGGGGGCCGGTACCACCTTCACGCTCCTCCTTCCCACTGAGGTCAAGACCGAGTCTTTAGCCCCGGTTCCCCAGCCGGAAGGAGTCGAGTCGAAATTCCTGGCAGGACTTAACACCGTCCTGGTCATTGAAGATGACCCCGCGGCCCGGGACTTGCTGACCCGCTTTTTGACCAAAGAAGGTTATCGCGTCGAGACTGCGGCCGGGGGCGAGGCCGGACTCCGTCTGGCCCGGGAGCTCCATCCCGATGTCATCACCCTGGATGTAATGATGCCGGGCATGGATGGGTGGGCGGTTTTGAACGAGCTCAAAGCCGATCCCGAGTTAGCCGATATCCCGGTGGTTATGCTGACTATCGTCGATGATAAAAACTTGGGTTACGCCCTGGGTGCGGCGGATTACCTCACCAAACCCATCCAGCGCGACCGCTTGCTGGCCATTTTGGCAAAATATTGTCCTTCTCCCGAACCTGCCACGGTCATGGTGGTCGAAGACGACTTGGAGACGCAGGAGGTTATCCGGCGACTGTTAGAGAAGGCCGGAATTCAGGTGGTGGTGGCGGAAAATGGGCGCGTAGCCCTGGAACGCCTGGGCGAGAGCCATCCGGGGTTAATCTTGTTGGACCTCATGATGCCGGAGATGGATGGGTTTCAATTTGTCGATCACGTGCGCCAACATGAAGCCTGGTGCGCCATTCCCATTGTGGTGGTCACGGCCAAAGATTTAACCGCCGAAGATCGACAGCGCCTGAATGGTTATGTTGCTGAAATAATTCAGAAAGATGCCAAGGGGCAGGAAGAGTTCCTGGCCGAAGTAAGTAAAATGGTGAGGACCCGCTTGCAGAAGAGCCCTAAAAAAACCACTAGCTGATCAGCATAAATAATCCAGAGGAGCCCGACCACATGGCCAAAATTCTTTTGGTGGAAGATAATGAAATGAATCGCGACATGTTGTCGCGGCGCCTGATCAAAAAGGGCTACGATCTGGTCATGGCCTTGGACGGTGAGCAGGCCATAGAGATGGCCCGTTCAGAGTCCCCCGACCTGATCCTCATTGATATCAGCCTGCCGGGTCTGGACGGTTGGGAAGCCACCCGGCGGCTCAAGGCCATGCCCGAAACTAAGGCCATCCCGATTATCGCCCTCACCGCCCATGCTATGGCCGGCGACCGGGAAAAATGCCTGGAGGCCGGGTGTAACGATTATGATACTAAACCGGTGGAGTTCCCTCGCCTGCTGGGCAAAATCCAGGATTTATTGGGCAAATAGCGGAATCAGTATCCCATGACCACAACTTCATCTAAAACTGGGCCGGCCGGGAGTCCCGGTCCCAACAGTGAAGGCGAACGGACTTCGCAGGTCCTGTGGTCACATCTGCGCCATGAACTGCGCACCCCTTTGAACGCCATCATCGGCTATAGCGAAATGCTGTTGGAAGACGCAGTCGACGCCGCCTCGGCGGATTTTGCCTCCGACCTCAAACAGGTCCTCGCCGCCGGCCGTCAGCTCCTGGCCGTCGTCAATGACCTTCTGGATGCCCAGAAACTGGCCTCGGATGATGTCGCCTTCAATCTGGAATCCCTCATCGCCAACCTGGACTATCAGGCGCGCGCCCCCTTGAACGGGGTTATCGGTTACAGCGAAATCCTGCTGGAAAACGCGGTGGAAAAGGAGCAGGAAGCAATTATCCCCGACCTTGAGAAGATCCACGCCGCCGGAAAACTCTTCCTGGCGCACCTCAACAACATCATCGATTTTACCAACCTTGATGCCGGACTTACGAGTCCCGCCCCGGGGGCCACGGATCAGTCTCCTCTGATTGACAGCGTTATGGTCAGCCTCCGGGAATTGGCGCAGGAAAGTGCTGCCGTTACGGGCGGAGAAACCGGATCTATCCTGGTGGTTGATGATAACGAGATAAACCGGGACTTGCTGTCTCGTTATCTGGGGCGTCTGGGCCATACGGTACAGGCGGCCCCTGACGGCCGCCGAGCCTTGGAGATGATCGGCACCGGGGCTTTCGACCTGGTGCTGCTGGATATCCTGATGCCGGAGTTGAATGGCTACCAGGTTCTCCAGCATTTGAAGGATTCCCCTAACTGGCGGGACCTGCCGGTTATCATGATTTCTGCCCTGGATGAAATGGACAGCGTGGTCCGGTGCATCGAACTGGGCGCCGCCGACTATCTGTCCAAGCCGTTTAACCCGGTGCTGCTCAGGGCCAGAGTCGGGGCCTGCCTGGAAAAGAAGCGGCTAAGTGATCTGGAAAAAGAGCAAAAGCGACAATTGCAGGAACTCAACGCCGCCCTGGAGGTGCGCAACCGGTTCATTCGCCAGACTTTTGGACGTTACCTTTCCGATGATATCGTTGAGTCAATTCTGGAGAGTCCGGACGGCTTAAATATCGGGGGTGAAAAGCGGCAGGCCACCATTCTTATGTCCGATCTGCGGGGCTTTACCTCCCTGAGCGAGGGGTTGCCGGCCGAGGACGTGGTTTCCATGGTTAATATCTATCTGGAGACCATGACCGATATCATCCTCAAATATCAAGGTACCATCGACGAATTCATCGGGGACGGTATCCTGGTAATCTTTGGGGCTCCCTTTCAGCGCCCGGATGATGCCCAGCGCGCCGTCGCCTGTGCCGTGGAAATGCAACTGGCCATGGCCTCAGTTAATGACCGCAATCGCCAGGCCGGGTACCCTGAGGTGGCTTTAGGCATTGGGATCAATACCGGCAAGATGGTGGTGGGGAATATCGGCTCCAAAAAGCGGACGAAATATGGGGTAGTTGGAAGCAATGTCAACCTCACGTCCCGTATCGAGTCCTACACCGTGGGCGGCCAAATCTTTATCTCAGAAAACACCCTCAAGGCCTGCGGCGATATCGTGCGCCTGGACAATGCCATGCAGGTCAGTCCTAAAGGGGTGAAAGAACCTCTGACCATCTATGAGGTAGGTGGTATTGCTGGAGACTTTCAGCTCTTTTTGCCCCCCAAACCAGAAGTGGTCTGGATTGAACCTAGGCAGCCGTTGTCACTCCAGTTTACCTTGTTAGAAGGGAAACATGTGGGGGAGGTGAGGCATCGGGCCGCTATCATTAAACTAGCTCCTAAAATGGCCGAAATTACTGCGGATATATTGCCCCCACGCCTGTCTAACCTACGGCTGTCATTGTATGACCACAATGACCGGCTCATCAGCGATAACCTGTACGGCAAGGTACTCAGGCACCTTTCCGGTCTCCCAGGGGTTTTTCTAGTCAACTTCACTGCCATTCCTCCAGAAGCCGAAACCTTTTTAGCAGTATCGCAGAGCTTCACACCGGCAAATTAGAATCTTCCTAGATAACATGCCGGCTATACGTCTTCATTTCTTCCCGCCGAAGCCTGAGTTCATCTTTACTTGACCCAGGGCATTTTTAAGCCTCTCCGGCAGTTCCTTCGCTTTCCAGTCCGGGCCGATGGCCACCAGGGTGGCGGTGCCTTCGGCCAGGAGCTCCCGGCCGGTTTCCGGGTAGAACGCGAAGCGGAACAGGATGGCCTTGCCCCGCACTTCCTCGAGGCGGGTCTCGATGCGCAACAAGTCCCCATAGACACTGGGGCGCCGGAAGCGGCCCCAGGCCTCGACGATGGGCAGGCCGAAGCCCTCCGGGACGTTTTTGAAGGTCGCCTCGGGCGGCAGGCCGCAGGCCCGCAAAAATTCCTCGATGGCCCGGTGGCAATAGCGGAAATAGCTGGCAAAATAGACGATGCCGTAGGGGTCGGTGTCGCCGAAGCGCACCCTGACTTCGGTGTGGTGGACGCCGTTGGCGGGAGTTGCGGGGGGCTTAGTGGGCATAGGGTATCCTCCGGGATCGTCAAGCTCCCGTATAGCCGGGACCGGGGCGGCGGCGATCCGCGAGATGGGCCAGCGAAGATGCCAGGATATATTAGTACAAGCCGGGGTTATGGTGAAGCTTTTTGTTGCGCGGCCCCAGTCCCCGGGGGTGTTCCCCTAACCTGAGACTGATAAAATAAAGAGCTCCAAATGCAGACCGTTCCCACGCCGGTTCGTCTCAAGAGAGGTAATAAAAAGACCGGGGAACGAGGTTTCCCGGTCTTTCCCCATCCGTCAACCTCATCTCAGATTTAATCGATAAACAGGGTTTTCAGTTTGATTAACAGGCCCAGGTCCCCCTGGATCCGGAATTGGCCGGAAAGGAAGGCCGTGCTGCCGTCCAACTCCTTCCGGGCGATGGCCAGCCAGACATCCGCCGGAGTTTTAATAGTGATGTTGGGATGGTCAGCCAGCCCCTCATGGAAGGTGGCCTGCCCGTCAGCGATCACCAGGTGGGCGGAGAAGTTTTCGCTGCCGCTCACATCAAACTGGTAGGTGGCGGTGAGACCCTGGGCCTCGGCCGGATTCAAGGCCCCGGGCATCATCTCCAAAAGCTCCCGGGCAGTGCTGGGCTCGCCGGGTTTGGACCCCTTCCCGGGTTTAGCAGCGGGCTTCGGGGGCCTCCGGCTGCTGCTTCCCACGGACTGTGGCAGGGATTTCCCCCATGGCGGGCTTGGAACGGGTCTGGCCGACATAGGCCTCGAAGCTCTTAAACAGCCCCAGTTCCTGCCAGTGATCGTAGTCGGCCACCATGAAATCCCGGTTCTCCTTGATCAGGTTGCCCATAAAGTGCCAATAGCGCAGGTCCTGGTCCGTGGGCGGATAGCGCCGGCCTTCCTTCACTGCTCGAGCCAGATCCCGGGCCAGGTCGGCGGCCCGGGCCTCCACTGCCTCCTTTCCTAAAAATTCGCCGGGGCCCACGGCGATGGCAGTGAATTTCCCCACGGGAAAGGCGCCGAAGAGCCTGAGGACCTGGCCCAGGTAATCGGCGGCCCAGGTCTCGCCATGGCCGGCGGAGACGCTCAAGGCCAGGCCGGGCTTCCAGTCGCCCCGGGGCCGGTGGCCATATCCCAGGGACCGGTCCAGGAAGGTCTTCATCTGGGCGGTAACGTTGAAAATATAGACCGGGGAGGCCAGGATGACGGCATCGGCCTCGAGGACGGTGCGGACCACCGAGTTGTAATCGTCCCGGACCCAGCAGGAGCCGGATTCCAGGCAGGTGGCGCAGCCGGTGCAGAAGCCGATCTGGTATTGACTCAGAAAAATCTCCTCCAGTTCCAATCCTTCCCGGGCCAGGTTCTCCCTCAGCATGGCCACCATCTGGGAGGTGTTGCCGAAGCCTTCGTGAGGGGAGCCGTTGACGGCCACCACGCGGTAGTTCTCGGTCATGCCATTCTCCTTTTTCCGTGCTATCCCGGACCGGCTGGCCGGATTTCCCGGCGGAGGCGCAAGCGATCCCCAGGTCAGCCCCGGGCCATGCTTCCCGGCCACTTCCCCCGGAGGCGGTCCGGCGATTTGCCTTAATCTTATCCTGTATCGCCCTCCCGGGACAAGGATTTAGCAACAAAGTCGCCAGGTGTCCAGTAATTCTTGTGGGCCTCAATCGGGGCTGGCCGCATAATTCGGGATTGGCCCCTCTCGGTCTCCCTGGCCTCTCCAGGAGAGTCCTGGCGGTCTTGACCGGCGGCCCGGTCTCGGTTACATTCACCCCAGGTCTGAGGCCCCGGCCCAACCCTGCCATATCCGGGAGCAGCATGACAGTCGCCATTCGGTTGCAAGAAGTATCCCTGAGCCAGATCGACCTGGCCGAGGCCGCCGGAGAGATGACGGCGGCCCCGACCCGGGAGCGTCTGGCAGCGTCGCTCAAGGAAGTGGGGCTGATCAATCCGCCCTGGCTAAGGTGCCAGCCCGGCGGCCAAAGGTTTCAGGTGGTCACCGGGGCCAGGCGCCTTAAGGCCGCGGCCGACCTGGGCTGGCAGGTGATCACGGTCCGCCTGGTGCCGGAGGGCACGCCGGATTTTTATTGCCTGCTGGTGCACGTGATGGACAATGCCTTTAGCCGGGGGTTCAACCTCAGGGAGCAGGCGGCCCTGGCGGTTCGGCTGCTTTGCCACTGCGACCGGGAGACCGTGGCGGCCCGATACCTTCCCTACCTGGGCCTGCCGCCATCCCAGGCGCATCTGACCCGCCTGGTCAAGACGGCGAGCCTGGAGGCCCCCTGGCAGGAGATGGCGGCCGCCGGCCGCCTGGCGCTCACCGCCGCGGCCCGGCTGGCTGATTGGGACCCGGAGGCCCGGGCCGCGGCCTGGCCCTTTCTGGACGGCCTGCGCTTGAGCCAGAGCAAGCAGGAGGAAATGCTGGACCAGGTGGCGCTCCTGGCCCGCCGGGAGGGACTCTCCCCGGCCGCCGTCCTGGCCCGGGACCAACTCCGGGGCGCCCTGGGCGACCCGGACCGCACCCCCCAGGAGAGGGCGGCAATGGTGCGCCGGCAGATCTACCGGTGGGTTTATCCCCGCCTCAGCGCCGCCCAGGAGGCCTTTGAGACCGCCCTGGCCCGGCTGGGGTGGAAGGGTCTCCCCCGGGTGCGCCTCCACCCGCCCCCCGCCTTTGAAGGCCCCGATTTTCAGCTGGAAATCAAATTTCAGGACGCCCCGGAACTGGAAAAACTCCTGGAGGAAATCGGCCGCCTGACCCGGACGGCAGGATTTGACGACCTGACCCGCGGGTAGCTTTCCCGGTTCACACTCCGGCGAGCGAGTTACTTGACTTTGTCCGACCTCGTCCTAAATTAACTCAATAAATCAGCTAGAAAAGCACTCCGGGAGGACCTCAAGATGCTCGTGTTCATCAGTGACCTCCATTTTGTGGACGGCTCCGCCGGGGAGCACAACCTGTCTCACCGAGCCTTTGAATATTTCTTCGAGGATGTGGCGGCTATTGCCGGCAAGGCCAGCAGCGAGATCAAAGAGATAAAGATCGTTCTGCTGGGGGATATCTTCGACCTGCTGCGCACCGAAAACTGGTTCGGCTATCTGGCGGACGAGAGGCCCTGGGGGACCAATGAGCATGCCATCGAGGTTCACGCCCTCAGCCTCTTTGACGGCATCACCGACCATCCCGAGAACCGCCAGAGCCTTCGGGTAATCAGGCAGGGTGTGGCTGATCTAGAGGCCAAATGCGGCCTGGCTACCGGGGCCCGGTTGTTTTATCTGCCGGGGAACCACGACCGCCTCGTTAATCGCTACAGCAGCCTCAGGCAGAAAGTGTGCGATTGCCTGGGTATCCCGCCGGCCTGGCACGATCCGGCGGACCTCTTTCCCCACACCTATGAAGACTTGGCCTATGGGGTGTTTGCCCGGCACGGGCATGAATATGACAAGTTTAACTATGAAGGGGGGACCGCTTTTACTGAAGGAGACTACCAGCGGGTGCCCATCGGCGACCCCATCACCACCGAGTTGGTGGCCCGGCTGCCCTATACTCTGGCCCGGCGACTGGGCAATGTCCCCGATAAACCGGCGATCATCAGAAATTTTCAGGAGATCGAAAATGTCCGGCCCCTGTCAAGGCTCATCGAGTGGCTCCTCTATCAGGTGCGCCAGGACCGGCAGCTCAAAGAGATCATCGAAGACTCGGTCCAGGAGGTCATCGCTTACTTCGACAGCCTGGACTTCGTGAAGAACTGGTACGAGCGGCACGACAAGTGGGACGACTGGCGGGACGAGGCCGACAAAATCCAGGCCTTTCTCTTTCTGCTGCGGAATTTCAAACTCAACCGCACTGAATGGCTGTGGGATTTGGCCATGAAGGCCAAGGATTATTTTGTCAAAGACGACCTGCTGGAGGCCGCGCCCCAGGAATATCTTCATCTCGACTCCCGAGTCCGCTACGTGGTCTACGGGCACACCCACGACCCCCTGTTGTCACCGGTGCGAAGCTTCCCGGCCGTCCCCGCCCCTTTAGAGCAGGTCTATCTCAATACCGGCACCTGGCGGGGCCGCTATTATAAGGCCACCCAGGATGACTCCTTCATCCCCTGGAAGAACATGACCTATGTCATCTTTTACCAGGCAGGGGAGCGTGACGCCCCCTTCCCGGTCTTCGAAACCTGGACCGGGGCCTTGAAGACGGTTTAGCCGGCCCGGGCGCCCGGGCGCGGCCTCCGGGTTTAATGTTTGGGGCGTCTGGCGCCGATGAGGTTTCCATCAGAAGGTCAACGGCCAGGAGGTAAGGTGCATGGACAAAAAAGACGGTGAGGCCATGGAAGCCCGATTGGCGGAAATGGGCAAGAGAATCGACGAGTTGAAGAGCCGGCTGGGGACGGTGACCGGCGAAGTCAAGGCCGAGTTGGAGAGACGGATTGACGCAGCCTATGCGGGGCAGGAAGCGCAGCGCCAGCGGTTGCAGCAACTCAAAGACCAGGGCCTGGAGCACTGGGACACCCTGAAGGACCAGGCCGGCAAGGCCTGGGACGACCTGGAAAAATCATTGCGGGACCTGGCGGCCAGTCTTAAAAAGTAAGGCTGGGGGCGCATCATAGGGCCTGGCCGTTATGGCGCCGGAGCATGACGGTTCATCAATATGGTAACGTAACGGTAACGTATTTCTTCCTCCATAAAGATCACTTTCCCCGTGCTCTGACCCTCCCCCCCATCGAGGGAGAGGGAAAAAGCCGGCGCCGATCTGAAGCTCGTCCATCATAAAAAACCGGAGATCCCTTCTGCTCCCTCTCCCGCCGCGGGCAGGAGAGGGAGACGAGGGGCGGCCGGGATAGAATTTTGCGAAGCAGTCGCGCCGGGGCCGGTGGCTCAGCCGTAGCTTGTGGAAAAAAGGCGGGGCGTCACTCCTGGACTGGGGCGATCCTGGTGCAGAGGTGCGCAGGACGCACCCTTCGGAATAATTTTTCAGGAAAGTTGCTCGTGAGACTTGGGCCCATCCGTACACGGTGAACATGGACGGGCAGGGGCGGGTTTTACGCCCGCCCAATGCCACAGGCGAAATGCCGGCGGCTCCTGAGCATAAGGATTTTTCGGAAAAGAATAACGACCCCGGCGCGGTTGCCGCCGGGACGCCTTGCAACGAGCGCCAGCGTACTTATCTTGACAGGCATCACCTCTGGAGGATGCCAGCCATCCGCCCAAGGAGCCTGTCATGAACGAACCCCGGCCCAACCACCTGATAGATGCGACCAGTCCCTATCTCAAGCAGCACGCCTACAATCCGGTGGATTGGCACCCCTGGGGGCCGGAGGCCCTGGAACGGGCCCGCCGGGAAGACAAGCCCATCTTTTTAAGCATCGGCTACTCCACCTGCCACTGGTGCCACGTCATGGCCCACGAGTCATTTGAAAACCCGGCCATCGCCGCCATCATGAACGAGCATTTCGTCAATATCAAGCTGGACCGGGAGGAGCGCCCCGACCTGGATGAGACGTACATGAACGCGGTGCAGGTGCTCACCGGCCGCGGCGGCTGGCCCCTGAGCGTCTTCCTGACCCCGGACTTGAAGCCCTTTTATGGCGGCACCTATTTTCCCCCGGAAGACCGGGGCGGCCTGCCGGGTTTGCCCCGGCTGCTGCTGGCCCTCAGCCAGGCCTACCAGCAGAATCGCCAGGAGCTGACGACGCTCTCCCTGAAAGTGGAGAGCCACGTGCAGCGTCTGGCAGAGGGAGGGCAGGCGGGCGGCGACCCCACCCCGGAAAGCTTAAAGGTGGCAGCGCTGAGCCTGCTGAAGGATTTCGACGCAGTGCATGGCGGGCTGGGCGGCGCCCCGAAATTCCCCCGGTCCCTGGAACTGGATTTTCTGTTCCACTATTATCATTTCGCCGGGGAGGCCCAGGACTTGGAAAAGCTGGGCTTCACCCTGGAGAAGATGGCCCGGGGCGGCATCTACGACCAGCTGGGCGGGGGCTTCCACCGCTACAGCGTGGACGCGGCCTGGGTGGTGCCCCATTTTGAGAAGATGCTCTACGACAATGCCCTGCTGCCCCCCCTCTACCTGGCGCACTACCGGCTGACCGGCAGCGAGCTGTCCCGGCGCATCGCCACGGAGACCCTGGATTTTATCCTCCGGGAGATGAGCGCCCCGGAAGGGGGCTTTTTTGCCGCCTGGGATGCGGACAGCGAAGGGGTGGAAGGCAAGTACTACGTCTGGAGCCGGGAGGAAGTGGCCCAGGTGGTGGGGCCCGAGGCCGTCGGACCTGGTGTTGGCAGCCCTTGACGTGACTCCGGCCGGGAATTTCGAGGGGGCCAACATCCTGACCCGGCCCTTATCCCGGGCCGAACTGGCGAAGCGGTTTCGGCTGACGCCGGAGCAGGTGGAGGAAATCCTGGGGACCGCGTTTGACCGGCTCAACCAGGTTCGAGCCCAGCGGGTGCCGCCCCACCGGGACGAAAAGGTCATCGTCTCGTGGAATGGCCTGGCCATCACGGCCCTGGCCCAGGGGGCTCAGGTCCTGGGGGAGCGTCGCTATGGGGAGGCCGCGGCCCGGTGCGCCCGCTTTCTGCTGAAGGACCTGGTTCAGGACAACCAGCTTTTCCGGATCTGGACGGCGGGCCGGGTCAGCGTCCCGGGTTTCTCGGAAGATTACGCCCTGCTGGCCAACGCCCTCCTGGACCTCTACGAGACCGATTTCGATCCCTTCTGGGTAAGGGAGGCCCGGCGCCTGATGGCCTGGATGGATGAGAAGTTTTTAGACCCCGGCGACGGCACCTATTTCTACGTGGACCAAAACCAGGTTGCGCCGATGGGGCGCAGTAAGAGCGTTTATGACCAGGTCCTGCCCTCGGGGAACTCCATGGCGGCCCGGGTGAGTCTCCGGCTGTACCGGCTGACGGAAGATGGGCAGTACCAGGAGCGGTCCCGGGCCATTATCCGGCGGCTCCAGCCCCAGGCCCAGGAAAACCCCTTCGGGTTCGCCCATCTCTGGACGGTCCAGGCTTTGAGTCTTGCCCCGCCCCTTGACCTGACGCTGGTGGGCAACCCCGGGGACCCCCGGCTCCAGGCCTTGCTCCGGGCGGCGTATGGCGTTTATCTACCGGAACGCCGCCTGGTCCTGAAAAATCCGGCGGACAGCGCGGTGCTTACAGAACTCCTGCCTTGGACCGGGGCCTATAGCCAGCCGGGAGATGAACCGGTGGCCTACCTCTGCCGGGATTTTACCTGCCTGCCGGGCCTGAGCGACCCCGGGGAACTGGGAGAAAAATTAGGCCGATCGGGGAGTATGCCAGGGGCAGCCTGACATGCACCGGGCGACGTTGAGTATCCCTGGTCCGGGAAAGGCCGGCCCCGGGCCGGAATATTACTCTCACCTGGAGCCGGCCATAACCCCTGAATGCCTCCCTGGCCGAGCAGCGTGATTATCTCTGATTATCCGGGATTACCGTGGACGAGTTCGCTCTGGCGGTTTTTCCCCGGAGCCTCAGCAGCACTTCGGCTTATGGCAAAACCGAAGTGCCTCAATATTCCCCACCCGGCCCGGGTTGCTCACCTCGGCGGAGGCAAAATGCCCAGTATCCGGCTCCTAGGCTCCGTACTGCTCATCGTCGGGACTATCGCCACTTTTACGGTAACCACCTTAGCCGGCCCTCCTTTCCTGACCGATGCCGAGGCAGTGGGCCACCCTGCCCCTAAGAATCGCCCTGGGGGTGATCTTCCTGGGCCATGGCGGCCAGAAACTCTTCGGCTGGTTTGGGGGCAAGGGGTTACTGGCGACCGCCGGTTACTTTGAAGGAAAATTGGGATTGAGCCCGGGGTTGCTGTGGGCCCTGCTGGCTGGATTGGCAGAGTTAGGAGGCGCGGTGCTCGTGCTGCCCGGCCTGTTTACCCGTGTGGGGGCCTTATCTATCGCCATCGTGATGTCAGTGGCCATAGTCAAGGTCCATTGGGGAGCCTTCTTCATGCCAACGGGGATCGAATTTGCCTTCTCATTGCTGTGCTCCGCCGTGGCGCTCCTGATCGCCGGCGGTGGCAAGTTTTCCCTGGATGCCTGGTGGCAAAGGACTCACCGGACCTGGGAGTGACCAGGCGCATCGGCCGCTTCAGCGTGATACCAGGCTAAGCGCGATTTCCGAATGAGGCAGAAGATCGCAATTCCCAGGCCGATGAAGATCAACATGATGAAGATGGCAAAGTTCTGACGAAATTTCAGCTCCTGGAAGCCTTTCTGCACCTGTTGGCTGAGGGCGGCGAGCTTCTTGGTAAACTCCGCAGTTTTGCTTTTCACCAGATTTACATCCACGCTATGAAAGAGAGTCCGGTATTCCGCCTGGGTTCTGAACAGAGTCTTTTCTTCGTCTCCGGTGGCGATTAAATCGGCCTTCAGGGTCTTCAGATCACTATTGATCTGGTTGATCTTCTGCTCGGTGAGCAGGAGGGAGGCCTTGATGTCCTGGGCCCGTTCATAGCTGTGGCAGATGCTGCACAACTTCTCGTTAATAATGTTGAGGCTGGCTGGTTGGATGTTATGGGAGCCGTGGCAGAGAACGCAGTTGGGCCCCCGGCCGGTGGCCAACAAGGCCTTGCCGTGGTCACTTTCCAGGTAGCTTTTCATGATGCCCACGTGGCACTTGCCACAGAATTGGGGAACCTCTTTGGGTTTGGGGACCCCGACAAAACCATGCTTCGGTGACATGGCCAGGCCGGCATCTTTAGGGTCGCCCCCATGGCAGTCGTTGCAGGCCACGTTATTCCGGTAATGGACGCTCTTGCGCCACTCCCCGATGATGCCCCGGTAGGCCGGCTTCATCACATCCAGGGAATGGCATTGGATACAGACAATCTGTTCAATCCGGGGTTTTTCAGTCGCGGGCGGCCCGGGAAATCCCGGCTGGGAGGCATCAGCCCCGGCGGCCCCGGAAAAGGCAAGCAGGCTCACGAAGCAGGCCACCGCCAGGAGAGTTTTCATCAGTGAGCTCCCCAGAAGGAAAGTCCGATCCAGGCCGCCACGGTTACTAAGAAGAGGGCCAGCATCAGGGGACGTTTGAGAATATTGGCCTGCCTGGATTTATCCAGGAAGGGCCAGATGACGAAGATGACGACCAGGATTAACTGCAGGGCGATCCCCAGGAATTTATTGGGGACGAGCTTGAGCAGCTGGTAAGGGGCCAGGAAATACCACTCGGGCCGGATATGGACCGGGGTGTTGAGGGGGTCGGCCGGCAGGGTGGTGTCATGGGGCAGGAACAGCGCCGGCGCCAGGGCGATGATGGCGAACATGATGACCAGATAGATGACGATCATCAACGCCTCTCGGGAGACAAAGTAGGGGTAGAAGGGGGGGCCGTCAGGATAGTCGACGTGTCTGAAGGCCTGCCATTCCTTTTCTTCTTCCCGCGGCAGAGGGCGGAGCCGAGACGCCGATGCGCCTCACCAAAAAGGCGTGCACGCCAAAGAGCGAGACGAGCAGCAGGGGCAGCAGCCCGACGTGCAGGGCAAAAAACCGGCTCAGGGTCTCCTGGGAGACATTCTGACTTCCCCGCATCAGTTTACAGATAAAATTTCCCACCAAAGGAAAGGCGGTGGGGATATTGGTGACGACGGTGGTGGCCCAGTAACTCAACTGGCTCCATTGCAAGAGATAGCCGCTCAAGCAAAAGGTCAGGGTGGTGAATAACAGTAAGGCGCCAACCACCCAGGTAAGTTCCCGGGGCTTCTTATAGGAGCCGAGAAAGACCACCGAAGTCAGGTGGAGGAACACCACCGCGACCATGAGATTGCTCCCCACCACATGCATCAGGCGGAAGAGCCAGCCATAAGGGACCACGTTCATAATCGTCTGGATACTCTTAAAGGCGTGCTCTTCCTGAGGGACATAGTAAATCAACAGCAGGATCCCGGTTACGACCTGAATGATAAATGCCGCAAAGGCAACCATCCCGAGGGTATAAAGGAGATTGAGGTTTTTCGGGACCCGGTACTCGGTCAATTGTGATCTGATGAGTTCATCGAGGCCGATTCTGATCTCGAGCCATTCTCTGATCTGCTGCATCATCTTTTCACCCGATGACGATATCACTATCTGCAACCTTGACCGTGTACCTCGGCAAAGGTCTGGGCGGCGGTCCGGAGATCACGTTGCCTTCGAGGTCGAAGGTGCCGCCGTGGCAGGGGCAGATGAAAATTTGTCTTGCCTTGTCGTAATTCACCAAACAGCCGAGATGGGTACAGACCCGGGAGAGGGCGATATATCCTTTATCTTTCGTATGGATGATGATGGAAGGGGTACCCATGACCAGCAGATCTTTGGCAGCACCTACAGGCACTTCACTCAGGGGAATGGTCAGGGGTTTGGTTGTGGCGGTGGCCGCACCGGGAGAGAGATAGCGGAACAGGGGATAGAGGAACGCCCCGAGAGCGCTGAGCCCCAGGATGGAAGTGATAAGTTTTAGAAATCCCCGCCTGTTCATAGTAAACCGCTTAAGGCAAAATTCTTCAGGCTGGCCCGGTCTGGTCAGGAAAAAGGCCAATGAGGGCAAGGTCCGGCCAGGGAGAGACCATGGCTGGAAATCCCGGCCTCTCCCTCAAAAAGTAATCCACTCCCGGGCACCAGCCCCGGACCCCGGTATGTCAAGCCTGTTATGACTATAGTTCGCTCCGGTTAATCACCCCTCCACCAGTTTGCCGCGGTGAGAATCGGCCGATCTAATCGCCGGGGAACGGATTCCCTTTTTTAATGAAGCGCTCCGGTCTGCCTATTTTTTGAAGGTCTGGGACATATAATCAATGACGGCCTTGATCTCGGCGTCGCTCAGGGTGACGGGAATCATCTGCCCCTTGCCGTTCTTAACCACATCCGTGATCTTTTTGGCCACGTCGCCCTGCCAGAACTTGGGGTCATGGAAATTGGTCGGCTTGGGGTTAAAGGCCACAGCCGCGGGGCCGTTGCCTGCGCCATCCTGCCCATGGCAGGGAGCGCATCTATGATCAAAAACTTGGCTCCCCTCAGCAGCCTCAGCCGTTGTTGGCCTCTGGGCCGAAAAGAGCACTACTCCCAAAAACAACCCAGCCGCAATCCAGGCCAATGATTTGTTCATGGACTCATTTCTCCTTATCTGTGAGAGTAGAGGCAGGCCGGACGGTCCGCCGCAAGCCTATCTTATGCTTCCAAGTTTGTTTTAATCTAACTATTCTGGCATATAAATCAAGTTTTCGTTGATAGCAAGATAAATAATTTTCCAAGATAATCCTCATGGATGGTGGTATTACCGGGCCTTTCCCACGACCAGCCCCTGGCCGGGTCCTGAACGAACCAAGATGGTGGAGACTGAAGATAAGTTCCTGAAAGAACAAGCCAAGGGACGTTTGGGAAGGCGGGAAGCTTGGGGGCCGGGCAGAGAACCTGGCCGGTCGTCCCGGGCGTCTGCTGCAGACCGCGATTTTCCAAGCTTGTGCTTATATCGGTTATATTTTATAATCGCGGCCGGAGTCAGAGGGCTCCGGCTGATTTCCCGCCGTCAGGGACCCCGGATAAAAGGGCCCAGGAATTTTTCCGTTACTATCTCAGTGCTTGGGAAACCGCAGCCCTAGGACCGTATCCCTTAAAGGGAGGGAGCCCTGAGGCCCGGTATGTGGGCCCGGCTTAGGGCAGCCAACCCAGGAGAGCTTAACGGCCATGACCATATTTGATCCAATCTATAATGCCTTAGCCGCCATGGGCTTTACCGACCCGATCCATCCGCCCCTGACCCATATTCCCATTGGGTTGGTGGTGGGGGCCTTGATTTTCGGGCTCACCGCCTGGCTACTGCGGCGGCCGGCCTTGGGCCAGGCGGCCCGGTACTGTCTCGGGCTCGCCTGGCTGTTTATCATCCCCACGGTGTTGCTGGGCTTCATGGACTGGCAACACTACTACCAGGGTGCCTGGCTGATGCCCATCGTGGTCAAGATCGGCCTGGCCGGTTTTCTCTTCGTGCTCCTGTCCATCGGGCTCATCCTGGTCATTACCGGCAGGGAAGAGTCCAAGGCCCTCCTGGCAATTTATGTCATTGCCTTCTTGACCGTGGGGGGCTTGGGGTACTTTGGCGGACGCCTGGTGTTTGGCGGCCGGGCTCCGGCCGCGCCGCCGGCCCTTCAGGCCGGGCAAAGGCTGTTTGAACACAACTGTATGGCCTGTCACCCGAATGGCGGCAACGCCATCTCGCCCGAGGCTATTATTATCGGCTCCGATGATCTGAAAGATTTTCCGACCTTCCTGGGCTGGATTCAGGGACCCCCGGCTGGATAACGGCAAAAAGGGGCCCATGCCCGACTTTTTGCCGGGGAAGATCAGCGACGAGCATGCCCGGCAATTATATGACTATCTCATCGGGGTTTTGGGAAAGCCGCCGGCCGGGTGAGACCCTGTCGTTCACGTGGGAGCCTATCCCCCCAATAAATCCGGTTACGTCGGGCCGCGCGGGGGTCGATTGGGGCCTCGTCCAGGTGACATAACTCAATAAACTATCAAATATTGTTATAAACTTGAGGATCTTTTATACTGAACCCGGAGCCAAGGAGGGCCCAGGTTATGGACCACGATGCTACTCTGACCCTGGTCCGCACTCTCACCCGGCCAGTGGTGGAGCTTTTTGCCCCGGCGCAGGTGGACGATTTCGAAGACGATTTTGCCGCCTGGAGCCTGAGTGCCGGGGCCCTGGGGGTTGGGGAAAATATCTTTGCCCTGACCCCGCCGGGGCGCGGTCTCGACACCACCCTGGTGTCGGGGATGTTCTTCCAGGTGGTGATGGAGGCCTCCCTCCTGCCCACCGGCCCCCAGGAACGAGTCACCTTTATCCGCAAGCGGGCAAAAGATTACCTGGTGACGCAACTGGCCGGACAGATCACCCTGTCGCAATTTTATCGTCTGCTCACCCTCATCGAGAAAGAGGCGGGGCTGTATTTCACCCGGCAGGATTGGTCAGGGGGCAAGTCCGTCCTCCGGGAGACTCGGGAGAGCAGCCTGTCCCCGCCCCCGCGGTTGCCAGAGCCGGTCAAGTACGACGCCCTGCGCCAGGCGCTGGCTAAAATCGGCCTGCCCACCAAAGGCCGGCGCAAGCTTACCCCCGAAACCCTGGGGGAATATCTCCGGGAAACCGAAGGCCGCTGGTTCCGCCTGCTGGACTTCGAGGCCCGGTTTAACGTGAACAAAAAGACCGCCTGGGGTTATTTGAACCTCTTGCTCCAGGAAGGCGTCCTGGTCCACAACGGGGAGAAGGCCAACCGGGTGCGCTATGCCTTGGCGGCGCCCTTCAAGACCAATACCGGCGGCAGCGCCGGGACCGCAAAAAATCCTAACGGCTTTTGATTTCGTAGCTTTTGATGAATTGGCGGAGGGCATCTTTCTGGGGTTCGCCCAGCCAGGCGCTCTTCGTCAAGGCCCGGGTCCGGTCCAGAATTTTGCCGGGATCCAGAAAAGGCGCCAGGGCTTTGGGGTCCAGGCGGTATCGGGCGTTGCCGTCCACCTGGATCATGGAGTGACTGACGTCCCGTTCCATAAATTTTTCCAGTAGAGTCGCTAAATTGCGGTCATCGCTGGCCACCTGGCCCACCCAGGTTACGCGGTTCGGCCTTTCCGGCCAGGTCTTTCCACATGGACAAAATGGAGGGCAGTTTGGGGACTGGTGAGGAGGGAATTGTCCCGGGCCGCGTCCCGCAGTTTAGCAACCACCAAAGCTGCCAGGGCGACCTGATCGCTACTGCGGATCAGGGCTTCCGCCTTCGGGCGCTCCGCAATGGCCTGCTTGTCGCTGAGTTTGCCCAGTTCCACGACGATCCGGGCGCTGATAAAAATTGCCTGGCCCTGGGTGATAGCTTGCCTCAGGGCTTCAAAGCGGCTGTCCCACGGCAGGCGCCGCAGCAGCTGCAGGATGACCTGGGATAGACGCTGATCGTTGCCGATGGGCAGCTTGCCGGAGCCTTCGTCTTCGGGCCGGATGAACAGATCGCCCACATCAAACAGGCTGAGAAAGATCGACGGGATGGACTCCACCAGAATTTCCTTGCCGGTATAATCCATCACCCGGTCCAGAAAAGCATGGAGTCGGGTGAAGCCGTCGGGGCGAGCCTGGGATGCCAGTTCCAGCAGACGGGCCGAAAATTCCTGGGGGTTGTCGGCCAGGGATAAGATAACCATGATCTCGGCAGTGGAGATGTCCCCCTGGGGCAGCGCCAGATGGAAAAAGATGGGGAAGATATCCGGACTGCAGATGCGGAGTTGCTTGCGCCAGGTGGATTCATTGGGGGGTTCGAACCCCAAATCCCCCCACATTTCCCCCAGCTTGGGAAAAAGCTGGGACAGCAATCCCCGGACCGCTTCCCGATTTTCCTCGACGATCTGGGTGACCCAGGATTCCTGAAAAACCCGCAGTTGCTCGATCTTACTGGCCACCCATTCCCGGCCGGTGAATTTTTCCGGATAGGTGCGGATCATGTTATAGGCCTCGGGACAGAAGATCCGCAGGGTCTCGATGCTGATAAAATCCACGGGGTTCACTTCGCCCTGGACCGCCGGATAGGTGACGCTCAGGGTATTGGTCAGCAAATTGATCTTGCGGGGGGTGCTGATGAAGTGTTCGATGCCCCTCATGAAGACATTGCCCCAATAGGTTTGGTCGAAAAGCCCCTGGGGCGTGCCCGCCATGATGTTTTCCAGCCTGGCAAAGAGTAAACGGGACAAGGAAGACCGGTCGGGCAAGGGCAGTTCAAAGGGGAACTGGACAATTTTTTCCAGGTAGTTTTCCCCGGAGATCCCCTGGGATTCCCGCAAGGCTTCGATCACCACTTTCTTGTCGAAGGTGAGGAGATAAACGACGTTGGGGAAATCGGCCACGGACTTGATCACCCCGAAGAGCTGGCGAATCTCTTCGGGATTCAGGCGGTCGATGTCATCCACGGTTACGAAAATCCGCCGGGGTTGCTTGCGGAGCTCCTCGGCGATTTCCATTTTCAGTTTGATGACGTTCTTAACGGAAGATTTCATGGGGGTAAATTCCACCGCGATCTTGCCGATGGAAATGTAGGGAATGTGGATGCTGGCGGGTAACTCAGAGACCATGTCGGCAAACTCGGCGATTTTTCCCTGCAAAGTGGCCAGGTCGCCATCGCTGGTGGCCAGGGAGGCCTGGAGTTGGTCAAAGAAATGTTTGGCCAGCTTTTCGTGCCCGGAAAACCACCAGGGGTTGAAGGGCACGATGATGGGCTGCTCATCCGCAGGAGCTTCCTTAAAGTAGTGGAACAAAAAATTGAGCAGGGTGGTTTTGCCCGAGCCCCAGGGGCCATAGATGGCCACCACAAAGCCCTCGGCCGGCACCATTTTGGTCAAAGAGAAGGCCAGGTGCCTGGCAAAAAGGGCATACCCCAGCTGATCCTCTTGGGGATCGATCAGAGGTTTGTCGGCCGAGAGCGTGCAATAATGCTTTTCGGACAAAAGTTAATCTCGCAATTGAGCGCGGCCAGTTTTCCCGGCCGGGGGAACTCCTGGTCTTTCCCGTCCTGGGGCCGCTTATCGGAGAGATAAGGCGGCAGTCGGTTCTGCCGGTCTCTTCTTTATGATTCGGATAATTCTCCCGGAACTTAAATCAAAAAACGCCTCTCTCCCGGTCAAAAGCCTCTGATTTTGCCTGATAGCGTCTATTTTTGATCGACCTCTCCTCCATCCCCGTTGTCTCATTGCCTGGCGAACGAGGGGCCTTGGGTCAGGGCGGACACGTGGGGCCGCCTCGACAAGACAACCTGATGGCGCTTTCATAGGTCGTGGTGGCCGCAAACGTCATTATGGTTCATGTCGCCAGGCATTTCAGGAGAAATTGAGGTCCCGACCCGGTCGTAGGGCCGTAAACGAAATGATCGAATCATTGCGCCAGGTACGGGCGGCGCCACCTCATGGGGCCGGGCCCAGGGGTGGGCTCGGGGAACGGCGGGTTCGCAGGGAGCCGGCCGGTCCGCCTGTAAACTCTACGGTACCCTAAAGAAGAATAATTATGGCAGGGGCCACTGAAAGAGGTTAAAATTACTATTTGCGGCTCAACCACCCACTGGTTCTGAATGTCCGCGCCTACTTTACGGCAGCAAGGAATGATACATGCCCAGAGGAAAAGAACGCCCCGCCATGGGGTTGAAGTTAGAAGTGACCGTGATTCCCTCCAAGTACCTGGATTGGACCCTGGCCGATATCGCCCGTCATTTCGGCAACGGCCCGCTGTTGTGGCCGGGGGGGCCGGCCGCTCCCAGGCCATCAAGTTCGTGCCCTATGAGATCAAGAAGAAACGGGGTCCCAAACCCAAGCCGAAATCGCTAACCACCCGGCAGCCGGAACCCGGCTCCGCCGCCAAAACCACGACCTGACATCACTGTCGGCGATCTGGCGATAAACACGCGATGCCCGTCCACAAGATCATTATCCGGGGCGCCCGGGAACACAACCTCAAGAACGTCGACCTGGAACTGCCCCGGAACCGGTTCATTGTGATCACCGGGGTGAGTGGTTCGGGGAAATCCACCCTGGCCTTCGACATCCTTTATGCCGAAGGCCAGCGCCGCTATGTGGAATCCCTGTCGGCCTACGCCCGGCAATTCCTCGAACTCATGGACAAGCCGGACGTGGAGTACATCGAAGGGCTGTCCCCGTCCATCGCCATCGAACAGCGCACGGCCTCGAGGAACCCCCGCTCCACCGTGGCCACCTCCACCGAAATCTACGATTATCTCCGGGTGCTGTTTGCCCGGGTGGGCACCCCTTACTGTTATCAGTGCGGGCGGGCCATCTCGGCCTTGAGCGTGCCCCAGATGGCGGACCAGGTTATGGGGTTGCCGCCGGGCCGCCGCATCACCATCCTGGCCCCGGTGGTGGTGAATCGCAAGGGGGAGCATACGAAGCTCCTGGAAAGGCTGCGAGCCGAGGGCTACAGCCGCATCCGCCTCAACGGCGAGGTGCTGGAGTTGGAGGAGTTGCCCGTCATCGACAAGAACAAGCGGAACACCATCGAGGCGGTGGTGGACCGGCTGGTCATCAAACCGGACCTGGGGGCCCGCCTCACCGATTCCCTGGAGCTGGCCCTGAAGCTGGCGGACGGGGTGGTGCGGGTGGCGGTGGTGGACGGCGAAGAGCTGCTCTTCTCGGAGCGCTTTGCCTGCGATCACTGCGGCGTCAGCCTCCCGGAACTTTCGCCCCGGCTGTTTTCCTTCAACAGCCCCCAGGGGGCCTGCCCGGCGTGCAGCGGCCTGGGCACCCGGCTGATCATCGACCCCGACCTGGTGGTCCCGAACCCCGCCTTAAGCCTGAGGGAAGGGGCCATCCGGCCCTGGGCCCAGCGCCATTCCCTTCGGCACCAGCAGATGCTGGAGGCCCTGGAGCAGCACTACCGCTTTTCCATCCACACCCCTTTTAAGGCCCTGCCCGCGGGAGGTCCAGGAGGGCCTGCTGTTCGGCTCCCAGGGGAGCCCGGTAAATTTTTTCTACGAGGAGGGCGGCCGCCGCTTCTATGGCCCCCGGCCTTTTCCCGGGGTGGTCGCCTCTCCTCAAGGAACGCTATGCCGAGACGGACTCGGCCGCCGTGAGGGAGGATATCGAGCAGTATATGAGCCTGAGGCCCTGCCCGGACTGCGGCGGGGCCCGGCTGCGCAAAGAGGCCCTGGCCGTCAAAATCAACGGGGCCAACATCAGCGAGGTGACCGCCTTTACGGTGACCCGGGCGTTGACGTGGTTCGGGGGCCTGGAACTTTCTCCCCGCCAGGCGGAGATCGCCCGGCGGATCTTGAAGGAAATCACCGAACGCCTGGGTTTTCTGTCGGAAGTGGGGCTGGATTACCTCAGCCTGGACCGGGCCACCGGCACCCTGGCCGGGGGCGAGGCCCAGCGCATCCGCCTGGCCACCCAGATCGGCTCGAAGCTCTCCGGCGTGCTCTACATCCTGGACGAGCCCAGCATCGGCCTCCACCCCCGGGATACCCAGAAACTCCTCCACACCCTGAAGAATCTCAGGGACCTGGGCAACACCGTAATCGTGGTGGAGCACGACCCGGAGACCATCCGGCAGGCCGACTTCGTGGTGGATATGGGTCCGGGGGCGGGCCGGGAAGGGGGCCGGGTGGTGTTCGCCGGCACCCCGGAGGAACTGGTGCGCCACGCCCACTCCCTCACCGGGCTCTTCCTGTCCGGGAAACGCTCCATCCACCTGCCCCGGGGCCGGCGGCAGCCCCAGGAGTTTCTGCGCCTGGTGGGGGCCCGGGGCCACAACCTCAGAAACCTGGAGGTGGCCATCCCCTTAGGAGTGCTGAGTTGCATCACCGGGGTGTCGGGTTCGGGGAAGAGCACCCTGATCATGGACACGCTGTACCTGGCCCTGCGCCAAAAACTCTTCCAGGCCAAGATTGCCGCAGCCCCCTACGACCGGATTGTGGGGCTGAAACACCTGGACAAGGTGATCAACATCGACCAGAGCCCCATCGGCCGCACTCCCCGCTCGAACCCCGCCACCTACTCCGGTCTGTTCACCATCGTCCGGGAGCTCTTTTCCCAGGTGCCCGAGGCCAGGCTCCGGGGCTATAAGCCCGGGCGCTTCAGCTTCAATGTCAAGGGAGGGCGCTGCGAGGCCTGCCGGGGAGAGGGGATCAACAAGATCGAGATGCACTTTTTGCCCGACGTCTACGTGCGCTGCGAGGTCTGCCGGGGCCTGCGCTACAACGCCAGCAGCCTGGAGATCCGCTACAAGGGCAAGACCATCGCCGAGGTCCTGGATATGACCGTGGACCAGGCGCTGGAGTTCTTCGGGCCGGTGCCGGCCCTGAGGGACCGGCTGCAAACCCTGGCGGATGTGGGCCTGGGTTACGTGCAGCTGGGGCAGTCGGCCACCACCTTATCCGGGGGCGAGGCCCAGCGCTTGAAACTCTCCAAGGAGTTGAGCAAACGGGCCACCGGGCGCACCCTCTACATCCTGGACGAGCCCACCACCGGGCTCCACCTGGCGGACATCGAGAAGCTGCTCCTGGTGCTCAACCGCCTGGTGGACGAAGGCAACACGGTGATCGTCATCGAACACAACCTGGAGGTCATCAAGACCGCGGACTACCTGATCGACCTGGGGCCGGAAGGCGGGGACGGCGGGGGCAAACTCGTGGCCGCGGGCTCTCCGGAAGAGGTGGCGCAGGAGCCGGCCTCCCATACCGGGCGGTTTTTGCGGGAGATACTGCCCTAATCCGGCTGGTAATCGCAGGGCAATTAATTATACAAAAACGTAAAATAAAAAAATACACCAAGCCATTGCTTTTCCATTTTTGTGAGTTATAATAGTCTTAACAAATTAACTTCCAGAAACCAGGATGGATAAGACAATGGAATTTATGGCTCAGATCGGCTACTTCGGGGACCCGAACCCGTGGGGCTGCTGCTCTATACGGCCTGCTGTTAATGCTGACAACCGTGTGGCTGGCCCTCAATACGAAAAAACCGGAAAAAGAAGGTTAAGGGTTCGGGAATGGTGCACAAACAATTGAGGGGCCGACCTTCAGGTCGGCCCCTGGCATTTTAGGGGGTCTGCCAGCCGAGCCTTAAGGCCAGTGACCGGCGGGGCCAGGCCTGTCCTTCTCGTCAAACTCAATCTACATACGAAGTCGCATGTCATTCTGGACAAAGCGTAGCGGAGTGAAGAATTTCGCCTGTTCGTACAAAGATTCTTCGCCGCTAGAGATGACAAAAAACTTTTGATTGCTCCGTGGTTTAATATCAAGTTCGCGGTGAAATGAAACCTACCAATCAGATAACCTGTTGATTCAACCGTAGGGTCGGGTTTCAAACCCGCCCCACAAGGCGAATCTGGTATAACTCCTGGAAATCTTACACCCGCAGCACTCCCGTCACCCGTTCGGCCAGGTCGTCGAGGTCGGCGTCGTGAGGCCGGCCGGCGATATTGCCGAGACGGCCCGAGGCGGAGAAATCTTTCATGCGGCCCTGGGCCGGATATTCGCCGATATAATACCATTCCGCCACGATTTCAAAGCCCAGATGATCGAAGAGCTGGCCCATGAATTTCACCGCGGGGACGGCTTCGTTGACCCCGGTATGGGCCCCGCCGTAGGTGCAGTAAACCACGACCTTCTTACCGGCCCGCCGGGGCGAGGCGTATTTGATCTCCCCGGCGGCGGCATAATGGGCCAGCCGCGCCGCAATGAATTCCTGCAGACCCTTGCCGGGCAACCATTGGTAGACCCCGGACCCCACAAAGATAAAATCATAGGCGAGTAAATCCAGGTCCTGGTCCCCGGTGACTTTCACCGTGTCGACCTGATGACCCAAGTGCTCCACCGTGGCCGTGATCCGTTCCGCCACTTTGCCGGTGTTGCCCGTGGATGAAAAATAGAGGTTGAGAATTTTCATGGCTTCTCCTTACTGTTCTATTAGAGATTCGCGTGGTTGATTATATCAGGCCTTTTAGCGAGGTTCCTGCCAATGATGTCCAAAAGATAAGTACCGGGAAGGAAAACGCAAAATTTCAGACTGAACTTATCATCCAAGGGGTGGCGGGAAAGCACTGGTGAGGCAATGCGGTCGGAAATCTGGTGGGCCTGAACTCAGAAAAGCCTTGCAACGAGTTACGATACTCGTTACATTAGGATATGATCAAAACCTTCGCACAGCCCTGGCTGGCAGAGTTCTGGCATACCGGGAAGCATAAACGGGTGCCGCCTAATTTGGGACCCAGGTTACTGCGGAAGATGGATATGCTGAACCGGGCGTCAGCCCATAAAGACCTGCAGGCACCCCCTGCCAATCACCTCCATGCCTTATTAGGCGACCGGGAGGGGCAATGGGCCATCTCAGTAAGTGGCTCCTGGAGATTATGTTTTCGGTTTGAATCTGGCGATATTTTTGATTTGGAACTGGTGCAATACCATTAGAGGAGGCGAACATGTTACCGCAAAATCGGCGCCCAACTCCACCAGGCGAAATTCTCCGGTATGAATTCCTGGAGCCTATGGGACTTAATCAGAAACAAATGGCGGAGGCGTTAGGCATCAGCCGGGTGCGCCTCAATGAAATTCTCCAGGGCAAGCGGGCCATTACCCCAGACACCGCCTTGCGCCTGGCGCGATTTTTTGACACGACTCCGGAGTTCTGGCTGGGCCTGCAAACGGACGTGAGTCTGTGGGATACTTTGCAGGCCCACGGGCCGGAGTACGCGAAGATTAGGCCGGTTACTGCGGCGGTGTCATGAAGAATAAGGAGCCGGTGAGACGAAGCAGAGCTTCACACTACAGAGTCATTCCCAAGGGTGAGCTTGGGAACGAGCGTGTGAAAAAGCGCCCAGGCGAGATGCTGGTGCCACCAACAAAACCGCTTCATAAAAGCGAAATTTCATTTTCGGCAAGGGATAATGGGGCGCAGGCTTATAAGCTGATTGCTGAAAGCTGACCGCTCTCTCTACCCTTCGCCCATGGTGAGTTTGTAGGCGAGGTTGTCGAGCTTGACGGTGAAGTCGACGTTTTCCACGGCCATGCCTTCCGGGACCTGGAGTTGGATGGGGGCAAAATTGAGGATGGCTTTGACCCCGGAGGAGATGAGGCGCAGGGCCGCCATCTGGGCCTTGGCGGCGGGGGTGGCGATGACCCCGATCTCGACGCCCTTTTCCGTGACCACCTGCTCCAGCTCTTCCACGGAGTGGATGATCTGGCCGCTGGGCAGCCGGCGTCCCACTTTGGCCGGATCAATGTCGAAGACCGCCACGAACTCGTAGCCCTGGCGAATAAAATTTTGATGGGCTAAGAGCGCCGAGCCCAGGTTGCCGATCCCCACCAGGGCCATCTTCCAGACCTTGTTGAGGCCCAGGATGCGCCTGATCTCGAAGAGCAGCTCCTTGACGAAATATCCCACTCCCCGGATGCCGAACTCCCCGAAGTAGGCCAGGTCCTTGCGGATCTGGGCCGGGTTGATGCCGCACTTCTGGGCCAGCTTGTCCGAGGCGATGATTTTCACCCCTTCCTGGGCCAGGGCCTCAAGATAGCGGGAGTAAATGGACAACCGGGTGATAGTGGCAGTGGGAATTTTGGAAAATTTCATGGCTGAGCGCATTAATTAACCATTATGAGGATAAGTCGCATAAGACATTGTACAAATTTGCACAAATTACCTGAAAGAAAAGGGGGGCATAACGCCCCCCTTCCGACTTTCAAGTTGTTACATTTTGAAGCCCAGGGCCGCGGCAATGGGTTTGGCCATGGGGTACGCGTACAGGATGATCAGGGCGACGACCAGAGCGTAAATACAAAGAGACTCGATCATAGCCAGACCGATCAGCATGGTGACGGTGATCTTTCCGGAAGCCTCGGGGTTACGGGCAATGCCTTCCACCGAGCTCTTCACGGCCAGGCCCTGGCCGATGCCGGTACCGAAAGCGGCGATGCCGATACCAAAGCCGGCGGCCATCACCGCATAGCTGAAAAAGGTTCCCAAGCCGGCGGAAGCGCCAGCTGCGGCAGCGGGCTCAGCCGCCAACGCCAGGGAAGCCCAAAGCAGGGTTACCAGCATGCTCAGTCCAAGAACCATGGATTTCTTCATTTGCTAAAACCTCCTTAAACGATGTTGAGATATGTGGATAGGCCTTCTTCCAAAGTTAATGAGCGTGTTCCATGGACCCGGCAAAGTACATCATGGCCAGCAGGGTGAAGACAAAGGCCTGCACGACGCTGGTGAAGACCGCCAGGAACATCATGGGCAGGGGAGCCAGGAAATTCCCCGCCAGGAACAAGAGGATGGCCAGGACCAGATCTTCACCCATGATATTGCCGAAAAGACGCAAAGTCAGGGAGAGGACCCGGGCGAAGTGGCCGATGAGTTCAATGGGGAAGAACAGGGGCGCCAGGGCCGGGATGGGTCCCAGGAAGTGCTTGATATACTTGACCCCGTGGTACTTGACCCCCAGGTAGTGGGTGAAGACGAAGGTGCACAGCGCCAAGGCCAAAGGCGTATTGATATTGGCCGTCGGGGAGAAGAACCCCGGCAGCAGGCCGATCAGGTTACAAAAGGCGATGAACAGGAACACGGTGCAGATAAAGGGGAAAAAGGCGCGGCCTTCTTCGCCGGTAATCTCCACCATGAAATCTTCCAGGCCGCCGATGATCAGCTCAAAGACGTTCTGGGCGCCTTTGGGGACCAGGGCAATCTTCTTGCTGGCCAACAGGCCGAGGCCCACCAAGACCAGCATGACGAACCAGGTATACGTTACATGGGGCGGGATATGGGTCTTAAAAAATCCCTGGAGTAGGTCAAGAAATAGAATGGGGTGTTCCATGGGACGGGTTTGCCTCCTTATTCTTGAGCTTGATCGTTTCGTAAAGCGCCGCCAGCATCAAGGTCAGGACTACCGTGGACAGGCCCACGAGCAATCCGAATATATTGACCCAGCCTTGACGGACTAACAGAAAAATAATGGCCAGCAGCGCAAAAAAGCGCAGCAATTGGCGAAAAGCGAACCAGGCTTTGGCCTGGCTGGCCCCCTCCTGGGGGTCTTGGGCAATCCGGCCCAGGGTGCCGCGCAGGGCCTGATGGAGCAGGTGGAAGTTGATGACCACCACCAGGCCTCCCACCAGGACCCCCAAGGCGAATTCCTGGCCGAGCCAGAGGAAAGCACCCAGGACCAGGACCGCCAGGACTGACCAGTTGGCGATTTTCAAGTGGCGGGGTGACGTGATATCCATGCCCCTCACGGCTTATCCTGGTACTTCTTGCCCAACATATAGACGTTGCGAAAACCGGCGACGATTCCAATAATCAGGCCGATGTAAAAGAAAATCATGTTGTCAAAGACCTGGGTGGCGAGCCAGTAGCCCAACCCCCCCCCGATGGCGATGGAGAAGACCAGGGCAAAGCCGATGGAACTAGCCCGGTAACCCCCGGAAAAAAGCTCTTTTACAAATTTTTTCGTGTCTTCCTTCAATGCCTGCCATCCGGGGCAAGGTCCCCTGAGAAAAAGATTCTTTTCACATGTGCCTACCTATCATACCCCCGCCTCATAGTCAATAATTTTTGGCAAAAAGGTGGGGAGAAAATTATGCACCGGATTGCCTAGAGATATGTGGCGGTTATATCTGGGCACCGGCCGGCCGGCGGTGGGCGGCGTCGAGCCGAGCCTCAGGATTTGTGCTTTTTTTCTCTAAGTCTGGGGCTCCCCGGTGGAGTCCGGCGATTCCCGGTGGACCGGAAGTTCGATGGCAAAGGTCGTCCCCTCTTTCCCGGTCCGGGCCACATAGATTCGCCCCATGTGTTTCTGAATGATGCCGTAGCTGATGGACAATCCCAGGCCCACGCCCTTGCCCACATCCTTGGTGGTGAAGAACGGGTCGAAGAGCCGGCTGAGCAAATGTTCCGGGATGCCGGGGCCGGTGTCCGTAAAGTGGATGAGCACCAACTCGCCGCCTGGGGCCACCGTGGTGCTGACCGTGACCTGGCCCTCGCCCTGGGCGGACTCCCCGCCGTTCATCAACAGATTGATGAAGACCTGCTCCAGTTTGCTCTTGTCGCCCAACACCGGGGGCAGAAACGGGTCGAGTTCCTGAACCAGCCGGATGCTCTGGAACAGGAGATGATCCTCCACCAGGGAGATCACCTCTTCCAGGATGGCGTTGATGGACAGGGGCACCATCTTGGAGGGCATGTGCCGGGAGAACTCCAGCAGACCCTGGACGATCTCCTTGCAGCGGGTGGCTTCCCGGACAATCTTCTCCACCTGGGTCCGTTCCGGGGCTGCCGCCGCCAGGTCCTCCAGGAGGAGGTAGCTGTAGACCAGGATGCCCCCCAGGGGATTGTTGATTTCGTGGGCCACCCCCGCGGCCAACTGCCCCAGGGCCGCCAGCTTTTCCGTGCGGCTCAGGTGCTCCTCCAGGTGCTTTTTGTGGGTGATGTCCCGGATATGGGTCTGGATGGCGGGCTGGCCTTCGTAGGCGGTGGGAAACGAAACGCCCTCGATGTCGAATTTGCTGCCGTCCTGTCTGACGCCCTTCATTTCAAAGATCCGGGGGGTGGAGGCCCCGCGCTGCAATTGGGTCTGCCAGCGTTCCACCACCTGGCGGTACTGGGGGTCGACAAACTGGAGCAGCGACCGGTTCAGCATCTGCTTGGGTTCCTGGTAATGGAACATCTTCAGGCAGGCCCGGTTGACGTACAACAGCTGCATGTTGCGGTGCAGGACGATGCCGTCCAGGGAGGTTTCCACCAGGCGGCGGAACTTATCTTCGGAATCTGTCAGTTCCCGGGCCAACTGTTCCCGCCTGGTCACGTCCAGGATGACCTGGACCGCGCCTTGAATGCGGCCCTCCTCATCATAGATGGGGGAGGCGGTGTGATAGAGATAGCGTTCCCGGCCCCGGAAGTCGGGAAAATACTCATAGGCCTCATAGGCCCCGGGCAGGTTGGGGGAGGGTTTAAGATTCTTGTCGCCGAAAAACTTTTCCAGGGCCTTGATGTTCTGCTCCACCACCAGGGAGGCCATGGACGGGCGCTCATGGGTGTAGAAGGGCAGCCAGTAGCGGTAGGTCCCCACCATTTCATGCCGGGAAAACCCGGTCAATTCCTCGCAGGCCCGGTTCCAGTAGATGATGCGGTGGGCGCGGTCAATGACGAAAGTGGGCACCGGCAGGCCTTCCAGAATGCCTTCAGTGGTCTTCTTCTCCCGGAGCAGTTCCCATTCCTTGAGCTTGCGTTCGTTAATATTCTTCAGGATGCCTTCGTAACCGGTGATGCGGCCCTCCTTATTGCGGCGGACGATGCCGGTGAGCAGGGCGTGGACCTGGCCGCCGGCCTGGGGCTTCAGGGTCAATTCCAGGTCCCGGATGTAGTCCTCGACTTCCACCTTGAGCTGAAAGCGTTCCCAGTCCCGGGGGTCCTGGAAGATCTCCCGGAGGTGGGGCAGGCTCAAGGCCTCGTCCTTGGAGGGAAACTTCAGGAGTTCCACGCCCGCCGGGTTGAGGTCCAGGAGGCGGCCCTGCAGGTCGGTGACGAAAATCATGTCCTTGGAGCCTTCGAAGATGCGGCGGTAGCGCCGTTCCGAGCGCCGCATCTGGTGATAGAGCCGGGCGTTTTCAATGGCCAGGCCGATCTGGTTCCCCAGGATGCCGAGGAAATACTTTAGGCGCCGTGAAGACCGGAAGGGCCGGGCCGTCTTCGCCGCCAGATTGAGGAAGCCGATGATATCGTCCCGATAGCGCAAGGGGATGCTGGCCACCGACCGGAACGCCGGGTTTTGCCGGATCAGGTCGGCAAAGGTGGAAGAGAGCAGGCGCGGGTCATCCCGGGTGTCCGTAATGATCAGGGGTTCCACGGCCTGGAAGCGGTCGGGCCCGATCATGCCTTCCGGGGCCCCGCCGGAGAGCTGGCCCACGTACTCCGGGGGAAGGCCCCGGGAGGCGGCATAGGTCAGGCGCTGGCGCACCGGGTCCCACAACAGCAGGAAGCCGGCGTCAATCCGGAAAAATTCGAGGACGGTGGTCAGGACCTCGTTGATGATTTCCTGGAGGTCCAGGGTGTGGGCGGTGATGGTGGCGATTTGATTGAACAGGTGCAGTTCCCGGCGGTGTTCCTTCTCCCCGGGCTCCGGCGGCTCCATCTCCTCAATGGCGCCGCTGACCGCCTCGGCCGGCTGGTCCGGCTCTTCCGGGCTGATCAGGGGCGAAGGCGTCAGGGATCGGTCTTCCATAATTTTTCCGGTCAGGTAGGGTGACTGCTGCACCTAATCATATCAGAAAAAGGCCGCGGGAAGAAAGAGGCCGGCCTGCTTCAAGCTGGCGCGGCCACTTTGGGAAAGAGGCGAGGTGCGGGCCTCAGAGGTTCAGGTCTTAACTGGTTTCCTCATCATGGATAATTTTCCCCGCCAGCCAAGGACAGGCCCCGTCATGCCCTCTGTTTGGAAAATCCGGCACACCGGGATCGGGGTCGGGATGCCTTGGCGCTAAAGCAATTAAGTGACCAAGAAATTGCAAATCAAAAGAAGTCCGAACATCATTTGATTGCAATTTACGGCATTTAATATAATTTTCTGAGAGGAGGGGGAAGACTCCCGATTGGCATAATCTGATCCCGGCCACGGCTCTGACCTTCCCCGGCCCGGCGGCGGCGCCGGGAAAGGAGAATCCCGACAAACCCAGCCTCCTGGCGACCTTTGGCCAGGCGCAGCCGCAAACGGTTTAATGGGGCGACGGTTCTTTTATGCCGGTGTCTCGTCGGGGCTGTTTATCGTAGGCACTATGGAGAAAAACGCAATGACGGCCCGTGGTGAAATGATCATGGAGCAACCTTCAGGAGACACGCTGAAGGTGATTCTTTCCGGGCACTGGAAGCTGAGCGCCGAACTGCCGGGGGCCGATAAAGTTCAGCAAAGGCTCGAAAGCCAGCCGGGGGTTCGCAACCTGGTCTTCGAGGCCCGGGAGCTGGCTTATTGGGACAGCGGACTGCTGACCTTCCTGGTGGACCTGGGCAATTTCTGCTCCCAGCGACAAGATCAGTCTGAATAGCGACGGACTGCCCCAAGGGGCGAAGAGACTGTTGGAATTGGCCTCGGCGGTGCCGGAGAAGAAAGATGCCCGCCAGGCGGAGGGGCGGGTGTCGTTCCTCACCAATTTGGGCGACCAAACCGTCAGTTTCTTCCGGTCTATCGGTGAAATGCTGGAGTTCATCGGCGATGCGGTCGTTGCCGTTCAGAGGCTGCTGCGGGGCAAGGCCCAGTACCGCCGCTCCGATCTGGGCTTGATCATGCAGTCCTGCAGCGCCCAGGCCTTGCCCATCGTCTCCCTCATCTGCTTTTTGGTGGGGTTGATCCTGGCGTTTATCGGCGCCATCCAGCTGAAACTGTTCGGGGCCCAAATTTATGTGGCCGATTTGGTGGGCATTGCCATGGTGCGCCTGATGGCGGCGATTATGACCGGCATCGTCATGGCCGGCCGCACCGGGGGGGCCTTTGCCGCCCAACTGGGGACCATGCAGGTGAACCAGGAGATCGATGCCCTGAAAACCCTGGGCATATCGCCCATGGAGTTTCTGGTGCTGCCCCGCATGTTGGCCCTGGGGCTGATGATGCCCCTGCTGTGCCTTTATGCCAATATCATGGGCATACTGGGGGGTATGGTGGTGGGGGTAGGGATGCTCAATATCGGCTTCCTCCAATACTATAACGAGACGGCGGCCGCGGTCGATCTCTGGAACCTGGGCATCGGCCTCTTTTCCGGCTGCGTGTTCGGCGTCATCGTGGCCCTGGCCGGCTGCATGCGGGGCATGCAGTGCGGCCGCAGTGCCTCGGCGGTGGGTGATGCGGCCACGTCCGCAGTGGTCACCGCCATTGTCGGGATCATTCTCTCCACCGCGGTGATCACCGTTTTGTGCAACGTGCTGGGAATATGAGTGCGGAAGTGCCACACTACAGCTCATCAGGATAAAGTGAAAATGACGGAAAAAGAAGCCCACATAACGGTGCAGGATCTCACCATGGCTTACGGCGACTTTGTCCTCATGCGGGACCTGACCTTTACCATAAACCGGGGGGACATCTTCATCATCATGGGGGGCAGCGGCTGCGGCAAAAGCACCATGATGACCATTTTGATCGGTTTGAAGGCCCCGGCCAAGGGTAAGGTCTTTTATGGCAAGGTCGATTTCTGGGGAGCCGATCCCGAGACCCGGGACCGGATCATTCGCCGGGCCGGGGTGATGTACCAGAGCGGGGCGCTCTGGAGCTCCATGACCCTGGCCGAGAACATCTCCCTGCCGCTGGAGCTCTATACGGATTTAAGCCCGGGCCAGATTCGCGAGGTGGTCGAACTGAAACTGGCGTTGGTGGGGATGGCCGGATTCGGCGAGTTCTATCCCTCCGAGATCAGCGGCGGCATGCAGAAACGGGCCGGTATCGCCCGGGCCATGGCCCTCGATCCGGAAGTCCTGTTTTTCGATGAGCCTTCCGCCGGGCTGGATCCGGTGAGCGCCCGCCGTCTGGATGACCTGATCCTGGAACTGCGTGAGAGCCTGGGCACCACCATGGTGATAGTAACCCATGAGTTGGCCAGCATCTTTGCCATTGGCAGCAATTCCGTCTTTCTGGATGTATCCAAACGCACCATGACGGCCACGGGCAACCCGAACCAGCTCCTGGCCGAAACCCGGGACCCCGAATTGCGCCTGTTTTTAACCCGTGGCGAGAAATCTTAACCGATAGGATGGGCACAGATGGCTAAGCAAGCAAACAGAATGATGATCGGCGTTTTCGTGGTCGTCGGGGTGGCCATTATGGCCGCCAGCCTGGTGATATTCGGTTCGGGCGATTTCTTCAAGAAAACCGTGAAATGCGTGATGTACTTCGACGGATCCGTCAAGGGGTTGAGCGTAGGCGCACCGGTGCTGTTCCAGGGCGTGCAGATCGGGTCGGTGAAAAGCATTATTCTCCAAGTCGACCCCAAGGAGCTGCAGCTGCAAATCCCCGTCATCATCGAATACGAGCCGGAGAAATTCAAGGTGGTTGGAGGGGGCCAGAATTTGCCCACGAGATCCCCAGAAAACGATACCCGAGCTCATCGAAAGGGGCCTGCGGGCCGTACTGGGCACGCAGAGTTTTATTACCGGGCAGCTGGTGATCGAGATTGGTTTTTATCCCGACTCAGCCGTCTGCTATGCTCCAGCCAAAGTCGATAAAATCTATAAGGACTATATCGTCATTCCCACCTGCAAGTCCACCACCGAACGGCTGATGGATGCCCTGGAGAAGCTGGATCTCGCCAAGCTGGAAAAGCATTTGGAGTCGACCCTGGACGGGGTCGATAAGCTCGTCAACAACCCGGACATAGCCGCCAGTATCCGGGCCTTGAAAGATACCCTGGCAGGACGCCAACAAGCTCGTCAAGAATGTGAACGGGCAGGTGGATCCGCTGTCTAAGGACCTGAAGAAAACCGTCAAAGACATCGGCAAGCTGGCCAATAATCTTGACGCCCAGGTGGGAGGGCTGGCGGGCGGTTTGGATAAGACCCTGGCCAAGGCCAGGGGTTTTCTCTCCGAAGACTCACCGCTGATTGTGGATTTGGAGAACACTCTGAAGGAGATTTCGGCTATGAGCCGGTCACTCCGGCATTTATCCGGTTATTTGGAAGAGCATCCCGAGGTCCTGATTCGCGGCAAGGCAAAGCCTAAGCCGGGAGGGAAATAACATGAGAGTGACGCCATTTTCTCGCGGTTTATTGGTCATCCTGGCCATCGTGGCCATCTTCATCAGTCGGCTGCACGAGGAGTCAAAACCCGCGGTTTTACACCTTGACCCCCATGCAGCCAGACGAGGTGACCTCAAAGCGTGGAAGCCCGGCGCAAAACGCAGTTATCGGCATCGGCCCCGTCACGATGGCCGATTACCTCGACCAGTCTGACCTGGTCACCCGCACCAGCGACAATCAACTGCTGAAAGCCGAGTATGATCGCTGGGCCGGGTCCTTCAAGGATGACTTCATCAATATCCTGGCCGAAGATATCGGTTTTCTGGTGCCGACCGAACGGATTTATCTCTACCCCTGGCGAGGGTCAGTAACCATCGGCTACCAGGTCGCCTTGGAAGTCATTCGTTGCGATGGCCGGCTGGGCGAGGCCGCCTATCTGGTGGCGCGCTGGCGCCTCTTCGGGGGCCCGGAAAAAGTGCTGCTCAAAATGAGCCGGTCCAGCATTCGCGAGCCGGTGACGGGTCCGGATTATGCCGCCCTGGTGGCGGCCCAAAGCCGGGCGGTGGCCAAGCTCAGCCAGGAGATTGCCGCGGCGATTAAAGCAGCCCCAAAACACTGAGGAGGATCAGCGCCCCCGGCCGGGTTCAGGATGGCACCTTCCTAACCAGAGATAGCGGCTATCAGGGGTGGTTTTAGAGGTAGCGGGGGGCGAGATCGGGCCAGAGTTGGGAGGTGCGGCAGCGGGCCGCGGCGACGATGGCCTGGAGCTGCGCCAGGGCCGTGATTTTATCGTCGTTGATCACCAGGTAGTCGTACCACTTGGCTTCTTTGAGTTCGGCCCGGCCGTTTTCCAGGCGGCGAGCCAGTTCCTCGGGGTCGAGGCCTCCCCGGCCCGTCAGGCGCCGCACCAGTTCTTTCAGGCTGGGGGGCAGGATGAAGATCAGGGTGGCCTGGGGAAATTCGCGCTTGAGGGCCTTGGCGCCCCGGGAATCCAGATCAAAGACCAGGTCCGCCCCGCTGTCCACCGTCTCCCGGACCCACTCCCGGGAGGTGCCGTAGCCATAGCCGAACTGTTCCACCCATTCCGCCAGGGCGCCTGAGTCCCTGAGGCGCCGGAACTTGCGCGGGCTGACGAAAAAATAGTCCTGGCCGTCTACCTCTGACGGGCGCTGGGGCCGGGTGGTGTAGGAAATGGAGAACCGCAGCCGGGGATCGGCGGCCATCAAGGGTTTCAGCAGGGTAGTCTTCCCCGTCCCGGAAGGGGCGGTGATGACAAAGATTTCTCCGGGCACCTAAGTGTCCTTCTCCCCCGAGTCCGCCCGCGCCGCCACGCCATGGCCGTTCAAACGCTGGGACAGGGTTTCGGTGTGCACCGCCGACAGGATGATGTGATTGCTGTCGGTGACGATGATGGCGCGGGTCTTGCGGCCGTGGGTGGCGTCAATGAGGCGGTCGGCCTGGGTGGCCCGCTCCCGGAGGCGTTTCATGGGAGCGGAGCCCGGCACCACCACTGCCACCACCCGGTAAGAGATTACGGTATTGCCGAACCCGATGTTGATTAAGCGCCCGTCCATAGCTTGATTCTCCCCCTTAGTACCTTGGTTCATAAATACGGTAACGTATTTTATACCCCGTGAAGATCACTTCCCCTTGCCCTTGCTCACCCTAACCCTCCCCCACTGAGGGGAGAGGGGATAAGACGAAGGTACTGCAGATAAACCCCCCTCCTTCGTCCTACTCGATGTTTTGCACCTGCTCCCGAAGGCGCTCCAGGGAGCCCTTGATTTCCAGAACGGCCTGGGAGATGCCCAGGTCGTTGCATTTGGAGCCGATGGTGTTGGTCTCCCGGAGCATTTCCTGGAGCAGGAATTCCTGCTTGCGGCCCACGGGCACCTGGTCCGCCAGGGTTTGCTGGAATTGGGCCATATGGCTCTCGAGGCGAGCCAGTTCTTCGGCCACATCCCGGCGTTCGGCCATGATGGCGACTTCCTGGGCCAGGCGGGTTTCATCTACCGGGATGCCATCGGGAAAGAGCTCGCCCAGGCGAGCCGCGACCCGTTCCCGCCAGAGTTCGGGCAGGCGCGGCGCCTGTTCGACAATGCGGCTGATCTCCCGGCGGATGTCCTCGAGGCGCCCGGCCAGATCGGCGGCCAGGGCGGCGCCTTCGGTTAAGCGCATCTCATCCAGGAGGTCCAGGGCCTGGTTCACCGCCTGGGAGACCGTCTCCCACGTCGCTTCCAACTCCAGGTCCTGATTGGCCTGTTCCTTGGCCACCATCAGGTCGGAAAAATGAAGAAAATGTTCCAACTTCAGGGACTCGGGGGTATTGCCGGCCAGCCGGAGTTGCTCCAGCACCCCCCGGACCCCGGCTACCAGGGCCATATCCAGCCGCAAGGTCACTGACTTGTCTTCGAGGTTTTCCCAGGATAATTGCATATCCACCCGTCCCCGGGCCACCCGGCTCTTGACGAGTTTGCGGAACCGGTCCTCCAGGGCCCAGAGGCGCCGGGGGAGGTTGAGGGCGAGTTCCAGGAAGCGGTGGTTGACGCTGCGCAGTTCGACTACCCACTTCTGCACGGGGGTCTCAACTTCCCCCCGCCCGTATGCGGTCATGCTCTTGATCATAAGGTCATCGCCTTGAGTTGCCAGAGGTATTTTTGGCGCACCAGCTCCAACAGCGCCGGGAGTTCACCCTGGGCATAATCCGGATAACTCCAGGGCAGGGTCTGCCAACCCCCCTGGCCGAAGACCAGCGTTAAATCCCCGTAGATGCCCTGATCCAGATAAATGCGGTGAGGGAAATTCTTGCCGGTGGCCAGGACCAGCCGTTCTCTGGCCACGTATCCCGGATCCAGGTTAGCCAGCCGGCGCTCACCCAGGCTAAGGGCCTGCTCCAGCGTATTGGTAAAGACTTTCCAATCCGCCAGGCGGGCCGGATCGGCCAGGTGGAGGAAGGAAACCAGGCGGCGGCCCAGGTGAGGGCCCATTTCCTTGGCATAGTAGGCGGTGGCGTCAAAGGGCCACCAGGGGCCCACCAAATCCGGCGGCCCGAAATACCCGGCGAGTCTCTCCACCAGGGTCGGGCCCAGGTCTTCCCGGGCCAACAGCATACTAACCAGCGGTTTTACTGGCGTGGCCGGGCCCGGCGTGCTCATGGTCTGCTATTCTCCCGAACGCAAATCATTCTAAGGCAGGCGGAGGGCAAACGCAATGGAAAAATCATGTGAATTTTTACGCAATTAGCGGCCTGAACTTGTCTAGAAGAAAGCCGGGGTGGGGAGTTGAAAAAGATCAGGTATGGCTGGAAGTTAGGTCGGCAAGAGGTATTGAAGGGACCCCCTGTCCGGCGCCCCGGGTCTGAGTGAATCAGACCAGCGGTGGTCAAATGTTTCTCCTCCTCCTGGATGGGGGAAGGGGTGCCGGGGCCGGAGTATGAGGGTTCGGGCTTGATTTCAGGTTCTTCCCAACCGATAATAATAAAACAGGACTCTGAAATCTTCCTGAGAACGGTTCTTTATGGCTCTGGTGGTCTCTGAAACCTTCGCCAGCCTGATGGGTGAGTCCACCCGGGCGGGAGTGCCGGCGTATTTTATCCGCCTGACGGGCTGCAACCTGCGGTGCTGCTATTGCGACACGGCCTACGCCTATGAAGGCGGGAGTGAGATGACCGTGGCGGCGCTGGTGGAAAGGGTCCGGGCCCAACCCCACCGGCTGGTGCTGGTTACCGGCGGCGAACCACTGCTCCAGGCCGAGACCCCGGTGCTCCTCACGGAGTTGCTTGAGGCCGGCTTTACTACCTGCCTGGAGACCAACGGTTCCCGGCCCATCGGCGGCCTGGACGCCCGGGTGCACCGCATCCTGGATGTGAAAGGTCCGGGGAGCGGTATGGCCGAGCACAACGACTGGGGCAACCTGGATCTCCTGACTCCCGGGGATGAAGTTAAGTTCGTGGTGGCAGACCGGTCTGACTTCACCTGGGCCCTTGAGGTGATTGAGTGCCATGGCCTGGCCGAGCGGCTGCCGGTGCTGATTTCCCCGGTGTTCGGGCAGGTCTCGCTCCAGGAGGCCGCCGCCTGGATTCTGGCCAGCGGCCTCCCGGTGCGGCTGAACCTGCAACTCCACAAATATATTTGGGGACCGGAGATCCGGGGGGTCTGAAGACGGGCTTCGGTTTTTCGTCAGGGCATAATTGGGCGCCGGGGAAATATCTCTTCTGGGCTTTTTCCCCGAGCTTTCCTTTAACGGTGTCACGACCTGAATCTGGTAAGAGCTTCGAGACATGACCCCAAAAACCAAAAACCAAAAACGAAAAACGGCAGTAGTCCTGGCCAGCGGGGGATTAGACAGTTGTGTAGCCGCAGCGGTGGCCCGCCAGGATTTTGACCTGGCCCTGTTCCACGCCAACTACGCCCAGCGGACCCTCATGCGGGAACTTACGGCCTTCCGGGCCCAGGCGGCGTTTTACCAGGTGGCCTCGACTCTCGAGGTGGACCTCAACTACCTGGGGGAGATCGGCGGCTCCAGCCTGACGGATTTCGGCCGGGCGGTGCCCACGAACGAAGACGAACCGGCGGGCATTCCCTCCACCTACGTGCCCTTCCGCAACACCAATCTATTGGCCGCGGCGGTGGCCTGGGCCGAAGTTTTGGGGGCCGAGGCCGTGTTCATCGGCGCCAACGTGCTGGACAACCCCGGCTATCCCGACTGCCGGCCCGAATATTTTAAGGCCTTCAACCGCCTCATCGAGTTGGGCACCCGGCCCGAAACGCACCTGGCCATCCACACGCCCTTGATCCACCTGGACAAGGGGGGGATCGTGCGCCTGGGGCTTGAGTTGGGTGTGCCCTTCGAACTCACCTGGTCGTGCTACCAGGGGGAGATTCACGCCTGTGGCCGGTGCTCCTCCTGCCGCCTGCGCCTTAAAGGCTTCGCGGCCGCGGGCGTCCCCGACCCCATCTCCTATCAGCCTTGAGAGGCGAGGTGCGCAGAGCGGGGTTTCATCCCCCAGCCCCGAGGGTCCATCGGGCCTCCATGAGGTACAGACAAGGTTGAATTATCTTGACCGCAAGGGCCATATTTGGTATATAAACGTACACTCACGCAACTTTGGCCTATCATTGAAGAGTGCCCTTTTTGCAAAATTCTCGCCATAATTCAGTAGCATGGTTTCTCAGGGGAGCCTGGCTTATAATCGCCGGAGTGCTCCTGCTGGGTCCTACTGCCGTGCAGGCTGAATCCTATATTAAGGTCTGGGAAAAAGGGGTTATCTACTACTACTTCTCTAACCGGAAAGCCTCTCAATCCCGGCGGCCGCGAGTCATCACCCCCGGGTCGCAACGGAGTCGCCTCACACCCCCGACCAGGGGCATCCTCCCGGGGGCTAACGCCTTGAGCGGCGAGACGAACCAGCCCTATAATCTGGGGCCCTTATTGGTCAAAGCGGTAACCCGTTTGGAATCCAGCCACCATCCCCGAGGCACCGCCGATCTGGGGCAGATGAGGCTGAGCAAGGCTGATGATTCACCGGCCGTCTCTGCCCCTGATCTCACCGAAAATATGTGGACGGGTCCCCGCTACCTGGGCAGGTTATTGGCAAAGCTGGGTTACCGTTCCTCCCTGGCTTCGTTGGGGCATAATCTCGGTTCCGGACGGCCAGGCGGCCCGCAGGATCTCCCCCCGATGGGGGAGATTCAGGCCACAGTCCGGGATGCGTGCCGGGATTACCTGAAATATGCCGAGGGAGCTGGACCAGGCCCAGAGCGCTTTGCATTCTCGAATGACGCCGTCTATTGCTTCCCGGTAGCTTCACCCTATTCCTTCCGGGACAGCTGGGGGGACCCCCGCAGCGGGGGGAGATTGCATCGCGCCGTGGATATTGTCGCCGCGGATGGGACCCCGGTCTATGCCATTACCGCCGGGGTCATCCATACCCTGGCGACCTGGCCTGAGGCCGGAATTTCGCTGTTCCTGGAGGGTCAAGACGGCAGGGGTTATGGCTATATGCACTTGCAGGGGTACGCCGAGGGCATCACCCAGGGGAAGGCCGTACAGAAGGGCGAGCTCGTCGCCTATGTGGGTCACACCGGGATCAAATATGATGCCTCGCACCTGCACCTGCAGGTTTACCCTGACCATCGGTTCGACCGGGCTGAACTCTTGAACCCCTACGGCTTGCTGCTGCAGTTGTGCGGCGGCAAAGGGGTCACCGACTTAAATCATCCGAACCTGGCCCGCCAGCGGATTCCGACGGCGGACTTCATGAATAATGGAACCGTAACCCTTTCCAGTTCTGTGCCTCCCATATATCGGACCATTCAACGTCGCATCAAGAACGGCAGGGTATATTTGACTAACCGGTATTAAGCCCGACGTGTTAAGTGATCACGCCAAGAAAGCCAATTCTCCCAACACCCTCAGCAACTCGTTTTCTCGCCGGTAACCCCTCCAGATCTTGAGGCAGTGGCGCCGCAGCAGGCTGAGACGGCATGAGGCTTCGTGCCGCCCCGGGCCCTCGCCTCGCCGGGAAATTTCTCTGATCTTTTTCCCCGGGACCTTGCAATGGCGATAATCAACCTTAGAATAAACACTGGGTAAGCCAGCAAAACCGGTAACCCCACCGGCAGACGGAAGCCGGATTATTCCGAAGGAGGTATCAGCCATGCCAGGTACTAATGTCGCCAGGGTAACGGAAATTATCGCGGAATCCCCCAAGGGTTTCGATGATGCGGTGCAGGTGGGGTTCAAGCGGGCTGCCAGCACCCTCAGGGGTATCACCGGCCTGCGCATCGTGGAGCAGCGGGTTTCGGTCAGGGATAACAAGATCAACACGTACCGGGTGAAGATGGAGGTTATTTTCATCCTGGATTGAGGCAACCCGGTCCCCTTAACGCTGTGAAACTTTGGGGGCCGCTTCTGTGAATTAATGCTCTCTCTGGATGGTTCCTACGGCGAGGGGGGCGGGCAGGTTCTGCGCACCGCCCTCTCCTTGTCCGCCTTGACCGGAGTGCCGGTCCGGATCGAAGACATCCGGGCCCGGCGCGCCAAGCCGGGGCTCAGGCCCCAGCACCTCACCGCGGTTCAGGCTGTGGCCCGGATCTCCCGAGCGGAGGTCACCGGGGCCCGCCTGGGCAGTCAAGCCCTTACCTTTAAGCCCCGCACCCCCCAGGGGGGCCATTACGACTTCGACGTGGCCGAGACCACCGGCAGCGCCGGGGCCGTCACCCTGGTGGCCCAGGCCCTGCTGCCGCCCCTGTTGCAGGCCGAATCTCCCGCCACCGTCATCCTCAAGGGGGGCACCCACGTCCCCTGGAGCCCCCCGGCCCACTACCTCAGCCATGTCTTTCTACCGGCCCTGGCCGCCATGGGGGCCGAGGTGGAGATGACCCTGGAGCGTTGGGGTTGGTATCCCCGGGGGGGCGGCGAGGTGCGACTCGTTATCCAACCGGCCCGCCGCCTGACCGGGATACAGTGGCGCACCCCGGCGGCAGGTTCGGCGTTTCAGGCCCGGTCCGCGGCCGCCAACCTGCCGGAGCACGTGGCCCGGCGGCAGGCGGCCAGAGTTGCGGCCCGCCTGGGTGAAATGGCGCCGGTGGAAATTATCGCGGCATCCGGGCAGGATCCGGGCAGCCTGGTCTTTATCTGGGGATCCCGGGCGGGGTTCGGTGCCCTGGGGGCCCGGGGCAAACCCGCCGAGCAGGTGGCGGACGAGGCGGTGGAGGCCTTTCTGGCCTATCGGGCCAGTGGCGGGGCCGTCGACCGGCACCTGGCCGACCAGATACTGATCTACCTGGCCCTGGCTAAAGGCCCTTCCCGCTTCACCACCGAAGCGATCACCTCGCATCTGCTCACCAACGCCTGGGTCATCGAGCAGTTCCTGGGGCCGAGGTTTCAGATCAAGGGAGCCCTGGGAGAGCGGGGGGAAGTTTCTTGTCAGGGCCGATAATTTAATCTTCTCACCCGCACATTCACCGGCGCATCTGCCCAATTACCCCTCTAAACCTTTGTTCCGCTACAGCAGCGGTAACCTGTTGATTTATCTTGCCAATAAGACGGCTTGGCCGTTGCCGAAGGCCTCACCATGGACAATCACCTGGTGTTTTCCATCAATGAGGGCCTGGCTGTTATATCCTTGGACGACGCCGTGGGAAGTCATCATGGTGGCCGAGTCATTGTCCGTAATATTACTTTGTTTTTCTCTACCCGCCGCACCTAGCTTGGGTTGGTTCTCGGCCAGCCATTTCTCCATCAGCTCGGCCTTCTTTTGCAACTTCTCCACCTGCTGCTGCCGGCTGGCGCCCGAAGCCCTGGGCCCGGAAGGTTCATCCTGCCCTCGGTCGGTTTGCATCTGCTCTTCCAGCAACTGCGCCACCTTGGCCTCGATCTTCTGCTTTTTCTTCTGGAGCTCGGGGAAAGTGCCGCTCCACTCTTTCGAGGCGTTGGAAGGCAGCTTGCAGCCATCCAAGGCAAACATGGTGCCCGCCCAACAGGTTCATCTCCTCACAGACCAGCAGCACATCCCTAAACAGGGGCAGGATCTCATCTTTCATGGAGGAAACAAAGGCGGCAATGGTGCTGTGATCAGGCTGCTGGCCACAAGCTAAGGCGATGAAAACGACATTCTCCCGGCAGGCTTGTTCGATCTTCCGGGAAGAAACCAGCCCCCGGGAATAGGCCAGCAACACCACCTTCAAGAGGATCTTGGGGTCATACGCGGCCCGGCCGGTCTCATCATTCCGGTATTTGCCTTCAAAAATAGACATATCCAGCCGCTTTTCCACCAGGGTATGAATGGCGAACTCCAAGGTTCCCGGCATTAACTGGTCTTCCAAAGAAACCGGCAAGAGCACTCTTTGTCGATAGTCATAGGTTTTAAATTTGGCCATGGCTTATCCACCCCAAAAAGTTATTGGCCAAGGATAGCACAAAACGACTATTTTATAAAGATTATAATTGGTTAGGTGTGTTTTTGAATGGACTTGATGCAGGCAAAAATCAGGAATGAAATGATCGAGGGGGTTAGCTTTTTCGACAGCCTCAGCAGTTATTGACAATATTCCTTCTTACAGAAACCAAAAAATTATTCCTTTAGTTGGATTCTTTCATGCTTCCCCTGTACATTGCTACCGCTTCAGGTAGGATAAAGGCATGTCAGCCGATCCAGGGATGCAAGCATTTGTGCATGCCACTCAACTCTATTTTCGAGGCGATCTCCGAGCGGCGCTGGATGAATTGAGTAAAGCAGAGCAATTGGCGCTTGCGGGGCGCAACGAAGGCTTGCTCGCCGGCATTCTCATCCAGCGAGCGAGTTGGCTGCGCGAGCGGGGCCAAACCGACGAGCGCTCCGCGGTGCTGACGCAAATTGACCAACTGGTGCCTCTCTTGAAGGACGACGACCGCAATATGGCATTGACTTTCCTGAGGTTGGAGCAAGCCATCGAAGCCAGTCGCGCGGCGAATTTCGACAAGGCAGAAAAACTACTGTGCGAAGCAGAGACCGAAGCCCGCAAGCACCACTGGGGCCTTGCTATTCTGTCGGATGTTCTCGCGAATTTGGGTGGCGTGTATCTCTCGAGTGGGCACTTGAAAGATGCGCAGACCAAACTGCAGGAAGCGATTCAAATTGACCGTCAATTCAACAACCAACGCGCTCTCGCCAACGACCTGAACATCCTCGCTTTAACGTACCATGTGAGCGGTGATCATGCAACGGCAGACCTCTACTTTAAGCAAGCGCTCGAAACGGCAAGGCATGGTGGCTTTTTGAAAGAGGCTGCCGATGCGGTGCATAACTCGGCAATTTACTTGGAAGAGGCTGGGCGCTTTGATGAGGCGCAGGCTGGCTGTGAGCTCGCGCTCATGATTTACGAGCAAATCGGGAATCAAGTTACAGTTATCAATGTGAAAAGTAGCCTCGCCATCATTGCCTTAAAACGAGGGGATGCCCGAACCGCCCGACATTTGTTGACCGAGACTGTGGCTAATCACGAGAAGGTTGGGGACCAGGATTATGCCGTATGCGACTTGATTAACCTCGCGGTAGCGGAACTCATTCTCGGCGAAGCTGACAGCGCCTATGCACACGCAACCAAGGCATGCGACCAAGCGCATTTATTCGGCATGCTCGATGCACTCTGGAGAGCGCGCTGGTCGATGGCGCAAGCGCGGGCTGTCCAACTTAAATCAACCAGCGACTCGGCCGAGAAGGTGAAAGGCCTGAATGAGGCTTTGGTAAGCTATGAAGAGGCTGCCGAAGCGCTGGAATTGTTGCGGGCGGGTATTGGTCGCCCGGAGGAGCGCCAACAATTTCTGCTGAACAAAGAAGATTTATATGGCGGGGCGCTCTATTTGGCGGGCTTTCTCCGGCGACCCGACATCGCCTTCGCCTTTAGCGAACGCGCCCGTGCGCCGCGCCTTTCTCGATATAATGGGTACGCCGCGTATCCAGCGCAGGGCGGCGCAAAATCCGTTGCTGCTTCATCGGGAGTCACTCACGCAACAGATCATGAGTTTACGGGGAGATGGCAAGTCCGCCCAGAAACTTTACGACGAACTGCGCATGGTGCGGGCTCAAATCGCGGCGGAACAACCGGCGGCAGCGGCTATTACTGAAGCGGTCATGCCCTCGTACAAGGACATTACACGAGTCATTCCTGAGAACACTGCTCTTGTAGAGTTTTTCATCGGACCTGGTAAGAATTTAACCACATTCGTCCTCACATCCAAAAACATTGCAGCCATGCAAACGATAAATTTGGGGGATTGGGACCTCGTCGCTAAAGTCGATCAGTTTCGTGCCGAGTTGAAATATGAAGTTGAAGGCACGCCCACAGGCCAGGAAATCTTCTTGATTCTATTTAGTAGTGTGTGGAATGTCATTAATCCTGTCGAACGCTTGTTGATTGTCCCGCACCGCGAACTGCACCATATACCATTTAGCGCACTTTGGTTCAAAAACTCGGGCGAGGGCCCGGAACGTCTTTATCTTTGCCAGCGCTTTACTCACGCGGTGCTGCCATCCGCGGCATTCCTCCCCCTGTGCCTTAATTTGACACGCCCACCATTCCGAAAAGGACATGCGCGCGTGCTCGCCAACCCGACAGGGGACTTGCCTTATGCTGAGGAAGAAGGAACTCTCGTGGCTGCCCAACTCGGCGTTAGCCCCTTGACGCGCGGCAACGCCACCCGCGCTGCCCTGTTACAGCAGGAATGTGACATGTGCGTTGTGCATGTCGCATCACACGGTGTCTTCGATGAATCTGACTCGCTTTTGTCCGGTGTGGAGATGGCCGATGGGCGAGTGACGGCGGAAGACATTATGGAGAGCAATCTAACGACGGGTCTGTTGACCTTGAGTGGCTGTGTGACGGGTTTAGCCAAGCGTGAGCCGGGTGATGAACTAATTGGTCTATCGCGCGCGGCTGCATCGGCTGGCATCCCTTGCGTTGTCACCACTCTCTGGGACGTCTTTGACGAATCGAGCAGTCATTTCTTCGCCTATTTTTACAAATCATTAGCCCAAGGCGCTTCGAAGGATTGGGCTTTGCTAACCGCTCAACAAACGCTCATGCAACAAAACCAATTTGCGCATCCTGTACATTGGGCTCCATTTGTCCTGCTTGGTGACTGGAGATAATACACTCATCGTGTGGGACCGCCGTATAAATTGCCATTTTCGACAATTATCTTCTTCGCCGGAAAAATTCCAGATATGATCGGAATAGCGAAATTGACGTTAGGGGGGGATTTCCGGGACCCTTTAAGGTCCGATGATAGTATGCTTGCTGGGGAGGGTGCTTGGCCAAATCTTGACCATGACAATCAAGTCAGTCATCAACATGCCTTGCCGGTCTTCCGTTCCGTAATATCCTGGATAAACCCTTCGTAGTAGCTGATGGCGCCGGTTTCATCCCGCACCGCCCGGGCATCTACCGCGATCCAGAATTTACTGCCGTTTCGGTGGTATACCTGGTATTCGTGGTCCCGGATAATCCCGGTCTTTTCCATCTCGCTTCTCAACTCAAGCCGTTGCTCCGGATTCACAAAAATCTGGTGGCCCAGGTCCATGATGCCGGCGATCATCCCCTCGGGGGAATCGTAGCCGTGCATGCGGGCCAGGGCCGGGTTGACGCTGAGCAGACGGCCACTGGGGGTGCTCTGGAAGATGCCGATCACGGCGTTTTCATAAATGTCGCGATACTTGGCTTCGGCCTCCTGCAAGGCCTGCTCCGTGAGTTTGTGGGCGGTGACGTCCTGGATCATGGCCATCTTGGACATGCCGCCGTCGGGATGTCGAATCGGGGTGTTGACCACGTAATACCAGCGGTGGTCTTTGGGACTTTGCACCTCCCATCGCACCGTTGCTCCCCGGAAGACCCGGTCATTGACACACCAGGGGCAGATGTCCTCCCGGTCATGGAGCACCCGGTAGCATTTCTGGCCCAGGGGATAAGACCCCGTGCGCTCGATGAAGCGCTGGTTCATGAATTCCACTTCGAAGTTTTCCGAGCAAATATAGATGTAGCCGTCGAAGGCTTCGATCATGGCCTCGTATTGGGCCCACAAATCCCGCCAGGCCTCGGAGGACCGCTGAGAACGGGATTCGGCCTTCTTAAGGGCCGCCACCTGTTGGCGCAGCGCCGCTAATTCCTTAAGGAGGTCGTTTTTGTCCCGGTCTTCGTCTTTCATCTTCTGCCTTGCCGAAGTACGGCTGATTCGGATTCAGACACTATTTATAATTTATTGTAACTATATCAAAAGACAAAATAACGTGCCATGGGTGCCCAGGGGCCGCTCCCGGGCCGGCACGTCTAAGGGTGAAACCAGGGCTTCTCATCCCCCTGACGTAACCGCCCAGGGCAGACTTATGCAACCCATCAATCTGGGGTAATTTTTTCGATATGGAAGACCTGGAGGTAAAAACCCGGGCCCAGGCGGGCGAGTTCGCCATAGAGCATGACCGGGTCCAGGCGGTTGAGCTTGTACTCCTCGGCCTGCTCGGGCGTCACGGCGGCCAGGTCATAGTAGCCGGTGAGGTCAGCCGTATCATAGGTGGAGAACCATTGGAGCTGGTACCACCTGATGGGATACCGCAGCAGGGTGAGGTAATTCCGGACCATGGCCGGGTCATAATTCAGGTATTGCCAGAAATACGCCTGTACCCGAACCTTTTGGCCGGGCTCAAGACCGGCTGGGCCCGGGGCCAGAAGGTCGCGGTAGGTTATGGCAGTGTAGGCCTGGGGCTCAAAAGCCGCCGGGTGCGGCCGAAGTTCGCCGCAGGCGGTAAACCCGAACAGGCCGCACAGGAGCATGACCCCCAACCAGCCGGACAGGCCGAAGGGCCGGAGGGCGCCGGGAGCCACAGCCGGATGGGGCCGGGTGCGTAATCGGTTCATGGGAGTTGCCTTATCCACCGTCTGGCCCATAATAGAGGAAATGGCTTGCAATGAGGAGAAGTTGTTATGGCCTGTCCCATTATAATTCGCCGTCACGAAGGGCTCCAGTCCTATCTGGTGCTGGATGACAACCCCCGGGAGTTACTGCGCCATGTGGGCTTTGCCGACCAGTATTCCGTCCGGCCCTGGCAGGGGTCCCTGGACCCCCAGGACGCCCTGGAAGAATGGGCGGAAATGCTGGCGGAGGACCCGGAAAATTATCTAGTCACCGATGCCGACCATCGGGATTACTGCCTGGAACGCTCCAGTTGGGACCCCTGCACGATGTGGCCTGAGCGCTAGCCGCAGACCGCTCAGATTCACCTTAGCCTCACTCCGCCATCAGGCAGACGTGAGCCAGGACCTTGGCGTCCCCCAGGAGATGGCTCAGGAAACAAAACTCGTTGGGCTGGTGGGCGCAGTCGTTGGCGGTCATCCAGACCGCCGCGGGCAACCCTGCCTTCCGAAAGAAGGCGGCCACGGTGCCGCCGCCGATCCCCTGGGGGAGAGCTTCCCGGCCGTAAACCTGCTGGATGGCCTGCTCCAGGGCTTTGACCACCGGGGCCTCCGGCGAGGTAGGCGGGGCGCTGGCCAGGGTCTGCACCGTTTCCACGTCCACGGTGACCCCGAATTTTCCGGCCGCCTCCGTGGCCATGGCCCGGACACGCTCGGTGACCTGGTCCAGGTCGTAGTCCGGCAACACCCGGCAATCCAGGTAGAAGACGTTTTTCCCCGGGATGGTGTTGATGTTGGGCACGTTGGCCTCTTTCCGGGTGGGTTCGAAGGTGCTCATGGGAGGCCGGAACAGGGGGTTGTGCCGGGGAAATTCCCGGTGCAGGTCATCCAGGGCCACGATTACGTGGGCTGCGGCCCTCAGGGTATTTTTGGCCTTGTGCGGCCGGGAGGCATGGCCCTGCTGCCCCAAGAGCGTCACCTTGAGCCAGAGGATGCTCTTTTCCGCCACCTCGATCATGGTGCCGTCATTGCTGCCGGCATCGGGCACGATGATCAAGTCCTGGGGGGAGAAAAGGCCGGCGTGCTCCCGCAACAGGTAGGCCAGACCTTTGTCGTTGCCGGTTTCTTCGTCCGCCACCAGGGCCAGGGCCAAGGTGCGTTCCGGGGTGATCCCCAAATCCAGAAAGGCCCTCACGGCCATGAGGGACATGACGATGCCGTGATGGTCGTCTTCCGTGCCCCGTCCATAGAGGCGGTCGCCCTCCACCCGGAGGGTAAAGGGGTCGGACTCCCAGAGGCTAATATCTCCCGGGGGTACCACGTCCATGTGGCTCAGGACCCAGACCTTTTCCGGTCTTTTGCCGGACAGGCAGGCCACCAGGTTGGGGCGGACGCCGCCGGGTACCCGGTCATCCGGAGCCGGATAGTCGTGGACTTCAAGCCCCCAACTCTCCAACAGATCCTTCAGGAACAGGGCCTTGTCGGCCTCGCCGGTCCCCCCCACCTCCGGCCCCAGCGCCACCCGGGAGACCATCTGCCGCTGCAACTCGATCACCTGGTCCGGATAGGTATCCAGGCGTTCGCTCAGGCGCCGGAACTTCTCAGCTTGCGTCATTATCCAACCTGCCTGTGTCGGTTTTTTGCTGCCGGGTTATCGTTTGCCCCGGAAGGCCGCGGGTCAGAAAAATCACCGTCCGGTTAAGCCGGGCTTTTCCTTCCTGGCGCCATCATATATAATTTTGGTGCCTGAAGACAAGAAGAGTTTGGTGGGCGCCCCGGCGCCCCAGATTGGTTGGCCCAGTGGCTGGGACTCGCATGAAGGGCCTGCACCTTGGGCCCCGGGACGGTTTGACTCCCAGCTGGTCACGCTATCTAAAAAAATACACTCATCCATATGGAGGAAGTTTTATGAAAATTAAGCGCATCGCTCATCTGGGAATCGCGGTGAAGGATCTGGATCCCCCTAAAAAACTCTACACCGAAAATCTTGGTCTGAAGCTCGGAGGCGAAGAGGTGGTGGCGGCCCAAAAGGTCAAAGTGAGCTTCATTAAGGTGGGTGAGTCAAACCTGGAGCTGCTGCTGCCCACCCAACCCGACAGCGCCGTGGCCAAATTCCTGGAAAACAAGGGAGAGGGCTTCCACCACCTGGCCCTGGAGGTGGAGGATATCCACGCCGCGGTGGCGGAATTGAAGGCCGCGGGGGTCAAAGCTCATCGATGAAACTCCCCGGGAGGGCGCCCACGGGGCTCTGGTGGCCTTTCTCCACCCCAAGGCCACCTTCGGCCTCCTGGTGGAACTGTGCCAGTATCCTGAATGAGGCTCGACCTCAATGGGGATAACTACGGCGGCCCTGTTGCCCCAGGTCCAGGTCAATCTCCCTTTTTCATTTTTGCAGGCCGGGTACCTCAAGAAGTTTTTGCACCGGGGGCTCAATCCGGAAATTGGCCTGGATGCCCATAGCCTGGGACATTACCGCCCCGGGGACTTTTGCCGGGCGGCCCGGGTTTTTCACCGGGCCGGGCGGCGGATCACCCTGCACGGCCCCTTTCAAGATCTGGCGCCGGGGGCGCTGGACGATGGCGTCCTGGCGGCGTCGCGCCGGCGTCTGCGCCAGGCCTGCCGCTATCTGCCGGTGTTCCGGCCGGCGACGCTGGTCTGCCACCTGGGCTATGAAGCCCGGCACTACCGCTGGGATCAGGAGCGCTGGCTGGCCCGGAGCGTCGCCACCTGGAAGGAGTTGGCCGCCCTGGCGGCCCGGGACGGCGTGACGGTGATGCTGGAAAATGTCCACGAAACCGAGCCGGAACTTTTTCTGGAGGTCCTGGCCCGGGTAGGGGCCGCCAACCTCCAGGTCTGCTTTGACGTGGGGCACCTCCTGGCCTTCAGCACCGGCGATTTCCCCCGGTGGCTCGAAACCCTGGCCCCGGTCATCGGGCAGCTGCACCTCCACGACAACCACGGGGACCACGACAGCCACCTGGCCTTGGGCGCCGGCCGGGTCCCCCTCAGAGAAACTCTCGATTATCTGGCCCGCCAGGGGCGTCGGCCCCTCATTACCCTGGAGCCCCATCAGGAAGGCAGCCTGGACCCCTCCCTGGACTACCTGGCCGGCATCTGGCCTTGGGACTAGAAGTAATTTCAAAACCGATTCCAGGCGTCCTTTTGCATCCGCCGGAAGAGCTTAAGTTGGGAAAGAATCACCCCCTTTTTTATGGGCGCAGGGGGGATTAAAAAAGCGGTTATAGCGGTTGCCAAAAGTTTTTTCCGATCCTTGAGATCCACAAATCCCCCCTAACCCCCCTTTAATAAAGGGGGGAACCATAAGTAATTGCTGATAAAGTCCCCCTTTGAAAAAGGGGGATTTAGGGGGATTTAAGAATTGCCAAGGAGAAAGGATTTATGGCAACGCTATAATAATCCGCCTAAAATCGTTGCAGCATAAGACAGGTTTTGCAATAGGTTCTCGTGCGTATCCGAAGTATCTTGGAAATTCTCACCCCCATTCCAGGGACCGTTGTAGGGTGGCGCGCACACCGCCTCTACGAAATCTCCCGGAAAGGTAAGTGTATGTTTTTTCAAGATATATCTGGGACGCACTTTTAAGGCCCGCAGGGCTGCCCCGCCGACACTGATCTCCGCAACCCCTACCCACCTTATTGCTTTACAGCCGTGAGGCGAAGGGATAAAATAAATTGTTCGTATAACTTGATTGATATACTGGAAAACTTTGCCGCGCTCCGAAACGGCTAAGGTTGCGGTGGGAAACTGCCGATATACTATAACAAGGGCAATGTCAGCTTAATGAAACACCTCGCTATTCTTGGTTCCACCGGGTCCATCGGACAAAGCACCCTGGCGGTGGTGGCGGAACACCCCGGTGAGTTTGCGGTGGCGGGGTTGGCCGCCGGCCAGAACGTCAAGGTCCTGGCCGAACAGATAAATCAATTTCGCCCGGCCCGGGTGTCGGTGCAAGATGAGACGGTAGCCGCCCATTTGCGGGAGCTGGTGCCCCGGGAGGGTGCCCCCGAAATTCTCTGGGGACGGTCCGGGGTCCGGGAGGTGGCGGTGGCCTCCGGAGCCGACCTGGTAGTCTCCGCCATGGTGGGGGCGGTGGGCCTGGAACCCACCCTGGCCGCCATTCACGCCGGCCTGCCGGTGGCCCTGGCCAACAAAGAGACCCTGGTGGCCGCCGGTTCCCTGGTGATGGCCGCAGCCCGAGAACGCGGCGTGGCCATCATCCCGGTGGACAGCGAACACAGCGCCATTTTTCAGGCCTTGCACGGCCAGTGCCCCGAGGATGTACAGCATCTCTGGCTGACCGCTAGCCGGGGGGCCGTTTCGCACCTGGGACCTGGAGCGCCTGCGGCACGCCACTGCGGCCCAGGCCCTGAAACATCCCAACTGGAGCATGGGGCCCAAGATCACCATCGACAGCGCCACCATGATGAACAAGGCCCTGGAGGTTATCGAGGCTTCGGTGCTCTTCGGCCTCCCCGTGGACCAGGTGGGGGTTTACATCCATCCCCAGAGTATCATTCATTCCCTCGTGGAGTTTGTCGACGGCTCGGTGCTTGCCCAGTTGGGAGTGCCGGATATGCGCCTGCCCATCGCCTATGCCCTGACCTACCCCCGGCGCCGGCCCCTGAACTCGCCGCCGCCTGGATCTGTGCCAGGTGGGCCGCCTCACCTTCGAGGCTCCCGATATGACCCGTTTTCCAGGGTTGGCCCTGGGATATGCCGCGGCCCGGGCCGGGGGCACCATGCCCGCAGTGCTCAATGCCGCCAACGAAATGGCGGTGGCGGCCTTCCTGGCCGGCCACCTCGGTTTTATGGATATCCCCAAAACCGTAGAGGCCACCATGGCGGCCCACCAACATCAACCTCTGGAGAGCCTGGAGCAGGTCCTGGCCGTCAACCGCTGGGCCCGGGATTTTGCCCAGGAGTTGATCCACCGGGAGGAGTGCGCCCCTCGGGACACCTTGATCCCGGACCGGCATGATCATGGTTTCTCCCACAGGAGCACACAGACTTTTATGATAACCGTGTTGGCAACCGTCATCGTTCTGGGGGTCCTGGTCTTCGTCCACGAATTTGGCCATTTCCTCATGGCGAAACTCTTCGGGGTGCGGGTGGACGCCTTTTCCCTGGGTTTCCCGCCTAAGGTGCTTCACAAGCAGATCGGCGATACGGATTACCGCCTTTCCGTGATTCCCCTGGGGGGCTATGTCAAGCTTTTTGGGGAAAATCCCAAGGATGAAGTGCCCCCCGAGTTGGAGTCGGTGTCATTTTCCCATCACCCGCTCTGGCATCGGTTTTTGATTGTCTTGGCGGGGCCGGCCTTCAACCTGCTTTTCGCGGTCGTGGCCCTCTTTCTGGTCTTTGCTTTTTCCGGCATCCCCTATCTCACCACCGAAATCGGCGGGGTGAAACCGGATTCCCCCGCGGCCCAGGCCGGCCTCAAAACCGGCGACCGGATCCTGTCGGTGGAAGGCAACCGGTGAGCCGCTGGGAAAACCTCTCTGCAAAAATCCGCCAGGGAGGGGAACATCCCTTGACCCTGTCGGTACGGCGGGGCGACCAGGACTTCCAGGTCCAGGTGACCCCTCAACGCATGGAGACCGCCGACATCTTTGGGGGAAAAGTCTCTGCCTTGATTATCGGCGTCACTGCCGGGGAATACTCCGGCCATCGAGAAAGTCGGTCCCATCCGGGCCCTGACGCTGGGCGTGATTTACACCGGCCGCCTTACCTGGCTGACCGTGGAGAGCCTGTATAAACTGCTGGCCAGGCAGGTGCCGCTGAAGAGCCTCGGCGGCCCCATCCTCATCGCCCAGGTGGCGGGCCAACAGGCGAAGATGGGGGTGAACTACCTGGTGCAGTTTATGGCGGCGCTGAGCGTCAATCTCTTCCTGCTCAACCTGCTGCCCATCCCCGTTTTAGATGGCGGGCACCTGTTCTTCTTCACCATGGAGGCGATCCGGGGCAAGGCGGTGCCGCTGAAGCACCGGGAGATGGCCCAGGGATTGGGCCTGATGTTGCTCCTGGCTCTCATGATTCTGGTCTTCTACCAGGATATTTTGCGCCTGGTGCAGACCCAGTATTGAGAAAGTCTTCTGTTTTCTGTGAGCCGGAAAGCCTCTTGAAAAATTCTTCTCTTCTGAGCCCCAAAGGTAATCATGCTCAAAAAAGCCCACGGTGGCACAGGCTTTCCGGCCTGTGCCGACCTTGCGCTGACGCCGTGACTAAATGGGGAAGTGATTGTTAAACGAGGCTCTTTATTAACGGAAAACCGAAAACCGAAAACGGAAAACCATCTCAGCCCATGCTCCTTTTGGCCCTGGATACTGCCACCGAGAAGGGCAGCCTGGCCCTGGTGACGGCAGACCGGGTGCTGAGGGAATATTCCCTGGACAGCCATAACGCCTACCTTACCTGCCTGATGCCCGGGGTGGCCGCCATCCTGAGAACTACCGGCCAGGAAGCGGCAGATCTCACCGCCGTAGCCGTGAGCACCGGCCCCGGTAACTTTACCGGGCTCCGGATCGGCCTGGCCACTGCCAAGACCCTGGCGTGGTCCCTCAACTGCCCGTTGGTGCCGGTACCCACCATGGAGGTGCTGGCGGCCCAGTTCCCCTGTTCTCCTGACCCCATCGGCGTGCTTATGGACGCCAAGCGCGGCGAGGTCTTCTGGGGGCTGTTCCGGTGCCCGGAAGATCGGCCCCAGGTGCTCGAGGGGCCGCTGCGGCTGCCGGTGGAGGAACTCCCGGCCCGGCTACGCCAGCCGCTCCGGCTCACCGGTCCCGGCCTCGAGGTCTACCGGGAAGTGCTGGCTCCCCTGCTCTCTCCGGGGATAGCCTTCGCTCCGGCGGAAATGCGCCTGCCCCGGGCCTCGACCCTGGCCCACCTGGCCCGCCACCGCCTCAAGCTCGGCCTGACCGCCCCCCCTGCTCAACTGGTCCCCACCTACCTGCGCCCGGCGCTGTGACCAATCGACCAGGCATCCTCTCTACCGATTCATACTATCATCGAGCCTCGAGCATGAAAAGATTACGGAAATCCCACCATAAATTCAATCGGGCTATTGATATCAATAGCTCGGGAAAACGAAAAATCCTGTATGCCTGACCAATTTGCAGAACTTGACATACACAACTCTATTTTTATCTCTATGCGCGCAACTGAAGATAAGGTGTGGTTTCTGATGCAGTCCGCGGTGGTATCAACCTTCAATGAAGGAAGATCCCGGTTGCACCCCCTCCACGGCCTCCGGAAGCCTCCGCCGCGAACCGAAGAGCCACCGTACCTGAGGCCAAACCCATGCGCCTGAAGAAATCATGGCTCTGGCTGCTGGCAGCCAGTCTCGGTTTGAGCCTGGCCCTGCCCTTGGCGCTGGGCGGGTTGGGCCAGTTCAAACTCCTGGACCGCCTCTCCTGGTGGGCGCTCCTCTTATTCGCGCTGATGATGGTGGTCAGCTGGTGGTTCAATTCCTGGCGCATCCGCATGCTCATGAGAATCGGCGGACGCCGGATGAGTTGGCCTGAGGCGGTATTGACCACGGCCTCCGCCGAATTTGCCGGGGTTGCCACCCCCGGGGGAGTGGGCATGCCCGCCACCTACATCTTCCTGTTCCACCGTCTGGGGGTAGGGGTTCCCGAGGCTGTTGGCCTGGAGGGCCTCATCGTGGTGACCGATCTGGTATTTTATGTCACGGTGATGCCCCTGGCCGCTCTCATCCTGTTGTTTGAGGTCGGCGCCAAACCCGATGTGCTGCATCTGGTGGCGGTGGTCATGCTCGTGGTGGCGGGAGCCGCGGCGGTCGTCTATAACCTCGCCCGCCGCTATCGCCGGATCTCCATCGGCATTGGCCGCCTGATGGGAAAAGTGTCCCGGCTGGCCCGCTACCGTTACCGCCTGGCCCGGGCCACGGTGCAGTGTGTTCGTTCCCTACGCCTCTTAAAAAAGATGTCCTGGCCCCAGTATGTGGCCCTTTTCCTGGTCACTCTGGGCTATTGGCTGCCGCGCTACCTGTTATTGTTTTTAATCATCCGCCTGGTGGGCCAGGCGGTGCCTTTGTCTTACCTCTTTCTCGTCCAGGGGGCGCTGAATCTGGGGAGCCAAATCTTGCTCATGCCCGGTGGCGGCGGCACAGTGGATGCGGGTTATGCGGCATTTCTCAGTCCTTACCTGGACCGGGAGACCCTCGCCTTCACCCTGTTGTTGTGGCGAACGTATACCTTCTATTGGTATTTGATCGTCGGCGGCCCCATCTTCTTGTTTAAGACCGGGCAGGTGGCGCACGATCTTATCAGCCAAAAAATTTCAGGGCGATAGCCAATTATACCTGTACCTGCTCGGCTCTGAAGGTAGCCCACCAACAATTTGGCGCGATGCGCTCCGGGATAATCGCCATTCTTACTGGCGCCTTGAGAAATATTGCCGCCGAATTTGACCGGCGGATTGCAGTGGGTCATGAAAATAGGCGGACGGAGCCGAGCGGGGATGGAGACATGCTTCGAGAATATGCACTATCCTGGCAGCTTCGCTGGCCCATCTCGCGGATCGCCGCCGCCCCGGTCCCGGCTATACGGGAGCTTGGCGATCCCGGAGGACACCTCATGCCCACTCAGCCCACCGCAACTCTCGCCCATGGCGTCCACCACACCGAAGTCAGGGGCCGCTTCCGGCGCCCCAGTCTCTACGGGGACTTGTTGCGCATCGAAACCCGCGTCGAGGATTGCGGGCCAGGGCCATCCTGTTCCGCTTCGAATTCTACCCGGAAACCGGCCGGGAGCTCCTGGCCGAAGGCACCGCCACCCTGGTGGCCATCGGCCCGAACTGGAAAGCGAAGGGACTGCCGGAGAGGCTTAAGAATGCCCTGGGTCAAGTAAAGATGAACTCAGGCTTCAGCGGGAAGAAATGAAGACGTATATCAGGCATGTTGGTAATGTGCAAAAGGTTCTGCAAAAAGAGATGAGATAATCAGAAGGTCATGGCATATGGGTGTATCCACCAAGATCACCCAAATCCGCGCAAACGGAGGTTATGCCATGACCGAGACCAAGTTTAGGGGCAGAAGGATAAATCTTCAAGAGATTTTCGGCGTCAACAAAGACAGCTTCAAGGAGTTGCTGCGGGAAGTGCTGCAAGAGGTGCTGGAGCAGGAGATGACCGAGGCCATCGGGGCGGAAAAAGGAGAAAGGAGTCCAGGGAGACTGGGTTATCGCTCGGGCTACTATGGCCGGGCCTTGGTGACGCGGGTGGGGAAGCTTGAGCTGCGGATACCCCAAGACCGGCAGGGACATTTTTCCACTCAGATTTTTGAGAGATATCAAAGGTCGGAGAAAGCTCTGGTTTCGGCCCTGGCCGAGATGTACATCCAAGGGGTGTCCACCCGGAAAGTGAAAGCGATCACCGAGGAGTTATGCGGCCATGCCTTCTCCGCCTCCGCCATCAGTGCAGTGAACAAGACCCTGGATGAGAGCTTGGAGCGTTTTGCCAAGCGTCCCTTGGAGGAAGACTATCCCTATCTGGTGCTGGACGCCCGCTATGAGAAGGTGAGGGAAGATGGGGTGATCCGCAGCCAGGCGGTGCAGATCGCCATCGGGATCAACGATGAGGGCCGGCGGCAGGTCCTGGCCGTGGAGCTGGCCAACCGGGAGAGCCAGACGAGTTGGCGGGATGTTCTGCTGGGACTCAAAAGCCGAGGGTTAAAGGGGGTGGAGTTTGTGGTCTCGGATGATCACCCGGGACTCAAACGGGCTATAGCCGAAGTAATCCCGGAGGCGGTCTGGCAGCGCTGCTATGTGCACTTTCTGAGGAACGCCCTGGATCATCTGCCCAGGAAAGCCGTGGATGATTGCCGGCAGGAGCTGCGGTGGCTCTATGACCGCCGGGATCTGTCCGAAGCGCAGAAAGACCTGGCGCAATGGCTGGAGCGCTGGGGGACCAGGTACCCGAAGCTCTGCGAGTGGGTGGAAGAAAACATTGGCGAAACCTTCAGCTTCTACCGACTCCCGTTGCAGCACCACAAGCACTTGAAGTCCACCAATATGTTGGAGCGCTTCAATGAGGAAATCAAACGGAGAACCCGGGTGGTGCGGATCTTCCCGAATGAAGCGAGCTGTTTGAGGCTCATCCGGGCGCTGGCGGTGGAGACCCACGAGGGCTGGCTGGAGGCCAGCCGCTATCTCAATATGGATCTCCTCAAAGAGCACAAGAAACTGCGGATCAGCCTGGCAGCCTGACGGGTCGCCGCTCCGGGCCGCCTCCGACGAGCAAGTTGGGGCCCATTCTCGGCGGCCCTCCGCAGCTTAACTCAACGGCGAGGGGAAACTCAAAAAACCTGTATGCCTTGACCAATTTGCAGAACTTGACATACACAACTGGCATGTTATCAGGGATATTACTCAGTCGAGGGCATGAGAATTCCGCGGCGGTGGAGCGAAAGGAAGGGAGAGGGTGAACGACCAAGCTCACCTGCCACTATGGAGCACAGCGCAATA
>CAVVFW010000006.1:0-52338 GCA_963747645.1 uncultured delta proteobacterium | reverse complement strand
GCCCCGGAGCCGGAGTCGGCCGCACTCCCGGAGGAAGTCTTCACGGAGGCGGCGGCGGTTCTCCCGGAGGCCGGGGACCTGGAAGAGGCCGGGGAGGGACCCGAGGCCGCGGCACGGCGGGGCATGTTTCGGCGCCTGCGGGCCCGGTTGAGCCGGACTCGCGAGGCGTTGGGCGGCGGCCTGGATCGTCTTTTCAGGGGGCGCAAAGTGGTCGATGCCGAACTCCTGGAAGACCTTGAAGAATTGTTGATTACGGCCGACTTGGGGGTGGAGACCAGCCTCTTTCTGATCCAGGCCTTGCAGGATAAATTGCGTCGCCGGGAACTGGCGGACGTAGAAAAGCTCAAGGCCGCCCTCCAGGAGGAAATGGTCGCCCTCCTCGCGGGCCCCGCTCAGGAGGACCGGAGCGCCCATCCCTGGGTGGTCCTGGTGGTGGGGATCAACGGCGTGGGCAAGACCACCACCATTGCCAAGCTGGCCCACCAGGACCGTCAGCAGGGTCTGACTCCCATGCTGGTGGCCGGGGACACCTTCCGGGCCGCGGCGGTGGAGCAGTTGGAGATCTGGGGAGAGCGCGTCGGCGCCGCGGTGGTCAAACAGAAGACCGGGGCCGACCCGGCCGCAGTGGTCTTCGACGGCCTGGCCGCGGCGGTCGCCCGGGGCGTGGACACGGTGTACGTAGATACCGCCGGACGGCTCCACACTAAGGTTAACCTGATGGAAGAATTAAAAAAGATTAACCGCACCGCAACCAAAAAAATCCCCGGCGCTCCCCATGAAGTGCTCCTCATCCTGGACGCCACCACGGGGCAGAACGCCCTGAATCAGGCCCGGTTATTTCACGAGGCCGTGGGCGTCACGGGCCTCATTCTTACCAAGATGGACGGCTCCGCCAAAGGCGGCGTGGCCCTGGCAGTGGTCCACGAGACCGGCATCCCCCTGAAATACATCGGGGTGGGGGAGGCCATGGAAGACTTGCGCCCCTTTGACCCCGAGGCTTTTGTGGAAGCGATTCTCGGATAAGGGGGCCAGAAGGACGGGAGCGGCCGGGTCCCCGACACCCATGCCTCCGGGTCGGCCAAAGTCCGGGCCACGGGCGGGAGGTGACACCAGGAACTGGCTTTAAGATATTTCCAGGAGAATTTTCGACTTGCTCAGCCGGTTGCGAAAATTATTTGCCCCCTGGCCTTAACAAAACCTGGCGAAGCTGAGTCTAAATTTGATTAGGGGCACCAGTATGGTGTCCGGTTGCCCCCGCCAGGGGTAAAGGAACCGAACCTTTGGGCAACGCAGTCCCAATTTGGCGAAAACCTCACTTTCTTCATTATTGGCTTCCCCCCCTGCTTTGGGGTCTGGCAATAATATGCATGTCGGGGGATTTGGGTTCGGGCACCAACACCCGAAACCTGCTCCAATGGCTCCTGTCCGGGTTTATGACCCTGAAACCGGCCCAGCTTGATCTGATCAATTTCTGCCTCCGGAAAACCGGCCACGCTTTGGCCTACGGGTGCATGTATATTCTCTGGTTCCGGGCTTTTCGGGGCTATTCGGGATATGGGTCTTGGCGTGCCTGCCTCTGGGCTTTGGGGTTTTGCCTGCTCTTTTCCTCGGCGGACGAGGGGCGCCAATGGTTCCACCCCTCCCGGGGAGCCAGTGTCAACGATGTGCTTTTGGATATGTCCGGCGCCAGTCTGGCAGCGCTAATTGCCGCCACAGTCTGGACGCCTGGTCCTAAAACCCCGACCATATCCGGATTGGACGGCGGATAACCCACCGGACCGGAATAATCTTAGGGCGCCTCCCTTGAAATCCGCTTCAGGAGAATTTACGTTAAGTCATTGCATGACTAAAAATTTATGTATATGGTTCTTCCTGACCCCAACCTGGATGATAAAGACCGTTGAACTTGAGACCCTGGCTTACCCATGACGCCTGAAAAGTGGCGGTTTTTTTGTCATGGCGGGCGTTACCTGTACTTATTAACCCAACCCTGAACTTTGAACTTTTCAGAGCAGAAACCCTATGACTCTTTTTTCGCAACATCTGAAATTGGATGACGCCGGACGTCGGAAGGCCTGGTGGGCTCCCGGCCGGCGTCAGTTATGCCTGCTGGTAATCCTCGTCACCGCGTCATGGCTGGGGCTGAGCGCTCTGCCGCTCAAAGCGGCGGATGATGCCAACCTCTTTAACAAGGTGGTGGAGCACACCCTGGCCAATGGCCTTAAAGTGCTGCTCCTGCGGGAACCCAGAGCCCCCATTATCACGCTCCAGGTGTGGTATCGGGTGGGCTCCAGAAATGAAGCCCTGGGCAAAACCGGCATCTCCCACCTGTGTGAGCACATGATGTTTAAGGGTACGGCCAAGTACGGCCCGAAGTATTTCTCGCAGGAAGTTCAGAAGGTTGGGGGCATGGATAACGCCTTTACCTCCCGGAATTATACCGCCTACTTCGAAACCGGGCCCAAGGGCCAGTTGCGTCACTGGCTGGAGATGGAAGCAGACCGCATGCGGGGCATCAATGTCGACGAAAAGACCTTCGAAACCGAAAAGAAAGTGGTGATCGAAGAACGGCGCCTGCGTACCGAAGACGACCCGGTGAACTTTATGCAGGAAGCCGCCATGGCCGCCACCTTTGAGGCCCATCCCTATCAGTGGCCGGTGATCGGCTGGCTCCACGATATCGAAAGCATCTCCCTGGATGATTACCGGACTTACTACCACCGGTACTATCTCCCCAACAACTGCACCCTGGTGGTGGTGGGCGATATTGACCCCAAGGAAGCCCTCACCCAGATCGAAGCAACCTTCGGCACCTTGCCGGCGGGGCCGGAGCCTCCCAAGGTTACCGCCAAAGAGCCCAAACATTTCGGACCGCGCCGGGTGGAGGTGCACCGGGAGGCCCAGTTTCCCTCTCTGCTCATAAACTATCACGTGCCCAACTGGGAGAGTCCCGAGGCCTACCCCCTGGAACTGCTGGCCCGCATCCTGTCATCGGGGCGCAGTTCCCGACTCTATCACCGCCTGGTCTACGAGCAGAAACTGGCCCTGGCGGCCGAGGCGGACTATAATTTCGACACCGCCGACCCTTTTATCTTTTCCCTGGCGGGCCAGCCCATGCCGGGCAAGCCCGTAGCCCAGTTGGAAGCCGCCATGAACGCGGAGATCAAGCGGCTGCAAACCGACCTGGTGGGGGAAAAGGAACTGCAAAAGGCTAAAAATCAGGTGGCGGCATCCTTTTATATGGCCCTGGATTCCATCTTTTACCGGGGCATGCTGTTGGGGCGGATGGCCACCGTGGCTCGATGGACCCTGCTCAAAGAGTTTATTCCCAAGATGCAGCAGGTTACCCGGGAACAGATCCGGGAAGTGGCGAAAAAATACCTGGTGCCCGACAACCTTACCGTGGGAATCCTGGTGCCGGTCAAGGGCGCTAAGGCCCCCGCCGTCCATCCCCGCATGGGACAGGATATTCGCTGACCTTTGGTCAGGGTACGGCTTAAACCCCGCTGGCGCAACCGTCATGGAGAATACATTGCTCAAACGCTTTACTTGGCTGATCTTGGGAGTCTTGCTGTGGAGCACTGGGGCCCTGGCGGCGCCGGAAGCCCGGGTGTTGGGAACCCGCCAGAAACTGCCCAACGACTTAGTGTGGCTGTTTTCCCCCCAGACAGAACTCCCCCTGGTGACCCTGCAGCTCCTCATTAAGGCCGGAACCCTGGAAGATCCCGCGGGAAAGGAGGGCCTGGCCAACCTGACGGCCTCTCTGCTGCGTAACGGCACCAAATCCCGCAGCGCGGCCAAGATTGCGGAAGAGCTGGATTTCATGGGTGCGAGCCTGTCATTTTCCGGGGGCGATGATTTCGCCACCGTGACCCTGAAAGTCCTGAAAAAGGACCTGGGCCCGGCCCTGGAACTGCTCAACGATATCTTGATGAACCCCACCTTTCCGGCCGCGGAAGTCTTGCTGAAAAAGAACCAGTTCAAGGCGGCCCTGGCCAGCGCCGAAGACGAGCCCAAGGTGGTGGCGTCCCGAGCTTTTTTCAAGGATCTTTATGGCTCCTTCCCTTACAACCATCCGGTCATGGGCACTCCCCAGGGGCTTACCGCCATTACCCGCCAGGACCTGGTCACCTTTCACCGGCAGTACTACCGGCCCAACAATACCGTCCTCAGTGTGGTGGGGGACTTAACCCCGGATGAGGCGCAGCAGTGGGTCACCAAAACCTTCGGGGCCTGGGCTGCGGCCCCCCTCCCGGTAGCCAAGCTGCCCGCCATTCCTCCCCTGGACCAACGCCACGAGGTGGTGATCGATAAAGATATCTCCCAGGCCAACATCATCCTGGGCAACCTGGGTATCGCCCGGAACAACCCGGATTTCTACGCCTTTCAGGTGATGAATTACCTCCTGGGGGGCGGGGGCTTTGCCTCCCGGCTCATGGACGATATCCGGGTCAACCGCGGCCTGGCCTATAACGTGTACAGCGCCTTTGAACCGGGCCTGGAACCCGGTCCCTTCATCGTGGCCCTGGAGACCAAAAACGCCACAGCCGGCGAGGCCATCACCCAGGTGGTGGCACAACTCCGGCGCATCATGACGCAGCCGGTGACGCCGGAGGAGCTCAAAGATGCCAAATCTTATCTCGTCGGCAGCTTTCCCCGGAAAATGGATTCCATCTCCAAGCGGGCCTGGCTCTTGGGATATGTGGAGGTCTACGGCCTGGGCCTTGATTACCCCTGGCGCTACCCTGAACTCATCCAGCATCTGACCCCTGGGGATATCCAAAAAGTGGCCGAAAAATATCTCCAACCGGAAAAATATCTCCTGGTGATCGTAGGGAAGAAATCTGCCATGACATCGCTGCCGGGCCCCTTGCCCGGGCAGAAGAAAGAGGAGAAGCCGCATGAAGAAAAGCAGTCTCATTAGCCTCATAGTAGTTTGGGCCCTGTTAGGTTTAGGGCCTATGGGACCGGCCCCGCAGCCCGCGTGGGCCCAAACCCAGACCCCGGCCCAGGCCCAGGCCCCGGCCCAAGCCCCCGGCGCAGCAGCGGCCCCGGTCGTTTTGACTACGGATACCTTTGCCAAGCTGGCCAAGCAAGTTTCGGGCGCGGTGGTCAATATCAGTGCCGAAAAAATCGTCAAGAACCAGATGCGAGAATTGTTCGACCATGGCGTCAAGCGGCCGAAACAGGGTCCCGCCCCGGAGATGCCCTTCGGTCCTGAGGGCAGTCCCAAGGATTTCCGGGATTTCTTCGATAAGTTTTTCGGCGAAATGCCCAAGAGTTATAAAGCTCGTAGTCTCGGTTCCGGCTTCATCATCGACGGCAAGGGCTTCGTGGTGACCAATAACCACGTGGTAGAAGGCGCAGATAAGATCAAGGTCATCCTGGTGGGAGGTAAGGAATACCAGGCCACCGTTAAAGGCCGGGACCCCAAAACCGACCTGGCCCTGATCCAGATTGTCAAGCCGCCGGAGAACTTACCGTTTCTCAAAATGGGGGATTCCGACGCCATTCAGGTGGGAGACTGGGTCATGGCCGTGGGCAACCCTTTTGGCCTGGGCCATACCGTTACCCAGGGGATTATCAGCGCCAAGGGCCGGGTTATCGGCGCCGGTCCCTATGACAACTTTCTCCAGACTGACGCCTCCATCAACCCGGGCAACAGCGGGGGCCCCCTCCTCAATCTCCAGGGAGAGGTGATCGGCATCAACACCGCAATCATCGCCTCCGGCCAGGGTATCGGGTTTGCCACTCCCAGCAATATCGCCAAGTCCGTCATGCCCCAACTGGAGTCCAAGGGCAAGGTGGTGCGGGGTATGATCGGCGTACAGGTCCAGAACGTCACGCCGGACCTGGCCAAATCCTTCGGCATGGCCGAACCAAAAGGCGCCCTGGTGGCCCAGGTCAACCCCGGCACACCGGCCGCCAAGGCAGGCATCCACCGGGGAGATATCATCATCGAGTTTAACGGCCACCCCATCCATGAAATGAACGAATTGCCCCGGATGGTGGCGGACACGGCTCCGGGGTCCAAGGCCGAACTCAAGGTCCTGCGCCAGGGCAAGGAAAAGACCCTGAACCTGACCATCACCGAACTCACCGATGAACAACAAGCCAAGGCCAAGTCCGAAGGAGCGGCCGAGAAAACCCCCCTGGGCCTGGAAGTGCAGAACCTGACCCCGGCCCTGGCCCAGCAGTTTGGCCTCCGGGACAACAAAGGCGTGGTGGTGGTCCGGGTGGAGTCCGGCAGCCCCGCATCTGATGCCGGCGTCAGGGCGGGAGACCTGGTTCTGGAAGTGAACGGCGAGGTCGCCGGCTCCGTCAAGGAATTTCAGGGGGCCGTCGCCAAGATTAAAAAAGACAGTGTGGCCCGCTTCTTGATCAAGCGCCAGGGCCACACCCTCTACCTGACCGTAGAGAATCCTAAATAATGACGCTGGCCCCCCCGGGGGCCGGCGCCCCACCAGCAACCGCAGGAGGGGCGGTGGCCACACCGCCCCTCTTTTCCCCTGATTTAAGGCCGGTTAGCGCTCCGTGGACAATTTTTGTAGGCCCCGGGTATCGGACGCATTCACCGGTGCGCCTCTTCGTTTCCTTGGCGGTTTTTTGATCGCAACTCCGCATAAGGTATCTCCGGGGTTTTTCAGTCGTTTGGCGCCGGAGCAGAACGTTAGCGCCATCATGCGGAGACCACAAAAAAGGGGCGGACCGAAGTCTGCCCCTGAGGCGCAACCGGTGCGGCCAATCGCCCCGGGACGGCGCGGCCTATACCGGGAACCTATTGCTTGGTAATGATGACCAGGGTTTCTTTGTTCACCAGGGGATAGATCTCATCCAGGTCTCTATTGAGCAGAGAGATGCACCCCAGGGTCCAGTTTTGCCCGGAAAGGTTGGCGCTGGGGTCTTCAGTCCCGTGGATGCCGACATCGCCGCCGATGTTCGCTTCCGGGGGAATACGCCCCGCCTTTTTGGCCCGGCTGAACTTCAGCCAGTTCTGGGTATTGGGATAATCAAGCCAGATGAAGCTGTCCCACTTGGGGTGGGGGTACTTGGCCCGGATCCGGTAAACTCCTTCCGGGGTGCAGGCGTCGCCCTGGCACAACTTGTCGTTGCGCGGATTGGTCCCCAGGACTACCGGATAGGTCTTCAGGGGGGTCAGCCCCCGGTAACAGGTGAGTTTGCGGGTGAGTTTATGGACCACGATGACCGTGGGCTTATCACGATTAATATCGTAACCATTCTTAGTTAACACATTCGCAACATACTGTTGTTCCGGTGTCAGTTCGGTTTGTTGTTGTTGATACTCCGGCAGCGGCGCTTCCAGGGTGACGGTTTCGGGCTTCCCCTGGCCCCCGCCGCACCCTGCGCCTGCCGCCACAAGCAGCCCGACGCACAGGTAATAAAATATGTTACGCATTTTATCGACATCCTCCCCCATTACGGTGATATAACGTAACAGGTGCTCACTATAGCAAAGAAATATCCTATTTACAACAATATTATTGCATAAAAATATTTTATTGCATTATTTTGGAATGATATTGCCATGCACCTCATTGTCGACGGTTATAACGTCATCAAGCAGTCGCCCCGACTGCAGTTCCTGGATGCCATGGACCTGCAGAGCGGCCGGGAAGCCTTGCTGGAACTGCTGGCCCATTACCGCAGCCGGTCCCATCACCAGATTACTGTGGTGTTTGACGGCTGGCAGCACGGCGACCTTAAAGAGAGCCGGGACCGGCATCAAGGCATCTCGATCATTTATTCCCGCCGAGGGGAGCGGGCCGACGAGGTTATCAAGCGATTGCTGCACCAGGAGCGGGAACGCGCCCTGGTGGTCACCTCCGATCGCGAGATCCAGGTGTGCGCCGAGCAGACCAAGGCGGCCTGGATCAACGCCAGTCAGTTTGAGTCGTCTCATCTCCACGACCCGTCGGGGGCAGCCGACCCTGACGCCGGGGCAGACTCCTCGACCCGGGGGACCCACAAGAAAGGCCCCGCCCGGCGTTTATCCAAGCGGCTGCGCCAGCGTCAGCAGCGCCTCAAGAAGCTGTGACCGTTCAGCAAAGTAGGAGCATCAGATACCCCTCTAAGACCTAAAGATCACTATAACAACAAGAGAAAAAAAGACCGGGAAAGGTGGATTGCCCTCCCCGGTCAGGCGCCCCGGTCCACTGCGCCAGGTCTTTCTGCGCTTCGGACAGATGCCGTAGCGGTTACGAATCTCTGCCACAGTCCTTTTGGCTTGCATCAGATCGAGAACGGCTTGGACCTTGTCGGTCTCAGATAATTTCTTTGCCGGCATGAGGGCTCCCTTCTTGGAGATTATCTCATTCGCCGCCTTGTACCCACCCCTGCCTCCTCCGGCTACGCCTCCGAAGGCAGGGGTGGTTACCGCCTTGATCAGAGCTCTCTACACTATCGGCCGTCCACTCTTCTTAGGGGGCCAGGATACCACTCCACCTTAATGACCAAGGCAAAGGCAGGTTTATGCAGATAGGGCACCTAGCCTGATCCCTTCTTTTTTCTTTCGATATATTATTCCCGCACCCGCACCCAAGCCTAAAATCATCGGGATTGGGGGCTTAGGAAAAGTCTATCCGGAGGTAGGAGTCGTTATCTTATGGCTGCGAAAAAAGGGTTCGGGTAGAATAGAGAAGTACCGGTGGGTTTAGCTGACGCTGCCGCCGGCCGGCCTGGTCAGTTCCAGTCTTGCTGCTGGCTAAAATCTGCGCCTCACCCAGGGGGTCTCGGCTCCCCGGCAATTTGAGGGCTGGGGAGCCGGACCCCGGCCGCAGCCGGCGCGGTTCCAACAACATGCAGCAAAAAATAGTACCCACCCTGTAATCATGGGTCTTCTCCTTCCCTGACAAACCGGCCCCCGAGAAGCCCCGGAAGCACCCTCAGCGAAAACTTGATTTTCTTACCGGGATTATGACATGGTGGATTTACAGGAATTTTAGGGAAAGCACAGATAGGCTCAGGCCATGGTGGGTATTCAGACTCTAAGATCGCCATGCTTTATTGCCATTACCTCAACCGGCCCCGGCCGGGGGTGAGAGGTTTATCCACAGTGCTTCTTGGTCTATCCAAATGGCAAATGGATTCATCCGTTAACCGCCAATAAAGCGTGGCGAGATTCGATGCAGCTCAATGGTTGGGAAAGTCCTGGAAATATGGTTTTGGCTCATTGGGCAATTATTGCAGCCTCGCACTCCCGTGCCGAAGAGACTTCCCACCGGAATGGTGCCAATTCCAAGGCGAACACTTGATGCTTAGACGATTCGAAGTTCGTCATGCCATTCTCCCCTGGGTCCGCAACATTCTGAAGAAGGGGAATTTATGAGCGGAAGATTGAAGGTACTGATTGTCGATGATGAAATGATTGTGCGGGAATCCCTTGTGGCCTGGTTCCAGAAGGCGGGCTATGACGTGGAAGGCGCCGATGGAGGCCAAGCTGCTCTCGATATGGTGGATAGGAAGGACTACGATTTCATCTTCCTCGACATCAAAATGCCCGACGTGAACGGTCTCGAAGTGCTCGATTACGTAAAGAAGAACTGTCCACACTCAATGGTGGTCATGATTACAGCCTACGGATCGATTGAAACTGCGGTTGATGCAATGAAACGCGGCGCGTGCGATTATCTCACGAAGCCCTTCGAACCCGGGGACTTGGCCTGCCTATTGGAAAGACTGCTTCAACAAAAGAAAATTCTTGACGAAAATGAGATCCTGCGAGAGCAGGTGACCTGCCAGGTGCGCTGCGAGGATTTAATTGGCGTATCGCAATGCATGCAGCAACTGTTTGCCTTGATCAAACAGATCGCAACATTCGATTCACCCGTTTTGCTGAGAGGTGAAACGGGAACCGGAAAGGAGCTGGTGGCGAAGGCGATCCATGCTATGGGCGATCGCTTCGTTGGGCCCTTTATCCCAATAAACTGTGGGGCCTTTGCCGAGTCACTCCTGGAAAGCGAGTTGTTCGGACACGAGACTGGGGCGTTTACCGGGGCAAGAAGGGCCAAAAAAGGGCGGTTGGAGATGGCCCAGGGAGGGACCCTTTTTCTGGACGAGATCGGCGAGATCCCTCTCAAGATGCAAATCGATCTTCTGCGTGTACTGCAGGAAAAAACCTTCCTTCGTGTAGGCGGGACAGAGGAAATTCCGGTTGATTTTCGCCTCATCTGCGCTACGCATAAGGATCTGGTCAAGGAGATCGAGCGCGGCGCCTTCCGTCAGGATTTCTATTACCGGTTGAATGTCATCGAGATTGAAATTCCCCCTCTCCGGGCGCGGATCGATGACATCCCCGTGTTGGCACAGCACTTTCTGGAACTGATCCGAAAAGAAACCAATAAACCGGTTGAAGGGATTAATCAGCAAGGCATCAATGCTCTAAAGAATTATCCGTGGCCCGGAAATGTCCGTGAGTTGGAAAATGCCGTTGAACGTGCGGTCGTGCTGGCCAAAGCACACTACCTGGGCAAAGATGATTTTGCCTTTCTCTTGAGATCCTCAGCCCAAGATACCCCTCAAGCGTTAAGAGAGAACGAGAAGCTGCATGTAGAGCGGATTCTCAATCTTCATGGGTGGAACATCTCCAGGGCCGCGGAGGCTCTGGAAATTAGCAGGGTTACCCTCCACAGTAAAATCAAACATTACAACCTTAGTGCTCCTGGCAACAGGGCTGGTGGCCCGCAAGGTTGAACTTCAACGAAGATCAGTATGCTGAGAGACCAAAAATGAAAACTCCGGACGCCTGGAAGACCAGACTTTTCGACTGCCTATCTCTTCCTACCCTGATCCTGAAACCCGACAAGGTCGTAGTGGACGTGAACGCTACTTTCCTGGAAAAGTTCACGACAGATAAAAAGGAAATCGTCGGGAAGACTTGTCGCGATTTCTTCTTCCATTCAGAGCCTTGTCCGCTGAAAACGTGCCCTATCGCCAAGGTTCTGGCGGACCGTCATGGACATTCCGTCATGGAGTTGGTGACCACCAGTGCCGGAATAGAAAAATGGGATAATCGGTTTTTCTCCCCGATCCTCGATGAGGCCGGCGAGGTTTTGTATATAGTGGAATCTATCCATGATGTCACGCAATTGAAGATGCTCGAGCGAGAACTTTCGGGCGTGAAAGACTTTACGCAGAAACTCATCCAGAGTTCAACCACCGCCATAATCGCCGCGGATCGTCGGGGCAATATTATGACTATGAACCCCGCGGCCGAGGAACTTACGGGATATTCGCTCAAAGGGGCACGTGAAAAAAGGATAACCACCGCGGCCCTCTACCCCCCGGGGCAGGCGAAGGAGATTATGAAAATTTTGCGGGACGAAGGCCAGGGGGGCAAAGGCAAGCTGCACCTGAGCAGATTTACCATTATCAACGCTCACGGTGAGGAAATCCCGGTGGAGCTCACTGCCGCGATCATTTACGAGGGCGGTCAGGAAGCGGCCACCGTGGGGTTGTTTAATGACTTAAGAGTGAAGCTCAAATGCGAGCAAGAAATGCGGGAGATGCTCCAACGAATCGCCCGGGCGGAAAAAATGGCTTCCCTGGGCCAGCTTGCAGCCGGGGTCGCGCATGAAATAAACAATCCCCTGACGGGAATTATTTTTTACGCCGATCTCTTGCAGAAGTCACTCGAAACGGATGATCCCCGGGGGAAGAGTCTCACGTGCATCTATGAAGACGCCAAAAGGTGCGGCAAAATCATCAAGAACCTCCTGGCCTATAGCAGACAGGAAACCCCCAGCCAGGAAATCCTCCACGTCAATACGCTTCTGGAGCATGGCCTTGATCTCATTCGCGACACCAAGTTTTTCACGGGTATCCAGATCAGGAAAGAGCTTTCTGAGGATATCATGTTAATCAAAGGCGACAGAGATCAATTGGGGCAGGTGATTGTTAATCTCGTGTTGAATGCTGTGGACGCCATGAACCATGAGGGAACCATGACGCTTCGGACTTATCGTAACAAGCGCACCCAAAAAGCCCGTATCGAAGTTTCCGATACGGGTCGGGGTATTCCGGAAAAGGACCTCGCCCTGATATTCGATCCGTTTTTCACCACCAAAGCAGCAGGAAAAGGTACAGGGCTGGGCTTGAGCACCGCTTACGGAATAATCAAAGAAAACAAAGGCCGTATCTGGGTAAAGGAAACGAGCAAGAAAGGGACAACTTTCGCGGTGGAACTTCCCCTTTATCGGCCTTCCGGGCGTGGAAACAACTCGTCCTAGAGACCTTGCCTACCCTGCAAAGGAGCACATTGCCGATCAACCGGACCGCCCTTCTCCTAGACTACTTGATATGCCGTCACCGAAACGAAAAAAACCGCAGACCCCCTCGATCGCTCTGACCACAATGGGCCAGATCCCGCATACGGCGCTCCGAGTGATAGCCGCGAACATTCAAACGATTTTGGGATCTCCTGTCGAGATGCTGGCGGCAATGGAAATCCCGGCAGAAGCGTTTCAGACCCGTCGAGGCCAGTATGATGCCGGACTGGTCCTTAAGTACCTGGCGCGATTTCCCTCTCCCCATCACTCGCGCCTTCTTGCCATCACAGACGTGGACCTTTGCACTCCGATACACACCTTTGTATTCGGTGAAGCGGAGTTGGGGCTCACCCGGGCAATTGTCTCCGATTTCCGCCTAAAGTACAGGGAAGATGGGATCATGGCTCCGGAGGGCACCTATTATGAACGTCTGGCCAAGGTCGCCCTCCACGAGATTGCTCACACTTTTTCCCTTTACCATTGTGAGACCCCCAAATGCCTCATGCGATTCAGTTACGGACTCAGCCACCTCGACGAGTTGGACATCTTTTTTTGTGAGCGGTGCAGTTTCGCACTTCGCCAAAGCCTGGAAAACCTTCGAGATCTAGCTACCCGGGCCGCCGCCGCACAATCATTCTGGTCGGCCCTTAGGTGAGAAGAAAGTTATGAACGAGGTCGTCCCACTTGAGATCATGCAGGTTCCCGAATATATCCTCGACGATTTCGCCACCTGTAGCTGCAAGGGGGACTCCATAGACATTCATCACCATTTCTTCCAGCTTCTTCACCTCGGCATTGAGCCATGAAACCGCTTTCTGTTCGAACAGGAGACTCCTGGTTTTCTTTTTCAGGCCGCTGACCGGGTCAATGACGACCAGCCAGCCCTTTCCGTAAGGGTCTTTCTTAGAAAGATTCGGCTGGCTCACCGCGTTTTGATTGGTTGTCATAACGATGCCGCTCATGGGCGAGAGCACTTCAGCGGTCTTCTCATCTCTCTTGATAGACCAACCTGTCTCATTCTGCTTGAGCTTCGCGCCGATTTTCGGCAGGGAGATATCGGTCCCACCGAGCAGCCTCCAGGCAAAATCATCGACGCCCAGGCGTACGAATCCGCCATGCTCGATCCGCGCCCAGCTGTGGCCTTTGTGGTAGTAATAGCCATCGGCGACCGTAAAGCCGGCGACCTTGTTGGCCTGAGCCGCGTGCGCCGGCAGGTCCTCTTCACCCACAAGCAGGTCGTAATCATACAGGAGTTGGTCGTAGGCGCAGTCGTTACATTGGAAGTCGTGGGAGCATAATTTGAAAATAACCCGGCCCGTCAGCATGTGCCGGCATTCCTTATTTGGTTGACCCCGCATAACCTCTCTCCAACTGCCCAGGGCAGTTGGTTTTACCATCGCCTTCCTGCTGATTGCCTTATCAAAGGCGCAGGAAGTGCAATCGAAGGCATTTTCGCAGATTTTGAAGTTCACCACTCCGGCCTTCATCCAGACACACTGGTTTTCGGTCATGGAAAGAACCTGCACTCCCTGGCCACTCGGCTCGACTTTCGTTTTCATAACAGCCTCCTTCGCTTCGAACCCCGCAATAGAGCAGGCTCTCTTTGGATTATTTGCCGCTTTATTACTTATAGATACAATAACCATGCCATCCCCCCATAGAGCGACCGTTGTCGAGCCCCACGGGGCTTAACCATCGCAGACAGAGGACATCCGCAAGTTAAAGATAGAGATAGCGGATATTCCTTTAGTCTCCATGAGGGTACGCTCCACATGTTAAGCTTCTTTGTCGGCTTCGCTTTGAGCCGCCATTATGTATTTTATTCCGATAGGTTATAAGAGGTGTACAGGTTTTGTGCCAGGTGTTAAGAAATTGTACACCTGGCATTGAGTCAGGTATGTCTGGCTGACCCTGAAGGAAGAACTCCGCTCCCGCTTACCGGAGCCCGCAGGCGGAAGTGTGGGAAAGGCCGTCCAATATTACACAAAAACGGCCTAAACCATGTCTCGACTTTAGGGAGCATTACACGACGGCAGGATTTCTCCATGCCCGGGGGGAGGGATGCCTGTCTGAGCAGCATCCCATACAGAAAGGGGACCACGCGTGCCAGTTTCTCAACTTATCATCGGTAAAAAAAGACCGGGGAATTCATCTCCCCGGTCTTTTTGGTCGTTATAAGGATATCGTGTTGGTACGGCTTGCGGCCGGGGCGGGTTTTAACCAGCCCCGGCCGCCGGTGTCCTGAGAATCCCTACTTGCCGATCACCAGGATGGTGGCGTCTTTGGCGACGGAGGCGCCGGGCTCGAAGTTGATGGCCTTGACCGTGCCCGTAGCCGGGGCCGGAAGCGAGTTCTGCATCTTCATGGCCTCGAGGACGCAGATCAGGTCCCCGGTCTTGACCGCATCTCCCACCTTGACCGCGTAGCTGATGATCATCCCGGGCATGGGGGCCTTGAGGGGCACATCCCCTGCGGCCAGGGTTTCCGCCGCCGGGGCCGGGGCGGCAGCGGGCCGGGGCGCCGGAGCTGCGGCTGCGGCCACCGGCCGGGGCGCCGGAGCCGGCGCCACCCCGGTGATCACCGGGGCCCCGGAGGTGCACTCCACCTCGACGTTGTAGTACTGCCCGTCCACGAAGACGTTGAAGCCCCGGGTCCCCGGGCCCTTCTCCGGCGCCGCCTGGGACAGGGTGTCCAGGTACTCCTTGACCTTGGCGAAGAGCTTCTTCTGCTTGATGGTCAGGTAAACCTGGTCTTCCAGGGCGATCTGCTCCAGGGTCTTGCCCTTGACCTCGGCGGGAACGGGCTCCACCCCGTACTTCCACTTGAGGAAGCGCATGCCCGTGGTGGGGTAGAGGGCGTAGATCAGGATGTCGCCCTCGTTTTTGGCGATACCCTTGGTGTCCGCCACCGCCTTGTCCCACTCGGGCTCCAGGATCTCCCCGGGCCGCACGGTGATGGGCGTCTCGCCCCGCTCGTAGCCCTTGAGCATCTTTTTCTGGACCTCGGGGTCCATGGGGGCCGGGGTCTTGCCGTAGAGGCCGTAGGCCACCCCCTGGCTCTCGGCCGTCACCTTGTTGTAGCGGCCAAAAAGGACATTCATCACCGCCTGGATGCCGACGATCTGGTGACGTGGGGGTGACCAGCGGCGGGTAGCCCATCTCCTTGCGGGTCTGGGGCAGTTCCTCCATGACTTCGTGAATGCGGTCCAGGGCGTCCAACTCCTTGAGCTGGTTCACCAGGTTGGAGTACATGCCGCCGGGGATCTGGTGCAGCAGCACCCCGGTGTCGATCTGGGCCATTTTGGAGGTGTCCAGCAGGTCCCGGTACTTCTTGGCCACCTTCTCCAGGTCGTAGCCGATCTCGATGAGCGCGGCCAGGTCCATGTCGGTTTCCCGGTCGGTCTGCTCCACCGCCACCAGCAGGGGCTCGATGGCCGGCTGGGAGGTCCGGAGCGCAAAGGGAGACAGGCAGGTGTCCAGCACGTCAACCCCGGCCTCGATGGCCTTCAAGTAGCTCATGGAGCCGGAGCCCGAGGTGTAGTGGGTGTGGAATTCCACCGGGATCTTGATGGTCTCCTTGATCCCCTTGATGATGGCGTAGGCGTCATTGGGGGAGCACATGCCGGCCATGTCCTTCAGGCAGACGGAGTCGGCCCCCATGTCCTCGATCTGCTTGGCGAACTTCACGTAATAATCCAGGTTGAAGATGGGGCCGCCCAGGCGCCGCTGGGTCAGGGTGTAGCACATGGCGCCCTGGAAGTGGGCCATGAGCCCTTCCTTCTTGGCGTCCATCAGGGCCTTGACCGAAACTTCCCAGTTGCGCATGTCGTTCAAGGCGTCGAAGACCCGGAAGATGTCCACCCCGGCCTCGGCGGTGTAGCGCACGAAGCGGTAGGTGAGATCGTCGGCGTAGTTCCGGTAGCCCACCAGGTTCTGGCCGCGGAGCAGCATACTGGTGGGGGTCTTCTTCAGGATGCCCTTGATGGTGCGGATGCGCTCCCAGGGGTCGTCGCCCAGGAAGCGGTGGGTGGTGTCGAAGGTGGCGCCCCCCCAGACCTCGATGGCAAAGTAGCCCATCTGGTCCATGCGCTCCATGAAGGGAATGATGTCCTCGGAACGCATGCGGGTGGCCAACAGCGACTGGTGCCCGTCCCGAAAGGTGGTGTCGGTGAATTTGATGGGGTTTTTTCCAGCCATGAGTTACTCCTTAGCTTATAGGGCGTGCCGTGCACGCCGATTGATGGCGGCCACAGGCCGCCCTATAACCGTTTTCGGTTTTCGGTTGGTAGGGGGGCGTCATCGCCCGCTTCACCTGGCGGCCAGGTACGGCCGCCCTACTCCTATCTCAAACTCCGCCGCTGCATCAACTGCCTCAGCTGCATGGCCTCCTGACGCCCGGCCAGGGCCCAGAGGTTCAAAGGCGGGCCCGGGGCCGGGGCCGCGAATCCCGCCGCCGCGGCCTGGCAGGCCTCCTCGTCGGCGATATAAGCCCCGATGGCCCCGCTGATGGCGGCCAGGATGTGGGGTTGGATGCTCATGGATGATCTCCTCTGCCTCTGCTGTATCACCGGGGCGGCCGCTTCCAGGGCGGGCTGGGCCCGCCGAACTCTGGTGACCCTGGGCCGCCCTTTCATTACTTAAACGCCAGTCCCGTTAGCACGCCGGCGCTGCTGGACGACCCAGAGGGACGCCCCTCCTGCTCACCGCTTACTGTGCACTACACCGGGATATTGCCGTGCTTCTTGGCCGGCAGGGTTTCCCGCTTGGTGCTCAGGATCGACAGGGCCTCGATGAGCCGGGGCCGGGTCTCCCGGGGCGTGATCACCTGGTCGACAAATCCCCGGGACGCGGCAATGTAGGGGTTGTAGAGCAGGTTCTCGTAATTGTCGATGATCTCGGCCCGCTTGGCCACCGGGTCTGCCGCCGCCTTGATCTCCTTCCGGAAGATGACGTTGGCCGCCCCCGACGCCCCCATCACCGCAATCTCGGCGGTGGGCCAGGCGATGACCATGTCGGCGCCCAGGTCCTGGGAGCACATGGCCAGGTACGACCCGCCGTAGTCCTTCCGGGTCACCAGGGTGAGCTTGGGCACCGTGGCCTCGGAGTAGCACCACAGGAGCTTGGCCCCGTGCCGGATGATGCCCTGCCACTCCTGGTCGCTGCCGGGGAGGTACCCGGGCACGTCGGCGATGGTGAGGAGCGGAATGTTGAAGGCGTCGCAGAACCGGATGAACCGCGTGGCCTTGTCCGCGGCATCGCAGTCCAGGCAACCCGCCAGCACCATCGGGTTGTTGGCGATGATGCCGATGGGCCGGCCGCCCATACGCGCCAGGGCCACCACCATGTTGCCGGCGAAATGGGCGTGGGGCTCGAAGAATTCCCCGTCGTCCACGATGGCGCGGATGACGTCGTGCACGTCGTAGCTTGACGCGCGGGTCGTCCGGGACGATGGCGTCCAGCTCCGGCGCCTCGCGCCCGGCCGGGTCGGCAGTGGGCGCCATCGGCGGGTCTTCCATATTATTGTTGGGCAAAAAGCTCAAGAGGCGCTTGATTTGCTCGATGGCGTCGGCGTCGGACTCGCAGGCGAAGTGGGCCACCCCGGATTTGGCGTTGTGGGCCATGGCGCCGCCCAAATCTTCCTGGCTGATCTCCTCCCCGGTGACGCTCTTGATGACCTCGGGCCCGGTGATGAACATGTAGGAGGTGTTCTTCACCATGAAGATGAAGTCCGTCATGGCCGGGGAGTAGACCGCGCCCCCGGCGGTGGGTCCCATGATGGCGGAAATCTGGGGGATGACGCCGCTAGCGATGGCGTTCCGGTAGAAAATCTGCCCATAGGCGCTCAAAGAATCCACGCCCTCCTGGATGCGGGCCCCGCCGGAGTCGTTGAACCCCACAAACGGCACCCCGGCCTTCAGGGCCAGGTCCATGACCTTGCAGATCTTCTTGCTGTGCATCTCCCCCAACGACCCGGCCCGGGACGTGAAGTCCTGGGCAAAGGCGAACACCGGCCTGCCGTTCACCTGGCCGAAGCCGGTGACCACCCCGTCCGCCGGGATCTCCACCTGCTCCATGCCAAAATTGACGCACCGGTGCTTCACAAAGATATCGGTCTCCCGGAAGGTCCCCGGGTCGAAGAACAGGTCCAGACGCTCCCGGGCGGTGAGCTTGCCGCTTAAACGCTGCTTCTCCACAGCCTTGGCCCCACCCATCCCCTTGATCTGCCCTTCCTTCTCCTTCAACTCCCGGATCTTCTCGGCCACAGTCTTCATAAGGCGGTTCCTCTTCACCCAAAATTATGCTGCAGGTTTTCTGTGTGGGGACGGACCAAGTGGCCCGCCCAGGGCGCAAACCTGAGTGCACCCTTACAAAAGACGAGAACTAGGTCTTTGCCTGCAATCCGGCAAAGACTACAGTGATAGACACTTAAGAAACATACCGGGAAGCGGCAAAAATAGAAATCGGGCAATCTATGATTCTTTTGTCAGAAATTTTCTTACAGGGCGGTTGGGGCTTGCTCTGGGGCGGGGTCATAGAGGTTGCCGCTGGTTCGGCCGGCGGCGGCGCCGGCGATAGGCCTGTGTCACCGGTTATCAGAGATCCACGAGCCGGTTCTGGAGGGCAAAGCGCGACAACTCGGCATTGTTCCGGAGATTGAGCTTTTTCAGCAGGCGGGCGCGGTAGGTATCCACGGTCTTGGTGCTCAGGTTATAGGCCTCGGCAATCTCCCGGACCGTCTTACCCAGGGCCAGGTGCCGGAGAACCTGGATTTCCCTGGTGGACAGGGAGTCCAGGGGCAGGCAGCCCTGGGCGCCCCGGGCCAGCCGCAGCGCCAGGGCCTCAGCGGCGGCATCGGTAAGGAAGCGCCCGCCGGCATGCACCTTGCGGATGGCCTTGACCAGCAGCTCCGGGGCCGACCGCTTGGTGATGTACCCCTTGGCCCCGGCCTCGATGGCCCGGACCACATACTGCTCCTCTTCGTGCATGGTGAGGATGAGGATGGGCAGTTTGGGGTGGGAGAGGCGGAGCCGGCTGACGACTTCCAGGCCGTCCACCCCGGGCATGGAAATATCGATGACCGCCACCTCCGGCGAGGTCTCCTGAACCTGGCGCATGGCCTCCTGGCCGTCGGCGGCTTCAGCCACCACCTCCATGTCGCCGCATTCTTCCACGAGGCGGCGCAGGCCGGCCCGGACAATGTCGTGATCGTCGGCGAGGAGGACCCGGATCATTTTATGCGCTCCTGCTGCCATCGGCGGGTAATCTGAAAAACACTTTCGTCCCCTTCCCGGGCCGGGACCGGATCTCCAGGCTGCCGCCCAACAGGCCGGCGCGCTCCCGCATGCCGGCCAGCCCCAGGCACTCGGACGCGGCGATCTCCTTAAGATCGAAGCCCTGGCCATTGTCCGCCACGGCCAGGGTCAGCAGGCCCTGTTTCGGTTCCAGGCTCACCCTCACCTGGGTGGCCGCGGCGTGCCGGGTCACGTTGGTTAACGCCTCCTGGACAATGCGATAGGCGGCCGTGGCCCCGATGCCGTCGATGTCGGGCACCTGGCGGTGCCTAAAGATGCAGGCAATGCCGGTGCGCTTTTCGAAATCGGCGATGTACCATTCCAGGGCGTCGATGAGGCCCAGGTCGTCCAGCACCCCGGGGCGCAGGCGGGTGGCCAGGCCCCTGACCTCATCGATGGTGTGATCAATAAGCCCGCACATGGCCAGGGCCCGGTCGCCGGCCTTGGGATCCGGCGCCTGGAGGCGGTCGCTCAGCCACACCGCATCCATGCGGAGGGCGGTGAGCACCTGCCCCAGTTCATCGTGCAGTTCCCGGGCGATGGCCTTGCGCTCCTTTTCCTGGTTGGCCATGATGCTCCCCGAGAGACGCCGCAGTTGATCCTGGGCTTGCTTGAGTTCGGTGATGTCCGTGGCAATGCCGCACAGGCCGGTGGGGACTCCTTGCTCATTATACAGGGGAAATTTGACCGACAAATAAATGCGGCGGCCGTCGGGCGGCGGCATGGCCTCCTCCGCCTGGTAGGGCTGCCGCCGGGCGAGCACCCGGAGATCGGAGGCGCGGATTTGGTCGGCCAGGGCCCGGGGGAAAATATCATGGTCGGATTTCCCGCAGATTTGCTCCCGGCTTATGTCAAATAACTCCTCATAGCGGGAATTGACCAGGGTGTAGCGGCCCTCGCGGTCCTTGATATACACCACCGCCGGCGTATACCGGAGAATGCTGTTAATCTCCCGGGTCCGCTCCCGCACCTGGCGTTCCAGATCCCTGGAGTAACGCCGCAGTTCCGCCTGGGCATACTTGAGCGCCGCCTCCGACTTTTTCCGCTCCGAAAGGTCCCGGGCCAGGCAGACGCTGCCGATGGTGCGGCCCTGGTCGTCCTTGAGCAGGCTGATGGAGATATCCATGGGGACGATGGTGCCGTCCTTTTTCTTCATGAGGATCTCAAACTCCCGCACCACCCCGTCCCGGCGCAGCCGCCCGAGCATGCGGTCCAGTTCGTCGGGGTCGGCGTAGAGCTCGAAGGCCGTCTTGTCGGCTAATTCTTCCAACTGGTAGCCGTAGATTTCCACGGAGCGCCGGTTCCACAGGATAATCCTGCCATGCCGGTCCACGATGCCGATGGCATCCACCGAGTTGGCAAAGACGTTTTCCAGGTATTCCTTGGTCCGCTTGAGTTCGGCCTCGGTGCGCTTGCGTTCCTCGATTTCCTGTTTCAGGTGCTGGTTGGCCTGCACCAGCTCGGCGGTGCGCTCGGCGACGAGGTGTTCCAGTTCGCCGTAGGCCCGGCGCCGCGCCTCTTCGGCCAGCTTCCGGTAGTCTTTAAATATCTCCAATTCGGCGATGCGCCGCCGCAAAGTTGACAGCTCTTCAATCAGCTGCGCCTTGGTTTTATCTGAGTCAGCCATCGCACATTACTTCGGCTGAATTCCTGATGAGGATCTGAGTGGCTGCGTACCAAATACGCTCAACGGGTATTCTTGTCGGAGAAGACCATTTCTCCCCACCCTGACCCTCTCCCCGGTGGGACAGGAGTGGGACCCTATGTTCTCATCGAAAGAAAACTGGCAGACCTGGCCGCCTCGCCCGTCGCCAGAAGAAGGGGGCGGTTGTGACGATCGAAACAAACTTTTGTCCTTAATTTTTTCACTATAGAATATACCTTATTTCCCCTCCGGCCGGAAGACGGTATCCCAGTCAGCCGGCGGCGGCGCCTCCTGGAATCGCCGGCAGCGGTCCCGGTAGGTCCGGGCCGGGCCGTCCCCGGGGTTTTCCGTCAGGATGGCTTCGAACCCGGCCCCGGCTTCGGGGAAGCGGCCCTGGCGGTAGAGCTCCAACGCCTGGGCGAAGTCCTGGCGCTGTTTGATGACCTCCGGTGCCAGTTCCCCCGGGAGGCCCAGGACCTCAAAGACCCGGATCGCCTGTTCCTTGCCCTTGACCGCCACCAGGTCCAGTTCCCGAAACTCCACCGCCCCGGCGCACGCCGCCACGGTAGTCTCACTGGCCATAATGTGCGAGCCGTAAAACTTGTTGACCCCCTCCAGGCGGGAAGCCAGGTTGACGGTGTCGCCGATAACGGTGTAGTCGAAGCGCTTTTCCGAACCGAGGTTGCCGACGATGGCGTCGCCGGTGTTCAGCCCGATGCGCATGGCCAGGGGCGGCAGGTTGAGCCCGGCAAACTGGCGGTTCAACTCCTTCAGGGCCGCCTGCTGCTTGAGGGCGGCGCGGCAGGCCCGGGCCGCCTGGTCCGGCTGGTCCAGGGGGGCGCCCCAGAAGGCCATGATGGCGTCCCCTTCGAATTTGTCCACCGTGCCTTCTTCATCCAGGATGATCTCGGTCATGGCGGACAGGTAGTCGTTGAGCAGGCCCACCACGGTCTCGGGGCTGAGGCGCTCGGAGATGGTGGTGAACCCGGCCAGGTCCGAGAAAAACAGGGTGACCCGGCGGCGTTCGCCCCCCAGTTGCAGCTTTTCCGGGTGTTCCAGCAAATGGTTGATGACGGTTCCGGACATGTACTGGCCGAACATGCGCCGGATGTAGAGCTTCTGGCGGCCTTCGGTGCCGTAGCTGAACGCCGCGGCCAAACCGAAGCTCAGGGCCAGGACCACCCCGGGCAGCACCGGGTCGGCCCACCAGCCGAAATGGAAGGCCCCCACCACCAGCCCCAGGTAAATCAGGGTCAAAGCCGCGAACCCCGCCAGGGTGGTCAGAAGACGGGAAAAAAACAGCACCACCAGGACCATAACGACGCTGAGGACCAGGTACCCGGTCCACATGACCCCCACGGGCACCGGGCGGAGAAAGTCGCCCCGCAAGAGGTTATCCAGCAGGGTGGCGTGGACCTCCACCCCGGGATAAATGGCGGACACCGGGGAGGCCTTCAGGTCCAGGAGGCCCGGGGCGGTGAGCCCCACCAGGACCCACTTGCCGGCGAAATCCGCCGGCGGGTAGATCGGGAGGGAGACCGTGTTGACGGCGAGACTCCGAGGCGATGACGTTGGCCGCGGAAAACCGCTTATGGCTGCGGCTGGGGCCGCGAAACTTGAGGAGGAACTTCCCCTGGCCGTCCAGGGGAATGGCCAGGTCCCCCACCTTCAGGGCGCCGGGGGCGAACCGCAGGGGACCCGGGTCCCCGAAGCGGTGAAAGGCCGCGAACCCGAGGCTGGGGAGCCACTTATCCTTAAAGGGCAGCACCAGGGGCACCCGGCGATAGATGCCGTCCGCATCCGGACGGGACTGCACGTTCCCCAGGGCGCCGGCCGCGGCCAACAGCGGCGGAATCGGCGTCACCACGGAGCGATAAGTCGTGCTGGTCCCGGGGCGCCGGGCCGGGGATGGCGAGGCCGGCTTGCTTGAGCAGGTCCGCTTCCGACGGGTTAGGCGGCTTGGCATCCCGGGACAGGAAGAACGGCAGCACCACGTTGCCGGCTGCGGCCGCGGCCTGGGCGAGACGCTGGTCGTCTTCGGGGCCGTAGGACGAGGCCTCGGTGAACAGGATGTCGAAGATCACTGCCTTGGCGCCGGCCCACCGGCAATAGTCGATGAGGGGGCCGTAGAGCTGCCGGGGCCAGGGCCAGGTGACCCCCTGGGTTTTGAAAAAATCCAGGTCGGGCTGATCCACCGTCACCACCACCACCTGGGGAGAGGCGGCCGGCAACGGCACCCGGCGGAAGAGTACATCCAGGGTCTTGAGGCGGTAGGGCTGGATGGCCCCGGAGAGATCCAGGATCAGGGACAACGCCAGGGCCGCCAGGATAAGCCCGACTGCGGCCTTGAGCTTGTCATGCCGGGAATGGACGGCCAGGTTGGTCACAGAAATTTTTCACCTCGGCGGCGCGGCTGGAAGTGGGCTGCATTGCCCCTGGCCCCTCATGCCAGGCGGATGCGGAACTTCTCCACCAGGTGGTGGGGGTGATAGGACATTTTGGCCGTCCTCAGGCCCGGCTCCCCCAGGTCCTGCTCCCGGTTGACAAAGTCCACGTGGGCCCAGGCCTGCTGGCAGAACTGTTGATTAATGACGGCGTAAAGGCCCCGTAACTCCGGATCGGCCTTTTCCAGGTGGATGACCGCGGTTGCCTTATTGAGCAATTCCCCGCAGGAAAAAGCCCTCACCTGGTCGTTGACGAGAATCACGCCCCCCTTAAGCTCCAAGGCCTGATAATTGGCCAGGGCCGCAGTGATGGCCTCCCACTCCCCCAGCAGGGAAAGATCACACTCACACCGCTTCACCTGGCACCAACGGGCGGACAGGGATAGACAGGGGGAGAGGTGTTCTTCCCGTAAAGGTTCATAGCGGAAGCGGGTGAGACCGGGTCAGGCTGTTGATGTGGTTGCGCTGGGCATGATAGTTGCCCCCGGCCAGATTGATGAGGTCGCGGGTGCGGTAGACGTAATCGAAATGATCCCGGGTGGGCTCCACCACAAATTCGGGATGGCCGGCCAGTTCGGCCGCCAGCCGGGAATCGGCCCGCTCAATGGCGGGGTCCGCCACCCCGCACTCGTCCCGGAGCCAGGCCAAAACCTGCCGGCACGGATCGACCCGGGGCCCGGGGCCCACCGGCGGCAGGGCCCAGGCCTGACCCTCGGCCGGAACGCTCACCACCAGGAGCCAATCCCGGTCCCGGGACCACTGGTAGCCATAGTGGGACTGCCAGATAAAAAGATTGGTAAAGGTCAGCTCCGAGGTTTCGGCTTGATAGTCCCAGAGGATGGGGCGAAATATTTCCCGGTCGGCCAACGTCAGGGGTTTGAACCGGGGGAAAACCGGCCCCGGAGCGCCAGGGTTGTTAGAGGGGAGCGATTTGGCCATGATCCATAACCAGCGGGTGATCGCCCAGCCGGCGGGCCTGGGCGGGATCGTGCGTCACTACTATTATGGTCGATTTTCCCGCGGTTTTCATGTTAAAGATGATTTGCTCAATGATTTCAGCATTTTTAGGGTCAAGATTGGCGGTGGGTTCATCGAGGCAGAAGACCTCGGGCTCGATGACCAGGGCCCGGGCGATGCCTAAGCGCCTGGTCTCGCCGCTGGAGAGGTCCAGGGCCTGCTGCCGCCGCTTGTGGAGCAAACCCACGTGCTCCAGCGCCTCATTGACCCGGTCTTCGACCTCCTGGCCCCGGCGGCCCCGGATTTTCAAGCCATAGGCCACATTGCGGAACACCGAGGTGTTGAAGACCCCGATCCGGGGGAGCAGCAGGGTGATCCGGCGCCTCAAGGCGAGATCATGGGGGAGCGTGACGCCATTATCCTTATAGCGCACCTCCCCGGCGTCGGGGGGTTCCAGGAGGGCAGCGATCCGCAAAAAGGTGGATTTGCCGCTGCCGTTTTGACCCAGCAAGGCGTAGGTCCGGCCAGCCTCGAAGCCAAAAGAGCACCCCCGCAGGACGGCCTGGCCGTGGTAGCTTTTCTTGATGCGGGAGACTTCCAGGTTTAATCCCATAGAATGACTCCCGCCCTGACCCTGCCAGCCCGCTGCAAAAACCGGAGGCCCAGGTTGATGCCCAGGGAAATGAGCAGCAGGATGATCCCCAGGGCGATGGCCAGTTCGAAATCGCCCTTATCCGTTTCCAGGGCGATGGTGGTGGTCATGACCCGGGTATAGCCGGCGATGTTCCCTCCCACGATGATCACCGCCCCCACTTCGGCCATCACCCTTCCCAGGCCGGCCATGACGCCCGCCATGATGCCGTAGCGGGCCTCCCGGATGACGGTGAGGACTTCCTGCAAGGGCGTGGCCCCCAGGGTGATGGCGGCCTGACGGATCACCGGGTCCACCCGGACGATGGCGGCGAGGGACAGGGAGGCGACGATGGGACAGGCCAGGATGGCCTGGACCACAACCATGGCGGTGGGGGTATAGAGCAGGCCCAGGGAGCCCAGGGGTCCGCTCCGGGAGAGAAAGAGGTAAAGGAAGAGCCCGGCCACCACCGGCGGCAGCCCCATGCCGGTGTTGATCAGGCTGATGACCAGACCCCGGAGGGGCACCCGGCGCCAGGCCAGGGCCGCCCCCAGGGGCAGGCCCAGGACCGTGGCGATCATCAGGGCCGATCCCGAGACCTGGAGGGAAAGGAGAATGATGGACAGGAGCTCGGGGTTGATGGTGAGGATGAGCTTGCCGGCCCCGATAAATCCGTAGAGGATGGAGTGCATAGGAATGTGGCGGGCAGGTCAAAAGTCCCGGCCCTTGACCTGCCCCGGAAGTTTTTTTATCAGAACCTTAACTCAATCGCCGGGGCGACTCGTTGGGTCGCCCCGCCGTTACAGATAATTTATGCCCCATTATTTGGCATTGGGCACAAACAGCTTATTCCCGTGCTTGTCCTTATAGTCACCGATGGCCGCCTGGCCTTCCGGGGAGATCAGCCAGTTGATGAACACCATGGCCTCTTTATTTTTCAGATTTTTATGTTTAGCGGGATTGACCGCCATGACGCCGTACTGATTGAACAGAACGGGGTCGCCCTCCAGGACCACCGCCATCTCCAGCTTGTCCTTGTCCTTGGTAGCCAGCCAGGTGCCCCGGTCGGTGAGGGTGTAGGCCCGCTTTTCGTTGGCGACCCGCTGGGTCTTCTCCATGCCCTGGCCCACTTCCATATACCATTTCTGGCCCTTGGGGTCTATCCCCGCCTGTTTCCAGATGGCCAGCTCCTTGGTGTGGGTGCCGGATTTGTCCCCCCGGGAGACAAAGGGAGCCTGGGTCGCGGCGATCTTCTTAAAGGCCTCGGTGGCGGATTTCAACCCCTTGATTTTGGCGGGGTCATCCGGGGGGCCGATGATGACGAAGTCGTTATACATCACGTCGTGACGGTTCACAAAGAAACCTTCCGCCACCGCTTTTAATTCCTGGTTCTTGGCATGGACCAGGACCACATCAGCGTCGCCCCGCTTGCCAATCTCGATGGCGGCCCCGGTGCCCACGGCCACCACGTCCACCTTGATACCGGACTTCTTTTCGAATTTCGGCAGCAAGTAGTCGAACAAGCCGGAATTCTGGGTGCTGGTGGTGGAGGCGCACTTGATCCGGGTTGCCGCCGGGGCCGACCCAGGGGCACCTATGATTGCCAAAACTCCCAAGACGCAAAACCATTTGAGCATTTGTTACCCTCCTTCCTGGTCTGAATCCCGGAGCGACCGGCCCAACCAGGCAATGGCCGTCCCGCCGGGTTATCTCACCCGGAGCCGGCTATTTCTCATACTGGCGGGCGTAGGCCGCGTCATTATAGAGCCCCTCGCCATACCGGTCCTGGCCATAATCCTTGATGATCTGCTGCCCCTGGGGGGAGGCCACAAAGGCGATGAACTTGGCAGCCAGGGCCGCCCCGGGAGTGGCCCCGACCGGCTGGGCCAGGGCGTTGTAGGTATTGACCAGCATCTTGTCGCCCTTGTACAGGACCTTGAGAGCGGCCATGTGCTTTTTTTCCGCCGTCCAGGTGCTGCTGTCCACCATGAAATAACCCTTTTCCTGGTTGGCCCGTTTCAAGGTGGCGGTCATAAAATCCTTGGTGACGATGTACCAGTCTCCCTGGGGCTGGATGCCGGCCGCTTTCCAGATCTGGAGTTCTTTTTTGTGGGTGCCGGAATTGTCCCCCCGGGAAAAAAACTTGGCTTGCGCGGCAGCGATGCGGCGGTAGGCGTCAGTGGCGCTCTGAGCTTCAGCAATTTTGGCCGGGTCGCTCACCGGACCGACCAGAAAAAACTCGTTGGAGCCGATGAGGGTGCGGTCGGTGGCCCAGCCCTCCTGGACGGCCTTTTTTTCGGCGGCCGGGGCATGCACCATAACCATATCCACTTTCCGGTCTTTCAACAGTTGCAGGGACTTCCCGGAGCCGGCTTTTATCCACTGGAGCGTGGCCTTTCCCTGGATGGTTTTATTAAACCCCGCTGCCAGGGCCTGGAGGAGTCCCAACTCTCCCGGGCTGCCGGTGGCCAGGGTAAATTTGTCCGGGCCGGTGCCATAGACGCCGTTAAAAGAATCCGCCGCCACGGCGAGAGACACCAGTAAAAGGAGCCCCGCCACCATCGCCAGAACTTTCTTGATCATAACCCTCCTCCGGATAGCCGAGAATTTGGCGTTTTCTGATTTCGCTATCCAAGGCCCTTGCCTTATCCTTTCCAAAGAATAGCCAACTTTTTATCCAAAGCCAAGGTTTTTTCGGCCGATTACCCAGCCAAATTATTCTGGGTATAATTACCTGGCCTTGCCGTTTTCAATCTCTCGGGGGCGCGGTCCCGCCGGGACATTTTGTTAACCCCTCCTGGTCAACGAAATCTTAACTACACGAGCGGGCATGGGGTCCTCTGACTAGCCGGGGCAAGGATAAGTTTTTGCTTGACTTTGTTGTGTCAATAAGCTGATTATAGAGGAATATCAAAAGATTTGATGGGTCCCGGTTCGGCCAGCAGCCTTGGGGGAGGGCAGGCCTTCCCGGCCTGGGATGATTTAGACGTGCCGCCACAACCTCAGATTCACCCTTTCCCCTGAACAGCCGATTTAACTGGTAGAGGAAGAATTTGCCTCATCGTCAAGACGGGAAATCATCCTGCGTATCCTTAATGCGCGGCTTTCGACTGTGCGCCTGGCCGCTGTTGGCGGTAGCCGTGGTGCTGGCCGTGGCGTCGGTTTATTATACCGTCACGAACCTGACCATTCGCACCAGTCGCAACGACCTGGTCGCCAGTAACCAACAGCCTCATCCAGCAGACCGAAAAGATGGACCGGGCCTTTGGGGGCCGGGACGGCATGGTGGTGGTGGTGGAGAATGGGCATCCCAAGCGGGCCATCAAGTTCGCCAATGACCTGGCCGCCGAGTTGCGGCGCTATCCCGACCACTTTCCCGAACTCTTTTATCACGTCGACCCGGAAAGGTTCAAACGTTCAGCCCTGCTCTATCTGGACCCCCAGGATCTCGACAAGATCAAGAACTCTCTTCTGAAAGAGCAAGACCTGTTGTCGGGCCTGGCTGCCGACCCGCGCCTGACCACCTTTTACCGGCTGGTGAATGATCGGATTGCCCGGACCATGATCGGTGAGATCTTCACCGGGTTCCTGGCAGATGAGGGAAAACCGGGAGTGCCGGACCTGTCCCTGCTGAACGCTTCCCTCCGGGGGCTCTCAGCCAGCCTGGAAGGCCAGCGGCCCCAGGACTCCTTGTTTTCCAGCTTTTTCCCCAAGGAATTGAGCGATCTGGAGGGATCAGGGTACTTTTTTACCGAAAATGACAAATTCCTCTTGTTTCTGGTGACCCCGAAGGGTGACGGGTACGCCTCCCGCAGTAAGGACCTGGCCCTCCTCAGGAAGACGGTGGATCAGGTCAAAGCCGGGTATCCCGGCCTGGAGGCGGGGGTGACCGGCCCCGACGCCCTCGAAGCCGACGAAATGAGCAGTTCCATGAAAGACGTCACCCTGGCCACCTGGTTATCCCTGCTGGGCCAGCTGGGACTGTTGATCTTGTTTTTCCGGAGCCTGAGGCGCACCCTGGTGGAGGGGTTGGTACTGATCCTGGGACTCTGTTGGACCTTTGGGCTGGTCACCCTGGTGGTGGGGCACCTCAACCTCCTCTCCCTGATCTTCGCGCCTCTCATGCTGGGCCTCACCATCGACTACGGCATCCACTGGTTTTGCCGCCTGGAAGAAGAGGAAGGCCCGTCGGGCCAATGCAGCCCCGGGGTGATGGCCTGCACCTTTCGCCGTTCTGCCCCGGGGATCGTTTACGCCGGCGTGGCCGCCATCGTCTCCTTCGTGCCCCTGGCGTTCGTGGGCTTCAAGGGACTGGCGGAATTGGGGATAATCCTCGCCATGGGGATCCTGGTGATGCTGGTGGCCACCCTGACCCTGGTGCCGGCCCTGGTGACCATTACGGAAAAATGCGCTGGTTCCGAGACGCCAGCGGATTGTCCGCCGCACCCCACGCCGTTTTTGCATCTGCATTGGCACCGGCCCGGCCTGCTGGTGGGCGCGGGGGTGCTGATCACCGCCCTGGGCGTCCTCAGCATGCACTACGTGCCCTTCGATTTGAATCCCCTGCACCTGCAGAATCCCACCGCCGAATCGGTGGTGTGGGAATACAAGCTGATCCAGGATTCCAAGTATTCCACTTCCTACGGCGCCCTGGCCACCGCCTCACTGGAGGAACTCGCGGCCCGGTCCGAGGCCCTGAAACGTCTGCCTACGGTCTCCCACGTTGAATCAATACTCTCCTTTCTGCCTCACCAGGTGGAGGCCAAGCGGCTCCTCCTCAAAGAGATGCAGCCGGTCCTCGATGCCATCAACTTTCCCCGGGCCCCGGCGGGATCGCCTGAGCCCCAGGAACTGGCCACTATCTTGAGCCGGATCAATTTCAAGGTGGCGGAGGCCGCCAAGAAACTCGATAAGGATCAGGCTGCCACCCTGAAGCAGGTGGAGGAAACCCACCGGCTTATCAATAAGATTATACCGCGGCTCCAGTCCGGCGCCCCTGAGGTCGCCAGCCGCCTCGAGGAATATGGCCGATATTTTTTCTCGGATTTGCGCGACACCTGGGACCAGTTCCGGGGCTATGTGAACTCGGGGCTGACGGCACCGCCCCCCACCCTGGCGGACTTGCCCGCCTCGGTGCGGGCCCGCTTCATCAGTCCCCAGGGCACCTACCTCCTCCGGGTCTTTCCTTCTGAGGATACCTGGAACTTCGGACCCTTGAAACAATTTGTCAAAAGCCTCTGGAGTGTCGACCGCAATGCCGTGGGTGACCCGGTCCTCCTGTATAGCTTTACCCTGGGGTTCCGCAATTCCATCCTCTGGGCGGCGGGATTGGCCCTGTTGGCCATTACCGTCATGCTGGTACTCTTATTCCGCAGCCTGAAAATGGCCATGCTGGCCCTGATTCCCCTCGTGGTGGGCACCGGCCTGACGGTCAACTTGATGTGGTTGCTGAACCTCCCCTTCAACCAGGCCAACGTCCTCTTCGTGCCGTTGATTCTGGGGGAGGGGATCGAATTCGGCATTATCATTCTGGCCCGGTGGCGCCTGGAGGAATCGGCCCGGGCCATTGGCCTGCCCGCCAGCACCGCCAAAGGCGTAGCCCTGGCGGCCTTGACCACCACCTTGGGGTTCGGCAGCTTGATGGTATCGGGGCACCAGGGTACCTTTAGCCTGGGCCTCCTGGCCACGGTGGGCAGCCTCAGTGTGCTCCTGACCTCGTTGAGCATCCTGCCGGCCTTCCTCCGGCTGGTGGAAAGAAACTACCGCCGTGAACCCACGTTCCGGCCTTATCTCAGCCTGGGTCGGTGGTTACATCAGGTGATAAGGAAGAAAGACCATGAAAAAGCCGCTTTGGATTTGGATCATTAGCCTGACCCTGGCCGCCTTCTGGGGTTTAACCCGGCCGGCCCTGGCTGGCCCCCCCACTGATTACGTGCGAGGTATCCTGGACCAGGTTATGGGAATCCAAAATAACCCGGCCCTGTCTGCCCAGGCCCGGTCCCAGGCTATCCACCGGATCATCGGGGGCAGCTTCGATTTTGACCTGATGGCCAAGGACTCCCTGGGGTCGAGCTATGAGCGCCTCAGTGGCGGCCAGCGGCAGGAGTTCACCCGGACCTTCAGCTACCTGTTCCAGGACTCGTACACCCGGCTGGTCCTCAACTTTCTGAAAAAGGAAAACATCCAATACAAGCAGGAACTCCCGGAAGGCAGTAAAGCCCGGGTAAACACCGCCATTGTCCGCACCAATGAGAACATCCCGGTGACCTACCTGATGCACACGGCCCCCCAAGGATGGATCCTCTATGACGTGATCGTGGACGGAGTCAGCATCCTGCAAAACTACAAGACCCAGTTCGCCCGGGTCATTCACACCAAGGGGTTCGACTTTCTCCTGAACAAAATGCAAGAACAGCGCCGGGCGGTCCAATAGCCGGCTGGGGGCCGGACTGCGGGCTCACCGCTTCCGGCCCTTTTCCCTTTTACCCCCTGGGAGAAGGTGCCCAAGCGACTCTTTTTATCAAAACATCTCGAATTTTCTGGCGGCTCCCTTGACCCCCGCCTCCCTGGCTTCCGAGGGGGGTAAATCCGGGTGCACCCCAAGGAGATCGTTCAGCCAAATCGGGTCGGAACATCCCCATTTTATCGGGTTGGCAGGCTGCGGGGGATTTGGACTGGCGCCTCCTGTATATCTCCGGAAAAGAACGCAGCAAAATTGTGTTCTTTACGGTTTGTTTATAAACTGATGCCGACATCTCATAGCTGGAACGGTTACAGGGCAGCCGAGCGGTTACTCCCCCAAAAGCTCGTATAATTGGTAGCTTGCCCGCGTGACCCCAGACTTAAGAGAGGCTCTTTGGGCCCCTGAAGAAAGCCGGGTTCCATCCAGGCTCCGGGCCAGACCAGGTTGACCCTTTATCAGCCCTCCCTAACTGTATTATCTGGCAAAAAGATATTTAAGAGTTTTTTTATATACAATCAGAATAAGTTGTAATACTGTAACAACTGGAGACGTAAAGTGACCCCAGGGGGAGGGTATGCATTTGAATAGATTGCCTTCGCAAGTAATCTGGCATTGGGTGATTGGCGGCGTGGGGATGTGGTTTAGCCTGGTGATGCTGTGGGGCTGCACCCCGCCGGTGAGCCATCTGACCGAGGCTCAGGCCGCAGCGGCAGCGGTGGCCACGCCTGATCAGGACAAGTATCTTTTGGGACCGGAAGATGCCATTGAAATTTCCGTCTGGAAAGAACCTGAACTGACCAAGCAACTGGTGGTGCGGCCGGACGGTAAGGTCACTTATCCCTTGATCGGGGAGGTTCAGGCCGCCGGGAAAACCGTCAAACAACTCCAGGCAGAGATCTTAAAGCGTCTGGAAAAGTATGTGACGGACGCCCATGTCACCGTCATCCTGCTCAAGGCCCAGAATTATAAGATCTATGTCACCGGCAAGGTGAATAAGCCGGGAGATTTCGTCATCGGCAAACCCGTCAACGTGATGCAGGCCATCTCCATGGCGGGGGGCCTGACCCCCTTCGCCTCGCCGGGATCGATCATGGTTCTCCGAACCCTGGGCGGCAAGGAGGAGGTTTTCCCCTTTAATTATAAAGACGTGTCCAAGAGGTCAATTCTTGGAACAGAATCGCACCCTGTTACCAGGAGATGTAGTGGTAGTGCCCTAAGAGAAGCAAAAAACGGGGGACTCTATGGGCATGAAAGGGTGGATGGGGGTGGCAATATTATTGAGCCTGGGGGCCGCTAACCTGGCGGTGGCGGCCGACTGGTCCGTGGTGCCGTCGGTGACTCAGAAGTCCGAGTTTAACAGCAACATAAATTTGACTTATTATAGCCCGATCAGCGACTACATTTTTACCCTGACACCGGCTGCGGACTTCAACTACACCACGGAAATCACCCAGTTACAGGGTCATTTGGGGTTAAGCGGCCAGCATTACATAACCAACAGCAATCTTGACCATATCGACCAGAATTACCAGATCAATGGCAAATATCAGGCAACTCCTAAAGTCAATCTTGTCGTTGAACACCTCCTACATTGTGGATACCACCCTGCTGGAGGAATTGCTGGCTTCCGGACTGGTTATGAACCGCTCCCCGCGCACCTCCATCATGGCAAACCCGGGGATGACGTACAATATCACCGAACGCCTGTCGAGCACGGTAAACTATAACTTTAATAGAGTCCTCTACCAGGCGCCCCAATACACTGATTATACCACCCATCAAGTTGGATTGACCTTCAATTACTTGTTGAGAAATGAAAGGACCACCCTCACCAACACCAATATAGTCCGGGAAACGCTCTATCCAGGAGGCAACAGCTACAAAACCCTGGGGGTTTATCTGGGAGCCAACCATAAATTCAGGGAAAACTGGGAGTTCAATTTTCTGGGTGGGTTGAACATCAATAAGTCTGACTTTGGCACCCAAGTGCTAGGATTTTTCGCAGTTCCCCTTTCTTCACTTCACGGTACAGCAACAGAGAGTCACCCACACCAAAGGAACTCCATACTTTAATGTATCCACCACGCGCCGGTGGACCAATGTGAGGCTTACGGCGGGCTTGACCCGGGATCAATCCCCCTCGGCTTATGGGTATGTCACCAACTTCACTCGCGTTTACGCTTCCCTGGGATATGATTTTACGGAGCGCTTGACCGGAAATTTAGGAGGCGATTATTCTTTAAGTACGCAGGCGTCTCAATCCAATAATTTGGATTATAATTACTATAATTTCACCGGGCAGTTGGCTTATAAAATTACGGAAAAATTTTCAGTAACCCCGGGCTACAGATTTAGCCAATATGATAACATAACTGCTGGGCAGCCGGCTCATGCACATTCCGCCTATGTGATGTTAAGTTACACTTATCCGCTCCATTATCAAAAATGACGGGTGCGGCTTAGGCAATAACCATTTTCTATCTTATGTATCGGGTGTTATAATTAATTGAAATCGGTTACGTTACATGTGAACCAGAGCACTTTTACCAAAGATTGGCGGGAAATTGCCCAGGCGGTGCTGAAGCTCGAGGCTCAAGCCCTGGCCGCGGTGGCGGATCGTCTGGATCATAACCTGGCCAAAGCAGTGGAGCTGCTGCTGAGACATGCGGGTAAGGTCGTGGTCAGCGGCATCGGCAAATCGGGGCACATCGGCCAAAAAATCGCCGCCACCCTGGCCAGCACGGGAACCCCGGCGGTGTTTCTCCATGCCGCCGAGGCCGTACATGGCGATTTGGGGATCTACACGCCGGGGGACCCCAGTATCCTGATTTCCAAAAGCGGCAGCACTGCGGAATTACTGCGGCTTATCCCGGTTCTCCGGCAATTCCGGTCGCCGTTGATCGCCATTGTGGGAAACCTAAACTCACCCATGGCCAAACAGGCTGATGTGGTTCTGGATGCCCGGGTGGACCGGGAAGCAGATCCCCTGAATCTGGCCCCAACCTGCAGCACTACTGCAGCCCTGGGGTTGGGGGATGCTTTGGCGGTAGCCTTAATGATGGCCCGTCGTTTCACCGATCAAGATTTCGCCCGTTACCACCCCGCCGGCCAGTTGGGACGAAATTTATGGTTGAAGGTGGCAGATGTCATGCACGAAAATGATGCCGTGGCCTGGGTGAAGCCCGACACCCCCCTGCGCCAGGTGATCATTGCCATGTCCCAGCGCCCCTTGGGGGCGGCTTGCGTTGTGGATGAAGATTTTCAGTTGCTGGGGATCATCACTGACGGTGACTTGCGGCGGGCTCTCCTGACCCATGAAGATATCCGTCTGCTCCAGGCCGCCGACTGCATGATGCGGCAACCTATCACCATAACCCCCGAGGCCAGCCTCAGGGACGCCACCCGGCTGATGGAAGATCGCCCCTCGCAGATTTCCGTCCTCCCGGTAGTAGACTTGCGCAGTCAACGCTGCCTGGGCCTAATCCGGATCCATGACATTTATCAGCCGGAATTGATCTGAGGACCGGGTAGGGGTCAACGCAGGATATTGGATGACTAAATAACCTCGGCGCATGAGAGGACCCAAATATGCAGCCTCATGAAACAGAAGATATCGGTCACTATATAAGTATTCTCCAAAGCAGGAAAAAGTACTTTGTGATTCCGACCTTAGTGGTGTTAGTGGTAGCTATCCTGGTAGCTGTGCTATTGCCTTCCATTTATGAATCGAGTTCAACCATCTTAATTGAGGAACAGCAGATTCCCCAGGAGTTTGTCAAATCCACGGTAACCGGATTTGCCGATCAGCGGATCCAGAGCCTGACCCAGCAGATTCTCTCCCGGGTCAAGCTCGGGGAGATCATCAAGCAATTTAACCTCTACTCGGATCTAACGGAAAAACTTACCCGGGAAGAGATCATCGAGAAGATGCGCGATGATATCAAGCTGGATACGATCAGCGCCGAAGTGGCGCCTGGTCAACAAAAGAGGCGCGCCAGTAATAGGCCCGAGGTAACCATTGCCTTCTCCATCGCCTATCGCGGCAAAGACCCCGGTACGGTGCAAAAAGTTTCGGGAACGTTGGCCTCCCTTTATTTGGAACAAAATCTCAAGACCCGGGAGGCCCAGGCCCAATCCACCACCCAATTCTTAGAAACGGAACTGAAACAATTGCAGGAGCGCATCAAAGGCCTGGGGGAAAAGATCACCGCCTTCAAAGGGCAGCATGAGGGTTTGCTTCCGGAGCAGCAGGAGTTTAACCGGCAACAAGCGGCGCGCCTGGAGATGGACATTAAACAGCTGGATACTGCCGTGCGGAGCGCCGAGGAGCGCAAAATCTATATTGAAGGCCAATTGGCCACGGTGAAGCCGGACACGCCCCTCATCGGCGCCACCGGGGAGCGGGTCATGGCCCCGGCCGACCGTCTCAAGGCCTTGGAGGTATCCCTGGCCGACCTCCAGTCGAAGTTTTCGGAGGATCACCCTGACGTCCGCAAGGTGCGCCGGGAAATCGCCGAACTCAAGAAAATGGGGGGGCAAACCGGCGGGAGCGCCTCGGTGCGCCGCCAGAAGCTCACCCAACTACGGGCAGAATTAGCCGAAAAACAGGGGAAATATTCCGACCAGCACCCGGAAGTGAAGAAGCTGAAAAATGAGATTGCGCGCCTTGGAAAAGACCCCGGCCACGGTGAGCCCTGCCAAGCCGGTAACTGAACCGGAAAACCCGGCCTACATCAGCCTTACCACCCAGATCAAGGGCGCCGAAGCGGATATTGCCTCCCTGCGCAGTCAGCAAGCCGGTTTGCGAGAAAAACTGCAGATGTATCGGGGTCGTCTCGAGGAGGCTCCGAAGGTGGAGCAGGAATACCTGGCGCTGACCCGGGATTATCAAAATGCCTCTCAAAAACACCAGGAGGTTATGAATAAAATCCTGGAAGCCCGCATTTCCGAAGGCATGGAGGAGGGTCAGAAGGGGGAAAAATTCACCCTCATCGACCCGGCGAGTTTCCCTGAGAAACCGGTGTCCCCGAAAAGGTGGTTAATCTTTTTGGCCGGGGTCATCATGAGTCTGGGGGCGGGGTTCGGCACCGTGGCTTTAGCCGAACACCTGGATCACTCGGTGAAAACCAGCGACGAACTGGCCCGGCTCACCGGCCTGCCGGTCCTGGGGTCGATCATCCGCATCGAGACCAGTGAAGATGTCACCCGGGCCCGCCAAAAACGGAAAATGATCTGGGCGCTTACCGGTTTTTCCCTGATTATGGGACTGGTCCTCTTCCACTTTTTTTATATGGACCTCTGGGTTCTCACTGCCAAGCTGTTGCGCCTGGCGGATAAATACTCCTGATCTGTGAAATCAGCCATGGGAACCTGTTATCATTACCTTAACCATTTAACCAATAGGAAGTTAAGACCGTGAGTTTTATCAATAAAGCTTTAGAAAAAGCCAAATCTTTGCATCATCAGAAAGGGAAGCCGACCTCTTCCCCCAGCCAGGCACCACCGCCAGGCGCCTTTGCCTGACCTGGATGAGATCACGGGTTTTGCCGAGACTCCGGAAGAGATCCATTACACCTATACGCGCACGGTGGCGGTGGATATGGACCGCCTGCGTCGGAATCGCTTGATCGTGGCTGGCAGTGACCCGAACCTCGGGGAAGCCTATAAATTGTTGAGGACCCACATTTTACACGGCACCAAGCGGGAAGGCCGGAATACCTTGATGGTCACCGGTCCCCTGCCCAACGAAGGGAAAAGCCTCACAACCATCAATTTAGCCCTGGCTATTTCCCAAAAAGTCGGCCAGACGGTGCTGCTGGTGGATGGCGACTTGCGCAGTCCGTCAATTCACCGCTACCTTGATCTTCCCTCTGGACCGGGGCTTTTTGATTATCTGACCTCAGGGTATCCCATTGCGGAATCCCTGGTGCATCCTGAGGGCTTGTCCAATCTGGTGGTGCTGCCGGCGGGCCAACCCACCACCCATTCCGGTGAACTCCTCAGTTCTCCCCTCATGGTAGATTTGGTCAAGGAATTGAAGCATTTTTATCCGGACCGCTACGTGCTCTTTGATTTGCCCCCCTTGCTCTATGCGGACCCTTTGGCCTTTGCCCCCCTGGTAGATGGCATTATTTTGGTGGTGGAGGCGGGCAGCACTCCCCGGGAAGAAATAACCCACGCCCTGGAGATGGTCAAAGCATTTCCGGTTCTCGGGTGTGTGCTCAATAAGATCGACCCCGCAGAACTATCTTATGGCTACTACTACAAATACTACCCGGATCATGACTCCCAGAAAAAATTTAAACTGCCCTGGGCTAAATAAACTATGTACGAAGATTTCTATGGACTGAGGGAACGCCCCTTTACCCTGGTACCTGACCCGGATTATTTGTTCCTGGGCTCCCAGCACAAACTGGCCCGGGCTTACCTGGAATACGGCCTCAAAGAGCGGATGGGGTTTGTGGTGCTCACCGGAGAGGTCGGGACCGGCAAGACCACCTTAATCAAATCTTTGTTGCGAGAAAAAGAAGCCACCCAGCGACTGGGGGTCCTGTATCAGACTTCCGTGGAAGCTGAAGATCTCCTGGACCTCCTCCTCAAGGAATTTCAGGTGCGCGGGCATTTTGCCAGTCGGGCGGCCCGACTCGGGGCTTTTAATCAGTTCCTGCTGTCGTCGCATGCCCGGGGCGAACACGTCGTCCTGGTGGTGGACGAGGCCCAGAACCTGGGATCCAAAGCCCTGGAGGAATTGCGGCTGCTGTCCAACCTCCAAACTGATAAGGAACCGCTTTTGCAGGTAATTCTGGTGGGCCAACCGGGGTTGCGGGAACGCTTGCGACATCCGGCGCTGCGGCAATTGGCCCAGCGGGTAACCATCCACTACCATCTCAGGCCCCTCGACCAAGATGAGACCAAGGACTATATCCGGTACCGTCTGGCCCGGGCCGGCGGCAGCGGCATTTTTACCACCTCGGCATTGGATAAACTCTATGACTATACCCAAGGGGTGCCCCGCCGGATCAACGCCTGGTGTGACCTGGCCCTGGTAGCCGGTTACGCTGAGGGCCGGCAAGAGATCGACGGGGAATTCATCGACCTGGTGATTTCGGCCCAAGGCGGGAGCCTGGAAGATCCGGCAGAAGGGGAGGCCTCCATTTCCCAGGAGCCAGAACCCTTAACAGAAATGAGCCAGGGCGAAATCCAGCTTGCTGGTAATGGATTACAAGCCACGGTAAATGACCTGTCAGGAAGATTAACCCGGTTAGAGGGGCTCGTTTTGGAAATGACTTGCCAGATGATGCCGGCCTTGAGCAAAATATTGCAGAGTTCACCAGACATCTGAAGAGGGTCTCCACGCAAAGGATGGTCATCTGGCTGTCCCCGTCACACCACCTGAACCGGCCTCCTGCTCCGCCGGCTTCGGGATGGTGGTCAAAACTTTGGTCGAAATAATTAATTAATGACTGTGGATTGCAAAAGCTAACCGCTGCCTCTGTAACAATAGATATTGGGGTCAATACTGGCTATTGGGGAAGTCTTGATATATTGGCCGGTGTTATCGAATTGTTCACCCAATTAGTCAATGATGAGGATTACTCTGTTTGGCCTGGTCTTACCTTTTGTATGTGCTTATATGCTTTATCTAAAGTAGCCGGAAATAAATTGCAGCCTGCCGCCATTCTTTACAATGAATGCCGATTATTGTATTAGCACTTTTGCTTTACATCGGCGGGAAGCTGATCGCGGATCCCTATAGTATTCGTTTTTCCTTTATAATCTTAGTCGGTGGGTTTCTTTTAGTCATTGGCACCATTATGTGCGGCCATACCATCAGCCGTTATGCCTTCGTAGGCGGCAGGCGCCGGGGTCACCAAAGACGTGCCGGATTATGCCGTCGCGGTAGGCAACCCGGCCCGGCGGATTGGCTGGAGGTGCGACTAGGGCAACATGTTGGACGATCAACTGCAATGCGGTGCCTGACAGGCGTTTCGAAGCAAGTGAGACAGGTCTGAAGCCGCGGTAATTGAAGTGTATGCGGTCGGTCTCATATAGGGTGGGCGCCACCCCGCCTATAGCGTCAAAAGAATTTTCGTTTTTTTGCTTGGCGGTCTCGGCCTAATATCTAGGACTCTAAACTCAAAACTGGATGGAAAAATGGTTGAAAAGCGGATCGACTTCATTGACCTGAAAGCCCAGCAGAAAAAGATCTTGCCTGCCCTGGAGGCAAGAATTCAGCGAGTCCTGGCCCATGGTCAATATATCATGGGGCCCGAAGTTCAAGAACTGGAGGAGCGGCTGGCTGCCTACGCGGGAGTGAAACACGTCATCTCTTGCTCTTCCGGCACTGACGCCTTGCTGATGCCTCTCATGGCGCATGGAGTCGGCCCCGGAGACGCCATCTTCACCACCCCCTTCACCTTCATCGCTACCGCAGAGGTGATCCTGTTGTTGGGAGCCACCCCGGTCTTTGTGGACATTGACCCCAAGACCTTTAATATCGACCCCGATGCCCTGGAAGAGGCTATCGCCTCCTTGGGGAAAAACCCTAAGACTGCGACTTTGAAGCCAAAGGGCATCATTCCGGTGGACCTCTTCGGCCAGCCGGCAGATTATGACCGGATCAACGCTTTGGCAAAGAGGTTTGGCCTGTTCGTGCTGGAAGATGCGGCCCAATCATTTGGCGCCACCTACAAAGGGCGCCGGGCTGGTGCTTTATCAGAGATTGCGGCAACTTCGTTTTTCCCGGCCAAGCCCCTGGGCTGCTACGGCGACGGCGGCGCGGTTTTCACTGATAATGACGAACTGGCCGGGGTATTGCGTTCCATCCGGGTTCACGGCCAGGGGGTCGATAAATATGACAATGTGCGCATCGGCATCAATGGCCGCCTCGATACCCTCCAAGCCGCCATTTTGTTAGCCAAGTTGGATCTTTTTCCCCAGGAGGTCCAGGACCGTCAAAGGGTGGCCGACAAATATAGCCAGGGTCTTAAAGGAGTAGTTGAAGTTCCGTACGTGGCCCCGAATTGCACCTCGATTTGGGCCCAATATTCGGTGCTCAGCGACCGGCGGGCGGAGTTGCAAGGAAAGCTGAAGGAAGCCGGCGTCCCCACGGCGGTCTATTACCCTCTGCCGTTGCATCTGCAAGGAGCATTTACCCACCTGGGTCATAAAAGGGGAGATTTTCCCATCAGCGAAAAAGCCTCGGAGCGGATCTTCAGTCTGCCCATGCACCCTTACCTGGAAGTCCAAAAACAAAAGATGATTATGGAATGTCTTTTGGAATAATTTAGTGTAATTTATCGCATCACTACTCATGACTATTTTTCTCCTGTCTTTTAGGCAAGTTAACCCGTATAGCCTGCTGCCTGGTGCCTGGGTCTCTGCTTAGATGTTGAAGGCGCCCGACAAACAGCTTTTCAGGCGGGATACGGGATACCCTTTGAACACAGTCAATCATAACCAACTTGGCCTCGGATGCCAGCGACCTGGCGCTCCGTCGCCTTTGCCGGCGCAGCCCCGGTCATCGGCCGCCAAGGAGATCATATGCCACAAATCATCCGCTCGTTTTTCTTCGTTACCCTGGTAGTCGCCGCCCTGTCCCAACCCTCACTGGGGGCGACAACCGCATCCCCTCCCAGCATCAGTGTGGACGCAGAGGGCAAGGTGATGGCAACCCCGGACGTGGCCAGGTTGACCCTGGAGGTGGAGACCCAGGCTCCCACCGCCGTGGCCGCGGGTCAGGAAAACGCCAAACAGGCCGACGCCGTGCTGAAAGCCGTAAAAGCCGGGATGGGGCCCGAAGACAAGCTCCGGACCCAGGGCTACAGCCTGTTACCGGTATACTCCTCCAAGGACAAGGACTCTCCCCCGGAGATCAAGGGCTACCGGGCCATCAATCGCCTCGAGGTTAAGGTCATGGACGTGACCCGGTTGGGACAGGTAATCGACACCGCCTTGAAAAGCGGCGCCACCAGGGTCAACGGCCCCTTCTGGAGCCATTCCCGGATCGACGAACTGCAGCGGCAGGCGGCGGTGAATGCCCTGGCACGAGCCCGGGGCCTGGCGGCGGCCCTGGCCCAGGCGGCGGGGCTGAAAATCAAAAGCGTGGACAAGATCTCCACCGTGATGCGCATCATTGGCCCCCGAGGCGGAGGTGAACCTTACCTGATGGCTAAAGCAGCCCGCTCCGCCGTTCCTACCCCCATTGAAGCGGGAGAGGAAGAGATCCAGGCTCACATCCAGGTGGTTTTTTTAGTAAGTCCCTGATGTCAAGGTTTTTCCCGGCCTTCCTTTACAAGGGCTAACTTTGTGGTTATCATTTAACTAATTAACTGTTTGGAGGATATCCGTGAGCGATACGAAGAAATTGGTGGAAATAGCCCTGGAAAAGATTCGCCCCATGTTGCAGCGTGATGGGGGCGATATTGAACTCGTTGAAGTGAACGACGGTGTGGTCAAAGTCCGACTCACGGGGGCCTGCAAAGGCTGCCCCATGTCTCAGATGACCCTTAAACAAGGGGTGGAAAAGTTGCTCCTGAAAGAAGTCCCGGGCCTGAAAGAGGTCCAGGCCGTTTAACTGGCGCGGGTCGGCGGCCGGTACAAATTCTCGTCCTGCCCGCCGGCCTCCGGTTTTTCCCCTCTACCGGGCTTCTTCCCTGCCTCAGCGGCCCTGAGGCAAGAGCGTCCCGGCTCAAATATGCTTGACATCAGGGCGTAACCCGCCATAATTAAAAACACGTGGGGATGTAGCTCAGTTGGAAGAGCGCCTGCTTCGCATGTAGGAGGTCAGGGGTTCGAGTCCCCTCATCTCCACCAAAGATTTCAATTAGTTAGGGCCCATGGTCTCCATGGGCCTTTTTTGTGTGTGACTCTGTGTGTAACTTTTCTTCCAGACTCGCCATTACATCCCGCAGTTGGGGGTCAATTTATCCCGGCCCCCTAAGAAGTATGGACGGTCGATAATGTAGAGAGCTATGATCGAGGCGTAACCACCCCCGCCTTCGGAGGCGTACCCGGAGGAGGCAGGGGGTGGTTACAAGGCGGCGAATGAGGTAATCTCCAAGATAGGAGCCCTCAGGCCGGGTCAAGAAATTATCTGAGACCGACAAGGTCCAAGCCGTTCTCGATCTGATGCAAGCCAAAGGGACTATGGCAGAGATTTGTAACCGCTACGGCATCAACCCCACTTACCTTTACAAGTTACGGGACCGGGCCCTGGAAGCCGTCAAAGTGGCGTTGGCTGGCGCCGATAAGTAGGATCTTTCCCGGGGAGCGCCAGTTGAAACTGGAACTTAACCGAGCCAAACAGTTACTCGGCGACCAAGCCTTGGTCATGGAGATTTTAAAAAAAGCACATGACGACAGAAGTCCTAAGAGGCTTGCATGACCAGGGCCTCAGTTACGGCCGCTTAAGCCAGGTGCTGGGACTGCCCAAGTCGACGTTGGCGGCCAGAGGTGCCGGGAAACGCACCCCGCGGGGTGCCAAGCGTGTGCCTCGGGCCGATGATACAGCTGTGCGCCAGCAGATCAGAGAGGTGAAGAACCGTAAACCTACCTGGGGCATTCGCCGAGTCCGGGCCTGGCTGCCCAAATCCTCGGGGATGCCCATTGGCCGCAAGCGCACCGCCAGACTTTTGAGTTCCAGGAGGACATCCCGCCAACCCGTCTGGCTCTCCCGTTTGGCCAGTTCTACGGCCAGGATCTGCCGCCGGCCCTCGTCGTTAATCCCAATGGCGATCTGCACCGCCTGGCTGCGGATCACCCCGTCTTCCCTCACCTTCTCGTCGCGGGCATCCAACACCAGGTGGGGATAGGCTTCCTCCAGGGGCCGCTTGGCAAACCGTTCCAGGCTCTCATCCAGGCTCTTATTCACTGCACTGATGGCGGAGGGGGAGAAGGCATGCCCGCATAACTCCTCGGTGATCGCTTTCACTTTCCGGGTGGACACCCCTTGGATGTACATCTCGGCCAGGGCCGAAACCAGAGCTTTCTCCGACCTTTGATATCTCTCAAAAATCTGAGTGGAAAAATGTCCCTGCCGGTCCTGAGGTATCCGCAGCTCAAGCTTCCCCACCCGGGTCACTAAGGCCCGGTCATAGTAGCCCGAGCGATGATCCAGCCGCTCGGGACTTCTTTTCCCTTTCTCCGCCCCGAGGGCGTCGGCCATCTCCTGCTCCAAAACCTCCTGGAGCACCTCCCGCAGCAACTCATTGAAACTGTCGTTTGTCGGTCCAAAAATCTCTTGAAGGTTGATCTTCCCGCCCTTACACTTGTTCCTGGTCATGGCATAACCTCCGTCCATGCGGATTTGGGTGATCTTGGTCGATACACCCATATGCCATGACCTTCTGTTTATCTCATCTCTTTTTGCAGAACCCTTTGCACGTTACCATTTCACCTTCCATGACCTAAGGCACACGGCAATCAATAACTGGCGGTTGCAGGGGCATGACTACTTTCGTATAATGGCGGCTATAGGGCATAAGGCCATGAGCGTCTTCAAGTGGTACAATACGGTTAGCCGGGAAGAACTCAGGGCTTTGGCAGGGGAAAATTGGCCATGATATTCACCTACATATTCACTAAAAAAAATTAAATCCCGCAAACCTGCGCCCCCGTAGCTCAGTTATGGATAGAGCAATGGATTCCTAATCCATGTGTCGCCCGTTCGAGTCGGGCCGGGGGCGCCAATTAATTCAAGGGGTTAGGTCATTTGGCCTAACCTTTTCTTTTTCCTGTGTGAGACTCTGTGTGAGAATTTCCGCTGGTATAGCGTCCTGGGTAGCCAGTTCGAACACCTCCATGGCTTCCCGCTCGGCGTTACCGATTGAGTGAAGGTAGAGTTCGGTAGCGGCCCGGTTCTCATGGCCCAGGATACGCTGTATTGAGCTTATGGGCACATTGGCCCGTTCCATGACGAGGCCCCGAAATGTCGCAGGGGATGGAAGCGGAAGTACCTCACCCCCACCTTCCGGCAGAGGGTGCCCATGATCTTCTTTCGATCCTGGAAGGGGCCTTCCACGAATTTACTTTCCTTCCTGCTCCAGTACCGCTGCCAAAAAACCCAGGGCTTGTCTTTGTCCCGGTTCTTGTAGCGCCGGAGGAGCAGGGTATAGATAGTCGCAGGCGAAAGCCTGCGCTTGCATAGTTTGAAAACCTGTGCCACCATTTGAATGTAAATTTATATAAAAATAGCTCGGTGGGGCGGGCCTCCTTGCCCGCCAACGAGAGGCGGCCTGGGACGGCCACCCCACCAACGCCAGCCATTTTTCATCTTTCGTTGTGACCGTGAGGGAATGATCGTTGGTTTGCCGGGAATATTCAGAACAGCGGCGCGCCAGATCTAAAAATAGAGGATTTGATGAGTACGGAGCTCATCATAAGGCGACTAGTTAAGTAAGCGCTTCAATATCCTTCGTCCTAACAAGGCTGAAAAGTCGATAAATTAAAGGAGAAAGCTATGGGAGACAAAGGTAAGAAGGATAAAGACAAGAAGGAAGCCATAAAAAAAGTCTAAGAAAGACAAAGAGGGTAGACCAAAAAGAAAAGCCCAGCAATAAGTAGCAGATAAAACCACATGAATGGTAGGTCACATCAGACCGCCCCTATCCCCTCGGCGTAGCTCTGGACTTCTCGAGGAACCAGTTCACGCAGGGAAGGCTGCCGATTAAGGGGAACCAGTTTGCTCTCTCTTTCCTGGGCCGGCTCCAGTACCCCCTCATGGGAAGTGACAGGTTCACCCGGGGCCGGATCGTGCCGATCCTGATGTCTGGCCCGTCCGTGGTCTGAACAATTCAAAAGGTTTCCGACACGATATTTTTTAACGGCGGTAGCCAGACCTCTACCAACTTTGGTCTCGTTGCTGAGGTTGGCTTGGAATTTTTCATTTTCCCGCAACTGTCCATCGGGCCGTCTTTCCGTTACCGTCATGTCTTTCGGCCGAGCTACTCGATCGGGCCTATCGATATTGACACAAACCTGAACCAGTTCATGGTCCTGGGTCGTCTGGCCTATCACTTCTAACCGGAGGGGGATGACCAACCTCCGAGCGTCCGGCCTCCGAGGCGTTGCCGAGGCCGGTGCACACCTGACGATAGTCTCGTTCTTGGCGAACGAGCTGGAAGTTCATATCGGCTGATGTAAATAGGCCAGACTCAATTTAACTAACGGAGATGATCTCGATAAATAAAAAAATTATGTTCCTGATGTGCGTGCTCATGGCAATGGTTTGGACTGCGGGTTGTTCATGTCCGGGACCCCGCGTGGCCCCGGCGACCATTCCTCCCGTGGTGGAACCCGCCCCGCCACCCCCGGCGCCCGTGGTCACACCTCCGCCGGTCGAGGAGCCCGCTCCTTCGAAAAAGCTGAAGAAAAGCGTCACCTATTAAAGCCCCGTCCTGCTTTTTGGCGGGGAATCCCGGTTGAGAAAGCCTATGGCGGCATGAACCGGGACAGGTAGAAACTTCCTGCTGACTTGTGGCAAGGTGAAGTCAATTACAACCGCCTGAAGGCGGTGGCTTGAAACAGGGGCCGCCTGAAAGCGGCTCAAGGGGCTATCGTGAAGTCGCCATCGTGGGAACGCTCTTCGAGGTCTTGGGTTGCGATATATTGCATGATCACCTCGTCTGTGACATTCCCGGACGATGCGGCAAAATATCCGCGTCCCCACAGATGGCGACCCCAGAACTCTTTCGCCAATCGACGGTATTCGCTCAACAGCTTTCGCGATGTTTTCCCCTTGATTGCACCCATAACTTTGCTTATGGACAACTGCGGAGGAACCGAAACGAACAGGTGCACATGATCTTTGGAGACGTGACCAGTGATGATTTCGATATCCATGGACTTACATATTTCCCGAATGAGGTCTCGTAACCGGACTGCCACGTCTCCAAAGAAAACCGGCTTGCGGTACTTGGTGATCCAGACCAAGTGATATTTCAGGTCGTAAACCGAATGCGAGGTCTTGCGGTAGTTTTTCACGGTACCGCAAGCCTACTAAAGTCTTCGCCTGAAGGCGAGGGATTTTCTCCCATTCCCCGAAGGGGACATTAAAAATTAAACGCCTATTGCCTTAGCTCCGAGAATGTAATGCCCGAGGTATTCACGCAAGCATGAAGCATACGGTTAAACATTTGCGGTTCCCAGAAGCGCCGGTTGAAGCGGTAACAGAATTCCGCCAGGTAGCGGGGCAAATGCTTGGGGCTGACGCCATGGTGGATGCCTCGGATGTTACCTTTAATATTGGCGATCAAGGTATGGACCCAGGGCAAGACCTTCGGGGCCTCCTTCCCCGAACCGGGCACCAGCCACTCATGACGGACATCGGGAGCAGCATCCAGGAAGCTATAGCCTTGCCAGCCATCGGTCTTAATCACCGCCTCAGTCGCCAGGCGCTCCCGAACCAAGGGTTGAATCTCAGCGCTGCTGACCCGGGGCACCATCCGCATGGCAGCAAACCTGGGCTTTTTTGCGGTCGGGGTTTCCACGGCGACCACCACCTTGGCCTTGCCAGCAGCGCCACGTCCACGTTTGCCGGGTTTCGGAGCACCGAAGTAGGTGTCATCCATCTCGATCAGGCCGGCGAGTTTATAGTTGGCATCCCGGGCCGCCAGGGCTTGGCGAATCTTGTGGCCCATGGTCCACACAGTTTTGTAGGTTTTGATTTCCAGCATCCGCTGCAAGGACAACATAGAAATGCCACTCTTCTGGCGCCCCATCAGCCAGATCATCCAGAACCATTTGTGCAAGGGGGTCCTGGTCTTGTGGAACACGGTGCCAGCGGTCAAAGAGGCTTGATAACCGCAGGCCTTACAATGATATAAGTGGCGGGTGCGATGAAAATAAGCCTCACCATGTTGGCAGCGGGGACAGCGAAATCCCTCCGGCCAACGCAGGCGAAACAATTGTTTCCGACAGGCTTTCTCAGTACCAAACTTTTTCTGAAATTGCATCAGATTGAGTGGGGTTTGCTGCATCGCTTTGCTCCATTTAACCAGATATTTAAGCTAATTATACCATAATCATTGGAGCAAAGGCAATAAGCGTTATTAAAAAATTCATAATGTGCCTTGCCACAAGGAAGTGGGTTTGTCACAGCAGGGAACCGCCGTTCGAGAACATTTTCCTCCATTACCTGGATAGAAGAGGTAATGCACCCATCCCACTAAATTCCCGATATCCCGATCGCCTTGGAATCTACCCAGTTCAATCGCCTGCCCCGGAATATATGGATTTTCTTTCCATCCTCGGCGTGAGTTTTATTACGCAAAATTGACGGGACGTTTCCGGTCGGAAGGTTGAATATTTTTATGCCCTGGGGATAGGCAAGCTCAATTGAAAATTCTGGGTAGGATTCGAGGTCAAGGGTCAGGGTACCTCCAGGCGAGGCTCCAGCCTTGAAATCGGTTTGGGAAATTATTATGTTATTAAGATACGGCATGTCAATAAACTTAATCAATTTAGGAAAAAGAGCGGATGAAAAAATATATTTGGTTATTTTCAGTATTATTGGTGACTAATATGCTTATTTCTCCAGCCCTCGCGGAAGACAGCTTTGAGCAGGACACCAAAGTAATTTATATCGATCAACTTAAGCAAGTGGGCTCAGCCTATGAAAATGGGAGAAAGGTCATGGAGTTTCCGGTGCTTACCGGCGACGCCGAAACTACCACCGACCCGGGCACTTATCTGGTGCGGGTGAAAGATGAAAACTATTATTCGCGGAAATACCAGACCCCCATGCCTTACTCCCTATTTTTCAATTACACAACAAGAGCTGCGATTCACGAAGGACTGGTACCGCCACCCAAGCAGAGAATAAGTTTAGCCACCCATGGCTGCGTGCATGTGATGGAGCCCTACATGAAGCGGTTATACGATTGGACGGAGGCGGGCAGAACCCTGGTGATTATCATAGGCAGGAGAACGGAGGATTAAAGATAGTCTTGCCTTGCCTCTGACTGCTTGCCGGATCTGCGTTTTTCTGATCTTCTCCCCCCAGCTGCATGAATCGTTTTTGTCATGAAGTGGGGGGGCCGCCGCCCCCGAAAAATCAAGATTGCGAGGATAATTGATGCGTGTCGGAAGGGTTTGGCTCATCATTATAGTGTTCCTCCTGGGCCTGGCGCCGGGGGTACTCGCCGCCGGCCCGGCCACGATCTCTGCCCCCCGGCCTCCGCTCGCCGTGGCCCCGGCTACGATCACCGCCGCGCCGGAGGTCCGGGAAAACCTGGAATATCAGATCAGTCTGGGCCCGTGGTCGGATGTGGCCCGGGTTCACCTGGTTTTCAAGGAATTGAAGTCGGGGCATTACCTGGCGGAGTTTTCCGGCGCGGCCCAGGGGATGTGGAAGTTGTTGAGCCGGTGGTTGCCCGAACGTTACCAGACTGAGATGGTCTACCGGGACGGGCGGCTGCAGCCCGTGGTGTATCGTGAAGAATTCCAGGAGTCAGGCCAAAAAGTCCGGAAGGAGTATCGCTTCGACTATGACCAGAAACGGCTGACCCTGTGGCGCCAGGTTGACGGCGGCGAAAAGGTCAAGAAATGGGAAGTTCCCTTGACCGGCCCGGTCTACGACCTCTTGAGCCTGTTTTATAACGTCCGGTTAAACGCCCTGGGACCGGCCCCCGGCGGCGCCAGCCTGCGGGTAATGATGATGCCGAACCCCAAACCCCAGGAGTTGGTCTTTTGCATCGGCGGCACCACCGACCAGGGGCTTGAGGTGATGGTGAACAGTTGCTCGCCGACCGCGGGTGACGCGGATCAGTATTTTATCTTTCTCAATCCGGAACGGGTCCCTACCCTGGCCTGGACCCGGGTAACCCTCTTTGGCAAGCTCGCCGGGCACCTGGTGAACCCCGGCGGGATCAGGAAGGGGGGGCTGTTGGGGGCCTCCGTTGTTCCCGTCCCGAAAGCCCCGCGTTGAGGGGCTCAGGCTCTTTAAGACCCGGGCCCGCCGGGCCGGCGCCCTTGTCGCCCCGGCCCCGGGGGCCGCGGCTGGGCTCTGGCCGCCATAAAATAATTGACGTGGCTCAGGGATTTTTGATTTCCCCTCCGGTTTAGGATATATTTCCCCCCGATGAGACGCCTCAATCCTATTCATGGGCTGACCCTGCTCCTTCTCATCGGGCTGTTCTTGTTAGTGGTCTTCTTTCGGCACCAAATTCCCCTCTGGCGGTCTCTCCTCTGGCGTTATGCCCTGGTTGCCGGCCTCCTCCTGGGCTTGAAATGGGGCTCCGACCGGGAGGTAGGGGGCCGGGTCGGCAGGTTTATTAACGATTTTTCCCCCATCCTCTACATTATCCTCATCTACCAATCCCTCGGTGATCTGAGCCAATATCTCCGTCCCGACGTCGATCCCCAGCTGATCCGCATCGATTTCCTCCTCTTTGGCGTCAATCCAACGGTTTGGCTGGAGCGTTGGATCGTCCCCTGGCTCACCGGCGTCCTGTCCCTAGCCTATTTAAGTTACTTTTTCCTGCCGGCCAGACTCGTTCATACCCTCTACCGGAAGGATTCCCGGCGGGATTTCGACCTGGCGGTCTTTGTCCTGCTGTTGGTTTGGTATCTGTCTTTCATCGGCTACATGCTCTTTCCGGCGATCGGCCCGCGCTACACCCTGGCCCACCTCCAGTCGGTTCCCCTCAACGGCAATTTTATCGGCGATTCCGTGAGCCATCTCATAAATTTGGTGGAGGGTAACCAACGCGACTGCATGCCCAGCGGTCACACCGCCATCGCCCTCATCGTGTTATTTCTCTCCTATCGCTACGCCAGGCTGCTCTTCTATCTCTTTTGCCCCATCGTCGCGGCCCTCATCCTCTCCACGGTCTACCTGAGGTATCACTATGTCATCGATCTCTTCGCCGGCGCGGCGTTGGCAGCCGGGTGCAGCCTCATCGGCCCTCGGACTTTACCGCTGGTGGGAGGCAAGAGGTGGCAGGGAGAAGAGCGAGGCATAGAGCTGTCCAACAATGCAAAAAGGCGGGATGCGCTTCGCTTTCCCGCCCTACGTTGGCTTATATCAAGTTGCGCTCATAGAAGTAAGAAAAGCTCACGATCTGTAGGGGGGCACCCGTGTGTGCGCCCAATCTTAGGGCGGACACATGGGTCCGCCTACAAAAGATAAATTACCTGTTATGATCGCAGTTTGGTATTAGGTTGCCGCCCCGACATAGGGCTGGGGTTTCGAAAGGCCTTTGAGATAACGGAAGCGGTAAGATAGATTGATAATCGCGTACGCCAGGCAACCGCGCAGGGTCCGTTCCCATGGGCTCATGCCAAAGAACCGTTTGAGCATGGAGTCGAAGGAATAGGTTTGCCGGGTCAAGCGGGCGTAGCCACTCAGGAGTTCTTCGGCAGTCATGCTCTTCGGTTGATAAAGGAGGGTATCAGGAGGATAGCCCCGCAGCCACCAGTCAGGCTCAAACAACCGGCCTTCGCTTAACAGACGCGTATATAACCGGGTGCCGGGAAGAGGCTGGAGAATCCGCAGCTGGACACAATCCAGACGAGCTTTGACGATAAACTCATAGGTCTGCTCGAACACATCCTTGTTTTCGTAATCGAAGCCAAAAACAAAGGCGGCGAGGATGCTGATCCCCTCGCCATGGAATCGGCGCATGGCCTCATAAAAATCGATCTTCAGGTTCTTGATTTTCTTGAGCCCGTGCTGAGTGTCTTTTTGGACCGATTCAAATCCGAGCAAAAGTCCCTGGCACCCCGAACGCCGCATCAATTTGAGCAGTTCCACATCCTCGGCTAACGACACGGTCCCTTGCCCCATCCAATGCCGCTTCAGGGGGATCATGTCCGTGAAGAGCTTCTTCCCCGCCTCCCGGTTCAGCCCCAGAGCGTCATCGACGAAGAAGAACCGGGAGGCATCAACGACTTGATCTCGGCAATGACTTCGTGAACCGGCCTGACTCGATATTGCTGCCCCGAGGTCAGGGCGCTGCAGCAGAATTCGCAATCGTACGGACACCCTCGGGAGGCCTCGACGCCGATATGGATAGACCCCCGATGGGGGAAGAGGTCTCGCCGTGCGGTTGGCAGGCCGGCGAGGTCGGGCTTTTTATCGGCCCGATAGAGTCGTTGCAGTTGGCCCGAGGCGGCATCCGCGACCACCTGGGGCCAGAGATTCTCCGCTTCCCCCACGACGACGGCGTCGGCATGTTGGAGCGCTTCGTCAGGCAAGATGGTGGGGTGTATTCCCCCCATCACCACCTTCACCCCCTGGCGGCGATAGGCGTCGGCAATCTGATAGGCCCTGGGCACCAGGTCGGTAATGACGGTGATCCCCACGAGATCAACCTCTTGATTGGGGTCATCGGGAGCAAAAAGTTCATTGACGATGGTGATCGTATGGCCAGGCGGGGTCAGCGCCGCCAGCAGAGGCAGATTTATCCGCAGGAGCCTGAAACTACCGGAGTCTTCATGGTGTTTATGGGGGGCGATCAGCTTTATGTTCACGTCGTTACCTTTCGTGAATCACTTCCCCTCTTCCCATTTGGTGGCGGTGATGCCCAGGGTGAAGAGCACGGCCGCGAAGGCCCCGATTATGATGGCGCACCGCAGGGCGGCCAGGCTGTCCCTAAATACCATGGCGGCCCGCAGGCCCTCG
>CAVVFW010000005.1:0-76773 GCA_963747645.1 uncultured delta proteobacterium | reverse complement strand
TCAATTTTATATTTGTCAATAACTAAATTAGGAGGTGATTAACCCACCTCTTAATTTAGTTTACATATATATTTTTAATATTAATACAAATTAAAGAGGAAAGAAATCTTTGAATTGTTATAAAATGTTAATATATATATATAAAATAAAAAATATATATCATATTTAAAACAATAATTAAGTACGGTAAAAATCATAACAAAGAAAAACATCTTATGACTCCATGTTTTTTAATATTTTTAGCTTATAATTTAAGTATAATTAAAACAAATTATTTGCAAATGCAATAAAAAAAAAAATAAATTTTTTATAACAAAATTATTACAAAATACTAATAAATCAGTATCTATAAAAAATTTAAATACTGATTACATCCAAGAAAATTATATTTTTTTAAATCATATGAATTTTTTACATAAACTCCGTATAAAAAATTATAAAAGCGGAGAGCCTGCTATGTTTGAAGATAGTAAGTATTAATTATAACTCTTTTTATAACAATGTTACCAAATTTTTATTTATATTTGTATTTTAATCGTTGTTTAATACATTAATTCTAATTAATATATTTTTATTATTTATTGATTTATTATATTAAAAAAATGGTGATAATGATAATTTCATTATACATAAAACTTTATAGTTTAAGACCAGAAACCTCTTTTAAATTTTAATAGGCAGGTTCAAACCGTCGTTTTTTATTTGTACTAATATTGTTTGAATTAATAATAGAAAATAAATAAATAAAAATTAATATTTTTTTTTAATTATATTATAATTTTAAATTCATTTCTTTATTATTGTGTATTAAATAAACTTGTCTTTTTTAATAAATTATTTGACTTTTTTATTTTTAATGTTATAATACTAATAACAAACATTTAATTATGTTTGGGAAAAACTTTAATTTTTTAAACTTTATAAATAATATGACTGCAATTTTAGAACGCCGCGAAGCTTCATCTTTATGGGCTCGCTTCTGCGAATGGGTAACTTCAACTGAAAACCGTTTATACGTTGGTTGGTTTGGTGTTATCATGATTCCTACTTTATTAACAGCTGTATCTGTATTCATCATCGCATTCGTTGCTGCACCACCTGTAGACATCGATGGTATTCGTGAGCCTGTTTCTGGTTCGTTATTATACGGAAACAACATCATTTCTGGTGCTGTAGTTCCAACAAGAAACGCAATTGGTTAAGTACGTTGACCCAACTCGCCGTAAGGCTAGTTGTAAATCGGGTGAATTGCAAAAAACCTAAGTACATTTATTTTAAAGAAACAGAAACTTTTATATATTTATTTAACTAAACTATAGAGTCTACTAAATTTTCTATATGGTATATGGCAATTTGCAGCCAAGTTTACCTCTCTATAGAGTCAGGTTCAGAGACTACTGGAGGGGTAAGCTTTTCATTAAGAAAAAAAATTCATATTCACTGAATAAATAAGACTAAAAAAATTGAAATCCCCTTAATTACCAGATTTAGTACCCGAAATCTCTTTTTTTAAAAAAACGTGAGTGTGAGATTATGACATAGTCCAGTCCTTTAAGAATTTAGGGTTACTTACACTTCTACCCAATTTGGGAAGCTGCTTCTGTTGATGAATGGTTATACAATGGTGGCCCTTACCAATTAATCGTTTGTCACTTCTTATTAGGTGTAGCTTGCTACATGGGTCGTGAATGGGAATTATCTTTCCGTTATATTTAGGCGGCTTTTAACGGTGACGTTAATCGAACATCGGGTGAATTGCTGGAACCCTTCATTTGTATTATACAAAAAATTAACATTCAAATAAAAATTTTTAATGATTTATTTTCAATATATTAACTATTTAAGACAACGACTCGTCAATAGTGAAAAAAAATTATTTAAACATCGCATTTTGCCAGGTCACGAAGATGGAACTTATAAACCAAAATGGACTTAAAATTACTTATGATGAACATGTTTTAGCTCATTATTACCGTTGGCTTTCTTTTAGAAATTCTAACGATCTTTTAGCGTTTCAATTAATGACTAACCAATCTGAAAAAGCTCATCAATGTTCTTTGGGTGGGAAAATTTGAAGAACTTAATTCAACTAAAAACGTCGGCAAATAAAAAACATATTTTTATTGCAATCAATGGCAACAACAATATGGTTATAAAAAAGCTGGACAACGAAATGTTCAATCCGGGCATTTAAAAAAATTAAATGCTAAATTAACATTTGAACAACGTAGTACAGCGGGCAAAAAAGGCGTTCAAGTTGTTCTTCAACAGCAATTAAAAACTAAAACCGGTTTTTTTAATGAAAAACATGTTGTTCAACGTCATGGAAATCTTAAACGTTCGGGTATTACTATTAATGGCAAACGTGTTAGGTTGGGGCGGGGCCGCCAGGGGAAAAATTGCGCCGCGTCCAGGTCATCGCCGGCCGCAGCACCCCGCCCGTAACGCGCCCGGCAAACCAGATTCCCACGGTGAGGCGCTCGGGGTCATGAAAGTTGGAATGCACCGCCAAAACCGGCCCCACCTCCACCACCAGGCCGGTTTCCTCCAGAAACTCCCGGGCCGCGGCCGCCCTCACCTCTTCGCCCCACTCCACGTAACCGCAGGGGATGCACCAGGCGCCGCCATAAGGCCCGCCGGCCCGCCTCCCCCAAAGGATGGCCTGGCCCCGGCGCACCACCACCGCCACCCCCACCGCGGGATTGACATAGAGCACCCGCTGGCATTCCCGGCAGGCCAGGCGATCCTGGTCGCCCCGGCGCCGGGTTTCGAGCCGCCCGCCGCAGCAGGGGCAATAGCGAAAGTCAGGAGAATTACAAGACATTATGCTCCCCGATCACTCCTCAATGATATTAAAGGTTGAAACTAAGGCCAAATTCATTTACAAACGAGGTTGTTAATTTCGGAGTGTACCCCGTGACGACCCCAAGACTCAAGGCCATTCGCAACATCGGCATCATTGCCCACATCGACGCCGGCAAGACCACCTTGACGGAGCGCATCCTCTTTTATACCGGCCGCACCCACAAGATGGGGGAAGTCCACGACGGCGCCGCGGTCATGGACTGGATGCCCGAGGAACAGGAACGGGGCATCACCATCACCGCCGCGGTCACCACCTGCCAGTGGAAGGGCTGCGTCATCAACATCATCGACACCCCGGGCCACGTGGATTTCACTATCGAGGTGGAACGGTCCCTGCGGGTGCTGGACGGGGCCATTGGGGTCTTCGACGCCGTCAGCGGGGTCGAACCCCAATCCGAAACCGTCTGGCACCAGGCGGACAAGTACCGGGTGCCCAAGCTGGCCTTCATCAACAAGATGGACCGCATGGGGGCGGATTTCGAGGCGGCCCTGGCGTCCCTCCGGGAGAGGCTGGGGGCCCATCCCCTGGTCCTCACCCTGCCCTGGGGCGAAGAAGACCGCTTCCAGGGCGTCATCGACCTGTTGAGCTTTAAGGCCATCAGGTGGCGGGAAGAAACCCTGGGCGTGGATTTTGAGGAACTCGACATCCCCGCCGACTACCGGGACCGGGCTGCCGCGGCCCGGGAGGCCCTGGTGGTGGCCGTGGGGGAAGTGGACGACGAAGTTATGGAGATCTACCTGGCGGAGCAGCCCTTGACGGTGGAGGCCCTCAAGGCCGGCATCCGGCGGGCCGCCCTGGCCCTGAAAGGGGTGCCCACCTACTGCGGCTCCGCCTTGCGCAACAAGGGCATCCAGCCCCTGCTGGAGGGCATCAAGGATTTCCTGCCCAATCCCGCCCAGGTGCCGCCGATTGTGGGCCAGAACCCCATGACCGGGGACATGGAGAGCCGCCCCCCCGAAAATGACCAGCCTTTGGCCGCCCTGGCCTTCAAGATCATGGTGGACCAGAGCCAGCGCCTTACCTATGTGCGCATCTATTCCGGCACCCTGAAATTCGGCCAGGAAGTCTATAATTCCATCAAGCAGACCACCGAGAAGGTGGCCCGCATCCTGCGCATGCATGCCAACAAGCGGGAGCCCCTGGAGGAAGCCCACGCCGGCGCTATCGTGGCCCTCCTGGGCCTCAAGGCCACTTCCACCGGCGATACCCTGTGCAGCCGTAACCACCCCATCGTCCTGGAACCCATATCGTCCTACGTGCCGGTGATCTCCCTGGCCATCGAGCCGGTGACCCGGGATGACCAGGAGCGCCTGGGGCCGGCCCTGGAGCGGGTCTGCGAGGAAGACCCCAGCCTCAAGGTCCACACCGACGAAGGTACGGGCCAGACCCTGTTGTCCGGCATGGGGGAGCTGCACCTGGAGGTCATCATCCACCGCCTGGAGCGGGAGTTCCACGCCCACGTCCGGGCGGGCCGCCCCCAGGTGGTCTATCGGGAAACCATTGCCGCCAGCGTCGAGGAGACCGGGGTTTTCGACCGGGAGCTGGCCGGACGGCGCCATTTCGGCGAAGTCAAGCTTACCCTGACCCCCCGGCCCCGGGGCGCCGGCAACTCTTTCGCCTCGCTCCTGCCCGAAGGACATCCGGCCCAGGCCTTTGTCCCCCTGATCGCCCAGGCGGTAGCCGAAGCCCTGGAAGGCGGGGCGGTGTACGGCCACCCCGCGGTGGACATTGCCGTGGCCCTGACCGACGCCACCGTCAGGGAAGGGCAGGCCTCGGAGATGGCCTTCAGGGTCGCGGCCATGACCGCGGTGAAACAGGGGCTCCATGCGGGCCAGCCCCAACTGCTCCAGCCCATCATGGCGGTGGAGATCATCGCCCCGGAGGAATTCACCGGCGAGGTCATGGGCGATTTTGCCTCCCGCAAGGGCAAGGTGGAGCACCTGCTGGCCAAGGGGCCGGTGCGCCTCATCTCGGGGCTGGCCCCCCTGTCCGAGATGTTCGGCTATGCCACGAGCCTCCGCTCCCTGACCCAGGGCCGGGGCACCTTCACCCTCCAGTTCGACCACCACGGCTACGTGGAGCGCAAGGAGGAGAGATAACTCTCAGATAGTCCTCGATCAGATTTGTCGCGAAAATCCGCTCCTTTCGAGTCAATCTGTTAAGATCAAAAGGCTGCATAGAGAGATGAACTGTAGGGGCGGACCCATGTGTCCGCCCTTCACACGGCACACACACCAGTGAGCCGTAAAAAAATTATTCGCAGGAGATTACTAATGCCCATCGAACATACCCTATCCATGATCAAACCCGACGGCGTGCAACGCGGCCTTATCGGCAACGTCATCGGCCGCTTTGAAAAAAACGGCCTGAAAATCCGCGCCATGAAGATGCTCCACCTGTCCCTGGACCAGGCCCGGGCCTTTTATGCGGTCCATAAAGAACGGCCCTTTTACGACAGCCTGACGCAATTCATGAGTTCCGGTCCCATCGTGGCCATGATCCTGGAAGGCGAAAACGCCATCCAGGTCAACCGGGACCTCATGGGCGCCACCGACTACCGGCAGGCCGCACCCGGCACCATCCGGGCGGATTTCGCCCGGGACATCGAAGCCAACATCGTCCACGGCTCCGACGCCCCCGACACCGCCAAAGTCGAAATCGCCTTCTTTTTCAACGCCCTGGAACAGGTCTGAGTAAGCAAGCGGTCAGCTTTCAGCTATAAGAAACCTTGCCGGTTCTTGAAAAACTCTTTTTTGTCATCCTGAGCGGAGCGAAGGATCTCGTATTTTTGATAATTATGAGATTCTTCGGTCGCTCGGCTTCCTCAGAATGACCGGCAGGGGGACTCTTGCAGTGCGTGGCAACTTGACAATGCCCCCCTTTATCCTCATGTTACAGGTAGGGGCGTCTGACCCGGTTAAACCAGGTAACAATTTTTTTGCAGCTTGAACCCCGGGCCCTCACCAGCGCCGCGCCGGGCCTCGGGCAAGGAGAAGTCGGCATGCCGGTGGCAACCATGATTCCCATCCTGGATCAGGTCAGCGAGTGCCTGCGATCCGCCCCGGCACACTGCCGGCGCACCGGCCGCCCCTTCGTCACCCTCAGCTATGCCCAGAGTCTGGACGGCAGCATTGCCGACCGCCCCGGGCGGCCCCTGGCCCTCAGCGGCCCCCAGGCCATGGCCCTGACCCACGGCCTCAGGGCCGCTCCACGAGGCCATCCTGGTGGGCATCGGCACGGTGCTGGCCGACAATCCCCGTCTCAACGTCAGGCTGGTGGACGGCCCCGATCCCCAACCCGTGGTCGTGGACAGCCGCCTCCGTTTTCCCCCGTATGCCAATCTTTTAAAGAACCGCCGTTCCCCCCTCATTGCCACCAACGAAGGGGCCGACCCCGAGCGGCAGCACGCCCTGGAAGCGGCGGGGGCCCGGGTCCTCGTGCTGCCGGGGAATAACGGCTGGGTCGATCTGGCCGACCTCCTCAACCACCTGGGCTCCATGGGCATCAACAGCCTGATGGTGGAAGGGGGGGCCCAGATTATTACGAGTTTTCTGGCCTCCCGCCTGGTGGACCAGGTGGTCCTGACCATCGCGCCCCTGCTCGTGGGCGGCCTCCGGGTGGTGGACCACCTGTCGCGCTCATCCCGGCGGCGCTTTCCCCGCCTCCAACGCCTCAGCTACCAGCAACTGGGCGACGACCTGGTGCTGCGCGGCGAACCGGACTGGGACGGCTAAATGGAACGACAGGCCCTCTATTTCACCGCACCACGCCAGGTGGAACTGCACACCGAGCCCCTCCCCTCTCCGGATTTCGGCCAGGTGCTGGTGCAGACCATCATTTCCGCCATCAGCCCGGGCACCGAGTTGCTGATCTACCGGGGCCTGGCCCCGGCTGACCTGGCCAAAGATGAGACCATCACCGCCCTGACCGGCGATTTTTCCTTTCCTCTGAAATACGGCTACGCCACGGTGGGCCAGGTCATGGAACTGGGCCGGGGGGTGGCCCCCGAGTGGGACGGCCGGCTGGTCTTCGCTTTCCATCCCCACGAAAGCCACTTTCTGGCTACCCCGGACGAACTGCTCAGACTGCCCGACGGCTTGACTCCCGAGGCTGCGGTGTTCTTTCCCAACATGGAAACCGCGGTGACCTTCCTGCTGGACGGCCAACCGCTCATCGGGGAGCAGGTGGCCATCTTCGGCCAGGGCATCGTGGGACTGCTCCTCACCGCCCTTTTGGGCCGCTGGCCCCTGTCGTCCCTGGTGACCCTGGATCTCTATCCCCGGCGCCGCCTGCTCTCCGAAGACCTGGGGGCCCACCTGAGCCTGGACCCCTCGGCCCCGGACGCCCTGGCGCGCCTGGCCGCCGGTCTCCAGGGCCGCGGCCCCTATCCCGGGGCGGACCTCTCCTACGAGATCTCCGGCAACCCCGCCGCCCTGGACCAGGCCATTGCCGCCACCGGGTTCAACGGCCGGGTGGTCATCGGCTCCTGGTACGGGATGAAGCGGTCCGACCTGAACCTCGGGGGCCGCTTCCACCGCAGCCGGATGCGGCTCATCAGCAGCCAGGTCAGCAGCATCGCCCCGGAGTTCACCGGTCGCTGGAACAATACCCGGCGCTACCATGCCACCTGGCAGATGCTGGCCCAGGTCCAGCCGGCCCGCTTCATCACCCAGCGGTTTCCCATCGGCCAGGCGGCCCAGGCCTACGAACTGATCGACCGCCACCCGGAAGACGCCATTCAGGTAATCCTGACCTATTGACTTGCCCCGTAGGGGTGGTGAGCCAACCGCCCCTACACCTAGGTCTCGCAAGTAACCTTGCTATGCACCATAAATCGCACCCAAGGAGCACCTCATGCACAGATATACCCTGGCGGTAAAACGAGACTTTGTGGCCCGGCACTATCTCTTCGGTGGCGATTGGGGCGCCGAAAATGACCTCCATTCCCATCATTACCAGGTTGAAGTCCAGCTGGAAGGCAAGACCCTGGATAAACACGGCTACCTGGTGGACATCGTGGCCGTGGAGGCCCACCTGGAAGAACTGGTGGCGTATTACCGGGACCAGACCCTGAACGATCTTCCGGAATTCGCCGGGCTCAACCCCTCAATCGAGCACTTCGCCCGCCTCCTCGGCCAGTCGCTCTGGGGCCGCATACCGGAACCCCTCAGCGCGGTGACGGTCAAAATCTGGGAAAACGACATCGCCTGGGCGGCTTACCGCGAGGAACGGTAGTGCATGTCGGCCTGCTCATTTACGGCAGCCTCGATATCATCTCCGGCGGCTTCATCTATGACCGGCATCTGGTCCGCTATCTGCGCGAGGCCGGCGACCGGGTGGACGTCATCAGTCTCCCCTGGCGCTCTTATGGCTTAAGCCTGCTGGACAACCTGAACTCCGGGCTCCGCCGCCGGCTCCAGCAGGCCGCCTTTGATGTCCTCCTGGAAGATGAGCTGGTCCACCCCTCCTGTTTCTGGCTCAACCAGCGCCTGCGTCCCCGGTTGAGGTATCCGGTAGTCGCCATCGTCCATCATCTGCGCGGCCGGGAGCGCCATCCGGCCTTAATTGCGCCGCTGTACCGCCAGGTGGAAAAACGCTACCTGGCCTCGGTGGACGGTTTCCTCTGCGTCAGCCGCACCACCGCCAAGGACGTGAAGGATGTAGTGGGCCAGGACCGGCCCCTGGCTGTAGCCTCTCCCGGCCGGGACGGCCTGCCCGGCGCCGTCACCCGGGAGGAAATCGCGGCCCGGGCCACGGCTCCCGGACCCCTCAACCTCATCTTCGTGGGCAACCTGATTCCCCGCAAAGAACTGCACACCCTGCTGGCGGCCCTGGCGCATCTCGCCCGGGACGATTGGCGGCTGACGGTGGCCGGCAGCCTGGACCTGGACGCGATTTATGTTGAGGCCATCCGCCGCCAGATTGAGGACAAGGGCCTGGCCCCCCGGGTGTCTCTGCTGGGCGCCCTGCCCGCGATGGAACTCGCGGCCCGGTGCGCCGCCAGCCACGTCATGGTGGTGCCCTCATCTTATGAAGGCTTCGGCATCGTCTACCTGGAAGGCATGCATTTCGGCCTGCCCGCCATCGCCGGGACCGATGGCGCCGCCCAGGAGATCATTACCCACGGCGAAAACGGCTTTTTGGTGCCGCCCGGGAGACGCCGCCGCCCTGGCCCAATGCCTGGAACTTCTCATGCAGGACCGGCAACTCTTGCTGAAGATTGAGCCTGGCCGCGCATCACTGCGCCGCCGCCCATCCCACCTGGGACGAAAGCGCCGCCCGGGCCCGGGCCTTCATCCAGAGTTTCCTGAGGTGACCGTGTCCGGCCCGGCTGCTCCCGACTTTATCCGCTATCTGGCCGCCAAACAGGGCCTGGATGACCGCTCCCTGAACCGGCACGTCTGGGACCATTTGGTCCGGGCGGTGCGGGACCGGCAGGACGCATCCCCTCTCCGGGTCCTGGAAGTGGGCTGCGGCATCGGCACCATGCTGGAGCGGCTGCTGGATCGGGGTTTGCTGGCCCGGGCGGTCTACACCGGCATCGATGTGGAGGCGGAGTTCATCCGGGCCGCCGCGGAGCGCTTCCACGGGTTATGCGGCGGTGCGCCAGGCCTCCCTCACCCTGGAGCCCGGCGGGGCCATGCTCTTCTCGACCCCCGCCCAGGAAGTCCGGGTAACCTTTGAAACCGCCGACCTCTTCGATTTCCTCGACCGGGCCCCGGAAAAATCGGCCTGGGACCTCCTCGTGGCCCATGCCGTCCTGGACCTCATCGACCTCCCCACCGCCCTGCCCCGCCTCTTGTCGCTCCTGGCCCCCGGCGGGTTCTTCTATTTTACCCTCAATTTTGACGGGGTCACCAGCCTCGAGCCCCCCATCGACCCGGACCTGGACGCCAAGATCGAAACCCTGTATCACCGCACCATGGACACGCGCCGGTGCCGGGGCCGGACCTCGGGCAGCAGTCGCACCGGGCGCCGGCTCTTCGGACTCCTCCATGAGGCGGGGGCCCGGGTGGTCGCGGCGGGGAGCTCCGACTGGGTGGTCTGGCCCGGCCCGGACGGCTATCCCGGTGATGAGGCCTACTTCCTCCACTTTATCATCGACACCATCGACCGGGCCTTGCAGAACCATCCCGAGTTGGATGGCGCCCGCTTTCAGGCCTGGATCGCCCAACGCCACCGCCAGATCGAAGCCCGGGAATTAACCTACATCGCCCACCAGCTGGATTTTTTGGGTTATATTTGAGCGTGCAGGATAAGACGACCCGGAGGAGACTTCTCTTTTTTTGCCGGTAATTTTTTATCATCCTGACCTGTCTCTGGCGGCTCAGCATGACGAAATGGGCAACAATGAGAGAGTGCGAAAAATTTACGGAGAGGAAATCTGCTTGCTCCAGCTGATCATCTACGACTGTGACGGGGTCCTGATCGATTCCCGGGAATCCAACCAGGCCTTCTACAACCACATCCTGGCCCGCTTCGGGCTGGGTCCCCTGACCGAGGCCCAGCTTGCGGTGGTGCACGTCAGCACCGCCCAGGGGGCCATCGATTTTCTCTTCCAGGGCCATCCGAGCCGGGAAGCGGCCCAGGCTTACCAGAAGACCATCAACAATGACCCGTTTCTCCCCCTCATCCGCCTGGAGCCTCACATCCGGGAGGTGCTCATCCGGCTTCGCTCCCGTTACCTGACCGCCATCGCCACCAACCGGGGCAAAAGCCTGCCCCTGGTGCTCCGGAATCTGCGTCTAGAAGACCTGTTTGACCTGACCGTTTCGGCCTACGATGTCACCCGGCCCAAACCGCACCCGGAGTGCCTCGAAAAGATTCTCACCCACTTCCGGCTGGAGCCGGAGGCGGCTCTGTACATCGGCGACGCCGCCCTGGACCAGGAGGTGGCCGCAGCCGCCGGCGTGCCCTTCGCGGCCTACAAAAATCCCGGGCTGAGCGCCCGCCACCACCTGCAGTCCCATCTGGACCTGCTGCCGATTCTCCAACTCTAACGGTTGCCCTCGAGGCTTTTTGCCAGCGCCTGATGTTTCCGGCGGCGATTTTTTCCTTCCTCAAAATCAAAAGCCTTAACATTTCCTTCTGGGGGGGTTCTAACTAATCAAGAGAACCAACCAATCCTTTGGGGAGGAAGGAAGTCATGAACGCAAAACCAAGCTTTTGGGGCCTGCGCCTGAAAAAGCGGTTCATAATCTTAAGTCTGGTAGGGCTGAGTTTCCTGGCGGGATGCGCCTCGCCGTATCAAAATCCCAGCCTCTACACGGGTGCGGGTCTGGGTGCGGCCCTGGGGGCCGGCATCGGAGCCGCCGTCAATCACAACAATCCCTGGAGGGGTGCGGCTATCGGCGGTTTGCTCGGAGGTGCCGGGGGTGGCATAGCCGGATTAGCCTACGGGCAGTCCCAAACCCCCTATCAGCCGCAACCTTGTCAGCCACAAGCGCAGGGGGCTTATCAGCCGCCGCAGCAACAGCAGGGCTATTATCAGCCTCAGCAGGGTAGCTACCAGCAGCAGGGGGACTATCAGCAGGCCCCCTATTACGGGCCTAATCCCGGCTGAGCCGCCTGAGGCAAACCGGATTCCGCCTGCTAAGCGGGTGCAGGGAAAAGCCCTGGTGAGTGAATCTCACCAGGGCTTTTCTTTGGCGAAGACTATGAAAAGTTAGGAAAAATCCGACCGGTAGCCGCTGCCGATGCGGCCCCGGGACCGGCTCACTGCCGGCCTTCCGCCTCGGCCACCTGCCGGATCACCTTGATGACGCTGTCCGGGTTGAGGGAAAGGGAATCGATGCCGCAGGAAACCAGGAACTCGGCGAAATCAGGGTAATCACTGGGGGCCTGGCCGCAGATGCCCACCTTGCGGCCGGCCTCATGGGCGCTGGTGATGAGGCTGCGGATCATCCTGGTCACCGCCTCGTCCCGCTCATCGAAGAGTTCGGCAAGTTCCGAGGAATCCCGGTCCACCCCCAGCACTAACTGGGTAAGATCGTTGCTGCCGATGGAAAAGCCGTCGAAGCGCTCCGCAAACTTGTCCGCCAGGATGACGTTGGACGGGATCTCGGCCATGACGTAGACTTCCAGCCCCGCCTCACCCCGCTTCAAGCCGTTAGCGGCCAGGGTCTCGAGCACCCGGTCCGCCTCCTTCAAGGTGCGGCAGAAAGGAATCATCACGATGACGTTGGCCAGGCCCGTCTCTTCCCGGACCCGTTTCACGGCCCGGCACTCCAGGGCGAACCCCTCCCGGTAGCGGTCGCTGTAATACCGGGACGCCCCCCGAAAACCCAGCATGGGGTTGTTCTCCTGGAACTCGAACTGCCGGCCGCCGATGAGGTTGGCATATTCGTTGGTTTTGAAATCACTCATGCGGACGATCACCGGCTCGGGATACTGGGAGGCGGCAATCTTGGCGATCCCCCGGGCCAGGTTGTCCACAAAATATTCCACCTTGTCCCCGTACCCCTGGGTCAGGGCCTGAATCTCCCGGCGGATCGCCGGGTCCGTCACCTGGTCGAAATGGAGCAGGGCCAGGGGGTGAATTTTGATGATGTTGTTGATGATGAATTCCATGCGGGCCAGGCCGATGCCCTTCACCGGCAGGCGCCACCAGCGGAAGGCCGCGGCGGGGGAGGCGATGTTCATCATGATCCGGGTCCGGGTCTCGGGGAGGTTCTCCAGGTTGACCTCGGTTTCCTGGAATTCCAGGAGGCCCTCATAGACATACCCCAGGTCACCTTCGGCCCCGGATATGGTGATCTTCTGGCCGTTCTTGAGAATTTCTGTGGCCTTCCCGGTCCCGACAATGGCGGGAATGCCCAACTCCCGGCTGACGATGGCGGCGTGGCAGGTGCGCCCCCCGTGGTCCGTGACGATGCCCCGGGCCCGCTTCATGATAGGCACCCAGTCGGGGTCCGTCATTTCGGTGACCAGGATGGCGTCATCCTTGAACCGGGCAATATCCCCGGCGCTCTTGATGAGACAGACCCGCCCGGCGGCAATGGCCTCCCCGATGGCAAGGCCGGTGAGCAGCCTTTTGCCCTTTTGCTTCATCTCATAGGTTTTCAGGTAGCCGGCTTCCCGGCGGGATTGAACGGTTTCCGGGCGGGCCTGGACGATGTACAGCCGGCCGGTGTTCCCATCCTTGGCCCATTCGATGTCCATGGGTTTGCCGTAATGCTGTTCGATGCTCACCGCCCACCGGGCCAGGGTGAGAATCTCGGCGTCGGCCAGGACAAAGGCCTGGCGCTCATCCCTGGCGGTATCGATGTTCCTGGTGGTCTTGGTGCCGCCCATGGCGTACACCAGCGTCTTTTCCTTGGCCCCCAGATTTTTTTCGATGATGGGGATCAATCCCGGGTTGGCCAGCAGGGGTTTGAAGACCATGTATTCATCGGGGTTCACCGTGCCCTGGACCACGTTCTCGCCCAACCCCCAGGCGGCGTTGATGACCGCCACGTCCTTAAAGCCCGTCTCCGTGTCGATGGTGAACATGACGCCGGAGCCGGCCTTGTCGGCCCGGACCATCTTCTGCACCCCGATGGAGAGGGCCACCCGCAGGTGATCGAAACCCTTCTCCTGCCGGTAGATCATGGCCCGGTCGGTGAACAGGGAGGCATAACACCGGCGGCAGGCCTCCAGGAGTTCGTGGTCCCCGGTAACGTTCAGAAAGCTCTCCTGCTGTCCGGCAAAGCTGGCATCGGGCAAATCCTCGGCGGTGGCGCTGCTCCTGACCGCCACGTCCACGTCATTAACGTCATAGCGCCGGCCCAGTTCGTGGTAGGCGATGCTGATCGATGCGGCGATTTCCTGGGGCCAATGGGCCCGGAGGAAGAGACGGCGAATAGCCTTGCCGGTCTCCACCAGGGACTTCGCCCCCTGGCGCCAGTCCTGAAGCCAGGCCTCAATCTTGCCGGCCAGATCGTTGACCTTCAGGAATTCCCAATAGGCGGCGGCGGTGGTGGCAAACCCGTGGGGCACCGCAATGCCCCGATCCTTGAGGGTGTGAACCATTTCCCCCAGGGAGGCGTTCTTGCCGCCCACCAGGGGCACATCGGTGTTGCGCAAGGTCTCGAACCAGCGCACATACCGGTCGTCTTGGTGCATATCGCCTCCCTATCCTGACTAGCCCGGTCAGGGGGATGGATAACGCAGGGTGGCAGCCTGCGGCGATGACCTCTGAACGCCAGCCGCGGCTAGGCCGCCAGAGGCCGGCCTATGGCCCCTCTGTGTGCGCACCACCCCTGACCCGCAGGGGCGCGTTATGATCAGGTCGGGGTGAAGATGTACAGCGTCTCCTGCACTTCCTTGAGCCAGGCCTGCCGCTGGTCAGGAGTGCTGGTCACCACCACGGCAAAATTCTTGCGGAAAAAGAGCGGGACGCCGCACAACCCAAAGATGCAGTTTTTCCAGAGGGTTTCCAGAGGGTCGCCGAAGGTGGCCAGTTCCCGCTCCCGGGGGGTGTTGGAGGTGGTGAACACCACCGCAGCCTTGGCCTGAAGCAGCCCCACCGGGACACCCTCGCCGGCATCCCCCTCCCGGAACCGGTAGGCCACCTCCGGCCGGAGCACCCGGTCCACCCAGCCCTTCAGAATGGCCGGCGGCTGGCCCCACCAGTTGGGGTGGACGATGACGATGCCCTGGGCCTGGGCGATCTCCTGGCAATGCTGCTCCAAAAACGGGTGCAGGAAGGCCTCCCGCTCGAGTTCGGGCGCGGCCAGGACGGGATCGAAGTTTTCCTGGTAGAGGTCATGAAACCGGACTTCATGCCCCTGGGTCTCCAAGGTATGCACCGCGGTGGCGGCGATGGCGTGGTTGAAGCTGCCGTGCCGGGGATGAGCCAGGATTACCGAAAGTAGGGCCATCTGAGCTCCGGAGGGCAGGCGGGGGTCGAGTCATCTCCCAGAAGGTGACAACCCCCTTATGCCTGCCCGGGTATGGTTTTCCAGCCGCAAGCCCAGAGAGCGTCCCCTGGGGAAGGCCAGCGCCTGCCTGACCACGAGAAGTCAGAAAATTGAGGAGTTTTTGAAAAGAATGCCCAGGATTACCGCAGGAAAAATAGCCTGGCCGTGCACCCTCATTCGAATCCGCCACAACCGGGGACCGTGGCCAGAGGGTTGATGGATTAGTAGCCACCGCGACACAGACCGCCTTGTTTACCGCTGCTTCCTTCCGGACCTGACGGGGTTCACAAGCGTCTGTTGCGCAGGGTCCAATCCGCCGCCCTGGTCAGCAGTCAACGGCAGCGCTGCAATTCTCAAAGAGGGACTTCAATCCCGCATAAGCGGTTTTCGGGTTACAGGGCACCGCTAGCTCCCCATCTAGCACGACCAGGTCTTAAAAACGGCTCAACGATCGACGCGTTCCCGCAGTTCTTTGCCGACCTTGAAAAAGGGCAATTTCTTGCCATCTACCTTGATGAGATCACCGGTTTTGGGGTTGCGGCCTTTATAGCCATTGTAAAATTTCACCTTGAAACTGCCAAAACCGCGAATTTCGATGCGTTCCTTTTGCACCAGGGCATCCGCCATGTTCTCAAAAACGGCGTTGACCACCATTTCCGCCTTCTTCAAGGTGATATTCTCAGCTTTGGCCAGAGCTTCGATGAGTTGCGACTTGTTCATCCCGCTCTACTCCTTGGTGGCGTGCGCCGAAGCCCTTACCGGGGCTGGCAGCTCGATCGCCTGTGAGCTAATTTACCTAAAATAATAAAGAAAAACCCGCCTGAGGTAAAGAAAAAAATGCAGGCCGAAATCAGAGAGTGCTTCCGGACCACCCAGGGGCCCCTCCCGGGGCCTGGTCATACCCCGAACCTGTTTCCGGGAAAGCCCTGTCAGTGACTCGCCGGGGAGCCTGGGCCGCCAATTGCGGCGCATTCCCATGAACCTCCCGGGGCGTCAGGATAAATCATCCCTCGCCTCAGGAGTTCGGCCCCCTGGCGGCCGGGCTAATCCTTGGTGGCCTCAGCGCCCGGCCCCTCCGGTTGGCTTCTAAGTTAGTCATTTTCTGCCATTTAGCAAGGCCTGGCCCGATGCCGCGGACGCCTGCGGTATCGGGGCCACCCAGGGGGAACCGCCCGGTAGTTATAGGCGCCGAGAATATAAACGGGTAAACTGTATTATCTTAAATAACCAGCGGGCGGGTGCAGACGGAAGCCGGCTGGCCAGGCCAGACGGAGGACTCCCATGGACAGTATGCGTAAATTTCCGGGTGGCGGGCATGGTGCAGCAGGGTGGGTTTGTGTGAAGCGGCTGCCCTGACGCCGTGTGCGCCGCCATCACCGCCCTCCGGGGTATCTCAGCAGTAACCTATGACGCCCAGGAGGACCTTTTTACCGTCCGCTTTGATTCACAACAGATCGGGCTGGAAGATATCTTTGCTGCTGTCCATATAGCCGGAAGACAAGCGGGACAGGACTATTTGCCTCAACTGGTCACCTGAAGGCCCCGGAGGGATTAAGGCGCCGCTACTGATTCGCTTAATTCTCCCTGCGGCCGCACCTGATCTTTCGGGGAGTAAATATTTTTTCTCCTGGCGAAATAGCCAACCAATTTTTCAACCACGGGCTGCCGCCAGGGGAAATGGCAAGGAAGACGGGCGGGTCTCATCGCTGGGTAAAGGGCCGGGCTCCGGGGATCGTTGTCCTTGGGCCCCAACCTGAACCGCGTCAGGACCTGGAGAGGACGACTGCCTCGCTTCAAGCTCCGGAAAATTTACCGGAGATCGTCCCTCGGCTCGGTCAGGCCTCGCCACGTCCGTACGCCTCGCCAGGGAAAAAGCCCACAGCGATGAAAATAAGACGCCAAAGAGAATTCCAACGAGTAATCCGGCATAAAAGGCGATCATCCCCATCTTGCCTGCCTCCTCAACCCCTGCGTAACTTCCTCACGGGTTTTTTTCGCCGGGACATTACCAGCCCGGCCCCTTCATCTCCGGGGACACGCCGACCGCATCCCTCCGGGCAGGCCCTGCCACCTTGCCGCCAAGCCCCTGCTCGTAGGTCTTTTGTATGACGGCGCCCCCAAAAAATCTATTCCCGAAAACCCTGTTTTCACGATGGGGAATACCGGTTTCGTCTTGGGGAAATGGCTAACCAACCCTTAAACTGCGGGCTGTTGCCAGGGGGGAACTTAAAGGGTGATGGGCGGGTCTAACCGGTGGGTGAGTGGGCAGGCTCCAGGGAGCGCCATCCCCGATCCCCAACCTGAACCGGGTGAGGACCGGGGATGGCGGACGCCCCGCTTCAAGGCTTGAGGAGATTGGCCGGGGTTAATGCCTCGGCCTGGTCGGGCCGCGCCCCTACCTTACGCCTTGCCAGGGAAAAAGCCCATAGGGATGAAAATAAGAAACCAAAGAGGATGCCAACGAATAATCCGGCATAAAACGCGATCATGCCCATCCTGCCCTCCTCCGAAACAGGCTGAGGAGCCTCCTGATGGCCGTCAGTGCATGAAAAGTAACCGTCCCGGCGCTTGGGGTTGTGATCCGGGGAAAAGCCAGACAAAATGCGGGGACACCACTACTAATTTATCTGTGAATATTACTATAACATTGATCTCCTGCATAATGCAATCGGTCAGAGCACAAAAAAAGATAAATAAAATATAATTCTTTCCCTAGGAAACCAATAAGTTAAAGCCGGGGGAGGAATGGGCCAGGCCGCCTAAATCACCGGTCATTTTCATAAACGGCCTCTGCCCTGCCAAAAGAACCAATCCTCCCTCGCCCCCTCAAATCCTCTTCCAGACGTCGTGCGGTACTGCGAGTTTTGGACCGGCTGAGGGCAATGCCGTCGGTCATCAGGCCTCCGGGGCCAGGAGCGCCATCACCCCGGCCCCGGCATGGAGAACCGCCACCGACCAGAGGGCCGGCAAGATGCCCCACACCGGCAGCACCAGCAGGCTGACCCCCAGGGTCCCCAGGGTAGCCCCCAACAGGTCAGCCGCATAGAGCCTCCCGCCCTGGCCTCGGGCCGCAGGTACGAACTCCTGCCAGAGTGCGGCGCTCGCAGCAAAGATTCCGCCGCCGCCGAAGCCCGCTATGGCCAACACCAGGACGTATCCCGCCCGGGTCCAGAACTCCGAGCCGGGCGACCCGACGGTGACACTCCCTTGCAGCCAGAGGGCCAGGGAGACGGCCAGGATCGCCAGGCCCCCCTGCAGCCCCGCCAGGAGGCGCGGCCCGCCCCGGGCCCGGCCGGCCCAGCGAGAGCCCGCCAGGCTCCCGGCCGCCATCCCGGCCATGAAGGCCGCGATGAGCACCCCCAACTGCTGGTAGAGGGAACCCAGTCTGATCTGGTACAAAACCAGCACCAGGATTTCCAGGGCCATGGTCCCCAGACCCATCACCACCACCTGGTACAGGGCGCGGGCTCCGGGGCGGCGGCGCAGGGCGCCCCCGGTCAACACCGTGGCCAGGATCAGGGCCGCCCAGGGAACCGCCGGAGGCAGCTTCTGCAAGGCCAGGAGCGCCTCCTTGACCCCCAGCCCTTCCTGGACGGTGCTCAGCACCAGGTCAAAGAAGTAGCACCGGGGGTTGAGATCGGTGTTGACGGCAGGCCGCGGCTGGCCCAGGACCTGGTTGAGGTACTGCCGGCGCCAGGGGGAGAGGTCTTGGAGAAGATAATATTCCCGCACGTACTGTAACGACAGCTGCCGCTGCTTCAGCCGCCGCACCAGGACCTCCGGGTCCGAGACCAAAACGCCGGGGCCGGTGGAGGCGAAGAACCGCACCTGGCCTCCCGGAAAGGCCACCACCTCGCCAAAGACCTGGCCCAGGGTGTGGTATGCCATGGCCAGATACGCTGCCCTGAGGGGCGAAAGACTGGTCTCGGCCCCGGGCAGGGCAAAGCTGAAAACCCCTCCCGGCAAGAGCTTCCGGGCCACGAGCCGGTAGAATTCCCGGGTATAAAAGCGGTTCAACTGGGCGTTCTTGGGTTCCGGCAGGGCCATGAGAATGACGTCGTAGCGGTCGGGCGTGGTCTCGATAAACCGGCGGGCATCCTGGTAGATGAGGCGGACCCGGGGGTCCCGGGACAGATCGGCCACGGTCGGGAGGAGCCCCTGGGCCAGCCGCACCAGATAGGGATCCAGTTCCACGTAAGTGAGCTCCGTCACGCTGCGGGTCTTGAGAATCTCCGCCCCCAAGCCGGCCACGCCGCCCCCCAACAGCAACACCCGCCGGGGCTCGGGGTGTTCCAGCAGGCCCAACTGGACCTGGTGCTCGGCGGTCAGGGGATCGGGATAGGTGAACTGCCAGAGGTCATTGGCAAAAAAGCTGATCTGCTCCGCTTCCCGGCTGGCCGACAAGAGGGCATAAGGGCTGTCCACGGTGGCGATCACCTGCCGCCCGGGCCACTCCCAGGTGCGGCTGAGCGGCTCCAACCGGGGGGCGAACAGGAGGGCCGCGGCCAACACCAGGAGATTCAGGGTGAGCGCGGCCCGGGCCGCCCGGGACCGGGGCCGGGCCAGGAGCCAGGGCGCCAGGGCCAGGCCGAGGCCCACGGCCAGCCCCAGGCTCAGGTTGGCATAGCGGCCCACCAAAAAAAGCTGCAGCAGCGCCACCCCCAGGGCGGCGCCCAGGGTCTCGAGATAATAGGCCCGCCCGACGGCCCTGGGGGGAGCCTCGGCCGACAGGACCTGGACCGCGTTGGGGAAAAAATAGCCGGAAACCAGCCCGGTGGGGGCCAGCAGGAGCACAAAGAGCAGGAAGGTGGTGGACAGCGGCAGGGATTGGCCCAGGGGGAGGCTCGCCAGGCTGGGGAGGGCCCGGCTCGCCAGGATGGTGGCGGGCAACAGCAGCCCCAGGAGCGCCAGCAGGCCCCCCAGCCGGCCCGGCCCGGCCCCGGGGGCCCCGGGCGGATGCAGGCGCCCCCCCGCCAGGCTGCCCACCCCCACCCACAGGAGCCAGCCCCACAACCCCAACGCCAGCTTCAGCTCCTGCCCCTGGGCCAGGACCAGCAGCTCCCTGAGGATCAGCACCTGGGAGATCATCGCCCCGGCCCCGAAGACCAGGATGAGGGCTTGGAGTCGTGTAGGCCGGAAGAAATTCAGATTAGTTATTTTTTCTCCACTCGTTCCCAAGTTGTACTTGGGAACGACGATGGTTTCCAACTTTGCGCCTCATAATTCATCAACATCAATCTCTAACACCCCATTCTGGCCGAAGTAATTGCGTGGGCGCTGGAATAGCGCCATTCCCCGGGGTGGTCCACTAATCCCAGCCTCACGGGATTATAATGAATATAATCATAGGCTTCTTTTGAACATATCTTCCGTGGTTATCGCCTGAGGGTGGAATCCCTCTCTGCCAAACCTGATGTTGACTGTCGCCTTTATCGCAGGCTTTTAAAGAATTCCAAACTGCTTGAGTAACCATTGCTTGTCGTCTTGCCGGGCGGCCGCCAGGATTTCTTTGGCAGTATGTCTTTTAAAATCTCCGAATTACCTGGGATCAGATTATCTGTGAGGCAGACCACGGTGAAGATGATTGTCCAGGATAACATAGGCATGGAGGCGCATAGCCCTTTTTGTTGTCGGCAGAAGGTCAGAGAGGCCGTGATAATGTCCAGATATTCTTGGGCGGGTGAAGACGGGTAGCCAGCCCACCAAGGTGCACGGTAATGAAATGAGGGGCTTCTAACTCGACGATCTTATAACGGCTACGCATAATGATGATAAGGTTTCAAAGCTCAGCTTTGAGCGTTATTAAAGGACCTATCCAAGGAAATACTTTTCGTTCTCTATACGTTTATTCGTTGGTATCTTCATCATCTATCTTTCATTTTAAACCAAAGTTCGATAGGAGAGAACCTATCTATAACAGTATATTGGGCTACCTTTCTCTCGGCTGTTTTGACGGTTCAATACTGTCATGATTGAATTATCAACCATGTAAACGGAACTGACGCCATCAATCACCTTGACGCGATAACCGCAGCAGTCATTTCTCTTAAAAACTGTAAGTTCCTTTATCGTTTGAAATAATCGTTTTGTCTGCTTCAGTTGTAATAAACGTTTTATCTGTACCCGCAACGTAAGATCTGACATCGCTAATACCATTGTTATAACATTTCCTATTATGGCTTAGATCATTAAGCATTTTTATCGTCCGTTTTCATTTCTCTATCTCCCCTTTAGGTTTGGAGAAAGTGTCCGCTTTGAGCAATATAGCGTTCCCAAGTACAACTTGGGAACAGAGGGGTAATTCTGTTTATCTGCATAAACTGATAATTCCAAGAACAAGTCCGAGTATCCCCAGAATTACCGCCAATTTGACGCTGTAATCAAGGTGATCGAAAGCGGCTCTGATCTGAGGCATATAATGACAAGGACACCATTGGCATAAGCATGTTTGCTTAATCTCCAAATCTACATTACAGTTCCATTTTTCAATCTGTTCAATTCCAAGACTTTCCCTGTACCATCCGTTAATCACGACTGACGGGGTCGCGTTCGATGAAGGTGCAATCCCATGGTTCGTTCTTTCGTACCTCTTTCTAAAGCTGCGCATCTATCTTGAGCACTTTACAAAAACGATTGACTAGCCTTGCCTCGTGATTAATAATCTTCAGCGATTTGCCGCTGGTCTTTAGAGGATCAGAGACCCAAATGTAAGGCATAGTTATGTCTTCTGCCAATGCCTTATGCAGACTTGATATTTCTGACTAGTCATATGTTCCTCAATTTTTATTCTTGTTCCCAAGCAAGCTGCGCTTAGGAACCCAATTCATTGCAAAGCTTTGCTTTGTAGATTAAATTTATATTTTCAGGAAGCGCCATTAATAATTTAGTCTCGCCAAACCAAGCTTGGGCCATAATTACGTTCCCAAGTGCAACTTGGGAACGAGGGTGGAAAGCATTGGGAACGCCCCTACTCTCGTTCCCCAAACTTCCGTCACTACTGGTTCCCACTGACACTGAACCCCGGGCTCTTGCTACATCGCCTCATTCAATATTATACCGCTTCAGCTTCTCCCGGAGGGTCTTGCGGTCGATGCCCAGGGCCCGGGCGGTTTCGCTCTTGTGGCCGTCGTAGCGCTGCAGGGTCTGGATGATGTGGTCCCGTTCCAGGTCCTTGAGAGAAGTCCCCACCGCGGCTTCGGTGGCCGGGGTCAGGATGGTGCCGGCAAAGACCATGTCCGCGGGCTCCAGATAGGGGCCGGGACTCAGGACCAGCAGGCGCTCCATGGTGTTTTCCAACTCCCGGACGTTGCCGGGCCAGTCATGGCGCACCAGCAGCTCCAGGGCGTCCGGGGAGATGCCGTGGATGTCTTTCCGCAGGCGGCTGTTGTACTTCTCCAGGAAGTGCTGGACCAGCAGGGGAATGTCGCTTTTGCGCTCCCGTAACGGCGGCATCTGGAGCAAGACGACATTGAGGCGGTAAAACAGGTCTTCCCGAAAGGTGCCGTCCTTGATGGCCTTGGTAAGGTCTTTATTGGTGGCGGCGATGATGCGCACATCCACGGTGATCACCCGGTGGCTGCCCACCTTGGAGATCTTGCGCTCCTCCACCGCCCGGAGCAGCTTGGCCTGGACCTCGAGCCCGATGTTGCTGATTTCGTCAAAGAACAGGGTGCCGTTCTGGGCCAGCTCGAATTTGCCGATTTTGTTGGCGTCGGCCCCGGTGAACGAGCCCTTGACGTGCCCGAAGAGCTCGCTCTCGAACAGGGTCTCCACCAAAGTGCCGCAATCCACGGTAATGAACGGCCGGCGGGACCGCTGACTCAACTGGTGAATCTTCCGGGCCACCAGTCCCTTGCCGGTGCCGGATTCCCCGGTGATGAGCACGGTCGAGTCCGTCGGGGCCACCCGGGCAATCATGTCCATGATCCGGATCATGGGTTCGCTCTCATAGACCAGCACATTGCGCTCGTCTTTGGTCTTCAGTTCCTGGCGCAGATAGAGGTTTTCCAGGTCCAGCCGCCGCTTTCCCAGGGCCCGGCTCACCAGGTTTCTCAGGTCGTCCGGGACAAAGGGCTTGGAGAGGAAATGGAAGGCCCCGGCCTTGATGGATTCCACCGCAGACTGGATGGTGCCGTAGCCGGTGATGATGATGACCTCCACGTCCGGGTCCAGGGCCCTGATCTTTTTCAGGGCCTCCAGACCGTCCATGTCAGGCATGACCAGGTCCAGGAGGATGGCATCAAAGGACAGGCGCTCCAGCAGGGTGAGGCCCTGCTTGGCGCTGGCCGCCAGTTCCACCCGGTACCCCTGCCGGGAAAGGATCTGGAAACAGGCGTCCCGCATGGCCTTGTCATCATCGATTACCAGAATGTGCGCCGGGGCCTCGGGCATGGAGGGTTTCCTTTTAGAGTCAACTAGTTATTATTTCTAAATTTTTGATTTCATTCTATAAAAACCACCCCCTGACTGTCAAGTGAAACGATGGCCTCGAATGGACCCGGTCCGGCTGGGGGAGGACTACCGTTGCCACGACCTGAATTTCAGGAGTCTTGACCACCTGCGGGTGGCAGCTGCCACCGTTGGCGGTGGCCCGACGGCCCTGCCGAACCGGTTTCGCCGCGGCCAGGCAGCCGCGTCCCGTCTCCCCGCTAATTTCTGATCAGCCATTCATGTCCCCTCGGGCCACCCGTAACCTATGAAAAGTTCAGGATGGGCCTACCCCCTCGACTTTGATCTTCGAACCTTGAACCCGGGACTCTTCCGGGCCGGGGCCCGGGCACCAGCCCCTTCCCCCGCCCCCGGTATTTGTGATAAAAGAGCGGCAGGAAGAAATGAGGGACTTCACGAGTATTTCTGGTGCGGTCCGCGGTAATGAAAGAAAGAGAGAAATCGATCAGCTCCCTGGGTGATTTTCAGCAAGTGGGAAAGGAAACCGGCATCAAACTCTTTATCCCTTGCTTTCTGGATCAGCTTGCCCCCCACGTGGCCCGGGCCGTGACCGGCCTTCTGGATCGCCTTGACGTGGCCTGGGGATACCCCGAGGACCAGACGTGCTGCGGCCAGTTCGCCTGGACGGTCGGCGATGCAGCCACGGCCCGGCGTCTCATGCGCCACTTCCTCCGGGTCTTTGCCGGAGCCGGGACCATCCTCTGCCCCAGCGCCTCCTGCACCTATATGGTGCGGCAGTGCTACCCCCAACTGGCCGAAGGCCCGGGGAGCGCCGCGCCGTGGCGGCCCTCGCCTCCCGGGTTATGGAGGTGGGCGAGTGGCTGGCCGGCCGGGGGCCCCTCCCCTGGGCCTCGAGATTTGAGGGTTCCCTGGTCCTGCACCAGTCGTGCAAGGCCAGGCAACTGGGGGTCCTGCCGCAAGCCCGGGAGGTCTTGTCCCGGGTGCAGGGCCTGGAGTTGCTCACGGTTTCCCCCTATTACTCCTGCTGCGGCTTTGGGGGGACCTTCAGCCTGCAGCACCCCGGGCTCTCCCGGGATATCGGTGAAGCCTACCTGGCCGCAGTAACCGCCACCGGCGCCGGGGGGCTGGTGTCTCTGGATTACAGCTGCCTCCTCCATTTGCAAGGCCTCGGCGTCGCCCCGGGCCGCGACCTGAAATTTTATCACCTGGCCGAGATCCTGGCCATGAACGGTTGATCCCCCTGACCTGGGCCAGGCAGAATGAACTTCACCCCCCGCACCTCGACCAGTAACCGGAGGTTGACCTAACGCATGGATAATCAGGCAAGGATCGATCACCCCGCTTTTTGGGGGCAACTTCTCATGGTGGGGATTCCCGGCCCCCGGATGGATGAGGTGGCCCGGGAGCTGGTGCGTGACCTCAGGGTGGGGGGTGTCATCCTCTTTGCCCGCAATATCGAAAGCCCGGAGCAAGTCTGGGAGTTGACCCGGGACCTGCAGCGGGAGGCCCTGGCGGCCACCGGGCGGCCCCTGCTCCTGGCGGTAGACCAGGAAGGGGGCCGGGTCCAGCGCTTGAAAGCGCCCTTTACCCTCATCCCGGCGGCCCGGGACCTGGGCGCCACCAGCCCGCCGGCTGAGGTGGAACGTCTGGCCCGGCAGGTGGCCCGGGAACTGGCCCTGGTGGGCCTCAACGTCAACCTGGCCCCGGTCCTGGACGTGCCCCGGTCACCGGCCTGCCCCCTGTGGGACCGCGCTTACGGCTCGGACCCGGAGACCGCCGCCAGCTACGCCGTGGCCGCCATCAGGGGCTATCTGGCCGGCGGGGTCATCCCGGTGGCCAAACATTTTCCGGGGCTGGGGGACACCCTGGCGGATTCCCACGAGGTCCTGCCCCTGGCCCAATCCGGGGATCCCCACCGGGAGGTGGACCTGCTGCCCTTCCGGCGGGCGATAGCCGCAGGGGTGCCCATGGTCATGACCGCCCACCTCAAGGTGCCGGAGTGGGAGGCGCGGCCGGCCACCCTATCGCCGGTGGCCTTGCAAGTTTGGCTGCGGCGTCGCCTGGAATTTGACGGGGTGATCATCACGGATGACCTGGAAATGGGGGGCATCAGCACCAACCTGCCGGCGCCCCAGGGGGCCAAGGAGGCCCTGGCGGCGGGGGCCGACCTGCTCCTCATCTGCAATGACTACCAGGCCGCCTGGGACACCGCCCATCTCCTGGCGGCAGACGCGTCCCTGGCCGAACGGGGCCGGGAGGCTGCGGCCCGCCTCAATGCTCTCCGGGCGGCGATGCCCGCCCAGGGATCGGAGTTAAAGCTCGTCCAGGAATACTTCGCCCGGCGGAGCTGAGCCGGATAGCGGAGGCCGGGAAGCTAAAGGCATAAGGGACGAAACCGAGGAGGGATGGGGCTGGCCCGTTTGGGTGAATCTAAAAATTTGGGCCGGGACTGATCTGACCAGACGGCCAAAAATATAATGGCCGGGAGGGGGGCCCGGCCATTTGGAGAAAGGAGAAATTGGTTTAGGGTATTTTCGGGGGTAACCTATTTTATAGTATTGCATTAATGATGCCAATTACCCTCTATGGCCCCAAAGTCAAGCCTATTCAGCCTTTGGGGAGATCGGGGGAAATGGCGTCAAGGAAATCGGTTCAAATTATTGTACGAAGTCGGTGGTCAAGACCCGGGATTGCACCCAGGTCCCAGGCGGCAACCTCAATGGTAGCCTGCCAAAACTGCCCGGCCAAAAATTTTAACCGTCCGGGAATGAGGTAAAAAAACCGGCGGCGGCTGATTATCTTAGGCCCCCCCTGCCCCCAGGCCGCCTCGGGCCGCAAGCACCTGGGCCGCCGCGGCCAGGACCGTCTCCGGGGCCAGGGCATTCAGGCAGTCAGTCTCAGGGCAAGTGATCGTGCGGCCCACCGCACAGGGGGCCTGGGGACAGGGCCCTATCAGGGTCCGGACCCGCGGCCCCAGGGGGGCCCACACCCGGGGATCGGTGGGGCCGAACAGGGCCAGAACGTCAGGCTCCCCCACCGCCGCGGCCAGGTGCGTCAGGCCGCTGTCGTTCCCGATATACAACCGGCACCGGGACAAGACCCGGGCCACCCGGGCCAGGGGGCGGTGCGCCAGGAGAAGCTGGCCCTGGGCCTGAGCCAAAGGCCTCAAGATACGGCAGCATGGCCTCTTCCCCGGGGCCAGCCAGCCACACCACCTTCAGGCCATACTCCCACCCCAGGGCCCGGCTGACTTCGTAATAGTGGGCCAGGGGCCAGTTCTTGCGAGGCTGGCCGCTCCCCGGGGCCACCGCCAGCCAGGGCCCGGGGCCGGGGAGTTCTGACGTTTCCTCATCCGGATATGGTTCCACCTCCAGTTTGAAGGGGCCGGGGGCATAGTCAAGGCCCAGGTCGGCGAGCTGACGGGCCTGAAGGGCCGACACCGCCTCGCTTCCCGTCTCCGGGAAAGAGGGGAGCCAATAGACCGCAGGGATCCCCGCCTGGTGCAGGCGGTCTTTCAAGAGGGTTTGGGGGTGCGGGCTGAAAACCAGGGCCAGTTGGAACCGTGCCAGGCGCGCCCTTATCGCCGGGGGCACGTCCCCGTCACTGAACAGGCAGGCCCACCGGGCCTCGCCGCTGTCCCAGACCGCGTCCAGGGGCAGACTCCGGGAATACAGGCCCCAGCGCTCCGGGTGCCCCATGGCGGTAATCCGGGCCCCGGCATAATGCCGGCTGAGGGCCGCCAGAGCCGGCCCCGCCAGGAGCAGGTCCCCCAGCGCCCCCTGGTGCCAGATGAGCAGGCGCGCCACCGCCGCCGCCGGCGGCAACTTAGTTTCAGACATGGGGAATAGTATAGCAAAAAACTTGAGGGAGGGAGCCAGGACGGAAGCCCCAGCCCCCTCCCGCAATCTCCCTCCCCCAACCTCTTAAGACTAATATTTGACTGAGGAATCGGGCCCTTAGGTCCGATTCTCCGTAAAGGGTTGCGGGGGTGCGGGGAAGGCAGGAACTATCCATCCCCACCCTCCCCCGCGTCTCAGCCCCCCTTTTCGCCGGCCTCGGCCAGGCGCTGGGCCGTACGGGTGGCGAACTGCCGGGTGGGACCGCCCGGCTCCTCCATCAGGGCCAGGACATCCTGGAAGATCTGCCGGTTCAGGTCCCGAGCGGCGCCCTGGCCGGCCAGCAACTCGGCCACGGCAAGGACGATCTCCGGCTCTGTTTCCAGTTCCTTGAGAAACTCCCGGGCCTGAACCGGCCCCACCCGGTGGAGCAGCACCGTTGCCAGGACCACCTTGGGGTCGCCCCCTTCGGCCTTGAGCAGGTCCTGGGCGTAAGCCAGGCCTCTGGCCGTCCGGTCCCAGGCCGCCGGGTCTCCTTGGAGATGGGACTTGACCATCTCGGAGAGCAGCTCTTTAAAGTTCTGGGCCGCTTTCTTGGCCTTCACCAGGTCCGGCACGCATTTCTCGGCGTATTGGCACCATTCGGCGCAACCCAGTTCGATCTTGGGATTGTAGAACATATGCCCGCACCAGGCGCAGCGCCGCCGGGCGTCGTCCTTGAAGAACTCGATTTCCGCCCCGCATTTGGGGCATTCCGCCGAAAAGATATCATCGGGCTTCCAAAAGCGGGTATCCTGGCCGGGGCATTTCATCTGTTCCATGGCAACCTCATCTTTCCTTGATTTTTTGCTGTTGGAGGACCTGCCCGGCGGTCCCCAGGGTACAGATGCTCACCGGCAGGTTCTTGCCCGAGGCCTCCAGGGCCTGGCGGACGATCTGCACCAGTCCGAAACAGCACGGCACTTCCATATTGACAATGCCGATCTCCTTGATGTCGTTCTCCTGCAAGATGGCGGTGAGTTTGGCCACGTGCTCCGGAACATCGTCGAATTTGGGGCAGCCGCACACCAGCGCTTTGCCTTCCAGAAAGCGGGAGTGGAAATCCCCCGCGGCAAAAGGGGCACAGTCGGCCGCCACCAGAAGGCTGGCCCCTTTGAGGAAGGGGGCCTTGGGCGTCACCAGACGCAGCTTTATGGGCCAGTGCCCCAACGCCGAGGCTCCCCGGAGTCGGCGCCCCGGCCGGCTGAAACTGCTGCATGCGGCTCCCGGGGCAGGCAAAAGCTTCTCCGCGGCGCCGGGGCGGGGCCGGCGCTTCCGGATGCAGCGCTCCGGGGGCCGGACCCACAAACTCTTCCGCCTCCCGGTCCTCAATGGTCAGAGCCCCCTGGGGACACTCCCCCAGACAGGCGCCCAGTCCGTCACAAAAACGGTCTGCCAGCAGCTGCGCCTTGCCGTCGACAATCTGAATAGCCCCTTCGGCGCACGACGGCACGCACATCCCACAGCCGTCACACTTATCCTGATCTATCCGAATAATTTGTCTGTTTCCCATGAGCTCGCTTCCTTGGTTGCCTTTGGTTAAAGAGATTGCCGGGATCTCCCGGGTTAACCGCCTGAGCTTCATTCAGTTAACTACATTGTATTCATTAAAGATTGTCAGCCCTATGACCTAAGTCAATAAGAGGAAAAATTCCGGCATCCGGGGAAGGTATTGACCGACGACACGCACGGGACCCTTGAGAGACCCCCAAACGTGTGCCAATTTTCAGGCGAGTTTTTACCACGCGGACGATGGCGGCAGGGCACGAGGTCCCCGCTGGACCTTGCGGCGACGGCAGATGGGAGGAAAATGGGTTGTGTGGCGGGCATGGCGCCGCCGGGACCGGATTCCGGGAATCCTGGGAAAGAAATGCTTTACCGCAAGGCGAACCAGCCCCGCCCCGGTCTTTAGAGCTGCGCTGATGGGTGGCCTAGACCGGTAAATGGCCTGAATCAGTTAAGTCCAGAATTCAGGAAATACTGCCTGGCTCTTGCCTGGATCACCCAGGGTGATTGCCAGTAAAAATAATACGAAGGCCACGGCAAGAATGAAAAGCTGGCTCGTCATTAGGGTATGCAGGGTTTCGATGGTTTTGCTTGACATAGGGCCTCCTGGTTCAGATGATAACCACTATAAATATACAATGCAAGTTCAATACCAACTTCCTATCTCGCTGAATCTACAGGGGGTAAGCAAATAGATCATCCTATTCTCATGTTTAATAAAGTGAATATTATGTCCATTTTCTCTAACAAAGAACCGGCAAGCCCCAACCCAGGGTGGTAAGCCAGTTGAAGTATAGGCTTGCATCGCCTCAGTCTCGGTTCCGGCTAATCGAGTCGCACCGCGGTTGATATTTTCCATCCCATGATTACTATTGGGGAGAAAGCCTAAGTTTTTTTTTCTTTAACCCTGCCGCAGTTTTGCAGCAGCTTGGCCAAGAGGTCGCGGTATGGATAACCCGAGGCCAGGTGCACCCAGATGCGGCGGCTGGTCTCCCGTATACGGCTCCGATCTTCAAGAGCTTGAGCCGTAGGTGTTGACTTGGCTGTAGCCAGTTCCGTGCCCTGGAGGTGGTGGCGCAGCAGCCAAAACAGCCAATAGGCCGCGGTGTGCAGCAGCAGCCGGAACTGATTGGCCAGGAAGCATGGCAACTCAGACGATCGGCCTTGATCTCCAGCTTCAGTTCCTTGATGCGGTTTTCCGCGTCGCCCCGGAGCACGTAGATGTCGTCATAGACAAACTGGGGGTTGCGCCTCAGGTTGGTGACCACAAAGCGCTGATTGGCGCCCAGGCGGTATATTCCACCTTGGCGATGATCCGCCGGGCTGCTCCCAGGATTCCGCCTGATAGCTGAAGGAGGTGAAGAGCCGTTGTTTCTCCCCAGTTCCCTGATACTGGCGTTGCGCCTTTGCCAGAGCGGCGCGGTCTCTGCCAACAGCCGGTTGTTGGTGATAAAACCGATAACATAGCGGGTCTCCGGCTGGCCTTCCAGATAGTTATAGAGGGCGGGCACGGCAAAACCGGCATCGGCCCGGAAGAGGATCAGGGCCTTGGGATAGGCCTGCCGCAGCTTCTCGATCAACCTTTTGAGCACCGCCAGGCCCCGCGGGAGGGTGGGTGTTGCCGGGGCGCAGCACTGCCGCTAGGGGGAAGCCGTCTTGGCCGTCAAAGACCAGGAGCGGATGATACATGTGTTCTTCGTAATAACCGTGGAAGAAGCTGAGTTGCTGCTTCCCGTGCGTGGGGTCGTCGGTGGCGTCCATGTCCAGGATGATGGCCTTCCGGGGGCCGGGATGGGTCTTGAGGTACAGGTCCAGCAACTGGTCGGAGAGTCCGTCCGGTTCAGGGCCAGGTTTCCCGCTAATCTCATTCGGTGGGTTTGCAGTTAATCCTCAAGGAGCTGACCTCCATGGATGCCTCGACCGTAAAGGCCAACCCGGCCCCTGACCCTGGATTCCAGGACCAGCCCGGGGGGCGGGGCGCTCCGGGCCGCCAGTGGTGGCGGCCGATGATCCTGCTGGCCCTGGTCATCGCCATCCTGATGGTGGCCCGGTTCCTGGGTCTTGCCGACAAGCTGGGGGACTTGCGGGACTGGATCAGGAGCCTGGGCTCTCTGGGGGCCCTGGTGTTCATCCTGATTTACGTGGTGGCGGTGGTGGCGGCCGTCCCGGCGGCGCCCATCTCGGTGGCTGCGGCCGCCCTCTTCGGTTCGGTGTGGGGGGTCATCCTGATTAATATCGGGGCCACCCTCGGGGCCGGGCTGGCGTTTCTCGTGGGCCGCTATTTCGCCCGGGATGCAGTAGTCAACTGGCTGGGCCACAATGAAAAATTCCGCCGCCTCGACCAACTCACCGAAGAACATGGCGCCATTATCGTCGCCCTGACCCGCCTGGTGCCGATTTTTCCCTTTAACCTCCTCAACTATGGTTTCGGCCTGACCCGGGTGCCCTTCTGGACCTATGCCTTCTGGACCTGGCTCTGCATCATCCCGGGTACGGTCCTCTATGTGGTGGGAGCCGACGCGGTGTTCCAAGGGGTGGCCCAGGGAAGAGTTCCCTGGACCCTGGTCCTGGCCTTTGGTGCGGCGTTGATCTGTTTGACTATCCTGGTGCGTTTTGCGAAGCGCCGGCTTGAGGCCAAAGAGCAGGCCCGGGAAACCGCGCCGCCAGCCGGCCCGAAGGAACCCCCGGCGTAAGGTTCATCATCGCTATGGCATTCGAGTCGGCTTTGTTCTTCCCCTTTTTTCTAAAGGGGGGGCAAAGCGGATTTAAATAAGTCATGAATAATCTCCCCTAAATCCCCCTTCATAAAAGGGGACCTTAAACGACCGGCCTTCAAGGTATGACCGGTGGTAAACAAAAAATTGATGGATCGTGACCCTACCATGAGCGACGTGCCGAAGACCACCCCCCTGGACCGATACAACCAGACCCTGCTGGCCAACGTGCACCCGCCGGATTGGGTGAATCCCACCCCCGCACCCCGCTACAACCTGGTGGTGATCGGCGGCGGCACCGCCGGGCTGGTGAGTGCGGCCGGAGCTGCGGGACTGGGGGCCAAAGTGGCCCTGGTGGAGCGCCACCTGCTGGGGGGCGACTGCCTGAACTACGGCTGCGTGCCCTCCAAGGCCATCATTCGCTCCTCCCGGGTGGTGGCGGACTTTCGGGATGCGGCCCGCTTCGGCCTCAAGACCCCGCCTGAGATTGACGTGGACTTTGCCGCGGTCATGGAGCGCATGCGGCTTCTCAGGGCCGCCATCAGCGGCCACGATGCGGCCCGGCGCTTCCGGGACCTGGGGGTGGACGTCTTTCTGGGCGAGGCCCGGTTTTCCGGCCCCCGGACCGTGGAGGTCGCCGGGCAGACCCTCAACTTCAGCAGGGCGGTCATCGCCACGGGGGCCCGGGCGGTTGACCCGCCCGTTCCGGGGTTGGCCGAGGCCGGTTATCTCACCAACGAAACGGTCTTTTCTCTGACCCAGCGGCCCCGGCGCCTCCTGATCATGGGGGGCGGGCCCCTGGGCTGCGAGTTCGCCCAGGCCTTCCAGCGCCTCGGCTGCCAGGTAACCCTGCTCCACAAATACGACCACCTCATGAACCGCGAGGACACCGACGCCGCCCGCCTGGTGCAGCAGGCTTTTGTCAGGGAAGGTATTCACCTGATCCTGGCAGCGAAACCTCTCCAGGTTCTCAAGACTGACAGGCGGCAAGCTGGTGCGTTACGAGAGCGCCGGGCAGCCGGGGGAAATCGAGGTGGACGAGATTCTGGCCGGGGCCGGCCGGGCCCCCAACGTGGAGAATTTGGGCCTGGACGCGGCCGGTGTCAACTATGACCCCCGGGAAGGGGTGGTGGTCAATGATCGGCTCCAAACCACCAACCGCCGCATTTACGCCGCCGGCGACGTCTGCCTGAAGTACAAGTTCACCCACATGGCCGACGCCACCGCCCGGATTGTTATCCAAAACGCCCTGTTTCTGGGCCGCAAAAAGGTGAGCGCCCTCACTATCCCCTGGTGCACCTACACCGACCCCGAGGTGGCCCACGTCGGGATAAATGAAGCCGAGGCGGAGAAACAGGGCCTGTCAATTCAGACCTTTACCAAACCGCTCAGCGAAGTGGACCGGGCCATCGTGGACGGCGAAACCGAGGGGATGGTGAAAATTCACGTCAAGCCGGGCACCGACCGCATCCTGGGGGCCACCATCGTCGCCCGGCACGCCGGGGAGATGATCAGCGAGATCACCCTGGCCATGGTGGGGAAGATCGGCCTGGGCGCCCTGGCCGCGGTTATCCACCCCTATCCCACCCAGGCCGAGGCCATCCGGCAGACCGGCGATCTCTATAACCGCACCCGTCTGACGCCCTTCGTCAAGAACCTCTTTACCCGGTTCCTGGCCTGGCGCCGTTGAAGCCAGTGAAACCTGGAATCCCCCCACCTAGAACCCATATCGTTATGCAGATCATATCTTCAACTATTCGCCATAATTAATTATTTGCGGATAGTGGCAAGCTATGCGCGGGTCCCACCTACGCTGGGAACCACGAATAGGAGACTGGCTTGGATTCTAACCCGAAGCCACACGATCTAAACAATCTTGACTTTGCATAGAGGAGGAGTTATTCGGTATTCTGGCAGAATTTTTTTAGTGCAAGAGCCTGTTGACAGGGCCGAAGGTGAGATGGGCAAGCGTCAGTGACACCCGCCTTTCCTCTGGCTCCCCATTACCGGGGCATTTTACAATCATGAAGGCGCTATTGCGAAGTGGGCCGCCTCTGGCCTAGCCCCGGCCTCTTGATTTATCGGATTATGGATGGATTTAGTTATCGCCACTTGCTGGGTTGGACGTCCGGCCCTTCTTTGACTCGGCAGGCGCCGCTCATCCCTAAGGTTTTGGTTCCATCTGCTCAAGCCGTCCTTGCCAATTTTCGATGGCCGAAGATGGATCCATCAGGTACCCAAGTTCGGTCTGGCCACCAGGCTGTGCTTGTTGAGCAAATGGTAAATGACGGATCGACTGGTCTTAAGCATTTCGGCGGTTTTCGTGATACATCCGTCGCATCTCATCAAGGTTTCGGACAGCAGCGTGGCCTCGAAATGAGATACCGCTTCTCGCAGGCCCAACCCGTCGAAGGAGTTGACCGGGGGGCCGGATTTCCTGGTTAGCCCGAGATGCTTGGCGGTAACCATACGGCCGTCAGCCATTACCACCGCCCGCTGTAACCGATTCATCAGCTCCCGGATATTTCCCGGCCAGGAATAGCCCAGGAGAGCCTCCCTGGCATCCCTGCTAAAGCCGTCCAGTTCCTTGCCGGTCTCTGCCCGCAAACGCCGCAGGAAAAGATCAGCCAGGATCGGGATATCCTCAACCCGGTCCTTCAACAGGGGCAGTTCAATATTAATGCCTTCCAGGCGGTAGTAGAGATCTTCCCGAAAGCGTTCGGTCTTGACCAGCTTTTTGAGGTCGGCATTGGTGGCCGAAATGATCCGGACGTCCACCTGTATGGTCTTGCGACCGCCGACCCGTTCGAAGGTAAACCCCTGGAGGAAACGGAGTAGTTTGACCTGGAGCTCCGGGGGCAACTCCCCGACTTCATCCAGGAAAAGGGTGCCCTGGTGGGCTAGTTCCACTTTTCCGACCACGGTGTGGTAAGCCCCGGAGAAGGAGCCGCGTTCATGCCCAAAGAGTTCTGATTCCAACAATTCCCGGGGGATGGCGCCGCAATTGACTACCACAAAAGGTCCCATGGCCCGGCGACTCCGTTGACGGATGGCTTGGGCAACCATTTCTTTGCCGGTGCCGCTGGCGCCGGTGACGATTACCGGGAAATCGGTGGGGCTGACTCTGTCGATCAACCGGAATACCTGCGACATGGCCTGGCAAGCGCCGATCATCCGCGGAGTATAAGCCCCTCCCGGGAGTCTCTCCAGGTATCCTTCTTGTTGGAAGTCCAGGGGCATAAGGCAAATGCTACAATTGCGGCCATGGGGGGAGGGCAACGCCTCGGCGCAATAAGGGCACTTTTTCAAATTCTTGGGCCATAATGGGATGAGAGCCGACCATAATCGTCGACGGTCCTCGTCGTCTAAGTCCAGGAATTCCAAGCCAACTCCATCCGCGGTCTGGCGGATGGTTTGCGCCAAAAATTCCAAGGGTTGAGGCGTTGACGGTGGGTGAAACCGGAGATTAACCAGATGACCCACCTCGGTGCGGGAAGGTACCGTCACGAATGCGCCCTGGAGCCCGATATTGGTGATAGTCTCTTTGAGGGTGACCCCTTCGCTTATCAGGACGGCGTCCAGCTTAACAGGGATTCGGGGGACTCGTCGCATGATTTACCTCCGTAGAACCCAAAGAGAACAACTGAATAATCGGCTGTTGCTCTGGGAGTAACCGTTTAGTCCCCGTCTGAGGAGCGCAATTGTTTTCGAATTTTTGGGGAAAACCAGCCCTTGTTTTACGGAAAGAATCCTGACCACGGTTGCCACCTTAATGCAGCCAGACCAGATTATCGGTAAGTGTGTCGTGGCCGCTATCCATACTCATCGGACTGGTCAACTTGCTTCGTCTCTTTTTCCTCAAGTCCAATTAATTGTAAAGGGGCCTGTCCAAGTACATTTGAATTTAATTAATGTGACTCTTATATAATCCGCTTTACCATAGGTGGGAATCGGGGAAAATAATGATTTCAGGTGGGGAACCTACTGATTTTGCCCAGGGGGATACCCCTGATGGCCCCTCTGGGTTATTCTCCCCACAAGGCCGCAAGCATTTCTTAATGAGATGAAAAACTAGGCAGCCCTATCCCAAGCAACCCGGCTATCTCGGCTGATCCCAGAGCCGTGGCCATCCGTCCCTGCCTAGCGACGGGTTTAGCTTTATCTACGCTTTAGTACAGCAACAATCATGCCATGTATTGTACAAATTAAACTGGTATATTCATTAAATATTATAAAGAGTTAAGCGTTACCTCCCTTATTAAATATTTTCAGTGTCAATTATTCGAGACGTATTGTTCAATTTCCTGTGCCTTCTAATTAAAATCCCCATCCATGCCTGAGGGTAGTGGGAGGCGCATCCGACTGCTCCTGACGTCTACCATATAGGTTCTGGCGGTTGAAAAGAAAGAGTATAACAGGTCGGATTCGTTCTAAAAAGTGTCGCTCACTGCTATCTATGTGCAGTTCAAACTAATATTTTAACCATTTGATATAGTTTCCATATATGCATCTTATGTCCCCCTCAATTTGAATCTTATTAATTATTACCAAACATAGTCTCCGGACTTTCTATGCATCGTTGGCTTACTGCGGCTCTTCCGGGGGCGGGTCGAACAGGGTGGGTTGGGGGGTTTCCCGGGTCTGGCGGCGCCGGGAGCGGGCCAGGCGGGGGAGGCCCATGGGGTCCAGGCTGCCGGATTCCAGGTTTTCCAGGACTTCCTGGGCCCGGGCGATGACTTCCCGGGGGACGCCGGCCAGTTTGGCCACCTGGATGCCGTAACTCTGGGGGGCGGCGCCGGGGGCCAGGCGGTGGAGGAAGACGATATCGCCCGCCGATTCCGCCACCAGCACCTGGAAGTTCTGCACCCGGGGCTTCAGGCGGCTGAGTTCGGTGAGTTCCTGGTAGTGGGTGGCAAACAGGGTCTTGACCCCGGCGCCGTTCAGGTCGTGGAGGTGTTCCGCCACGGCCCAGGCCAGGGCCAGGCCGTCGAAGGTGGAAGTGCCCCGGCCGATCTCGTCTAAGATCACCAGGCTCCGGGGGGTGGCCTGGTGGAGGATGCGGGCGGTTTCGTGCATCTCCACCAGAAAAGTGCTCTGGCCCCGGCCGATGTCGTCCACCGCCCCCACCCGGGTGAAGATGCGGTCGGTGAGCCCGATCACCGCCTCGGCGGCCGGGACAAAACTGCCCAGGTGGGCCAGGAGCGTGATCAGCGCCACCTGGCGCAGGATGGTGGACTTGCCGCTCATGTTGGGCCCGGTGACGATGAGCACCTGGGAGTCGGCGTCCAGGGCGATATCGTTGGGCACGAAGCTGCCGGAGGCCAGGACCCGCTCGATGACCGGGTGCCTGCCCTGCCTGATCAGGAGCGTGGGCTCGGCCACCACCCGGGGCCGGTTATAGTGATGCAGGGCGGCCAATTCGGCCAGGGCGGCGCCGACGTCCAGAATCCCCAGGGCCCGGGCCACCTGTTTGAGGCGGGGGGTCTCCTGCCGCACCTGCCGGCGCAACTCCTGAAACAGCGCCGTTTCCCGCTTGAGCCGCGCCTCTTCCGCCCCCAGGACCCGGGACTCGTACTCCTTCAAGTCCCCGGTGATGAAGCGCTCGGCGTTCACCAGGGTCTGCTTCCGGGTGTAGTCGGCGGGCACCAGGTGCAGGTTGGCCCGGGACACCTCCAGGTAGTAGCCGAAGACCTTGTTGTAGCGCACCTTCAGCGAGTTGATGCCGGTCCGGGCCCGCTCTTTGGCCTCCAGGCGGGCGATCCAGTCTTTCCCCTCCCGGTTAAGCGCAATGAGTTCGTCCAACTCGGGGTCGTAGCCTTCCCGGATAATGCCGCCGGCCGCCAGGTTGGCCGGCGGGTCCTCCACCAGGGCCCGGCCGATCAGGTCTTGCAGTGCCGGCAGCCCGTCCAGGTCGGCTCGCCACCTGGGCCACCAGGGCCGGGAGCTCGGCGGGCAACAAGGCCTGCAGGAGGGGCACCCGGGCCAGGGCCTCTTTCACGGCCCCCACCTCCCGGGGGGTGGCCTGCTCCAGGGCCACCCGGGCGGTGAGGCGTTCCAGGTCCCCCAGCCCTTTCAGGGTCTGGCGCCAGCGCTGGCGCAGGAGGCCGTTGTCCTTGAAAAACTCCACCGCGTCCAGGCGGGCGTCGATCTGGGCCTGATCCTGCAAAGGATAACGCAGCCACTGGCTCAGGCGCCGGGCCCCCATGGGGGTGACGGTGTGGTCCAGGGTTTCCAGCAAGGACCCCTGGCGTGACCGGCTGCGCCAGGTTTCGAAAATCTCCAGGTGCCGCAGGGTGGCCTCATCCAGGCCCAGAAAGTCGTCCCGGCGGTACGCCAGCAGGCGGTCCAGGTGGGGGAGGTCAGGGGTGTGGGAATCCTTCAGATACCGGAGGATGGCCCCGGCCGCAGCCACCCCCAGGAGGTAGGCGTCCACCCCGAAGCCATCCAGGAAGAGGGTGCCCAGGGCGCCACCCACCTCCCGCCGGGCCGCCTCGGGCTCGAAGGCATAGGACGACACCAGCCGCCGGGTGGGAGGGGTGTCGAAGGGGACCAGGGCCGGGGCCAGGAGAGCCGGGTCCAGGTTATCCGGGACCACCAACTCGGCGGGTTTGAGCCGCCACAGTTCATCGGCCAGGGCATCATGGCCCTCGCCTTCGGTGAGGCGGAATTCCCCGGTGGATAACTCCAGAAAAGCCAGGCCCCACCTGGACCCCTTAAAAGTCACCGCCGCCAGGTAGTTGTCGGTGCGGGCGTCCAGGGCGGCAGGGTCCACCACGGTGCCCCGGGTGAGGATGCGGGTCACTTCCCGGCGCACCAGGCCTTTGGCCTGGGCCGGGTCCTCCGTCTGGTCGCACACCACCACCTTGAACCCCTGCTCCAACAGGCGGGGGATGTAGCTGGCGGCCGCATGGATGGGAAAACCGGCCATGGGGATGCGCTCGTCCCCCTGGCGGGAGCGGGAGGTAAGGGTGATATTCAGGGCGTTGGCGGCCGTCTCGGCGTCGCCGAAAAAGGTCTCGTAGAAATCGCCCATCTGGAATAGCACCAGGGCATCGGCGTACCGGTCCTTCAGGTCCAGGTACTGCCGCAACATGGGGGTGATTTTGTCAGATGGGGGGCCGGTCATGGCGCCTGGGCAATTCAAGCGGAGGGCGAAGGATACCTAAAGGCTCCACCGCCCTCCCGGGAAACTGGAGCGCCCCCGGATTAATCGGACTGGGGGACAATCTGGGGTTCGGGGACCGCCGAGGCCTGAGCAGTGGCGCTGGCCTGCTTCAGCTCCTGGGCCAGAATCTCCAGATTGTGCCGGAGTTGGCGGATGGTCTGGCGCTGCTGATAATGCTCGTAGACGCCGTATAAGGCGGTGGTGATGACCCCGAGAAAAAAGGAGAACAAGACGAGAACCCAGAGATAGACCTCGGGGGTCTGGAAGGTGGCGAAGTAGAGTTCCAGCTTGAGGCGCACCGACTGCTTCAGCACTTCCAGGTTTTCGATGATAAAGACGATACCCAGGAGGACGATAACGGTAGAGAAGATTACTTTAACGAAACGCATGTCTGATCCTCATCTGGCAGGGCCTGGAAGTGGGGCGCCAGGCGTTCATAAGTCTGACGGAAATGTTCCGGAATCACCCGAACTTCGGCAAAAACCGGGATGAAATTGGTGTCGCCGGCCCACCGGGGGACGATATGAAAATGGAGGTGGCTTTCCACCCCGGCCCCGGCGACCAGCCCCAGGTTAAGGCCCACGTTGAAGCCGTCGGGGTGCATGACCCGCTTCAAGATAGCGAGGGACTCCCGGACCTTGGCCATGAGATCCAGCGTCTCCGCCGGGGTCAGTTCATCCAGCCCGGGAAGGTGGCGGATGGGGGAAACCAGCAGATGGCCGTTGATATAGGGATACTTGTTCATCATGATGCGGGTATGGCTGCCGCTGAATAACACCAGCCGCTCCGCCAGGTTTTCCCCGGACTCGGGGCAGAAGATGCAGCCCGGGGGCTTATCTTCCCCCAGGATATATTCCATGCGCCACGGGGCCCACAACACTTTCATGATATTCCAACCCGAATTATAGATGATCCATGGCTACCCATATCATTGAAATATAGCATGATTTGGGAGAGATTCAAGGAGTTTTATGCGGCGCCGCCGGCGGTCCTCCGGCGCTCCACTTATGAAGGCGCCTCTCACGCGCCATTCTTGGGGTGTAAACGCACCCTCAAAAGGGAACTCAGGTTTTTGAAGACAAATGCAGACTCCGGAGAAGTCCCCGCATCGGTCATGCTGAGGGGCTGCATCACCAAAGCATCTCTCCAATACGAAAAAACACAAAATCCGGCGCCGTGCTCAGGATGACAAATGGCTTTTCCCAGAGCCTCACATGGGCATCAAGGCTTGAGCGCAAAGGCCGGCCTGATCCGCCCCACCTCTTCCTGGCGGTGGTTGAGGATGGGCGGTTCCCGGAAAGCGGCCAGGGCGTTCTGGGCTGGGGGGCTGAGCGCCCCCAACTGCTCCAGGATGGCCACCACGGTGGGGTTGAGGGCCCGCTGGCTGCCGTCGTCGATCTTGAAGGCCACCCCCAGGCCGCCTGCCATCAGGCTGAGACCATAGCCCCCCTCGGCCCCGGACTTGGCGAAGAGCTGGCCCGGCAAGGCCTCCATGGCCGTGGTCTCGAGACGGCCGTCCCCGGCGATGTGCTTGGGATGGGCCAGGATGGCAGCCATGAGTATGCCTGCCGGCGAATCCGGCCGCGCCCCTGCCAGGCGGGCATACCCCAGGGCGATGTTTTTCAAAGGCACGTAAAAGACCGGCGCGCCGCAGCCGTCGATGGCCACCTGGATTTGCCCTTTGGGAAATCCCACCATCCGGGCCACGGTGCCCAGAATCAGCTCCTGGGCCGGGTGGGCCGGATCCAGGTAGTCCGCGACGGGCCAGCCGTGGTGGACGCACAGGGCCAGCATGGCGGCGTGTTTGCCGGTGCAGGTGTTGTGCAGGGGCGTGGGTTTCAAGCCCGCTTTCACCAGGGCCTGGGCCGTGGGGCGGTGCAGGGGCGGATGCACGCCGCACTGGAGGGCCTCCGGGGTCAGCCCCAGCCGCGCCAGGATTTGGGTGGCCAGTTCCACCTGGAAGTCCTGACCGCTCAAAGACCCGGAAAACAAGGCCAACTCCGCCGCCCCGAACCCGAAGGCCGTTGCGGCGCCGGTGATGAGGACGGCCAGGGCCTGGAAGGGCTTGGCCAGGGAGCGCATGCAGACCCAGGCCTCGGGGTCGCCCAGGTTATGAACCAGGTTACCGGCGGCATCCACCACCGCGATCTGGCCCCGATGACAACTCTCCACCCGGGGGCCCCGGGTCACTTCGATTAAAACCGGTGGGGTCATGTGGCTTGGCATAATTTTTCCTCATACATAGGGCGGCCCATGGCCGCCATAAATCGGCGTGCACGGCACGCCCTATATTTCTGCGGTCTGGGTGCGTTCTACGCACCATTGTTTTTCAGCCCGCCAACCATTGAAGGTGCGTGGAACGCACCCTACTTGCTTCGTCAATCATAGGTCTTGGCGAAAGCTGACTGCTGACAGCTGACCGCTCTTTATCGCCACCAGGCCGCATAGAGCAGGGCCAGGGTGAGGGTCAGGCCCGTGAGGAAGTGGGTCTGGATGGTGAGGGCCTGGATGGGCACAAACTCCGGGTCCGTGGGAACGGTGCGGAAGGCCAGGCGCACGGCCCGCACCGCCAGGGGCAGGGGCAAGAGGGCCGCCACCATGAGATCGGGCATATGGAAAATTTCCATGAGGACAAACAGGCTGACGAAAGGGGCTATCATCAAGGCGGCATAGACCCAGCGGGAGCCTTTCAGGCCCAGGCGGGCCACCAAATGATGCTTGGCCGCGGCCAGGTCCGCCTCCATGTCGGGAAATTCGTTTATCCAGATGATGGCGGTGATGAGAAAGGCCAGGGGCAGGCTGACGGCGGCGCCCAGCCAGCTGAATTTCCCCGTCTGGACGTAATAGGCCCCCCAGGTCAGGAGCGGCCCGAAGGCCAGGAAGATCATGAATTCCCCCAGGCCGAGGCTCATGACCTGGACCGGTGAGGCGGAATAGAACAAGGCGGCGCCCAGACCCAGCAGACCGATGACGGCCACCCAGGGACGTCCCTGGAAAATCAGCATCAGGCCGCATCCCACTCCCAGGGTGAACAGCAGGTAGGCCATGGTCTTGACCTGCCCCGGGCTCATCCGCCCATCCTGGATCACCCGGCTCCCGCCGCTAAACGGGGTAAAATTTCGGTTCAAGGGATCGCTGCCAAAGGAGTCGTAGTAATCGTTGATCAGGTTGGCACCCACCTGCAGGGCCGCCACTCCCAGGGCCGTGAGCCCGAAAAGGAGGAAATTCCAGACGTGGTCAGTCAAATAGGCCAGGGCCGTGGCCACAGCCACCGGCAAGAGAGAACCGGTGAGAAAGGGGAGCCGGGAGGCCCGCAGGTAGACAAAAATCCCCATAAGCATTATCCAGTAAGGGATTATAGGCGCCGGGCTACTTGCTGTCAACGTCAGGCCGAGAGATTTTCATTGCAGGATGAACGTAAACGGGTTAATAAAAAACGGTTGACAAATAGCATTGCCGGGGAGGCTGGGACTGCCCATGTCCTTTTCCCCCAATAACATCTCATGAGGAGGTAGGTTATGGGTCGCCCGAAAATTACCGTCGTAGGAGCGGGCAACGTGGGGGCTACATGTGCCCATTGGGCTGCGGCCCGGGAGTTGGGCGATGTGGTGCTGGTGGATGTGCTGGAAGGCATGCCCCAGGGCAAAGCCCTGGACCTGATGCAGGCACGTCCGATCTTCGGCTTTAACGCCGAGGTGGTGGGGGCAAATGACTACGCCGCCAGCAAAGACTCCCAGGTCGTGATCATCACTGCCGGCATCCCCCGGAAACCGGGGATGAGCCGGGAAGATTTGATTAATACCAATAAGAACATCGTGGGTACGGTGACCAAGGAAATCATGGCTAAATCGCCTGACGCTTTCCTGATCGTGGTCGCCAACCCCCTGGACGCCATGTGCTACGTGGCCAAAAAGGTGAGCGGCCTGCCCCGGGAGCGAGTCATGGGCATGGCGGGCATCCTGGACACGGCGCGCTTCCGCTGCTTCATCGCCATGGAATTGGGTGTGGCGGTAGAGGAGATTCAGGCCATGGTCCTGGGAGGCCACGGCGACGACATGGTGCCCGTGGCCAGCGCCACCAACATCTCGGGGGTACCCCTCACCGATCTGTTGTCCCCGGAGCGCATCACCGCCCTGGTGGAGCGCACCCGCAAAGGCGGGGGGGAAATCGTGGCGCTGCTCAAGACCGGTTCGGCTTATTATGCGCCGGCGGCCGCAGCAGTGCAGATGGCCGAGTCCATCCTCAAGGACCAGAAACGACTGGTGCCGGTGTCGGCCTATCTGGCCGGGGAGTATGGCCTGAACGACCTTTACTTCGGCGTCCCGGTTATCCTGGGAGCCGGGGGAATAGAAAGAATTCTGACCTTGAACCTGACCAAGGGAGAAGAGGCCATGCTGCAGAAATCCGCCACGGCAGTGGCCAACACCCGGGATGAATTGAAGATGTAACCCGAAAAAGTGAAGGGGGAGGTCCTAGCTGCACCTGAACCCTCCCCCTATCCCGCCTGCAGGTTTCCTGGTTTACCCGCCCTTGCCGAAGACCCCCATGACCTGAATCATCGCCGGCCCCAAGATAACAACGACGATGGCCGGAAAAATGAAGAGCAACATCGGGAAAACCAGTTTGACCGGGGTCTTGGCGGCCATGCCCTCCAGTCTCAACCGCCGGGCGGTGCGCATATAATCCGATTGGGTTTTGAGGGCCGAGGCGATACTGGTCCCGAATCGATCACTCTGAATGAGGACATTGCACAGGGAAATCAACTCGTCCACCCCGGTCCGTTCCCCCAGGTTCCTCAAGGCCTGCTGCCGTTCCAACCCGGCCATGGTCTCAAGGTTCACCAGGATTAACTCCTGGGAGATGATGGGACTGCTTTCCTGCAAATCATCCGACACCCGCTTGATGGCGGCATCCAAACCCTGGCCGGCTTCGACACAGACCACCAGCAGATCCAGGGCATCGGGAATTGCCTCCCTAATTTTTTGCTGGCGGGAACTTATCAGGCGGTTCAGGATAAGATCCGGGAGGATAAATCCCAAGGAGCAAAGGGCGATGGGAATCCCCATCAGCAGGCCGCGCTGGTTGGTGTTTCCCCACAGGATGAATAAGACCAGGAGCGGCAGGACCAGCAGTCCCCCCAGTTTAATCCCGAGAAAGAGAGGGACGGCCCGTTCGGTGTAGATTCCGGCGCGGATGAGCTTTGCCTGGAGTTTTTTGGTCGTGGCGCCGTCTTTTTTCAGATCGAATTTCTTTTCGAGCTTCTCGGCCAGACTGGCGCTTAAGAAGGCTAGGTTGGTCTTTCATTTGGGGCCGCAATAAATCGGCATTGACCCGTGGATTGGCCTGAAGCCGACGCCGTACCGATGAATGGCGCTGCTTGAGAAAAACGCCCAGGAAGGTGATCATGCCGCCGATCAAGACCCCGAAGAAAATCACTTGAATAATTTCCATATTACACCTTGATGTTCACAATCTTGCGGATCCAAAGCATACCCACCAGCTGAAAACCCAGAGCCACCGCACACAAGACCTGACCCGTCGGATGCAGGAACAGCTGTGATTCGTATTTCGGGTTGAACACCATCAGCATGCCAGACAGCAATGGTGGCAGGACGAGGAGGATAACCCCGGACAGCCGGCCTTCCGCGGTTAGGGCTTTGACCTGTTCGGTCAACTTGAATCGTTCCCGGATAAGGATCGAGATCTTCTCCAAAATCTCCGTGAGATTGCCTCCAGTTTCCCGCTGAATCAAGACTGCCGTTGTAAAGAAGGCCAAATCGCGCAGGTCGACGCGATCACAGAGATTGAGCAAGGCGGTATTCAGGTCCAAACCATGGTTAAATTCCCTGAAGGTTTCGAAAAACTCCGTCCCCAGGGGATCGGGCATCTCTTTGGCCACCTGCTGCAATCCCGTCGGAAAGGCATGGCCGGCCCTGAGTCCCCGGGCCAGCAGGTCAAGGGCATCCGGTAGTTGCCTTTCAAACTTTTTCAACCGCCGCTTCTTTCTCCGGGCCAAGACCTTGTAGGGGATGGCCAAACCCAGCAAACCGCCGCCCAGCCCACCCCAGACACCCCATTTCGCCAGTCCGATCCCCGCCACCACCAGCCCGGACAGCCCAGCGACGACCAGAAAAGTGGTCGTTTTCCATTTCAGGTTCGCCTGAGACATCATTCTCTCAATCCGGCTGAAAAGGCTGAATTGATCCAGTATCTGGTCGAAAAAGGATTTTTCCAGGCTGGCCTTTTTGAGGAGGCTGTTTACGTTGAGGGGCGATTCCAGACCCTCCATGGCTTTGAGCCTCTTCTTGAGCCGCTGCTGGTGAGCCCGCTCCGGGTTAGCCAGGTACAAGAGGATGCCCCGGATGAGGAAAAAAAAGCTGAGGAAAATCAAGAAAATCAGAATCAAGAACGAAATATTCAGCGATTGGAACAATTCACTAAACATCAATGCCTCCCTGGCGGGCATCTGCCCCGGCATCCAAAGTGGGATTGAGACCAGGTTCAGGAGCAGGATTTAAGGGGCATCTTCTTCTTTTCATGGGGTTACACCTATTCATGGAAGAGACTGCTGGGTAACTTGAGGCCCATGGCTTCCAAGCGTTTCATAAACTTGGGACGGATACCGGTGGCCATAAAGCGGCCCTGCACTTTCTTGTCCTCGGTAAGCCCCATCATGTTGTAAGCAAAAATCTCCTGCATGGTGACTGTTTCGCCTTCCATGCCGACGATCTCAAAGAGGTTCATCATCTTGCGACTGCCGTCGCTCAGCCGGGCTAGTTGCAGTACCACATGGATGGCCGAGCACACCTGGTGCCGGATGGCTCGTTCGGGGATATTGAGGCCGGCCATGGAGACCATGGTTTCCAGACGGGTGAGGGCATCCCGGGCCGAGTTGGCATGAATGGTGGCCAGGGAGCCGTCATGACCGGTATTCATCGCCTGGAGCATGTCCAGGGCCTCACTGCTTCTCACCTCCCCCAAAATGATGCGATCGGGCCGCATGCGCAAGGCATTCTTCACCAAATCACGCTGAGTAACCTCTCCTTGACCCTCCAGGTTGGCGGGGCGAGTTTCCAGTCGAACCACATGGTCCTGCTGCAACTGGAGTTCGGCGGAATCTTCAATGGTGAGTGATGCGTTCGTCGTTGGGGATAAAACTCGACAAGACATTGAGGAACGTGGTTTTCCCGGTACCGGTGCCGCCGGAGATCAGAATGTTGAGACGGGCCTGAACCATACCGTGAAGGACCTCGGCCATATCTTCGGTGATGGCTCCGAAACCGATTAAGTCCTCCACTTTTATGGGGTCCCGGGCAAATTTACGGATGGAGAGGGCCGGTCCATCCAGGGCCAGAGGGGGAATGATGGCATTGACCCGGGAGCCGTCCGGCAGTCGGGCATCCACCATGGGAGAAGACTCATCGATGCGGCGTCCCACCCCTGAAGCTATTTTTTCAATTATTTTAAGCAAATGAGCGTTGTCGGTGAATCGGATGATCGATGGTTCCAGCTTGCCGCGCCGCTCCACAAACACCTTGCTGTAGCTGTTCACCAGAATATCGTTGATGCTGGCATCCGCCAGGAGGGGTTCCAGGGGCCCGTACCCCAAGAGCTCATTCCTGATTTCTCGACAGAGTCTCTCCTTCTCAGGGGAGGGGAGCGGGATTTTTTCTTCCGCCAGGATCATCTCGACTCCCCGGCGCAAGTCCTCTTGGATCGCACTCTCTGAGGCCGCCGTCAGGCGGGTGAGGTCCAGCAAACTCAGGAGCTTCACGTGTATCTTCGCCTTCAATTCGTTGAAAATATCGTCTTTCTTCTGACGCTCCCACTCTTTCTTCTGGCCTTGGTCAGGGGCCGGGGGCGGGGCCGTTTGCCCCTCTAATTGCCGTTGCCGGATGCGGTCCAGGAGGCTCATGATTTTTTCTTGCTCCAGAGGCGCTGAAGCCATTTCCAGCCGGAGCCGTTGGTTTCCTCCGGCGTATCCTCATGGCTGATTTTTCCGGCCATCAATTTCAGATCTCCAACTATGGGATGCCGGGGCGAGGTTTTCACCAGGAGTTTCCCATCGTTGATGCTAAAACTTGCCTGTTTGAAGTCACAACTTATCGTCCCCGCAATCGTCTTCCCTAAAAAGTTTTCCACGTCAGCCAAGGTCAATTCATGTTGGCGGTCCCAGCAATTTACCCAGACTTCGACTTCGAGTTCCCGCAATTCCAAGACGGTAAGGATGTCCAGCATTTTCTTGGCGTTGGAAATGGCCGGGATGGATTGCGCGGTTACCAGCAGCAAGGATTCGGAAAACTCCAGGGCCTTCATGGTTATTTCATCAAGTTGGTGACAACAGTCTATCAATATCCACCGGAACCCCAGGTTTTCTTTGAGATAGCCGATAATCTTCTCCAGTTGGCCGGCGGTAATGACCTCGGCTTCTTCCAAACGTCCCGGAGCCGGCAGAAGGTAACAATTATCACCGATAGGGCAGAAGATACTTTGTAAATAATTATTATCTAAGCGGTCGATATTTTCAGCTACCTCGGTCAGAGTGTGTTCCGGGTGGACATCAAAAAAATAGTTGAGTTGGCCAAATCCCAGATCCAAGTCCACTAACAGCACCTTGCCGCGGCTCTCCTGCGCCAGGAGGCTGGCAAGATTGGCGGCCAGAAAGGTGGTCCCTACTCCTCCCTTGCACCCGAGCAAAGATATGATTTGGGTGGGTTTTGCCACCCCTTTCCTAACTTCGCTCCGGGCCGCGATGCGCTTCACCGCTTGTTGAAAATCTGCCGTCTGAATAGGAAAGGTAAAGCATTCCTTGGCTCCCAGGCGCAGCGCCTTCCACAGGTTGTTCGTAGAGATTTCCTTAAAGTAAAGGAAAATGGCGGGACTCTTGGGATTGACCAGAATTCTTTCGATCCAGTGGTCCAATTCAGGATTGTTTTCCTGATATTCCACAAAGACCACATCAGCGCCATTCACCGACTGGGAGGGCAGTTGGGCCAGATCATGGCTCTCCATTAACTTCCCCACACCGGAGGTTTCGATAATTTTGCGGAGGTATTCCTGGTTTTCCGGGGAATTATAATAGATGCTGAATTGGGTGGACATCGCGGTTGACGATCCTTAGCCTGAGCGGGTTATATTCTTATCTACCTGGGGTTTACCGGCGCCCGTTCCAATCCGCGGATCATCTCCACTGTCCGGGCCGGCGGAGAAACCTTGGTCGCGGCGGCGGGAGCCTGGGGAATGGCCTGCCTCGGTGTCCCAAATAAGGCACTGGTGCCCGCCCCCAGGGTTTCCACCAGTAATTGGTCTCCCTGACCCCGCACCACCAAGGAAATTCGCCCTTCCTGGGCAGCCAGGGCCAAACGTTCTCCCTGCTCTGGGGTGACTTCAAGCGTCACCGTGGGCACAATCTGAGGTTTGTCTCCCGGGCGATTTTCCAGCTTTTGGCCAGTGCCCAGAACTTTCAGGTTCTGGAAGAGGAGCTTGGCGATGGGGTCTTTGTTGTACGCCCCCTTATCCACGACTACCACCACGTCTACCCGGTTCCCTATGGCCAGGAAACCGGCCACCCCGGAGGCTTCGTCCACCTTCACGGTCATGGCCCGCTGGTTGGGGCTTACCTTTCCGGCCATTCCCGGAATAGATTCTTTGGTGTTTTCTCTGGTAATAATTTCATCCGCCGCCAGTGATTTCGTAGTCTCCCGCCCCACCACATCCTTCACTTCGGAAAAGAAATCCTGGGGAGGCTTGGCCTGATTCCATTCGACGCGCTTGAGTTCGGCGATGGTCAGAATTTTTTCCTTCCCCGCCTTGGTGCTGGCTCTGACCACGTAGATTTTTTCCTGGGCCGGAGGGCGCACGGCAGCTTGCCGTTTTAGATATCCCATGGCCATATAGGTGGCCAGAGTGGCAAAACCGATGGCCAAAAGCAGCCAGGCCCAACCGGGTAAACGAGGCATCGTGTTGGTACTCCCTCCATAATGGTGCGGGGGTTTACTTCCGCAGCAACTTCCCGATCCGGGAGATCAGACTGCCCGGTTTCAAGTTTAACTCAAGCCCGAACCATGGTCCGGGGCCGCGTGAACCATGACTCCAGCGGGTTCGATCCACCAGGATGTCACCAGGCGCTAAGGGCCTATTCCCCTTATTCATGCCGAGTTGCGATCAAAGAGCTCTATCTGGTGGCACCAGGATTCAGCCTCTGACACTTGTTTTGGCGACGACTTGGCAGCAGTCTCCCCGTCTGGCAGGACTGGTTCTCCCGGTAAAGCCGGGGCCGAAGCCCTGAGGCTTCGGCCCTTCCAAAAACCCGGGACAAGTTATTAAGAGGCCGCGAACCACCATCGCCGTATCGGCAGCCGTGAAGACCGAGGCGATTTTCGGGCCAAGGGTGGCCGCCACGCCGATAATCGCCAAAGCGACCATTACCAACAACAGGGCATATTCGATGGCCGCAGCGCCTTCCTCATCATTGATAAACGCCATGATTTTATGCAGGTAAGTTTTCATGTTATTCTCCTTTAGGTTGATGCTTTTGATGCTTAAGATTGCACTTCCGTAATTATTCCCAATTGCCGGTCCTGATGATGATTTTGATTCCCACCTCCTAAGCTCAGGGTGTGAATCCACGCCGCCCACCGGTCCGGGTCTCTCCACATGGTGTGAGCCATGGGGTAATCTCACCTTTACCACTTCGGCAATCCCGCTTCCTTAGCCCGCAGGCTTTAGGCCGGAGACTTTGCGCCCTCCCCTTTCGGTGGAGTTTGCCTTTGTCGGTGGCGTGGAATTATCTGTTTTATGTATCGGCACCTTCATTCGGAACTTTAAGAATTATTGCGGTGGAGGAGGAAATCCCCTGGCCAACCGGCGTTCGCGGCCATGGCCTATGGGACTTGGCCCCATCCGTCCTTAAGAACCTGGAGCGTCGCCGGGATCAGGAGGCAGCGGAACCGGAAAACCGTGGCGGGCGCCTTGCCTCATCCAATCGACTCCTCGAGGCCGCGCCGGTGATTTTTGGAGCGCCATCGGCTCATGGGCGGATAGTCCGGCGATGGGGTTGAGGGAAGGTGCGGCAGGTTGCCAGCCTGGGACCGGGAAACCCGAGGCGAATTTAAGGACGCGCCGCCTGGGGTTATCGGACTCCCCTGCCATGGATGACCGCAGGGCGGGCCTGGGCCAGAATCTTGAGATCGAGCCACAAGGACCAGTGGTCGGTATAGTCCCTATCCATGCGCATCCACTTCTCTGAGGGAGAGCCTGGGGGCCTCTGCCGGGACCCGCTGAGCGCAAGATCCCCCAGGCGAAGCTGACGGGAACGGAACCCGGTAACGCCGCGGCGACCAACCGGATGAAGTCGAGGAAGGAGGTGTCGGGCTCTCCGTCGGGCTGGGATATGAAGCTCAGGAAAAATGCGGTCTAGGGAGGAGGCGGGCCGAGTCCCGGAGGTTTGCTCTTAAGGCCGGGCTGGCGCCAGTCCTTTCAGGGGTCTCAGTCTCCAGCGGCTTTACGGCTGTCGGCCGGAAGTTTTCGGGGGATGTGGGACCCGGGAATGAAGTTGACCTCGAAGCCCGGCTGCGGACTGCAACTCCTGGTTCCCTGAGTCCCGGGGAATATGGCTGGTTTTGAGGCCCTCACGAACGCGGCCTGACGCCAAACCGGATGAGTCTCAAAAATGTTTCGATTTTAGGGGAGCATTACCGATTATTTCTCATCTTTTTCCTGGTCATACATGAGAGACACCGTTTGGGCTACCCTCTTGGCCCAGGTTGGATCATCTTTATTCAGTTCCACTTCATCATAAAAATCGCTAAAGTCATGATCGACCAATTTGTAGGGAGTCTTAAGACTATCTGAATCAAAGAATGTATGTCTCAATTCATGTCTCAATACTCTTTTAATATCAGTATCATCACAATGGGCAATCAATTTGTTATCTAAAAGCATAATGTAATCATAGCCGTTTTCTGGCGCTTCATCTTTGGATAAAAACTTTACCAGATCATTAGGTTTTACTATCTTGCCCAGGGCTATATTACCCTTACTTATCATCTTCTTTTTATTAATCAGAAAAAGAATTTTCGCATTAGCCAAATGCGGGAAATATTGCGACCTGATTTTTTCATACATTTCCAGAATATGGTCAGGGACATGCTCATATTTCATGCTGCTTCTCCTTTTTAACCATTAATGAAAGGAAAAGGCTGCGCCCGGCAGCCTGTAAGTGCTTGATATGAGTGGTGGCGGGGCCCAGAATCGAACTGGGGACACGCGGATTTTCAGTCCGCTGCTCTACCGGCTGAGCTACCCCGCCTCCCAGTTGTTTGGTTTATCCCGACCTCCCGGTTTTGTCAATACAAAATCGCCCTTGCCAAATCCTTTAAATCCATGGACAATGTCTTCCAGGAGACGGAGCCTGAGAACGGCGCCGCGCCGGGGAGGCGGCTGGTCCCATTTTCTGCCGGCGCCGGGCTGAGATCAGGCCGGAGAAATCGCGCCATTTTTTTGTCATTATGATTAACCCGGCCTGACCCGGGGTCGGGAGCCGCGCTGGGCGCCGGCCTGCCCCGGCCCGGGGAGACCGGGAGAAAATTTTGTCAGGAATCTGAGCCCCCGTCCGGCTGCAGTGGCCGAGAACATAACTCCCGATCCGGGCGCAGGCCATAAGGAAACTTTTCTTGCCGGACCCTTACGTTCTCATCGTCGGTCCTGAAAGCGAGCCCCGCCAGCACTTGGCCGACCTCCTGAACCGGGCCCCCTACGAGGTGGGGTGGTGCCGGTGGGACCAGTTGGCCACCGAGCTCCAGGCCCTGTCACCGGACCTTTTGGTGCTCCTGGAAGAGGCCGGCGCGCTGCAGCCGTTTATTCGCCGCCTCAAGAATGACGATGCCACCTGGGACCTGCCTATCATCGTGGCGCTGGCGGAGTTCTCCGATACGGCCGCGGCCTGGGTCCTGGAGGTGGGGGCCGACGAATTTCTCCTCCCCCCCTTCGAGCCCCGGGAGGTCCTGGCCCGGGTGGCCGTGGTCCTCCGCCTGCAACATGACCGGCGTCTCCTCCTGGCCTCTCACGAGGAATTCTCCCGGATCTTTCAGGAGACCGGCCATCCCCTCTTTTTCTGCGACCGCTGGGGCACGGTGTGCAACCTTAACCCCGCCTTGCGGCGCCTCCTGAGCTATCCGGGCAAGCGGGGGACCCCGGTACCCGTGCCCCTGGAGCAACTACTCTATTCCTCCGAAGATCGGGAGCGCTTTCGACAGATTCTCGCCCATCCCGGGGAAACGAAGCACCTGAAGCTGCACCTGGTGAACCGGGAAGGCCAGCCGGTGACGGTGTTGATCAACGACCTGGCCCTTCAGGATAGCCCGGACAAGGTCGTCAGCTTCCAGGTGCAGCCGGTGGGTTCCCCCTCCCCCCTCAAGCGGGCCCTCCAGGGACTGGTGGACCACCTCCTCCCCAGCGCCCGGGATTACCTGGCCCTGCTCCAGATGACCCCCCTCTTAGGGGGCCGCTATGAAAAGGTCAAAAAGCTGGGTCAGGGGAATTTCGGCGAGGTCTGGCTGATCGCGGACACCGAGGCCCTGGGCCCGGAGCGGCGCTACGTGGCCAAAATCCCCTTCCTCAAGGCGGCCAACGCCAAGTTTCGCAAGGAGGCAGCCATCTGTCAGAAGCTTGACCCCCACCCCGGGGTGGCCCGGCTGATTGACACCTTGGAAGATGACGGTAAACTGGTCATCATTCAGGAATATGTGGAGGGCAAGACCCTGGGGGACATGCTGGATCAGGAGTTGCCCCGGCCCCTGGTGGAGCGCCTCATCCTGCAGCTCATCGAGGTGGTGGCCCACGCCCATAAGAACCGCATCATGCACCGGGACATCAAGCCCAACAACATCATCATCCAGCCTAACGGCAATCTGAAGCTCCTGGATTTCGGGGCGGCCAAGATGTTGGGGGAAAAGGAGATCAGCGCCACCATGGTGGGGTCCCGGCCCTTCATGGCGCCGGAACAGATCATGGGCCAGAGCGAACGCCGCAGCGACATCTGGGCCATCGGCGTGCTCATGTATCTCCTCTACACCGGGGAGTTGCCATTTTACAGTGAAGTAGAGAAACTCCTCATCGACCAGATCCTGGAGCAGGAGCCCTTGCCACCCCGGGAGGAGAACCCGGAGATTCCCCCGGCCCTGGAGGCCATTATCCTCAAGTGCCTGAAGAAAAAGCTCGAGGAGCGCTATCCCAGCGCCGTGGCCCTCCGGGATGACCTCCTGCGCCAGTTCCCCCACTACGGCACCCAGACCGGGAGGTGGCCATGGATCCACTGACCCACCTGGCCACCGGGGTGATCTGTTCCCAACTGCTGCCGGGGCCGTCCCGGTGGTGGGCCGCCGCAGCCGGGGCCCTCTTCGCGGTGCTGCCGGACGTGGATTACTTTTTCATCTACTGGGACCGCCTGGCCTTTATCCGCTATCACCGGGGGTTCACCCACTCCCTGGTGGCCGTGCCCCTCCTGGCCCTGGCCGGGGCGCTCCTGGGCCGGGTCCTGGGCGGCCCCCGCTGGTTCAGACCCCTGCTCATTTTGGGGATCGTGGTCCTGTTGTCGCACCTGCTCCTGGACCTGGCCACCTCCTACGGCACTCAGCTGCTCAGCCCCTTTTCCCGGCGGCGTTTTTCCCTGGACTGGATTTTTATCATCGACCCCTATTTTACCGCCCTGCTGCTGGCCGGGGTCATAGCCGCCCTGGCCTTTCCCCGCTGGGGCCCCCGGGCCGGGGCCGGGGTTCTGGCCGCGGCCGCGGTCTATCTGCTGGTCTGCGCCTCCTATCACCACCAGGCCCTGGACCTGGCCCGCCGGGTATTTCCAGGAGGTCACCCCGGGGGGCAGACCGTGGCCGCCCTGCCCCAACCCTTTTCCTGCCGCCGCTGGCAACTGATCGCCGCCAGCCCGGCCGAAATCCGCCAGGCCTTTGTGCAGCTTCCCTGGGCGGCCGCCCTGGGGCGCCAGGCCGCAGGGGGGCAGGCGCCGGTGGTCCCCGTCACCCGGAGCCAGGACTGCCCGGCCCCGGCCAGCCCTTACCAGGCCCCCGGCCACCTGGCCATCCAGACCTGGACCCCGGCCCCGGCGGCCGCCACCGTCTATTCCCCCGAGGCTGAGGCTATCCTGCGCAGCTACCTGGAGTTCGCCCGGTTTCCCCTCCTCTGCCGGGCCGGGTCCCAGGGAGACGAACAGCTTCTGGAGTGGCGGGACCTGCGGTTTTCCATCCCCGGCCGTGGCATCCCCTTCGTCCTGCAACTGCGCCTGGACGCCCAGGGGCATCTCCGGCACTGGCTCATCGACCACCGGAGGTGAAGTCAGTGAGTCAGTGATCAGTTGATCAGTTGCCGAGTGATTATTTTGTGTTTCTGATTCTTAAGCTGGCCCTTGAAAATCAGATAATAGTCTCAACTTCCTAAATCTGACTACTGACTACTGACCACTGGGAACTTTTTTTATGAGGTCTCCCATGACCAATCTCTTTGCCCCCATTCCCCCCGAAATCACCGAGGAAATCTTCCAGGTGCTCCTGGCAACCGACAATTTCCGCCTGGAGCGCATCGTCTCCCACGGCCAGGCCACGCCGCCGGGGGAATGGTACGACCAGGACACCCACGAGTGGGTGGCGCTCTTGACCGGCAGCGCCGGGCTGCGCTTCGAGGACGAGGCGGCACCCCGGGTATTGCGCCCCGGAGACTACCTGCTCATCCCGGCCCACCGCCGCCACCGGGTGGAGTGGACCGACCCCGAGACGCCCACCGTCTGGCTGGCCCTGCATTACCGGTAATAAGCGGGGCCGACGGAAGGTCCAGACTCGGTGGGGCCTCTGTGCCTGCCTCCGTCATGAGCCGCCAAATTCAGCGCGGCGGCCAGGGACGGCCGCTCCACCGGAAGATTCAGGGGGCGGGATATGGCCTGGCGCCGGAGGCTGGCCATGCTGGCTTTACTGGTATCGGGTCCCGTCGCCTTGCCCCTCGGAACCGGGAGCCCGGGCTCCGGAAACGATGGACCGCCTGGACCTCACGGCCATGACCGAGCTGACCCTGGGCCTGGTGAATTTTATCGAGACAGAAGGGCGGTGAACCGAAAATTCCGCAAAGCCCCTGCGCCCGGCCCATGGATATGATAAGATTTTAGATGCGTTGAGGAGAGGCAAATCTGCCTATTTTTGCCTGACTCCCCTCGCTTCTTCCCGTCGGGGCGGACCCGTGTGTCCGCCCAGGGGTGTGCCCCCACGAGCAAATTAAGGTGGAGGCGTGGGCTCTTTTTAAGAATAGGGAGCGCCCCCCTGCAGGGCTCCCTCAAAAAACTAAAGATTGAGAGGCGGACCGTCATGTCCGATAAGAAATTTAAAGGCAAAATCCTGGGAGAACCGTGGGAGGCCCTGGCCAAGGGCCCCCGGGAGGCGCTGGGCACCATCTGGAACGACTACCTGGCCGAGGTCCTGCAAGTCTCCCCCAAGAGTGGGCGCTACAAGATCCTGCGGCGGCAGATCGAAACGGCCGCGGGGTTCAAAGAGGTCTATGAGAACTGGAACACCCTGAATCCCGAGTCCCGGGCCGTCGCCTGGCGCCGCCTGATGACCGCCAGCCGCAACTTTCTCCTGGAGCGCGGCGGCAGCTGCGTGCGCTGCGGCGAATGCTGCGAAATGGGGAGCCCTACCCTGCTCGGCCCCGACCTCGGGCTGTTTCAGCGTGAGGTCCTGACCATGAACGACGTCTATGCTCTCAGACCCGGAGAGAAGGCGACCAACCGGGAGGGAGAGGTGACCGCCCTGAGAGAGGAACGGCTGAAGGTCCGGGAGGTCCCGGGCACCCGCCAGTGCTGGTTTTATCTGGCGCCCAACCAGACCTGCCGGATTTACGCCGACCGGCCGGAGCAGTGCCGCCGCCAGAATTGCTGGGGCGAGCCCCCGCCCCCAACCGCGCCCGAAGAACTCCTGCAGCGCCAGCACCTGTTCGTGACCGTGCCCGAATTGTGGGCTTTGATCCAGGAGCATCAGAGCCGCTGCGACTGCGCCGAGGTGGTCCGCCACCTGGCCGACCTGGGAGCCGGGAACGAAGCGGCCGGCGACGCCCTGTTCGAGGCCTTGCACTTCGACCACTATCTGCGCCAGATGCTCATCGACGACTGGGAGATGACTCCCGAAGCCACCGAATTTGCCCTGGGCCGCCCCCTGAGCCAATTTCTGGAGACCTTCGGCCTGAATGTCACCCTCACCCCGGAAGGGGTCTTTTCCCTGTCGCCGCGCCAGGAACCGGCGTGAGGGCGGCCCCGGTGGCCCGGTTATTATTGATAAGGCGTAAAAAGTCACAATCTCCCTGACGGGAGGTCGGGTGGGGGAGAATAATCAGCATCTTAGGCCGTTATCTTCCCACTCCCTTTAATCCCTGCCGCCGGGAGGGGAAAACTACCTTGTGCGTGAGCATGGAGGAGAGTGTTACATGGATTCCGGCCTTTTCCCTCCGACGTTGGCAACCTTTAGGCCCGGGGAACTATCATGATCGAGGACCTGATCAAGAGCAACCGCAGTTGCCGGCGTTTCGTCCAAAAGGAGGAGGTCCCGGTGGACACCCTGAGGTGGCTGGTCAACCTGGCCCGCTTGTCAGCCTCCTCGGCCAATCTCCAACCCCTCAAGTTTATCCTCTCCAACGAGCCCCACAGAAACGAGATGATCTTCTCGTGCCTGGCCTGGGCCGCCTACCTGAAGAATTGGCCCGGCCCCCCGGAAGGAGAGCGGCCGTCAGCCTACATCATCGTGGTGGGGGATTGGCACATCGCCAAGAGCTTCGGCACCGACATGGGGATCGCCGCCCAGAGCATGCTCCTGGGGGCCCGGGAGCGAGGCCTGGCCGGGTGCATGATCGGCTCCATCAACAAAGACCTGCTCCAGGAGATGTTCCATCTCCCGAAACGCTTTGAGATCCTCCTGGTCCTGGCCCTGGGCAAACCCAAGGAGATTGCGGTCCTGGATGAAATGCAGCCCGGGGACGGCATCAAGTACTGGCGGGATGAGCACGGCGTCCATCACGTCCCCAAGCGCTCTCTGGATGAACTTATCCTGAGTGAATAGGCGTGATCTTGCCCGGCGGTTTAGCCGGTGGCGGCAGCACGTGAGGCGTTGCCCCGGGACTCATATCTCGGGATCGGGGCTCCTTCCGCACCACCTTCTCGGCCCGGCTGGCTTATGGGTTTTCACTAAGCCGAATATTAGGATTATCCCCAGCTCTATTTAGGTTTTCCCCAATTGTCCGGTGAAGCCGGTGGTCTTAAGCTGAATTCACTTGGAGTAAGAACGCCGCCCTTAAAGGGGAAATTCATGAACCTGGTCGCCTATACCGGCAGTTTTTTCTTGGGAGGAGTTTCAGCGTTATTGATATTGGGCCTGCTTTTTCGCTTCCTGCACCATCCCCGGAAAAGGGTGAGGGATGACCAGTTTCTGCAGGAGATCGCCGACGCCCTGCTGTCTGGGCCGGAATTCCAGAAACCGGCCGGGAGGCTCGAAGGGGTAGGCGCCGAAACGGCAAGAACTCACGAGGTTGGGTCTAATATGGGTGTTTCTCCGGGTCATCCCGGGAGGGCCCCCAGGGTGGGCATGGCCTATACCCCCGCCTCCGAGCTTCATTAACCGGGGAGAAGGGCAGGCACTGCTGAGGCTGATTGGGGCCGTCCCCTTGGATTCAGGCCGGTGATTTCGTCCGAGATCACGGCACCCACGGCGGGCATGGAAGGCATTTCCCGGGCGGGCTTGGGGCCGCTCGACCTCACTGTTCCCTCAAGAACGAGAACCTTTCGCCAAAGAAAACCGCTTGACCCCGATTTCCTCCTGCGAATATCCCCGCTTGTTGGTCCGAGGATCTGGATTGGACCGCCCCCAGCCCTCCCCCCGATCAGCAGTTTCTGCGGGCCCCATAGCCGCTTGCGCCGCAGCGGCGCGGTTCACCTGGAGGCTGCTGCGCAACGCAAAGTTCTGCCCCATAATTGCAACGATCAGGGGACCCAGAGGAATATTATAGGGAGGTCAATCCTTCCCGGATCGCGAACTTGGTCAGCTCCGCGATGCTCTTGATATCCAACTTCAGCATGATGGTATGGCGATGGCTTTCCACGGTTTTTATACTAACCTTGAGGATCTCGGCTATCTTGCTGTTGGTTTTGCCTTCGACGATAAGTTGCAAAACCTCTATTTCCCGGGACGTAAGCAGCTCGGCAGACGAGCCCTCAACCGGACTCGTGGTCGCCAGGTAGTCTTTGACCACGAGGTCGGCAATTTCGTGGCTTATATAGGTCTTGTTGGCAGACACCAGACGGATGGCCTTGATTAGGTGTTGAGAGGCGCAATCCTTCAGCAGGTAACCTCTGGCGCCAGCCTTGAGCATGTTCAAGACGAAACGCCGGTCGTTATGCATGGAGAGGGCGATAACTTTGATCTCCGGAAACTCAGCCACCACCTGGCGGGTGGCTTCGATGCCGTTTAAATCGGGCATCCCCACATCCATGATAATTATATCGGGGAGCAACTCCCGGGCCAATCGCAAGGCCGTCCGCCCCTCCTCGGCTTCTCCGACCACGGTGATCCCGGGTTCTTTTTCCAGCAAGGCCCGGAGACTCTCCCTAACAATCTGATGATCGTCGGCAATCAGGACCTTGAGATTCATGTTTTTTCCTGGAGGTCGAAATACCTGATGATCAACTCCATGCCCCGGTCTACAAGATCAATGCTTTTGCTCCGGGCCGAAAACAATCACAAATTCATCTTAATGCTGTGACTGATATTGTCAAGAACAATTTGATTAAAATCAACACGATATATCTTTTAATAAATTACCTCATAGTTGTGAGCAAGCTTAAATCAGCCGGTTTTTCCCATAACGATCAGACTATTGAAACCTGCCGGCGTTATGCAAAATTCTACCAAACCGCTCCTGTCTCTCATCCTGAACAGAATAAAGCTCATCATCTTATAAAGAATGCGAGATTCTTTGCTGCGCCAGCATGACCCATCCCCGAGGTCGAGAGTTCTTGAAAAAGCTTATTCAGTTGATCTTGATAGGTGCGTAAAGCGAAGCATGATACGTATGGCGCGGTGCAACTCAACGGTTCAATGCAGGGCATAAATCTTCGTGGGGCCTGGCGGCCCCAGAACAATCCCGCATTATTTTCGGGAAAGTTATGGGTGAGCAGGCTGGGGACCGGGGTTACCGGCCCTCTCCGCGGCTGGCTCAGGTTCAGCAACCCATGATGCCGTCATCATCGCCGTGGGGCCATGGCCCCAACGGGTAAACTCCGGAGGCCTCTTTGGGGGCCGGCTCTCCGGCTGAGCCGGGGCACCAGGGCGTCGGGGCGGCAGGCCCGCCGCCCCCATCGTCTCCCTTCCCCACTCTTCTGAAACACCCGGCCCCGGGGCCGGGGTTTATGGCCCATGGCCCGGTCCTGACCGGCTGGGGCCGCTTTTAGCTAGACATCACTTCTTGACAGCCGCATCCGGCCCGAATAACTTGAGATACTTGCCGTAGCCCTCTTTTTCCAGGTCTTCCTTGGGGATGAAGCGCAGGGCCGCGGAATTCAGGCAGTATCTGAGGCCCGTGGGCGCCGGGCCGTCGGGAAAGACATGTCCGAGATGGGTATTGCCGTGTTTGCTCCTTACTTCGACACGCGTCGAGAACAGGCGGCGATCCTCCCGCTGCACGATGTTTCCCGGCTCCAGGGGCTTGGTGAAACTCGGCCAGCCGGTCCCGGAATCATACTTGTCCGTGGAAATAAACAAGGGCTCCCCCGAGACGATATCCACGTAGATGCCGGGTTTCTTATTATTCCAGTATTCGTTCTTAAACGCCGGCTCCGTGCCCTCCTTCTGGGTCACCTCGTATTGCAGCGGCGTTAGCTTCTTGTGGAGCTCTGCATCACTGGGCTTGGCATATTTCGGGTCGCCCGGGGGGTCAGTTGCGGCGTAAGCGGCGCCGGCTTTGGCCTCACCCCAGATCTTATGGATAAATTGATCCCGGCCGGAATTCCAGCGGTAGTATTTGTATTTCACGGCGTGAGTCTTGTAATAGTCCTGGTGGTAGTCCTCGGCGGGGAAGAATTTCGTGAACGGCAAAATCTCGGTCACAATGGGTTTCGAGAAACGTTTTGACTTCTCCAGGGCCTGCTTGGATTCCTCCGCCAAACGCTGCTGCTCCGCATCCTCGTAAAAAATGGCGCTGCGGTACTGGGCCCCCCGGTCCACGAATTGCCCCCCGGGATCGGTGGGGTCAATGTGCCGCCAGAAATAGTCCAGCAGCTGTTTATAGGAGACTTTGGCCGGGTCATAGACCACCCGGACCGCCTCCACGTGCCCTGTGCTGGCGTAATTTTCATAGGTGGGATGGTCCCCGGAGCCGCCGGTATAACCGGAGACCACCGCGGTCACCCCCGGGAGTTTTTCAAAATCCGCTTCGACGCACCAAAAACAGCCCCCGGCAAAGATGGCGGTGTGGAGATTTTTCTGCGGGTCAGACATGGCGGCACCCCGTCCTGGTTTTTTCATGGCATGGTGGTCGGCGACGCCGGTTACCAAGAGCGCCGCGGCCATGAGCAGCATAAGCATAAACCCGGTCTTCATATTTTTTCAGCCCTCGTTTATCTCCTAAGTGGGGTTTTCTTCTTGCCTATTACGATAAGATTAATCCGGCCGAAATCAAGGCTCGGTTCAGCGCCTCGGGAGCTTGAATCCCTATCTGCCCCCCCATGTCGCATAACCCGACCGAAACGACGGGAAACTCCTGGCTGGCTGGTAGTTTGACAACCCCGGGCCAGGCCATTTTGTCATCTTGACCGGTCAGGGGACCTCGGCAGAGGTCTCAGCGTGGCATGATAACGGGATGACAGGCTCCATACCGATTGGCGGTCAAGGGACAATTTTTGTTGGGGGGGCCGGCGCGTCTCCCTAAAAGGACGCACACACGGGTGCGCCCCTACGTTTCATTCCTTCATTTTTGAACGCGGTATCATGAATAAGCGCCATAAAAAAACCGCGGCGCCTGAAGCGCCGCGGTTCGTGGTTTATCGGTAAGATACTGCCTGGCCGGGGACGGGCTATTCTTTCTGGCCGGGTTCGGCTTCCTCGGCCGCGGCTTCCTCTTCGGCCGGGACTTCCTCCACCACGGCCTTCTCTTCCCTGGTGGCGGAGGCGACGATGATCGTCTCGCCGGGATCGTCCAGGATTTTCACTTTGTCCGAAATAACGATGTCCCGCACGTGGATGGCGGCGCCGATCTCAGTCAAACCGGAGATGTCGATCACGACCCGGGCCGGCAGGTCCTGGGGCATGCACTCGATCTCCAACTCGTTCAGGACGGTGACGATGACGGCGCTGAACTCCTTGACCGCCGGGGCTGTACCGGTCAGCTCGATGCCGACCTTGGTGGTGACCTTTTCAGTCATCGAGATGACCTGGAAGTCCACGTGCAGCAGACGGTTCTTGAGATAATCCCTCTGCTTTTCCCGCACCAGCGCCGGATACTCCGTGCCCTCCAGATCGACCATTACCAGGCTGGACGTAGTCAGGTGGGACAGCCTCAAGGCCGCCTCGTGGGCATCCAGCGTGATCGGGGTCGTCTCGATGCGGTGCCCGTACAGTACGGCCGGGAGGTTCCCGGCCCGGCGCAGGGCCCCCACCTTCTTGCCGAGCACCTCACGTTTGGTGGCCTTCAGAACAACTTTCTGCATTTTGTCTCACTCCTCGAGCGCCTGTCACTCAACGGACCTCGACGGGCTTGGTGCGTCGAATTATCCTCGCTCTTTTTTAAGGTTGGTTCTGTAGAGAACAACTGCCGGGGCATCTCTGGACAGAATCATGGACTCCGGCCAACCACCTGGCCAGGTAAAAAACCTGGAGGCCCGCACCCTTTTCCCCCACCCGGACAACCCCGGGGCTGGAAAGACGTCCTTCGGTGCGAAACTCCGCCTGGCTGCCGGCTAATTCGCTCATGCCATTATCTTAATATTTTATTTTACCAGTCAAGAGAAGTACGGTCAAGATACAGACCAGCTTTTCGCGGATTGAAGTCAGGCAAGGGCCGGCACCTCCCCGACGAGAGGCTCACCCGATGGCGCTGAGAGCCCCGTGAACACCGTGCTTTCGGTCAGGCGTCCCCGAGGCTGGCCAGCAGCCGTTCCCAGAGCCGGTCCCGGCCTTCCCGGGTGAGGGCCGAAAACCAGATGAACTCGTCGGGCTCCACCTCGTACGCCTCCAGGGCCCCGGCAATGAGTTTCAATTGGCGGCTCCGCTCCCCCCGCTTCAGTTTGTCAGCCTTGGTCAGGACCGGGATCACCCGGCGCCCCTGCTCCCTCAAGAATTCCCAGAGGAACAACTCCTCGGAGGCCGGGAGCCGGCGGCCATCCTGGAGAAAGACCACCGCCGCCAAAGACTCCCGCCGGGACAAATATTCCAGCACCAGAGGCCCCCAGGCGGCCTTAAGGTCCTTCGAGACCGCGGCATAACCGAAACCCGGCAGGTCCACGAAATTCCAGCGCTGGTTGATCAGGAAAAAATTCAGGGCCCTGGTGCAGCCGGGCCGGGAACTGGTGCGCACCAGTTTCTTGCGCCCCAGCAGGCTGTTGATCAGGCTGGATTTTCCCACGTTGGAGCGCCCCAGAAAAGCCACTTCGGGCAGACCCCCCGGGGGCCACTGGTCGCCCCGGTGAGCGCTGAGGGTGTATTCGGCTGAAAGGATCTGGGGAATAGTCATAGTCGTGAACGGGGGACCGAAAGTGCCGGATTTTGGGCCATTATAACCCGGCCGTCCCCATAATTCCATGGCCCGGGGCATATTTGGCCTCGGCGCCGCTCCGACCAGAGAATTGCCGCCGCCTACTTTCCCCGTATCTGCAGGTGGTGTATTAGTTTGAAAATTAGGGGGACCAAAAAACGGCCCTAAAGCTGGCGTTTCGGGTCATGTTTGGTTTTTGGAGGAAATTGCGGTTCTATCGGATTAACGCTATTTGGTTTATTATGCTTTTCCCTGGTTTTCTTTTGCTTGATGGATGTTTGCTGAGTCACCCAGTTTTCTTTTTTTCGCTCCCGTAGCTGCCGAACGCTTCGCTTTAGGGGGAGCAAGAAAATTGGTAGTAGGCAGATAAAAAGGGTCCCATGGTCCCCGTCCAGTGATTAAAAGCAGGAATTCTCTCGCAGAAGAATAAAGAATGGCTGCACCATTTGCACGCACCAGATGCCCCATTTTGCCTTCCTCAACCTCAGGACCTACTTTAAAAATGCCCACACACTTCAACTCAATCTTATATGGGATTTTGTCCTTGGATTGAGCCCGCAATATTAAGATCACCCGCCAACGCCGAGGGTCATCCTTGTTCTGGCCTACCTCGACATTAGTTTTAATCTTTCCTGATATCTCCCCACTCTTCTCTGGATCGTATTCTGGATTAGCCTCTACGATCACTTGTGTAAAAAAGTGGGTTTCAAGCAGCAAGGGCGGGCTGGCTTCTTTCATCATCTTCCTCTAGGAGTCCATAGTTATCAGAAAACTTAACAAGGTAATTTTGTTCCTTCGTAAATATTTCGTGAAACTGAACCTTATTATTCGTAGAAAAATCTACGGTGGTTGATTCAATTACGCAGGAGAAAAGCTCTTGATTCCCGCATTTATAGGACTCAATGTGGTTTTTCAACGCATCATTGATCATTGTTTGATAGCTGCCGCCCCCAGCTTCGTGAACCTGCTGCCGAAACCAATTTAAGATTGTAGTATCTATGCGGATAGTAATCCGCGTCTTTCTGGGGTTTGGGGGGATAGTGGCACCACGTATCCCTTTGCTGAAATCATATTCTTTGCGCATATATCTTTACCTCTCGCCTATTAGCTTTTCGGGCGGATATGTATCTTATTTTGCCTTCACGATAGGTATAAACCACGACCAAAAGCCGCCCTAAGTTATCCGCACCGATCTTAACAAATCTTTGTTCTCCCTCGGCATCCGGGTCTTCAATGCCGATAGCCAATTCATCTTCGAAGACTCCGTCTATGTCGGCAAAATCAATCCCATGGTCCTTTTGGTTGAGTTTTGCTTTAGCAGAGTCCCATTCATACACCTTTAAATTGTATGTACAATTTTCAGATTTGTCAACATATCATCCAATCTATTGTGTCATTTTTCTTCTGCAACCTATCCACATAGCCCAGCAGCCATCCGGTGAATCTCTGATCTCCACCTAAAACCCATACTGATACACTGCCTACCCGCCATAAATGTTGACGGGCCTTGCTTTTCCGGGTTAAGGTAAAAACATGAATGGGAACGGGAAGAGAGCCTTGGCCTGGGGGTTATGGTTTAATTTCTGGCTGGGGCTGCTCACCTTCTGGGCCGGTATCCTGGTCATTTTCTGGTCCTACGTCGACCGGGACAGCCCCATGATCCACCGCTCCTGCCGGTGGTGGGGCCGCACCCTCCTCAAGATCGCCCACATCCCGGTCCAGGTGGAAGGCCTGGAGCACCTGGTCCCCGGACAGGCCTATGTCTATGCCGCCAACCACCGCTCCAACTTCGACATCTTTGCCATGGTCGCGGTCCTGCCGGGCCGGTTTCTCTGGGTGGCCAAGAAGTCGCTCTTTGAGGTCCCGGTCCTGGGCCAGGCCCTCTCCCGCATGGGCTCCATCTCCGTGGACCGGGCCAACCTCCGTTCCGCGGTCCAGAGCCTCGACCGGGCCACGGCCATCGTCAAAAGCGGCGTGTCCCTGACCATCTTTCCCGAAGGCACCCGGGCCCTGTCCCGGGAGCTCTTGCCCTTCAAGAAAGGGGTGTTCATCATGGCCATGAAGGCCGGGCAGCCCATTGTCCCGGTGAGCATCAACGGCACCCGCTTCATCCAGCCCCGCGGGACCATCCGGATGAAACCGGGGCCGATCAAAATAGTCATCTCTCCCCCCATCGCCCCGGGCACCTTCCGCCGCAAAGAAGAACTCATGGCCGCAGTGCGCCAGGCCATCGACGCCAACTACGACCCCGACTTTCCCCATGGCCCCGGAAACCCCGAACCCTGACAGCTGGGTCGACCTGACCTTCCTGGGCGGCCTGGGGGAAATCGGCCTCAACCTGATGACCCTCGAGACCGACGACTCCCTGGTGGTGGTGGACGCCGGCCTCATGTTCCCCGAAGATCACATGCTGGGGATCGACATCGTCATCCCCGATTTTTCCTACCTCAGGGAGCGCCGGGACAAAGTGGCGGCCGTGGTCCTCACCCACGGCCACGAGGACCACATCGGCGCCCTGCCCTTTCTGCTCAAGGAAATCCCCGTGCCGGTGTACGGCACCCCCCTGACCCTGGCCCTGCTCAGAGAAAAGCTCAGGGAGCACGGCCTCCTCGAGGACGCCGACCTGCGGGAGATCACCCCCGGAACCCCCCTGGCCCTGGGGCCGTTTGAATTCGAGTTCATCCGGGTGTGCCATTCCATCGTGGACGGCGTCGGGTTCGTGGTCCGCACCCCCCAGGGCCTCCTGGTCCATTCCGGCGATTTCAAGATCGACCAGACCCCGGTGTCCGGCGGCGCCATGGACCTGAACCGCTTCGCCCATTACGGCGAAGCCGGCGTCCTGGCCCTGATGTCCGACTCCACCAACGCCGAGCGGCCCGGCTACACCCTGAGCGAGCGGGAGATCGGCATCACCCTGGAGGGCCTCATCCGGGAGGCAGCCGGCCGGGTCATCATCGCGGTCTTTGCCTCCCACATCCACCGGCTCCAGCAGATCGTCAACATCGCCGCCAAGTTTTCCCGCCAGGTGCTGTTCAACGGCAAGTCCATGGTGACCAACACCCGGCTGGCCAAGGAACTGGGCTACCTGGACGTCCCCGACGGCCTGGAGATCACCGTGGGGGCCCTGGCGCAGCTGGACCCCGCCCGGACCATCATCGTCACCACCGGCAGCCAGGGAGAGCCCCTGAGCGCCCTGGCCCGCATCGCCATGGAGGCCCACAAGCAGATCCACATCCAGGCCGGCGACCTGGTAATCCTCTCCTCCAAGTTCATTCCCGGCAACGAACGGGCCATCACCACGGTGATCAACAACCTCTACCGCCTGGGGGCCGAAGTGATGTACCAGGAGGTGGCGGCCATCCACACCTCGGGGCACGCCTCCCAGGAAGAGCTGAAGCTGTTGATCAACCTCACCCGGCCCCGCTTCTTCATCCCCATCCACGGGGAGATGCGCCACCTCATCAAGCACTCCCGCCTGGCCCAGGCCATGGGGGTCGCCGACGACGGCATCCTCCTGGCCACCGACGGCGCCCAGGTCCGCTTCGACTCCCGGGGCGCCACCTTTCAGGAACGGGTGGATACCGGCCGGGTCTTCGTGGACGGCAAAGGCGTGGGGGACGTCAGCCGCATCGTGCTCCGGGACCGCCGCCACCTGGCCACGGACGGCATGGTGATCGCGGTGGCCGGGGTGGACCCGGTGGCCGGCAAGATCATCACCGGGCCGGACCTCATCACCCGGGGCTTCACCCTGGAAGAAGAGCAGGCGCCCCTCTTGGAGCAGGCCCGGAAGATCTTCCAGGAAATTCTGGAGAAGGCCCTGACCGAACCCACCCAGGACTGGCTCGAGGTCCAGACCCAGGTGAGCAAGGCCTTGCGCAAACTCTTCTTCAAGCTCCTGGAGCGCCGCCCCATGATCCTGCCGTTGATTTTGACCCTGTAGTGTATCGTCCCAGGATGATCTTAACAACTAGTTGAGACCTCTGCGGAAAGCCATTTTGTCATCCTGAGTGAAGCGAAGGATCTCGTCTTTACGCGGTACTTATAGCGCTTTGCCAGTTCTTCCTAGAAATCCCCTTAAATCATTTTTCAAAGGGGGACTTTATTAGCAATTCCTCTAGTTCCCCCCTTTATTATTGCGCCGATTACGGCTGGATACCGCTCGCTCTTCCAGAATCTCCTCCAATACACCTTCATGGAACGCTGCCCTCTCCCCTGGGGGGAATAGCGGGAAAGCTGGTGAGTTTACGGCGAATAACTCGCACGGCGTGAACAAAAGAGAGCCGGTCCGGGTCTTCATCCGCCTTGAGGGCCGCTTCATGCATCAGGCCCCGGATGGCGAAGTGGGCCATCAGGAGGCCGTAGAACTCCTGGCGCACCAGGTCAGGCCTCTTGCTGCGCAGGACTATGCGAGCCCCCCGCAAGTGGGTTTTCAATTCATCGAAGGCCGTCTCAATCTCCCAGCGTTCGTGATACAGGGCGGCCAGCTCAAGAGCCGGAGCCTTTTCGGGATCGAGAATCGTGGTGACCACTCGATAAATGGGTTCTGCTCCGGCCACGCCTGCCAACTGATAATCGATGACCCGCACCACCACCCCATTGGTGTTGCGCCTGCGGTCCTCTTGAGATGGGTAAATACGACTCAGGTACGAACCATCGGCCAGACGCTGCTCACAGGCCAACCGCAAGTTTTTTCTGATCCTCCAGAGCAGTTCAGACTCCGTGGTCCGGGCCTGCTGCCAAAGAGCGAAGCTAAAGAAATACCGGTCCGCCAGGCACAGCATACCTTGGCTCAGCCAGGGAAGCACGCCCTTGGCCAAGGTCATTTCGCTCGTCCCATAGTCGGCCATCTGGGAACCAAACAGCACGTGGGTGCCGTTTTCCACCAACGAGACAAAGCGTATCTGGGGAAAGGCGCTTTTACCCCGTTGGGCCACCGGCCGTCCGAAGGCTGCGTCGTTGGCGTCCTCATCGGCCACCTCCAGGGTGCTGCCGTCCAGACTCACCACCCGCCAACCCCGGTACCAGGCCCCTTTGGTGACTTCGGTGGCGATGGGGCAGACTATCTGGTCATGCAATTGCCTGACCGGCTCTACCCCCAATCTCGTCCGAGCTTGCGAAATCCCGGATTTGCCCGTCACCTTGATCCGGTGCACTTCACAACCTACAATAATCCTTCCAGTATCTGACAGCGGCTTGAATAACTGGCTTATCCACCAAACTGTTGCTGAATCCCTGCCAGTTCGGGAACTGGTTGAGAAGTCGTGGAACTGATTGCTTCCCCTGATACAAAGGCACAACCCCTTGAAAAAACTCCCTGCAAATAATCTTTGTCAAGCCCGCTGTATATATGTTATTCAGGGGTTATACTGAAATAATCGGTCTGCGCCCCGGGGGCCGCGAGATCATCATCTTATTGGGGGGTAAGGGTGGTAAAGTACAGCCAGTGCCGCTGCGTGCTTGCCGCGTGGGTATTGTGTTTGGGCCTGGGCGCCGCCAGTCAGACCTGGGCCCAGTCGCCCAATGCCGGCCTGCCGCCGGATTTGCAGGCCCTCATCGCTGAGTCCTCCAAGGCCAATCCCGAAATCAAGCAGAAATCCCAATTGAAAGCCGCGGCCCGGGAGACCATCAGGCCCGCCGGGGCCCTGGACAATCCCCAGGCCGGCTTCAGCCTCCTGAACCTGCCCACCGACACCTGGAGCTTTGCCCAGGAGCCCATGACCCAGAAGGCCTTCAGCCTGTCCCAAAAGATTCCCTTCCCCGGCAAGCGCCGCCTCCGGTCCGAGGTGGCCGAGGAGCAGGCCCGCTCCGAGGACCTGGTTTACCAGGATAAAATGAATGAAATCCGGGCCCTGGTGATCCAGCGGTACTGGAGCCTGGCCCTGGCCTACAGCGGCTACGACATCACCGAGCGCAACAAGCAGTTCTGGGACCAGGTGGTCCAGGTGGCGGAAACCCGCTACAGCGTGGGCCAGGCCCGGCAGCCGGATGTCCTCCAGGCCCAGGTGGAACTGGGGAATTACCTCAACCGGTTGCTGCAGTGGCGCCAGCGCCAGGAGTCGTTGGTGGCCGACCTCAACGCCCTGCGCTCCCAACCGCCCCAGACCCCCATCCCCAGACCCCACGCCCTGAAAGCCAGGCCCATGAATCTTAAGCTGGCCGACCTCCTGGCCCGGGCCCAGGACCGGCCCCAACTGGAGGCCTTGAAGGCCCTCATCGACAAACAGGAAAAGGCGGTGAAACTGGCCCACAAAGACTACTACCCCGACCTCAGCATCGGACTGGCCTACGGCTTGAGGGAAAACCTGGACCCGCCTCAGAAGCGGAACCAGGCGGATTTTTTCAGCACCAGCTTCATGGTGGACCTCCCCATCTGGCGGGCCTCTAAAATCGAACCGCGGATCCGGGAGCAGATAGAGCGCAAGGGCGCGGCCCAGGACGCTTACCGGTCCTTTTCCGACCGGCTGGGCGCGGCCATCAAGGACCGCTTCGTCAAGCTCCAGCGTCTGCACCAGCAGATCACCCTCTATGACCGGGGCATCATCCCCCAGGCCCAACAGGCCGCGTCCGCCTCCCTGTCCGACTACTCCGTGGGCATGCTGGATTTCGCCCGGATGTACCAGAACCAGATCGCCACCTTTAACGCCGAACTGGCCCTCCAGGAATTCCTCAAGGATTTTGAAGAAAACTGGGCCGAACTGGAGTGGCTGGTGGGCGCCGAATTACCACGTCCGCCCGGAGGAAGCAAATGACCCCTGCGTCTCGAGGCAAAGCCTGGTGGGGACTGGGACTGCTCCTGGTCCTGGGCATCCTGGCGGGATTATACTTTTCCGGTGTAGTGACCCTGCCCTTCGGCCAGCCAAAGCCGAAAGCCCTCTGCTACGTCTCGCCCAAAAACCCCAATTTCATCAAGGAAGCCCCAGGCAAAGACCCCGAAGGCAACGAACTGGTGCCGGTCTATGCCACCCCGGCCTCAGGCCCGCCCGCCATGGCCCCCGCAGTGGCCCCCGTAGCGGCCCCCGCCGCCAAGCCGGAAGCCAAGACCCAGCATTGGCACTGCCCCATGCATCCGCAAATCGTCACCACGGCTCCCGGCAAATGCCCCATTTGCAGCATGGACCTGGTGCCGGTCCACCAGAATGAGACCCCGGCCCCGGCGGCGGCGGCCCCGGCGGCCAAGGGCGAGACGCAAGATCAAATACTGGGTGTCGCCCATGGACCCCGGCTACGTGCGGGACAAACCCGGCAAGGCCCCCTGCGGCATGGACCTGGTCCCGGTTTATGAGGAGACGGGAGGAGGGGCGGCAGCCCCGGGCGCCATTTCGATCTCGCCCACCACGGTTCAGTCCATGGGGGTGCGCACCGCCAAGGTGGAAGTGCGTCCCCTGTCCCGGCTCACCCTGGCCGTGGGCCGGGTGACCTTCGATGAACGCAATCTGGCGATCATCACCACCAAGGTGGACGGCTGGGTGGAGCGCCTCTACGTTAACGCCACCGGCGACCCGGTGCGCAAAGGCCAGGCGCTTTTGAGCATTTACAGCCCCGATCTGGTGACCGCCCAGGAAGAATACCTCCTGGCGGTGCGCAACCTCAAGGCCATGAAAACCAGCCCGGTGAAGGAGATGGCCGCCGGCGCCCGACGCCTGGCCGAGGCCTCCCGCCGGCGCCTGTCCTATTTCGATGTCAGCGCCGGGCAGATCAATGAACTGGAGCGCACCGGACGGGTCAGGAAGAACCTGACCCTCTATTCCCCGGCCAACGGCATCGTCACCAAGCGCATGGCCACTCAGGGCATGTATACCCGGGCGGGCATGCCGCTTTTGGAGGTGGCCGATCTCTCCACCATCTGGGTGGACGCCGATATTTATCAGTATGAACTGCCCTGGATCAAGGTGGGGCAACCGGTGACCATGACCCTGGACTACCTGCCCGGCGAGACCTTCCCGGGCAAGATCGATTATGTCTACCCCTACCTCAAGGAGGCCACCCGCACCGCCAAAGTCCGCCTTCGCTTTCGCAACCCCGGGCTCAAGCTCAAGCCCGAGATGTTCGCCCAGGTAAAGATCGAGTCCCCGGTGGCCCACAATGCCGTGGTAGTGCCCGCCGACGCGGTGATCGACACCGGCCTCAAGCAGCACGTGTTCATCGCCCTGGGCCAGGGCCGCTTCGAGCCCCGGGAGGTCAAGCTGGGGGTGCTGGGCAATGACGGGGTGCGGGAAGTGCTCTCCGGCCTCAAAGGCGGGGAAGACGTGGTGGTGTCGGCCCAATTCATGCTGGATTCCGAGTCCCGCTTCCGGGAGGCGGTGCAGATGATGATGCCGGGCCAGGAGTCACGAGAGCCAAGAAGGAGGGTAAGCCCGCGGCCGCCCCGGCGGCGGCCCCCATGCCGCCGGGGATGAAAATGGAAGGCCAGAAGGAAGCTCCCCCGGCCGCGCTGCCGCCCGGGCATAAGCATTAAAGGCAGACTATGATTGCCCGGCTCATCGACTTCGTCGCCAAGAATCGCTTCCTGGTGGTACTGGTTACCATCCTGGTCACCGCCGGCTCCCTCTATGCCACCTACAACCTGGCGGTGGACGCCATCCCCGACCTCTCCGACGTCCAGGTCATCATCTTAACCGACTATCCCGGCCAGGCCCCCCAGGTGGTGGAAGACCAGGTCACCTACCCCCTCACCACCGCCATGCTGGCCGTGCCCCAGGCCAAGGTGGTGCGGGGTTACTCCATGTTCGGGGAATCCCTGGTCTACATCATCTTCGAGGACGGCACCGACATCTACTGGGCCCGGACCCGGGTCCTGGAGTACCTCAACTTCGTCCGGGGCAAACTCCCCAAAGAGGTCAACCCGGCCCTGGGACCCGACGCCACCGGGGTGGGCTGGGTCTTTGAGTACATGGTGCAGGACCCCACCGGCCAGCATGACCTGGCCCAACTGCGCAGCATCCAGGACTGGTACCTGCGCTTTCAGCTCCAGACCGTTTCCGGGGTTTCGGAAGTGGCCAGTGTGGGCGGCTTCGTCAAGCAGTACCAGGTGGTGGTGGACCCCAACACCCTGGCCTCCTACGGCATCCCCCTGTCCAAGGTCAAGAACGCCATCATGCGCTCCAACAACGACGTGGGCGGGCGGGTGATCGAACGGGCTGAAACGGAATACATGGTCCGGGGGCTGGGCTACATCAAGAGCATCCAGGACGTGCAAAATATTGTGGTGGGCGCCGACAAACAGGGCACCCCCATCATGATCAAGGACGTCGGCATCGTCCGCCTGGGGCCGGAACTGCGCCGGGGCCTGACCGAGGCCAACGGCCAGGGCGAAGTGGTGGGCGGCATCGTCATCGCCCGCTACGGCGCCAATGCCCGGTCGGTCATCGAGGGGGTCAAGGCGAAGTTAGACGAGCTCAAGTCCGGTCTGCCCCCGGGGGTGATCATCACCCCGGCCTATGACCGTTCCAACCTGATCGACCGGGCCGTTTCCAACCTGACCCACAAGCTCATCGAAGAAATGGTGGTGGTGGCCCTGATCTGCATCATCTTCCTGCTGCACTTCCGCAGTTCCCTGGTGGCCATCGTCACCCTGCCCCTGGGGGTCCTGATCTCCCTGGCCATCATGTACGCCGCGGGCATCAGCGCCAACATCATGAGCCTGGGGGGCATCGCCCTGGCCATCGGGGTGATGGTGGACGCCGCGGTGATCATGATCGAAAACGCCCACAAGCACATCGAGCACGCCCCGCCGGACGCGCCCCGGGGCCCCCTGATCCTGGAGGCCGCCAAGGAAGTGGGACCCTCGCTGTTCTTCTCGCTCCTGGTGATCACCGTCTCCTTCCTGCCCATCTTCGCCCTGGGCGCCGAGAGCGGCCGTCTCTTCAAGCCCCTGGCCTACACCAAGACCTTTGCCATGGGCGCGGCGGCCTTGTTGGCCATCACCCTGGTGCCCATCATGATGCTGGCCTTCCTCCGGGGTAAAATCCCGGCGGAATCCAAAAACCCCATCAACCGGGTGGCCCAGGCCGTCTATCACCCCCTGCTGAAAGGGGTGCTGCGGTTCCCCAAGCTGGCCATCGTCGTGGCGGTGATCCTGGTGGCGGTCACGATCTACCCCTTCTCCCAGCTGGGCTCCGAATTCATGCCGCCCATCAACGAAGGCGACCTGTTGTACATGCCCACCACCATGCCGGGCATCTCCATTACCGAAGCGAAAAACATCCTCCAGCAGACGGACCGCATCATCCGCACCTTCCCGGAGGTGGAAAATGTCTTCGGCAAAGCCGGCCGGGCCGAAACCGCCACCGATCCGGCGCCTTTGAGCATGATTGAGACCACCATTCGTCTCAAGGACCCCAAAGATTGGCGGCCGGGCCTGACCATGGAAAGCCTCATCCGGGAGATGGACGAGGCGGTGAAATTTCCGGGGCTCTCCAACTCCTGGGGCTATCCCATCAAGATCCGCATCGACATGCTGTCCACGGGGATTAAGACCCCCATCGGCCTGAAAATCACCGGTCCCGACCTCGAGGTGCTGAACCGCCTGGGAACCCAGGCCGAGGGCATCTTCAAGAGCATCCCCGAGACCGCCAGCGCCTTCGCCGAACGCACCACCGGGGGCTATTACCTCGATTTCGACATTAAGCGGCCGGAAGCGGCCCGCTACGGCCTGACCGTGGGGGACGTCCAGGACGTCATCCTCACCGCCCTGGGGGGCATGAACCTCACCGAGACGGTGGAGGGCCTGGAGCGCTACCCGGTGAACCTGCGTTACTTCCAGGACTACCGCGAGAACCTGCCGGCCCTGCGCCGGGTGCTCATCCCCACCCCCAGCGGGGCCCAGATCCCCATGGACCAGGTGGCCGATCTCAAGATGCACCAGGGCCCCCCCATGATCTTCAGCGAAAACGCCCGCCGGGCCACCCTGATCTTCGTGGACATCCGGAACATCGACGTGGGCTCTTATATCAAGAAGGCCCAGGCGGTCATCGCCGACAAGCTGAAAATGCCTCCGGGCTACAGCTATTTCTGGAGCGGCCAGTTCGAATACATGGAGACGGCCCGGAAGCGCCTGGTCATCATCATCCCCATCACCCTGGCCATCATCTTTTTCATCCTCTATATCAATACCCAATCCATCACCAAGGTCATGATCGTGCTCCTGGCGGTGCCTTTCTCCCTGGTGGGGGCCATCTGGCTGCTTTATCTTCTGGGCTATCACATCAGCGTGGCAGTGGTTGTGGGGCTCATCGCCCTGGCGGGGCTGGACGCCGAAACCGGGGTGATCATGCTCCTCTACCTGGACATCGCCTATCACCGGGCCCAAAAGGAAGGGCGGCTCCTCACCTACCGGGACACGGAAGATGCGGTCATGGAAGGGGCGGTGCAGCGCCTGCGGCCCAAGCTCATGACGGTAATGGCCATCCTGGTGGGCCTGGCGCCCCTCATGTACGGCAGCGGCACCGGCTCCGAAGCCATGAAGCGCATCGCCGCCCCCATGGTGGGCGGAGTGGCCACTTCGTTCCTCATGGAACTCTTTATCTACCCGTCGATCTACCTGCTGTGGAAGTGGCACTTCGAGGTGAAGAAACAGCGGTTCCCGGACGCCTGAAATCAATCCTCCCCAGGCCGGGGTTTGGCGGTCTCAGGCCTGTGGACAAAAATTCGCTCACTGCGGCGATGGTATAATCAATCTCTTCATCCCCCAACCCGGGATGCAAGGGCAGGGTTAACAACTCTTCATAAAGCCTCTCGGTGACCGGCAGCGACTCCCGGCCCCCGCCGTAAAACGACAGGAGATGGTTCGGCTTGTAGTGAATGCCGGTTTCAATGCCCCGGTCCTGCAAAAACTGCCGCAGCCCATCCCGCTTGCCGTTCAGCACCCTGACCGGAAAGATATGGGGCACAATCGGTCCCGGGTCGCCCGCCAAGAGCTGGAGATTGCTTCTGCCGGCCAAAGCCTGGCGGTATTTTTGGGCCACCTCGACGCGCCGGGGTTTGAATTCCCCTTCAAAGCGCCCCAACTGCACCCGGCCCACGGCCGCAAACAGGTTGCTCAGATGGTACCGATAGCCCTGATGCTGGACGTCGAACTCCCAACTCCGGGCCCCCTGGTAACGTTTTTCGGTGTCCCGCTGCACCCCCAACAGGCGGGCATCCTGAATGGCTTGAATCACCCCGGGGTCCGACGTGACCACTGCCCCCCCTTCCCCGCTGGTGATATTTTTCAGCCCGTCAAAACTGAAACAGGCCAGGTCGCCGAAGGAGCCGATCTTCCGGCCCTGGTCGGTGCCGCCGAAGGCGTGGGCCGCGTCTTCAATCACCCGCAAACCATGGCGCCGGGCAAACCCATATATGGCCTCCAGGTCCCCGGGGTTGCTGGCGTAATGGACCGGCATCACGGCCCGGGTGCGGGGCGTAATTCTCCGGGCGGCATCCTCCAGGTCCAGGGTTACCGTCTCCGGGTAGACTTCGCAGGCTACCGGCACCGCCCCCGCGGCGCTGATCGCCTGGAACGTGGCCACAAAGGTCAACGATTGGACCAGGACCTCATCCCCGGGGCGGGTGATCGCCGGCACCGCCAGATGCAGGGCCGCGGTGCCGGAATTGAGGCAGATGACCTGGCGGTCCTCCGGGCCGCCGAGATAGGCCTTGAGCTCTTCCTCAAAAGCCCGCACTTCCCGGCCCATGCCCAGGTAGCCGTCTTCCCGCATGACCCGGCCCATGGCCTCGAGTTCAGCCGCTCCCACCACCGACTTGGAAATCTTAATCATCCGGTTCAGTCCTGTTCAGAAAAGTTCAAGGTTCAAGGTTAAGGTTAAGGCGTTTCATGTAGGGTGCGCACCGCGCCCCGCAGGCCAAAAGTTTTGATGACGCTTCCCCTGTTATAGTACAGGTTAGGGGCCGCGACCTCCATTTTCAATTCCCGGTTGAAAATCAGACCCCTCGCCAAGATTGATCCTCAGGGCATGGATTCTCGGTCGCTCTCCCCAGAAGACAAGTTAAGACTTGCGGCTCAAATCGCCAGCCAGCGGCATTTTTTCGTAGGGGCGGACCCACGTGTCCGCCCTGCTTGAGGGCCCACAACCAGGCCCGTTATGGCAATGGGCTCTATCGCCAATGGCGAATTGGAATACTGGCCTTCAGGGCCGGGGCATGATAAAAAAAAATATCCGGGCAGGGCGGCTGCCGCCACCGGAAATAGCCTTCAGCCGCAGGGATAACCATGGAAAAGATCAGCTGTTTTAAAGCCTATGACGTCCGGGGCCGGGTCCCCGGCGAACTCAACGAGGACCTGGCCTACCGGATCGGCCGGGCTTATGCCGCCTTCCTGTCCCCGGCCCGGGTGGCGGTGGGGCGGGATATACGCTTCTCCAGCCTGCCCCTGGCCGAGGCCCTGACCGCCGGTCTCAACGACGCCGGGGTCGAGGTCTGGGACCTGGGGCTCTGCGGCACGGAGCAGATCTACTTCTCCACCTCCCATCTGCGCCTGGACGGCGGCATCATGGTCACCGCCAGCCACAACCCCCCGGAATACAACGGCATGAAGTTCGTCCGGCAAGGGTCCCGGCCCCTGAGCGGCGACTCCGGGCTCCACGAGATCGAACGGCTGGCCGCCGCCCCGGAATTGCCCCCCTCCCCGGGCCCCCGGGGGACCCGGAAAGCCACGGACGCCCTGACCGATTATATCGCCCATCTCCTGGGCTATGTCGACCCCTCCAGCCTCAAACCCCTCAAGGTGGTGGTGAACGCCGGCAACGGCTGCGCCGGGCCGGTGCTCGACGCCCTGGAGCCCCACCTCCCCTTCCGGTTCATCAAGATCTGCCACGCCCCGGACCCGACTTTTCCCCAGGGGGTGCCCAACCCCCTGCTGCCCGAAAACCGCCGGATCACGGCCGAAGCGGTGCGGGAACATGGCGCCGACCTGGGCCTGGCCTGGGACGGCGACTTCGACCGCTGCTTTTTCTTCGACGAACAGGGAGCTTTTATCGAGGGCTACTACCTGGTGGGGCTGATCGCCGCCTCGCTCCTGGCCCACCACCCCGGCGCCGCCATCATTCACGACCCCCGGCTGACCTGGAACACCATCGACATGGTCCGGGACGCCGGCGGCCGCCCGGTGATGAGCAAGACCGGCCACGCCTTTATCAAGGAGCGGATGCGGGCCGAAGACGCCCTCTACGGCGGGGAGATGTCGGGCCACCACTACTTCCGGGATTTCGCCTACTGCGACAGCGGCATGATCCCCTGGCTGCTGGTCCTGGAGCGCATGTGCCGCGCCAATCAGCCCCTCTCGGCCCTGGTGGCGGCCCGTATGGCCCGCTACCCCTGCAGCGGCGAGATCAACCGCCAATTGCCGGACCCCGATGCGGCCGTCGCAGCGCGTCGCAGGCGCGCTTCCAGGCCGAAGCCATTGCCACCGACCGCACCGACGGCCTCAGCCTGGAATTCCCCGCCTGGCGGTTCAACCTGCGCTCATCCAACACCGAACCGGTCCTCCGCCTCAATGTGGAGACCCGTCAAGACCCGGCCCTGCTGAAGGAAAAAACCGCCGAACTCCTGGCCCTGATGACCT
>CAVVFW010000004.1:0-312801 GCA_963747645.1 uncultured delta proteobacterium | reverse complement strand
CTTATTCTGTATGGTCCTTTTAACTAGAGGGAAGTTTGCGTAAATCCCCGGATCTCTTCGACCCCCGGCTAAGATAGCCCAGGGGAACGATCAGGACATAATAAGGAACCATGTAGAGGGCAGCCAGGACCGAGGTTAAGGGATCATTGAAATAAGTGCCTAAAACGATGACCAAAACGTTATTAATCCAGCCCAAAGCCCCGCCAGCGGCAACTCTTTCAGGGGTCGGATTGGACCAGAATAAAAACATCCCGGCGCCGGCCAAAACCGCCCCTAAACCAGAGCCAACCAGCACCGAGATAACTACTTCGGCCTGATGAGCTCTTAAGAAAGGCGCGGTAAAGACCAAAGGCGCCCAGGTTCATGGCGGCGAACAGGACCAGAGATATGGGGTAAGAGTGCTCGTCCAGCCAATCTGAAAGCGCGGCAGCATGCTCCGAAAAAAAGCCGCGACCATGAGAGGAAGAAAAATCAAGACCGCCATGAACCCGGCGAGGCTTATCAGGTCGAAATGCAGTTCTGTGCCAATCAATATTTTTACTATCAGCGGCAGGGTCAAGGGCAACAATAACGTGGTGACAACGGTCATGGCCAGCACCAAAGGAATGTTGGCCCCTACATAACCGGAAAAAAATGGAGCTGACAAACCGGTAGAAACGCTGGCCAGCAATGTTAAACCCAGAGCGTAGGCCGGGAGAAATTGATGGCCAGGGGATAGACTAAAAGGGGTATTACTATCAGCTTGGCCAGGATTAACAAGGGCAGCTTGATGGAATATCGATGCAGGGTGCGCCAAATTTCCGCAAGTATGACCTTAAGAAAGGCCAGGAATAACATACCCATAAGGAACCAGGGCAGGAAGGGGCCTAACTTCGGAACTCATTCGGCCAAACCACACCTGCTGCCATGCTGCCAAAGACCACGAGTAAAAGAACTATATCCTTAATTTTGAGCATTACCATAGAGCTACTAGGTAATGGTAACTTCCGTCTCATCTCGCTTGCGCTTTTAAATTTCCAGGCTTGAGCACCGCATAAGCTATCTTCATTACCGGCGTTGATACACCGGCTTCCCTGCCCCGTAACGGCACAACCCCGATCATGGATTCAAGTTCACTGACCCGATCTGCTTCCACGTCCCGTTGCATTGAGGTTTTCATATCTGGTGCGTTGTTGTCAATGAACTCGAGCGCCTTATCCATCAAGTCTCCTTCAAGCTTCACGCCCTTGGCCTGGGCCACGGCAGCTACTTCTCTTAAAGCCTCGGTCAGTATATCTCTGGTTTCAGGAACATCCCGGTATTCACCCATGCTCGGGGGGTTAGACTTCCGATGGCGCTCACCGAAGATATGAACACAAATTTAGTCCACAGGACCTTGAGGATGTCATCACTCAGTTCCGCGGCTATGCCGGTTGCTCGCAGGATCTCGTAAATCGTCTTGAGGCGTGTCGTCATTTTGCCGTCGAACTCTCCGAGCACGACGCGGCGGAATTGGCTGTACTGTCCAATAACCCCCGGGGCTTCAATTGCCGCTGAAAGCCAGGTTACCCCACCAACGAGATGTTCTCTTCCCACATAAGGCCCAATGCGTTCGGCTGCGTCTATGCCGTTTTGCAGCGGCACCACTACCGTCTCTTTGCCCACCATCGGTTTGATGGCTTGGGCCGCGATGTCCGTATGATATGTCTTGGTGGTAAAGAGGATTAAGTCTACCGGTCCTACCGCTGCGGGGTCATCAGTTGCCTTGGCTGGTGAGACAAGGAAATCGCCATGGACGCTTTTCACGTGCAGACCCTTTTCGCACATGGCCTGAAGATGTGCCCCCCGGGCGATAAAAATCACCTCATGGCCTTTTTGACTGAGGAGACCGCCATAATATCCCCCCACTCCACCTGTTCCCATGATTGCTATTCTCATTCCCTCTCCCTCAATCAGATGTGAGCCGGGATTATGAGGCACGCCCTCAGTTCTCCAGGGTTTCTCATCAGGTCACGCTTAATTTTAACTCTTATGGTAGGACTTTGGGGCAAATTTGTAGTAACTTTAGGGAACGGACTGGGACTCTGATGAGGGGTACCCCCGGGTTGAGCAAATCTCAGGAGGCGGGCGGCATGGGCGTCAAGCAGATAATTGGCATAGCATTGGGCGCGTTAGTGGGGTTTCTGATTGGATATTTTGGGCGTTGTGTGGGCGGCACCACCTGAGGACTTACCTCCAATCCCTGGTCAGGGATGATCATAGGCGCCTTGGTGGGATTTCTGGTAACCAGCCGTTAGCTAACCAAAGTTTTTCGCTTGATTCTTAATCGGGCAGAGCACACCAAGGCCAGCTACCCTGGGCATACCTATAAATTCAACCACCTAGTTGATAATTGCAGAAGCTGGCAGTGAACCGCCAAGAGAGTAAACCCTATTGAGCCCACCCCCCTTGCCGGCGTGATGGAGGTATTGATCTATCGAAGAGCGGCAGCGTGTTGGCGGCTTTGAATGGGACGCCGCAGAATATTCATACTCCAACCATAGCATCGTCGCGGACAAACGTTATCCCAGAGATGGAAATATACCCTTCTTTTTCCAGGGGTGAAGAGGCCAGACCCCGCAGGTGCGTGCCATGGCTGATTTGTTTCGGAGGGTTGAGAGCCCCGGTTGATTATCCCTGGCTAATATACTAAGAGCATGCGAGCGCCGGTCAGAGAAGGGGAATCCCCCTGGATGCGAAAACCCAAGTTCCAGACCAGAAATTGAAACCCACGGATTGTCGATAACCGCAGCCGCATAGTTTCCCAGGGGCTGGGGAGCAGGGAAATACACGACGCCGAAAATTCCGATGGTATCCACTTCAAACCCGACCCAGTAAGTGCCGGGCGGTAAAAACCAGTTTAATCCTGTGGCGCCTGTGCCAACCGGCCGAAGGATTAACCACTGCGATTAATTCCTGGGAGAAAAGTTTGGTTCCTGGGATGGTCCCACCGGTCGTCGTCCTTATAAATAATGGCTTTGACCGGCCCCCCCACATCAACCTGCATCCACGCTTCTACGCTGGTGACCCTCCAGCCCTGGGAGGTGGTAAACTTTCCAGCCATCCCCCGGTAGTGGCTGCTCAAAAACCAAGCTGAACCGCTGGCCGGCCCAGGGCCCGTATCCACCACCGTGGCAGCCTGGGAGAAGCCACCGAGCCAGACGCTCATTATCCAAACGCTAATGTAACAAAAATTTTCGCCGCTGCATGACTCACCTGCTCTAACTGAGATTTTTTAGCTGCCGTGGCCCCGCAGCCCCATAATCGAAAAATGGTTTCTGGGATCTCTTTACTGCGGTGAGAATCTCCTAAGAGTGTCATTCCTTAAGCTACTTCTCTCAACTTTGAAGGTATTATTTCATAAATTCGCAACAAAAAAATTCCTTCCTAAATTCACCACAGTCTGAGAACTCCGACCCCTTTTCGCTGTGAAGCTTAAGGCCCACGGGGCAGCGCTGATCGGTAATGGTGGGTAAGGGGAAGGGCCGCAGCCAAATTCACCTACCAACCTATGCACATGGTTGGGAACTCTGGAAGATCTGTGGCTATCTAATTCTATGTGGGTTCCCCTTGTCAAGCCATTTTTCTTTTCCGGGCAGTTAAGCCTCCATCCCTGAGCCCGAGGTCAAAGGCCATGCCCTTCACCGTCGGCCTGGTTGCCCATGGAGAGCTTTGAGCCCAGGTATATTATCAAGGAAAAGTGTCAATCACTGCTATATATGTTCACATCAAAACAATAAATTAGCTATGTGCCATGGTTATCATATAGGGAACTCACACTCCCCCAGAATGGTAATTTTTACCCCCCAATATCAGAATTGATCTGATCTCGGTTTGATTATTGTCAGCTCAAATCTTGGTCATTACCGCTTAAGAAATGGGAGAATCAGCCGGGGGACGCCGGGGGCCTGAACTTATCTTGTGGGCCTTACCCCAGCCCCAACTGACCGACGCGGCTGGCCGGCCCTGAGGACGTTTTCCGCCACCGGAACCAACTCCTTGAGGATATGTTCTCCTCCCTCGTCTTCAACCATGGACACGAGGATATAGCGCCGCCACCCCTGGTCCCAAACCAGGATCGAGTCCGCATGGAAGCCCCGGACTTCCCCTGACTTGCGGTACAAGTGGTTAGGGGGCACCGTCTTTTCAAGCACCGAGACAAACTTGCCGGGAAGATCCGGAAACGCCAGGATTTTCAGCATCTGGCGCGAGCGCTCCGGGCTGATGAGCCTGCCGTAAGCCAGCAGGTAATAGAAACGGCAGAGCTGGTAGGCCGTGGCCGTGTGGGACAAACCCGTAATGGGTTCGGGATTCTTCTCACCGCCGGAGGAGTAGGTGCCCCCCAGCCAGATGCCCCCGCCCTTTTGGGGGTCGTAGAACCGGTAGCGCCGACCGCTGGCCAGGGCCTCGATTTTCCTCAGGCCAATCCGACCGATCACCTGACTGGCGGCGTGATTATCCGATCGGCGGATCATCTCGATCAGCTCTCGGTGAACCTCAGAGGTCTCTTTCAGGGTACCGTCTTCGAAACCCTGGAAGGCCGCCAGCAGGATCATGAGCTTCGGCAGGCTGGCGCCATACATCATGGTATTGCCGTTCACCTGGGCAAAACGCGGCGCTTTGGGGTTTGACAGATCCACCAGGCCCACCGACATTTTGCCGGCGCGGATCAGGGACTGCCAGGAGTCGTGCTTAGCCAGGGCCTGGTCCAGCCGGGTTTGCAGCCTCTGGTCCCGCCTTTGGGACAGCGGCTGCCAATCCGGGCCGGAAGCGCCGAGTGGCAGGGGTAAGGTGGCGGCGCCGGCCGGGTTCAGGCCGATAATTACCCCCCCCAGCACGGCAAAAATGATGGCGGCAAGAACCTTCACCCAACTCTCCAAGATCAATTCGGATCGCCGGCGAGCACTTTGGCCTTCTTGGCGGCGAACATGAGGTTTGAGGTGCGCACCCGGTGACGGTAGTCGAACCCGAAGGGAAGAGGCTGGATATCCCCCCCACGGTAGATTGTGGCCATATCCGGCTGGTAGCAATTGCTGAAGAGGGCGATGGGGCAGGTGTAGGTGCCGTAGAACCGGAGATTCCACGCGGCAGGGTCGAAGTACCTTATCGGGATGCCCGAATCACCTTGCAGCACGTAAAGGCTCTGGTCCAGAATGAACTGCCGGATGGCGGAAAAGTAAGGCTTGAACATCAAATAAGAAGCGGCCTTGGTGAAGGTCGTCACCGGGCCGAAGCTCTTCAGGAAAGAGACAAACTGCTGGTTGCGTGCCAAGGAGTCGTTCCGGAGATTGAACTGAAAGTAATAGAGAGTCTGATTTTCCGTCGAGCCCGGGCTGGTGAAGACAATCCGCACCCCCGGAATGCCGGTGGAGGAAATCTCCCCACCCACCGCCGGGGACTCGGCGATGGCGCCGTCCGGTTCCATGACCCAATACTGGACGTCAATGACCCGGGCCTGTTCCCTGGCCAGGAAAAACATCAGGACCGGGAGAGTGCCCTTGAGCTCGCCCGTGCCCAGGGAGGATCTCATCTGGTTCGTTTTGAAAAAGTCCAGTTGGAGAAGATCGTAAAGGGAACGTTGGAGGCCGGCAAAAAAATTCCGTTCCTCGGGGTCAGAAAAATCCGGGATCGCTCCCACCGGTTCCAGAGCGATCAGGAGGTAAGTTTTGGCATGAGGGAACAGGGCATAAGCGTTGACGAAATCCGGGCCGCTGAAGGGATAAAATACGGTGGCGGCTGAGGTGGAGCCGAGTTCCTGGGAGGCCCAGTCGCGCATAGGTAATAGTCGCCTCCTGGTGAAACTCTCCCAGTTGTGGTCGAAAAACTTGGCATGCCTGACCCAGGCCGGCTGGTCTTCAAACGCTGCCAGGGCGCTCTCCGGGTTGCTGATGCCGGCGATAAAAAGGGCGTAATCATTATAGGCCGGAAGGCACTTGTCCGTCAGGTCCCGCTTCGGGACGGCAGGCCTGTCAGTTTCGGATAAAGGCTCCGAGGCGGCAATCAAAGCCGGGACCGACCCCAGCGCCAGGAGCAGCAACATCGTGGCCAGGCCTAACCAGTTGGCTTTACGCATCAACGTTTCCCTTCGAGTTTTCTAAGGTATGGATTTGTCAACAACCTTCTCTTGAGATCTGCAGGGCCCCGTGGGCGCCAGCAGCCTGTACAACAGGAGTCCCGAGGCCACGGTCAGCAGGCCGCACACCGAAGGCAGAGGCCGCTCGATGACTAAATAACAGATCATCCAGCCATAAAGCACGAGAAAAATCGCCGGAGTCACCGGGTAGCCCCACGTCTTAAAAGGCCTTGGCAGTTCCGGGTGCCTGAGGCGCAAGACGAATACTCCCAGAACCGTCAGGGAGGCGAACAGGGCCAGGGTGAACCCCACATAAGTCAACACCGCATTAAAAGTCGCGGTCAGGGTCAGAAAAATTGCCACCAGGGCCTGGAGGATAATGGCAAAAACCGGGGCCCCACCGGCATTGCGCCTGGCGAAGAACCTCAATCTGGCCAGGTCCTCGCTCATGGTTTGGGTCACCCGGGGGCCCACCATGATGAGGGAACTGAGGCTGGAGATCAACGCCAGACAGACCAACACCGTCATCACGGCGCCACCTCTCGGCCCAAAGATGGATTTTGCCGACAGGTAGCCAACGTCGATTTGCCCGGAAAGCTCGCCCATGGGTACGGTATAAAGAAAAACATAATTGATCAGGCAATAACAGACGGAGACGAAGGCAGCGCCCAGAAATAAAGAGATCGGCAGATTTCTCTCCGGCTTGAGAATCTCACCGGCAATGTAGGACGAGGAGTTCCAACCGGAATAGGCATAAAAGACATACACCAGCGAGATCGCAAAACCCGGGCTGAACATTGATCCCAGGTCGCGGCGGGATGGCACCAGGGTAATGTCCTGGGGGTTCGCCACGAAAAAGCCCAAGGCGATAAACGCGACGATCAGGAGAATCTTCCCCCCGGTAAAGAGGTTTTGAAAATGGCAGCCGAATCTCACATCCGCCAGATGCACCAGGGAGAGAATCACAATTATTGATACCGCGATGACCGTCTTGTCGATGCCTGGGACGATGGCGCCGGCGTATACCCCCAAAGCGATGGCTGCCAGAGCAATGGGAGCCGCAAACCCGGCCACCATGGAGACCCATCCCGACAAAAACCCGATGGCGGGATGATAAATATGGGAGAGATAGGTGTACTCGCCGCCGGACCTCGGCATCATCGACCCCAGTTCCCCATAGCACAGCGCCCCGCAAAAGGCGCCGACACCCCCCAAAACCCACAGCATGAGAACCGCAAAGGGAGAGTGCAGGCTGGCGACCTGGAAGCCCAGGGTGGTGAACACGCCGATCCCGATCATATTGGCAATGACAATGATGGCGGCGGAGAACAGGGTCACCGGCCTTCTCTCATCGGAGCAGCCTGCTATTCCGCCTTTACTAGGGTCAGTCAACGATTTGTATACCTCGCGGCCCCACTAGGTTGGGTCAACCTGTGGCGGGGCCAAAAGACGCTTCGACCCTGCCATCCGGACACCTTTGCGGCTGGAAAGATTTTACCTGATTCGGTCTGCTAAGAAACCCAATTTTTCTGCCCCCCACCAGGGAACCCTGGAGGCGCCACCGATGACGGCAAAACCGCTGAAAAACCCCGGCCGCTTCCACCCACCTCGACCCCTGGCAAGCACCCCTGCCCCCCTTGCATCAATCCTGCCTCAGGCAGCCTGGGTTTTAGGAGCAGGTCTGGGTGCAAGTCTGGGTCTCTCCCAGGGTGCCGAGATGGGAACCGATGGCGTGGTCTATGACCCTCATATCCGCATGAATAATGACTTTCGGTCTTTTTTGCTTGCTTTCTTAAAATTATTATGATAGCCTTCAATCTTCTGGCACAATCTTTGCTCAACCAGATGCCAATAAGTTAGGTCAACCTGCCGACACGCCTTCTGAACGACACCAGTCTTTTCACTCCCGTTGGTGCCTGACCTCAACTAAAAAACCAAAACCTCAGGAGAAAAGCTTATGTTAAAAACATTGGTCATATTTCTGCTCTTAGCCATCCCAGCCGCAGCCCAGCCCTGGCCCCAAACTCCGCCCCCCATAGGCCATCTTTTCTTACCGCAAGAGTATTGGAACTACATCAAGGAAGCCGCCCAAAAATACCACATTTCGCCCTACCTCATCCAGGCGGTATGCGCCATTGAATCGAGGTATGATAAAGACGCCAAATCGGGGAGATGCTATGGCCTGATGCAATTGCACCAGGACACCGCTAAAAAGTACGGAGTGGACGCCCACGACCCCCGGGGCAATATCATGGGCGGGGCGGCGGTCCTGGCCCATCTGTTGGAAAAATACCACGGAGACATCAGGAGAGTGTTGCACACATATAACGCTACCTGCACCGCGGCCTATGAGCGCGAGGTCATCCGGGCTTATAACCAGGCCCAGCATTTTGAAGTATCTACCTTGCTTTCAGATAAGCCCAATAGAAATTAGGCCTGCCATCCAGTCCCACTGCCCGCTCGGCTTCCCCCAGGTGTAACCGGTAGGGATGGGTTCGCCCTGGCCGGGGGATGGCGACGCTTAACTAAGGGTCCCCGTCGACCGACGACCATGCCGGCGAGTATGGCGGCCCTGCATGAATCGCCCCTCACGTGTGGTTCCCCTGGAGGGGACCACCCATGAGGGGACTGGCCGAGTACCCATCAAATACTGCGGCACCCTGCCAATCTTGACTCTGCCCTTCGTGAATATACCCTCATGCGTGGATGGTAACTGGAGCAGGAAGCCCAGCCGGTGCGCCGATGGCCTGATCGGGCCCCTCTAAAGCCAGGCGGATCAAGGGTGTTGAGGCGCCGGCCCGGACTGCCAGCCAGTCCAAACTTGACGTCCGGGCGGTTCATAACCAGCCTTCCCGGCAAGATTTGGTTACAGGGTTATGATCAGGCGTCAGCCCTCATTACGGCGACATGGTGTACTTCTGTTCATCCTTGGGGACGTACCACTTGATGAAATCGTAGTCGATCCCGGCGGGGGCGGGTTTGATACCCCGGAAGCGCCGGGAGATGGCCGGCAGGGAGTCGGGGACGAAGAGGAAGGTGTAGGGCTGGTCCTCGGCCAGGATCTCCTGGAAGCGGAAGTAGGCCCGGCGCCGTTTTTCCCGGTCAAAGGTGTGGCGGCCCTCCGACAGCAAGGCGTCCACCTCGGGGTTTTTGTACCCGATGACGTTGAGCTCGCCGGGCTTGGTCTTGGTGGAACTCCAGATGTCGAACTGGTCCGGGTCCAGGCCGGTGTTCCAGCCCAACAGGATGGCCTCGAACCGCCCTTTTTGGATAAATTCCTTGAGGAAGGCGGCCCACTCCACCTGCCGGATCTTCACCAGGATGCCTATGGCCCGGAGCCGGCTCTGGATGATCTCCGCGGTGCGTTGCCGGGTATCGTTTCCCTGGTTGGTCAGGATGGTGAAGGCAAAGGGGCGGCCGTCTTTTGTGAGGATACCGTCGGCATTGGGGATCCATCCGGCCTCGGCCAGCAAGGCCTTGGCCCTGGCCGGATCGTAGGGAAATTTGGGCACGTTGGGGTTGTAATACCAGGTGCCGGGTTTATAGGGGCCGGTGGCTTCCTCTCCCAGGCCCATGAGCACCCCTTCGATGATCTCCTTTTTATTGATGGCATGGGTCAGGGCCTGGCGCACCCGGCGGTCGGCGAACCGGGAATCATTCAGGTTGTATCCCAGATAGATGTAGGAAAACGGTATGTAGCGATACTTTTTATACAGCCGCGTGAACTTGGGGTACTCAGTCTGGCGGGTATACTGTATGGCATTGAGGTTCATACGGTCAAGGTTGCCGGCCTTGAGCTCCATGAACATGGTGGCCGTGTCCGGTTTTACCTGGTAGACGTAGCCGTTGAGATAGGGACGGCCCTCAAAATAATTGGGGTTATAAGCCAGGACGATCTTCTCCCCGGCCCGCCATTCCTTGAAGATATAGGGGCCGGTGCCGACCGGGTGCCTTCCTAAGGGTGACTTGGTGAGGTCCTTGCCGGCCAACAGGTGCCGGGGCAGGATGGCCAGGCCCCATGAGCCCAGGGCGGGAGCGAAGGGCTGGGGATAGGTCACCCGGAAAGTATAGTCGTCCGGCGCCTCCGCCTTCTTCACCTGGAGATAGTCCCCGGAGTAGGCGGTGGGGGTCTTGGGGTCCACCATCACCTGGTAGGTGAACAGGACGTCTTTGGCCGTGAAGGGGGCGCCGTCCTGCCACTTGACCCCATGGCGCAGATGGAAGGTGATGGTCAGCCCGTCCGGGGAGATGTCCCAGCTTTCGGCCAGGTCCCCCACCAGGTTGAGGTTGCCGTCATACTTCACCAGGCCGTTATAGACCAGGGAGTTGATGCTGGCCGAGGCCGCGTCCATGGCCAGGGGCGGGATCAACGTGCTGGCGTCGCCGATGGAGGCGTCGATGAACAAATCGCCGTAGGCCGGGCCGGTATCCGGGCCGCCGTAAGTGCTTCTCCTCCTCCTGGGCCTTGCAGCCGGCGAGGACCGCGGCCATAAAAACTATCAGCAGCAGGAAAACCAACCGCTTCCTTCCATCAAGCCCCTGGTTTGCCAAACGGAATCTCCTGGTTCGACCTCAAGTGGTACAGGCCTCTGACCTGGGTGCCCAGGCTGGAAAGCCTGGACTCACAAAATTTTATACCTTCCCGTAGAGGCGGGTTTGAAACCCGCCCCTACCGTGAGGACAACAGACTTCGGGAAGCCGAGGCCAGAATTTCTCTTGCCCCGGGGCCGCCTTTTAGATACATTTAACAAGTCGGGACGTGGCTCAGCCTGGTAGAGCACAGCGTTCGGGACGCTGGGGTCGGAGGTTCAAATCCTCTCGTCCCGACCATTCTCCCGGGGCGGTGAGGAAATAATTGCTTGCCGTCGTAGGTTAAACCAGCTTTTTCCCCAAAACGGAACCTTCACGCCTGAATATCCCGCTTCATCTGCTCGAACTCGTCTTTCCTGATTTCCCCCTTGGCGTAACGCTTTTTCAGGATATCCAGGGCGGTTTCGTCCCCAAAGCCGCGGCCGGGTACCCAGGTCCGCCCGGACCGGCGGCGTCCGAAGATAAAGTAGAGGCACAGGCCGATGATGACGAGCCAGAAGATGGGCATGAACATCGGGAAGACCCACAGGTGCCATTGCCAGTAATGTTCGGGATACATGGGAGCCTCTTGATGCACAGGCTGGGAAGCCTGCGCCACCGGGCAATCTCAAGGGCGACCCAGCGGGTCGCCCCTACTTATGGGGTTGGGGGAGGGGTTTGGGGGAGGGCGGCAGGGGCACCTATAAAAAAGCCCCTGGCCCCCTCCCCCAAATCATTGCCGTCCTTCTCCCTTTCTCTCACCGCCGGCGCCAGCGGGGGCCGGCGGCGGTATCGGTGATCTCGATGCCCCGGGCGGCCAGTTCATCCCGGATCTGATCCGCGGCCTCCCAATCCCGGCGCTGCCGCGCCTCTTCCCGGGCCGCCAGCCGCGCCTGGATCTCGCTATCTGCGGCCTCCGCCGGCGGCGCCAGGTTCATGACGCCCAGGACTTCGTCCAGTTCCTGGAAGCGGGCCAGGATGGCGGCGGCGGCGGCGTGCCCTAACCGGTCGTGGTCGATTTCGGTGTGGAATTCCCCCACCGCTGCGAACATGGCGGACAGGACCCGGGAGATGTTGAGGTCGTCATCCAGGGCGGCAATGCACTCTTTCTTCAGCAAAAAGAGGCGTTCTTCGATGGCCGGGGTGAGGGGGGCCTCACCGGTTATCAGGGCCAGGCGCTCCAGAAAGTGGTCCAGGCGGGTCCGGGCCACCGCCGCGGCCTTGAGGTTGGTGTCGCTCACGGCCAGAGGCTTGCGGTAGTGGGCGGCCAGGAGGAAGTAGCGCACCTCTTCGCCCCGGTAGCCCTGGGCCATCAGGTCCCGCACCGTGATCTGGCCAGCCTCTTTCAGGGGGTGGCCGTCCTTCAGGACCCGCTCGCAGTGGAGCCAGGCCCGGGCCTTAGGTTTGCCCGTGGCCGCGGTGAAAAGGGCGTTTTCGTTTTCATCGTGGGGGAAGAGTGATTCCACGCTGCCCACGTGAAAATCCACGGTTTCTCCCGGGTGTTTCAGGGCTATGGCGGCAGACTCCAGGTGCCAGCTGGGGCGCACCTGGCCCCAGGGAGTGGTGTAGTAGAGGCCCTTTTTCAGTTCCGCCAGCTTGGCGCGTTTCAGCAGGGTAAAATCCCGGGGGTTCTCCTTGGCGTACTCGTCCAGGTCCACGGTTTTGCCCACCCGGATCTTGCTCAAGTCTACCCCGGAGAGGCGCCCGTAGTCCTTGAAACGGGAGATGTCAAAATAGACCGAGCGCAGTTTTTCATAGGCGTAGCCCCTCTCCAGGAGCTTCCGGGTGAGGTCGACCATGTCGTCGATATGGTCGGACGCCAGGGGGTAGAGGACGCCGCTCTGGATGCGCAGGGCTTGCATATCCCGGAAAAATTCCTCCCGGAAGTGCCCGGTGAATTCCTGCAGGTCCTGGCCGGCGGCGGCGGCCCCGGCCATGGCCCGGTCGTCCAGGTCGATGAGGCTCACCACCTGCCGGATCTTGAAGCCCCGGAAGGTCAGGTAGCGGTGGAGCAGGTCGGCCACCGCCAGGCGGCGGGCCACCCCCAGGGAAAGGTGGCCGTAAAGGGCCGGGCCGTCGGCAAAGATGGTGGCCTCGCCGGCGCGCCGGGGTTCGAAGGCCTCCTTGGCCCGGGCCAGGGTGTTGTAGAAGTGGAGGCTGGGGGCTTCTTTTTCGGTGAACAGGGAGGTGGAGAGGTAGCGTTCGCCGCTGTCAGGGGCGATGGCCACGATAAGACCGCCTTCCAGTTCCCGGGCCTTGCGGATAGCCACGCCCACCGAGGCCCCGGAGCTCATGCCCAGAAACAGGCCTTCCAGGCGGGCCATTCTCCGGGCCGTCTCATAGGCCTCCTCGTCCTCGATATTAACGATCTCGTCCGCCCTGGCCTTATCGAAAATCCCCGGCTTGTAGGACTCCTTCATGTTTTTCAGACCCTGGATGGCGTGGCCCAGAAAGGGCTCGACTCCCACCACCTGGATGTTGGGACTGAACCGCTTCATGCCTTCATAGAGGCCCATGAGGGTGCCGGTGGTACCCATGGTCGCCACCACCATGGTGACCTTGCCTTCGGTCTGCTCCCAGATCTCCCGGCAGGTGGACTCGTGGGACCGGGGATTGACGGGGTTATTGAACTGGTCTGCCAGAAAATATTTGTCCGGATTTTCCCGGGCCATCCGATAAACCTCTTCTATGGACCCGTCGGTCCCCAGGTGCGCCGGGGTCAACAGGAGTTCGGCGCCCATGCCCTTGAGGATCCGTTTGCGCTCCAGGCTGGCGGACTCGGGCATGGTCAGGAGCAGGCGGTAGCCCTTGACGGCGCACACCATGGCCAAACCGATGCCGGTATTGCCGCTGGTGGCCTCGATGATGGTCTTCTCCGGGGTCAGCTCGCCGGCAGCTTCCGCCGCCTCGATCATGGCCAGGGCCGGACGATCCTTGACGGAACCGCCGGGATTGAAATATTCCAGCTTGACGTAGATCTCCACCTGGGGATGGGGGTTGAGACGATTCAGGCGGACAATGGGGGTCTGCCCGACGAGCTCCAGTATGTTATTGGCCTTGCGCAGCATAGCGGGATTCGAACTCCTGGCGTTGGCGGTGGCGCGCCGTATTGAGGACTATTCCTCCCTACCCGTAGCGACACACTCCCCGGGGGTCTCCATTTCTTCGGCCAGATAATTGTTGACCAGGTTAATCAAGGCAAGGATGAAAAACCGGCGGGCCTCGGGCGCGTCATGCATCACTTCCATGAGCCGGTAAATCAGGGCCAGGACGACCAGCCCCGCCTGGGACGGCGCAACATTCTCCTGGTTGAAGCGCTCCAGGATTTCATTCACCAGGGGACGGACTCTCGCCTCCATCTCTTCATCGGAGGCAAAGGCCGCGGTATCGATTTCAGTCATGAATTGATCCTTGGGGTTTCCTGATACTCTTTATTTATAAGGGAAAATCTACCATATTTCCAGACAGTTTGCAAACCCGAAGAACCAGGGACGCTCCTGGTTATGCCGGCCCAACCGGATCTCTACGCGGTGCCCGGATGCGGGCGGTGGGCAACTCTGACGCAGCAATGATGCAGATGATTTCTTCAGAACAAGACCGAGACTGCCCCAGGAGGCCCGCTTCTCCGTCCCTCGGGGCCTCGCTTTATGACAGTTTCATTTTTGGGAAGCACCTCAGGACTTCCGTCCCTTGGGCTTGAGGAGGGATTTGGAATTCTCCGACACTGGCGAGGCCCGTCGAGGGGACCCCTAAATTATCTTTGCTGACGGATAGCGTTCACTTGGGGCGGCGACAGGGGCTGATCCACCCTAAACACCATGGCAGGGATAGGCCATAAGTCCGGATCGACATAGCCCTAAAGGGTAATGTCCTCATAAAAAGTCATAGCTCTGGGTAGCCAAAGATCAAACCAATCCCACGGGAGTTGGAGGAACTCAAGGAACGGCCACGGCGGATTCCAGTCGACCCAACCGCTCGTCGATCCTGGCCAGAGAGGCGGCCAACTCTTCCGTAGGCGCCTGGGGACTGAAGGAGGGGTTGGCGACCCACCAATCTATCCCCAATTCTTTGGCCTTGTCCACCGAACAGATCACCAGGCGAATCTGCAAGGTGAGGAGTTCTACTTCCACCAGCCGGATCTTGATATCTCCGGCGATAACGATACCTTTGTCCAGGATGCGTTCCAGGAGATCCGCCAGGTTGGTGCTCTGAATGGAACTCTGGATGCCTTTTTGTCTTTCCATGTGCGGTTCCTCCTAGAGGAGTTGGCCCAGGGGGCCAAGGTCGATATTCAGGTCTTCTTCTTCCAGCCCGAACTCTTGCCGGAGTCTGTCGATCTCTTGTGACTGCTTCATCAAGGTTAACCCCAGCCGTTCGATCTGCTCATCGGTAAGGGACCCGGCCTCGATGCGCCTGATTCCCTGGCGCTCCAGCAGTTCGTGCAGCAGTTTCACCAGGGTCAGGACCAGTTGTCCCAGGCTGTTCTTGAGATTGTCCTGGTCCAGATTGATCCGGGGAGGCTGGCCGTCGGCCCGGGAGGCCGCCATCGAGGCGCCCCCTTGCATTACTCTGGCAAAATCGCCCAGGGCCTGAGACTCGACTTGCCCCGGTTCCGGATGTTTCATCATGAGGCTCCCTTGTCGAATATGTTAGGACCCCACTGCCCCTCCTGGAGAGGCCTGAGGCCCTTGGCAGTTTCCATGGAGGCCAGGATGACCTGGAGACCCAGGTAGACCAGGTCGATATCGGCGACGGAAATCATCACTTCCCCGAAGAGCACCGCACCCTTAGTGAGGACGCGGTCCAGGGCTTCACACAACGACACATCCTTACTCTCCAGTCGGGCGGTTGCTCCCAGCATGGGTTCCGCGCACAACTCCCCCAATTCCTGTTTATCTGCCTCCAGGAAGGGGTAAGAAACCGTCTCCGGGACTGGGGGCGCAGCCTCCGAGGCTCCCGGCCTGCCGATGAAGTAGCGCCGTTCTGCCGGGGCCAGGTCTCGCAGGTCGGTGCGGCAAGCCGGACAACTCCGGGAGGGCACAGGTATCTTAACCTGACAATGAGGGCATATCAGTAACAGCCCCATGGTGGTTCTCCATTATCCCGGGCCGGTAGAGGGCCTGGCCCAATTCACCCAGGCTCTTCAGTCCCCGAGGTTCGCTCTGGCGATAGATGACGGTTTGATGGCGGCCGGGAAAGGTTTGCTGGAATTTATCCTTAATGAGGGCCTCCCGGCGGTTCAGGGCCGTGCACAGGGGACAATCCCAGGCCGGAGTGGCCAGGTTGAGCAACAGCACCGGCACCGGCACCCCCAGCCGCCCGCAGGCCGCCAGCAGGTCGCAGGTCTCCTGGAACGCCATTTCCGTAAGGATGCTCACGGCATAGAGCGCCGCCCGGGCCGGGTCCTGCCACAGGTTCCTCAGCAGTTTCAGGTTCCGGGAAATTCTTACCAACTGCTGAGAGAGAGTCGGAAACCGGAAAGTCAGCTTGTACTTCAAGAGTAAGCCGAAAAAGGTCTTGAGCCACTGGTCAATCAGTTCCGGCAGTTCCAGGAGGCGGAGAAGATGGCCGGTGGGGGCCGAGTCCAATATGAAGATATCGTAGCGGCCCGCCTCCAGGAACTCCATGGCCCGCACCAGGGCTATGATCTCGTCCAGCCCGGGAGGAGACAGGTCCAGCATCCGCTCCATTACCCGGCGGTCAAAGGGAAGATCGAAGTTTTCGAACGCGGTTTGCAGGAAACTTCTCCAGCTCTTGATGGTACTGTTTCTTTAAAGCGGCGAATTCTCCGGGGGCGTCGATCTCCATGGCCGGTCAGGCCGGGGCCGAGGCGCACCGGCTGGGGGCCAATGTCCGCTTCCAGGCAGGCGGCCAGGGAGTGGGCCGGGTCGGTGGAGAAGAGCAGGATCTCTTTGCCTGAGAACTCCTGGGCCAGGCGCACTGCGGTGGCGCAGGCCAGGGTGGTCTTGCCCACGCCCCCCTTGCCGGCGAAGATCAAGAAGGTGATCCCGGGAGACGGGCAGGGGGGCGCGGCCTCCACCCGGGGCGGCAGTTCCAGGGGTGCCGCGGGCAGGACCGGCAGCGCCGGATCCACTGCAGCGGCCCCATCCCAAAAGGTCTCCAGGAGCGAGCCCCGCATCTCCTTCGGGGACAGGGGCACGCCCCACCAGGCATATCCGGCTGAGGAGGCGGTGTTCAAGAGCTCTGTCAGGAGCTGCCCTTGACGCCGCCGCCCTTCGGCGCACAGGGAGCAGGAATTCTCCGGAAAGAGGCGGTTGACCACCACCTCGCTGACCGGGATCTGCAGCCGCCGCAGTTCGGCCCAGGAGATTCAGGGTCTCGCTGATGACGAGGTCTTCCGCCAGCATCACCGGCACAAAGCGGCAGGACCGGGGGTCGTGCAACAGACCCTCCATCTGCTTCACCGACGGCGGCCAAATCCAACAGAAATTCGTCCAATTCGTCCCGCTGATACGAACCCCGGAAACGCTGGCTGCATGAAGCGGTGTTTGGCCAGCAAGGCATCCAGGGCCTTAAGCCAGGTGCGGATTAAATCCGGCGTGGTCAGCAACCGCAGGGTGTGCCCCGTGGGCGCGGTATCCACCACGATGAGGTCGTAGGCCTGGGATTCCACCCAGCTCGGCGATGGACAGCAAAGCCATGAGTTCATCCAGGCCGGGCAGGGAGAGGTCCAGGAGGCGGCGAATATCCTCTTCATCCAGGAAGGTGCCCCGGGCGGCGATCTCGGCAAACTTGCTGCGGTGCTTGGCCTTGAAGGTCTCCACGGAATTCTGGGCGTTAAACTCCAGGACCGTTAAATTGTGCGGGGGGTTGAAAATCGCCGAGGCTGTCGGCCAGGGAGTGGGCCGGATCAGTGGAGACCAGGAGGTAGGAGCTTTGGGGGGACCGGCTGGCATAGCGCAGCGCTGCGGCCGCCGCACAGGTGGTCTTCCCCACCCCGCCTTTGCCGCCGAAAAATAGCAGTCTCAGACCGGAATCCTCCAGAAAACTGAGCACACCCGTAGTCCCCATGAGAGTAGTGAAAGGTGGTATCATAACCTGCCGAGGGTGGCGCCTGCCGCCTCAAGCGGGAAAAATTTTGGCGACTTCATCGAGGCTTTCCCAGGCTCACGGCGTCGCGTCCCCGGCCACCAGCTTGTTCATCTGCCGTCTCCCTGGCCCTTGGGTTTAATCCTGCCAGCGTTGGTCGGCCGCGTCGGTCAGACGAGAGTGGCCGGTTTCTCCCCGGGCGAGGATTTTCTCCGGCTCGATCTGGCCTTGGCGCGCGGCTTGGCCGGCTTCTTCTCAGGCGCGGCCACAGCCTGCTCTTCCAACTGCAACCGGTCCAGGCGGTCCAGAAGCACCTTCTCCTGGGCGTCAAACTGCGCCTCGGTGATCTGCCCGGTTTCCAGCTTCATGTAGAGTTCACTCAAGGCCCCGGTGATGGCCTCGCTCTCCCCGGCCAATTCCTTTTCAGCCGCATCGTGAATCTCCCGGAATACCCAGAGCACGCCTTTAACGGGAGACAGCAGCAGGTCGTCAATGAGAAACATTAGATCTCCTTAGCGGGAGGTCACCGCCGAGATTCAAGTTCCACGAAATTGTGGGGGGCCCAGGGGCCGTTGTAGTCGAAGGTGAAATTGTTGTCGAACAGCTTGGCCGCCTCGAACACGCCCTCTTCGAACCGGTCTTGTCCATCCCGGGCACCAGGCAGGCCAGGCTCATCACCTCGCTTTCGTTGCGGCACTTGTTCCGCTTGATTTCCCGGCAATAACCGGACAGGATCTCCTCCACCTTCTCGGTAAAGGCTTCCCGGTCCTCGTTCAGGAGGTGGTCGAACAGGCGCCCCAGCTCGATCTTGTCTTCCTGGGAAGGGTTTTTGTAGGGACCCAGGAAGCGATCCCGGGCAGCCCGCAACTCATTGATGGGTATTGACGAAATATTCGAAAATATTGGGAACGTCCCAGGAGACCCTCAGCCCCATTTCCACCATCCCGGCCACGCGTTGGAGTTGCTGGAGGAAAGCCGCGTGGTTGCGGGACAGGATCTTCTGGATGGCTTTGGGACCGTCGGCAATGATGCCGAAGGCCATGGGGAGCATGGCGTCGGCCCGGGACATCAGTCCCTTGAGCACCGCCTGCTGGGCGGCCAGATGCCGCCGTTCCGGGCGGATCCGGTCGTTTACCACGTCGCTCACCACCGCGGCCACCTGGCCGTTGGCAATAGTGTATACCGGGGCCCCGTCTATCCCGGCAAAATCATAAGTCCGCTCCCCGGGAGCGGTCACTATGGCGTATAAGTATCTGCCACTGTGATGCTTCTGCACGCGCTGCCATATCTTTCTCTCACGTCAGGGGGAACCGGGGCTCACGGCCCACGGATTCAAGATAGTCCTGCATTGCGCAACTTCCGTTGCCTGACCCGGCCGGAACGCTCCTCAGGGGGTGGCGCCGCCTTCCATCCGTTTAGACCTGGCGTGTAAGGGTGGCGCCAGCTTGATGCCCTTGAGCAGGCCCTCTTCGATCCTGACCTCCAGCAGAGCGCCGCACATGCACTTGATGGGACCCTCAAAGTCGTCATACATATCGTCCAGATCCACTTTAAAGCCGCAGGACAGACAATTAATTTTCATGGCAATTCTCCGTTGCCGACGTCTGCCGACGTCAGACGATCCCTTGCCCTTTACAGGCGTTACAAGAAAAAATTCCCTCTTCGCCGCTTCCTCCGCACCTGGGACAGGTATCGGCCTCAAACGCGCACCGGCACCACCCCCACTCCCCGGCAGGTCAGGCAGATCAAATCGCCGCCCACCCGGCCGGAGCCGCCACACGGGCAGCAGGACACCACCGGGGGAATTACCGGCATGACCCCGGCGCCGCGGCATACAGGGCAGCCGGAGGCGCTGCTGTACTTGGGGTCGGCCCCGGCAGCCGCCGCAGTAGGCGCATGATACTTCATCCACGAACCGCTTCCGGCGGGTGGGCTTTCCTGAAGCCGGCCCGTGCCGGTTAAGGACCTTCAGGGCGTATTCCATGGTCACACCGGTCCTTTACCGGCAGCAACCGGCACGATTCCGCCAGGTCGCGGCCCGCCACTGGCGCCGCAACTCCCGGTTGCACCGGGCCACTTCTTCCTGGCACATGCGGCCCAACTCCGCACCCCACTGGGCAGGCCCGTGGAAGTAGGGCAGGAGCGGTAACTCTTCACCTGGCGCATGGTCCGCACCTGGTTGGCATCCTTAATAGTAAGCATCGGCATCACTCTGCAATTTTGATTAATCAAATTTTAATATTTGATTTTAAAGCCGCCGGGGTGGCAGGGCGGGCCGGGCCGGGCCGAGTGGCCTTGCCGCCCCTTTCTCCCATGTCTGCAAGAGATTTTCTTTTTCCGTCTCAATTTCTGCGAGGCGGGCGGCGATGTCGGCCATCAGTTGCCTGGCCTTCTCGCTCTCCTGGGTCTTGCGGGCTTTTTCCATTTCGATGTGACTGATGCGCAGATAGGCCTCATGAGGAATCGTGGCCTTTCTCACTTTCCCGGTCAGGGTGCGAATGTCCTGTATACCTCTCCTGGGAATGGCCATACGGTTACTCCTTGGCGCGGCTTCGCACCACCCCTGCTCTCAGAGGGGTTTGCCGGCGGGAATCCAGGACCGTGTCGATCACTTCCCCCACTTTTTCTCCCATGATGGACTGGCCCCCCCGGGTCACCTTGGCGGAGTCGGTATTGAGAACGTCCCGGCAGGCCCACTGGAAGACCGGGTCGTCTTTATGGGCCCGGGCCCCCTGGTGCGCCAGGATCTTGGCAATGGCGATGCAGGCCCGGATGGTGGGGCGGTGGTTGTTGACCCCAAAGCCGCGCAGTTCCCGGACCACATCCACAATGATTTCGACATCCAGGCGGGACAGACCGGATTTCGTCATGGCGATTTGTACCTCGGTTTCCCGGTCGAAATGCCCCAGGTTGACGGTAATGAGCCGGTCCATGAGGGCGTCCTGGGTCTTGTGGACCCCGGCGTACTCCTCGGGATTGGAGGTAAAGATGGCCCGAAAATCCGGGTGGACCTCCAGGTAGCCGTCGCCGCCCCGGGACATCTTGGGCAGATTGAGGATCTTTTCTTCCAGGATGCTGAGCAGGGCGTTGTTGGCCTCGGGCCGGGACCGGGTAAACTCATCGTAGATGAGGGTATAGCCGTCCTTGCAGGCCAGGGTGAGGCGGTTGTCCATCCAGGTGACATTCATGGACTCTTCGGTCTTGAGGACGGAATGGATGTAGTTGTCGATGAGTCTCTGTTTGCGGTAGCCGGAGTGGCGCCCCACCAGATCGGAACTGGCGAACTCGTCGTCGCCGTGGATCAGTACTACCGGACGGCCCCGCTGCGCCGCCACATGAAAAGCCAGGGTGGTCTTCCCGGTTCCCGCCGGACCGGCAAAGTGGACCGGATAACCCACCGCCAGGTAGGCCAGGGCGTGTTTGGCTCAGATCCTGGACATAACCCGTTTCCACGAATTCCGGGCCGGCTTCCGGCGCCACCTGGTCATCCCGGGACTCCACCTTAACCACGGCCACCGCGGCCCTTTTCCGCTGCTCACCACTCATGCGCGTTGCTCCTCTTACTGCGCGATGGAACTGCCCCTGGAACCCAGGGGCAGGATAGGTAATCCGATTATCTAAACGCTCTCCTGGGGCACCGAGCCTCGCCCCCGGCAGGTCATGCAGGCCAGGGCCGAGGCGGCATCGTCCCCGGTTCCCCGGCATTCCGGGCATTCTTGCAGGGGGCCGGGGATCGACGGGACATAACCGCTACCCCGGCAAACGGTGCAGGTGAAGGTCTTGATGGCCCCGGTGCCCCGGCAGTGGGCGCAGCGCCGGTGAGACGCCGGCACCTGCACCACCCCCCTGCCGCCACAAACGCAGCAGGTGGAGAGCCAGGACATGATCCCAAAGGGGTCTGTGCCGTGGCCGCGGCAGAAAGAACAGGTAACTTCCACCATTTCTCCTTCAGAGCGGTCCAGGTGCACCATTGCTTGCGCCTCTCGTTCTCGTTTGCGTTATCGGTCTGGATCGCCAGGAGCTTAAGGATTTCAGCCCTTCTTTTTGCCCGGGCGCCCCGCTTCTTCTTTTTAGGGGCATGGGCGGCATGATGCCGGACTGCCTCTGTTTTAGCCATCTCCAACGCGGCCAGGCGATCCCGTTCGGCTGCTTCTTGGGCTCGTTTCGACTCGGCCTCGGCCTCGGCCTTGGCCCGGCGCTCGGCCTGCGGCCTTGGCCTGCAGTTCCGCCGGCGAGGGGCCGAACCAGACCCGGTGCGCCCCGGCCAGGTCCAGGGAGAATTCCCGGCGCATGCCGCCGACGGTTTTCTTTAAGTGGTTCACGGCAGCCCGCCGCTCCGCCTTGGTCTGGCGGGCCATGGCTTTATGGGCCCGGTGAAATCCCGCCATCAGGCTCGCCACTTCATGGCCCAAGGCCTTGACGAAACCCTGGCGCTCCGCCTTGGTCCGCCGCGCCATATCGGTGTGCGCCCGGCGAAAGTCAGCCTTCATAGCGGCCACATCCTGGCCCAGATCCCGGACGAAGGTCAGGCGCGCCCCGCGCAGGGCCACGATCTCACCGCACAACCGGGTCATACTTTCGGTTAATGTACCCATGTGAAGTACCTCCTTTCTCATGGACCATGCCGGGGAACTTGCCTCGCCGCCAGGATTGCCGCTCAGTGCTGCGCAAGCGCAACCCCCTCCCGGCGAGGGGCCCATTTACGGCCCCTCAGCGAAAGAGGCGTCATTCCCCGAATGAGTCCTTACGCGGGAGCGGCCGCGCTGGCCGTGAGGCCGATGGCTTCGGCGTACTTCAGATAGGTTTCCACGGAGGCGATGACCACCCGGGCTTCAATGGACAGCAGCTCAATACCCACCAATGACACCTTGACCCAAGCGTCGATGACGATACCCTTATCCAGAATGCGATCAACAACTTCCGCCAGGCTGGAGGAATCGGTTGACTTTTGTACTTTAGCCATGGTAAATCTCCTTTAGAGGATTAATGGTTAGTCGGTTCAGGTTAATGGTTTCTCAGATGTGGCTGAGACCGTGGCGCCGGTTTATTTACCGGCCCAGGCCCGCCGCGCCCCGTCCAGGTCCGCGGCAAAGGCATGGCGCATAGCGCCCACCGATTTCTTCAGGTGAGCTACTGCGGCCCGCCGTTCGGCTTTGGTCTTCCGGGCCATGTCTTTGTGGGCCCGGTGGAAGTTGGCCATCAAGGCTGCCGTATTCTGGGTCAGGTCCTTGACAAAGCCCTTCCGGGCGCTGCGTACCTCTACGATCTCGCCAACCAGCCGGGTCATTTCATCGGTAAATCGACCCATGTGGTATCTCCTTTTCTCTCCGCCTTTAGGCCTTTAGGGGTTGGTCGGCACCGCAATGCTCGCCCCTGAAGGATGCTGAGGGGCCTCTTTCCGAGAGGGGTCGCACCGGACCCCTCCCGGAAAGAGGACTGTTCCCCCAATCGGCCTTAAGCCGGAGCCGCCGCGCTGGCCGTGAGGCCGATGGCTTCGGCGTACTTCAGATAAGTTTCCACCGAAGCGATGACCACGCGGGCTTCAATGGACAGCAGTTCGATGCCCACCAGCGACACCTTGACCCAGGCATCGATGACGATACCCTTGTCCAGGATGCGGTCGACTACTTCCGCCAGGCTGGAGGAATCGGTTGACTTCTGTACTTTGGCCATGGGGAACCTCCTTCATGTAAATTTTTAGAGTTTTTGGAAGAGAGGATTGCCTCACCATCTAGTTAATCCAAGAAGCATGCCATGACCGAAATATAGTTAAAATACCTAATAATATCAGTAGGTTATGTATGAGGCGTTGGGGATGCCGGCGGGGTCTAGGGAATTGGCACTATGGAATGAGTTCCCTACTACTAGGGCAGCCAACCTATGCCCTTGGGGGCTTCTAGAAGAAATATTTCCGTTCAAGTTTCCAAAACCCTGAGAATTTCTTCCTGGAGGAAGGGCTTGCTGATGAAATCGATGATAAGCCCCCGGGAGATCGCGTCCTGGATAGAGACGTCATCCCGGTAAAAAAAACCGGAAACCATCACAATCTTGATGTCCGGGTTAAGCTGCCGCATACGGGCCGCCAGTTCCAGGCCGTCCATATCCGGCAGCTTGGCATCCAGGAAGGCGCAGGTGAAACGGTGCTGCCCCATCAGATCCAGGGCTGCCTGGCCGCTCAGGGCTTTTTGGGTGGACAGACCCGTGGTTTTTGAACAGGTGTTCCAGGGCCCAGCACATATCCGGTTCGTCATCCACTATGAGAATCAAGGTGCTCTGTCCAGCCATGCCGTTCCGGCTCCTCTGGTCTTTTCCCATTAATGAACGCCAAATGCTCCCGGGGCAGACCGGTAGGTCCATACTGCCAGGGGGCCGCCACCTGGAACGGCTCCCACCGTGTGAGCTCTGGGAAGAAGTGCCATCACCCGGTTTTTAACCGGTCGGGGCGGCTGTCCCCCAGGACTGATCCCGGGCCGCACCCCTGGAGCCCCGACCGCAGGTTTTTCCTCAATAATCTTCATGCATCCAGGCTACGGTGAATACGATATTACAATATGGGTAATCCCACGGTGAAGGTGCTGCCTTTGCCTTCTTCGCTGTCCACGGTGATGGTGCCGAAGTGCTGCTTGATGATGGAATAGCAGATGGACAGACCCAATCCCGTGCCCTGGCCCACGGGCGCGGTGGTGTAAAAGGGGTCGAAGATGTTGTTCAGGTCCCCCGGGGCAATCCCCTGGCCCGTGTCGCTGATGCTGACCCAGGCTTCCCCGTCGGCCTGTCCCAGGGCGATGCCCAATCCACCCCCATCGGGCATGGCCTTGATGGCGTTGAGCAACAGGTTCATGAAGGCCTGCTGCAACAAGGCCTTCCATGCCGCTGATCAAGATGGTTTCCGGGGGCTGCTGGGCCCGCAGCTCAATCTTTTGAATCCGGGCCTGGTTGGTAACCAGGGACAGGGTTTCCTCAATGAGACGGGTCAGATCGATTTCCTTGATGTCGGGCTTAACCGAGGGACGGGCGAAGCGCAGCAGATTTTCAATGATCATGGAGGCCCGCTGGATGCCGGTATGGATCTTTTCGGCGCACTCCTGCCGGAATTCCGGGGTAGACCTGCTCCTCCATGATAAATTGGGCCGCGGAGCCACAGACCGCCAGGGGGTTGCGGATTTCGTGGGCGATGCCGCCGGCCATCACCCCCAGGGCCGCCAGTTTTTGGGACTGGAGCAATTGCGCCTCAAATTTGCGCCGTTCCGTCAGGTCCCGGCCCACGGCCACGATCCCGGCAGTCTGCCCCAGGTGGTCCTTCATGGGGGAAAAAATCCAGGAGACCGGGATACGGCCGCCATCCCTGGTTTTCAGGTCCCATTCCGCCATTTGGGCGTCTTTGCCGGCCTGGAGGTTGGCAAAAATTCGCTCCATCTCGCCCTGATCGTCGCCGGCGCAGAAGTCGAAAAAGTTTTGTCCCCGGACCGCATAGAGGGTGAAGCCCGAAAGCTTCTCCGCGGCGGTGTTCCAGGTCAAGATCTGGCCTTCCATGTCGGTGGACAGGACGATATCCTGGGCGCTTTCCACCACCGAGGCCAGGTGGCGTTCCACCCGGTGCACCTCTTCACTCAGGCGCACCTGCTCGGTGACGTCATCCATGAGCAGCATGGCCAGTTCCACCACCCCCTGCCAGGAAAAGGGCAGGATGCTGTAGTAATAGATCCGCAGGGGAATGCCCGGGGCCCGATAGGTCATCCGTTCTCCCTTGATGCGGAAGTTCTTTTCAAAGACCTGGCGGATGCGCCCCGGGAAATCCATCTGGTCGATGATGATGGCCGGAAAGACTTCCTCCAGGCGGTGACCGATGGTGTCCGGAAGGGTGCGGCGGTTCTTCTCCAGAAAATTGCGATTTACCGAAGCGATCCGGAGGTCCCGGTCAATGAGCAGCACCGACGACGGAATAGCGTCCAGCAGCATGTCGTAGAGCTGCTGGTATCGCTGCGATTCCGGGCTATTATCCATCGACGTACCGTTTTCACCCATGGCCGCTCATCCTTTCCCACCAGATGGCAATCACCAGAGACCGGGGCCGGCCGTCACAAAATTATACGGTGGCCAGGGACCGCTGAGCAGCAGCCTGGCCGACTCGGTCTCGGTGAGCTGACGGAAGGCCTGGCGGAATGACTCCACGGCCGGGCGGGGCAAGAGAAAATACAGGGAGAGCAAGGGCAGACGCGGCGAAGGAGCCTCCGTTTTGCATTTGACCGACAGGCCGGCAAACTGCGCCTGACAACGATCCGCCGCCTGGCGATACTCCGTGGTCCAGCGGTCCTGATGGGCATAATGGGCCTTGCGGGCCGTGAGGTAGGCCAACCCGAGGCGGTCGGGGGCGGCTTCGGGGTCCGGGGGGTAAGGCCCGGCGACCTCCCGGGACCCTGCCGGGCCGCCGGGGGTGACCCCGGCCCAGGGTCCGGACGGCAGCAAGACCCGCAGCCCCATCTCCACGCAGCCCTCCAGTTCCTGGAGCAGGGCCTCATAATGGGGGCTTGTTCGCTCAACATCTCGATGACCTGGGATTCCTGCTCCACCACACAGCCGTAACGCATGGGGACCACGGTGCCCCGCCGGTGGTAGGAGGACACCACCCGCTCATAGGCCCGGACCCTGGGGAGGTCAGGGGTCAGGTCGGCCCGGTCAATCCGGGAAACCGCCGCCCTCAAGCGCCGGTCCGCCACCTGGTAGACCGGACGGCCCGCCACTCCTGACAGGGGTCCCGCTAATTCCGGCCCCGGATTATGACTGATGCAATAAAACAGGCAACTCATGGTTCGGGCTCCATATCCAGGGCGGGGTGAAGCTATAAGGGGGCCAGGGGCCGGTACATTCCAGCTCAGGCCGTGACCGGCATATCGGGCGTTGGCCTCCTGGAGCCGCGCCTGAAAATCCGGTCACTGGGCCTTCTCAGGCACCAGAAGGGCCCAATTCCAGACCATATCCTGGTCACTGCCGGTGACTTCCCGGGAGAGCACCCGCCGTTCCCGGGCAGCCGCGGCACAATTCCGGAGATCGGCCCACACCTCCCGGCAGACCTTTTGCAGCCACTGCTGCAATTCCTGTTTACCTGCGGCCCGGAGCCGCTGCTCCTCAAAATACCGCTTCCCCGGCGATAAGGCCTCGAGGCTTTCCGCCTCCCGGGCCAGATTGAGGGAGAACATCTTCTCCTGGGCCCCGTGCCGGTCCAACAGCCCTTTGACGGCCCATTCCTCCTGGCCCGTGACGCGGTGCAGGAACCCGTCGATGCTGTCGTGGTGCCGCTGCAACATCTTTTCCAGATTAGCCAGCGAAGCAAAGATGGTACCGAACCGGGCCGGCAGCACGGGAGAATGTCGCATCAAGCCGGCCACCACCTCCTGATGGCGGATGACCCGGGGGCCGATCCAGGTCAGGTCCCGCAACCGTTCTTCCGCCTCCGGCCCGCAGAAATCCTCTACCGGCACCGGACTCCAGACCGCGGCCAGATCTTGAAATAGTTGCCACTGCCAGGGAGTCCCGGCCATCCAGTCCCTGGCCCGAAAGGGGGAAGGGCGGCAGCCGGTCCAGCCGGGCCAGGCAGTATAGATAAAGTCCCTGGGGCATGGTGCCCGTCTCCCCTAAAAATCCGCCTATCCGGTTGGCGGCTCTTGGTAGGGGCGGGTTCAAAACCCGCCCCTGCGGTTTTAATCCCCCGGGTCTCCCAGCATCTCCTTCAGGGCTTCTTCCAGGTCGGCAGGCAGGATGAGCACCTTGGCTTCCCCGGTGCCGTCCTTGCCAGTTCCGCGGCCACCGCCCGGCGCACTGCGGCCAGGGCCGCCTGGTTGCACACCCCGGCGATCTCGGCGCCGCTTAATCCCTCGCTCCGGGCCGCCAGCTGTTTGGCGCTGACCCCCTTGGCCAGGGGTTTGCCCCGGAGGTGGACCGCAAAGATTTCCCGGCGGTCCTGCTCATCGGCCAGGGGAATCTCGACGATGGCGTCGAAGCGGCCCGGCCGCAGCACTGCCGGGTCCATCATGTCCAGGCGGTTGGTGGCTCCCAGCACCAGCACCCCCTTCAATTCCTCGATGCCGTCCAACTCCGCCAGGAACTGGCTCAGGACCCGCTCCGAGACATGGGAGTCGGAGCCGCCCATCCCCCGGGCCGGCAGCAGGGCCTCGGTTTCATCCAGGAAGATGATACAGGGCGCCGCCTGGCGGGCGGTCTTGAAGATCTCCCGCACGCCCCGCTCGGATTCGCCCACATACTTGGACATCAGGGCCGGCCCCTTCACCGACAGAAAATTTACCCGGCTTTCCGTGGCGATGGCCTTGGCCAGGAGGGTCTTGCCGCATCCCGGCGGCCCGGACAGGAGGATACCCTTGGGGGGCTTGATGCCGGCTTTTTTGAAGATGTGGGCATATTTTAAGGGCCACTCCACCGCTTCCTTGAGGCGCTCTTTCACCGCCCCGAGGCCCCCCACGTCCTCCCAGCGCACATCCGGGACTTCCACGAACACCTCCCGGATGGCCGACGGCTCCACCTCCCGGAGCGCGGCCAGAAAGTCGTCCATGTGCACTTCCAGTTGGGCCAGTTGCTCATAAGGGATGGTGGCCAGGCCGTAATCGATGTCGGGCATGAGACGGCGCAGGCAGATCATGGCCCCTTCCCGGCAAAGGGCCTCCAGGTCGGCCCCCACGAAACCGTGGGTGATCTCGGCCAGGTGGCTCATATCCACGTCCTCGGCTCAGAGGCATGCCCCGGCTGTGGATCTCCAGGATATCCAGGCGCCCGTAGCGGTCGGGGATGGGGATGGCGATCTCCCGGTCGAACCGCCCCGGCCGCCGCAGCGCCGGGTCCAGGGCATTGGGGATGTTGGTGGCGGCGATGACGATGACGTTCTGGCGCTTGTTGAGGCCGTCCATCAAGGCCAGGAGTGTGGCCACCACCCGTTTCTCCACGTCCCCGACGACATTTTCCCGCCGGGGGGCGATGGAATCTATTTCGTCCATGAAAATGATGCTGGGTCCCTTCCGGCCGGCCTCCTCAAAGATCTTGCGCAGATGGGCCTCGGACTCGCCATAGAACTTGTGCACCACCTCCGGGCCGCTCACCGAGAAAAAGTTGGCCTCGGTTTCGTGGGCGATAGTGCGGGCGATGAGGGTCTTGCCGCAGCCGGGGGGGCCGTGGAGCAATACGCCTTTGGGCGCGTCGATCCCCAGGCGCTCGAACAGCTCGGGGTAGCGCAGCGGCAGCTCGATCATCTCCCGGATACGGTGGAGTTGGGGCTTGAGGCCGCCGACGTCCTCGTAGGACACCGCCGCCTCGCGGGGTTCCGGGGCCCCGGCCTTGCCGATCACCAGGGTGGTGGTGGGGTTGATCAGCACCGGCCCCCGGGGGGTCAGGGCCTCCACCTTGAAATCGGCGGTGCGGCTGCCGAACAGGGTGGCCCGGATGCGGTCCCCCTCCAGCACCGGCAGGCCGTCCAGCAGGCTGCCGATATACTGGAGATCCCTTTCGGCCGGAGTGATGGTGATGGGGGTCAGGACCACCTGTTCCGCCGGGCGGCAGGCGATCTTCTTCACCTGGACGAAGTCATCGATCCCGGCGCCGGCGTTTTCCCGGCTGATGCCGTCCAACTGGATCCGGGAGCGGCCCCGCAGACTCCTTGTAGGCGGGCATGGCCTTGCAGACCGTGGTCCGCTTGCCGATGACCTCGACGATGTCGCCGATGGCCACCTGGAGTTTTTCCAGGTCTTCCGGCCCCATGCGGGCATAGGCCCGACCCACGTCTTTGCTCAGGGCCTCCGTCACTTTCAGCTTGAGGGCTTAACTCTTCAGATTTTTTCATATTTTTCACGTTTTCTTTTTTCATACATGGTCCCGGGACTCAGCTAATTGACGCACTTGATTTCCAGGATGCCGTTGTTGCACGACATCTTCATCTTCTCCTGGGGATAACTTCGGGGCAGCAGGATCTCCTTTCGATACTTCTTGTCCCGCTTCTCAGCATAGATGGTGAGCAGGTCGTCCTTGACCGTAAGCTTCACGTCTTTGGTGCTGACCCCGGGCATCTCGGCCACCACCAGGGTATGGTCCTTTTCCTCGAACACGTCCACCACGGGCTCCCGGATTTCCTGGACCACGGTTTCCCCGGATTTTATCGTCCCGGCGGACGTTGCCGAAGGGCTCCACCTTAACCTCTTTGTCCCCCTTGTCGCCCAGGCCGACTTTCACGGAGAAGCCGTAGACGCCCTTTGACGTCCCGGTGGTGCAGCTCCCCCTCGCCTTTCTTGAGCTCTTCGCCCTTGTCCGCCAGATCGCCCAGTTTTTCGATGAGGTCCGCCAGCCCTTTGAAGACCCCTCCGAAGCCGGATTCCTCACCGCTGCTCTTTTCTTTTAGTCATGACTCGCCTCCAGATTGGTTAATCCCGAACTGCTTCAGCTTCGTATGTATCGTCTTATAATCTATGTGCAATAGCCGTGCCGCCTTGGCTTTATTCCCCCGGGTATGTTTCATGACCTGGAGCAGGACTTCCCGTTCCACGGTGACCACGCTGCGGTGGACGATCTCCCGGAGAGAAAGTTCGTCCCAGGGCGTTCCCTGAATCTTGGGCGTGAAGGCCAGGCCCGGCACCGGGGCGCGCTTGATATCCAGATGGTGCTCGGTGATGATGTCGTCGGCCAAAAGGACGGCCCGGCGGATGACGGACCTGAGCTGGCGGACGTTCCCCGGCCAGTTGTAAGACAGCAGGGCCTCGAGGCAATACTCGGAGAAGCGCCGAACGTTTTTCTGCAATTCTTTATTGGTGAGGTCCATGAACCGTTTGGCCAGGTAGGGGATGTCGTCTTTGCGTTCCCGGAGGGGCGGGATGGTGATGGTAAATTCATTGAGGCGAAAAAACAGGTCCTCCCGCATCTGGCCCGAGGCCACCAGTCCCTGAGAGTTCCTGGTTGCTGGCGGTGACCAGGCGCACGTCAACCTTTACCGGCCTGACCGCACCCAGGCGCAAGACCGCCTTCTCCTGGAGGACCCGCAGCAGTTTCGCCTGGGCCCCCAGGGGCAGATTGGCAATTTCGTCCAGGAAGAGGGTGCCGCCGTGGGCCGCTTCGAATTTCCCCGCCTTGGGCGCGGTGGCCCCGGTAAAGGCCCCTTTTTGGTAGCCGAAGAGTTCGCTCTCGATCAAGGTTTCGGGAATGGCCCCGCAATCCAGGGGAATAAAGGGGGCGCTCGGCGCGTCCACTCAACTGGCAGATGGACCGGGCCACCAGTTCCTTGCCGGAGCCGGTTTCCCCCTGGACGATGACGCTGAAGTCCGATTGGGCCACCCGGTTCACTTCCCGGATGATGCGGGTGACGGCATCGCTGGGGCCCATCATGACCCGGAGAAAATTGTCCGCCGCAGATTTCTTCGGTCATGGGACCGGCGCCGGCGCTCCCCTTCGGCCAGGGCGGCCCGCACCACCCGGACCACCTCCGGGTGGTCAAAGGGTTTGGCAAGATAATCGAAGGCCCCGGCCCGCATGGCTGCCACCGAGGCGGGATCTCGGCATACGCGGTGATGAGGACCACCGGCAGATGGGGGTCGGTTTCTTTGACCCGCTTCAAGACGTTCCATGCCGTCGATGCCGGGCATCTTGACGTCCACCAGCAGCATGTCGGGCCTGGCCACGGGGACCATCTTTAAGGCCGTCTCCCCGTCGTAAGCCATCATACTGGACAACCCCTCTTTGTTCATGAGGGCGGCGAGCATCAGGCTGATATCCCGATCATCGTCGACGATGAGCACCCGGGTGGCGCTTGAGTTCATATTTCCTCCTGGTTCAACGAGACCGTTGGAGCGGATAGATCACCTTAACATCCGGGTGTGAGGTACCGTTCCAAGGCATGGAGCATCCCCAGAAAGAGGATGCCGGTCTCGCCGTTTTTCAGGGTTTCGTTAATACGCTGGGCGATAAATTGATCCCGGCGCTGCAGCAGAGCCTCGCTCGAGGCCCGGCGTTGCGCCGCCACGCCGGCGGCCCGGGGTGGTCGGGTCGGTCAGGGATTGCCTGGCCAACTGGTACTCCTGCACCAATAGATCGCCGGATTCGGTCCCCATGAGGACGGCCCCCTGGGCCATCAGGCGCAGCAGGAGCTGATGGTTCCGGCTGCCCGCCTGGGCCAGTTCCGTGACGATCTCCAGCCTCCCGCCCGCACACGGGCAAGCCGTCCTGGTAGAGGCGCACCCGGTCAAAAGACAGGGGCAAAGCGTGCGATGGCTGCCTCGATTTCCGTCCAGATCTGGTCAATGGCCGCGGTCTTGCGGGCCAACCCGGCCCGGCCCATTTTCTCCAGGGTGGCCCGGGCCACCGATTCCTTGAGGGCGCCCATATCCGTCTTGGGTATGGACGATGGGGAGATAAATCAACGTCCGGGAAAAGCTCTTAGAAGAGCCGTCTCGGGGTCGCGGCTGAAGACGGTGAGTTTGCTTACTAGACATGAAACCCAAAGATGTTCACCAGCTTTGGCTCAGCCTCATCCCCGGGTGGAATGGTGGGGATGGTGGCCAACTACCTCCTCACCAGGGTTATAAGGCCAGAACAGATTATTTTTGTTTAATGATAAGGGTTGCCTTTATTTTGCCGGATCATTTTGCGCCTCGGGGCAGAGAGCTCTGCCAACCGTCCGGCGGTTATGGAATGGTGGGAAGCGAGCCCGGTCTTATCGATTATCAGCATTTTGTCTCAGAGCACTCCTTCCGAGTCAGCCCTCATGTTCTCTATCGGTTTCTTTTTTAATTTCTTAAATGCCGGACCAGGATTTAGGCTGACAGTGGCAGCAACACTGCGGCATCTGCATCGGCTCAGGGCTTACCGGATGCGGGGCAGTCTCACCGTAAACCGGGCCCCCTGTCCTAAAGCGCTCTCCACCTCGATTTTCCCCAGATGTTGCTGGATAAATGACTGGCAGAGGGAAAGGCCCAATCCGGTTCCCTGCCCCACCGGCGACGTGGTGTAGAACGGATCAAAGATATGCGGCAGGTCTGATGCCGCGATCCCGCGGCCGGTATCGCTGATGGTGATTACCGCCTCCTGGTCCGTCGCCTCCAGGCGGACACGTAGGATGCCACCGTCCGGCATGGCGTTCAGGGCATTGAGCCACAGGCTCAGGAAGGCCTGGGGCAACAAACCGGCCAACCCGTCCAGGTAAAGGGACGCCACCGGTTCCTCGCGCCGCAATTCGACTTTTTGCAGCCGGGCCTGGTTGGCCACCAGCGCCAGGGTATCGTCGATGAGCGCGACCAGATTCATCCTGGTGATCTCGACGTTTTCCGGGGCCCGGGCAAACTTCAAAAGGTTCTCGATGATGGTGGAGGCCCTGGCAATGCCGGATAGCATCTTATCGAGGCACTGGCGGCGAAACTCCGGGGCCAGGCCGTCTTCCCGCAGGAACTGCGCCGCCGAGGAACAGACGGTCAGGGGGGTGCGGATTTCGTGGGCAATCCCCGCGGCCATCACCCCCATGGAGGCCATCTTGGCCGACTGGACCAGTTGCGCCTCTATGGTTCGACGCCAGGTGAGGTCCCGGCTGACTCCAAACAAGGCTTCTTGATCAAACCAACGTCCCCGGGTAACCCTGGTCTCTACCGGAATTTGCCTGCCATCTTTAGTCAGCAAGGGCAGAGGACATACATCGGTTTTGCCGGTCAGCAAGTCGGCGAGCATGGCCTCGGCCTCCACCCGCCGGTCCGCCGGGTGCACCGCCAGCATACTCCGGCCCAGAAGCTCCTCCGGCCCATACCCCAAACGTTCCCTGACCACATGGTTTACCCGCAGGATGCAGCCGCTCCTATCCAAAACCCAGATAAAGTCCTGCACCGTGTCGAACAGAGCCTGCAGATTGGCTTCGCTGCGCCGCAGGGCCTCCTCTGCGGCCCGGCGCGGGGTGATATCGCGAGCTATGCAGCCGATCCCCCTGATCTGGCCTTGATCGTCGAACAGGGGAAATTTGATGGCCTGAAAAACCCTCTTCTTGTCCTTGACATCGGTCATGTAGACTTCGGCAAGCGTCGCCTGGCGTTTCTGCAAGAGTTCCACTTCATTCCGGCGGATGCGTTCGGCCGCCTCGGAAGGCAAGAGTTGCGCATCCGTTCTGCCGATACAATCTTCCTTCCGGTAACCGAGACTTGCCGCTCCGGCCTGGTTGATCACCAGGTAAAGCCCCTGGGCATCCTTAAAAAATATCGGGTCGGGCGCGCTTTCGAGCAACGCGGCAAGCCGCTCATGCGTCTCCCGGAGGGCCGCCTCGGCCGCCTTGGAGTCAGTGACATCCAGGATCACGCCCAGCAATCCACCCACGCCGCCGTCAGCATTTGTGTAAGTAGCCTTGTGAACGACGATATCCCGGGTGCTGCCGTCGGGTTTGCGCAACTGAGACGCATAGATCTGGGTGCCGGGGTGGTGAAATAATTCCTTGTCTTTCTGGCAGTAGACGTCGGCCAGTTCCCGGGGGGCCAGGGCATGATCCGTTTTCCCGATGATCTGTTCCCGAGAAACCCCATAATATGCTTCAAAAGTTCTGTTGCAGCCCTGGTATAACCCATTGCTATCTTTAAAGAATATTGGGTATGGCGCCGTATCGATCATTTTTTGCAGGAACCGGAGTTGACCGGAGAGGCGTTCCTCTGCCGCTATCTGCCCGCTGATCTCACTTACCACCGTGCGGCAGAGGGAATAATGCCCCCGGTGATCCCGGACGGCCAGGCTGTGAAGGGAGGCCAGGAAAGGGGCGCCCCCCTGGGGCACGAGTTGCAGCCGGCACTGATGCTTGCCCGCACCCGAGAACACCTCCTGGAGGTGGGCCTGAAAGGCACCCTGAAGTTCCGGCGCCACAAAGCGGAAAAATGGGCGGTTCAGCAGGAATTTTTTCGCCACCCCTAAGGTCCCGGTCCCGGTAAGATTGACGTCTACTATCAGACCCTTGCGGTCAAAGGTGAAGCAGCCCACCGGGGTAAAGTCGAACCATGCAGCCAGGTTGTGGTGCGAGGCCTCCAGTTGCTCTTGCCGCCGGCGCCAGGCGGCGTTTTGCGCCTCGAGTTGCCGATTATGGACGTGCAGTTCGTGCACCAGACTCCGAACTGCCTCCAGGGACATCTCCCCTTGCCCCGGGTTTTTCCCCGCCAAAAATCTCTCCACGCGACGCTGCAAAACTTCAGCAGGCGTTGCCGCTGATTTCTTCCCGGCCATGACGTGACTTCTCCCGGGTGCTGCGGATTATGGCGCCGGGGCAGGTCGAGGACAAGATCCCCGGCTTTGGGTGGTAGGGGCCCCAGCCGCTCACTCCAATGGTTCTTAGTCATTCGTATCGGCTCCCCGAGGAAATAGCATCAACCTCACTCCGAGGGCAGGAAATCCGGTCTCAGTTCAGGCCTGGCAGCTCGGCCGCGGCAAACCTTCACTCAAGGGTTTTGACGAACGGGGGGTAGAGAGAATGGCGAGGTCCGGCGGGCTCAGAGACCTGTCAGGCTTGATTAATAGTGGCGGGGACGCCGCGATTCTTCGGGGGTTGAACTGGGTGGTTCTGGCACACCCGGGGGAACGGGGAGCTCCGGGGGCAGGGGCGCGCGCCTAACCAGTGGCCGGCCCCTGCCACGGGCGGACGAGTTCCTCCCACCGGCCCTGGGCCTTGAGAAGCAGGTCGCAGACCTCCCGGACCGCGCCTTTACCTCCCGGCAGGGTGGTGACCCAGTGGGCCGCAGCCCTGACCTCCGGGACCGCATCCGCCACCGCCACCCCCAGGCCCACCCGGTGGAACAGGGGCAGGTCCACCAATTCGTCACCCACCGCCGCCACCTGGGGCGGGGTGAGGTTCAAGGCTGCCAGGAGTTCCTCCAGGATGGCCACTTTGTCCCGAACGCCTTCAGAGAAGTGGGTGATCCCCAGTTCCCGGGCCCGGTGAAAGGCGGCGTCGGAACGGCGCCCCGACACCATGGCCACCTCGATGCCGCCCCGCTGGGCCATCTTGATGCCGTGGCCGTCCCGGACGTGAAAGACCTTGAGGGTTTCCCCCTTGGCATCGAAGTAGAGCCTGCCGTCGGTGAGGACGCCGTCCACATCCAGGATCAGCAACCGGATGGCGTGGGCCCGGTCTAAGATCGCTTCCGGGTAGAGGGATAAGTCCACATTGAACTCCTTAAGGACAACGGGCCAGTAACATCCCTGGCCAGAAGTTTTTTCTTATTTCCCTCCCCCTTACCCCTCTCCCCCTGCTGGCGGGATGGGGAATAAGAGGAAAGAACTTTTGGCAGAGGCGATCAAAACAGCCTTTCGCTCCCTCACGGCCCGAACGAGACAGGAAGCAACCAGGGTTTGGCAACCTAAATACCACAGAAATGGCGGGAAATTCAAGTCTATCTCCAGGAGAGAGTCAGGTCCGAAGCGCGGGAACTTGGGGGAGTTTGTCCCCGCGGCCCCGATCCGCAGGAGTCTGCGCCCCGACTATTTCTGTTGCCGTAAGCCAATCTCATCGCCTCACCTTGTTATGTGCCGCTTCCATAATTACCTTTCAAAGCACTATCATGTATCAAAAAACCATGATCTGGGAGGCATCGTCATGCGCATGCTTTTACATGTCGACTTTCCACCTGAGCCATTCAACCAGGCCGTCAAAGATGGCACGGTTGGCCAGAAGGTCCGCCGGATTCTGGAGGACATCAGGCCCGAGGCCGTTTATTTCACGGAGGAAAACGGGCGGCGAGGCGCCATCCTGGTCGTTGACCTGGCCGATCCCTCCCAGGTCCCGGCCCTGGCCGAACCCTGGTTTCTCGCCTTCAACGCTGAGGTCCGCTTCCGGATAGCCTTGACCCCGGAAGACCTGGAGAAGTCCGGCCTGGAGGCGCTGGGGCGGAAGTGGTCTTAGGCGAGTTCCCATCGAGTGGGGCTCAATCGGCGATACTGCCCGATCTTGGGGCGGGGGAGACTACCGTTAAGCCCCCGCCTAACTTGCACCTAAGAGAGCCTGGAAAGGAATAGTGCTCATGGAAACGTGGATCGGAGTTGCGGCCATCCTCTTCGGACTGGCCAGCTGTTTTTATGGCTATCCCCTGTTCCGCTTCTTCTTGATCGTGAGCGGCCTGATCTCCGGCTACCTGCTCGCCCAGTTCTTCACCCCGGCCAGCCAGCCATGGGTAGCCCTGATGATCGGGGTCGGAGCTGCGGTGGTCCTGGCGCTGCTGGCCTATCCGCTGTGGAGCATCGGGGTCGTCGTGATCGGGGCGGCATTAGGCTTTATGATCCTGGGGGCCCTGGGCCTGGCCCTGAATGTCTCCCCGGGGGTCGTGCTCCTGATGGGGGCCTTGGGCGGGGCCCTCGTGGGGTTTCTGTTCTATGGCGCCAGGGACCTTTTTGTGATGCTGGCTACCGCTTTTAACGGCGCCGTGCAGGTGGTCTACGGCCTGGGCTTTCTCCTCCCGGGACTGGCCTTTGGGGGCGGGCGGACCAACCTCCTGGCCATCGTGGCCATGTTGGTGTTGGGAAGCGTTGGCTTCGCGACTCAGTACGGGATGTTCAAAGACCGACGGACCTACTCGAGTTAGAGGCGCCGGAAAGCCGCATTTTGAGGATTTGGTTACAGGGACGGGATTACTCCTTTGACTGCCCCCAATAATGACCGGAAAATTCCTGGCAGAACAACAATCCACCCCTGTTGAACAAATTGGTCTCTGGTCACTAGAGTCCCGGGCCAACGGTATCATAACAGATTACCACTGCCGCTGAGATCTCGCACCCACCCTTCGGAATAACCCCCAAAACCGCTTAAATCGTCTGATCAATCTCGGGCTGCTATGACTGAAAAAATTTCTCGGTTGACTTGCCGGTCATAACTCCGACAACAAACCGGACCGGGAGATTATTTCCCCGGGCAGAGCCATTTTACGTTGACCCACCATAAAAAGATGTAAGAATTGGTATTTTAAGATAATATCTCTTGACAAAAAACAATATGATTATTAAATATTAACCCACCCATTGTAATAAACCCCCATAACCAAAAAGGACAGGAGGATCCACATGGCTAGTGAAGTGTTAAAGTTAACCGCACAAATTGTAATGTCCCACGCCTCGATGAGCGAACTCAGCCCCGATGAATTGGTTGATGAAATTAAAGAGGTGTACACTGTCTTGTCTTCGCTGGAAGGCGGAGCAGTGTCTGGATGAGCTGGGCATGGAAAAGAGCGCTGAGCCGGGAATGGTGAAAAAACCGTCGGTGCCTTTGAAAGATATTGTCAAGGCCAAATACGTAGTCTGCCTGGAATGCGGCAAAAAAATGAAGACCTTAAAAACTCATCTCCGCAAAGCTCACAACTTGATGCCGAAGGAATATTTCCAGAGATATGGCCTGGACCCGAAGAAATTTCCGCTGGTCTGCAAAGAGTATTCCGAACAGCGTAGCAAATTGGCCAAGGAAAGAGGGTTGGGAGCGCAGGGCGGCAGGCGTAAGGCGTCTGCTTAAAATCAACCCGCGCCGGATTGCTTCTTAAAATCGCGGGACTGCTCACTCCTGGATGAGGTGGAAACCAGGGCCTGCTTGTGCGGTTATCCCCCAGAAGGGTCCCGGGAGGGAGAGGTGCGCATTGGGCCTTAAGCACTGGGAAGGGGTTCGCTCTTTTGGGGGCGGCGGACGAACGCCGGCTGCCAAATTTTTTGAGGAGGGTGCAGGTTGGTAAGCCCAGACAGTAACTACCGGGAACGCTCACTGCGAATCCATGGGTTGATTTGCGCCAAGTGCCAGCGGGAATTCACGCATCGCAACCGGCAGCTGTTAACGGTGCACCACAAGGACGGGAATCCCCGGAATAACCCCGCCGACGGCTCCAACTGGGAGAATCTCTGCGTCTACTGCCACGAAGACGAACACAACCGGAAACGTCTCGGCGACTATCTCAACCAGAAGTAAGGCAGTATCCCGTTACTGCATTGATTCCTCAGCCTGATCACTAATACCGCTCTCCCGAAACGTCAGATAGTTTGCCCGGACCCTGACTCCCATCCCCCCGGGCGCTATAAGGCGCGGCTTCGGGTTCCCCGGCGCAGAGAAGTTTTTGCCATTACCCCGGGATAAAAGGGCCGGCCCAGTTTATGGAAGCCGGCCCTCACGGAGTCCGGGAGTTTCGAAAACGCCCTCACTGATCACCCCCCGGATCCCACCTTCCGATGACCGGTCCCGGCCCACACGTAACGGACCCCCCGTGAGCCGTGGGCCTTTCGCCTCGCACCCCCCCCAGGACTGCCGTAAATTGTCAGTCAATTCAACCGCCATCCTCAGCGCACCGGGTAGCCGGTTCATACCGAGTCGCGTTCAAAAGGCAATTATTTGCAGACGCAGGCTTTACCGTTAAATTTTAAATCCCCCTAAATCCCCCTTTAAAAAAGGGGGACTTTAAGGACGCCGCAGATTTTCCCCCTTTTATAAAGGGGGGTAGGGGGGATTTTTCTCCCCGGGAGTGACCAACTCCGAGGTCATGGACGTTTCGATGCACCAGCCCAGGCGAGACACCTTTGTCGCCAATTGATTGCGACTCGGTATCAGAACCCCTTACGGACCCCCCCGGGAACGGCGCCGGGAAATTCATGCCTTGGCAGGTTCATGCCGACAACCTCTTTAACGAGATTGCCTGAACCGCAGCGGAGTTCGGCCGACGGAGAGAGGAAGTCGGCTCTCTGGTCCTGCCGGGGTGCGCCGGTTTCTGACCACGGGGCGCCAGACCTCCAGGACCCCAAGGCGCCTGAGGCGGGGTGGGCCATCTCTCTCACCAAACCACTGGAGAAGGACCATATGGACCGGCAGGCGTTTCAAACAGCCTGGGGCAAGCTGATGGCCAGGGCCTGGGGGGATGCGGCCTTCAAAGAGCGGCTCCTCACCAGCCCCGAGGCGGTTTTCCAGGAATCCGGCTTCGCGGTGCCCGCGAATATTTTGATCAAGGTCGTTTCGAACGGCGACCGCATGATCAACCTCCGGTGCACCCGGCGAGGCGACACCGAATGGTACGTGGAGTGCACCTCATCCTGCTACCGCCGCCCTGAGACGAGTTCCCAGATGCAGGTTTGGAGTAGGTGGCGGGCGGGATGGACCGACGGCGTCACCGTCTCTCTGGAGGCTGGGCGGTAACGGGTCTCCCGGGGCATTTTCCGGCCAACCTGGCCGGGGTGGGGGTAGGCGCGGCCTCCCCCCGGGCAGCGCTGGATCTCTCCGGCCATCCCACTGAGAGAGCTCTGCGCAAACCATTCTGTCATCCTGAGCGGCGCAAGAATCCCCTATTTTGTCGTATTTATGAGATTCTTCGGTCGCTCCACGCCCTCAGCATGACAGGTAAAGGGACTTTCGCAGGGGTCGCACCATGCATTACCCCCAAGTAAGTAGGAGAGCAGCTTGTGGAGAGCCCGCTAAAGTCCCCTCCTCCCATGGGGGGAGCGGGAAATAACCGCAACAAAACAGGCGCTCATAACTCGTGGGCAAGATCAGACCACACCCTGGGGGCTGGCGCTAATCCTTGGTTTCCTTATCCCGGATAACTCCGGCGCCAAATCGCTTCGCGCCGGTTGGCGCCGGCGGGGCCGCCTCCGGTATCGCCCCCCGGGTCCTCATCCTCTTCGGTTGTGATTTTTCCTGCTGCTGTTGTTTTTCCATGGCGGCTTTCTTCTGTTGTTCTTCCAGGCGGCGTTTTTCCAACTGCTCGGTCTGCTCGACTGCCGTTGGCTGGGTCTTACTCTGGGCCAATAGGCGCGGTTGACTTTCCCGGATTTGGGCGTCGGGCGGGCCGGATACCGCCCTGGCGTGAGCCGGGATTCCGGACAGCAGGAGCGCTGCCGCCCCCAGGCCGAGTGCGCCTCTGGCGCAACATTTCATGAGCCACTGCATAATTGCCTCCACCATTCAGATTTGCTTGAGGACGTGATCGCTGACCGCCTGGCCGCTTGAGGACGGCCCTCAGGGGGGCTGGCAGCCTTCGCGTCACCAGGTCAAGATATGTCTTCTTCCAGACCGAGGACCTCAAAGACCTCGATCCTTTCCTGTCGGCCTTTGACCGCCCGGGTATCTTGCCGGCCGGTCACCACTCCCGACGCCGCCTCGATGGTACTGCGACTGGCGACGATATTCCAGCCCAGTTCTTTGGTCAAGCCCTCCAGCCGCGAGGCGGTATTCACCGTATCGCCGATGGCGGTGAATTCCAGGCGCTTGGGTGAACCGATGTTGCCGATAATGGCTTCACCGGTGTGAATGCCGATGCCGATGGCAAAATCGGGGAGGTCTTGATCGCCGAAGCGTTGTTGCATCCAGGTGCGGAACTCCCGGGCCTTTTCCGCCAGGCCCAGGGCGGCCCTCAGGGCCCGCCGGGCATGGTCCGGATAAAGCACCGGGGACCCAAACACCGCCATCACGGCATCCCCGATAAACTTGTCCACGGTGCCGCCCTGGGCCAGGATGGGCTCACAGGCCTGGGCCAGATAGGTGTTGAGCATTTCCACCACCGCCCGGGGCCCCAGGCGCTCTGAGATGGTGGTGAAGTTGCGAATATCGCTAAAGAGAACCGTGACCCGGAGGCTGTCGCCCCCCAGGTCCGGGAGCATTCCCGTAGCCAGGAGCTTCTCCACCACCTCGTCGGCCACGTAGCGGCCAAAAATATTCCGGATGCGGGCCCGTTCACGCTCCTCCCCGGTGAGCCTGAGACCCAGTATGCCCATGTAACTCAACATGACCGCCAACTGCACGTTGGCCGTGGGGAGGAGCCAATAATGGCGGAAGAGGCTGAAGGCGAACACGGCGCTCAAAACGCCGAGGAGCCCCGCTGCCGCCAGGCCCCGCCAGGAAGACAGGCGGTAAAACAACAGACCGCCGACCCCGAGGGCCGCCAAGAGGTAAAGGGCCCGGAGATAGCCGGGAACCGGGCGGGGGAATTTCCCCGTGAGCAGGGTTTCCACGATGTTGGCATGCACTTCCACCCCGCTCATGTCGCGCCCCTGCCACTTCCACAGGCTCAGGGAATAGGGGGTGGGGTGGATGTCCTGGAGCGCCGCGGGTTCATAGGCAATGATGACGGCCTTGCCCTTCAGGCTGCGAATCTCCGGATCGTTTTCGGCCCCGGGCCGGAGAAACCGCCGGAAGGCAAGGCGCGCAAAGGTGCCCGGGGGCCCCACATAACCGATCAGGGGAAACGCCGCCAGGTTGACGGTGCCGGGGTCATCGGCCGACCAGTCTTTGAGAGCCGGATCATGTTTAAGGCGCTCGATTTCCCGGGCCGGGTCCCGGCCGGAGACCCTGGCGGCCAGAAGTTTGGCGAAGCTGAGCATGACCTGGCCGTAATCATCGGCCATGGCGGGCGTGTAGCGGCGGATCACGCCGTCGGGGTCGGTGAAAAAATCCACCAATCCCACGTCAAGAGCCCGCCGGGGCAGGGAGTCAAAGTAGCTCGGGATGGGCAGGTTGACCTTGACTTTCTGCTGCCGGTCGATCCCCAGGTTGGCCGCCATGACCACCTGGCCGGAAGCCAGCTCGGCCTTGAACGCGGCATCATACTTCAGACTCGGGTGGTCTGCCGGTAAATGCAGCTTTTTAAGCCAGTCCTCGATACTCACATAATAGAGATAATCCAACCCTATGACCGTGGCCCCGACCCCCCGGAGGACTCCCATGACCCGGGCAAAATGGGGCGTCCAGCACACCAGCGGGTCCTCGGGGTATGCATCCAGGGTCGCCTGGTCCAGGGTGACGATGGCCACATGCGCAGGCTTATATCGGCAGCCGGCCAACCGATGCCAGAGGTCGGCGTAAACGCTTTCCGGCTTTTCCAGCCACCCCGCCCAGGTCAGGCCCTGCACGGCCGCGCCCACCACGACCAGCAAAACCACCAGGTGCAGCCACGAAGTCTTTCGACGGAGATTCTTCATAGGCTCAAGGGAATATGTCGGTTAGAGCTCCCCGCAAACATTAATCGGCTCCCGCCGAATTTCCCATTAAGGTAAGAACACTATCGGACCGTTGAAAAACTACCCAGGTGTTCATTTTATCATTATCGGGCTCCGGGCAGAACCTTTTCCTCTCCTGAATTCTAAACCCTCAACCTCATGGGGGAATGGTCAGGTATCTTGGTTTCACCCTCTGTACTCCAACGGATGAATCCGAGCCGACCACCACTCTAAAGGAAAGGGCCTTCAGACTTCCTAACCGGGAGCCCCGCTCCCAGCAAAATTTCACCTTTGGCCGGGTTATACCGATTCCGGATTGCAGCCCTTGCAGCGGGGTGCGCATGTTGCCCCGGCGCCGTCACCCTCAGGCTTGGAGGTTGCCCTTCCGGAATATTTGGGGATTATTTTTTCCCGGGGTTGTAATTCTCCGGATTTTTGGCTTATGATGGCGGTCGACAAGACCGATTTCCCCAGGGTGATGCTGCCGGGAAGAAAGCCGACGCCCGGCAAATCGGCTGGAGAGCATCAGACAGCCGCATAATCTCTGAAGTAACCGTCTCGTTTGGCACCATGAGGTGTACCCCAGGAGTGGGTCATGGCGAAATGCTCCAGCTGTGGTGAAGAACTGGAAACTGGCAGTCGCTTTTGCGGCAATTGCGGCCTGGAGGTTGAGGCCTCCGGCCCGGCCCCGGGCACATCACTGCTGCCCTCTGCCCTCGGAGGCGACCAAGCCCCGCGGGAATCATACCTGAAAACCGGCTGGCATCTCTTTAAACAATGTCCCGGGGGATTCATCGGGTTCACGGCTTTAGTCCTGCTGATCCAAACGGGTTTAGGGTATCTGCCGAAAGTCGGCTGGATGGTATTGTTTATTCAATACCCCCTCATGTTTGGCTTCGTGACGGTGAGTTCCCGGTTGATCCAGGGTGAACGCCCGCAATTCGGCGAATTTTTTGAGGGCTTCAGATTTCTCCCGACCCTCGTCCTATTGGGCGCAGTGAGCCAGATTTTTATTGTCCTGGGGTTGCTCTTGCTGGTGGTCCCGGGGGTTTATCTGATGGTGGGCTTCTTCCTGGCCCCCTGGTTCGTGTTGGACCGGAAGGTGGGCTTCTGGGAGGCCATGCAGTTGAGCCGGCGCGCCATCCAGCCGCACTGGTTCGAGCTCTTTGGCCTTTTCCTGCTGATCGTCCTCGTCAATCTCCTGGGAATTCTGGCCCTGGGCGTGGGGCTGCTGGTCACCATCCCCGTCAGTTGGTGCGCCCTCACCGCCTTCTTCGCCTCCCGGGTGGGATTTAACCCCGAGCCCGACCCGGTCCGGGGGGAGGAACCAGCCGGTCAGCGAGCGGCCGGAGCCCCCGGGAATGATGCCATACTGCAACCTGCGGCCGGGGTGGGGGAACGGCCCCTCGCCCCGACATTTGACTGGGCCCCCGTGCTTACCCTTATCGGCTTTATCGTGGTGATAAGCGCGTCAGGGATATATTTCTGGAAGTTCGCCCCACCCTCCGCACCGAAACAGCCGACCGGCAGGCTCACTGAAACCTCCGGGAAGCCGGCTCCCCCCATGACGGCCCAGGGTTACCTGAAGAAAGGCAATGAAACTCGAAACTCTCAAGAAAAAATATTACTGTACAGCCAGGCCATTGCCCTAAACCCAAATTACGCCGCAGCTTATAATAATCGCGGCAATGCATATTATGACACGAAAGAGTATGAACTTGCTCTGAAGGATTTTAGTAAGGCTATATCCATACGACATAATTACACCAATGCCTATAACAATAGGGCGAGATTATATTTTCATCAAAAAGATTACGACAAGGCGTTATCAGACCTTGATAAGGTAATAGAATTACAGCCGAAGTTTTCTTATGCCTATTATAATCGTGGCAAGATATACTATAAAAAGAATAACGATGAGCAGGCAATAATAAATTTTAATAAGGCTATTGAATTGAAGCCTGACCATATATATTCCTATTATAGCCGTGGAAATGCATACACTAGGCAGAAAAATTATACAGATGCAATAACCGACTATACTAAGGTAATATCATTAAGACCTGATCTTGTATTTGTATACTGCGAGCGGGGATATGCATATTTTTTAAGAGAAGACTACGAAAAATCACTCGCAGATTACAATAAAGCCATTGATCTCAGGCCTAATTATGCCAATGCTTATTATCGACGGGCAATTTTATATAAGAAAACTGGCGCCTATCACAAGGCGCGAGCCGATTACGACAAAGCCACTTCGTTAAATCCCCGCTGGCTCGATGCGCCATTTCCCTTGCCGGAGGAAAAAGAGGCGACGCCATGACCAGAATCATCCAGTTGCTGCTGACCGTGATGCTGGTGGCGGCCCTGATGCCCTTGCCGGCTGCGGGCCCTGGTGCCGTTGCCCCCCACGGTCCCGCGGGGGGTTACCCCTGACTGGACCCCGGCACCGGGGAGCCCGGGCGTGGAATACGCCCCTAACCTCAAGGTTGACCTGTTTCGCCACGGCGGGCTTTACTACTATTGGGTGGCCGCCGGATGGAGAAGCGGGGACACCCCCACCGGCCCCTGGAAACGGGTGCCCGAGCCGCCTCCGGCGATACGCCGGCTTGACCCGGCCCTGTTCAAATCGGTTTATAAACCCAAACCCCAAGGGCCTTGAGGGGCTGCCGGGGCCTTGGCGTTTCCGGCCCCCCATACCTGTGGCTGCATCGGGTTATCCCGGACTATTTTCTTCCCGCACCTTAACAGATTTCCGGACGACGGGTCTTACTAGTAACAACAGCCACCGCCTGTCCTGGCCGCACCTGCCGGAAGAACCCCATCAGACCTTGACGTCGGAGGGATCATTTCATGTTTACGTCGCCCCGTACTCTCGTTCTCACGCTGGCTTTATTGGTGACCGGTTTGTTAACCACGGCCTTTCTCCCCGGTGAAAAACCCGAAGGCTACGGGAAATCCGGCGCGGCGGACAAGACCCTGTCGCCTTACTTTGTCGTCTTGAGCGACGACCCGAAAGTGGACGCCCTGCCGCTGAAAAGCACCAGGGCCGACGTCAAGATCGCCGGCGTGGTGGCCGAAGTCAAGATCACCCAGGTGTATCGCAACGCCGGGAAAAAGGCCCTGGAGGCCATCTACGTGTTTCCCATGTCCACCCGGGCCGCGGTCCATGCCATGCGGATGACCATCGGCGAACGGGTGGTGGACGCCCAGATCATGGAGCGGCAAAAAGCCCGGGAAACTTATGAGACGGCCAAAAAGGAAGGCAAGACCACCTCCCTTTTGGAGCAGCAGCGGCCCAATGTCTTTCAGATGAACGTGGCCAATATCCTCCCCGGCGATGAGATCAAGGTGGAACTCAAGTACATGGAGCTCCTGATCCCGGAAGACCATGTGTATGAGTTCGTCTACCCCACGGTGGTGGGTCCCCGGTACACCACCAAGACGGCCGAGGGGGCGGTGGATAACGACAAGTGGGTTCAGAACCCCTACCTGCATGAGGGACAGGCCCCGCCTTATACCTTCGGCCTGAACGTCGAACTCACCAGCGGGGTCCCCATCGCCAGCCTGACCAGCTCCAGCCATGAGGTGGCGGTCAAATACTCCGGGAAGACTTCGGCACAGGTCACCCTCAAGGATGAGAAAAATGGCGGCAACAAGGACTTTGTGCTGCGGTACACCCTGGCCGGCGGCCAGATCGAAACCGGCCTCCTGCTCTACCCCGGCCGGGAAGAAAACTTTTTTATGCTGATGCTGGAGCCCCCGGCCCGGGTCAAACCCGAAGCCGTCGTGCCCCGGGAGTATATCTTCATCGTCGACGTCTCCGGCTCCATGCACGGCTTTCCCCTGGAAACCGCCAAGGCCCTGATGAAAAACGTCATCAAGGACCTGAAGCCCCAGGATTTTCTCAATGTGCTGCTGTTTGCCAGCGGGTCGGCCACGCTTTCCCCCACCGGTTCCCTGCCGGCCAGTGAGGCCAACAAGGAAAAGGCCCTGGCTTTTATCCAGAGCCGGCCGGGCGGCGGCGGCACCAATATCGTGCCGGCCCTGACCACGGCATTGGGGCTGCCCCGGACCCAGGGGGTTTCCCGGATTGTCACGGTGGTCACCGACGGTTACGTGGATGTGGAGCCCCGGGTCTTTCAGCTCATTCGGGACAACCTGGGGGCCGCCAACCTCTTTGCTTTCGGCATCGGCACCTCGGTCAACCGCCACCTTATCGAGGGCATGGCCCGGGCCGGGATGGGCGAGCCTTTTGTGGTCCTCAACCCCGGCGCGGCCGCCAAACAGGCCGCCAGATTCAGCCAGTATATCGCCAACCCGGTGCTCACCGACATCAAGGTGGCCTATGAGGGCTTCTCGGCCTCCGAGGTGGAACCCAAGGCCCTCCCCGACCTCTTCGCCATGCGGCCCCTCACCCTTCTGGGCAAATATCAGGGCAGCCCCACCGGCGCCATCGTGGTGCGGGGAAAAACGGCCAAGGGTCCCTTTGAGCAGCGCCTGGAGCTGAAGCAGGCCAAGGCCGGGCCCGAAAACGCCGCCCTCCGGCTGCTCTGGGCCCGTCAGAGAATCATGAACCTGGTAGATTTCAGCCGGTTTGACGCGAAAAACCAGGATTTGGTTAAAGAGGTCACCGCCCTGGGGCTGAAATACAGTCTCATGACCCCCTACACCTCGTTCGTGGCGGTGGATCAGGTCAAGCGGGCTGACGGCCAGGTGGTCACCGTGAAGCAGCCGCTCCCCTTGCCGGAGGGAGTCTCCGACCTGGCCGTGGGCGGCAGGGGGCTGAAGAGAATGGCTATCATGCCGTCCATGATGCCGGCGTCGCCCGGGGTGGGGACGGCGGAGCAAGGCCTGGGATTTGTGGCCGGGGGGCGGAAGCCTAAAGCCGGTCCCCATGCCGGCGGTACGGTCCCGGAGGAGCCCGCGGTTTCCAAGGTGTCGCTAACGATCAAGGATGTTCAGGTCAAGGGGGGCTTGACCCCGGCCGCGGTGCGCCAGGCCCTGGAAGGCGAGGTGGCGAAACTGACCCAGTGCTGCCAGGACGCCGCCAAGTCCGGTTTGAAGCTGCCGGCGGACCTTACGGTGACCTTTAGGATCGGTCTTGACGGGAAGATTACCGGGACCCCGAAGGTGGCCCTCAGCACCGCCCACAAAAGCCTGAAAGACTGCCTGGCGGCGGCCTTGAAGGGGATACTGTTTCCTCAGCCTCAGAAGGCGGCCGTTTCGGTAACCGCTAACCCTGGGTTTAACCGGGAGATAAGGCGTCTTCTCTGAGCCCCTCATCTCCAAGGCCCCGGGGGACGAACCGATCCCCGGGGCCTTGGTTTTGTTTATAATCAGGGTTAAGCGCCGCGGCCAGGGAAAACTGCCGGTGACGGAGAGGAACGGCTCGGGAATCGGGGAAAAAACGGCGCCGCGGCCTTAAGGAAAGATTACTCTGTGGTTCTGCCTGGCTGAGGTGGTGGACTGATTCACTCTGAAGGTCTCATTATCCCGGTTTTAATCCAGCCTAAGAAAGCCTGGCGCAGGGTGGAAAGGACCGGTTGCTGTTCAACCTGCTTCATCAATTCGAGCCTTTTCTGGAGCGGGAGCGTAAAGTAGAAAGGACTTTCCATACATGCCGCCACCACCTCTCTTCTCCCTTGACTCCTTTCCATGATTGATCCCTGCCGGTTATAAGGATGAGGAAATAATTTAGTTAAGCCTATATTAATTTTCCACGCTTAAATAACCTATCGGTAAAACCCCTGATTTTCATTAGAGATTTTTCTGATTTTGGGAGCGCCTGAACCTTACCCTCCCTCTCCTGGCCTTACGGCCCTCAGTCGGCGGCCCCCGCTTCGTTTCCCCGGTTACGGCCCCGGGGGTTGGCCGAATGGCAAGATCCTTACCGGCTTTCCTCCCTTCAACAGGATCAAGGAGGGTTCATCCATGAGGGCCACCCGGGTTTTTCCCTGGTGGTCAAACAACCCCAGGGCGGCCTTCTTGTCGTTCTTCAACCCCAGCACCACCCTGGGCGTGCCGTTTTTGCCCATCAGATCGAGACTGCGGTCACCGTTCTTCTTGCTGATCACCTCCAGGGCGGCCTTCTGGCCCTCCCCGTAGAAGGTGAGATGCGCGTCGCCCTGGTTGGTGAGCCCCAACGATATCAGCCGGTTGCCTTTGTCATAGAGATTGACGGCCGGGTCGCCGTTCTTCTGCACCTCCAGCTTGAGTCTGACTTTATCCGCAGAATAGAGGGACACATTTCGGGAGCCCCCGGGCTCGGTTTTGAGGACCACGGCTTGCGTACTTCGGGAGTCGCTCAGTTGCAGGGTGGCGCCCCCCCGTCGGGAGGCAGCCAGGTTCACCAGGGGCAGGGCCGCGTCCGGGCCGAAGAGCGCCAGCCGGGTGGCGCCGTCGGCGTCAATCCCCCACACCCCGCGCTCATGCCCGGCCTGATCTATCAGTTTGAAGACCTGGGCCTGCATGAGGGCCGCTGGGGCCGGAGTAGGGGCCAGGGCAGGATGCGGCGCCAACCGGCCGCCGATAAAACCGGCTACGAGGCCGATCACCGCCGAGATTATCCCCGAGAGTAAGATAACGCGATGCTGATTTCCCATGCTCTGCCTCCCTGCGAACCCGGGGTGGAGATTGGCACGCCCCTCAGCCCTGCCCCGCCAATGGGAACCCCGCCTCTTTCCAGGCGGCCACCCCCCCTTTGAGGGCCTTGGCGTTGGGATACCCCATCTTGATCAAGGCCGCGGCCTGACCGGCCGCGCTGCCTTCTTGGGGTCAGGCGCAATAGAACACGATTTCCCGATCCCGGCTCAGGGTGGGACGGAGGGACTGGAACGCTGCCAACGAGATGGCGCCGGCCAGCCGGTGTCGCTGAAATTTGGCCTCATCCTCGTAAGCACAGACCAAGAGCGCTTCTCCTGACCGCAGTTTGGGATAGATCTCCTCCGGGGTGACCCGGGTCACTTCGTTCATGAACTCTCTCCTTGGGGCGGTTTTATCGGCATGGCCCGAAGTAATTTCGTTTGGCCCAGGCGCGGCGAGCCTAGACGAAGATCAGGTGACGGCAGGAATCGTAGTCCGAGCAGTTATGGCAATGGTCCTGCTGCCGATCCTGGGCGCATCCCCTGATGTCGCAACGGTTTAGGCCCCCGGCCTCCTTGCAGCCGGGACAGTGGGCCAGTCCCAGGAGCCAGTCCAGGCCCCGGCGCAACTCCACCGGGGAAAACCCCTGCCCCTCCCGCAAACACTGCCGCTGCCAGAACGGCGGCAGCCGGTCCATGGAGGTTTTGATCTTAGCGACGGCTGCCTGGAAATCCGGGCTGCCCAACTCGCAGTGGTCACAGAGACCGCAATAACTCTCTTTCACGGCAGTCACTCCTCGGGAAAACCCTCCACCCTTCACCGGTCCCGCCCCGGCAGGTTCACGGTTTGGCGCCGGGATTGAGAAAATCCACCGGCGAGATCCGAAACGCCTTGACCGGAGCGGTCTTAGGCAGGTAGTCCTCGGGAATCGTCATCTGGTTGCCATCCCGGATGGCGGAGAATGTGGGGGACATGATTTCCACGCCCGCCTCATTAAACCGGTCCTGATCCGGCGGTTTATCGACTCCCAAAACCCGCCGCTTCAGGCCGGCGCCGCCCCCAACTCCGAGGTGCAGTGAGGGCAGCGGGTGGCTTTGAGGGAGATAGTGGACCGGCAGAAAGGGCACTCCCGGGTGGTGGGCTCGGCCGCCGGCGCCTCCTTTTCCCGTTTCATCCGGTTGATGCCCTGGATCACCAGGAACACGGCAGAGGCGATGATGAGAAAACTGATGATGGTGTTGATGAAGACCCCGAGGTTGAGGGTCACGGCCCCGGCGGTTTTGGCTGCGGCCAGGGAGGCATAGGGCCCGGCGGCCTTGGCGCCTTCTTTTAACGTGATAAAAAGATTGGAAAAGTCTACATTTCCCAGGAGCAGGCCGATGGGCGGCATCAGGACGTCGTCCACAAAAGACTTGACAATCGCCCCGAAGGCCGCGCCGATGACGATGCCTATGGCCATGTCCACCACGCTGCCCCGCATAATAAATTCTTTGAAGTCCTTGAACATCTCCTGCCCTCCGGTGATGAGCCATGAGCTCCGTGAGAGGTTTGTGGCACGATAGATAGTGTGCGGTATTGAACCATATCTTTACAGGGAATTAAATAAAAATCTTGGCAAGCGCTCCCCCCATATTTGGGCGGTCCCGGGCCCCGGCCGCGGGTTCCCCCCCTTTGTGTCCCGGGGGGTCCGGCGGGGGCGGAGGCGCAACCATTTCTGCCGGAAACGGGTCTCCAGCTCAAAAAAAATCTCCTCCTGGGGAAAAATGTGGGGCCAGCCCTTGCTTTTCTCTTTCAAGTAATTATTACTAATAAATAAGAGTTATCTGAACAATAAAGGTGAGCCGCCCACGCACGGCGGCCTCCGGGTCAGGATTCGGAGTGCCGGGTGTAAAGGCGAAACTCCCCTAAACCAAAGAAAAGGAGATTGTTTATGGGTTGTAACTGTAATTGCGAGCACAAAGATGCAAAACCGGCGGCCCCTGAGGCCGAGCAGAAGAGCTACATCTGTCAGCAATGCAACACCTTTAAGAATGCTCCCGCTGAGGCGGCCCCGCCGGAATGTTGCGGCAAGAAAATGCAGGAGATGGATTAACCTGGCAACGACAGCGGGCGCGGCCCGTCCCGGGTGGCGTCTGCCCAGGAGCGGTAACGTTGGGGGATAGGGGCTCTTCCAGCCCCTATCCCATTTTCGTCAAACTCAGGCCGGCCCCAGGCTTTCGGGATGACGGCCGAGATGATAAACTTTAGGCATCGTGCAGCAACGAGGGAGGTTTTGATGACCAACCCTGAAGAAATGTGGCAGTGCCAGATGACCAACTGCGGCTATATCTATGACCCGGCCCACGGCGACAAAAAGGGCAAGATCCCCAAGGGTACCCGGTTCGAAGACCTGCCGGACGATTGGAAATGCCCGTGCTGCGGCTCGAGCAAAGCCATGTTCAAGCCTCTGGCCGGTCCGGGCTCGGTGGCCGAGCAGGCGGTCAAGTGCTCCAACTGAGCCGGGGCAGCCTCAAAATTCGGACCAGTGACCGAGATGGCTAACGCCCCCACTGATTCCCCGGCCGGGGAACCGGATGCCGCCGGCGGGGATACCGTATTAATTCTGCGCCCCTATCCGGTCCGGGTGGGGCAGAAGATCACCATCGAAGCCGGGCCCCGGCGCGGCGATTGGGAGATAATCGGGGTGGGCGAACGGAAGCTCAGATTGCGCTGTCCCATCTCCCACAAGGAACTTGACTGCGACTGGTTTTGCTACGTGGTCACCGAGGCGGCCGGAATCCCCTGGCCGCATCAACATTAACGCCGCGCCACTTCTCAGGCCCGGCAGTGCCGGACCCAACCTGACAGGAGACCAAGGCCATGAATCAGACTGAAGACAAAACCTATTGGAAGTGCACCAAATGCGGCTTCACCCTCACGCAGCCCAAGCCCCCGGAGCAATGTCCCCAAGTGCAAGGAAAACTGCGAATTTAAGAATGTCAGCTGCTACTTGCCGGATTGCGGCGGGGTCGGCAATATGGATCCGCGCCTTTAGGGGGGCGTGGCGAACTGACGGCACTCCCGGCCCGGGGTGAGCGCCGGCGGGAAGGCGCCGTCCGGGAAGTTGGAGCGGCCCGGATCGGGGGGAAAGCGCCAGGCGCCCTCCCCCAAATCCCGTCAGCCGGCCTGCCCCGCCGGGAGCCGGCGTCAACCTGAGCCCAACCCCGGCGCCGCCTCCTTTAGAGAAGCGGTTTGATCATTTTCTCGAAATCCTCTTTGCTCCGGGCCCCCAGGATCTTCTGGGCAATGTTGCCCTCCTTGTCAATGATGAAGGTAAGGGGCACCAGTTCGACACCGCCATAGGCTTTGCTCACCGCGTCATTTCCTTCCAGCACCGGGTAAGCCAGGTTCAACTGCGAGACGAGTTGCTTCAGCTGCTCGGGGGTGGAGGACAGGCCGATCCCCAGGACCTGGAAGCCCTGCCCCTTGAGTTCCTGGGATAATTGGCTCAGATGCGGCATCTCCTGCCGGCACGGCCCGCAAAAAAAGGTAAAGAAGTTAACCAACACCACTTTGCCCCTAAACTGGCTCAGGCTGTATTCCTTGCCATCCTGGACGGCTTTCAGTTTGAAGTCCGCGGCGCTGCCGGCGGCCCACCCCGAGGTCGGCGGCGGTCACGAGGAAAAGAAGCGCCATCAGCACTATCCAGAATTTCGCCAGACCTAACGTAGTCTTCGTCTTCATGAATATCTCCTTATTAAGGATTGCTCTTTATTTATTGCCTATAATATATATCCGAAAAATCCAGGCGCCACCATTGGTTCGTTTTTTGCCGTCGCAGACCTCCACGAGCCAGCCCCCGGCCATGGACCTGAACCGGGCCCAATCTGCGGTCGATTTGCCCTATCGCTCGCCTGTTTTGCAGTTCCTTGAGATTCTTGATAGAATCAGCCGTCGCTCCAGGATGAACTCCACTTCCCGCAGATTCATCCAACCTGGTTTGATTAAGCACCGATTAGTTGGCCAGGGTCGCCCTTTCGAGGCAGTCATGATGTTGCCCACATCCATCAGTGCACCCCCTATTCGGAGCGTCCGGCATGCCTAGATCACCTCGTCGCCTGGTCAAGATCCCTGCGCTTTTTGCAGCTGACTGTTTTTATCCTCTTAGCTTTGTTGATCATGCCGTTGCTCTCCGGCCACCCTTCCGTCATCATCTGCTTTCATCTCCTGCTCCTGAATGCCTTGCTGGTGTCTCTGTCCGCCAGCGACCGGCTCCCTCGGGTGCGCTGGGTGCTGGTGTCCTGCTGGCTTATCGGCATGGTCCTCTATTTTAAGGCCACCGTGTTCCCGGAATGGGGGTCTTTCCGCCTTGACGTATTTCTGGGCGCAGCCTTTTACCTGCTGTTTCTGCTGGGCTGCATCGTCACCATCCTGATTTATGTCTTTAAAAGCCCCCGGATCACCCTGGACACCATCTTCGCAGCGGTGGTAGCCTACTTCTTACTTGCCATCGTCTTTGCCATCCTCTTCACCATGTTATTTGCCTTTAACCCCAACTATTTCAACCTCGCCGGCGCCGGTAACCCTGGACCAATTCCATCTCCTGACGAATGACATGATCTATTTCAGCCTGATCACCATCGTGGGCGTGGGCTATGGCGACATTCTGCCGCTGCTGCCCTTTTCCCGCATGCTGGCGGCGGTGGAGGCGGTGGTGGGACACTTCTACATGGCGGTGCTCATCGGCTGGCTGGTGGGCATGTTCATTTCCCAGGCGTTGCGCCCCGGCGCGGAGCCGACGGCCCCGGAAAGACAGAATTCTCCCGAAGCCTGAGGGTTGGCCGGGGCCGGGCGCCGAGGCGCCGGTCTCGCCCCCTGGCCTTCAAGCGCCGGAAGCGATGCGGAGACGAACACCCTCCTGCTCCAGGAACCCTTCCTCGATCAGCCGGTGAATGAGCCCGGTGGTCCGGGCCGGGCTTTTCCCGACGGCCTTGACCAGGTCCTCTACCGAGAGCGCCGGGGATCTGAGGAGGGCCTTGAGGATCAGGCCCCGGATCTGGCGGTCGGAATCGGCAAAGGGTGCCTGCCGCTGGTGGTGGGCGCTCCTCCGGTTGGGATTGGGGGCGGCGCGCTTGAGCATGGCCCCGTAGTCCATCAGGGCATAGTACCAGGGGCGCGGCTGCTTCCGATCCAGGGTCTGCTCCACCAGGGGCAGGACCTCCCGGTCCCTGACCCCGCTTTTCCCCGGAAAGAAGCAGTGGAGAAAAACCCGGCGAATGTTGGTCTCGATGAACACCGCCGGCTGGTTGAAGGCAAACGCGGCCAGGGCCCCGGCGGTGGCCGCGCCGATGCCGGGAAAGGTGCGGAGGGTTTCCACCGAGGCGGGGAGGCGCCCGTCAAACTCCGCCATTAAGAGCTGGGCGATGCGCTGCAAGGCCAGGGCGCGGCGGTTGTAACCCAGTCCCTGCCACCTGGCCATGATGTCCCGCAAGGGGGCCCGGGCCAGGGACAGAACATCGGGGAAGGCGTTAATAAAGGGCTCATACTTGAGGGCCACGCGTTCCACCTGGGTCTGCTGCAGCATGATTTCCGAAACGAGGATGCGATAGGGGTCAGCCGTGGCCCGCCAGGGCATTTGCCGCCCCTGTTCCTGAAAAAACCGGTAGAGGTGGCGGCGAAATCGGTGGACGGCGGCGGGGGTGAGGCGACCCGCCTCAAGGCTTTCAGTAAATGGCTCCACGCCTGACTCTCCCCGATGCGGCCGGTGGGCGGCGGTGGCCCGGCTGCAAAAGAGCCGGGGATACACTGACGGATGATACCCCGGTTCGGCCGGCAGGGAAAGGCCCCGGCGCATTGCCTGGATTAACGGCTGGTCTTCCCGCCATTTCTCCAGCCGGCCCGCCCTGGCCGCCAGGGGCGAGGCTTGCCGGGCCGGCAGGCCGGCGGTAGCCGAAAGACTGCCTCAGGCCGGACCCCGAGTCCCGGCCTGATCCTCCGGGGAGCCGGACTGGTCTTCCCATTGACACGGACCGTTCTTGTGGACGAGTTTATTGAGCTTGGCACAATAAAGCGCCACAAAGGTTCGGCAGGACCCGGCGCCATCAACCGCCTCGGTCCGGGGAAATGAGGCATGCTCACAAGACAGGTCACACCACTTCACGGCGTCCCTCCCTCCCTGCCGTTGATTTATCCGCATCATCTGCTAAAAATCAAGTTATTTCCCCATGCAGATGCCTTGACCGGCCAGGGCCATCGGCCAGCCGAGGGATGGCCGGTGACCGCAGCAGTATCAGGTGGTCGCACAAGCCTGACGGCGTTTTTGTCGATTTTTTCTCTCCCCGGTTGTAGAAAATCCCAGGTATGGTTACAATGTTAACCAAGTATCAGAAAAAGGCCATTGCCAAACGGCCTCAAACCACCGCGGATCACCCTATTACCCATGACGATACCGACTGACCGCCCCCATAGTTCACTGCTCCTGCGCCTGATCAATGCCGCCGGCCGCCGGTTTATGAAGAATGGCTACCCATGGCTGAGCCTGGATGAAAAGGTTCTGCTGAACAAGGCCTGCAGCCAGACCGGCCTGGACGACTACGGGGACGACTCGTTCCGGGAAGGTTTACGGGTCCTGTTGCGGTCCTATGAACTGGACGCGGAGCTCAGCTTCGTCGGCCGTATCTGCGTCAACAGCGACACGGTGCGGTTGTTGAGCAACCGGCTGCGGCTGGTGGAGGATCGCCGGCGCCACCCGGGTATTGCGGCTGAAGTCATCCGGCGGCCGCTGTTCATCACCGGGCTGCCCCGGAGCGGCACGACCTTCTTGCACGCCCTGCTGGCCCAGGACCCGGCCCATCGCGCCCCCCAGGTTTGGGAGGTGATGCACCCGTCCCCCCCGCCCGAGACGGCGTCCTACGCCACCGACCGGCGCATCGCCACCACGGCCCGGGAGCTGAAGTTTGCCGACATCCTGATGCCGGATTTCAAAAAGGTGCACCTGATCGGCGCCAGGCTCCCTCAGGAGTGCATTGCCATTACCAGCCACGACTTCCGCAGTTATTCCTTCGAAACCATGGCGGCGGTGCATTCCTACCGGAACTGGCACGACCGCCAGGACAAGCGCCCCGAATACGAGTTTCACCGGCAATTTCTGCAACACCTGCAGTGGCGCTGCCCCGGCCAAAGGTGGGTGCTCAAAGCGCCCGGCCACCTGCTGGCCCTGGAGGCCCTGTTGCAGGTCTATCCCGATGCCTGCGTCCTGATGACGCACCGCGACCCCCTCAAGGTCCTGGGTTCGTGCGCCAGCTTCACCGAGGTATTGCGGAGCGCCTTCAGCGACCGGGTCGACAAGGTGTCGATGGCCCGGCAGGTGTCGGAACGTTGGGAAGAAGGCGCCGGGCTGGCGGTAAAGTTCCGGCAGGCGGGAAACTTGCGGCAACAACTGCTTGACATCCACTACCTGGAACTGGTGCGGGACCCCATGTCCATGGTGCGGCGCATTTATGCACACTTCGACCTGGGGCTGACGAGAGCGGCGGAAACGGCCATGCAGCGGTTCCTGGCGGAGCACCCCAAGGACAAAGGCGGGATGCACCGCTATTCCCTGGAAAAATTCGGGTTAAACCCCGAGGCGGAGAGAAGTCGCTTTCAATTTTACCTGGATTGTTTCGGCATCGAGCCGGAAGGCTGATGACCTGGCGGGCCGGCTGGGTGCTTCCTGGAAAGAAATGGCCCTGGGGTTGGTTGGGGGAAGGCCGTAGCCGGGTGAGACACCGGCGGTTTTATTTGGCGTCGTCGGCCAGACAAGAAAAAAGCGACCTGGCGGCCGCTTTTCCGTTCAATCCGGCTGGGGTGAACCAGCCGGGAGTTCGGTCTCGACCGAATCGGTTTCGCCGCAGGCTATCCATCCCTTCCTCAGTTCCTTCCTCAGACGTCCCCGGCATTTCCTCTTCGGACAGCGTGATAATTTTGCCCTGGCGACGTTTCATCTTGTCGTCGTTCTTCTGTTTTCGGGCTATTTCTTTGGCGCGCTTTTGCCAGCCATAACGATTTCGGGCCAAATTTCCCCTCCCTGGTGCTCAAAATGCCAGAACTCCGGTAGTCCGGAGACCGCCGGAGTTCTGTCCCTCAGGCTTTGCGACCTAAAGTTTTACCACGTTTTGGGCCTGAGCCCCTTTGGGCCCCTGGACCACCTCAAACTCCACTTCCTGGTCTTCCGCCAAGGAGCGGAAGCCGTCACCCTGAATGGCGCTGTGATGCACAAATACATCCGGACCGCTCTCCCGGGTGATAAAGCCAAAGCCCTTGGAGTCATTAAACCATTTTACTCTGCCAGTTTCCTTCATTGCTGAAAAACCTCCTACAAATGGTACAGCGAATAACCCGCTAAAAAAGCAGGGAGCCAGCAGTCAGGCAAAAAAAACCGGCCAGGGAATTAGCATCCCCGTCCGATAGTTGTCCAGGACTTTTGGCCCTGCCTTCAGTCTGACATGCTAAACTATCGATATATATTACCATTGATTTGGCCGCTGTCAAGCTTAATTACCAGCCGGCCGGGAAAATCCTGTGCTATCCGTTTCGCTTCGGCTGCCACAAAATTTCTGATTGCCCGGCGCCGCAGAATCAACCGGAAAAATTGACCCCACCTAAGATTCCCCTTGCAGGAAGACCGTCACGTTGGTGCCTTGATGAAGTTCGCTTTCTACTCTCATCTCCCCCTGGTGGGCCTTGACAATGGTCTGGGAAATGGCCAGCCCCAGCCCGCTGCCCTTGGGTTTGGTGGAATAGAAGGGCTGGAAAATCTTATCCATGATGTCGGGAGGAATCCCCTCGCCACTATCGCTGATCCGCACCAACACCCTGTCGTGATCCCGTCCGCTGGTAAAGGTCAAAGTACCTCCGGCCGGCATAGCCTCGAGGCCATTTTTGGCGATATTCAAAAGCACCTGGCGCAACAGGAGAGGATCGAACTGGATCTGAGGGAGGTTGGTGTCCAGTTGCATCGCTAACTTTATCTGGTTGTCCTGGAGACTTGCTTCCAATTTGAGGCACATTTCCCGGATCAGGGAATTGAGATCTATGGGACACTTTCTGGGCTCCGACAACTTGGCGAAGCTGCCGACCTCGGCCAAAAATTCCTCCAAACGTCGAATTTCCTCGACGATGATCCGGAGTTTTTCGACGCTCTTGGGCGAGCCCCCTTGCGGAAGCCTTCAGAACCTGACCGGCCATCCCTCCGATAACCATCAAGGGGTTTTTGACCTCGTGGCTGATATGGGCCGCCATTTGGCCCAGGGCCGCCAGGCGCTCCGACTGCAGAAGCTTTTCCTGCAGTTGGCGGCGCTCCCGCAGGTCCCGGAAAAACCCCACCGTGGTCACCTCGCGATCGTCTCCATGAATCAGCCTGGCAGAAAGTTCGACGGGAATGTGCTCTCCGGTTTTGCTCAGCGTTATGGTTTCGTAATGGATCAAGCAGCCTGTGCCCCCATACTCCGCACCGGTTATTTCTGCCTTGATTTCTTGGGCAACGCCGGGAGGATAGAGTTGAGCCACCTTGATCTTGCCGATCACCTCATCGCGGCGATAGCCCAGAATCCTTTCGGCCCCTTCATTAAAAATGACAATGTTGCCGAGGCGATCGTTGGCAATGATGCCGTCATTGGAAGTCTGGATCAGCTTAGTCTGAAATTCGAGCATCCGCTGGACTTCCGCGGCCAGGGTCTGTTTTTCCTCAGAGGTGTTGGCGTTACGGAAGGCGAAGGCGATTTCTTCGGCAATCGATTCGAGGAGCAGACGGTCGTCTTCATAAAACGGCTCGTCGTCAGCCTTGTTCAGGACCTCCAGGACGCCGACCTTTTCCGCCCCGGCCACCAGGGGAATGGCCACCAGGTTTTTCGTCTGAAAACCCGAGACCGAATCGAACTTGCCATAAAACCGGTGATCTTGCTGAACATCGTTGAAGATGGCGGATTTTTGCGTTTGAAAGACATAACCCGCCAGTCCCTGGTTAATGGGAAAGGTGACATCCAACAGCACTGGCTTGGCAGGTCCTTCCACCCCGTAAAATCGAAAGTTCTTTTTCTCCGCATCCAGGAGCAGCACCGAGGCTGCTTCGGCGCCAACGGCCGCGATGCTGGAGTATAAAACGGCCTCGATAACCTCACGGAGGTTCAAAGTCTGAGCAATCTTGGAGCTCACCGCGAGGTAAGTCTTGAGGTGCGCGATCTTCTTGTCATAGGCCAACCGGTCAAGAAATTGGGCCACGGCATAGGCCAGCAAGCCGGTGATCCTCTGCATGAGAATCTGCCGGGGCAACTCTTCCGGCTCAGGCAGCACTATGCCGAAAAACCCCAGCTTTTTCGTGTGGCGCTTCAGAGAAAACAGGGCCACATAGGCAGCTTCCTGGGGAGATAACGGGACGATTCTCGGGAGGGCATCGTCCCGGGTCGGAATTTGCTGAAACTGCTCGGTGCAAATTTTCTTTATCAAGGGCAGAGTGTCGGCTTGAATCCCTACTTGGAAAAGAGAGTGAAAGGGGGGGTTGGGTTCTTCAAGGCAAAGGATGGCGCCAGTCGCTCCCACCGCATGCACCAACAAGGGGAGCGCTCTCTGGGCCAGCCCGGCAAGGTCGTCAGCCTGGGTGGCAATTTCAGTCAGTTCTAAAAGATGGGCGGCTTCCCCGGCGGCAATCTGATCTCGGGATTCACGGTCAGACATAGCAGGCCTCTAAAAGTAATGAGTTCGCTTTATATCATTTCCCCAGGGGCTCCCGCCACTACCCTTAGAGAAGGGTAAATTGCAGATTGGTCGGCGTCAGCAGGCTTTTCTCCAGGGGACCTGATCACGCCGCGCCGCATCCCCTCTACCTGCATCATATCAAATATTTTACAAATTTTTCAATAAGTTTTGGCTATGGCACGATAGACGCCGCCCATCGCCTAACCCGGATCCAGTGATCCGATTCAAGCCCCGACGGAGGGTGCCTTCTCCCGCATCCATCCGAGAACGCGGCAAACTGTCTGGGCGATCATCCATTCTTCGTCCGTGTGCATGACGCGGACCGCAACCCGACTGGCCGCCGTGGAAATCACCGCCTCATTCGCCGCGTTTCGCTTCTCTTCGAGGCCAATGCCCAGGAACCCCAGTCCGTCGCAAATCCGGGTGCGGACCTGGGGCGCCCGCTCTCCGATGCCACCGGCGAACACCAGCGTGTCCAGTCCCCCCAACGCCGCGGCGAAGGCGCCGATCCATTTCTTGACCTGGTAGCAAAACAGCGCCACCGCTTCTGCCGCCCGCACGTCCTGCGCTTCACGCTCGAGCAAGTCACGCATGTCGGAGGTCGTCTCCGACACGCCGAGCAGGCCGGACTGGAAATTGACCATCTCGTTGAATTGCTGGGCGCCCATGTTCTCCGTGCGCGCCAGATACCCAACCAGCCCGGGATCGAGATCGCCGGACCGGGTGCTCATGGGTACTCCGGCGGCTGGGGTGAAACTCATGCTGGTATCCACGGGTTTGCCGTCACGCACCGCCGCCAGGCTGGCGCCATTGCCGAGGTGGGCGAGGATGACCCGGCCTGGCGCCGCTGCCGTTCCGGCCAGGCGGGCCAGTTCTCCCATGAGAAACGCATACGACAAACCGTGAAACCCGTAACGCCGCACCCCCTGCGCTTCGTATCGGCGCGGGATCGGCAACAACCGGGCCACTCGCGGCAGGTCATGGTGAAAAGCTGTGTCGAAACATGCCACCTGGGGCAGGTCGGGAAATCGGCGATGCAACGCCTCGGTCAACAGGATCTCCTCCGGCAGATGCTCAGGATCGAATGGACTGAGGCGGCGCAACTCCTCAACCATTTCCGGAGTGATTCGCTGGGGCTGGCTATACTGCGGCCCGCCATGCACCACGCGATGCCCCACCGCGGTCAATGCATCACGCCCGAGGCGTGCCTCGAGCCAATCCATCAGCGCGCCCACCGCCACCGTGTGATCCGGCGCCGCCACTGGCCGGGCAAAGTTATCCGCCTGGTTCAGACCCTTCACCCGCAAAGTGGGCTCCGGCAGGCCGATCCGCTCAATCGCGCCCTCCAGAATCCGCCGGAGCGAGTCACCGGCCTCGAATAGGGCGAACTTAATGCTCGACGAACCCCCGTTTATGGTCAGGATCAGCGGCGTGCCCCGAAGCCGGTGAGCCAATTGATTATTCATGCAATCGGATCTCCCGTTTAGCCAGCCGGTAACCGCCCTCGATCATCACCGCCAGCGCCACCATCGCCGCCAGCACCCACAACTTGCCGGGCCCGGTCCGCGCCGTCTGCCAGACCAGCGCCCCCAACGCCGCCAGGCAGGCGATGGCCCCGATCGCCGAAATCCACCTGCGGCTGTTGGTCTGGGGCGCGTGATAGGCGTTGGCGGTGTTGACTGCCGCGAAGATCAACAGAAACCCGGCGCTCCCCAGGGTCGAGATGCTGGTCAGGTCAAAGGCGTTGGCCACGACCAGCGTCAGCCCGGCAGTGATCAACAGCCCCTCCAGCGGCTCACCCCACACTTTCCGCTCCAGCACTGCCGGCAATTCGCCGTCGCGCGCGATGCAGATAACTCAACCGCGCGGCGCCGTAGAGCGTGGCGTTGATCGCCGAGGCGGTGGATAACATCGCCGCCACCGCGATCAGGGTGAAGCCCGCCTGCCCGAGAAATGGCCGAGCCGCTTCCGCCAGGGCATAATCCTTGGCCGCCACGATCTTGTCCACCGCGAGATTGCCCACGGTGACGAGCGCCACCAGCACGTACAAAGCGATCACGAACCCGACCGCGATGTAGTAGGCGCGCGGCAGCGTCCGCGCCGCGTCCCGCACATCGCGCGCGGTGTTGGCGATCAACTCAAACCCCTCGTAGGCCACAAAGATGATCATGCCGCCCGCCGCCAACTGCAGGGACGGCGACCATGAGCCCGGCGCGATCTGGGAGGTCTTGATGCCGGCAAAACCCGCGCCGACAAAGAATAACAGGATCGTCACTTTCAAGGCCACGATCCAGACCTCGGCTTTGCCGATCAACTCGGCGCTGAGGAGGTTCAGCCCGGTAATCGTGATCACGCTGAGACAAATCAGCGCATGTTTGCCGGTCACCTGCCATGCCTCCGGCAAAAACGTCGCACCATAACTGCCAAACGCAAACGCATACAGGGACAGCATCACCACGTAACTCAGCCACAACAACACGTTCAGGCTGCCGGTGAACATGCCGGCGCCGAACGCCCGGTCGAGGAAGGTTACCGTTCCACCGCGACTCGGATAAGCGACGGAAAGCTTGGCGTACGAATACGTCGTCAGCAGCGCCACCACGCCGGCCAGCGCAAAGGCCACGGGCGTGCCGCCGTGCGCCAGTTGCACCGCCAGCCCCAGCACCGCAAAAATCCCGCCCCCGACCATCCCGCCGACGCCGATGGCCACCACCGCCCGCAACCCAATCTTGCCGTCGCCTGTTTGACTCATGTGCCGTCAGACCAAACCTGGCGGGATCGGTGGCGATTGCCCCCGCTTGGACCGGCCGAGACTCATCAGGAGGCCGCCTTGAGCTTCCGGTAGCGCCGGATCAGGGTGTTTGTCGACTATCATGGCCGAGCCGGGGTTCCTCCGGGCTTTCCAGTTCCGGAATAATGCGCTGGGCCAGAGCCTTGCCCAGCTCGACGCCCCATTGGTCGAAGGAGTTAATGTTCCAGATGGTCCCCTGGGTGAAGACGCTGTGCTCATAGAGGGCCACGAGTTTCCCCAGCGTTGCCGGGGTGAGGCGATCGGCCAGGATCGTGTTGGAGGGGCGGTTGCCCTGGAAGACCCGGTGAGGCACCAGCCAATCCGGCGTGCCCTCGGCTTTCACTTCCTCGGGCGTCTTGCCGAAAGCCAGCGCTTCGGTTTGGGCAAAGACGTTGGCCAGGAGAATGTCGTGGTGCCGGCCCAGGGGGTTGAGCGGCTGAGCAAAGGCAATGAAGTCGCAGGGAATGAGCCTGGTTCCCTGATGAATCAACTGGTAGAAGGAGTGCTGGCCGTTGGTCCCCGGCTCGCCCCAATAGATGGGGCCGGTTTGGTAAGTGACCCCGGTCCCCTCCAGGGTGACGTGTTTGCCGTTGCTCTCCATGGTGAGCTGCTGCAGATAGGCCGGGAATCGCTTCAGATACTGCTCGTACGGCAAGACCGCCACGGTCTGGGCCCCGAAGAAGTTGTTGTACCAGACGGCCAGGAGGCCCATGAGCACCGGCAGGTTGCTGGCGAACGGGGCGGTGCGGAAGTGCTCGTCCATCTGGTGGAAGCCGTCCAACATGGCCCGGAAGTGGTCCGGGCCGATGGCCAGCATGGTGGACAGGCCGATGGCCGAGTCCATGGAGTAGCGCCCGCCGACCCAGTCCCAGAACTCGAACATGTTGGCGGTATCGATGCCGAACTTCGCCACTCCCTCGGCGTTCGTCGACACCGCGACAAAATGTCTGGCCACCGATTGTTCGTCGCCCCCGAGACCCGCCATCGACCAGGTGCGGGCCGTGTGGGCGTTGGTCATCGTCTCCAGCGTGGTAAAGGTCTTGGAAGAAATGATAAAGAGGGTTTCCGACGGATCAAGATCCTGGACCGCCTCGGCGAAGTCGGTGCCATCGACATTGGAAACGAAGCGGAACGTCATGGCGCGCTCGCTGTAATGCTTGAGCGCCTCGTAGGCCATCACCGGCCCCAGGTCGGAGCCCCCGATGCCGATGTTGACGACGTTGCGAATCCGCTTGCCGGTGTGGCCCAGCCAGGCGCCGCTCCGGACGCGGCTCGGCGAAGTTCGCCATCTTCTCCAGCACGGCGTGGACCTGGGGCACCACGTTCTCGCCGTCCACGGTGATGACGGCTCCCTTCGGGGCGCGCAGGGCGACGTGGAGGACGGCCCGGTTCTCCGTCACATTGATTTTATCGCCCCGGAACATGGCGTCAATCCGGGCTCGCAGGCCGGAGGCCTCGGCCAGTTGCAGCAGCAGCTTGAGGGTTTCGTCGGTGAGGCGATTCTTGGAGTAATCCAGGTAAAGGCCCGCGGCCTCGGCGGTCATCCGCTCGCCGCGGCCGGGATCGTCCGCAAAGAGTTTCCGGAGATGCAGTTCCCGAACCTGCTGATAGTGGGCTTCCAGGGCCTTCCAGGCCGGGCGTTCGGTAAGTGGTGCCATGCCGGTGGTCATGTTCGGGCTCCTTTGGTCTTATCAGGTAGTAGCGTTTGCCATAAATTCCTTCCCGAGTTCGATAATTTTCAAATCCACCCTAAATCACCCTTTTGTCAAAGGGGGACCTTCACGCAGGAATTCCTCGCTATAATTCCCCCCTTTGGTAAAAGGGGGGTTAGGGGGGATTTCTGGATCTTGGACAAGTGTGGCATAACGCAAAGAAACTTTTAGCAATTGGTTTTGACGAGAAACAACGACCGTCGTGCCTCACTGGTCGATCCCCCCGGCGTCCCGGGTCCGGCTAAGACGTACCCCAGAGCGTTATTGACGATGCGCTGGGCTTCAGACACGATGGCGTCCAGATGGGCCTGGTCTTTAAAGCTTTCGGCGTAGATTTTGTAGATGTTCTCGGTGCCGGACGGCCGGGCCGCGAACCAACCGCTGGCCGACGTAACCTTGAGGCCGCCGATGGCGGCGTTGTTGCCCGGGGCCTTGGTCAGCTTGGCCGTGATGGGCTCCCCGGCCAGCTCCGACTCCTTGACGGCTTCCGGGGACAGCTTCGCCAGCCGCGCCTTCTGCTCGGGGGTCGCCGGCGCATCAATCCGGGTGGAAAACGGCGTGCCGAATTCCGCGGTCAGTTCCTGGTAGTGCTCCCCCGGGTCTTTGCCGGTGCGGGCGGTGATCTCCGCGGCCAGCAGGTTGGGGATCAGCCCATCTTTATCCGTCGTCCAGACGCGGCCGTCACGCCGCAAAAAGGTTGCCCCGGCGCTCTCTTCGCCGCCGAAGCCCAGCGACCCGTCGATGAGTCCGGCCACGAACCACTTAAAGCCTACCGGAACTTCCACCAACCGCCGGTTCAGCCGGGCGGCCACCCGGTCAATCATGCTGCTGCTCACCAGGGTCTTGCCCACGGCCACCGTTTTGGGCCACTGCGGCCGGTTGGCGAATAAGTAGGCGATCGCCACGGCCAGGTAATGGTTGGGGGGGAGCAATCCCTGGCTGTGGCTCACTATCCCATGGCGATCGGCATCGGTGTCGCTGGCAAAGGCCACCGCGAAGCGGTCCTTGAGGCCGATCAGGCCCGCCATGGCCCAGACCGAAGACGGGTCCATGCGGATTTGGCCGTCCCAGTCAACGGTCATGAACCGGAAGGTGGGATCGACGCTATGGTTCACGACTTCCAGGTTGAGGTGGTAGCGTTCGGCAATGGCGTCATAATAGGCCAGGCTGGCGCCGCCCAGGGGATCCACCCCCAGGTGGACCTGGCTGTCTTGAATGAGCTGCATGTCCACCACCGCCGGGAGATCATTGACATAAGCGTCGAGAAAGGGATGCGGATGGGTGGTAGAAGCTTTGAGGGCCCGCTCATACGGGACTCTGGCCACCCCTTGCAGCCCGTCCGCCAGGAAGGCGTTGGCCTGCTGTTCGATCCATTGGGTCACCTGGTTGTCCGCCGGGCCGCCGTCGGGCGGGTTGTATTTGAACCCGCCGTATTTCGGGGGATTGTGCGAGGGCGTGATGACGATGCCGTCGGCCAGGCCCTGGCTGCGCCCGCGGTTGTACGTGAGAATGGCGTGGGAGATCACCGGAGTCGGCGTGTACCCCCCGGCCGCATCCACCATGACCTCGACGCCATTGGCCGCCAGGACCTCCAGGGCGCTGGCGACGGCCGGCTCCGACAGGGCGTGCGTATCGATGCCCATGAACAGCGGCCCGTTGATGCCCTGCTGCTGGCGGTAGAGACAGATGGCCTGGGTGATGGCCAGGATATGCGCCTCGTTGAAGGCGTGGTCCAGGGACGAGCCGCGATGCCCGGAGGTCCCGAAGGCCACGCGCTGCGCCGGCACGGCGGGATCGGGGCGATTGACATAGTAGGCGGTGACCAGGCGGGGAATGTCGGTCAACATCCCGGGCTCGGCCAGTTTACCGGCATAAGGGGAAAGGCTCATCAACTCCCTCCAGTAGAGATCAGTGCTGCCATAAAATTAAGGGCATTTCCAGCGGCACGGCGACGCCGGAAAAAACCGGGATGAGGCGAGGGGTGTAATCGCCTGCGGGCCGCGTCGCCGGAATCTGGGCGGTAAACAGGTAACCTCCCTCCCGGTCCGGCAGCGCCTCCCCCCGGGCCATCGGCTGCCGGGCGTGGTCTCCGGGCTCCGGCGGCGAATAATTCCACCTGCACCGCCTGGGGATCAACCCCGCCCAAAATCACTTCCACCCGGAAATGATGCTGTCCGTCCCGGGTCTCGATGTCCAGGTTGCCGAACGACACGGAGTTCCACTCTTTCTCCATCATCCGCCGCCAGTTCGCCATGCGGACTCCCGAGGGCCGCCTGGTTCTGGCGGCGGGCCTCATAGGCTGCCGCCCGGGGCAGGTAGTACTCGTCGGTGTATTGCCGTATAGCCCGGTTGGCCGAGAATCGGCACGTGAGGGTGGCCATACTTTCCCGCATTTTGGCCAGCCAACCCGTGGGGAGACCGTCGGCATTTCTGGTATAGAAAGTGGGGATCACTTCATGTTCCAGGATCGAATACAACGCCGCCGCCTCGGCCGCATCCCAATCGGGATCGTCGTCATGCATCTGGCCGTCGCCCAGGGCCCAACCCACCTGGGACTGGAAGGCCTCCGCCCACCAGCCGTCCAGTTCCGAAAGATTGAGGCCGCCGTTGGCCAGCACCTTCATGCCGCTGGTGCCGCAGGCCTCCCACGGGCGGCGCGGGTTGTTGACCCAGACATCAACGCCGCCCACGAGCTGTTCGGTCAACAGCATATCGTAATCGCTTAAAAAGATCACCCGGCCTTGCACTTCGGGACGCCGGGTGAATTGCACCCATTGCCGGATCATTTCCTGCCCCGCCTGGTCAGCGGGATGGGCCTTGCCGGCGATCAGGAGTTGGACCGGACGCTGGGGGTCGGTCAAGAGGCGGATCAAGCGCTCCGGATCGTGCAGCAGCAAAGTGGGACGCTTGTAAGTGGCAAACCGCCGGGCGAAACCCAGGGTCAAAGCCTCCGGGTCCAGAACCTGCCCCGCCTGGGCGATTTGCTCCGGGGAGGCGCCGGAGGCCGCCAGTTGCTGGGAGTAGCGTTGGCGGGACTGGTCAACCAGCGTCTGCCGGGAGACCTGGCGCATAGCCCACAATTCCTGGTCGGGCACCTGGCGCATCGCTTCTCCCACCTGGTCCGTCTCGCCCCAGCCACCGCTCTTTGCCGCAGTACCTGGTCCACAACTCGTCCGAAGCCTGAGAATCCCAAGTCGGCACATGAACGCCGTTGGTGACGTGGCCAATGGGCACCTCGTCGCCGGGCCAGCGGGGAAACAGCGGTTGAAAGATGCTCCGGCTCACCTCTCCGTGCAACTGGCTCACGCCGTTGACCGCGCCACTGGCGCGTATGGCCAGATAAGCCATATTGAAAGGTTCCTGGTCGTCGTCGGGATTTTGCCGTCCCAGGGCCATCAGGTCCCGGAAGGGGATGCCCAGTTGATTTTCGGTGTAATCGGCGAGATGCAGCCGCATCAGGTCCGGGGGGAAGCGGTCGAAACCCGCGGCCACCGGGGTGTGCGTGGTGAAGAGATTCCCAGCCCGGGTCACCTGGAGCGCCACGTCGAAGGGTTGCCCGGTTTCCCGCATGAAATCCGCGGCCCGTTCCAGGGTGGCGAAGGCGGCGTGGCCTTCATTCAGGTGGCACACTTCCGGATTGAGCCCCAGTCGGCGCAACAGCCGCCAGCCGGCGATGCCCAGCACGAGTTCCTGGGTGAGGCGCATCTCCGCCCCGCCGCCATAGAGTTCGTTGGTGATGCCGCGCACGATGGGGGGGTTTCCCGGATCGTTCAGGTCCAGGAGATATAATTTCACCCGGCCCACCTGCGCCTGCCAGGCGCGCACCCACACGGCGTAAGCGGGCAGATGGATTTGCAGTCTGATCCATTCGCCGGTATCATCCCGGGCCGGGGTGATGGGCAGTTGTCCGGGGTCATTGATGGGATAAAGGGCCAACTGGGAACCATCGGCGGCGATGGCCTGTCGAAAGTACCCCTCCTGATACAACAACCCGACGCCTACGACCGGCACCCCGAGATCGCTGGCGGCCTTGAGCTGGTCGCCGGCGACGTTGCCCAGGCCGCCCGAATATATGGGTAGGGCCTCGCCCAACATGAACTCCAGGCTGAAGTAGGCCACCTGGGTCAGTCCGGCACCGGCCCCAACTTTTTGAAACCAGGTGGTGCCCGGCAAGGCGCTCCTCTCCCGGCTGAGCGCTTCGACGCGACTGCGCAAGGCTTTATTGTCGGCCAGTTCCTTAAGCTTACCCGGCGCCACGGTTTGGAGAATGCTCCAGGGATTGCGGGTGACGTCCCACAACTCGGGAGCCAGAGAGCGCCAGATCTCGTCGGCCCCGTGGTCCCATGACCACCGCAAGTCCAGCGCCAGTTCGATAAGTTCGTCCATGCCGGCAAAACTGCGCGTTTCATGCGGAAAGATGGGTTTGGTCATGTACTCCCTCCGGTCGGGGCTTTTATGGCCCGGTTATCCAGCCGGCTCCAGGGATTCCCGGTGATCCTCCGAGCCATTGCGGCCCCATAGGGGCAAGCATGGTTTTCCCTTGGCTTAACTTTTAATAATACTCAAATCCATAATGTCAATTCAGGGGGCGCTTCGGAGCTGTGTCAAAAAGGTCTCGGCTTCCGGAGGCAAAGAGGTGAAATGGACCAGGAAGGCAGGGGAGATTCGGAGCGGAGGGGAGGTCACAGCCTGTCATCCAGGCGGCTCAGGCTAAAATAGTGCAAGTCAGGCCGCAGGGGCCCGAAGGCCCCCGTGGCTGTCGCCAGCAAAATTATCGGTGTACGGTTCCGAGATCAGGTAACGCTTAACGGGACCAGCTTCATTCTTTAACGCTCCCCTTATTGAAGGTTCTTGGGGGGGGCAAATTTGGGCAGCATCACCGCGTCGATACCCTGGGCCACGCCGTTGGTCGCCATCATATCAGGTTGGACGATGTGAGCGTTATTCACCATATATTTGTCGCCCATCATGGAAAAATGCATGATCCCGGCGTTGTCGGTGGGACACATGGTCTTGCATTCCTTCAGGACGATCAGTTCCTTGGCCTTATACTTGCCCGGGGTGATGTGAAAGTAGACCACGTCCCTGACGATGGCCGGATCGCCCATAATCTTGTCCATGGTTGCCTTGGGCACCGTGGCGAAGGCCGCGTCGGTGGGGGCAAAAACCGTAAAGGGACCCGCCATCGACTTCAATTCCTGTACATTGGCTTTATCCACGAGGCTCAAGAAAGTCTTATGGTTCCCGGCGGCCGCCAGGGTATCATACAGGTTGGTGGGGGTTTGCGCCATGGCCATCCCCACCGGGACCAGAACCAACAGCAGAGTCACTAAAGCAATTTTCATTTTCATGGTTATTCCTCCTGGTGAAATTTTGGTTGATATAAGCCTGTCATCCCGTTGAGCGTTACCTGATCTCGGAAAACGCCCGTTGGTGGCCTTACCAAGGCCCTCTCTCTCCGGTATTCGCCTTCCGCCTGCCTCCCTGACTTTCCTGAGCCCCGGGAGCATGGCCGCCACATGAGGCTGGATCAATCCCCGGCCCGGTTTACAGTCTTCTTTATAACCAATCCCCCATGCATCTCTGTTAATGATGCAGCAACCCGATAATACCTATGACAATTAAGTAAAACGCCACAATGTAGTTCAGGAGCCTGGGTATCAAGAGAATTAATATCCCCGCAATCAGGGAGACCACCGGCGTCAGAGAAACAGTTGGGAACATTTTCCCTCTCCTTATGAAATCTAAGATTGATTATTCCTGCATAACTATTGTTCATGGAGCATCACGCCTAAAGTCGCCCAAGGAGAAACAGGATGGGAACATGGCCAGGGTCCCGGTGATGAACAGGCCGATCGCCAGCCCGGCGGATATTTGGGTTACACGATTCACGGTAACCCCCTCCCGTAGCATGGTTGAGGCGGTCTTATTTCCCTTCTTCCTCGAGCTGCTTCTCGGCGGCTTTCTGGCGCTTGACGGCATCCTGCTGGCGCTTGAGCGCGTCTTGCCTGCGCTTGCCGACATTCTGCTCTTGCGCCGCCTCCCGTTCCTGCTCCTGCAAGGTCTCTAGCCGCTTCTGCCGCAGCTCTTGCAATTGCTTATCCTGAGCCGTCTGCGCCTCGCTTTGGGCCAGGACCTGGTTCGCCAGCCCGAGATTGCCGGGGATTACCAAGAAACCGGCCAGGAGCATCGCCCCCAGCCCCCTGAGCATTTTCATCCGCCCCTCCTCTCAGTCCAAAACATCTAGGCCGCCTGGCGGCGCAGGCAACGCCATACCGATCAAATAATCATCGTGGGCGGTCCAGTCAACCGGCCCCATTCGACCCTGTTGCCTCAGCATCAACCGCTTTTCCTTTTATGATCTCAAACCCCAAATATCATGCAATTGGGCTTAAGGTAGTTATCAATAAAGGTATGTCAAGATTTTACCCTGTAGTTTATTTGTTTTAATAGATATATATTGTTTTATATTGATAAATATATTTTAATATTGACATTTATAGCTATTTATTATACTATCCAAAAGCGAACTGGAGGGAGGTCATGGAAAATAACCCGGTGCTGACCACAGAGGAAGCGGCGGCGTTTTTGAAGCTGACGCCCTTCACGGTGCGAGATTATGCCAGGCGGGGAATTCTGCCGTCCCGCAAGGTGGGAAAGGCGTGGCGGTTCTATAAGCCCGACTTGCTGGCCTGGTTACGGGACTATGAAGACTCTACCTTGAGTGGGGAAAGCCGTGCGGAGTTGCACCGGGAAGAAGCCTAGGCGTGAGGAAAATCCCTGCTAAGGGCAAACGGGGTGCCGTGAATCATCTTGGCTGCGGCGTTAACTAATTTATCCCCTCCAGTTGATAGAAAAACGTTCGCCCTCAAAGAGCTTAGTAGCGTGTTAAACCAGGCAACCTGGATGAAGATAGTTCAGCAGGGGCGGACCAACCGCGTCACTGCAGGTCGCCGTGATTCGGTGACGATGAGTGAGACCTGAGGAGGGACTTGATGCGCAAGAGCATTATCGGGCCTGGACCTGGTGAGGTCGCAGCCGCCGAGCCAGCCTGGCTGGACCTTGAACACCTGGCACACGTCGAAATCACGTCTGAAGCCGCCGGCTACCCGGTTGAATCGGCCCTGATTCCGGGTGCGGGCTCGGTTTGGCGGGCCTCGCAGCCTGGAGAGCAGACGATTCGCCTCCTTTTTGATGAGCCGCAAAGACTCAAGCGGATCCATCTGGTGTTTCAGGAAGAGGAGCAGGAGCGCACTCAAGAGTTCGTTTTACGGTGGTCGGCAGACGGCGGTCAGTCGTACCGGGAGATTGTGCGCCAGCAGTATAACTTCAATCCGCTGGCGGCCGCGGGCGAGGTCGAGGACTACGACGTCGATTTCGACGGGTTAACCGCGCTTGAATTGAAGATTGTTCCGGACATCAGCGGCGGCGGCGCCCGGGCTTCCCTGGCCCAACTGCGCCTTGCCTAACTATCAGACAGGCCGCAGCCATGAGCAGGCGGTTGAAAAACCACCCTCAGTGAGACCACGAAGTTAACAGAGTATTGCCCACTGATATACTGCTATCCGCCTTGTTGTTCCTGGCCCCGCAATCTTACTTCCCATCCATAATAGTTACGGCTTCCCAATCGTCGGCGGGGGGAGTCTCGTGGTGCTTCTGGGCCAGGGCGAGGTACCGCTGGCAGGTGGCGTCACCGGGGCGCACTTCCAGGGTCTCGGTAAAGGCGGCCAAGCTCTCGGCGAAGCGTTTTTCCCGGTAAAGCCCCAGGGCCCGGTGGTATAACTCGAGAAAGTGGGCCAGCTCCGGGTCCGGCTCGCCTTCTCCCAGCAATTCATGGATGCGGACCCCCCGGACCTTGCCCTTGACCCTGACCATGTCCACATCCCGCAGGATGAAGCCGTTTTTCAGGGCCTTGGCGGTGGAGTCGCTGATGAGGATACTGGTGCCGTAGTATTTGTTGAGCCCCTCCAGGCGGGAGGCCAGATTGACGTTATCGCCGATGGCGGTGTAGTCGAAAAGCCGGTCGGAGCCCATGTTGCCAACGGCCACCGGGCCGGTGTTGACCCCCACCCCGACCTTCAGGGGGGGGCGGCCTTCCTCGGCCCAGGTCTGGTTCAAGGCAGCCAGACTGGCCACCATCTCCAGGGCGGCCCGGCAGGCCAGGCGGGGATGGTCCGTGTGGACGAGCGGGGCCCCGAAGAGGGCCATAATGGCGTCGCCCATGTACTTGTCGATGGTCCCCCCCTGGTTGATGATGATGTTGCTCATGGGATTGAGGAAGTCGTGGAGGAGTTTCACCAAAGCCTCGGGGTCCAGGTTTTCCGACATAGTGGTGAAGCCCCGGATGTCGGTGAACAGCAAGGTGATCTCCCGGCGCTCCCCTCCCAGCCGCAACTGTTCGGGGTGTTTCAGCATCTCCTGGACGACGGCGGGGGCCACGTAAGATTCAAAAGTCTTGCGGATGCGCTCCCGCTCCCGCTCTTCAGCCAGGAACCGGTGCATGGTAACCCCCAGGTAAACCAGGACCATGAGGGCCAGGGGATAGAACAGTTCCAACTGCAGGCCCTGCCGGGTGAACAGGTAATAGTTAAGGAACACATAGCTTTCTAAGACGCCAAGAATAAAGATGAAGGCCCAGGCGGCGGAGAGTCGGGGCAATATCAGGCCCAGCAGCACTGCCAGGCCTATCAGGACCAGCAGCATGATGATCAGGCCGAAGGGTGGGGTGCGGATAAAATTGCCCCGGAGCAGGTTGTCCATGATGGTGGCCTGGACCTCCACCCCGGGGAAGGTCCCGGAAAAAGGCGTTACCCGGAGGTCATAGATGCCCACCGCGGTAGCCCCCACGATGACGATCTTGTCCTTCAGGGCCTCGGCCGGCAGGGTACCGTTCATGAGGGCGGCGGCGGAGTAGGTGGGGATAATGCCCTCGGGGCCCAGATAATTGATGAGCATGCGGCCATAGCGGTCCACGGGCACTGATCGCCGCCCCAGGCGAACCTCATCCACCCCCCAACGGGACAGGGTGATGGCCATGGGGGCTCGCCCCTCGGCATGGGACAGGGTCACCAGGGACATGGGGGCAAAGAACTCCCCGCCGTACTGAACGGTCATGGGGAACCAGCGCACGGTGCCATCGGGGTCGGGAATCATGTTGAAATAGCCGTCGCCGGCTGCGGCCGCGGTGATCTCCGGGAGATTGCGTTCGATCCCGGCGGCGCCGATCAAGTGGACCTGGGAGGGTTTGGTGTCCCGGAGTCGCACGATGTTATAGGTGGAGGCCCGGAGGAATGGAGACCCCATGAGCTTTTCCACGTCAACTCCGGCGCCCTTGCCGCCCAAGCTACGGAAAAAGAACCCCAGGATGGTGGGGGGACCCTGCCCGAGGACCTCGGCCAGGCGACGGTCCACATCGGCCCGCTGTTTCGCCCCCTCGAGGAGTTTGAGGATCTCCGGCGAGACCCCTTTCCGGGCCAGGTCATCGGTCAGTTTCTTGAGGGCCTGGTACGCTACCGTTTGTTCTTTCTCGGCAAAGATGATGTCCAGAGCGATGGCGCGGGGACCGGCCTGTTTCAGCCGGGTGAGCACCCGGGCCATGTCGTCCCGGGACCAGGGCCAGCGGCCCACGGTCTTCAGGCTCTCATCGTCAATGGCCAGGATGGCTACTTCTTTGCCGACCGGAATGGGGCCCCGGAACCGGAACTTGAGATCGTAGAGCTTGAGTTCGAAAAACTCACAGAAGGTCGGACGCCAGATGAGCAGGGCGCACATCAACAGGGTGACGCCGACGGTCCAGCGGGCGATGGGGGACTTAACAAAAGCGGCCAAGCGACGTATCATGGCTCAAACCTGGGGCTCTGGATGATTAAGGACATCGTCCGGTGGCCGGCCCGGCAGGCTGTCGAAGATAAAGCCGAGCCGGACTTGGCCCTCTTAAGGAAATAATTAATGATGCCATGCCATCATAAGGAGATCTGAGGCATAAGTAAATATTTTTAGGGACCCCCGTGGAAATAATGACTAAATCAGTGGAGCGCGGCGCCATGCAATCTCCTGCCCAGTCGAAATTGCTGGAAACCTCTGGCCAGAGGGAAGATAGAAGGGGGCGGCCTTAAGGGAAAAGCTCGGCCCCGTTATCCTGGTGACAACGGGGCCGATATGAACCCGGGGAGAGCCTCCCGGCAGAAGCGTTTACTGGATCAGTTCACCACCCTCGACTCAGCGGCCCGCGGGCTGGGGTAACCGTTGCCGATCCGGTCTGGGGGCCGGAGCCCCGATGGGACCAGCCAGATCGGCCCCACCAGGGACCACGGGGTTCACCGGGGCGCAGTTACGACGCCAGGGGCCGCAGGGACGGTGCTAACCGCGGGAGCGACGGCCGGGGCAACTGGAGCAGTCCTGAGGACCACAGGGACTGCAATAGGAGCAACCGGGCCGGTCCTGAGAACCGCAGGGGCGACAACCGGGGCCACCGCGGCGGTCCTGAGAACCCCAGGAGCCGCAAGTGTGGTAGCCGCCGGGGCGCTGCTGAGAACCGCGGGGCTGAGAGCAGCGGCCGCAATGACGGTGGGGGTGATCCCATCGGCCGTGTTGGTGATTTGATTCACCAGGGTCACCTGGCCGGTCGCCGGGTCAATGGATACTGCTATCCAGGTATTGCCAGCGAGGTTAGGAGTCGGAGTCAAGCTGGTCACGAGACTGCCGCCTTCTACGGTACTGCCGCCACCTGTCGTGGGCACCACGGTGCCGCCATTAATGACGCTTAATGAGAGCCCGGCCGTGGTAGACAGGTTGGTGCTGGTGGTGGATTGGTCGCCAAAATTGAACACCGATGCCTGGTAAGGCCCGCCTTGATTGAACTGCTGGACCGTGATGACCTCGCTACCGTTGGTCCCAAGATTATCCGCATTCAACAGCGCATAGGGCTGGGTCGTCAAGCTGCCCCGATTACCAAAATATACATGAAAAACACTGCTGCCCTCGGGGCCCGTCAGGTGCAGGTCCAAATCACTGCCGCCTGCCCCCCATACCGTAAGAATATTAAACACCGGGATAGCCACCCCGGAAGGCGGCGTCGGCGGCGTCGGCGGCGGGGGCCGGGGCCGGGGGCGGCACCACTGTTGGCGGCACGGTGACAGTGTTCAAGATGGCTAAGATCGTTTGTCCCCCCAGAATAGAGGTTGAAACCGGGCCGGCCGAACTTAGAGGACCGGTGGCAGTGCTGCTGGTGGCCAAGTCCTGGGCCGGACTCGTGGCCGTGCTGATAGTGGTCAAGTCCTGAGCCGTACTCGTGGCCGTGCTGCTAGTGGTCAAGTCCTGAGCCGTACTCGTGGCAATGCTGCCAGCGGCCACGCCCTGAGCCGGGCCCGTGGCGGTGCTGCTACGGGCTATGACCTGACCCTGGTCGGATCTAAGGCCTGTGGAAGCAGGGGCATCGAGCTGGTGCATGAACATATCGCGGTCTTGGCTACTGAGGCCATAAGGCAGAGTGGGGGGCAGGCCCCGCGCCACCGTGGTGCCCTGCATATTATTCAAAAAAACCCACTGATTACCGCCTCCGGCCGACGAACCAAAGGAGTAGGCGACCTTGAAGGCCCTCCGGAGCAGTTGGCTCACCTCCGGAAAGATGTTGCCCACCTGGAGGCGGCCTTCAAAATTCAAAATTTCCGAACTGTTAGGATTGAGTCGAACCCCGAAATCGGTGCCTCGAACTCCCATGACGGCGGTTTGGGTCTTGACGACGAAATCCGGCTCGCCCGATTGATAGATCTTGCTGACCACCACGTGGGCCAGGCCCCTGAAAAGTTGGACCACCGCATTGCGCTTATTCTGGGCGGAGTCGAACATATAGGATTCGATGCCTATCCGGCTCTCCGGGGAGATCGTCAGGATGGAATTATCCATAAAGGTGATCTGGGCTTTGGACAGGGATTTGGTCCGGATGACATCGCCCGTCTGCACCCCATCATTGACTTTAACCGGGGTGGCCGGAAGCTGCCCGCCTCTCAGAATGTCGACCCGACCTTCCACCTGAGTGAAGCGTCCCGCCACGTCCCCCTGGGCGGCAGCCAGCGGCCCCACCTGGAATGCGAGGATCACGAATACTACCCAAAAGAATACGTGCTTTTTCATAATCGGGCTCCTTTATCTAGTCTGGCCCTCCCCTTTCCCCATGGCCTGAGACCATGAACGCCTACCGGGAGCAACCCTAAACAATGGTGACGAGATCTGAAATTAAACCCTAAAAAGGAATAGATTAAGCTAAAATAAAACCGCTTGTCTCTTACCACCTTTCGAGACCCGCGGCTTTCGTCCCCACCTTACCACGGGTTTGACTATCTGGTTTCCCGCTTAAGTCGGTACGGCTTATCGTTATACTGCATTACATGACCCATCTTTTGAGTAAATCAACCACCTTTCAGACAGCTTTCCCTTTGGAGGTGATCAGGGGAGAATGTCTGACAACCGGTTAGCTCCCACTCGCCGCGGGACGGTCGAGGGGGCTGGAGAAGTTAGGTGCTGACGGATAACCTAAAGATAAGGGCTAACCGGGTGCGGCAAAATTCACGTTTTTCCTGCTGGGCAACTCCCGTTAGTACCGGTAGGCGAGCTGGCCGCCGGCGATGTGACGGCTATAGTTATACAGATTGATGTTGGAGTTATCCCGGATAAAGTACCAGTGAATCCCGGCTTCCAGGCCTTTGACGAGTTCATAGGTGGCCGCCATCCCAAACATGAGAATCTGGTCCCGCCGGTTGGGCTGGGAGACCAGGACGCCGCCGATGGTCTCACCGTTGTAAAAGGTATGGGCATAGGGCTGTTGCGTCAGGTCCAGGAAGATATTGTATTTTAACTTCTCGGTGATGGGCCAGAGGAGCGACAGGAGCAGATTATAGCTGGAGCTATCCCAGTTGCTGCCGGTGGTGTTGTTGTTCAGATAGCCCAGGCGGGCCTGCACAAAACCTGTCTGCTTTTTGAAAAAGTAGTACAACCCCACATTGCCCCCCCAGGCATTGCCGGTACGGTTATCCTGGGTAAAATAGACGGGAGACCAATAATATTGGCGATTATACCTGGCTCCCACTTCCAGGCCGAGGTTTGGCGTCAGCAGGTGGAGATACGTGGGGGTCACGTTAAAGCCGGTATAATATTTGTCTGACTGCAGATCCATATAGGTATAATTCACGGGCAGCCAGAAGCGGCCATTCTTAAAGCTGTAGGTGGGGGTGAGGCCGATGAAGTGGCTCATGATGTCGTAACCCGTCCACCGCGGGATGAAAATTCTGGAAATAGGAGTATTGGGTCAAGACGCTGAAGGGACCCGACGGCAAGATGGTGTATTCCATCAGGGCGGTCTGGGAAAACACGGCGCTGGCCTTCCCGGAAACCGTGGACACTGCGGCCCCCCCACCCGGGGCCAGGGTGACGTTGGAGTCGTAATCAAAGCCCGAGGAAACGGTGATGTGGAAAGGACGCTGTTCTTGCACCCGCTGGGACAGGACCCCCATGTAGCGTTTGGCGAAATCCGCCGTCTGGCTCTGGGGGTTCAGGGCAATGCTCTCCTCCATGGCCGTCCTGGCTTCTTTGATCCGGTTGAGGGCGGCCAGGGCCAGGCTCGCCTGGAACTTGGCCTCCTGGGCTACCTTGGGGTCCGTCTCGGCCTTACGGAAATAGTCCAGGGCTTCGCTGTACTGGCCCTCTTTGGTGGCCGCGACGCCCATCAAAAAGGCCGTCTGGCCCGGTTCGTAGCCCGAGGCCAGCAGGTTCTGCAAGATGGGCCGGGCCTCTTTGGGCTGGTCCATGGCCAGGTAGGTGTCGGCCAGCATCAACTGGGCCGGACGAAAATCCCGCTTGAGCCGCAAGGCCTCCTGCAAATATTCCTTGGCCTTGGCGTAGTTGAGCATGAGCCGGTAGACCTGCCCGAACAGGAAAGCCTTTTCCGGGGTATGCGTGCCTTTTTGCCAGGCCTGGGTCAATTGCGCCAGGGCTTCGTCATAGTTCTCCTGCTGGATGTTTTTGGCGGCCTGCTGCACCAGCACATCGTCATAAGGCGTAACCGCCAGGCTCGCCCCAGGTCCAAGCGCCAGCCCCAAAACCAACCACCCCAAAATTAACAGCGTCCGCCAAGCTATCATCCCCCACCCCCTGGTCAAAAGTTCTTATCCCCCAAAGATTTTTTAGAGGCCTGAAATCTCAAATTATACGGCAGGCTTAGCCACCGCAGTTCTCGCCAGTCTAACCTTGACAGGTTTCCCCTTTTATTGTGTGGTCGCTGAATTATCTTGCCGGGGACAAAATAGCACAGATTCCGGTGGATTTGTCAACAAAATAGGTTGATTTGTTATCTTTTTTTAAAAATTTTGGCATATTTTCCCCTCAAACCCCAGATACCCCGATGCGAGTGGACCCCAAGTGACCCCACCCCGGGTCAGCGCCCTCTGATTAGGCGCCCCAGGAAAGAGGCAGAGTCCATAGTTGCGTAGCATCTCCCGGCAGGGAAATAGACCATTTAGCGAAAATAATTGGGTTTGAAAGAGAAATAATGGCTGGATACGCATGGGGGAATCTCATTCCCCTGCCGTCCCAGAACCGGCCATGAGTCTTTCGAGCCTCGGCCCTGGCTCAAAAGAAAGCCGCGATGGTGGCAATCCCGCGCGGCATCATTCACTTAGCAGGAGTTTGCCATTTGCCCCGCCGGCTACTCCTCCAACCCGAGATAGGGTACGGAGTGCCTCAGGTGGTTCTGAAAATTTTCCTGGTAGGCCCGGGTGAGGTCGGGCAGGTCATCCAGGATCACGAGGTTCTCGGCGTTCTTGTTTTCCGCCGCCATGGTGAAGTTAAAGGAGCCGGTAATCACCACCCGGTTGTCGATAATCATGATTTTATTGTGGGCGATGGCGTGCTTATCGTCAATGAACACGGGGATCCCCATGTTCTTTAAAAACGTGGCCGCGGAATATTTCTGTCTTCGGTTGGACTTGTCCAAAACTGCGCTGATCTTGACGCCTCGTTTTTGGGCCCGAATCAACGCCTGGGCGATGGGCTTGCTGGTGAAAGAATAGGCCTGCAGGAGGATTTCCGTTTTGGCCTGGTTAATCTGGCTGAGGATGGCGTCGGTGCAGCCGCCGTTGGGGGAGAAGTAGACCCGGATGGACCCGGCCAGGGCCAGGCTGCAGGTCGCCCCCAGGAACAGGATTAACCACAGGAGAGTCAAAGCTCTTTTCTTCATGGCAGGTCTCTGGGTTCGATGTGAGGCTGCGGCCTTTCTCACCGCCAGGTGGCGTTTGGCCCAGTCATTGAGCCAGTTAATGATCCAACCGGTACCGTCCTTACCGCACCTGCATCTGGGGGCGGGGGACATTCACCCCAGGGCGCGCCGGCAGAGATTTGCCCCCAGTGCCCGGTCCCGGCAGCGGCCGGGGGGACCGTCCCGCAGGGCCAGAATCCGATAGCCGGGGACCGCGAAATTGATGTTCTGGCCTTTTACCTGGAACGAGACGATGCCGATGATCTGGCCGGCCATATTCACCACCGGGCCGCCGCTGGAGCCGGGCGAAATGGGGGCCGAGATTTGCAGGAATTCCCCCCGGTCCCGAACGGTGCGGATCGCCGACACCATACCGTCGCTGACGGTTTGTTCCAAACCCAGGGGGCTGCCCAGCACCACCACGTGCTCTCCCGCTTGCGGCCGGGCGCCGCTCACCGTCAAGTAGTGCAGGGCGCCCCGGGGGAGGTTCACCACCAACTTGACCAAATCGGCCTTGGGGTCGACCGCCACCATCGCGGTCAAGGGGTAAACCTCGCCCCTGGGCAGCCTCACTTCGGCCCGGGCCACCCCGCTAATGACGTGCAGGTTGGTGATGAGGTGGCCTTCCGGGTCGATGAACACGCCGCTGCCGATGCGCATGACCTTGCCGCCGGCATTAAACCCCACCACCGTCACTACCGCGGGCAGCACCTTTTTCACCAGTTCCGGGAGACTGTCCTGGGCCCGGGCCGCCCCGAGACCGCCGGCCGACAACCACAGGACGATAACTGCCCCGGCCACAATCCGGCTCTTCCTCATCCGCCTGGCCCTCTCAGGAAATAGCCGCTGACTCCATGAACGTTGACCTTTCCTGCTTTTTTTGTTCATATCTGAGTTACCGGCTTTTGGCAATCCATTTCCCCATTCTCTCATGCCCATCCTGCACCGTCTGAAAAAATGGTAAGCTGCAGAGGGGTTGAGGGAATTATCCGGAGGGGATTCCGGCGGAGTGCTCAACCATGGTCTCCCGCTCCCCTGATGAGGGTTGGGAGACAGTGGGGTCCCGCCGATCCGCGGGGCTTTCGAGCGGGGCGGCACAGTCCTAACCCGGTAGCCGCAATAACCCCCTCTCCCCCGGGTTTTTATCAAAGCCAACGAGTTTTTAGCGAGGCGGCATGCGCATCATCGGCCATCTTGACATGGACGCCTTTTTCGCGGCCATTGAAGAACGGGACCACCCGGAACTGAAGGGGCGGCCGGTGGTGGTGGGGGCCGACCCGGCGGGCGGCCAGGGCCGGGGGGTGGTGTCCACTGCCAACTACCCGGCCCGGGTCTACGGCATCCATTCGGCCATGCCCATCTCCACAGCCTGGAAGTTGGCCGAAGCCGCCCGGCGCCGGGGCCGGCCCGCCACGGTATTCGTCCGGGGCTCCCACCGGAAGTACGGCGAGGTCTCGGCCCGGATCATGGCCATCCTGCACCATTATGCCCCGGTGGTGGAGGAGGCGAGTATCGACGAGGCCTACTTTGACCTGAGCTTCACCGGCTCCTTCGAGGCGGCCGCGGCCCTGGCCCGGCAGATCAAGGCGGCCATCCTGGACCAGGAAAGACTCACCGGTTCCATCGGCATCGGCCCTAACAAGATGGTCGCCAAGATCGCCTCGGATTTCCAAAAGCCCGACGGCTTGACCCTGGTCACACCGGAAGCGGCCGAGGCCTTTCTGGCGCCAATGGCGGTGCGCAAAATCCCCGGCATCGGCCCCAAGACCGAGCAAACCCTGGCCCGTCTGGGAATCAAGACGGTCCAGGATTTAAAGCGGTTTACGCCGGAGGAACTCTACGAAAGATTCGGCAAGTGGGGCCCGTCGCTCTATGAACGCATCCGGGGCCGGCACGACAGCCCCCTGGTGACCGAGTGGGAACCCAAATCCGTGGGGGAGCAGGAGACCTTTGCCCAAGACACCCGGGACCTGGATTTCATCTTCTCCCGCCTCTGGTTCCTGTGCCGGGAGGTGTATCGGCGCTTTACCGCCGGAGGGTTCCACACCTACCGCACCGTGGTAGTCACCGTGCGCTTCGCCGATTTCGAGACCTTCACGCGGTCTTACACCCTGCCCCAGCCCAATGGCTCCCCCCGCACCCTGACGTTCCAGGCCATGAAACTCCTCATGCCCTTCCTGGACCGCCGGGAAAACCCGCGAGGCAAACTCTTCCGCCTCATCGGGGTGCGGGTGGAGAAACTGGGGAAGGAGTAATTTGGGGAAAGGGCCAGGGCTTTTTCGTAAGTGGCCCTGCCATCCTCCCAAACCCCCCTCCCAACCCGTATAAGGGGGAGGGGGTAGGCAGGGCTTTTGGGTCCGGCTTCCCGGGATACTCTTTTTCAGTCAATAGTGGGTAGGATCGGTCTGAATATTGCCACGGACAAGGGCGGACACACGGGTCCGCCCCTACGGAAAAGTGCGGTGGCAGGCACGGAGGCCTGCCCCACCGGAAAAAACTTTGGCGGGCGAGGACGCCCGCCCTACCGGATAAAAAGGAGGGCCATTTCTGGCCCTCCTTTTGTTTTTTACTTATGGGATTGGGGTGGGGGTTTGGGGGAGGGGAAAGGGCCCTCGGCCCTTTGCCCCTCCCCCAAGAATCTCCCCTACCACCCCATGGTCAGGAAGTCATGGATGGAGTTGGAGGCCATGCGGCCGGCGCCCATGGCCAGGATGACGGTGGCGGCGCCGGTGACGATGTCGCCGCCGGCCCAGACTCTCGATTTCATGGTCTTGCCGGTCTTGGGGTCGGCGATGATATAGCCCCACTTGTTCAGGTCCAGGCCCGGGGTGCTCTTGGTGAGGAGCGGGTTGGACCCGGAGCCGATGGAGATCACCGCGGTGTCGATTTCCACGGTGAACTCGGAGCCCGGGACGGGGACGGGACGCCGGCGCCCGGAGGCATCGGGTTCGCCCAGTTCCATCTTCAGGCACTCGACGCCGGTAAGGCGGCCGTCGTTGTCGCCCAGGAAACGCAGGGGGTTAGACAGGAGCAGGAATTCCACCCCCTCTTCCTCGGCGTGGTGGACTTCCGCCGCCACGAGCCGGCAGTTCGTCCCGGGAGCGCCGGTAGATGATATAGGAGTGGTCGGCCCCCAGGCGCAGGGCGGTGCGGGCCCCGTCCATGGCCACGTTGCCGCCGCCGAAGGTGGCGACGCTTTTGCCCTTGACGATGGGGGTGTCGTAGTTGGGGAAGTCGTAGGCCTTCATGAGGTTGGAGCGGGTGAGATATTCGTTGGCGGAGTAGACGCCGATGTAGTGCTCCCCGGGGATTTTCAGGAACACGGGCAGGCCGGCGCCGACGCCCAGATAGACCACGTCGAAGTGCTCCAGGAGTTCATCTACGGTGTCGGAGCGGCCGATGACGGAGTTGACTTCGAGTTTGCAGCCCAGGCGTTCGAGATAGCGGCACTCCGAGGCAACGATCTCCTTGGGCAGCCGGAACTCGGGGATGCCGTAGATCAAGACGCCGCCGGGGAGGTGGAGGGCCTCGAAGATGGTGACTTCATGGCCCTTCAGGATCAGGTCGCCGGCCACGGTCAGGCCCGAAGGCCCGGAGCCGACCACCGCCACCTTCTTGCCGGTGGGTTCGGCCTTGGGGGGCAGGATGTCCCGGCCGTGCTTGCGCTGGTAATCGGCGGTAAAGGCCTCCAGATTGCCGATGGCCACCGGGGCGTCCTTTTTGCCCACGATGCACATGCCTTCGCACTGGACTTCCTGGGGGCAGACCCGGCCGCAGACTGCGGGCAGGGCGTTCTTTTCCCAGATCTTCCGGATGGCGCCTTCGAAGTCGCCTTCCTTGACCTTGGCGATAAACTGGGGAATATCGATTTCCACCGGGCAGCCCTGCTTGCAGCGGGGGTCCTTGCACTGAATGCAGCGCTGCGCCTCTTGCATGGCCAGTTCGGGGGTGTATCCGAGGGGCACTTCGTCGAAATTATGCCGCCTGACGTTGGCGGGCTGCTCCGGCATCTTTTGCCTGGGGATCTTTTCTTTTTTGGGGGCTTTGACTTCTTCCGACATTATCCTTCTCCTCCTGGTTTTGAGGCCATCACGGGTAATTTCTTATTTGCCACAGGAGCACTTTCCGGAGCCGTGGCCTTTGTACTCATCGTAGGAAACCTTCTCCTCGGAACAATAGGACCGCAGCCTCAAGGTAAGCTCCTCGAAATCGGTGGCGTGGCCGTCAAACTCCGGGCCATCCACGCAGGCGAACTTCATCTCGCCGCCCACCCGCACGCGACAGCAGCCGCACATGCCGGTGCCGTCCACCATGATGGGGTTGAGGCTCACCAGGGTCTTGACCCCGAATTCCTTGGTGACGACGCAGCAGAACTTCATCATGGGCACCGGGCCGATGCACACCGCCAGCTTGATATCCTTATCCTTGGAGAGGGTTTCCTTGAGCTTGTCGGTGACGAAGCCGTGGTGGCCGTAGGTGCCGTCGTCGGTGCAGACCATCAGATCGTCGGAGGCCATTTTCATCCGGTCTTCCATGATGAGCAGGTCTTTGGAGCGGGCGCCGATCACCGAATAGACAAAGTTGCCCGCCTGCTTCAGGCCCCGGGCGATGGGGTGCAGGACCGCGATGCCGGTGCCGCCGCCGACGCAGATCACCTTGCCCACATTTTCCAGGTGCGTGGGTTGTCCCAGGGGGCCGATGACATCCTGGTAGAATTGCCCCACCTGGAGGGTTTTGAACAGGGCGGTGCTCTTGCCCACCACCATGTAAATAATGTTGATCAGCCCTTTGGCCGGATCGGTGTCCGCCATGGTCAGGGGAATGCGCTCCCCCTTGTCATTGGCGCGCAGAATGACGAACTGCCCCGGTTTGGCCTTGGCCGCAATCTTGGGGGCTTTTATCCAGTTGCTGACGATGGTGCCCTGGGCCATTTCGCTGCGTTCCACTATCTCAAACATACGAACCTCTCCTCACTTCAGAAAATTTATGGCCGCCGCCGTGGTCTTCGGGGTTTAAGGCCGGGTGAGGCCGCCCCGCCGGACGCCAGAGAACAGGTGTGCTGCCCCGGCCGGCTCCAGTCTGAACCTACCTTGGTTATAGCTATATCGGTGATTTTTACCATGACCGGGGGGCAAGACGCAAGTGATAAATATCACAAACGGGAGAAAAATTGCCGGAGCTCCTGAGGCCGTTAGCGCCAGCCCCGGAGGAGTCAGAAAAAAACCGGCTTCCCGGGGCAAAACGCCTGGGGAAGCCGGTTGGGGTACAGATAAGGTGGGCAGTGCCACCCTACATTATGTCACTTAGAACAGGCCGGTCACTTTGCCGGTCTTGACATCCACGTCGACACGGCGGTAGGCCGGGTCGGAACCGGTGCCGGGCATCAGCGAAATCGCGCCGCAGACCGGGCAGATGAACTTGGCGCCGCCGTAGATCAGGAAGTCGCGCACCGGCAACCGCCAACCCTTCGGGGTACCCTTCTTGGAAGGATCGTGGGTCAGGGACAGGTGGGTCTTGACCATCATGGTGGCGAACTCGTTGAACTTCGGATCCTTCTCGAAGCGCTCGGCCTTGGCGTTGGCTTCGGGAGCGAAGTCCACGCCGTCAGCGCCGTACACTTCTTTGGCGATCAGCTCGACGCGTTTGCGCAGAGGCAGCTCGTTGGGATAGAGGAACTTGAAGTCGTTCTTCTCGTTGCAGGCATCGATGACCGCGTCGGCAAACTCCAGGGCGCCTTCGCCGCCGAACTGCCAGTGCTTGGACACCGCTACCCGGGCGCCTTCGGCCTCGCAGGCCCGACGAATCACATCGTGCTCTTCCTTGGAGTCGAAATGGAAGGCGTTGATGCAGACCACCGGGTTGATGCCGGCTTTCTTGATGTTGCGGACATGGTGCACCGCGTTCTGGACGCCCTCTTCCAACCATTTCATGGTCTCTGGCGAGGACGAGAAGTACTCTTTGGGGACCGGCCGGCCCGGAGGGCACGGCAGGGCGCCGGCGTTGACGCCGTGATGCTTCAGGCCGCGGACGGTGGCGGTCAGGACCGACACGTTGGGTATCAGGCCGCTGAAACGGCATTTGACGTTCCAGAACTTCTCAAAGCCGATGTCGGCGCCGAACCCGGACTCGGTGATATGGTAGTCAAAGAGCTTCAGGCCGATCTGGTCGGCAACGATGGAGCTTTGTCCCACGGCGATGTTGGCAAAGGGGCCGGCGTGCACGAAGACGGGCTGCTTCTCGACGCTCTGCATCAGGGTGGGGTTGATGGAGGGCACCATCCAGGCCATCATGGCGTTGCCCACTTCCAGGTCGCCGGTGGTCACGGGGTTGCCCTTCTTGTCGTAAGCTACGACGATTTCGTTCAAGCGTTTCTTGAAGTCCGCCAGGCCGTTGAAGATGGACAGGATGGCCATGACTTCGGAGGACACGGCGATGCCGGTCTTGGACTGCATCATGAAGCCGTCGGCCTTGGTGGTGCCCATGCCGATGATCATGTTCCGCAGGGACTGGGCGCAGAAGTCCATGATCCAGCCCATTTCGATGTTGCGGGGGTCGATGTTCAGGCGCTTCAGGTTCCGTTTGGCCAACTGGGCGTCGTCATAGTTGAACTCATGCTGCATCCGGGAGGTCATCGCCACCATGGCCAGGTTGTGGGCGTTCATGATGTTGTTGATGTCGCCGGTGAGGCCCAGCGAGAACTCGGTCATGGGGATCAGCAGCGAGATGCCGCCGCCGGCCGCGGTGCCCTTGATGTTCATGGTGGGGCCGCCGGAAGGCTGGCGCAGCGCGCCGCCCACGTTCTGCTTGCGGGCGCCCAGGCCCTCGATCAGGCCCATGGAGGTGGTGGATTTGCCTTCGCCCAGGGGAGTGGGGGTGATGGCGGTGACTTCGATGTACTTGCCATCGGGTTTGTTTTTCAGGCGCTCCAGGCACTTCATGTAATCGACGCGGCCGATTTTCTGGCCATGAGGGATGCGCTCGTCTTTGGGGATTTCGAGCTTATCGCACATTGCGTCAAAGGGGATCATCTCCGCTTCGGCGATTTCGGCAATCTGCCAGTCAGCCTGTTTAACCGGATCATACTTCGCCATAAAAACTGCCTCCTTAAGGTATGGTAATTATTGACTAGGTAATGGGCATCACCAGGCGGCCCGGGTGATTATCCAGCAGGCTCCGACCTTAAGGACCCGGAACAGGGTCCAGTCGGAGCTCATACTTTTTTTCACATAGACTCCCATTTAATAGACCTCTAGTGCGTTTGTCAATAAATTTTTGACCGCTCAAACCAGTTATCTGAAAATTCTTCTGGTTTTTATATTTGACAACGCCCCTGGTTTCGCCATAGAATTACGTGAATAGTTGTACAAGTCTAATCTGCGGGTCTTTTCCTAAAGGTCGTACCCTGATTGGGGTAGGGAACTCAGCGTATTCCCAGCCCCCACCGGGAAAGTGGCCCTCGGGAAGCCCCGGATAGCGATAGGCTGGAAAATCAGGAATTTTTTTTTGCTCTGGATTAATGGAAGAGGAGGAACGCAGTGGTCATAGCGGAATCAAAACCCCTGGCGGAAATCCTGGATATGGTCAAGGATTTCAAAAAAATCGTGGTGGCCGGCTGCAAAGGCTGCGTGACCGTATGTTGTGCGGGTGGTGAGAAAGAGGTGGCTATCCTGGCCTCGGAACTCCGGATCGCCCGCAAAGCCGCCGGTAACGAACTGGAAGTAACCGAATACACCTGCGAACGGCAGTGCGACCCCGAATACATCGAACCGCTGGATGACCTGGTGGACGGTATCGACGCCGTGGTCTCCATCGCCTGCAGTGTCGGGCCGCAGTATGTCGCCGCCCGCTACCCCTATCTGAAGGTCTTCCCGGGCCTCAACACCACCAGCATCGGCGGGGCCACGGAGCACGGCGTCTGGAAGGAATTCTGCCAGGCCTGCGGCAACTGCATCATCGGGAATTTTGGCGGCTTGTGCCCCATCACCCGCTGCGCCAAGCAGCTCTTGAACGGGCCCTGCGGCGGCTCTTCCGAGGGCATCTGCGAGGTGGGCAAAGGCTCCATCCCCTGCATCTGGCAACTCATTTACGACCGCATGAAAAATCTCGGAGAGTTGCACAAGCTTACCGAGGTTCAGCTTTATAAAAATTGGTCTACCAGCCGCGACGGCGGGTTACGCACCACGATACGGGAGGAATTGAAACAATGACCGCCGAATACTCCGCGGGGAGCAAACTGGAAAAAATCTTTAAGAGCGGCCAAAAGGCCGTAACCGGCGAGTGCGGCCCGCCCCGGGGCGCCGACGCCGATCATTTCAGGCACAAAGCCAATTTCTTAAAAAACTGCGTCGACGCGGTGAACGTTACCGACAACCAGACCGCGGTGGTGCGTTTCTGTTCCATGGCCGCCGCCAAAATCCTCCTGGAAATGGGGGTTGAGCCGGTGATGCAGATGGTCACCCGGGACATGAACCGCATCGCCCTCCAAAGCAACATCCTGGGCGCCGCGGCCATGGGGATCAAGAACCTCCTGTGCCTCACCGGCGACCACCAGTCCTTCGGCGACCATCCCCAGGCCAAGAATGTCCACGACCTGGACTCGGTCATGCTGGCCCACACCGTCAAAAACATGCGGGACGAGGGCAAGATGATCAGCGGCACCGAAGTGGTGGGCCGGCCTAAGATCTTCATCGGCGCGGCGGCCAACCCCTTCGCCGACCCCCAGGAGTTCCGGGTGGTGCGCCTGGGCAAGAAGATCACCGCCGGGGTCCAGTTCGTCCAGACCCAGTGCATCTACAACATGGAGCGCTTCGTCAAGTTCATGGAGATGGCCAACGACATGGGCCTGACGGAAAAGTGCTACATCATGGCCGGGATTACCCCGTTAAAATCCGTCGGCATGGCGAACTATATGAAAAAGTTCGTCCCCGGCCTGGACGTCCCCGACTCCTACATCACCCGCTTAAAGGGCGTGCCCAAGGACAAGGTGGCCGCGGAAGGCATCAAGATCGCGGTGGAGCAGATCCACGAGTGCCTGGCGATGAAGGGCGTCGCCGGCATCCACCTCATGGCCATCGAATGGGAAGAAAAGGTCCCGGAGATCCTGGAGGCCGCCGGCCTCCTGCCCCGCCCCAAGGTGGAAGCGGATTAAGCCTTTAAGCAGCAGTGCGGCAATTTCAAGCCCGGTCCCCAGGACCGGGCTTTTTTGTGGCTCTCGTTGCCAAGGGCTGCAGTTTGGCCATAGAGAGCCGTATTTCTGTGGTATAATAGGATCAATTTTATATGGCCCGGCCTGGGGAAAGAGCACTGCGCCAAGCCAAGCAGACGTCTGGCCCAGTGAAAACCTTGGCCCATATCTGAGCGAGGCCCGGGCAGGTGGGCTTATCCGTGAGATGGCTTAACCGGGAACGGCTCACTGTTTATCCCCGGATATTTCTGGTTTTCTATGTCCTGGTTGGGGTTGCTCTGGTCCTTTCGGCCGTGCACTCGAAAACCGGGTTGACCGACTTTCTGGATCGTCCTCTGGGGGCCGATTTTTCCCAATTTTGGGTGGCGTCTTCCCTGATCTCGGATGGAAATCCCACCGACGGTTTATAATCTCCCTAAGTTTATAGAGGTGCAGAAGGCAATTTTCAAGGTAAGCTTCCTTTTCCCCTGGGTATATCCCCCCACCTATTTGCTGGTAGTTTATCCTTTGGCGCTCCTTCCGTACCTCGCATCTTTGGCTATCTGGCTGGCCGTAACCATCAGCCCCTACCTGTTAGTCTTGCGTCGCATTGCCCCCCACCCTCTGACAATCTGGCTGGCCCTAGCCTATCCCGGCACGTTTGAAAACTTCTTTCACGGGCAGAACGGGTTCCTCACCACGGCTCTGATAGGATGGGGATTATTATTACTGGACCATTCGCCTCTGGTGGGAGGATTCCTGCTTGGGCTTGTGAGCTTTAAGCCCCACCTCATGGTTCTCGTCCCCCTCGCCTTGCTTGCCGGGCGGCGCTGGAAAGCCCTGGCGGCCTTGCTGGCCTCCGTCTCTTTTAGGGATTATCAGCTTCCTGGCCCTGGGAGGCGAAGTATGGCTTGCCTTTCTGAAAAACGGTTTGCTTCCTATGAAACTGGTGCAGCAGGGCGCGATGCCGGTCAATAAAATGATCACCCCCTTTGCTTTCGCCTCCATTGCCGGGGCCCGGCTTCCAGTGGCCCTTGGGATCCAGGCCTGCGTGATGGTGGGGGTTGCTGCAGGAGTCTTTTGGATCTGGCGGCGGGATGTCCCCTCTGGCTGGTCGCGGTTCCGCCCTGGTCCTGGGCATCCTCCTTTTTACTCCCCATGCCTTCCCCTATGATCTGGCTCTCTTGGCTCTCCCTCTTGCCTGGCTTGGGTGGGAGGGATTTACCCACGGTTGTACACCGGGTGAGGAATTACTTTTATTACTTGGTTGGTTCATACCTTTTCTGGCGCCAATTTTGGGGATGATTCAATTTGCAGTTTACTCCTCTCATTTTGATGGGGCTCTTCGTCATTGTTTTGAAAAAAGGTGAGACATGGCAGCATCAAACACTTGCAAATCATAGTTAGGAGAGAAAATAATGAATAGCCCATCTTCCCCCGATAAACCCGTATCCATCCACCCCGACGTCCTGGCCCTGAAAGACAAGGCCCAAAAAGAAGGGCTGGAAACCGTCTGGGAGCGTTTTGCCGCCCAGCAGCCCCAGTGCGGTTTCTGCGAGCTGGGGCTCTCCTGCCGCATCTGCGTCATGGGCCCCTGCCGCATCGATCCCTTCGGGGACGGCCCCCAGCGGGGCGTCTGCGGCGCCGACGCCGACATCATGGTGGCCCGGAACCTGGCCCGCATGGTGGCCGCCGGCGCCGCGTCCCACTCCGATCACGGCCGGGACCTGGTGGAGACGCTCCTCGCCGTGGGTGAAGGCAAGGCCCCGGGCTTCGGCATCACCGATCAGGGCAAGCTGGACCGCCTGGCCGAAGAGTTCGGGGTGGCCGGCGACCTCCCACCCCTGGCCAAGGCCAAGGAACTGGCCCTGGCCATGATGGAGGAATACGGCATCAAGAAGGGCTACCTCACCTTTACCCGGCGCCTCCCCGCCGCCCGGCTGGAGAAATGGCGGAAACTGGGCATCGACCCCCGGGGAGTGGACTGGGAAGTCACCGAAATGCTGCACCGCACGCACATGGGGGTGGACAACGACGCGGTCAGCCTCCTGGTCCAGGCCCTGAGGTGCGCCCTGGCGGACGGCTGGGGCGGCTCCATGATCGCCACGGAAATCTCCGACGTCCTGTTCGGGACGCCCAAACCCACGGCCTCCCAGGTCAACCTGGCAGTGTTGAAGGCGGACCAGGTGAACCTCATCCTCCACGGGCACTCCCCCCTGGTCTCCGAGATGGCGGTCCGGGCCGCCCAGGACCCGAAACTGGTGGCCCGGGCCCAGGAATTGGGAGCCAACGGCATCAACGTGGTGGGCCTGTGCTGCACCGGCAACGAGGTGCTCATGCGCCAGGGCATCCCCATGGCCGGCAACCACCTGGTCCAGGAGCTGGCCCTGATCACCGGGGCGGTGGAGGCCATGGTGGTGGACTACCAGTGCATCATGCCGTCTTTGGGCGACCTGGCCGCCTGCTACCACACGAAATTTTACACCACCTCCCCCAAGGCCAAATTCCCCGGCGCCACCCACCTGCCCTTCGCCCCGGAAACCGGCGAGGCACTGGGCCGGGAACTGGTGGCCCAGGCAGTGGAGAATTTCGCCCGGCGCCGCCCGGAGCGGGTGCTCATCCCCGGCGCCCCGGTGTCCCAGGTGAGCGGTTTCTCCGTGGAAGTCATTGAGCAGGCCCTGGGCGGCACCTGGGAGCCCTTGCTGGACGCCATCAAGGCGGGGCAGATTCGGGGCGCGGTGGGCGTGGTGGGCTGCAACAACCCCAAGGTCGTGCATGACTACGGCCACACCACCCTCACCCGGAAGCTCATCGAGCATGACATCCTGGTGGTGGACACCGGCTGCGCCGCGGTGGCCCACGCCAAGGCGGGGTTCAAGCGCCCGGAGGCCGCCGAACTCGCCGGACCGGGCCTGAAGGGGATTTGCCAGGCCTTAGGGATTCCGCCGGTCCTGCACATGGGGTCCTGCGTCGACAACACCCGCATCGTCAACCTGGCCGCGGTGCTGGCCAACGCCCTGGGGGTGGACCTGGATCAACTGCCCCTGGCCGCCGCCGCGCCCGAGTGGTATTCCGAGAAGGCCGCCACCATCGCCTGCTATGCCGTGGCCAGCGGAATCTACACGGTGCTGGGGGTCATGCCCCCGGTCCTGGGAAGCGCCGCGGTCACCGACCTGTTGCTCAACGGCCTGGAGGCGCACGTGGGGGCCACCTTCGCGGTGGAGCCGGACCCCGCCAAGGCCGCGGACCTCATCATCAACCACGTGGAGAACAAGCGCCGGGCCTTGGGCCTTGACGGCCCGGTAAGTTGTGGGGGTGTGCCCGGCGCACCTTCCGTCCATTCCATCAGCGCCTGGAGGAAGACAAGTGACAAACGGAATCGACAAGCTGGGGGCCAAAGATTTCATTACGGGATGCCTGGTAATAGTTGTAGCCGTAATTGTGGTGCCGATCCTGATACTTCTCTTTAAGGTAAGTGTTTATCTGGCGGTTGTCATTGCAGTGATTGTGGCGGTTCTTTTAGGAATCGCCTTGTTGGGCAAGGTTATCCGGCTGATATTTTTTGGGAGAAGATCAGACGATAAGAATGAGAACAAATATATTGAATAACCTGGTTTTTAATGCCCCAGCAGTTGCCCATGAGCCTGGGGCTCAACCAGAAACCCTAAAAAAAGGTTTTGGAGTACGGCCTTTTCAGGCTGGGTACGACTAACCTGCTTGCTTGACACCGGCTGGAAAGCCTGTGCCACCAGTTTAAGGAACTTCTTGGAACCGTCACTCATGGCCCCTTTGGCCCAGCCGCAAAACCGAAAAAATTCAAGGGGCGGGCCTCCGAGCCTGCCGCCGGCATAAGCTCCTGGCGCGTGGGACACACCCTACGAAAACTTTCCGGGTGGCTCGGGAGAAAAAACTGCCGCCCCGTACCGGCCCTTTCCCGGACTGTCCCCCGGCAGGCTCAGGACCTGATTGGGAGCGGCTTAGCGGTTCAGGCCCCTTAAAAGTCATTGACAAAAAGCGCCCAAAAAGGGTAGTAATACCAAAATTAGTCCTAAATTTCAGGTTAGGAGGACACGCATGGCTGAACCTCTTCAGGTAAGCGACGCTGAATTCGAACAGGAAATCCTGAAGTCCGATATGCCGGCTTTGGTGGATTTTTGGGCGGCCTGGTGTGGCCCCTGCCGGGCCATCGCCCCGGTGGTGGAAGAACTGGCCCGGGATTACCAGGGCAAGGTCAAAGTGGCCAAGATGAACGTGGACGAAAACTCTAAGACCCCGGCAAAATATGGCATTCGAGCCATCCCGACCCTGATTATCTTCAAAGGGGGCCAGGTGGTGGAGCAAATCACCGGGGCAGTCTCCCGTTCCATCATTGAAAACGCTTTGAAGAAAGCCCTCTAACCCACCGGTCCAGCATGCCTGAGTGGGATTACGACCTCATTATCATTGGCGGCGGCCCCGCCGGTCTTACCGCGGGCATCTACGCCGGCCGGGCGAGGCTCTGTGCCGTTTTGCTGGAGAAGCTCATCCACGGCGGGCAGATGATGACCACCGACATGGTGGAGAACTACCCGGGGTTTCCCGAGGGCATCACCGGGTTTGAGCTCAGCGACCGGATGCGGAAACAGGCCGAGCGCTTCGGCCTCCTCATCAAGGACGCCGAAGTGCTGGGCATCGTTCCCGGCAAACCATTGCACACCGTGGTGATGGAGGACCGGCGGGTAACCACCCCCGCCATTATCATCGCCAGCGGGGCCAAGTATAAGCACCTGGGAGTTCCCGGGGAAGATAAGCTCACCGGGCGCGGGGTGAGTTACTGCGCCACCTGCGACGGGGCCCTTTATCGGGATCAGGAAATCGCCATGGTGGGCGGCGGTGACAATGCCCTCACCGAAATCCTGTTCCTCGAGCGCTTTGCCAAAAAGATCCACTTGATTCACCGCCGGGATCAATTCCGGGGTTGCAAATCCTTGCAAGAACGGGTGATGGCGCTCCCGAAGGTGCAAATCCACTGGGATACCGTGGTCACGGGGTTCCAGGGGCAGGATGAGCTTAAAGCGGTGGAGCTCAAGAACGTCAAGACCTCGCAGACCACCACGCTCACGCTGGCCGGGGTCTTCATCGCCATCGGCATGGTTCCCAACACCGCCTGGCTCAAGGACCTCGTTAAGCTGGATCAATGGGGTTTCATCCTTACGAATGAGAGCATGGAAACCAATATCCCGGGCATCTTCGCCGCGGGCGATGTACGGGACAAGCTCGAGCGGCAAATAAGCACCGCCGTGGGGGATGGCACCATCGCCACCATCGCGGTGGAGAGATACTTGGAAGGAATTAAGTGAGGGCGAACACATGACTCCGAGAAACATCGCCAAGTGTTTCCTGATGCTGGTAATGGTCGCTTTCATCAGCAACTGCAGCACCGTCAAGGGCTGGTTCGGCAAGAGCAGTAAGGCCGATAAGCCCCCGGAGGTTTTGGCCCAGGAAGGCATCAAGGATTTGAAAAAGAAGAACTACGATGACGCCATCGAGACCTTCGAAAAAGTCAGGGACCGCTACCCATACAGCGAGCAGGCCCTTCTGGCCCAACTCAAGGTGGCGGATGCCTATTTCTTTAAAAAGAAGTACGAAGAGGCCTTCCAGGCCTACCGGGAATTCGAAAAACTCCATCCCACCCACAAGGCCGTGGCGTATTGCATCTTCCGGGAAGGCCAGTGTTTCTATCGCCAACGCTCTACCATCGACCGGGACCAGACTTATACCCAGAAGGCCATGGCCGAATTCAAGCGCCTTAAGCAGAAATTTCCGAACAGCGAGTACATCACCAAGGCGGATTTTTACCTGACCCGCTGTCGCAAGGATCTGGCCGAACACGAATTCTACGTGGCCGAGTTCTATTATCGGACCAAACGCTACCAGGCCGCCATCGACCGCTATCAGGCCCTGACGCAGGATTATCCCGAGTTTCCCAAAAACGCCGAAGCCAAGCAGCGCATCCAGGAGTGTCAGCGGTTGCTGGCTGCCAAAGACCAGCCCAAGGGCATCCTCTCCAAGGTTACCAGCATTTTTGACGCCAAGTGGTAAGGGCTCCCCGGTGGGCCGGCGCCGTTCCGGCCCCGCCGGCGCCACCGCTTGTCTCATCCCACCTTTTCCGGAGCAATCCCTCAACAGAAAAAAACCTCCGGGCGGCGCGCTAAAAACTGCCGCAGCAGAGGTTATTCCTGATTCCTGTGGCCCAGGCATTCCGCCCGCCCAGGGGCAGCGTTAAACCTGGGGCCCCGGGAAAATGACGACTTGCCGGGGGACAGGCCATGGGCCTCGCCGAAGAACGAGTCGCACTACCCCCTCCCAACGGCTTTTACCCCCACTCCAGCGTCTGTAAAGCATCCCGGCTGCGGTAATCGGTGAGGTCGTGGTGAATGGGAGTCACGGAGACATAGCCCTGGGCCAGGGCCCCGTAGTCCGTGTCCTCGTTGATTGCCGGGCGGGCGTTGATTTCCGCCAGCCAGTAATAGATGTGCCGTCGGGGGTCCACCCGACGCTCGAAATGCTCCACCAGGGGCCCGGTATCCTGGCGGGTAATCCTGACCCCCTTGATTTCGGCCCGGGGTAAGTTAGGCAGGTTAATGTTAAGACAGACCCCATTGTTCCAGGCGCTCCAGCCCCGGACCTGCTCCAGCAGTTCCCGGGCCAGGCTGGCGGCGGTGGCAAAATCGGCGTTCTTATCATAGGAATCCAGGGAGAAGGCCACCCCCTTCACCCCCAGGATGCCGGCCTCGGTGGCCGCGGACACCGTGCCGGAGTACAGGACGTTGATGCCCACGTTGGGGCCCAGGTTGATGCCCGAAACTACCAGGTCCGGCGGGCTGGGGAGCAACTCCGCCATGGCGATTTTAACGCAGTCGGCGGGGAAGCCGCTCACCGCGAAGCCTTCCACGCCGCAGTTGAGGGACACTTCTTTCACCCGCAGCGGGGTCATCAGGGTAATGGCGTGTCCCACGGCGCTCTGCTCGCTTTCCGGGGCCACCACCACCACTTCTCCCAGGAGCTGCAGCTCCCGGTAGAGGGCCGCCAGCCCCGGAGCGTAAACGCCGTCGTCATTGGTCAACAGTATCTTCACGGGGTGTTCTCCTTACCTTTCTTTATGCAGTTGAGCTGGGGGAAACCCCAGCCGGGCAACGTTCAGATGGCAGTCCGAGACGGCTGCATGCCGGACTTCACTGCCTGAACCCCGCTTCAATCCTTGCCGGCCTTGCCGGTCTTACCTTTCTCCGGAGATTTCTCGCCTTCCCCGGCGCTCACCGTCAGCCGGCGCATTTCCTCCTGCCACTGGCTGAATGGCGCCCGGGGGATGAGAAGCCGTTACCGCGGATTTCCCCTCCCCGGTGCGGATCTTGAGACGGTCTTTCCCCTGGGCTCCCACCTCCTCCAGGTGCAGAAGGGGTTTGCCGGATTTATCCAGGAGTTCCAGGATAAACGTCGGGGGGCCCTTGGGGGCACTCGGGGGCAGAATTGGTTCGCCTTCCAGTTTCTGGAAATTCCACAGGGCCATCTCGAGGCGCACCGCGGGCTGCTGCGTCGACGCCTGGTCCGGCCCGGTGATCTTCCAGGTGTTCTGGTCTTTCCGGGCGGTCCAGGTCTTGCCGGGGGGACCCCAAACGACCTGGTGGACGGCGGGGATGGCCCCGGACCACAGGCGGCGGTCTTCTAAAGACGCCAGGGTCTTGTCGACCTCGGCGGCCAGGGCAGCATCCACCAGCACCACGGGCCCGCCCGCCCCTATCCGGCCGTAAACCGTATCGTCTTTTTTGGTCCCCAACCAGAGGGTTTGGTCCCCGGCCGGCGTCACCACCGTGATTTCGGTCTGATGGTCCGGGACCAGGCCCAGGGCCGTCAACTTCTTGGGAGCGGGCTCCAGAAACTTCCTGGCCCGGGCAATATGGATGTCGCGCAAGAGTTTTTCCACCCGGTCGCCCCGCACCCGGAAGTCAGGGCGTCCCACCCAGCGCCAGGTCTGGGAACCGGTCTTCTCCAGGGCCACTGTGGTCTTGGGGCTCTTGACCCTGAGGCCCTTGACTTCACCGGTGATAAAGGTCAGCAGGGTCTTGTCCCTGAGGGCCAGAAGTTGGCGGTCCAGGGAATCCTTGCTTCCCGTGCTGATCGTCAGCAGGCGGGGGTCCTGGTCCCTGAGGACGTAATAATTATGGTCTCCCGGGGCCTTGGCGCCGATGGCCAGCTGGTGCGGCTGCCCCTGGGCCGTGAATTTCACCACCAGGCCGGGTTTATCCAGCCCGAAGGGTTTGAGGTCCTTTTCCTCCCCCAGGTCCCGCTCCTTCCGGAGCCGGGCCAGGGTGGTCAGCATGGAGTCCACGATGGTCTGGTCGGCCTTGGTATCCAGGGGGGCGGTGAGGCGCCAGACCTTGTCTTTTTTGACCAGGCGCACCTCGTCTTTGCCCCGGACCAGGCTCAGGTCGCTGATGTCGGCTTCCTTGAGGTGGAAGACTTTTTTGGCCTGTTCGTCCCGGGCGACCTGTTGTTCCTGGCGCCACCGCAGGCCGCCATAGACTCCCACCAGGACCAGGAAAATCACCACATAAGGGATCAGCCGCCGGGGGGTCATCGCCGGGCCCGCCGCCGCCGGTAGGCCCAGATGCCAGCCACCAGCATCACCAGGGGGACCCCGACCATGGTAACCAGGAACAAGATCCAGGCTTGCCCGCGTCTTGAGGGTCAGGAGCTGCGCCTTGCCAGCCCCTCGCACCGTAATCTGCTCCATGGCCCGGGCCAGGAAGTTCGTGGTGTTCAAAAACAGGTCCCCGTTGCCAAAGAGGTTGAAAAAGCTGTTGGCGGCAAAGTCCGCGTCCCCGAAAACCACCAGGTAGGTCTTCCCTCCTTCCGGGGGCGCCGGCTGCTTCGCTTCTGCCTCTCTCTTGCCGTCCTTCGGGGCCGGCTCGGCCTTTTTCGGGGTCAGCTTGATTTCGACCTGGGCGGCCACCGTGAAGGGGCCCTTCTTGTCGGTCTTGGCATCGAAGGCGGCTTTTTCGGTCTTGATCCACTCCTTCCCCAGCTTCTCGTAGCTGGTGGACATGGTGGTGGCCAGGGCCAGCAGGGAGACGTCCGGATGGTCCTTGCGCAAAATCAAGGGCCGGGCCATGGGATAAATGGTGACCAAATTCTTAAAATCCTGGGTGATCTTGGAGGGGCCGTACTGGGACACCAGGGGCATGACCGCGCTGAGCCCCAGGGATTGGCTCACCTGGTTGACGTCCAGGATGAGGCCGTTGTCCAGGCCCACGCCGTAGCCCGCCAGGAATCCCTGCAGGCCGCCGTCTTCAAAGGCCTCCAGCATGATGAAGAGCCGGCCGCCCTTCTCCAGGTAAGCCTTCAGGGCCTGCACCTCGGTGGACATGAGCGGCTTTTTGGGGGCCGCCACGATTACCACCGCCGCATCCTGGGGCACCGTGCCCCGGCTCAGCAGGTTGAGGGACTCGATTTCGTAACCTTCGTTGCCCAGGGCCCTTTTAGCGACCTGGAAGCCTCCGGGCTTAGGGTCATCCAGGTCCCGTTCGCCGTGCCCGGCGAGAAAATAGACCTTGAGGCGCTCCTTCTTCAGGACCTTGCGCAGGGCATTGGTGATGGCGTTCTCATCGGCCTGGTCGGCCATCTGGCGCCGGCCCTGGTAGTCCAGCAGCACGTTGCCGGCAAAGCGAAACCCCGCCTGCTGGGCCTTGAGGGGTTCCCGCTCGGGGTCCACGAACCGGTAGCTGACCTTGGGGTTGTGGTACCCATAGAGTTGCAAGACCTCTTTGGCGGTCTGGCGTTCCCCGGCGCCCTCGGGCATGAAGACCGTCATGGTGAGAGGTTCGGTGACCTCTTTGAGCAAGGCCTTGGCTGACCGGCGACAAAGACTGGGTCTGCTCCCGGGTGGTGTCCCAGCGCATGGGGTGCCAGTTGGTCAGCAGGGCCACCAGGACCAGGATTCCCACCACCAGCACCACTGACGCCACGGAGCCGGCGCCGTACAGCATGTTGCGTTTTAAGAATCGATCTCTCCAACTCACGATTAAGCTCTCCAGCGTCGAGATTCCAACTGTCTCTTGGTGAGAAAGAGGAAAAAGAAGATAAAACTCAGGCAGTACGCCAGGTCACGGATATCGAGCACCCCTTTGGTGAAGTTTTCGTAGTGGTCCAGCAGGGAGAGGTATTTAAAGACCAGCCCCAGGTTGCCGGCCCCCAGCTCCTGGACCCAGCCGATGACCCAGAAGAGGAGCAGCAGGGCAAAGGCCACCACTCCCGGCGACGATCTGGTTCTCGGTGAGGCTGGAGGCAAACAGCCCCAGGGACAGACAGGCGGCCCCCAACAGGACCAGACCGAGGTAGCCGGTGCCCAGAACCCCCCAATCCAGCTGGATGATCAGGCCAAACACCAGGGGATAGCTGACCGTAAAGGCCAGCAGGATGAGATAGATCAACAAGGCGGCGCCGAACTTGCCCGCAATCACCGCCCAGTCCGTCAACGGATAGGTGAACAGCAGCTCCGCGGTCCCGGAACGCTTCTCTTCGGCCATCAGGCGCATGGTGATGAACGGCACCAGAAAGAGCAGGATGATGGCCAGGACCGAAAACAGGGGCTGAAAGACCCTCTGCTGGGGATTGAGTTGGGCGGCGATTTGGGGGTTGGACACCTGCTGGGCCGCCTGGAAGCTGATGATGCTGTAATAGATGACGTTGGTGTAGAAAAAATATCCCGCCAGGAGCAGAAAGAAAAACCCCGTGATATAAAAAATCGGGGTGCCGAAATAGATGGTCAATTCTTTCCGGACCACCGCCAGCCAACCGCGTACCTGTGTCATGACTCTTCTTCCGTGGTTTCTTCCGTTACCAGATTGATGAACACTTCTTCCAGGGTGAACTCCTGGGACTTCAATTCCAGGAGTTGCCAGTCCCGCTCCACCACCACCCGGGCCAGCTGCGGGCGCAGCTCGCGGCCGTGGTCGGCCTCCACCAGGTATTTCCCCTCGCCCTGGCTGAGCACCCGGTTCACCCCGGCCACGGCCGTAAGCGCGGCCTTAACCTGGTCATCCGGCCCGGCCACCGTCATGAGCACCCGGGACCCCTGGCCCAGTTGCCGGGAGAGGTTTTCCGGGGTGTCGCTGGCCACGATCTGGCCCCGGTTGATGATGATCACCCGGTGGCACAACTGGCTCACCTCCGGCAGGATGTGGCTGCTCAGCATCACGGTGTGGGCTCCCTCCAGGTTCTTGATCAACTGGCGGATTTCCACGATCTGGGAGGGGTCCAGGCCGATGGTCGGCTCATCCAGGATGAGCAGCGGCGGCTGGTTGATCAGGGCCTGGGCCAGCCCGAGCCGCTGGCGGAACCCCTTGGACAGGGCCGCCACCAGTTTGCCCCGGACCTCTTCCAGGCCGCAGGCCGCGACCACCCGGTCAACTTCGCCGGTTTCGGCTTTGGCCGCATACGCCCTTGGCCCGGGCGGCGAACCGCAAGAACTGGGTCACGGTGAGGTCGGGGTAGATGGCCACGTTCTCCGGCACATACCCCAAAGAGCGGCGCACCGCCAGGGAGTCGGTGACGCAGTCATGGCCGTTGATCCTGGCCGTGCCCGCCGACGGGGCCAAAAATCCCGCCAGGATCTTCAAGGTAGTGGTCTTCCCGGCGCCGTTGGGGCCCAGGAAGCCCACAATCTCCCCGGCCGCCACCTGGAAATCCAGGCGGCTGACGGCCAGTTGAGGACCATAGTACTTGGTCAGGTCCTGCACTTCGATCATCATTTCCATACGTTATTCCATCCAATGTCCTTGGCTTGCTGATTATGGCAAGATGCGCTCAAAACGTCAGCGACCTAGGGCGGCCCGTGGCCGCCAAAAATCGGCGTGCACGGCACGCCCTATATGTGCTGGACGCCGACCCCAACCAAAAACCCCTTATCGAGCCCCGGCCTCCCGGAAGGCCGCCACGGTCTGGGCCAGGCCCTGGGCCAGGCTTACCCGGGGCTGCCAGCCCAGTTCCCTTTGGGCCAGGGTGCTGTCCAGGGCGCTCCGGCGCTGTTCTCCGGGCTTGCCCGGGCCGTGCACCGGCCCCAGAGGAGAGCCCATAAGTTCCTGGAGCTTCAGATAAACGGTGAGGATATCCGTCTCCTGGCCGGTGCCGATGTTGAATGCCCCGGCCTGGGGATAAGTAAGGGCCAGGAGATTGGCGGCCACGATATCCCCCACAAAGACGAAATCCCGGGTTTGCAGACCGTCGCCGTTGATCAGGGGCTGCTGCCCGGCCAGGAATTTTTCGATGAAGATGGCCACGACCCCGGCTTCTCCCCTGCCGTTCTGGCGGGGCCCGTAAACATTGGCATAGCGCAGGGCGATGGGGATAATGCCGTGTTCCCGCTGATAAAAATGCAGGTAGTGCTCCACCGCCAGCTTGGCGATGCCGTAGGGGGATTCGGGCCGGGCCCGGTCTTCCTCCCGGGCCGGCAGGGGGGCGTCATCGCCGTAAATGGCCCCGCCGGTGGAGGCGAAGATGACCTTCTCCACCCTGGCGGCGGCCGCGGCCTGAAAGAGATTGAGCGACCCCAGGATGTTTTCCTGGGCGTCGAAGATGGGATTGCTCACCGAGACCTGGACGCTCATCTGGGCGGCGTGGTGCACGATCACCTGGGGACGCCAGCCCCGGATGAGCTCAACGGTCTCCGGCGACTTGAGGTCATGAGGATAGAACTGCGCCCCGGCCGGAACGTATTCCCGTTTCCCCGTACTCAAATTGTCCACCACCGCCACCTCGTGGCCGGCGGCCACTAACTGTCCCGCCACGTGGGAGCCGATGAAGCCGGCGCCGCCGGTGACCAGAATCCGCATGAGCTTGGTCATAAAGATCCCACCCCTTAGTCTAATTTTTAATAGTAACCGATTTATCTTAACTGATGCAATCGTTTCCCTGCGACCCGGGCCGAGGAAAGATCTTTATAAGAAATTAGGTGAATTTTCCTGGCGTCCCTGATATCATCGGCCCTAACCTTTGTCTCTTATGAGAAGCAGGGGCAGAGCGTGAGTCAACCGCAATTTCCGTAACAAAGGAGGGGGATATGGTTCTTTGGGCCCGTGTAGGGGGAGTATTGCTGGCCCTGGTCCTCTGGCTGGCGCCATTGGCGGCCAGCGGCGCCGAAACTCCGGTGCTGACCCTGAAACAACTCACCGTCATGGCCTTGGGTTACAGTCACGAAGTCAAAGCCACCAAAAGCGAAGTTGTGTTCGCACAAGAGCAGAAAAATGAGGCCCACGGCTACCGCTTGCCGCAATTCGACGCCCTCGCCACCGGTGGGGTGATCCCCAATGCCCGGCGGGGCGAAGTGCGCCAGGTCGGCGAAAACAAAACCCTCTTCTATCCTGACCCCAAGGACAAGCTCCACGGGATGAACGTCTTTGGCAACCTGACCTTCTCTCTCGTCCAGCCTCTCTACACCTTCGGCAAAATCGCCTACCGGGAAAGAGCCGCGGCCCAGAACATCGAGGTCAAAAAGGCCGGGGTGGACCTCAAGAAGGGCGAGGTCATGCTCCAGGTGGCCCAGGCATACTACGGCCTGATCCTGGCCAACCAGGGCAAGGATGCGGTGGCCGACGCCCGCACCTACCTGCGGGATGCCCGGGAACGGATTACCCGCCTCCTGCAGGTCAACTCGCCCAACGTCAAGGAGACCGACCGGTACCGCCTGGCCATGTATGAAGGCGGGGTGGAAAAATTTGCGGCCCAGGCGGAAGAAGGCTCCAAGGTGGCCTACCTGGCCCTGAAAGCCCTGGTGGGCTATGGCCCCAGCCAGGATTTCCGGGTGCCCCAGGATCTGCCGACACCCACCGCCCCGGGCGGTCTGGACCAATACATCCGCACGGCGCTGGAGCTGCGGCCCGAATTTACCCAGCTCAAGAGCGGCCTGGTGGCCCGGCAATTGCTGGTGGATGCGGCCAAGGCTGACCGCTATCCGTCTTTCTTCTTTGCGGTGGTGGGCCAGGTGGCCGGAGCCCCGGGCCGGGATTACAACCCCGATCCCTATAACAATGATTTTTTTAATGATACCGGCGCCATGCCCATGGTGGGAGCCAAGTGGCACTTTGATTTCGGCATCCTGAAAGCCAAGATCGGCCAGGCCCGGGCGGAACTCAACCAATTACGCCACACCGAAAAGCATGCCCTCATGGGCATCCCGGTGGAGGTCGCCAGGGATTACGGCAAGGTCCAGGAAAATTACAAGGGTTCTTTGGGCATGGAGAAGGCCTACATCAATGCTCGCCGCTGGCTGGTCACGTCGTTCAGCAACTTCGACATGGGGCTGGGGAAAATGGAAGACATCTTCCAGGCCTTTGAGCGCTTCGGCTCCTTCCGGGGCGATTACCTCATGTCCCTCTATGACTACAACCTGGCGGTGGCCCAGTTAGACAAATCCTCCGGGGCCTTCCGCCGCAACCTGCCGCCGGACGGCAAACCTGAGAAAGACGTCACGCCGGGGCGGGCCGTCCAGCCCGTGAGCGCCCCGGCCCCCGGCAAGACCAAATAGGCTGGCCGCCGTTACCGCACCGAACCTATCAGGGCAGGCCCCCGGGCCTGCCCTTTTTTATCAAAGACCGTCTCGCGTAGGGCGGAAAAGCAAAGCGCCTCCCGCCTTGCGGCTGCTTCCCGCCGATTTCCCCTAACCGATCAGGAACAAGCGGACATAGACTACCAGGGGGGCGGCGAAGAGCAGGCTGTCCAGGCGGTCCAGCATGCCGCCGTGGCCCGGGAGGATCTCGGAGGCGTCCTTGACCTGGGCCTGGCGCTTGAGCATGGACTCGAACAGGTCCCCCAGGAGCCCCACCACGGCCAGGAGCAGCGCCAGCCACGGCCAGGGCTCCCAGACTCACCCCGGGCAGGGCCCACCGGCCCAGGACGAGGCCGACGACCAAGGCGGCAGCCGTGCCCCCCACCACCCCGGCCCAGGTCTTTCCCGGGCTCACCGCGGGATAGAGCTTGGTCTTGCCCCAGGTCCGGCCGGCGTAGAACGCCCCGGTATCCCCGGCCATGATCACCAGCAGGAGCCAGAGGACCCACCACTGGCCGTCGCTCAGGTAGCGCAGCCAGACAAAGTGCCCCAGGAGCAGGGGGATGTAGAGCAGGGCCAGGACGTTGACCATCAACTCCCGGCTCAGGTCGGCAATGTGGCTGTAGGCAATGAGATAGAAGAGGAAGAGGAGAAAGAGGATCCCCACCAGCACGAAGAGGGGGCCGGAGGGGTTGCACAGGGTGCTGGCCCGCTGAGCGGTGCAAAAACTCAGGAGGAGCACCGATCCCAGGATAATGGCTTTCAGTCGGCGGAAGGTGTCGGCATCGGGGCTGAACATGCCCAAAAACTCCCACTGCGCCAGCCCGTTCACTAACAGGAGCAGCAGGACAAAAAGGAAGTGGCCGCCTTTCAACAGCACCAGCAACAGGAACGGCAGAATGATCAGGGCGGTCAGCCAGCGGCGTGCGTGCAATGGTCACCTCCCCGGGGTCAGTCAGTACATAACTTAGTTTAACCGAACCCCAAAACCTGAAACCCGGAAGCCCATTAATTCTTCCCTTGGACCTGGGGCCGGGCCCGCAAGCTCCAGAAGAGCAGCAGGCCGCCGCAGACCAGGAACAGCACCAAGGCGATAAGCTGGGTCATGGGCATCCAGCCGAAAAAGACGTGACCCCGGTAATCCAGGGGGCTCCGGAAAAACTCCACGATAAAGCGCACCAGGCCCGCCAGGCAAAAGTACATCAGAATCAATTGGCCGTCGAAGCGCTTGCGGGTCCTGAACCAATAAAGAATCCCGAAGACTCCCAGGGCCAGGAAGGCCTCGTAGAGCTGGGCGGGATGCAAAGGCACCCGCAAGGGGCAGAGGGTATCGGGGTTATTGAAGACCACGGACCAGGGCAGGTCGGAAGGGGAGCCCCAGCAACATCCGGCCATGAAACAACCGAGGCGCCCGAAAAATTGCCCCACGGGCGTCCCCAGGCCCAGGGCGTCCAGGGTGGCGCGCCAGGGCAGGCCGTGGCGGCGGATGTAATAGGTGGCCACCAGGAAGGCCAGGATTGCCCCGCCTTGAAAGACCAGGCCCCCTTCCCACAGGGCGAAGATTTTCAGGGGATGGGCCAGGAAGGTGCGCAGCTCCAGCAAAACGTAGAGCAGACGAGAGCCCACCAGGGCCGCCAGGATAATATAGAAACAGAGGTCGAAAAATTTATCGGGGGGTATGCCCAGGCGCTTGGCTTCCCGGCCGGCTATGAAGATGGCGCTCAAAAAACCCAGGGCCAGGAGGAAGCCATAGGTAAAGATCTTGATCGGCCCGATTTCAAACAGGATTGGATGCATCAGCGGTTTTCTCGTCTCGGATAATGACCCACACCATAACTGCCGCCCCCACACACACCAGACTGTCAGCCACGTTGAAAGCCGGCCAGTGGTAGCGTCCCCAATACACGTCGATAAAATCCACCACTTCTCCCAGGCGGACCCGGTCAATCAGGTTGCCCAGGGCCCCGGTCAGGATCAGGCTGTAACCCAGGGCCGCGGGCCAGTGGTCATCGGGCAGCCGCCACAACAGGTAGCCCAGGACCACCAGCACCAACCCGATAACCACCACAAAAAACAGCCAGACGAAATCCGGCGGCCAGCCCGACATCAGCCCGAAAGCCGCGCCCTTATTGCGGACGTGCACCAGGTTGAGCAGCCCCGGGATGAGAGGCACCTGGCTTCCCAGGGGCAACTTGAGCTGCACCAGTACCTTGGTCAACTGGTCCAGGGGCAGCCCCGTCGCCAGGATCGCCATGAAGATCATTAACCTGCGGGGCACGACTTATTCCTCCAGGACCTGGCGGCAGCGGGCGCACACCTGGGGATGGTTGGGATCTTCCCCTACGCCCGGATAACGGAACCAGCAGCGGATGCATTTCTCCCCCGCCGCCGACTGAACTGTAACATACAACTCCGGAATCTCTTGAGCTTCCTGGCCCCCCATAGGTTGGTGCTCCACCTGGAGGTCCGCCACCTGGGCCAGGGTTTGGAGCTCCGCCGCCTGGGCTTTCAGCTTATCATAAAGTTGATTGTCCATGGTCCCCAAAATTACTGCGGCCTCCTGGGCCGTGGCCAGGCGCTTCTCCTTCCGGGCCTCTTCCAGGCCGCGGTTGATTTCACCCCGCACCTTGAGCAGGAAGTCGTACTTGGCCAGCAAGCGCCTCATCGGGAAACCCCGGGGGCGGCTCGGGAAAGCTCGCCAGGTGGACGCTCTCGGGGCGGCCCGTGCCGGGAATATACTCCCAGACTTCATCGGCGGTAAACGACAGGAGGGGGGCCATGGCCAGGGTGAGGCCCAGGAGCAGGTCATATAACGTACTCTGGGCGCTGCGGCGTTCCCGGGAATCAGCCTTGGAGACGTAGAGGCGGTCCTTCAAGATGTCCAGATAAATGGAGCTGAGTTCCACGGCGCAAAACTGGTGCAGGCGGTGGAAGGCCTGGTGGAATTCATAATCCTCGTAGGCCCGTTTGACCCGGGTCAGCGACTGGGCCAGCCAGGACAGGGCCAGGCGATCCAGTTCTTCACGCTGCCCCGGCTCCAGCCAGTGACGCTCGGGGTCGAAGTCAAAGAGGTTCCCCAGCATGAAGCGGGTGGTGTTGCGGAAGCGCCGGTAGGCGTCGGCCAGCTGCTTCAGGATGTCCGGCGACAGCCGCACGTCGTCCCGGTAGTCCTCCGCCGCCACCCACAGTCTCAGGATTTCGGCGCCGTATTTGTCCATGACTTCCTGGGGGGCGATGACGTTGCCCAGGGACTTGGACATCTTGCGCCCGTCCCCGTCCACCACGAAGCCGTGGGTCAGCACCCCCTTATAAGGGGCCTGCCCCCGGGTGCCCACGCAGGTCAGGAGGCTCGAATGAAACCAGCCCCGGTGCTGGTCCGAGCCCTCGAGGTAGAGGTCGGCGGGGAGCGTCAGGTCCGGGTCGGCCTCCACCACCGCGGCCCAACTCACCCCGGAATCGAACCAGACATCCAGGATATCCGTCTCTTTCTTGAAGTCGGAGGCCCCGCAGGCGCACGCAGTCCCCGGGGGCAGCAAGTCCGCCGCCGGAGTGTCGAACCAGAAATCCGCCCCTTCGAGGCGCACCCGCTGCGATGATCCCCTGAAGAATCTCCGGGGTAAGGAGCACCGCGCCGCACTCCCGGCAGTGAAAGGCCACGATGGGCACGCCCCAGGCCCGCTGCCGGGAGATGCACCAGTCCGGGCGCCGCTCCACCATCTGGTAGATGCGCTCCCGGCCCCAGCGGGGAATCCAGGTGACCCGGTCGATGGCCGCCAGGGCTTTGTTGCCGCAGATCGTTGGCCTCCATGGAGATAAACCACTGCTCCGTGGCCCTGAAGATGATGGGCTGCTTGCAGCGCCAGCAGTGGGGGTAGCTGTGGGTCAGGTCCGCGGCGGCCAGGAGCTTGCCGCGCTCTTTGAGGAGTTCGATAATGCCGGCGTTGGCCTCCCACACCTTTTGTCCGGCAAACTCCGGCACTTCCTGGGTAAACTTGCCGCCGTCGTCCACCGGCGAGTAGGGCGGAAGATTATACCGGCGGCCGCTGTCATAGTCCTCCTGGCCGTGCCCCGGGGCGATGTGCACCAGCCCGGTGCCCGCCTCCAGGGTGACGTAGTTCGCCAGGATGACCTGGGAATCCCGGTCCAGCCAGGGGTGCCGGCAGACGGCGCCCTCCAGGGCCCGCCCCTTGACCCGGAAAATCTCTTGCCCCTCCAGCCCCCAGGAGCTCAACAGCCCCTCGGCCAGGTCCGCGGCCACCACCAGGACTTCGCCGCCTGTGTCCATCCCGACATATTCCAGGTCCGGATGCACCGCGATGGCCAGGTTCGCCGGCAAGGTCCAGGGCGTGGTGGTCCAGATGACCAGGGAGATATTTTCATAGGCGCCTAATTGCGGCAGATCTTCCGGGGCCTTAGCCAGAGCAAATTTTACGAAAATGGTCGGGGTGCGCTGGTTCTCGTATTCCACCTCGGCTTCGGCCAGGGCGGTGCGGCAGGTGGCGCACCAGTGGATGGGCTTTTTGCTCCGGTGAATGGCGCCGCTGAAATAAAACTGGCCGTATTCCTCCAGGATTTCCGCCACGTAAGCGGGCCGCATGGTGAGGTAGGGATGGTCCCAGTTGCCCAGCACCCCCAGGCGCTGGAATTCCTGGCGCTGGATGTCGATGAACTTTTCGGCATAGGCCCGGCAGCGCTGGCGAATCTCCACCTTGGACAGGCTCCCGCCTTTGGCCTTCAGCTCCTTGCCCACCTGGTGCTCGATGGGCAGGCCGTGGCAATCCCAGCCCGGCACGTAGGGGCTGTCGTAGCCCGTCATCTGGCGGGACTTGACGATGATATCCTTGAGAATCTTGTTTAAGGCATGTCCCAGGTGAATGTGGCCGTTGGCATAGGGGGGGCCGTCGTGGAGCACAAACTTGGGGCGCCCCTGGCTTTGGGCCCTGATCCGGCCGTACAGGTCGATCTCGGCCCAGCGTTGCAGAAACAGCGGCTCCCGCCGGGGCAAATCGGCTTTCATGGGAAAATCGGTGCGGGGCAGGTTAAGGGTCTCTTTATAATTCATCCAGCAGCCTCCGGAAGACAATTTTATTATGGTATCACATCCCATCCCGGCAAGGAATCAATAAGACACGGACCGGGCCATCCGGAGCCCGGCAAAAGCCGCCGGGCCCTAGCTCCTTGACCGGAGGCGATTCTTTAGGATAAGATGAAGCATGCGGCCAGGGCTCAAGGCATTTCTCCTTTCGGCTTTCGTCTTTCCCGGGTTGGGGCAACTCTACAACCAGGACCGGCGCAAGGGCGTCGCCCTGGTCCTGGGAACCAACCTCCTGCTGGGCGTGGTCCTGCTGGTAAGTTTGGTGCTTTTTTCCCAGGAATACCTGTCGGTCTTCTACCCCCGCCCCCTGACCTGGGAACTGGTCAAGCTCCTGCTCCTGGATACCCTTTCGCACCCCCTGTTCTGGATCCCCTTCGGCCTGCTCATGGCCGCTGTGGGGCTTCGCCATGGTGGACGCGGTCCGGGGCGCCGGGCGGTCAAAACCGGCGGCGAACCCATAGTAGCTCAGTCAGCCCAAAACCACGGATTTGCGGAGGCGATGCAACTACCGGGTGAGCGCCTCCGCCATGGCTGGCTTAAAGACCCGGGGGCATAGGCTTCTGATCAGAAGTTGCCGCAAAAAACTATTACTCTTCATGTCATTCTGAACGGAGCTAAGCTTCGTGAAGAATCTCTGCGGCTACAAAACGGAGATTCTTCACTCCGCTCAGCATGACAAAAATAGTCTTTTGATTTGCTCATCGGTGATATGAGGTAAGGAACCATGAGACAATACCAGCTGGATGAAATCGCCCGGGACGATCTCCCCCGGGTCCGGGAGTATCTTAACCAACACGCCGTGGCCTCAAGCCTGGATGGTATCTGGTGGGTGGATTTACCGGAGGATTTGCTGAGTCCGGAACAGTTCTCCCACCCGGACTGCCGGCCGTTCAGGTTCGCGGTGGAACTGGGCGATGACTTCGTGCGCTTCGAGTTCCTCATCCGGAGCCGCGCGACCATGCGCTGCTCCTGCATCGGCTACGCCACCCGGCAGCAGCGGGACTTCATCCTGGCCTTCGCCGACCGCCTGGTGGAGGAACTGGCCCTCAGGACCTGAACCCGGGACTCCCGGTTTTCCGCGGCTGGCCGATGCGGGCGCCCCGGTCCAGGCTGGCGCCCGCAGTTGCCAATCATGGCAGGTGCATCGCTACTCCTTATCCGTTTCACCCCGACTATCTCCCGCCGCGACCAACTTTCTTGAAAAAATCTCCCCCTAAGGCTAAAAGAATTTTCGGACAATTTACCTGAAAGCCCGGAGAGTTAACCATCCTGGTTCACGCCCCGGCGGGTGTTCCGGCTGTCGTGCAGACCTGAAAGTAGGGTCTTTCTCCCCCAGATCGGTCCCGAGTTCAGAAAATTAGCTAACATAATCGCCTCGAGATTTATCTAATCTGTAAAGAAGAAATAAGGCGGGTGACCCAGGTGAGTGGGCGCCGCCCTGAACCCGGCGCCCATAGCGGGACTTAAGAGTCAGTGCAGCAGGTGGTTCAATCAGAAGAGGGATGGCCAAAGGAGGCAGTATGGCCAACGTTTTTTTAGCGGCAGCTTTGTTATCCAGCATCCTGGCGGTGTCGGGGTGCATGGGGGGCTGCTTCCCAATCTTGGGGCTTTAGGGGCTGCCCTTGGGGGCTACCCATCTCAAGGGGGCTACCCTGCCTATGGGGGGGGCCAGCCCTACCCCTATAATCCCGGGGCCGGCGGGGGCTATGCCCAGCCGGGCCAACCCTATTATCAACCGCAGCCCTACGCTTATTCCGGTTCCGGCAACCCTGAAATTTACTACCAGCCAACTCCCCAAACGAGCCCGGGGTATAATGCTCCTGCCCCGGATCGTTGGACAGACCAGCGTCAGTTGCGCCGGCAGGATCGCATCCAACCAGGACAGGTTTCCGGGCAATTAACCCCCAGAGAAGCCAGGCGTTTGCAAAGGGAGCAGCGGCGTATCGGGGATGTGCCCGGACAGATGGGAGCCAACGGCAACCTGAGTCCTCAGGAACAGGGCCGCCTCAATAGCAGAACACCGGGCAGCCGCCAGAACATCTATGGGCCGGGGCAGAATGGCGTACAAGCCGGACCCATGACGCGGTCCCGGCCCACGAGGGCCCAGCCGCCTGTGGCGCAAGTGCGCCCGGGGGGACAACCGCAAGCCGAGGTCCAACCTCGAGGTACAGCCCAACCGCGGACCACCACTCAGCGGCGGCAGGAACAGCCGCAATAACGGCGGGGCGGCCGGGGCCCTTCAGGCCACGGCTCACCGGATTAAGGCCAGGACTCCCCGCGAGGGGAGTTCTGGTTTTTTTTAACCTGACTTCGGCCCCCGGAGTGACGATCAGGTCCGGCCCTATTTGAGGGCTTTGGCCTTGTCAAAATCCAGGCGAGCCCGCTCGGCATCGCCTTTCTTCTCGAATGCCTTGCCGCGCAGTTCATAGGTCTCGGCCAGATCGGCATTCAAGGATATCGCCTGGCTGAAATCATCCCGGGCTTTTTCCAACTGCCCGGTCTCCAGGTAAACCTTGCCGCGATTCTTATAGGCGTTGCCATAGTTATGGTTCAGCAAGATCGCCTGATTAAAGTCATTGAGGGCCCATTCAAAATCGCCTTTAGCGGCAAATGCTTCTCCCCGGGCATTATAGGTGGCGGCATGGCGCCAATTCAGGGGCAGGGCGGTGTTGAAATCGATAAGGGCCAGGTCATAATCCTTTTTGCGCAGATAGAGATAGCCCCGGTTAATGTAGGCCTCGAGCAGCTTCGGGTTCAGAGAGACCGCCTGGTTATAATCCTCCAGGGCTTGGGGCAACTTGCCCTGGAAAGCAGAGAGAAAGCCGCGGTGGCTATAGGCCTTAGCCAGTTTGGGGTCCAAAGCGATGGCCTTGTTGTAATCTTGGAGCGCCTTATCATATTCTTTATCTTCCAAGAAAATGAAACCGCGATTGCAGTAGGCCTCGGCATAGGCGGGGTTTAAAGATATGGCCTTGTTGAACTCGGCCCTGGCCTGATCCTGTTTATCCAGAGCGTCGTAGGCCAGCCCCCGGAGATTATACGCGCTGAAGGAGTTGGGGATCGCGGCGATGGCTTTATCCAGATCAGCTATAGCCTTTTGGTTCTCATGCTTATCTAAATAAGCCCTGGCCCCGATGAATATAGTAGTAGCCGGGTTTCGGGTTCAACCCGATGGCTTTGGTCATGAGGGCAATTTTTTCATCAGGATCCTGGAGATTTCTGGCCTTTTGGAAATATTCGGCTGCCGCGGCTTCAGCAGAAACGCCGGCGGGGAGAGCGGTTGCCGTAGGGCCCGCCGTTTGGCCCGGCGGCCGCTTATCAACCACCCACCAGACCACGCCCCCGGCCAATAGCGCCCCGATCACCAGGCCGGAGAGCACCGCAAGTATTTTCCATTTGGAGACCCTCACGGTGATGGTGGTGGTCTCATCGGCTGGCGCCGCCCGGGGCGCCGGGCGCACCGGCACCTCTTCTTCTTCCTGCGGATCGGGCTTCAGGTGGGGTTCGACTAAGGTTTCGCCCTTTTTGGAGATGATCGACCGGAGAATGCCCACCAGGCTGTCCAGATGTTTCTCCAGGGGGGGCGTGAAGGCATCGAGCCAATGCTGGGTGCTGATAAAGTATTCCAAGGTCTTGGAAGGCAGAACATCATCGATGCGGAAGGGCACTACCGTGACGCCTTTGTTAACCGCCCGCTCAATCTCCCGCTTAATTTGCGGCGAGGCATTGGAGTTGGCCGAAAAGACCAGGATCATGACCTTACTTCCGTGAATTGCATCGATAATGGATTCCCCCCAATCACTTCCCGGCATGACATCCCGGGGGGCAATCCAAACGCGAATGCCGTTGGCCTCCAGGGAGGCGCAGATGGCATCCGCCGTGGTCTTGTCCTTGACGGAATAACTGACGAAGACATCATGTGCCATTATCACTTCTCCTCAGGTGATCGGGAGATATAGCGCTATCTCGGCTAGATTTACGGCGCCACGCAACAGCCCGGCACCCTCCGGCGCCTCGATGGCCCGGCCTCACGAACTCGAGCGGCGCACCAGATACAAGGGAATGATGCCGGCATGTTTAGGCAGCGGGATCCGTCCCACGTATTCACAGGTGAAATCCTGGACCCGCTGGGTGGACGCCAGGGCCGCAAACTGCTGGCTGGCGTACACCTGCCCCGGCGGCGTTATGGGTTCAATGCGAGCCGCCCGGACAATATGGGAGCCGGCGTAGGCCAACTCCTTGAAGAGCGGCTTTTTGTAACAGTAAACCGGCCCGGCGTGAAGGGAGATGCGCAGGTTGACCTCTTTGGGCAACCCCTTGCCCTGCCAGTCCGTATCGGCAACCAGGTCCCGCAGCTTGAGGGCGAAATTGCCCCCGTCCTGCACCGAGGCGAAGACGGAATACAGGGCATCACCCCAGGTGTTGGTCAACAAGGGCCTCTCGGGGGACTCGGCCACCAGCCTGTTGATGGCCCCCATGAAATAGTCGATGAAGTTCGGGACCTGTTCTTCCATAATCTTACTGGACCCCACCACATCGGCGAAAAGCATGGCCTTGATTTCCTCGGTAAAGCCCCGGGGTACGGACGCCGCCGCCTCAGCCGGGGCCGCCGGCGGCGGGGCCGCAATGGCCCCGGGCCCCGGGGGAGGGGTGTCAGCCAGCAGCCGGCTCAGGTCAATAATTTCAGGCTCCAGACCGTGGGACCGCCAGTGTTGCACCAGGCTGCTGGTGCCCCCGGGTCCATCCCCAGCCCCGCCGTCCCATACTACCAGGGGAATTAAATCCGTATCCAGCATCTTCGCCCGCAATATTGCCAGGCCATCCAGCAGCAGATTGGCATATTCATAGACCATGGCATTTCCGGAGGCACGGTTCTCGCTGGCAATAATAACCTGGCTGGCCGGCTCGAGCACCGCCTCGAACCGGTGACCCCAATCGCTCCCGGGGATGAGGCTGACGCTGGTCTTAATAAAATCCTCCTTAAAGTGAGGGAGGATAATGTTGATCTCCCCGGCTCGCTTCAGCATGGCCTCGAGGAATAAAATGTCGGAACCGCAGGCGGCTGAAGCAAACCCGATGCCGGCATCCAGGCGCTCCAGGGTGTCGGCGATTTTTTCATATACCACGGGGGCCAAATAATCTGGAAAACGAGGCGTTTGCCGGCCGGGCTGGTCGATCATATGGCCGGCAAAGACCACCACCCGGGGAATTTGGAAGCAGGCTTCGATCCGTTGTCTCTGGTCAGGGTCCAGGTCCATCACGGTAAAAAGGAGCCTGGCGTTGCGCCGGGTAGAAGCCAGATCGCCATATCTCCGGCCCGCCCCCTGGCCGGCCTGAGTGTACCACTTGATGGCGTCGCTCAACTCACCCCGGATCAAGGCGGCCTCGCCCAAGGTGGCCTGAAGCCAGTACAACTCCCCCGGATCTCCGGTTACCCGGGGCAGTTCCTCGAGGCATTGCTCCGTGACCCGATTCGCCAGGTCCATGGCCTTCTCCTGGTCATGCAGGTACCTGGCAAGGGTGGCGGCGTTGATGCCGGACCAGTAACCCCCGGTCCTCTCATAGGCCGAAGCGTAGGTTTCGTAGGCCAGCCCCCACTCCCTGGTCTTGTCCTTGAGGTCGGCGGCCAGGTTGGCAAAATCCTTATGGGCCCGGGCCAGGAGCCCCAAGGTCTCCTCATCGCGGTTATCCTCGTCAAGCAGCTTCTGGAGCACCTCCAGGGCCTGTTGCACCGCCCCGGAGCGCAGCAGCGCCAAGGCCATCAATTGTCGCAACCGGGTTTCCTGGGGCCAGAGCTTAAGTCCCTCAGCCACGACGTCGTAGGCCAGCAGCGGCTCCCCCAATCTCATGATGTGCTGGCCGAGGTCCTGATAGATCTTGATCGGGAACGGCCCGGAGCTCGACTTTAAGTTTTGCCAAAGTTCAAGGGACTTTGCCAGGTCGAGGTTGTCCAGATCATCGCCCAGGTGCTGAACTGTGGTGACATCCCCATAGGCCAGCAAGGTGCAGGCGGGGCCGGATAGCGCCGGACGTGCGGGAGTTTCGACGCGGTAGCCCAGGGCCAGCATGCCCTGGACGACTCCCAGGGAAATCTTGCGATCGTATTCCTTTTCCGATTCCGGCAGGTCTTCGTAGGGGACAATACAGGGGTGCTCCTTGAGCAGGTCATTGCGGTGCTTCCCATGGACCCACCCGTCGGCCAAACGCTGCCTCACCCAATTATCATGGGTAATTTCTGCCAACTGCTCCACGAGATCGATTAAATCTTTAGGAACCGCCACCGTGGTGAGGTCAGGCGATTTGGGCACGTATGACATAATTATCTCCAGAGGCGGAGGTCAAAGCTGCGTATCGGGAAAAGGACAATGTGCTGCCGTCAACGACCTGAAACCAGGATGAGTCGGGAAAGATAGACGCCCCGGTTTGATGACACTCATCGGTCTACAATAGGGTATTTATATTTTTTGTCAATAAATACCCAGGGGTTACGGATAACTCGCTTAAAGAAAGGCTAATTCGAGCGCCCCCGGCCGCGGTTCAGGTGCGGGGTGAAAAGATTTTTAAGCATTCACCATCCGTCTCCCCTAAAAAGGATGAATTTTCTCCCCGCAGCATCGATTTTTTCCTGATCCCAGGGGCCTGAAGGTCTACCCCGCCAGGCCTAACCCTGGCCTCGGTTGGAGCCCAGCCATCCGGCGCCTCCCTGGCCGGGTCTCCGGGGCGGGGGCCGGAAGAACCCCGCCGCGGCCAGAATAGCCTTTACACCCGGTGCCAAGCCTAATATAATTTCAGGGAAAATCGCTAAATTTGGCATGGAAAATAATCTGGATAACGGGTCGGCTGGCCGGGGGCGCTTCCGGTGGCTCTGGGTGCTGGCTGGCATAGTGTTCCTGGCAGCAGGGGCTTGGGGCATCTTTCGCCATCAGCCGCCGCCTCCGCCGCCCAAGGCGGCCCCGGCCCAGCCCCCGCGGATGGAGGGCCTCTCCCTCACCGAGATTCATGAAGGCGATAAAACGTGGGTCCTGGAGGCCAAAAAGGCGGATTTTCACCCGGACCAGACAACCATCAGCATCACCGGAGTCCGGGTAGAATTTTTCGGCCCCGGAGAAGACATCCGGGTGAAGGCCGAGACGGGGCTGTTTAACACCAAGACCCGGGTCTTGACCCTGAAGGGGCAGGTGGAGATGAAGCGCGGCGACCTCCTGGTCAAAACCAGCCTGGCCACCTTTCTGCCCGCGGAGCGAGCCCTGCTCGCCCCCGAGGAAGTGGTGATCACGGAACCGGGCCTCAAGGTGGAGGGCAAGGGGCTGCGGCGTGGAACTGGCCGCCAAGAAGCTGGTGATCGCCCAGCACCACTTTACCGAATTTCAGGTTAAGGATTGGAGGGGCAAGAAGTGAAACGTCATGGGTTTTTAGCCCTCGCCGGGCTCCTGGTGATCTTGTGGGCCGGTTCGCCCCTGGCGTATGGCGCCGCCCCCAAAAAGCCGGGACCGGAAAAAGAGGTCCCGCTGCACATCACCGCCGCCCGCCTGGAGGCGGATCAGACCAAAGGGATGGTCGTCTTCTCCGGTGCGGTGAAGGCCGTGTACGGCGATGCGACGTTATACTCGGATCAGCTGCAGGTCTACTTTAAGGCTAAGCCTGCTCCTCCCCAGGGAACCCCCACGCCCCCCCAGGAAAAGGCGGGGCAGTCTCCCCTCGGTGATATGGGAGCCGAGAAGATTGACCGCATTGTGGCCAAAGGCAACGTGCGCATGGTCCAGGAGGACCGGGTGGCCACCGGGGATCAGGCCATCTACTACAAGGACCGGGATGAGGTCGTGCTGACGGGCAACCCCCAGTTGTGGCGGGCCGAAAACACCCTGAAAGGGGAACGGATCATCTTTAATCTCGCGACCAAGAAGGTGTTGGTGGAGAGTTCCCCCCAACGCCGGGTGGAAGCCCTGCTCTATTCCCAGGGGGCGTCTGCAGGCAAAGCCAAGCAGCCTCTCAGCCCCAAAGCCCGCAAGAGCCGCCAGCCTTAGGGTATGCATCGCCTCGCCCTGCAATCTTTGAGCAAAAGCTACGACGGCCACAAGGTGGTGGACGACGTCTCCATGGAAGTGAAGAGCGGCGAAGTGGTGGGGCTCCTGGGCCCCAATGGGGCCGGCAAGACCAGCACCTTTTTCATGGTGCTGGGGCTGCTGCAACCCGACGGCGGCAAGATCTTCCTGGACGGCGAGGACATCTCGCTGCTGCCCATTTATCGCCGGGCCCGGTTGGGCCTGCAATACCTCCCCCAGGAGCCTTCGGTGTTCCGGAAGCTCACGGTGGCCGAGAATATTATGGCGATCCTGGAAACCCTGGAGCCGGACCTGAAGGTACGCCAGGACCGCCTGGAGAAGCTGCTGGCCGACCTGCGGATTTCTCACCTGTCCAACCAGAAGGCCTCGGCCCTCTCCGGAGGCGAGCGGCGCCGGGTGGAGATCACCCGGGCCCTGGTGACCGCCCCCCACTTTATCATCCTGGATGAGCCGTTTGCCGGCATCGACCCCCTGGCGGTGACTGATATCCAGAATATTATCCGGGACCTGAAAAACCGGAACCTGGGCGTGCTCATCTCGGACCACAACGTCCGGGAAGCCCTGGGAGTCTGCGACCGGGCTTATATCCTCAACGAGGGGGTCATCCTGGAGGAGGGCCCCCCGGAAAAACTGGTCCAGAGTGAGTTGGCCAAAAGAATTTACTTGGGCGAGACCTTTAAGTTATAATAGTTTTGCATCCCGCCGGCGACCGGGATTCTCATTTTGGCAAATTTTTTGCATAGGCGAGCCGATGGCCTTAGAAATCAGACAGAGCTTAAAACTTACTCAATCTCTCATCATGACCCAGAAATTGCAGCAAGCCATCAAGCTGCTGCAACTTTCCCGTATGGAACTGGTGGGGGAAATTACCCAGGCCCTGGAAACCAACCCGGTCCTGGAAGATGATGAGTTTGAGGAAGAAAAGGCGCCGGTAGAAGAAGAGCTCAGTCTGGGGAATCATGCCAATGGCGATGAAGCGTCGCCGGAGGAGGCCAAACCCGACGGCGAGGTCAAATCCGCCACGGAAGACTGGGATTGGGACAGCTTCCTGAAGGATCGGCTCATGCCGCCCCCCATGGGCGAATACGAAGAACGGGAGGCCCTGTCTTTCGAGTCCCTGAATGCCGAAGCGACCACCCTGAAATCCCACCTCATCTGGCAACTCCGGATGGCCGAACTGGATCAGGAAGGCGACAATATCGGGGTGATGATCATCGGCAACCTGGACAAAGACGGCTATCTCCGGTCCACGGCGGAGGAGATCGCCGCTGAAATGCGGATCGAGCCGGCCCGGGTGGAGCAGGTCCTGGAGATTGTCCAGGGCTTCGACCCTCCAGGGGTGGCCGCCCGGGACCTGAAAGAATGCCTCCGGTTGCAGCTCAAGATCCTGGGTCTCCAGGACCCCCTGGTGCTCAATATTATCGACCGCCACCTGAACAATCTGGGGAACAAGAATTACCAGGCTATCGCCCGGGACCTGAAGGTGCCCATCGGCAGAGTGGTGGAGGCCGGCGATCTCATCAGCAACCTGGAGCCCAAGCCCGGCCGGGGTTTCGACTCCGAAGAGGCGGACTACGTCAACCCCGACGTCCACGTGGAAAAAGTGGGGGATGACTACGTGATCCGTCTGAACGATGACGGCCTGCCCAAGCTGCGGGTTAACTCTTTTTACCTGGAGGCCTTGCGGGGTCCTGATAAACTCCCGGACTCGGTCAAGAGTTATATCCAGAAACACCTGGATAACGCCCTGTGGTTCATTCGCAGCATCCACCAGCGGCAAAAGACCCTGTACCGGGTAACCGAAAGTATCGTGCAGTTTCCAGCGGGATTTTCTGGACCACGGCCTGTCCCAGCTGAAACCCCTGACCCTGCGCCAGGTGGCGGAAGACGTCCAGATGCACGAATCCACCATCAGCCGGGTAACCACCAACAAGTATGTGTACACCCCCCAGGGAGTCTTTAACCTCAAGTTCTTCTTCAACAGTGCCATTAACATGTCTTTGGGGGAACAGATCGCCTCGGAAAGCGTCAAGGAAAAGATCCGTCAGCTCGTAGCCGGCGAGAACCCCGAGAACCCTTTGAGCGATCAGGAGATTGCCGATAACCTGCGGCGCCAGGATGTGATCATTGCCCGGCGCACCGTGGCCAAATATCGAGGCATGCTGGGGGTGTTACCCTCCAGTAAACGCAAGAAACCCGGGTACCAACCCAAGATCCGGCCTGAGAATCACGCCTCTTGAGACCCCGGCGTTTCTGCAAGTCCAACCCTTTGGGAGGCAGTAATGCAAATATCCGTAACTTTCAGGCAGATTGAACCCTCGGAAGCCTTAAAGAATTATGTGACCGACCGGTTAAATAAGTTCACACGGTATGTGGACGGACCGGTGGAAGCCCACGTCGTTTTGGGGCTGGAAAAATTCCGCCACCTGGCTGATGTCACCATTGACAGTAATGGCCACATCATCAAAGGTAAAGAAGAGAATACCGACATGTACGCCGCCATCGATCTGGTGATGGACAAGATCGATATGCAGTTGAAGAAGTTTCGGGACAAAATGCGGAGCTCTAAGGGCGACCGGAGCCGTTCGACGCCCACGGCGCTGGCCGAGCCGGAGGAAGCCCGGTCTCTACCGGCCATACGGCGCCAACAGGTGGAAGTGCCGGCCCTGCAACTGACCGATGCGGTGGAGCTCATGCAAAGCGGGAAGGATACCCTGCTGGTCTTTACCAATGTGGCCAGCGGCAACTTGAACATCTTATACCGACGCCCGGATGGCAACTATGTCCTGGTCGAACCCGATTTGGGATAGAGGTAGCAGGGATACCGTATGAAAATCATCGACCTTCTGGCCCCAAATTGTATTTTACCCAATCTGCAAACCACCAACAAAAAGGGAGTGCTGGAGGAACTGGCCCAAACCCTGGCGCCAGGCCCCGATGGGCTCCCGCTCCAAACCGTGATGGAGGTGCTCCTGGACCGGGAGCGCCTCGGGAGCACCGGCATCGGCGACAACATCGCCATCCCGCACGGCAAGCTGGCGCAACTTTCCCGGCTCATGCTTTGCTTCGGCCGCAGTCTTAAGGGGGTTGACTTCGACTCCATGGATGGCAAGCCTTCGCAGCTCTTTTTCATGCTGCTCGCCCCGGTGAATTCCGCCGGTCTCCATCTCAAGGCCCTGGCCAAGATCTCCCGGATGCTCATGAGCCAGCCTTTCCGGGATAACCTGATGAAGGCGGAGGGGGCCGAGGAGATTTACCGCTTGATTGCCGAACGAGACGCGGAATTTTGAGGCCGGGTCCTCTCTCCTTATCCGGTGATCCATGGCAGACATTCAGGTCTCTTGAGTTCGCTCAATACGGTAAAAATGGCGCAGAACCCAGGCTCGCACCCGGAATCGAACCACCGCCACCTGTCCCCTTTTTCCATTCTCATCCTCACCGGGCTTTCCGGTTCGGGAAAGAGCACGGTGCTGCGCGCCCTGGAAGATATCGGCTATTTTTGCGTGGACAATCTGCCCTTGGGCCTGCTCCTGCCATTCCTGGAGATGCAGTCCGCGGCGGTTTCCAGCGGGCGGCGGATCGCCCTGGTCATGGATGTCCGCACCGAAGGCTTCCTGAAGAATTTCAGCCAGGTATTTCGCCGGCTTGAAGAGATGGGCCATCATCTCCACATCATCTTTCTGGAGGCGGATGACGCTACCTTAATCCGGCGTTTCAGCCAGACTCGCCGCCAGCACCCCCTGGCGGACCATGACACCATCGTCCAGGCCCTGCACCAGGAGCGCCATTCCCTGGCGGGCTTGCGGCAGCAGGCCCACCGGATCATCGACAGCTCCCACTACAACCCGCATCAACTGCGGGAGTTGATCAAGGATGAATACTCGGAACTGGCGCCCCGCCAGAGGATGTGGCTCCATCTCATCTCTTTTGCCTATAAGAAGGGCATTCCCCCGGAAGCCGACATGGTGCTGGATGTGCGATTCTTGCCCAACCCTTACTTCGCGGAAGATTTGCAGCCCCTCACCGGAGAAGACCCCGGAGTCCAGAAATACGTTCTGGACCGTCCTGAAACCCAGGCTTTTCTTGACCACCTGTTCCCATTTGTGGACTTTTTACTGCCCCACTACCAGAAAGAAGGCAAGACGCACCTCACCCTGGCCATTGGCTGCACCGGTGGGCAGCACCGGTCGGTGGTCATCGCCACCGTCCTGGGACAGCATCTGAGCCGGGAAAATTATCCGTTCACCCTTAGCCATCGCGATATGCCGCGTTCCCCAGGAGAACAGTCATGATCGGAATCTTAATCGTCACTCACCAGGACCTGGCCGAGGCTTTGATGAGCGTCTGGGACCTGATCCTGGGGCGGCAGGAGAACATCGCGGCCGTGTCCCTGGACCCCAGCGCCCCCCCCGAGATCTCCCGTCAACAGATCCAGCGCGGCCTCTCCCAGGTGAATGGCGGCAACGGCATAATTATCCTCACGGACATGTTGGGGGGGACCCCATCCAATCTCACCCTGTCCTTCCTGCAAGAAGGCAAGGTGGAAGTCGTCACCGGCGTCAACCTGCCCATGCTCATGAAACTGGCCCACATCCGGGATCAACAAGACCTGCGGGAGGCAGCCCTGGCCCTGAAGCAATCCGGCCAGAAAGGGATTGCCGTAGCCAGCGAGGTTCTCAAAAAGAAATGACCCAGGGGCTCCTCATCCGCCGGGCCGGCCTGGCGGATGTCACGGCCATCTGGGCTATTGAAAAGGCATCCTTCCCCACCCCCTGGTCCCGGTGGTCCTTCCTGGCGGAATTGGGCCATCGGCACAGCCACACCCTGGTGGCCGGTCCCTCCCCTCCCCTTCCCTGGCAGACCTGGGGCTACCTCATCTTCTGGGTCGTGCTCGACGAAATGCACATCCTCAACCTGGCAGTGCACCCCGACCACCGCCGCCGGTCCATCGCCCAACGGTTGCTGGCCGAGGGCCTGGCCCAGGCCCGGACCTTGGGGGCCGAACTCGCCTGGCTGGAGGTGCGGCCCTCCAACCTCGCCGCCCTGGCCCTCTATGAGTCCTTCGGATTCAGGGAAGTGGGCCGCCGCCCCCGCTACTACGACGACACCCAGGAAGACGCCCTGCTCCTCACCCTGGACTGGAGCGAGGACGGAAAATATATTAAGCTAATGGCGGGGGAATTTTTATAGGGAATGCCAGAAGGTTTCTCCGTTATGGCACCACAGGACCTAAATCCCCCCTACCCCCCTTTGCCAAAGGGGGGGAACTTAGCGAAATTCCTTTTAAAGTCCCCCTTTGAAAAAGGGGGATTTAGGGGGATTTGAAAATTAGCCGTCGGCCAGAACTTTTGCCAACTGCTCTCAGCGTCCAGCCTAAAAAAGCTTAGGGGCGGTTCGCTAACCGCCCCTAAGTTCCTCTCACGGGTAGAGGCTTCTGGAGAAAAAGCCCGAAGCCCCTTTTTCCAACTGACTTTTACAACCTTACGGCGTGTCGCACTGGCAGCCGCAGCTTTCCGGGTGCTCCCGGGGGCTGGTGGTCAGGGTCTTCGCCAGGTATTTCTCCACCAGGGCCTCCGGGGCTTCCAGGGGGGCGCCGGCGATGACTTCGATGCCTTTATGGGCCAGGAGTCCCTGGGCCTTGTCCCCCAGGGAGCCGGCGATGACGTGGGTTACCCCCAGGCCATCCAGCCACACGGGGAGGCCGCCCGGTTCGTGGGGCGGGTTGGGGATGAGTTCCTTGGGACCCACGGCGCCGTTTTTTACCGTTACGATGGCAAAATGGGAGGCGTGGCCGAACTTATCCGACAGCTTGCCGTCTTCCACCGGCAGGGCGAACTTCAGGACTCCGGGCTCCCGGGTTACCAGGGGCGTGGCGGGCAGGGTCTCCAGGATGTGATCCACAATGGGCTTCAGCGCCTGGAAGAAGGGGCTGTCGGCCTCCTTGACGTCCAGGAGTTGGCCCTGGTCCGCGGCCTCCACCACCGCCGGGTCGAAGGGCAGGGCCCCCAGAAAGGGGACCTTGGCGGCCAGGGCGGTCTTTTCGCCGCCGCCGCGCTTGAACAGGGGCAGGTCCTTGCCGCAGTGGGGGCAGGCGTAACCGCTCATGTTCTCGACGATCCCCACCACCTTCATGTTGATCTTTTCGCAGAAATTGAGGGACTTGCGCACGTCCGCCAGGGAAATCTCCTGGGGGGTGGTGACGATGACGGCCTGGGCGTCGGGAATGGTCTGGGCCACGCTCATGGGCTCATCCCCGGTCCCCGGCGGTGAATCCACCACCAGGTAGTCCAGGTCGCCCCACTGCACTTCGCTGATGAACTGCCGGATGAGCTGGTGCTTCAGGGGCCCCCGCCAGATTACCGCCATCTCCCGGTCCCGCATGATGGCCTCGACCGAGATGACCTTGAGGTTGTCAAACAGGTCCGGCGGCAGGTCAAACTGGGCGTGGGTCAGGTCCAGGGGTTGCTTCAGGCCCAGCATCCTCAAGACGTTGGGGCCGTGGAGGTCCACATCCATCAACCCCACCTTTTTGCCCCGGCGAGCCAGGCCCAGGGCCAGGCTGACGGCCACGCTGCTCTTGCCGACGCCGCCCTTGCCGCTCATCACCACCAGCTTGTGGCGAATCTGCTTCAGGGCCCGGGCCATCTCCCGTTCTTCCTGGTCTTTCTCGGTGGCATGATGAGCCGGATCGCACCCCTGGCAACCCTTGGGATCTTCGCCGCAGGACTTGGGATCGGCTCCGTGAGAACATTTATCCATATTTCAGACTCCTCGTTGGGATATTCAAAGAAAAACGGCAGAGGGGGCAAATGCCTCCTCCCGGATTCCTCTCTTCTTTAAATTATAAGTGTAAGTCTGTTTATGGTCAAGATGCAAGTTATGCACAAAAGTCAATATCAGGTTTTTGCCGCGCCGGAGTTTTGGGCGGGGAAGAAAAAGCTCGGCGTAGGGCGGGCACTGCCCGCCGTCTACGGGCATCAATTGGTGCGTAAGACGCACCCTACGGAGATCTTTTCGCGGCAGCAATCTTTAAGAAAAATGAGCCTTCATCCCAGCATAATCGTGGCAATCATGCGGTACAGGGGCATGATGATGGCCCCCAGGACGCCGGTGTAAAACAGGATCAGGATGAGGATGAAGCCCACCGGCTGCAGGTGGTCGTAAAGCCGGGCGAGTTCCCGGGGGAGAACCAGGGCCAGGATGTGGGAGCCGTCCAGGGGCGGGATGGGAATCAGGTTAAACAGGGCCAGGAAAATGTTGATGCTGACGCCGAAGAAGGCCAACTGCATGAGGCCCGGATTTTCGAGGCCCAGGCGCAACACCACGGAGAAGACTGCAGCCAGGGCCAGGTTGCTCACGGGCCCGGCGGCGCTGACCGCAAACTCACCCCACCGGTAATTGCGATAGTTGAGGGGATTGACCGGCACCGGCTTGGCCCAGCCGAAAAGAATGCCGGCATGGCTCATCAGGAGCAAGAGCGGCAGGATGATGGTCCCCACCAGGTCGATGTGGGGGACGGGATTGAGCGTAATGCGCCCCATGATGCGGGCCGTGGGGTCGCCGTTCAGGAGGGCCACATAGCCGTGGGCCACTTCATGGACAATGATGGAAAACAGGAGCACCACGGCCATGAGGGCCGCTTCTAAGATGTAGGGCAAGTTCATCCCGGGCATGATCAGGTTTCCCGGATCAGGGCTTCACCGGCGACCCGGAGCCGTTCCAGTTCCTCAGGCGACGACGCCTCGAAATAGAAACGCACCACCGGCTCGGTGCCGGAGGGCCGGAAACAGACCCAGCTGCCGTCCGCCAGGACATATTTGTGCCCGTCCAGGGTGAGGTGCTCGGCCACGGCCAGGCCGGCAAACCGGGCCGGCGGGGTCTGGAGGCGCACCATCAGGCGCTCTTTGGCGGCCGGCGTCAGGGAGAAATTGAGGCGGCGGTTATAGATCGGCCCCACCTTGGCAAACAGGTCGGCAATGAGTTCGGGGAGACCCTTGCCTCTCCGGGCCACCATTTCGGCCACCATGACCGTGGCCAGGATACCGTCCTTGTCCGGCACGTGGTGCTTCATGGAGAAGCCTTCGCTCTCCTCGCCCACCATGATCGCCTGGCCGTTGCTGATGTATTCCCCCAGGTGCTTGAAGCCCACCTTGGTGACGTAGACCGGGCGGTTATAGCGGGCGGCGATGCGGTCAATCAGGTGGGTGGTAGCGACGCTGCGGGCCATGCCCCCGTCCCAGCCCCGGGTCTCGATGAGATAATCGAAGAGGAGGCTCAGGAGGATATTGGTATCCCGATACACCCCGGCGGCGTCCATGACCCCGAAGCGGTCGGCGTCGGCATCCACCGCCAGGCCCAGGTGCGCCCCGGTGGCCCGGACGCGGGCCGCGAGATCCTGGAGGAATTCCTCGGAAGGCTCCGGACGGTGCCCACCGAAATAGGCATCCCGATAGCCGTTAAGGACCTCTACCTCCACTCCCGCCTCCTTAAGAAAAGTGTCCAGGTAATCCCGCCCGGTGCCGTAGAGCATGTCCGCCACCACCTTGAGGCCCGAGCCTTTCAACACCTCGAGGTCCACCAGGGTCTTGAGCTGCTCAAAATAAGCCTCCCGGGGCTCCAGGTCGACGACCAGACCCTGGTCCCGGGCTGCGGCCACGGGCATGGTCTTGACGTCGGCAGGGTTCAAGTTCCCGATGAGGGACTCGATGACGTTGGTCACCTTTGAGGGCGCCGGCCCGCCGTTGGCCAGGGAGAACTTGATGCCGTTATACTCCGGGGGATTGTGGCTGGCAGTGATGTTGATGGCCCCGGCGTGATGGCCGGCCCGGGTGGTGAAACTCACCACCGGCGTGGGGCAATCCCGGGTGGTAAAATGGCTGGTAATGCCGTTTCCCGCCATCACCTCCACGGCGGTGGCGGCAAAAGCCTCGGACCGGAAGCGGGTATCGTAGCCGATCACCACGCCCCGATGGGCGAGGCCTTGTTGGTGCAGATAATCGGCTATGGCCTGGCACACCAGGCGGGCATTGCCGAAGGTGAAATCTTCCGCCAGAATCCCCCGCCAACCCGAGGTTCCGAATCTGAGTTCCGTCATCCCGGACATTTCCTCGCGATGAGTGGCCAGCAATCGGTATTCAGGAGCGGTTACTCTTCACCTGCTGCTGACTACTGATCACTGACCACTGGCAACTTGGCGACTGGCAACTAGAAATTAGGTCCCCAAATCGTAGGATGAGAGATATTTTTCCTGCTCGGGGGTCAGCGTGTCGATATCCACCTGCATCGCCGCCAGTTTCAACCGGGCGATTTCTTTGTCGATATCTTCCGGCACCGGGTAGACCTGCCGGGCAAATTTCTGGTGGTTCTGGCAGATGAATTCCGCCGACAGGGCCTGGTTGGCAAAGCTCATATCCATGACCGCCGAGGGGTGTCCTTCGGCCGCGGCCAGGTTGACCAAACGGCCTTCGGCCAGCACATAGAGACAGGTACCGTTTTTCAGGGTAAATTCTTCCACCGCGTCCCGAATCTGACGCCGGGCGGTGCTGAGGCGCTCCAGGGCCGGGATGTCGATCTCCACGTTGAAGTGCCCGGAATTGGAGAGGATGGCGCCGTCTTTCATGAGCCATGAAATGCTCTTCCCGGATGACATTGATGTCGCCGGTGAGGGTGCAGAAAACGTCGCCAAGCTTGGCGGCCTGCTCCATGGGCAGGACTTCGTAGCCGTCCATCAGGGCTTCCAGGGCCTTCAAGGGGTTGACCTCGGTGATGACCACCCGGGCCCCCATGCCCCGGGCCCGCAAGGCCAGGCCCCGGCCGCACCAGCCATACCCGGCCACCACAAAGATGCTGCCGGACATCAGCCGGTTGGTGGCCCGCATGATGCCGTCCAGGGTGCTCTGACCGGTACCGTAGCGGTTGTCGAAGAGGTATTTGGTCATGGCGTCATTCACCGCGATGATGGGGAAGCGCAGCACCCCGTCTTTGGCCATGGCCTTGAGGCGGATCACCCCGGTGGTGGTCTCCTCGGTGCCGGCAAAAATATCGCCCAGCAGGTCCTGGCGTTTGGTATGGACGGTGAAGACCAGGTCGGCCCCGTCGTCCATGGTCATCTGGGGTTTCACTTCCAGGGCCTGGTCGATGTGGCGGTAGTAGGTGTCGCCGTCTTCGCCTTTGATGGCGAAGGTGGGAATTCCTTCGTACTTGGCCAGGTAAGCGGCTACGTCGTCCTGGGTGCTCAGGGGATTGGAGGCGCAGACGTGGACCGTGGCCCCGCCGGCTTTCAAGGTGGCGGCCAGCACCCCCGTCTCGGTGGTGACATGGAGACAGGCGGCGATCCTGAGCCCGGCCAGGGGTTTTTCCCGTTCAAACCGCTCCCGGATGGCATTTAAGACCGGCATGTCCCGCCGGGCCCACTCCACCCGCAGGCGGCCCTTGTCCGCCAGATTTATATCTTTGACATCGTAATCCATGGGATTCCTCATTTAGCTTTAGCGTGCGCAGCCTGCGGCTGACAGGTGCAGATGGGAGACGGCCCTTTGAGCCCGGCCTTTTCCCGGAGCACATCAATTTTGCTGATATATTCCCAGGTGAAGTCTGGATCGGTCCGGCCAAAATGGCCGTAAGCCGCAGTCTTCTTAAAGATGGGGCGCTGAAGTTCCAGGTACTGGATCATGGCCGCGGGCTTGAAGCTATAGGTGGACTTGATGATCTCCAGGAGTTTGTCCTCGGGGATGACCGCGGTGCCGTAGGTATAGACCATGATGGACAGCGGGTCGGGCAGGCCGATGGAGTAGGCCACCTGGACTTCACAGCGCTTGGCCAGCCCGGCGGCCACCACATTTTTGGCCACGTGGCGCAGCATATAGGAAGTGGTGCGGTCCACCTTGGTGGGGTCTTTGCCCGAAAAGGCGCCGCCGCCATGATAGCCCCGGCCGCCGTAGGTGTCCACGATGATCTTCCGGCCGGTGATGCCGCAGTCCGCCATGGGGCCGCCCACCACAAACCGGCCGGTGGTGTTCACCAGGAATTGGGTGTCCACCAGCAGGTTGGCCGGGATGGTCTTTTTGATGACTTCCTCGACGATGGCCTCTTTCAGGTCTTCATACTTGACGTCGGGGTCATGCTGGGCCGCCACCACCACGGTGTGCACACTCTTGGGAATGCCGTTGTCATAGCGCACCGTCACCTGGGTCTTGCCATCGGGACGGAGAAACGCCAAGGTGCCGTCTTTTCTGACCTTGGACAGACGCTCCGCCAACCGATGGGCATACCAGATGGGCATGGGCATCAGGTTTTCGGTGGAGGTGGAGGCATAGCCGAACATCAACCCCTGATCGCCGGCCCCCTGCTCCGGGGACAACCCCCGGCCTTCAACCCCCATGGCGATATCAGGCGACTGGCGGTCCAGGGAGGTGAGGACGGCGCAGGTTTCCCAGTCGAAGCCCATGGATGAGTCGTTATAGCCGATCTCTTTAATGGTCTCACGGACGATGACGGGGAAATCCAGCCGGGCGGTGGTGGTAATCTCTCCGGCAATCATAGCCAGGCCGGTGGTAACCAGCGTTTCGCAGGCCACCCGGGCGAACTTGTCTTGGGCGATGATGGCATCTAAAATCGCGTCAGAGATCTGATCCGCCACTTTATCGGGATGCCCCTCGGTCACTGACTCCGAGGTAAAAAGAAAATCGGATTTGGCCATCCTAATAGGACTCCTTTACAAGAATAATCGCGGCGCGGGGGATACCCCGCGCCTATCCTGAAAAATTTAACTGGATACGGAGAAAAAAGCGAGAGGTTTTTCAGCCGAGGTGGTTTTTTTGAGGCGATTATGGGGGTCCACCATGACCACCCTGGGTTGGTGCCGCTCAAGCTCCGCCCCCTCATAGGTGGCGTAAGTGGTGATGATAATCAAATCCCCCACCGCTCCTTTGCGCGCCGCGGCCCCATTCAAACAGATCACCCCGGAATCTTCCTCGCCTTCCAGGGCGTAGGTTTCAAACCGTTCGCCGTTGGAGATATTGTAGACGTGGACCATCTCGTAGGGCAGGATATCCGCCGCCCGCATCAGTTCCGCGGCAATGGTAATCGACCCTTCATAGTGCAGATCAGCCTGGGTGATGGTGGCGCGGTGGATTTTGGATTTCATCATTACACGCAACATAACCGGGTCTCCGATAACAAGGTATTATCAATGAGGCGGGTGTTGTTGATCCACACCGCCAGCAACAATCGGGCCTCGCCTGGGATGGCCTCCACTTCCTTAAGGGTGGCGGGGTCCACCAAAGCGACGTAATCGATTTTGGCGCCGGGCGCCGCGTTAATAATCTGGCGCACCGCGTCCAGGATATGCTCCCGGCTCTGGGCCCCTGAGGCCACCAGTTCCCGGGCCGCCAGCAGCGCCCGATAGAGGCACAGGGCTGCGGCCCGTCCTTCCGGAGAGAGATACGTGTTCCGGGAACTCATGGCCAGTCCGTCCGGCTCCCGGACGATGGGCCGGCCGACTACCTCCGTCGGCACCGCCAGATCGGCCACCATCCGCTTTACCACCATCAACTGCTGGTAGTCCTTTTCTCCAAACACGGCGGCCTGGGGCGAAACCTGGTGGAGCAACTTGAGCACCACGGTGGCCACTCCCCGGAAATGCCCCGGCCGGGAGGCGCCGCACAGGCCTTCGGATAAAGACTCCACTTCCACAAAGGTCTGATACCCCGGGGGATACATGGCCCCGGCCTCGGGCGTGTAGAGGCAATCGACCCCGGCCTCCCGGGCCAGGCGGGCATCCCGCGCCAAATCCCGGGGATAGCGCGCCAAATCTTCCTGGGGCCCGAACTGGGCCGGATTGACAAACAGGCTCACCACCAGGCGCTCCCCGATGGTCCGGCCGTACTCCATCAGGCTCAGGTGCCCCCGGTGAAAAAAGCCCATGGTGGGCACCAGGACGACTTTCAGGCCATGGTCCCGCCACTGCCGGGCCCGGCCTTGCATTTCCTGGGGGTCGCTGATTGTCTCCATAAAAAAACCCCAGACCTGATCCTCTGGGGGTTTTCACCCGCCGAGTCTCAGTCCGCCGTAGGCCGGATCCAAGCTCTGGGCTAATTATATTTTTTTACCATTTTTTCAATAAATCGTCAATGTCTCATATATAAACCAGGGCCGGATCGTCATTTTTGCGCTCCACGATTTCGCCGATCACATACCCCTGTTCGTTTAAGCCCTGGAGGCGCAGCAGCACGTCGGCCACGTATTCCTCGGCCACCAACACTACCAGGCCAATGCCGTTGTTGAAAGTGCGGAGCATCTCGGCTTCAGGGATATTGCCCCTGTCCCTGACCAGCTGGAAGATGGGAGGCACGGGCCAGGACTGCCGTTGGATGACCGCCTGGCAGGACTTGGGCAGGATGCGGGGCACATTGTCGCTCAAGCCGCCGCCGGTAACGTGAGCGATGCCGCTCAAGGGAAAATCCCGCAGCAGGTTGAGCACCGTCTCCACGTAGATGCGAGTGGGCTTGAGGAGTTCCTCACCCAGGGGGCCGCCCAATTCCGGGATCACGTCCTCCAACCGCCAGGCGATGGCGCTCCAGGAGCACCCGGCGGACCAAGGAATAGCCGTTGCTGTGCAGGCCGCTGGAGGCGAGGCCGATAATCCGGTGGCCCACACCGATCGTCGAGCCATCGATAATTTGATCCCGTTCCACTACCCCCACTACAAAGCCGGCCAGGTCATAATCGCCGGGCTGGTAGATGCCGGGCATCTCCGCGGTTTCCCCGCCGATCAGGGAGCACCGGGCCTGCTTGCACCCCTGGGTGATGCCTTCGATAATCAGGGTGGCGGTTTCCGGGGACAACTCCCCCACGGCCAGGTAGTCCAGGAAGAACAGCGGGGTGGCCCCGTGGACCACGATATCATTGGCGCACATGGCCACCAGGTCGATGCCGATGGTATCATGGCGGTTCATCATGGACGGCGATCTTAATCTTGGTCCCCACTCCATCGGTGGAGGATACCAGCACCGGGTCGCGATACCGGTCCGCCCCCAGGTGGAACATGCCGCCAAACGAACCGATCTCCCCCAGGACCCCGGTGCGGTAAGTGGATTTCACCAGGTCTCGGATGCCTTTGATAAAGACATCCGCTCTGTCAATATCGACCCCGGCATCCTTATAGGTGCTGCTGTCGGCCATCCCCCTTGTCTCCCCCTCAGAGGTGTTCGGACCATTCTCTGATATTCTTGAGAAAAAAACGCTCGCCTCATTTTTTCGTGGTCGGCGGGTCCCCTTCGTCTTCGGGACTTTGGCAGGTGCAACATTCTGCGGCGGGGTCCCCCGATTCCTGGATATGCCATTGCCCGCAGTGTTGGCAATGTTGTCCCACCCGGTAATCGCCCCCCTGGATACAAATCGCCTTGCCGTGGACCAGCGCCTCGGCCACCGCCCGATGGGCCCGGGACAACATCCGGGTCACGGTGGGCCGGGAAACTTGCATCTGCTGGGCCACCTCTTCCTGGGTCATTTCCAGGAAGTCCGCCAGGCGCATGGCCTCCAGTTCGTCCACCGTGATCACTATCTGCTGCAGGGATCTCAGGGGGATGCCCCGGGGCTTAAAAAAAGTCACCCCCGGCTCGGTTTCCACCCACCGGCACTTTTTGGGTCTGCCCATTTTTTTACCTCAACCGTGATGCTATATTTTTAAGGTAATCCGGCAAACTGTCAAGGATAAAGCGAAAATCTCCCCTGATACCTGCCGGCCATTGACGAACCGGGGCAGGCGACTTATGCTAAGGACACAGTATTGTTCTCATTATAAGGAGTACACCATTCATGGCGCTGACGGAGGGGCCGGTTTTAACCCCGCCCCTGAAACCGGGAGGTAAATGGCACGGGCGCAACGGAGTCGCAGGTGAGCCGGACCTACCAGGAGCAGGTGGAGGAATGCGTCCGATTCATCGGCCCGCGCCTGACGGCGGAGCCTGCGTGGGGCATTATCCTGGGAACCGGCCAGGGCCACTGGGCCGACCGCCTCGAAGGCGGGGGCGGCCTCCCGTATGGGGAACTGCCGCATTTCCCGCCGGCCACCAGCCCCAGCCATCTCGGTCGTCTCGGTTGGGGCCGCCTGGCCGGCAAAGAGGTTATGCTCCTGCCAGGGCCGCTTCCATGCCTACGAAGGCTATTCCCTGCGCCAGGTGACCTTTCCGGTGCGGGTGATGGCGCGCCTGGGGGTCAAGACTCTCATCGTTACCAATGCCGCCGGCGGCCTCAATCCGCTCTTTAAGGGTGGCGACCTGATGATGATCTGCGACCACATCAACCTGATGGGGGACAATCCCCTGGCGGGAGAGAATATCGACGCCTGGGGCCCCCGCTTCCCCGACCTGAGCCAGGCCTATGACCGGCGCCTCCGGGAGCAAACCGAGGCTGTGGCCCGCCGCCTGGGTATCGCCTTGCGCCAGGGGGTGTACGTGGCGGTCAAGGGTCCCAGCCTCGAGACCCCGGCTGAAACCCGTTTCCTGCGCCAGATCGGCGCCGACGCGGTGGGCATGTCCACCGTGCCCGAAGTCATCGTCGCGGTTCATGGCGGTCTCCGGGTCCTGGGGATCTCGGTGCTCAGCAATCTCAATCTGCCGGACGCCATGGCCCCCATCGCCATTGAGGCCATCCTCGACACCGTGGCCCGGGCGGAACCCCACCTGGTGGAGTTGTTGCTGGGAGTGATTCAGGAAGTTTCTTAACGGTTGCGGCGGCTACCCTTTCTTTTTTCTCGCCTTTTTAGGCTTTTTGGCAGGTTTGGGCGTCGCACCTGCCTCCGGAGACGGCTTGACTGGTTGGCTGACGACAGCCGGCACCGGCGGCTTGGCTGTGGCCGGACCTGCTGCCTTGGGGGGAGCCGGGGCCGGCCCCATCACGTAGACCCGCTGTGCTGCGGACAGGTTGTCCAGGGCCTGCCCACAATGGGGACAAACCTTCATAGGAAGGGGATTTTGCGCTTGGCATCCCGGGCATTTCAACCACAACCCCATCGTGTACCTCCAAGGTTTTTCTCTACTATTACCAAAACGTTACCGATTCTTCAAGAAATTAATGTTCGCCCGGCTGCTCAACTCGACTACCGCGCCGGTAAAACTCTGACGGGAGGCAACACCAACCATGAAGAAAATTGTCATTGAGACCGACCAGGCCCCGGCCGCCATCGGCCCCTATACCCAGGCCCTGGCCGCCGGCCCTTTCGTGTTCATCTCCGGACAAATTCCCCTGGACGCCAACGGCCGCCTGGTGGAAGGAGATATCGTGGTGCAAACCGTCCAGGTGATCACCAACCTCAAGGCCATCCTGGCGGCCGTGGGGTTGACCCTGAAGGATGTGGTGAAAACCACGGTCTACCTGGCGGACCTGGCCGATTTCCAGGAGATGAACCGGACCTACGGCGAGTTCTTCCCCCAACACCCGCCGGCCCGCACCACCATCCAGGTGGCGGGCCTGCCCCGGAACGTGTCCGTGGAGATCGACGCCATCGCGGTGAAAAAGGAGTGGAGCGCCTAAGGTTTTTGAGGCGAGGACCGGGGCATTGATGAAAAAGCCCCTGGCCCCTCCCCCAGAAGCGATACCTGAAAGTCAGCGATGTCATCACCAACTGTCACTCCGGGCCACTCTTACCGGGACGGAACCCCGCCGCCGCTGCTCCGGATTCAGGACGCCACGGTGGTCAAAAACCGCACCCGGGTTTTGGACCGCATCAACCTGACGATCCGGGAGGGGGAGCACACCGCCATCCTGGGCCCCAACGGCGCCGGCAAGTCGTCCCTCATCCGGCTCATCGCCCACCAGGACTATCCCCTGGCCCCGGCCGACGGGACGCCGCCCCTGTTGATCCTGGGGCAGGAACTCTGGGATGTCTCCGAGCTGCGCTCCCTGGTGGGCATCGTCTCGGGGGACCTGCAGCACTCCATCCTGGCCGGGACCCTGCCGGGGCGGACCCGGGGCCTGGATGCGGTGGTCTCGGGCTTCTTCGCCTCCTACGGCCTCTTCCGGCACCACCACCCCACCCCGGCCATGTTAGGCCGGGGCCGTCAGGCCCTGGCCCTGATGGAGGCCTCCCACCTGGCCGAGGCCTTCATCGAGTCCATGTCTCCCGGGGAGGTGCGCCGGGTCATGATTGCCCGGGCCCTGGTGCCCGACCCCCGGGCCCTGCTGCTGGATGAGCCCACCACCGGGTTGGACCTGATGGCCCGGCACCGGTTTCTCACCACCCTCCGGAACCTGGCCCGCCAGGGTAAAACCATCATCCTGGTCACCCACCACATCGAAGAAATCTTCCCGGAAATCCACCGGGTCGTCCTCCTCCAGCATGGCCGGGTTCTGCTCGACGACGCCAAGCCGGAGGCGCTGACCTCTTCCCACCTCTCGGCCATGTTCGAGGGCCCGGTGACGGTCAAGGAGACCCAGGGCTACTACACCGCCAGGAGCGCCGTCCCGGATTTGCCGGATTGACCAGTAAATCTTAGGTGAGGCTTGGTCTTGAAAGAAAACGGCGGCGGGGTCTAAACTCTATCTTAATAGATATACATATAAACAATTCATTGTTTTAATTATAGCCTCACTTATATGACCGTGATCTTCAATTCCACCTCTTTAAAAATATTCCTTAACCTGCGGTTATCCATGATTTTTAGCGTTTTCCTCAACCGCGTCTTTTATCATCCCTGTCGAGCGGCAAGAGGGGCAGGATTGCGTCTAATCTGTTGGGCACATGCCCTGTGAAACCGGCCATGACCAATCAGGGGAGAGGCAGACCATGGCCGGTTCCTCTCTGCTAATCGTCCAAAAGCAAGAGCAGGAGGGCGGGGTTGGCTTTTGGGCCACGGTGAGAATGGCCTGGGCCCCGCCGTGACGGATGAAGGCAATCTGCGCATCCGTGAGCACGCCCCCAAAAACGAAGACGTTATCGATGACCCCGGTTAAAATTCCATCGAGTTGGGGAGTGGCGCCGACATACGACTTACTTCCCCCCCGGCCCAGGGTCACCCCGGTCTTGGTGAGCACCATGTCATCCACCTGGAGCTTGACGGTATGAGCAGCCTGGTCATAGCTGACAGCCACGAAGGTCCAGGACCCCAAGATGCCCGGCACGGCCCCTAGGACCTGGCCATTAGGGCCGCAGAAGGCCGACCAGCCGTTACCCATGCCCCGGTTGTCGGTGTCCAGGCAGCGGTCGAAACCCCCGTTGTCATGGCTGAGGATGGTCTGGATGGCTACGGTCCCAGCCTTCCAGACCCACCCACCCATGGCCAGCTTGGGGAATTTGTCGGGGCTGATGTCCAGGGGGAGGGTGATGTGGTTGGGGCCCCCGTTGAAATAACAGGCCTGCCCCTCGTAACCCGCCACCTGCGGGAGAGCCCCGATGATCGTGCCGTGGCGGCCGTTGCCGCTGGCATCCCGAGCGTCGCCCTCGAAGGGGTAGAAGGCCAACAGGGGAGGCAGCTTGACGGCGGGAGGCGGCTCCGGTTCATAGAGCTCCGCAGTGGCCAGGTCACCACTCATACCAAGAGCTCCCCCGGACACCAGGACCTTGCCGGTGGCCAGCCGGGTGGCCGTGTGAACGAATCGGTTAGCGTTAAGGGAGCCGGTGGGGCTGAAGGTCCCGGAGACCGGATCATAGAGCTCCGCAGAGGGATTGGCACCGCCCCACCACCAGGACCTTGCCGTTGACCAGCAGGGTGGCCGTGTGGCCAAGTCTGCTGCTGGCCATGTCTCCGGTGATGCTCCAAGCACCGGTAGCCGGATCATAGAGCACGGCACTTTCAGTCGCACCTCCCGCTACCAGGACCTTGCCGTTGGGCAGCAGGGTGGCCGTGTGCAAAATCCTGAACTCCAGAAAGGGATCGGTGAGGCCCCAGGTCCCGGTAGCGGGGTTATAGATCTCCGCACCGGGAATAGGGTCAGTACCATCGTATCCTTCCACCACCAGGACCTTGCCGTTGGGCAGCAGGGTCGCCGTGTGATTCTGCCGACCGGTACCCATGGCGCCGGTGGGAGTCCAGGTCCCGGAGACCCGGGTCATAGAGCTCCGCCAGGGCAAGCTGGCCAGAACCATGTTTTCCCCCCGCCACCAGGACCTTGCCGCTGGGCAGCAGGGTGGCCGTGTGATTGGACCGGGAGGCCCATCCCGGTGATGGGGAAAAAGGTCCCGGAGAGGGGGTTAAATAGCTCCGCAGTTTTAAGTTGAGAAGCGGAATTTTCCCCCCCGGCGATCAGGACCAGGCCGCTGGGGAGCAGGGTCGCCGTGTAATTAGACCGGGCTACGCCCATGGGACCGACGGAGCCAAAGGTCTCGGAGATCGGGTAATAGAGGTCTGCACTGGCAAGATAGTTGGTGAAGTTAGAATTAACCCCCCCCGCCACCAGGACCCGGCCGGCGGGGAGCAGGGTAGCCGTGTGATAGGCCCGGGCTGTACTCATGGGGCCGGTGTAACTCCAGGTCCCGGGCGCGGCCAGGGAGACCCGGGGCAGGGTCATCCCCAAGGCCAGGATCATCAAGGCGAGAATTCCCGGCAGGGCATAAGCCCGGCCTTTGCCGACGCGGGCATTTCCTTAGTCTGGACATGGTCTTGCTCCTGTGTGAAGAGATTATGTCCACGATGATTCGGGAGCCTTCCCCTCCTCAATTCAAAAGAGCTTTTGGGAACCTCTGGTCAGAATTTCCTGAAACGCTTCCCGGTGTTATGGCTAAATTTAATTGGTGGAATAAATGATAGCACAATTTTCATTGTAAAGATATTTTATCCGGATTAAGGACAGACAATGCCGTCGGCGACCAAATTCTCCGCTAATCGGCGGCCTATGAACTCCAGGCCAGCACGCCCGTAAGTGGTAAGCCAGAGGAAAGGCGAAGGCCACCTGAACATACCATCCCGGGCCATGGAAATAGGCCGGCTGGCAAAAAATGGGGGTGGAAAGAGAAATGGATGGATGGCAGGTCACTTGCCACTGACGGAACTTCTCTGGAATAATAAGTTACCGATATGCTGGTAGTGCAACGGGGCTTTGGCGGGGTCAGGATGCGCCCGCCCCTCGGTCGCCCTCTGTGGCATTACTTTATTTGTCCTTCCACAATAAAATAATGCAGTTGTTGATATGATCCCCATAACCCAATGGCCCCTTTAAGAAGGGGCCGGGGTTTTTTTGCCCTCTTGGCGGCGCCTCATTTATCCTTCCAGACCTTGCGGCTCAGCTCGATTTTTTTCCGGACCAGGGCCCAGGTGGGTTTGGTAAGAAAGGATTCCCGGTAGCGCGTCACCATCCGGGCGAACATCTCCCAGGGCACCGCGAAGGTGATTTCGTCGGGCTTCAAAAACTTGCGGTCCGAGGGGTCCCAGCCCCCCAGCACCGCCTTCAACCGCCCCTGCGCCAGGTATCTCAAGGGCCAGGTCACGATGTTGCTGCACCCGGCGCCGAAGGGGGACATCACCGCCTCGAAGTCGTTGGTGACGAAGGTGGCCAGTTGGTGGAGGCCGCCGATGACTTCCCCCCGGGCGAAAAAGATCACCACCTCGGGGTTCTCCCCGGGGGCAAACTGGCTCAGGGATTTGAAGACGCAGACGGGGGCCGGGGCCGGCCGGGGGTCGATGGTTTCGAAGAACCGGCGGGTGACCTCGGGGGACTCCAGGTAGCACTCCCCTTCCAGGACGTTGGGGATGCCGGTGGAGACATAGTGCGTGATAAAGTCCAACTGCGGTTTTAAAAAACCCAGGTAGAAAGCGCCCCCCAGGCAGCCGAAGCGGTTCTGGTCGAAGTAGGCGGGTTTTCCCAGCTTCCGGGCCCGCCAGATCAAGCCGATGACGCAGGCGAAATTGGCGAAGGTCGCCTGCCAGTCCACCTCGCCGGCGGCTTCCCGGGCCGCGTCGGGCAGGATGGCGCTCTGGGGCGAAAAACCCTCCACCGGGGCCACCGGGGCATAAAACATCCCCAGGGGCTCTTCCGGCAGGCCCAGGATTTCCAGAAAACCCGGCACCTCCGCCTGGATATCGGCCAAACGCACCATCGTCTTTCCTCCTTATATTCCTTAATTACTGGAGCAGTCGTCCTGGTCATAGACTCATCATGTTGCGCTCAGCCATCCTGGTGCGTAAGACGCACCTCGCAGGAAATTACCTTTTGAGCGCAGATTGGTATCAGCCGTTCCCGTGAAAGTTCGCAGGGCGGACCCCGAGCCAACCCGCGGTTCAGCTTTTTATCAATCAAGGAACACACGGCAGTACCAGCCGCAGCTATAAAACCGGTCTGTGCGTTGCCCTCCGGAAGAACCGGGGCCGGCCTTTGCCCCTTTTTGCCCCATTCGGGGCTCGGCCAGGAGACTTTTCTCCCCTTCCCGGCAGTCGCCGTTTTCATAACATTAAGCATTTTCGGCCGTTAAGCAAGTCGGCGACCGGTAGTTAAACCCACAGCCAGCCCCATTTCGCACTTTCATTCTCTCTTGACATCTTGAACATTATTTTTTAGGATGTACTAGTGGGTAATTTCACAATACCTGAACAAAATTTGTTATATAAATATTCTGCTTAAACGGAAGGTGCTTTTATGGCAGCCGAAAAACGAGGTCCTGTAGGTCAAGTCATGGTGATCGGCGCCGGGATCGCCGGGGTGCAAGCCGCCCTGGACCTGGCTAACTCTGGTTTCTTTGTCCATTTGGTGGAGAAGAAATCGGCTATCGGCGGGGTCATGGCCCAGTTGGACAAGACCTTCCCCACCAATGACTGTGCCATGTGCATCATCTCACCCAAGTTGGTGGAATGCGGCCGGCACCTGAACATCCAGATCCACACCCTGACCGAAGTGAAGGCCATTGCCGGCGAACCGGGGAACTTCACGGTAACCGTGGAGCAGGAGCCTCGCTTCGTCGACCCCGCCAAATGCACCGGCTGCGGCGACTGCGCCAAGGTCTGCCCGGTGGGAGTTCCCGACGAATTCAATATTGGGCTGAGCGAAGGCAAGGCCATTTATCGTCTCTATCCCCAGGCCATACCTTCCACCTTCGCCATCAAGAAGTTGGACCGGGCCCCCTGCGCCGTTACCTGCCCGGCTGAAATTCAGGTCCAGGGCTATGTCCAGCTGATCAAGGCCGGCAAACCGGCGGAAGCCCTGAAACTGATCATGGACCGGCTGCCCCTGCCCGGCGTTTTGGGCCGGGTCTGCCCCCATCCCTGCGAAGACAAATGCCGCCGCAAGGACGTGGACCAGCCGGTGGCGATCTGCAGCCTGAAACGCTATGCGGCCGATGCCGTCAACATCGCCGATATTCCGTTGCTCCAGGCCGAGCCCCGGGGCGAGAAAGTGGCCATCGTCGGCGGCGGCCCTGCCGGTATAACCTGCGCCTATCACCTGGCCCTGCGGGGCTACAAGTCCACGGTCTTTGAAGCCCTGCCCAAGGCCGGCGGCATGTTGCGGGTGGGTATCCCGGATTATCGCCTCCCCGAAAAATATCCTGGATCAAGAGATCGATAATATCCTGCGCCTGGGCGTCGAACTGAAGACCAACACGGCCATGGGGCGGGATTTCACGCTGGATGACCTGAAGAAGCAGGGCTACAAAGCGGTCTTCCTGGGAGTCGGCTGTCATGTGGGCAGCAAGATGAACGTTCCCGGGGAAGAGGCGGAAGGCGTGGTCCAGGGGGTGGATTTTCTCCGCCGTCAAGCCCTGGGCGAACCCAATCCGGTGGGCAAGAAACTGGCGGTCATCGGCGGCGGCAACGTGGCCATGGACGTGGCCTGCACTGCCCGGCGCCTGGGGTCCGACGTCACTATCGTCTACCGCCGTTCCCGGGAAGAGATGCCGGCCCACGGCCATGAAATTGAACAGGCCTACTGTGAAGGGGTGCAGCTCGAATTCCTGGCGGCCCCGGTGGAAGTCGTGGTCAAGAGCGGCAAAGTGGCCGGATTGAAGGTGCAGCGCATGGAGTTAGGGGAACCGGATGCCTCCGGGCGCCGCTCCCCTGTGCCCATCCCCGGTTCCGAATATATCCTGGACGTGGACATGGTCGTCCCCGCCATCGGCCAGAAAGCCAATCTCTCCGCCTTGGAAGGGTCCGGCATCAAGCTGTCCAAGTGGGGCACCATCGAAGTCGATGAAGTCACCTATGAGACCTCCAAGCCCGGCGTGTTTGCCGCGGGCGACGTGCACACGGGCCCCTGGATCGCCATCGAGGCGGTGGGCGGCGGCATCGAGGCGGCGGAATCCATCGACCGCTACCTCCGTGGCGTCGATATGAAAGAAGGCCGCCAGGAAGGCAAGGAGGCCCACAAGCGCTGGGCGGATCTGCCCAAGGATGAAGAAGGGGCTCCCCGGGTGGAAATGGCCACCCTGCCGCCGGAAGTCAGCTGCCAGTGTTTCGATGAGATCGCCCAGGGCTACACCGAAGCCGAGGCCCAGGCGGAGGCGGCCCGCTGTCTCAATTGCGGCGTCTGCTCCGAATGTATGCAATGCGTGGCCGTCTGCCAGGCCGGGGCGATTTCTCATGGCCAACATCCCGAACCCCTGAAGCTGGACGTGGGCGCGGTCATCATGTCCCCGGGCTTCCAGCCCTTTGATCCCATGAAGTACGGCGCCTACCATTACGCCTCCTATCCCAACGTGATCACCAGCCTGGAGTTTGAGCGCATCTTGAGCGCCTCCGGGCCGTTCTCCGGCCACCTGATCCGGCCCTCGGACCACACCGAGCCCAAGAAGATCGCCTGGCTCCAGTGCGTGGGCTCCCGGGACCTGAACCACTGCGACAACAGTTATTGCTCCGCGGTCTGCTGCATGTACGCCATCAAGCAGGCGGTCATCGCCAAGGAACACAGCAAGGATCCCCTGGACGCCGCCATCTTCTTCATGGACATGCGCACCCACGGCAAGGACTTCGAGAAATATTACTGGCGGGCCGAAGAGGAACACGGCGTCCGCTTCCTCCGTTCCCGGATTCACAGCATCGATCCGGTGCCGGGCTCCTCAGACGTGGCCATCCGCTACCTCACCGAGACCGGCGAGTTGAAGGTGGAACACTTCGATATGGTGGTCCTGTCGGTGGGTCTGGAGTCCTCCCCTGAAGCCCTGCAGCTGGCCGAAACCCTGGGGATCGACGTCAAGTCCGACACCCGCTTTGCCAACACGGGTCCCTTTACCCCGGTGACCACCAGCAAGCCCGGCGTGTATGTCTGCGGCGCCTTTCAGGCCCCCAAGGACATCCCCCAATCGGTCATGGAAGCCTCGGCCGCGGCCGCGGCCGCCGGCGAACTGCTGAACGCCGCCCGGGGCACGGCCATCAAGGTGCCCGAGTTGCCGCCGGAGATGGACATTACCGGTCAGGAACCCCGGGTGGGCGTCTTTGTCTGCAACTGCGGCATCAATATCGGCGGGATCATCAACGTCCCGGCCCTCACGGAATTTGTCGCCACCCTGCCGGGGGTCGTCCTGGCGGACCAGAACCTGTTTACCTGTTCCGCTGACACTCAGGACAAAATCCTGGAGGCCATTAAAGCCAACAAACTCAACCGGGTGGTGGTGGCCTCGTGCAGTCCCCGCACCCACGCGCCCCTGTTCATGGAAACCCTGCAGCAGGCCGGGCTCAACCCCTATCTCTTCGATATGGCCAACATCCGGGACCAGGATTCCTGGGTGCACATGCAAGAGCCCGAAAAGGCCCTGGAAAAGGCCAAGGAACTGGTGCAGATGTCCGTGGCCCGGGTCACCCAGCTGGAACCGCTGGAGAAAATGACCTTCCCGGTAACCAAAGCTGCCCTGGTGATCGGCGGCGGCGTTGCCGGCATGGAAGCAGCCTGGTCCATCGCCGACATGGGCTTTAAGGCCTACCTGGTGGAGCAAGGCGACAAACTGGGCGGCCAGGCCCGGAACCTGGTGGTAAGCTCCCGAGGCTATGACTACCAGGGCTACCTGAACGACCTGATCAAAAAGGTGGAAAATCACCCCAACGTTGAGGTCCTGTTCAACTCCACCGTCAAAGACCCCACCGGGTTCATCGGCAATTTCTCCACTACGGTGGCGACCCCGAAGGGCGAACGGCAGCTCGAACACGGGGTGACCATTCTGGCCACCGGCGGCCAGCCGTACAAGCCGGAAGAGTACCTGTATGGCGCCAACCCCAACGTCTTGACGCTCTTTGAGATCGACAAGCTCATCAATGCCAAAGACGCCAAAGTGACCGGCGCCCAGCAGGCAGTCTTCATCCAGTGCGTCGGCTCCCGGGAACCCCAGCGGCCTTACTGCAGCCGGCTCTGCTGCACCCATTCCGTCGAGAGCGCCCTGGCCCTGAAAAAGCTTAATCCGGAGATGGATGTCTTTATCCTCTACCGGGATATGCGCACTTACGCCGAAAAGGAACTGCTCTATAAAGAGGCCCGGGAACAAGGGGTCATCTTCATCCGCTTCGACCTGGAGAGCAAGCCCCAGGTAGACCAGACGGCCGACGGCAAACTGAAATTGACCATCACCGATCCCATCCTGGAACGGGCGATAGTCCTGCAGCCCGACCTGCTGGCCCTGGCCAGTGCGGTGCTGCCCAATCCCACGGAAGAGTTGGGGGAGCTGTTCAAGGTGTCCCGCAACGCCGAGGGGTTCTTTGCCGAGGCGCATGCCAAGCTGCGGCCGGTGGATTTTGCCACCGACGGCATCTTTATGGCCGGCCTGGCCCATTATCCCAAGCCCATGGATGAGTCCATCGCCCAGGCCAAGGCCGCGGCGGGCCGGGCCGCCACCGTCCTGGCCCAGGAGCAGGTGGAGGTGGAGCCCATCGTCTCGACGGTGGACCAATCTCTGTGTATCGGCTGCGGCCTGTGCGAGGCCAGCTGTCCCTTCGGGGCCATCAAGCTGGTTGAGGTGCCGGGCAAGGGCTGGCGGGCGGAAAATATCTCCGCTTTGTGCAAGGGCTGTGGCATCTGCGCCGCCGGTTGTCCCCAGCGGGCCATTGACATGGCCCATTTCCGCGACAAGCAGATCCTGGCTTACATTCATATGGCTGCTTAAGGCGAGGTCAGAAAAATCAAAAGGAGTCGGTTGATGAGTAAAGATTTCGAGCCGAAAATCATGGGCTTTCTCTGTAACTGGTGCGCCTATGCCGGGGCCGATACCGCGGGGATTGCCCGATTTCAATACCCCGCCAACCTGCGCATCATGCGCACCATGTGCACCGGCCGGGTAGACCCGATGTATGTCATGAAGGCCTTACAAAAAAATTATGACGGGGTCTTTGTCTTTGGCTGACACATAGGAGACTGCCATTACCTGGAAGGTAATGTCTATGCCGCCAAGAGAATGGATTTGGTGCGTTATTTGTTGGACATCTCGGGCCTGGGCCAGGAGCGCCTGCAGGTCCGTTGGGTCAGCGCCACCGAGGGTCAGCAGTTTGCCGAATATGTCACCGAGCTCACTGAGACCCTGCGGGAATTGGGCCCCCTGGATCGGGACCGGCAGGAACTTCCCCTGGCCGCGGTGAGCCGGGCCATAATGAACCCCGATCTCAGATGGTTGATGGGCATCGCAGCGTCAACTCACCGAAGTGGAAAATGTCTACCATGAAAAGCTGGACCCCGGGGCCTACGACGACCTGGTTAAGACCGTGGCCGTAGAGGAATACCAGCGGGACCTGCTCTATGCCGCCCTGGAGGCCGGGCCTCAGACCGTGCGGCAGCTGGCGGCCCGCACCGGCCTGGGCATCTACACGATCTCCTTGCGTTTGAACGACCTGGAGAAGGTCTCCCTGGTGACCATCCTGGGGCATGAGGGCACCAGTCCCAAATTCGGCCTCTTGGCGGCCTAGCCCCTCTGAGGGTCAATGAGCCCGCCAGGCTTGCGATTCAATTCTTTGGAAGAGGAATAACTCATGACGCAGCAAAATAATAAAAAAGTCGGGGCTGCCCTGGTATTGGGCGGCGGGATTGCCGGCATGCAGGCCTCCCTGGACCTGGCCAATGCCGGATACAAGGTCTACCTGGTGGACCGCTCCCCAACCATCGGCGGCACCATGTCCCAGTTGGACAAGACCTTCCCCACCAACGACTGTTCCATGTGCATTGTCTCTCCCAAGCTGGTGGAGGTGGCCCGGCATATCGACATTGAAACCATCACCAATTCGGAGCTGTCGTCCCTTACCGGGGAAGCGGGAGATTTTAAAGCAGTTATCACCGGTTACCCGCGCTATATCGATTTAGAAAAGTGCACCGGCTGCGGCATCTGCCGCCAGACCTGCCCCGTCAAGGCGGTCAATGAATTCAATTATGGTCTGGATCGCCGCGCCGCCACCTATATCCGCTATCCCCAGGCGGTGCCCCTGGCCTACGCCATCGACCGCGACACCTGCATCGGCTGCGGCATGTGCGAGAAAGTCTGCCTGGCCAAGGCCGTCAACTACGGGGATGAGGTGAAAGAGCGCGAGTTGGAGGTGGGCGCCGTGGTCTTGGCCCCGGGTTTCTCCCTCTTCGATCCCCGCCGCGTGCCCGGTTATGAATACAGTGAATCCCCCAACATCGTCAACAGCATGGAATTTGAGCGCATCTTGAGCGCCACGGGGCCGTTCCAGGGCCATGTCATGCGCCCCTACGACCGGGATGAACCCACCAAGATCGCCTGGCTGCAGTGCGTCGGTTCCCGGGATGAAAAAACCAATCCCTACTGCTCTTCGGTGTGCTGCATGTACGCCATCAAGCAGGCGGTCATCGCCAAGGAGCACTGCAAGGAATACACCCTGGACACCACCATCTTTTTCATGGACATGCGCACCCATGGGAAGGATTTCGAGAAGTATTACTGGCGGGCCGAACAGGAAAGCGGGGTGCGCTTTATCCGCTCCCGGATTCACAGCGTCGACCCCGACCACGAGACCGGCAATATCCACATTCGCTATATGAGCGAAGATGGAGCTATTCAGAGCGAAGAATTCCATATGGTGGTGCTCTCCTGCGGCCTGGAAATCTCCAACCAGGTCATGGAACTGGCCGCAAAACTGGGAGTTGACATCAGGCCGGAAACCCATTTTGCCTGGACCTCGCCCTTTGCGCCGGTGACCACCAACCGGGAAGGGATCTTTGTCTGTGGGGCGTTTCAAGGTCCCAAGGATATCCCCCAGTCGGTGATGGAGGCCTCGGCGGCTGCGGCGGCCGCGGGCGAGCTGTTGGCCTCGGCCCGGAGTACCCAGCTTGCGGTCAAAGAGCTGCCGCCCGAGACGGATGTCGAGGGGCAAGAGCCTCGCGTCGGCGTCTTTGTCTGCAACTGCGGCATTAACATCGGCGGCGTGATCAACGTCCCGGCCCTCACCGAATACGTGGCCACCCTGCCAGGGGTAACGGTGGCCGACCAGAACCTGTTCACCTGCTCCACCGACACCCAGGGCAAGATCCTGAATTTCATCAAGGAACACAAACTCAACCGGGTGGTGGTGGCTTCCTGCAGCCCCCGGACCCACATGCCCATGTTCCAGGAAACCGTTCGCGAGGCGGGCCTCAACCCCTACCTCTTCGATATGGCCAATATCCGGGACCAGAATTCCTGGGTGCATATGCACGAGCCGGAAAAGGCCCTGGAGAAAGCCAAGGACCTGATCCGCGGCGTCGTGGCCCGAGTGGTGCGGCTGGAGCCCCTTCACAAGCAGTCGTTCCCGGTCACCAAAGCCGCCCTGGTCATCGGCGGCGGGGTCGCCGGCATGGAAGCGGCCCTCTCCATCGCCGACATGGGTTTTCAGGCCTTCCTGGTGGAAAAGGGCGATAAACTGGGCGGTCAGGCCTGGAACCTGGTGACCAGTGCCCGGGGTTACGACTATCGGGGCTATCTGGAAGACCTGATCAAAAAGGTGGAGAAGCACCCCAACATCGAGATCATGTTCAACTCCACCGTCAAAGACACCAGCGGCTTCGTCGGTAACTTCTCCTCCCTGGTCCAGACCCCTGAAGGTGAGCGCCAGTTGGATCACGGCGCCACCATCATGGCCACGGGCGGGTACGGCCTGAAACCCGAAGAGTACCTCTACGGCCAAAACCCCAAGATCCGCACGTCCCTGGAAATGGACAAGCTCGTCGCCGCCAAAGACCCCAAGATCATGGAAGCCCAGGAGGCGGTCTTCATCCAGTGCGTCGGCTCCCGGGAACCCGAGCGCCCTTACTGCAGCCGCTTGTGCTGCACCCATTCGGTGGAATCCGCCATCGAACTCAAAGAGATCAACCCCAATCTGGATGTCTTCATCCTCTACCGGGATATGCGCACCTACGGGGACAAAGAACTGCTCTACAAAAAGGCCCGGGAACTGGGCGTCATGTTCATCCGCTACGATCTGGACCGCAAGCCCCAGGTGGAACAGACCGCCGACGGCAAGCTCCAACTGACCATCACCGATCCCATCCTGGGCCGGCCGGTGGTGCTGTACCCCGACTTGCTGACCCTGGCCACGGCGATTCTGCCCAACCCGGTGGAAGATATCGGCGAAATCTTTAAAGTGCCCCGGAACGCCGAGGGCTTCCTCAACGAGGCCCACGCCAAGCTGCGCCCGGTGGACCTGCCCTCCGACGGCCTCTTCCTGGCGGGTCTGGCCCATTATCCCAAGCCCATCGATGAAACCATCGCCCAGGCCAAGGCGGCCGCGGGCCGGGCCGCCACCTTCCTGGCCAAGAAGGTCGTGGAAGTGGGCGGCATCGTGGCGGTAGTGGAGCCGGATAAATGCGCCGTTTGCCTCACCTGCGTGCGCACCTGCCCCTTCAATGTACCGGTCATCGATTACACCATCGACGCGGCCTACATCGACCCGGCCAAGTGTCAGGGTTGCGGCGTGTGCGTCTCGGAGTGTCCGGCCAAGGCCATCACCTTGAAAAACTTCACTGACTCCCAGATCATTGCCCAGGAAACGGCTCTGGCGGCGGGATTAAGAAGAGGAGGAGTTATGACTGCTGCATGGTCTCCCAAAATCATCGGCTTTTGCTGCCGCTACTGAGGCTACAGCGCTGCGGACCTGGCAGGTTCGATGCGACTGCAATACCCCCCGGATATCAAACTCATCCTGATGCCCTGCACCGGGCGGGTGGATATCATCCACCTGCTCAAAGCCTTTGAGAGCGGCGCCGATGCAGTTATGGTGGTGGGCTGCCTGGAAGGTGAGTGCCACTATCTCATGGGCAACATCCGGGCCCGGAAGCGGGTCACCAAGGTGAAAAAGGATTTCGACCAGATAGGGATGGAACCGGAACGGGTGGAAATGTTCAACCTGTCCTCCTCGGAAGGCCCGAAATTCGCCGCCTACGCCAAGGAAATGGTGGCCCGGACCCTGAAACTGGGCCCCAGCCCCATGAAACACGAGGTACGGGCGGCCTGGCTGGCCGACCAACCCAAAGCCGCCGAAGGGTAAAAGATACGAGGGAAAGATGTGGGGAAGGGGGCCAAGGGTCGTGGACCCTTACCCCCTTCCCCACACCCCATCCCCCAATCCCATAAGTAAGGGCGACCCGCCGGGTCGCCCTTATCATTTTGTGGGGCGGGCACTGCCCGCCATGTAGGGTGCGCCCTGCGCACCAGAGAAAAGGAGGGCCATTGGCCCTCCTTTGTTTTCTCTCTTGGGGGGACGGGGCTCTGTGCCGCCACTCCTAAAACAACCAGCCCGCCCCGCCCGGCCCCAGATCCGGCAAAGAAAAGGGCGGACACCAGGTCCGCCCCTACAGGTCTTTTGCTGAGCCCTCCCCACGCTTACCAGTCACTCCCTAAGTCCACCCAGTAATTCGGCGCTTCCTTCATGATGATGACGTCGTGGACGTGGGACTCTTTGAGGCCCGCGGCGCTGATGCGGACAAATTTCGCCATGGTCTGGAGTTCCGTAATGGTCCTGGCCCCCACGTAGCCCATGCCGGAGCGCAGACCCCCCATGAGTTGGAAAATGACGTCCGCCAGTTTTCCCCGGGACGGCACCCGGCCCACGATGCCTTCCGGCACCAGTTTGTTCTCCAGGTTGACGTCCTCCTGGCAATAGCGGTCCCGGCTGCCGGCCTTCATGGCCTCCACGGACCCCATGCCCCGGTAGATCTTGTAGCTGCGGCCCTGGAAGATCACGGTCTCACCGGGACTCTCGTCGGTGCCGGCAAAGAGGCTGCCGATCATCACCACGTCGGCGCCGGCGGCCAGGGCCTTGGTGACGTCGCCGGAGTACTTGATGCCGCCGTCGGCCACCAGGGGGACGTCGGCCGCTTTGGCCACCCGGGCGCAGTCCATGATGGCGGAGAGCTGGGGCACCCCCACCCCGGCGATCACCCGGGTGGTGCAGATGGAACCGGGACCTACCCCGATCTTAACCGCGTCGGCCCCGGCCTGGATGAGGGCCCGGGCCCCTTCGGCGGTGGCGATGTTGCCGGCGATTAACTCGACATCCGGAAAATGCCGCTTGGTATCCTCCACCGTCTCGATCACCCGGAAGGAATGGCCGTGGGCCGTGTCAATACAGATAACATCCACCCCGGCCTTGACCAGGGCCTCGACCCGGGCCTCCCGGTCCGGGCCCACCCCGATGGCGGCCCCCACCCGCAGGCGGCCGAACTCATCCTTGCAGGACAGGGGATACTTACGGATTTTTTCGATGTCCTTGATGGTGATGAGCCCGTTGAGATTGCCATCGGCGTCCACCACCAGCAGTTTTTCAATGCGGTACTTATGGAGCAGGGCCTTGGACTCCTCCAGGGTAATGCCCACATGGGCGGTGACCAGTCTGTCCTTGGTCATCACTTCCTTGACCTTCTGCGCCAGGTTGGTTTCAAAGCGCAGGTCCCGGTTGGTGACGATGCCCACTAATTTCTTCCCCTCCACCACCGGAATGCCGGAGATGCGGTAGCGCTCCATCAGTTGCAGCACATCGGCAATCCGGGCCTCGGGCCCGATGGTCACCGGGTCGATGATCATCCCCGACTCCGACTTTTTGACCTTTTCCACTTCCAGGACCTGGGCTTCGATGGTCATGTTGCGGTGCAGGATGCCGATGCCGCCCTGGCGGGCCAGGGAGATGCCGGTGTCCGCCTCGGTCACCGTGTCCATGGCGGAACTGATGAGGGGAATGTTGAGGGAGATGCGCCGGGTCAGCCGGGTAGAAAGGTCCGCTTCACTGGGCAGCACTGACGAGGCCCCCGGCAGCAGCAGCAGATCATCGAAAGTGTAGGCATAGTGAATGCTATCCTGAGACATACGGTTTATCCCCCAGCGTTTGAGTTCCCGGTGGCAAGATTCTCCCGCCATGCGAGGCGGAACAGGGTAAAGTGCCTGGTCTTTCTCATGATAATGATCCCATCGCCTGGTTGCCAGCGGCCGGCGACCTAAAATAATTATTTTATCCTTTTCCGGCGAATCCCGAAACTTAAAACTTGCCGGCCATCTCGTGCAAGACCCCTTCCAGGAGCCCGGCGTCGATCACCACCAGGGAATCCTGCCGGCAGACCTCGAGAATAGTGAGCACCACCAAGGCCCCGGCCACCATGACCCCGGCCTTGGCGGGTTCGATCCCGGGCAGATGGGCCCGGGCCGCTTCGGGCAAACCGGCCAGCAGTTCGGCCAGGGCCGCCACCTGGTCCCGGGTCAAGGTCAGGTTGTTGATCTTGTTGGCGTCATAGGCCCGCAACTTTAACTGCATGGCCGCCAGGGTCGTGACCGCCCCGGCGGTGCCCACCAGACGGGGGTTCCCCTGCAGATAGGGCCCGATGGCCTCCTTATAGAAAGAACCCAGGCGGGCCGTCAGTTCTTCCTTCAGGGACGCCACCTTCTCCGGCCGCGGCGGATCGCCCAGAGGCCGGGCCTGGCTCAGGGTCAGGACCCCCAGGGGCAGGCTGGCCAGGACCGGTTCCCGGCCCCGGCGCACCAGGGCGAACTCCGAGCTGCCCCCGCCCACATCAAAGACCAGTACGTCCGGGGCCGTGAGCACCGCCGGGGCCAAAGCTGGTGAGCACGCCGGTGAGGGACAGCCGGGCCTCGGCCTCGGGGGCCAGCACCTCGACGGCCAGCCCCAGGGTATCTCGAACCTGATCCAGGAAGAGTTGCCGGTTCCGGGCCTGGCGCAGGGCCTGGGTGCCCACGGCCCGGCAAACCGCAACCCGATGGGCCGCCATGACCTGCTTAAAGGTCTTCAGCGCTTCCAGGGTCCGGGCCATGCCCTCCGGGGCCAGCTCCCCGGTGGCGGCCAGCCCCTGCCCCAGCCCGGTAATTTCCCGGCGGTGGGCCAGTACCCGGAGTTCTCCATCCGGGGTGCGCTCCGCCACCGCCAGGCGCACCGTCAGGCTGCCCAGGTCCAGGGCCGCGAAGCGGCGTAGGTGAGACAGATCGGTCATCGTCTTCCTAAACTCTTTAAGAGGTAAATGCAGGGGCGGGTTTTAAACCCGCCCCTACAGGCAAGGACGAAGCTGAAGCGTGAAGGTGAATGCTTGTCTCGGCTCTCAATCCTTTTCCAATACAAAAATTTCCGGCAGGGTGCGGTCGTTCGCCGCAGTCCAGACCGTAGCCCACCAGGAAGCCCTTCTCCACCGGAAAGCCTATGTAATCCAGGGGGACGTCCACTTCCCGGCGTTCCTGCTTGTCAATGAGGCAGCAGATTTTGAGGGAGCGGGGCTGGTGGCTGGCCAGATGCTGCTTGAGGAAAGCCAGGGTGAGGCCCGTGTCCACGATATCTTCCACGATGAGGACATCCCGATCCTGGAGAGACATTTCCACATCCTTGGTGATGTTAACTTCGCCGCTGGTGCTGGTGCCGGCGCCGTAGCTGCAGAGGCGGACAAAATCCACTTCCACGGAGAACGGCAGGGCCCGCACCAGGTCGGCCATGAAGATGAACACCCCCTTCAGGACCCCCACCATCACCAGGTCCCGGCCGGCATAATCCCGGCCGATCTCCTCGGCCAGCTCCGCCACCCGCCGGGCAATCTCGGCTCGAGAAAAAAGACAACGCTTTTGGGCACCCATGACCTTCCTCCCCCCTGGCTTAAAAATAAAAGAAGCGGCCAGGGTTGTCAAACCTTAATGCCGAAACCCGGCGCCGGCGACCCGGCCGCCAGCTACTGGCTCTACCGTATCGTCTCGGGATTATCTTCCCAAAGGTTGAAGGTTTTTTCTCCCTCCCCCTTGATGGGGGAGGGCTGGGGTGAGGGTGAAATTGCTGGGCATTGCTTCAACCTATCCCCCTCCCCCCAACCCCCTCCCACCGGGGGAGGGGGAGTTATTGCGGCCAACATTTTGCCAGGTATCTGTGGGACACGACACTATCGGGGGTCCTGGAGGCAGGGCGGGACGGTCGTGGGTCAGCTTGTCGGGCCAGGCATAGCCGCAGAAATAGTTGAACCGGGAGCCGCAGAGGCAGGCGCCGGTATCGTCGTACAGCAGATAGACGCAGGTAAAGCAGCACTCCGGGAGCTCATCCCCGCAGGAGAAGGGCACGCTGTACTGTCCGGCGCGAAACTCGTGGAGGTTGATCATCTGGCCCTGGCATATCCTGGCTGGAAGAAGGTGCGGCAGGGCGGCGGCCGCCCCTGCCGGGAATCCTGCCGTTATGGGCCTTTTCAGACAGACCATTCGGCATCCCCCAAAACTATCGCGGAATCCTCCTAAAACTGCAATTCTCCTCTGGGGATGGGCCGCCGGGCCGCGCCCAGGCGCTCCCGGGATAGTCGCCCGCCCCAACGCCAGACTTTTTTCAACCGACTGTCATTCCTTCACATCTTGGCGAGAAATTTTTTGATTTATTGGTATACTTGGTTAAGATCCCGATCATGGCGCCAAGCCGGGGACCGGGGTGGACCAAACAAGGACGGCCGCCTGACGGCTGGATCGGCAGAGTCCCGGAGCCGTTATGCATTTGGAGCCGTTATGCAATAACCAAGCAAGAGGACACTCGATCCCCCTGAAGCATTATGGGTGGATCCTGATAGGGGTATGGACCCTGGTGGCGGCGGCGTCCCTGGGGTGGAATCTGCTTCAAGACCGGGAAGAAGCTTTACGGGTGGCCCGCACTATTGCGTTGACCAATTATGAGCGGGACGTGCTCTACCGGCGCTGGGCCGCGGCCCACGGCGGCGTTTATGTCCCGGTGACCCCCGACACGCCCCCCACCCCTTACCTGGCCAAGCTGCCGGAGCGGGATATCGTCACGCCCTCGGGGCGCCGGCTCACCTTGCTGAACCCGGCCTACATGACCCGCCAGATCTATGAACTGGCCCAAAAGTCAGGTCTCCCCCGGGGGCACCTCACCAGTTTGAAGCCCCTCCGGCCCCAAAACGCCCCGGACCCCTGGGAAAAGCAGGCGCTGGAGGCATTTGAGCACGGCCAGACAGAAGTCAGCGCCGTGGTCTCCATGGACGGCCAGTCCTACATGCGCCTGATGCGTCCCTTCCGGATCGAGCCCAGCTGCCTCACCTGCCATGAGGAGCAGGGATACAAGGTGGGCGACATCCGGGGCGGCATCAGTGTGTCGGTCCCGATGAAACACATTATGGTATCGAGCCTGGCATACCTGGTCTCTCATCCTGGGACATGTGGTGCTCTGGTTGCTGGGGGTGGTGGGAATCGTCCTGGCGGGGCGGCAAATCAGCCGGAGCACCGCTGCAGCCATGGAGGCCCAGGAAGCCGCGGCGGCCGCCGCCACGTCAGTCCAGACCGTTGACGGCATGCTGGACGGGGTGATCATCACCGACCTCAGGGGGCGCATTACCCATACCAACAAAGCCCTGACGGAGTATTTCGGCTGGGGCCGGGAAGTGCTGGGAGAACTGGCTACTAAGCTGGTGGCGGACCGGGATAGCGCCAAGATCCTGCCCGGCCTCACCGCCTGCCTGGAACAGGGCTACGCCCGGGACCTGGAGTGCGACCTCATGACCAAAGACCGGCGAGAGGTCCCGGTATTGGTCAACGCCTCTCTCATCACCGATCCCCAAGGCCGGCCCATGGGGGTCATCTGGGTGATCCGGGACATCACGGCCCTCCGCCAGGCCGAAATGGCCCTGGAGGCGGAACGGCGGCGCCTCCTGTCCCTCCTGGAGGAGTTGCCCGCCTACGTTTATCTGAAGGCCCCGGATTATTCCATCAAGTTTGCCAACCGGTTTTTCCGGGAAAGAATCGGGGACCCCGGCGACCGGCGGTGCTATCAGGTGTTGTACGGCTTCGACGCCCCCTGCAAAGATTGCCAGGCCATGCGGGTCCTGGAAACTCAGGAGCCCCAGGAACGGGAGTGGGTCCACCGGGGGGGCCGGGTTTACCGCGCCTATGTCTATCCCTTTGCCGACAGTGACGGCTCCCCCCTGATCCTGGAGTTGGGCATAGACATTACCGAACGGAAACGGGCCGAAGAAGTCCTCAAGGAAAAGACCCGATCCCTGGAAGCCTTCTTTGCCCACACCATCACCCCCCTGGTCTTCCTGGACAAAGAGTTTAACTTCATCCAGGTAAATGAGGCCTATGCCCAATCCTGTCAGCGCGACGTCTCGGAGTTCCCGGGCCACAACCATTTCGCCTTTTACCCCCACGAGGAAAACCAGGCCATTTTCACCCAGGTGGTGAAAACCAAGATCGCCTACCAGGCGGTGGCCAAGGCCTTCATCTTCCCCGACCACCCGGAATGGGGGGTGACTTACTGGGACTGGACCCTGGTGCCGATCTTGGACGACGCCGGGGAGGTGGATTTTCTGGTCTTTGCCCTCCATGACGTCACGGACCGGAAAAAGGCCGAGGAAGAAATCCACCAGCTCAATGAAGAACTGGAACAGCGGGTTCAAAAGCGCACGAGCCCAATTGGAGGCGGCCAACCAGGAGCTGGAAAGTTTTTCCTATTCCGTCTCCCATGACCTCCGGGCCCCCCTCAGGGCCATTGATGGTTTCTCCCGGATTCTCCTGAAAGATTATGCCGACCGCCTGGATGCCGAAGGGCAGCGGTTGTTGGATATCATCAGGGCCAATACCCGGCAAATGGGCCAGCTCATTGACGACCTCCTGGCCTTCTCGCGCCTGGGCCGCCGGGAGGTGAAGCTGGTTAATGTCGACATGGGAAAGCTGGTCCGGAACGTCGCGGGGGAATTGCAAGGCACCCTGGAGGACCGGACGGTGCATTGGGACCTCAAGCCCCTCCCGCCGGCCCGGGCCGACCTGGCCTTGATACGCCAGGTCTGGGTCAATCTCCTGGGCAACGCCCTTAAATTCACCCGTCCCCGGGAGGCCGCCATTATCGAGGTAGGCTGCCGGAGCGAAGCCGACGAAGATGTCTATTACATCAAAGACAACGGGGTGGGCTTCGATATGCAGTATGCCGCCAAATTATTCGGGGTGTTTCAACGGCTGCACCGTTACGAGGAATTTGAAGGCACCGGGGTGGGGCTGGCCCTGGTGCAGCGCATCGTCCAGCATCACGGCGGCCGCGTCTGGGCCGAGGGCCAGCTCAACGGCGGGGCCACCTTCTCTTTCTCCCTGCCCCGTCGCCGGACCGACCAGGCGGCATCTTGATGAAGCCCGCCGACCGCCAACTCTCGGGGATATGGGGCTGGCAGGGCAACTTATTTGCGGCCACCGGTAAAATGGCCTTGCCAGAGTGAGACCTTGGATCCCATTGTATAAGCAATTAACCTGTAGACGTTCGCGGCTTACCGCCGCACGAGGTTAGGAAAAAATGGATAAAGAATCGGATGCGTTGGATTATCGTCGGCGATATCGCGGTTTAATCGGGGTCAGGAGCAAAATGCCCATCCGGGATGTTTCGGTGCTGAGCCGCATCTATACCCCGGGGGTGGGGGCGGTCTGCAAGGAAATCGAGCGGAATCCCGCCTCCTCCTACCGCTATACCTGCCGGGGCAATTCCATCGCCCTGATCTCGGACGGCAGCCAGGTTTATGAGTTCGGCAATATCGGGGCCGCGGCGGTCTTGCCCAAGTTGGAGGCCAAGTCGGTCATCTACAAGACTTTTGCCAACGTGGATGCGGTCCCCATCGCCCTGAAGACCCAGGACCCTTATGAGATTATCGAGATCGTCCGGGTCCTGGCCCCATCCTTCGGGGGGTTCTGCCTGGAAAGCATTGCCGCCCCCAAATGCTTTACCATCGAAAATCGGATCAGGCACGCCGTCCGGGTGTCGGTGCTCCATCACGAAAACCATGCCTCGGGGATCATCGTGCTGGCGGCCCTCTATAACGCCCTCAAGGTGGTGGGCAAAAGCTTGAAGGATGTCAGGGTAGTGATCAACGGCGCCGGCGCCGCCGGTATCGGCGTGGCCAAAGGACTGGTGGTCGCCGGCAATACGAATATCGTCATTTGCGACCGCCACGGGGCTCTCCGGGTTTACCGCACCGTGGGGATGGATTGGGCCAAATCTGAGATCGCCCGCCTGGTGGGGCCCCAGGACGTCAAAGGCAGCCTGGCCGAGGTCATCAAAGGGGCGGATGTGTTCATCGGCCTGTCCGCCAGCGGCCTGGTCAGCCGGGAGATGGTCGCCAGCATGGCTAAAGACCCCATCGTCTTTGCCCTGGCCCTGCCGGAGCCCGAGATCAGCGAAGCCGAAGCCCGGGCCGGGGGCGCCGCGGTGGTGGCCACGGGCCAGGCCCACAGCGAAAACCAGATACGGTCATCCCTGGTGACGCCCGGATTTTTCCGGGGCTGCCTTGACGTGGGCGCCCACCGGGTCAACATCGAGATGTACCTGGCGGCCGCCCGGGCCCTGGCGGACATGATTCCGGAAGACCAGCTGTCGCCCCATAACATCATCCCCCGGCAAATGGACTGGCACATTTCCCCGGTCATTGCCGAAGCGGTGGCCCGGGCGGCCCAGGAAACCGGGGTGGCCCAGATGACTGCCGAGGTCATCACTCCGGAAAGGATTCACGAGCGCACCGAAAGCTATATCTATGAAGGGGAGCTGGCCTGGCTGCCCTCAAAAGGCCAGGACTACGGGTCGCTGAGCATCGATGAAGAAGCCCTGGAGCTGCACAGCCGCTACCAGGGGTGCATCCAGGTTTATGCCAAGGTGCCCATCAAGGACGAGGTCATTTATCGCCGGTTGTATGCCCCGGAACCCGTGGCCGAGGTCTGCGCCAAGATCCTCCAGGACCCCATGGGGGCCTACGACTATACCTGCAAGAACAACCTGGTGGCCATCGTCACGGATGGCAGCGCGGTCCTGGGCCTGGGGAACATCGGCCCCCGGGCGGCGCTGCCGGTGATGGAAGGCAAGGCTATCTTGTTTAAGACCTTCGGCGGGGTGGAGGCCTTTCCCATCTGCATCAGCACCCAGGACCCCGACCGGATTGTCGAGGTGGTGGAGAACATCTCGCCGGTTTTTGCCGGCATTAACCTCGAGGACATCTCCTCGCCCCGGTGCTTCGACATCGAGCAAAGATTGTGCGAACGGCTGGATATCCCGGTCTTCCACGACGACCAGCACGGCACCGCGGTGGTGACCCTGGCGGCCATGATCAATGCCTTGAAGATCAGCGACCGGAAGATTGACGAGGTCAAGATCGTCTTCAACGGGGCCGGGGCCTCGGCCATTTCCGTGACCAAGCTGTTGATCCAGGGCGGGGCCCAAAACATCACGGTGTGCGACACCACCGGGATCGTCTATCGAGGCCGCAGCAAAGGCATGAACCCCATCAAGGAAGAGCTGGCGGCCATCACCAACCCGGACCGGCAGCAGGGCTCCCTGGCCGATGCCTTGCGGGGCGCCGACGTCTTCATCGGGCTTTCCGGGCCCCAATGTCCTTTCCCAGGATATGGTGAAATCCATGGCTGACGGCCCCATCGTCTTCGCCCTGGCCAACCCGGACCCGGAAATCCACCCCAAGGCCGCCCGGGCCGCCGGGGCCCTGGTGGTGGCCACGGGGCGGTCGGATTTCGCCAACCAGGTGAACAACTGCCTGGCGTTCCCCGGCATCTTCCGGGGAGCCCTGGACATCCGGGCCCGGAGCATCAACGATGCCATGAACATTGCCGCGGCCCACGCCATCGCGGCCCTGGTGGGCGACAAATTGAGCCCAAGCTATATCCTGCCGGAAGCCATGGATTTCCGGGTGCCCCCGGTGGTGGCCGAGGCCGTGGCCCGGGCCGCCATGGAAACCGGCACCGCCAGGATCCAGATAGAGGCGGAACGGGTGGCCCGGCATACCCGGGAATTCATCTACGACGAGCGCCTGTCCATCCTGTAGCCGGGGAACTTTTCGGGAGGGTAGTCGAAACTGGCCGACAGCGCCGCCGCAAAGATCACGGTGCAAGGGGCTCGGTATCCCGAAGAGCTGGAGCGCATGACCGGTCGCTGAGCGGCCGTCATGATGGCAAACGGCACGGCGGCAAGCCCGCCCACTATGATAGAAACCCTGCCAGGCCACGAGATCGTCGGCCGGGTCACCAAGGTCGGTTCCGCGGTCGCGAAGTTCAAGCCGAGCGACCTTGCGGGCGTCGGCTGCCTGGTTGATTCGGACCGCACGTGCCCCCATTGCCAGGCCAGCCTTGAGCAGTTCTCCCCGAACCAGACCCTCACCTTCGGCTCCCCGGACAAACACCTCGGGGGCGTCACCGGTTCTCGGTCAGCCAAGGCGGGTTTCATGGGCCGGGATGCCTAGTGCGTCCATAGGCCACTTAATGAGAACAAAATAGTACCCTGGTGGACTCGGAAGGCGAAAATTAATTTAACCAATGTGCAATTCTGCCTGAACTGGTATACTAACCTTTAAGAAGAAATGTTTGATAAGAGAGATGCAGGAGAACGACCTGGCGACAGGTGCCGGTATTCCCTGGTTATCTCTGCATTCCGCACAAAAGTGCGTTTAGGTGGCACAGAGCTTGTCTAAAAACCGGTAGCTATGGACTGCGTATGACCATCATCGCCGCACCCGGTTCGAGGCAGGTGGGTGGGTGCCCCTGGTGGTGCTCATTGCCAAGAATTTATTCTCCCTCACCTTGACCCACTCTCCTCAAAGGGGAGAGCGAGAGCGATAAAGAGAACGAGCCCTGGCAGTAGCTCCTTAAAAGTTTTTCCTATGAGTTAGGGCAGGTTGGGGCAAGATAGTTGAGGTGAACGAAAAATGAAGGGGTTAAGCATGAGCAGGATTGCCGTGACGAGTGAAGGTCCCTCGCTGGACGATCAGGTTGACCCGCGCTTCGGCAGGGCCGCCGGTTTCGTCGTCGTGGACCTGGAAACCATGGATACCCAATACATTGATAATGGTCAGTCCCAGGTGATGGCCCAGGGGGCCGGCATCCAGGCCACGGAGCTGGTTGCCCGGGCTGGCGTCAGTTATCTGCTCACCGGCTACGTCGGTCCCAAGGCCTTTCAGGCCCTGTCGGCCGCCGGCATCAAGGTGGGGCAGAACCTGGAGGGGCTGAGTGTACGCGACGCCGTGGAGCGGTTCAAGAACGGCCAGGTCGAGATCGCGGCAGCGGCCAACCGGGCCGGACGATGATCGTTGCCGTGGCCAGTGGCAAGGGCGGCACCGGCAAGACCACGGTCGCCGCTTCCCTGGCCACTATTTGGGACGGACCGGTGTTGGGGGTAGACCTTGATGTGGAAGAGCCCAACCTTGCATCTCTTTCTCCACCCGGCCATTGCCGGGACCGAAATAGCCCATATGACGGTGCCGGCGTTGGAGGAGTCGAAGTGCACTTACTGCGGCGCCTGCTCGGAGCTTTGCCAGTTTAAGGCCATAAGCGTATTCAACCAGGTGATTTTAACCTTTCCCGAGATGTGTCACGGCTGCGGGGGCTGCATCGCCGTGTGCCCCGAAAAGGCGCTCTCTGCCGGCACAGCGGGAGCTGGGGGAAATCAGTTGGGGGCGAGCCGGCGACGTGGGTTTTCTGACCGGACGGCTGCGCATCGGCGAGGCCATGAGCCCGCCCCTGATGCGCCGGGTGAAGGCCAGGCTGGATCAGATGCTGGCAAATGGCGGGGATGCCATCATCGACGCGCCGCCGGGGGTGAGCTGCCCGGCGGTCAATGCGGTGATGGACAGCGATGTGATTCTTCTGGTTACCGAGCCCACGCCCTTCGGCGTCTATGACTTTAAGCTGGCCTGGGAAGCCTTTGCGCCACTGGGAAAACCCATGGGGGCCGTGATCAATCGGGCCGGACTGGGCAATGATGCCATTTACCGGTTCTGCCACGAGAAGGGGCTGCCGATCCTGGCCGAGATCCCCTACGACCGGGCCATCGCCGAGGCCTACTGCCCGCGGCCGGGTTATCGCGACCCTATCCCCCGGGCTCGAGGAAACCTTTGTCTCCCTCCGGGGCAAGATCCGGGACCTGGCGCAGCCGAGCCAGCCCCGGGAGGCCGCCCATGCGTGAGATCATCATCATCAGCGGCAAGGGCGGCACCGGCAAAACCTCGCTGACCGGGGCTTTCGCCCATCTGGCCAGCAATAAGGTCATCTGCGATCTGGACGTGGACGCCCCGGACCTGCACCTGCTGCTGCAGCCGGCCAAGGAACGCCTGGAGGAATTTTACTCGGGTAATGAGGCCGAAATCGATGGCGAGAAATGCGATGGCTGCGGTCTGTGCGCCACCATGTGCCAGTTTGGGGCGATTCGGGAGAATGGGGCAGGTTTTGCGGTTGACCCGCTGCGCTGCGAGGGCTGCAAAGTTTGTGTGGCTTTTTGCCCGGCTGCGGCCATCCGGTTCCCCGAGAAACACTGCGGCCAATGGTACGTCTCATCCACCCGTTTTGGCCCCCTGGTCCATGCGCAGCTCTTTCCGGGCGCGGAGAACTCGGGAAGGCTGGTTATGGTTCTTAAGCAACAAGCCCGGGAACTGGCCAAAGCCCGGGGCGCCGACCTGGTTTTGTGCGACGGCGCCCCGGGGATCGGATGCCCGGTGATCAGCTCCCTGTCGGGAGCGCACCTGGCTGTGGCGGTCACGGAGCCCACGCCCTCGGGGCGACACGACCTGGAGCGGGTTGCGGCTCTCTGCCGACACTTTCAGACGGCCTTTGGGGTCATCATTAACAAGTATGACCTCAATCCGGACGAGACCGCCCGGATCGAAGCCTTTTGCCGTAACGAGAGCTATCCGGTGCTGGCGCGACTGCCCCACGATCCGCTGGTTACCCATGCCATGATTCAGGGTTTGGTCGTAACCGAGCTGCCCAAGTCGGATTTTAGCCGTGAGCTGGGGCAGGCCTGGACACGGATCGAGGCGCTGGCCGGTCTGGGCCGGTAGGGAAAGACCATGGGAAACGAAGATTTTACTGCCTGGTGGAAGCAAGCTGTCCTGAAGATTTGCTGACACCAGGTTTTGCAGTATTAAGACAGGATTCAGTAAAAAGCACCTTAAGGAGAATATCCATGAACAGTACGCTTGTTGCCATTCCCTCAAATCATCCCGGCGGTCTCGATGCCCCGCTTGGGGCCCATTTCGGCCACTGTGACCTCTACACCCTGGTGAAAATCGCCGACAGGCAAAGTGCTGGAGGTCACAACCTTGCCCAACGTTCCGCACCAGCAGGGCGGCTGCATGGCCCCGGTCAATCACCTGGCCCAAAACGGCGTGCAGGTCCTCATTGCCGGCGGCATGGGCATGCGGCCGCTCATGGGGTTCAATCAGGTGGGAATCGACGTCCTGTACGGCAACGGCGTCCAAACCGTGAGCGAGGCGGTGGAGGCATTCTTGCAAGGTAAACTGCCGCAATTTAACACCGAGTTCACCTGCGGCGGCGGCGGCGGTGGTGGGGCTCCACAGATGTGAAGGTTCTGAGGGAGGCCTGCCGGGCAACCACTGGCAATGCCCCTGCCTGTCGGTAATTACCCGGGGAGAAGCCATTGCCGATTATCACCAGAGGACTCCTCTGGCAGGTTCAAGCCGTTCCGCTGCATAACGCGCCACGCGGATCTCGGAACTCGGAGCTCAAGGAGGCACGCCATGATCTTCCCTCAAGTGATGGCAGCCTGGTTCCGGGTTCCGGGAGCCACGTTCGCTAAGAGGTGAATCCATGCTGCACATCGTTCTCGCCACTGCTCGGCCTCAAGCCATGCAGGCCTTCGCCGCCGCTCTGTCCTCAAACCCGGAGGTGAACCTGCAGCGTGTCATCTCCGGAGCCGAGGCTCTGGAAGCCGCGCGCACCACTGCCCCCCATCTCGTGATTATTGACGCTGATCTCCCGGACACCGCGCCTTTGGATCTCGTCCAGAAGCTGCTCATGGTCAATGCCATGGTGAATACCGCGGTGGTCAGTCCACTTTCTGACGAGGAGTTCCACGAGGCGAGCGAAGGCTTAGGGATTCTTGGCCGGCTGGCCGACGAGCCCGGTGAAAGCGACGCCGCCGGGCTGCTAACCAAACTGAGGACAGTGCTGGGAGTTGGTTGATGCCAACGAGGGCCGCAATCATCCTCCCGGCCGTCGGCAGCATTACCCACCGTACCCCCATCACCCAATCGGGTCCGGACCGATCCTGACCGAAATAAACCCAAAGACTGCGGATATGCAACCGGCGCTGATTTATCTGAGTTCGCCGGTTTCCGGGCCGCTACCGATAAACAAGCGCCCTGGATAGAGCCCTGGCTCACGAGACATAGACCAGATTTTGGCAATCCTCTTTGGTTGATTCGATTTGCCTGGAGCACGTGATGCCAAAGCGCTTCATGCGATTCCAAACGGTTACCCGGCAAATCCCCAGGATTTCCGCGGCTACCGATTGGTTGCCCTTGGCGATTTGGAAGGTTTTCGGCTTCGTGATACGTGTCGGATCATAGCAGTGAGTGAAAGTGTGCCTCCCCAGAAACGAGGCCCCCTCGGGCCGGTGAGCATTTTATTATCTAAGCTGAAGCTAAATGCTCATGCTGTGCGCTTAAAACTCCCAGCGCATCCCGGCGCTCACATAGTGAGCCGTGTAACTGCCCCGGCCCACCTCGGCGTTGTAGTCCAACTGCACCTTGAGGTTTTTCCGGGTCAGGATGTTAACGTTGGCTCCCACCACGGCAAAATTCCGGTGGGGGTTATCGGTCTGAAAAGCGAAGTTGCTGCCCGCCTGGCTGAGCCGGGCGTCCAGCACCCGGCTGCTGTCGGAATACTCGTGCTGGTAGGTGGCGTAGACCTGAGGCACCACCACCACCGAGTTCCGCTTCATGGGCACGGCGATCTTGCCGCCCACACCCGTTTGCAGGGACTGGCGTTCTGGGGGGCAACCTTCAGATTCAGAGCCCCGGCGCCGTCTTCCGTAAAACCGTCCACCCAGAGCCTGGAGTAGGCCAGGGACAACACCGGCGTTACCACCAGGCCTTTCACCTTCACGTCGTAGCCCGCCTCACCGTAGGCGTTGAACTGGTTGCCGGTTGTGGAGCTCCTGGCCGCGCGGTTCAGGCCACCAAACCCGATCGTCCGCTCCAGGTTGAAGAAGTTTAAGGCGTAGCCCAGAGAGCCATAGGCGTAAAAGGTTTGGGGTAGGTAGGCTGCATAGGCCGTCAGGGGCCAGGTGTTGGCCCGCACATTGCCGCCGGAGCCCCGGAACGTGGCCCCGGTGTGGCTGTAGCCGGTGGCCAGGCCCACCAGGAGGTCATCCCGGACCCGGTAGTCGGCCCCGGCAGTGAACCCCGCAATGTTAAAAGTAAAACCCGTCTGGTTCTCGGAGGACTTCTGGGACCCCAGGATCAGGGCCGGGTCGAGGTAGAGGCCCCAACGGCTCTCCGGGGCTGCGGGTTCGGACCGCTTGCCGCTGGTGATCAGCCCCGCCAGATTGGAGGAGTTGTAGGCCAGCATCATGCCCTCCGCCCGGGAGCCATTGAAGTTGAAGGAGCCGGGCAGACCGCCCAGGCCGGCGGCCTCCTGGCCGCCGAACCTCAGGTTGGTGATCCGCTCGGGACAGCATGCGCTTCTGGAGGTTGGCCCCGGCAAAGGCCAGGGCGGGCAGAGCCGCGGCCTTGTCCGGGGAGACCTGCTGGTAGGCGTTCCGGACGCTACTGCTGTCCGGGAGATTGTCCAGGGTGCTAAGCACCGAGTTCAAGTCCCCGTTGGTGGTGTCGGCCACGCTGTTGAGCATGTGCCCCACGGCCAGTTGGTTGCCGGTGAGGGGAGAAAGGTACGGATTGGTGTAGTTCCGCTGGGCCAGCAGGTCGACGCGGTTGGCCAGATACAGGGCCTGGCCTGTCAGGGTGGGGGTTAAGTTGCCCACGCCGCTGAAAACGCCGGTGACGCCCCCGGTGGCGGTGACCACGCCGGGGAAGACCTGGTTGTTCTGGGGGATGTAGCCGCTCAGGGGGGTCGGGGTCAACCTGCCGTTGAGGCTGGCGGTGCCGGGATTACCGAACACATTGAGTTGGTCGTAGTTCAAGGACGAGGCGACCTCCACCTTCAGGTTACCGCTGGCGGTCTGGGTATAACTGCCGTTCACGGTCATGGCTCCCACTGAACGGTTCGGGTTGACAGTGCCGCCATTTGTGAGGTTGCCGGTAAAATTATTGGCTGAAAGAACACCGGCGCCGCTAAGCGCGTACGTGCCGTTACTACCTATAGTTATAGAATCCGCGGTATTGGTGCCGCCGGAATGGGTGAAGGTGCCACTGCCGATAGCCCCGATAATCTCAGAAAGCGCCACAAGGCCGCCACCGCTCAGGTTATAGGTGCCGCTACCGGAGGGCCAATCGCCCAGGATAAGATCCCCGGTCAACGTATTACTGCCGCCGCTCTGATTGAAGGTGCCGAGTCCTTGGAATCCGATGGATTCAAAGTCGCTCAAGAGGCTGCCGCCCCGCAGGTTATAGGTGCCGCTGCTCCCGGACCGATAACCCAGAGCGAGAGCGTCGGTCACTGCATTGGCGCCGCCGCTTTGGTTGAAGACGCCGAGTCCTCCTACCAGAACTCCAATAGTCTCAGCGGGGGCCGAGAGGCTGCCGCCGCTCAGGTTATAAGTACCCATTCTGCCGGGATAAAAGCCGAGATAGAGGCCGCTAACGGAGCTCCTTTCCTCAATCGCAGTGCTGCCGCCGCTCTGATTGAAAATACCGTTTCCGTCTTTGCCCACATAGAGAGTTGAAGTAAAGAGACTGCCGCCGCTCAGGTTATAGGTGCCACTACTCCCGGAAGAATATCCCAATTGCAAATTGTTGCTTATGCTAATGATACCGCCGCGTTGGTTGAAGAGCCCGACTCCTTGGTATCCAACAAACCCGAAACCGGCCGAGAGGCTGCCGCCGGTCAGATTATAGGTGCCGCTGCTCCCCGAGTTGTAGCCTATAAAGAGAATGCCGGGCACCGCATTGGTCCCGCCGTTCAGGTTATAGATGCCGCTGCTGCCGGGAGAATACCCCAAAAAAAGGTTGCCGTTCTCCGCGTTCGTGCCGCCAGTCTGGGTGAACGTCCCGGTCCCCTCATTACCTAAGATAGCGTTATTTGCGGAGAGGCTGCCGCCGCTCAGGTTATAGGTACCGCTACTACCCGAGTTATAGCCCAGAAATAGGCGGTCGGCCGCCGTATTGGCGCCACCGGTCTGGTTCAAGGCGCCGGTAAATAAGTTGCCGATATACTCATTATCGAAGCTGACGTCGCTATTAACCGTATAAGTGGTGCCATCGATGAACAGATCAGCAGCCATGGATGAACCTGCGATCAGGTAGACCATCAATGCCAGGGTCGCCCCCAGTAACTGCGAATGCCTGCAACTCAGCCTTTTTATCCGTCTCATAGCCAAGTTCTCTTTATTAGCTGACGACCATAATCGGCTAAAATCTCCGGTAAGGTAAAACTTGGTACGAGATTATGCCACATCCATAGCCATCCTGCCCCAACGGGGTTTGGAGCTTCTATGCCCGAGTAAAATTTTCCAAACGATCCTCTTCTCGAAGCCAATTCTTCTCGCCGGAGGAAATATAGCACAAATTGGGGGGTAAACCCAATTTCCCTTAGAATTCAGCATTCGATCCCTCAGCGGCCAGATGCTATACGGTGGGTAAGCCTAAAGGTCCCTGACCAGCACCGATCGGTAGTACTAAGTCATGACCCGCCTCCCGCAAACAGATCAACTTTCTTTAAAGTAAAATTCCATGTCAATTGCCATTAGCGAAGCTTTGCATTTTTTTGTGGTAATAAATCGATATCCAAACAAACGATCTGCCCATTTGGCGAAGCGGAAGGTTCAGTCTTTCCGGAGCGGATACTGCAGTTGGAGGGTGTTTTGGGCGGTGAAGCCGGCTGCTTCGCGGTCAAAGCAGCAGAAGACCTCTTCGCCCTGTTGGCTCTAGCCGGTGATGGCCTCGGCCCAGGCCGCCAGGGGCCGGAGGTCCTGCTGGGGTAGGGGCCGCCGGGGTCGGCCCCTCTTGCGTTGCCGTCTTAGGCAGACCCCGATTTGGTTTAATAGCGGAAGATGGCCGCCAGGAGCGTCGCGTCCGGGACCTGGGCGGGCTCCACGGCATAGACCGTTCCACCCTGGAGCAGGGTTTGGGTGGCGGCCAGGTCCAGGACGTCGAAATCACCAGGTTGGGGTTCCGGATGGATGCTAACCTGGTCGGTCCCCGGATCATAATCCCCCCACTGCTGGCGGCCCACCGCCACGAACAGGCACTCTACCCGGCCGTGGTAGGCCGCGGGCACGATCTCCCTGGAGTCATTGGCAGTCTTGCCGGTGCCCGCCAGTTGACGATAGCGGGCCGCGGCCTTCTCCTGTTCCTGGTGAAAGTGCGGCTCCACCAGGGCCCAGGCCTGCCGGTGCAGCTCTTCGGGGCTCACCCCTTCGGGGTTGCCGGTGATCCCCTCGCCCAGCAGGTGCTGATAGGTGTTGGCCTCTTTGTAGATGGGCAGGAGATACTCCACCCCGGCCAGGATCAGGGGGGCCGGTTCCTCCCGGAGGAAGTCTTGCAGCCCCTGGTCAATCTGGCGGAAGTACCGCAATATTTTATCTTTGGCGTCATCGGCGCTCTGGCCGTGATACATGGCGGCCCGCTCGCCCCTGGCGCCGCCCGTCCCGATGCCGGTGCGGAATTGCAGATGCTTGACCAGTTCATCGTATTTCAGGGCGTCGGCCAGGCTTTTGGGCACCCCTTCCAGGTCGTCGATGGCGCTGAGGCCCATGCGAGACCCCTCGAAGAGCCTGACCTCATTCTGGCTCAGGGCCAGGACGAAGAACTCGTTATCCCCCAGGAAGACCAGGAGCGGCTTGAGGTGAAAGCGGTGGGCCACCACCACCAGTGGCTCGAACCTGGCGGGCAGCTGGTAGAGGCGAAACATCCCGGGAGCGACGAACAGCGCCAGGCCGTCCCGCTTGTCTTTCCAGAAGGAGATGGTATCCAGAAGGTTGGTGACCGGTTCCAGGAAAGACTCCGCCTCCGCCGGACGCAAGCCGTAGGTCTGGAGGGATTCCTCGGCCTGGCGGATTAAATTCTTCAGCCGGGTGCGATCCTGCTGATTTTCCGTGGGCAGGCGGTGGGTGGGCATATAGATAGACACACACGGCGCCTGGGCCGCGGCGGTAAGAGTTCTCAGCTCATCTCGGGTGAATATTTTCATATTACCCTCCTTCCATAAGTTTGGGGTCAGGGGAACTCAGGGGTCGGGAAACCTCCTGGCGGATAAGCAGGGTTTCCCGGGATTTCAGGAGCCCGGGCCCGGAGGTCCGCTGGTTGGCAGGCTTCACCTCTCCCCGGCTCCCGGCCTGCCTTACTGGGGTCCTGGGAACCTTGAGGGGGTTTCTTCGGCCTCAACCTCCCCCACCACCCGCCGGGAAGGTGGGGGATGTTGAGACGCCAGGGCCGGGGGAAGACCCCGGCCGCGGCTTACCCCTGTTTGGAGAGGCGCACGACTTCCCGGACCATCTGGTTGGTATAGCCCCATTCGTTGTCGTACCAGCTAAAGACCTTGACCAGGTCGCCGTCCACCACCTGGGTCATGCTGGGGTCAAAAATGGACGCATGGGGATTCATGATGATATCGGAGGAGACGATGGGGTCGGTGGCGTATTCCAGGATATTCTTGTAGCGGCCGTCGGCCTCTTCTTTAAAGATCCGGTTGATTTCTTCCACCGAGGTGGGCCGCTCGGTCACGAAGACCAAATCGGCCAGGGAGCCGCAGGGCACGGGACAGCGCACCGAGACCCCGTCGAATTTCCCCTTATACTGGGGCAACGTGTTGGTGGTGGCCACCGCGGCGCCCGTGGAGGTGGGCACCAGATTGGCGGCGCCGGCCCGGCCCCGGCGAAATTTCTTGTTGGGCCCGTCCACCATGGCCTGGGAGGAGGTGTAGGCGTGGATAGTGGTCATGACCGCTTTTTTGACGCCGATCCGCCGGCCCATGATCTCCACCACCGGGGTGATGCAGTTGGTGGTGCAGGAGGCGCAGGAGATCATGCGGTCGTCGGCCTCCGGCTTGGTCACGCCGTGCACGATGCAGCAGACCTCCGGCCCCTTGGGCGGCGCCGACAGCATAGCGTACTTGGCCCCGGCGGCAATATGCTTATTCAGGCCCTCTGCCTGGGTAAACAGCCCGGTGCATTCCAGGGCGATCTCCACCCCCAGCTCTTTCCAGGGCAGCTGGGCCGGATCCTTGACGCTCAAAAATTTAATGGACTTGCCGTTCACCACCAGCTTGTCGCCACTGGCGGTTACCCGATGCTTATATACGCCGTAGACGGTGTCATAATTCAGCAGGTAGACCAGGTTGTCCAGGTCCATGAGGTCGTTGACCGCCATAAGTTCCAACTCAGGCTGTTCCATGACGATCTTGAAAGCCGCCCGGCCAATCCTTCCCATACCGTTAATCGCTACCTTAGTCATAACCATCCTCCTCCACAAAGTTCATAATGGCCCATTATGGCCCATGTCCTGCCGATACGCAACCGGGCATTTAACGACTTACTGCTCCGCCTCGGGGGGTACCATGATGCTCAGGACCGGGCAGGCGGCCTGGCGCACCACTTTTTCGGCCACGGACCCGTGGACCAGCCGACGCCAGCCCGTCAGCCCATGCGAGGCGATGACGATAAGGTCGACGCGCTCCTCCTGGGCGATCCGGAGGATCTCCGGCGCGGCCTCTCCGGTGGTCACCAAGTCCCGGGTCCTCCCTTTAAGTTGGGAAACCAGGTCCTTGAGCATCTCCTCCGCCTTGATGGCCAGTTCCTGTTGGAACAGGGGCACCTCAAAATTTAAGGGCGCCTGGGGGTCAGGAAACGAATGGGGGCCCGGCAACGTCGGAATAACATGGGCCACGATTAATTCCGCGGCAAAATGCCGGGCCAGTTCCTCGGCGCGTTTCAGGGCCACGAAGGCAGGTTCACTGAAGTCGGTGGGACAGAGTATCTTTTTAAAAGGCAACATGAACCAGGTATCTCCCGTCGATTATTTACCGATTTTTAATTTAACCACCATCTTAGGGAGTTGCAAGCGCACCCGGCCGATAATCGTCTCCCCGGGCCGGTAATATCCGGCCGTCCACCTCACCCCGAACAGGAAAATCGCGGCTCGTCTCCCTTGCCAAAGGTGGCGCGGCTCCCTAGATTAAAGAAAAATCACCAGTGGACCCCTCTACCGGGAAGGAGATGATACTGCCCATGGAAGCCAAAGTTGCCCAGGTCCAGGATCTTCAGGACGGAGAAATGCGCGAGGTGGTCGTAGGGGAGACCAAGGTATTATTGGTCCGCCTCAAGGGAAAATTTTACGCCATCGGGGGTGAATGCACCCACTATGGGGGCCCCCTGGCGGAAGGCGCCCTGAGCGGCCACCGGGTGAGGTGTCCCTGGCATCAAGCCGTTTTCGATGCGATGAACGGCGACCTCGAGGAGCCTCCGGCCCTGGATGCCGAGCCGTGCTACACGGTGCGGGTGGAGGGGGATGACGTTTTCGTCAAGGTCCCGGAGAAGTCGGAAGGCCGGCGCACGCCCGCCATGGTGCGGCGCGATCCGGCCAATGACCGCACCCTGGTGATCCTGGGGGCCGGGGCCGCGGGCAATGTCGCGGCGGAAACCCTGAGGCAGGATGGCTTCACCGGCCGCGTCGTGATGATCACCCAGGAGCAGCGCCTGCCCTACGACCGCCCCAATTTGAGCAAGGGCTACCTCAGCGGCGATGCCGGTCCCGAGGCGCTCCCCTGGAGGACCCCGGAGTTTTACCGGGACCATGACATCGAAATCCTGACGGGGCAGCGGGTCGCCCGGGTACAAGTGCCTGAAAAAACGCTCACTTTTGACAACAGCAGCACCCTCACCTATGACAGCCTGCTCCTGGCCACCGGGGGGGCGCCGCGGCGGCTGGAAATGCCGGGGGCCCAATGGCCTAACGTCTTTACCCTCAGGAGCGCCGACGACGCCGACGCCATTATCGCCTCCGCCCTCCCGGCCTCCCGGGTGGTGGTCATCGGCGCCGGGTTCATCGGCATGGAGGCCGCCGCAGCCCTCACCAAGCGGGGGCTGGCCGTGACCGTGGTAGGCCGCGGGTCCATCCCCCTGGCCCGGCAGGTGGGACCCGAAATCGGCCGGATGCTGCAGGAGGCGCAGGCAGAAAAGGGCGTCGCCTTCCGACTGGGACGCACTCCCGTCCGCCTGGAGGGCGACGGCCGGGTTCAGGCGGTGGTGCTGGATGACGGCGAAGCCCTCCCGGCCGACCTGGTGGTGGTGGGCCTGGGGATCAAGCCGGCCACGGAAATGCTCCAGGGAGTCAAACTCAATGCCGACGGCAGCGTGTCCACGGATCGGCGGCTGCAGGTCGCCGAGGGGTTATATGCCGCGGGGGACGTGGCCCGTTTCCCCGACTGGCGCACGGGTGCAGCCATCCGTATCGAGCACTGGCGCCTGGCCGAGCAGCACGGGCGCGTCGCCGCCCACAATATGGCGGGCCGCCAGGTGGAGTTTGCCGGGATACCGTTCTTCTGGAGCGAGCAGTTCGATCTCTTCCTCCAGTATGTCGGGCACGCTGAGTCCTGGGACGAGCTTATCGTCCACGGTGACTTGGCCGGACGCAATTTTTTGGCCTTCTATGTCAAGGACCACCGGGTAATGGCGGCCGCCGGGCTCCAACGCGACCGGCAGTTGGCAGCCATGGCGGAGTTGATGCGTCTGGAGCAGACCCCCGGGCCGGAAGAATTGCGCCGGAACCCGGAGTTCGATCCCGCGGCCCGGCTGAAAAGCCTCCAGGCTTGAAGGGGAGATAACTAATACCGGGTTGCAATCAAGAATGGAAAAATTGAATTGTAGGGGCGCATCCTGCGTGTGCGCCCAGACTTAAGGGTGGACACATAGGTCCGCCCCTACAGAAAAATTGCCGTTTGTCTGCGACTTGAGACCTCTGTGAAAGTCTCTATCGCTATCCTTCCTCATCAAAATGTAGCGTAGGCGCCCTCGGTCTGCGCCTAAATAGAGTATGGACAATCCGTAGGGCGGCTATGCCTGACATGAAGACTTTCTGCAGAGGTCTCGACTTGCGTATAAGACCGGCAGAACCGCTGCTGCACATCAGGACGGCGGAACCGGGCCGTGGTCCAGCGGCCCTCAGGACGTGCCGAGGATTTCCGCCACTTTATGGGACAGCGCCGCCAGGCGATAGGGCTTTTGCATGAACCCCCGGGCCCCGGCCGCCATGACCCGTTGAGTCTCGCCATCCAGGGAATAACCGCTGGACAGCAGGACCTTGACCCCCGGGTCGATCCCTTTCAATTCCTGAAAAGTTTCGGCGCCTCCCATCCCCGGCATGAGCATATCCAGAATCACCAAGTCGATGCGGTCCCCCTCCTGCCGGTAAATCTCCAGGGCCCGGGGACCACTCGGAGCCAACCGGGTCTGGTACCCCAGTTGCTGCAGAAGCCTCCCGGCCACCATCCTGATGCCGTCCTCATCATCCACCAGGAGAATGGTGCCGGAGCCCCGCAGGATCGCCTCGTCCCGGGAGGGCTCGGCAACCACCGCTTTGGGGGAAACCGGCAGAAAAATATGGAAGGTGGTGCCCTGGCCCGGCTGGCTGTCCACCCGGATGATGCCTTGATGCTGCTTGATAATGGCATATACGGTGGCCAGCCCCAACCCCGTGCCCTGGCCCACGTCCTTGGTGGTGAAAAAGGGTTCGAAAATCCGGGCCAGCGTGGCCTCATCCATGCCCTTGCCGGTGTCCGCCAGGCTGAGGTGCGCATAGCGGCCCGCCGGCCGCTTGTAGGAGCCGCAGAAAGCCTCGGACAGGATCACGGCCTCACTCGCCAGGGTCATGTCCCCCTGCCGGGACATGGCCTGCCAGGCATTGACCAGCAGGTTGAGTATCACCTGCTCCATCTGACCCGGATCCACTTCCACCGGGGGCAGATCCGGGGCCAGCTTCCGGGTGATGGTGACCCCGCTCCGGGTGCGGCAAAACAGCCTGGCAGCCTTCCCCAGGAGGGCATTGAGGTCGATGGGCTTGGATGAAAAGGCCCCGCCCCGGCCCAGGGAGAGCAACTGCCTGGTGAGCGCCGAGCCTTTTACCACCTCCTGTTCAATGAGCTTCAGGTCGGCGTAGGCCGGGTCCTTGCCGTCGATGCCGGCCAGGATCAATCCGGTCAGGCCCATGATGTTCATGAGCAGGTTGTTAAAATTATGGGCAATGCCGCCGGCCAGGGTGCCGATGGCCTCCATTTTCTGGTGCTGCCAGATCTGTTTTTCCATGGCCTTTTTTTCGCTGATGTCGCTAAACATGGCGAACGTGCCCAGGAGCCGGCCATTTTCCATCAGGGGCACGGAGCTCATGATCACCGCCACCGGGCCCCGGTCCCTGGCAATAATCTCCAATTCCTGCTGCACCACCTGGCCCGCCTGGTTCTGCTGCAAAATCGCTTCTACTTTCCGGTAGTTTTCCGGGTCCCAGAAATCCGCCAGGTTTTTTCCGGCCAAATCCTCCTGGCCGGTAATTTCCTCCATGCGCCGATTGGCGAACTTGATGACGCCGTTGATCTCCACGATCCAGATGCCCTCATGGGCATTTTCCACCAGCCCCCGGTAATGTCGCTCCGACGTTTCCAACTGGCCATAGAGCCGGGAATTCTGGAGAGCAATGGCCATCTGGTTGGCAAAACTGGTCACAAACTCCTGGTCCGCTTCAGTAATGGTGCTACCAGGCTGGACCCCGGTCAGGAGCACCCCGACAATCTGATTGCGCACCATGAGAGGCGCTGCCAGCCCGGTGGCAAACTCCAGGCGGTGGAGCATCGGGTCCGCCTGGCCCGCTTCTCCGGGGGTTTCCTCGGAAAAAACCGCCAGGTTGCCGTACAGCGCCACCCGGGCCAGGAGTTGGGTCGGATCAAACAGCGATATCTCGCAGGTCCCTGACCGGCTCCACCAGAGCGGGGTCGCAGCCCACAGCCTCCAGGAGGGCAAGCTGTTTCTGGTCATCCAGGAGGAAGATAACCCCCCGGTCCAGTTTGGTGAATTTGATGAGCAGGCCCAGACAGAACTGCACCATATCTTCCATAAAAAGCAGCGACATGGCCGCGCCGCTGGTCTGCTGGAGGCATTCGAGATGGTCGATTTTCTCCCGCAATCTCAGGTTCAAGTCATGGGTCTCATTGAACTTGAATCGCAGCAGCTCTTTGTCCTGCTCCAGTTCCTCGATGGTGGACTTGAGCAAAGACCAGGGCATCAGCAGGCGCAGCCAGGATTCCCGGAGGGAAAATCTTTTTTCCCATTTCAAGTGGTATTCGCAATAAGCATCGCCTTTGAAGAAACACCGGGCTTCTTCCACCTGGGCCGGCGGCAGGTTCCAGATCCTGAAAATGCCGGAGTAGATGCCCTGGTTGAACTTGCAGAAATCTATGATGCCGGGAAGGTGGGGAAGCCAATGCAGCCGGATGATCGCCCGGTCCCGGGTGGCCTTGACGATCTCAATGGTCTTGTTTTTATTGAACTTGTCATTGATGGCCTGCACCCGTTTCAGGCCGTGGCGGGGGTCCTTCAGCGCCAGCAGGAGGATCCGCTGGACATACCCCAGCTTCTTCCGGGCCGCGGACTGAAAGCCGATATCGAAGGCGATATCCTCCTGGCCGGTAATCCGCCGGGCATTGTCAAACATTTGAATAATAACTTCACTGGAAACCCAGTTGTTGATCTCCATGAGGAATTCCCGGGGGTCGGGAAGGGTGGAGATTTCAGGGCCGAGTCCCGCCATTAAGGCGGGCACTGCCTCCGGCGACTGCGCCTCGAAATATTCGATTATGGCCCGGGTATTGAGGCAACTGTGATGCTTATCCACGGCGGTGCGGTATCCTTTCACGGGCAGGCGCAGCCCAGGGAAACCAGGTGATTTGTCAAAAAGTTATCCCGGCCAGGTTGATCACGGGTGGCGCTTCCCGCCGCCCCGGGGACAATCCCGGGAACCCAGCCCGGAGCCTGGTGCAGTGGCTTCCTGACTCACACCTTTTCCTGGTATCGGTCTGGAATCCTCCGAGGATTAAGAATAGTCAAAACCGGCGGCGACGGCGGCGCCGAGTCTTACGTTATTTTATCAGGTGAGGCGCAAAAATCCATCGGCCAGATGCAGTTACCCATCGTGCTGTGCTCCTCCTTTTGTATCTGCCGGCGTCCCGGCGCCAGACCCCGGAAGCCGGTCTCATCTCCAAGAGATGCTTCGCCCTCTCCCCTCCCTCAGAATAACCGGTGCAGCGGCTCTCACAGGGGCCGGCAACTTCTCAGGTCAACTATTCAAGACCACGAATAGCAAGGTAACTCCATACCAGGGTCCCCTCAAAGAAAAATGGCCGCTGGCAATCGGGGCTGAGATGGCTTATAATAAATGTTAAAACAGGTATTAACTTAATCGCGGAGCAGGCATGGATGAACCAGGGATGTACCGTTATTGCCGAGAAATTATCAACACCATGAATGATGGTCTCGTGGTGGTGGCCCCGGACGGCACCATCATGATGGTCAACCGGGCCTTTGAGGAAATCATCGGCTACACCCGGGAGGAACTCATCGGCGGCTCCTGCAGTCTGCTGCGGTGCGATGCCTGTGATCTAGCCCGGGCCGAAGGGAAGGAAACCTGGTGCGACCTGTTCGACCATGGTTCGGCCACCCGAAAACCCTGCACGTTAGTTCGCAAAGATGGCTCTTATATCACTGTCTTGAAAAACGCCTCCCTTTTGTGGAACGCCGATGGTGAGATGTTAGGGGCGGTGGAGACGCTCACGGATATCACGGAACTTACCAAACGGGATCAGAAAATCCAGGAACTCTCCCGGCTGTTGGAAGGCGATGCCGCGTTTCATGGCCTGGTGGGAAATTCTGCCGTGATGCGGCGAGTCTACGAGCTCACCGAAAAAGCGGCGCAAAGTGACGCTCCCATCATTATCCATGGGGAAAGCGGTACCGGCAAAGAATTGGTGGCGCATGCGATCCATGAATTGGGCAAGCGACGGGAAGGGCCCTTCATCAAGTTCAGTTGTGCGGCCCTGAATGAAGCCTTGCTGGAGAGCGAGCTTTTCGGCCATGTCAAAGGAGCCTTTACCGGGGCCTACAGCCATCGCCAGGGAAGATTCGAGGCGGCAAATCGCGGGGACATCTTTCTGGATGAAATCGGCGATATTCCCCTGTCCACCCAGGTGAAACTCTTAAGGGTTTTGGAAACCAAACAGTTCGAGCGGGTGGGAGAGGTGCGGTCCATCAAGGTGGATGTCCGCATCATCTCGGCCACCCACCAAGACCTGCAATCGCTGGTGTCCCAGGGGAAATTCCGGGAGGACCTGTTCTTCCGGATCAATGTCATCCCCATCCACCTGCCCCCCTTGCGGGACCGCCTGGAGGACATACCGCTCCTGGCGAACCATTTTATCCAGCGGCTCCGGGAAAAGAGCGGCAAGCCCATAACCGGTGTAACCCCCGGCGTTATGCGGCTCCTCATGGACCAACCCTGGCCGGGAAATGTCCGGGAACTGCAAGGGGTCCTGGAGTATGCCTTCGTCCTGGCGGAAAAGGGCCTCATTCATCCCGAACACCTCCCGCCCAAGGTAACCGGCCCGGATCTCCTTACCGAGACCCCGGAGGCGGCCCCGAGCCCTGCCGGGATGGATGAAAAAGCGGCCCTGATTGCGGCTCTCCGCCAGGCCGGCGGCAATCAATCCCGGGCTGCAACCCTCCTCGGGGTGAGCCGGATCACCGTCTGGCACCGCATGAAAAAATACGGCATCGATGTGCATAAGCTGATTACCGGTTAGCCCCACGGGCCGAACATTTTCCTGCCCCCCGGGGGCCGCTCTTGATAGAATTAACGAGAGTGATCTGAAGAGGAATATCTTTTTTGACATCCAGAGCCAGACCCCGGGGGAAGCTCCCGCCGGCGAGGCCGGAAAGGTTGCACATGGCGTCAGAGCACGAGCTCGAGGAACTCACGGAAAACCAGCCTCCAACGGCCTATTTCGGCTATCGCCGGGTGAGCGCCGCGGCCAAAGGCAAGCTGGTGCACCAGCACTTCGACACGGTGGCCCGGAAATACGACCTGATGAACACGCTTTTGAGCTTCGGACTTCACCACCTGTGGAAGCGGGCCGCGGTGCGGATGATGGGGTTGAAGCCGGGGAATCGGGTCCTGGACGTGTGCGGCGGCACCGCCGACCTGGCCCTCCGGGCCGCCCGGGCCCTGGGCGGCGCCGGGGCCGTCATCGTCTATGATATCAATTGGGCCATGATGGCCGCGGGCCGGCCCAAGGTGGCCGCCTCCCCCCTGGCTCCCCGCATCGGCTATATCCAGGGGGACGCCGAGCGCCTCAGTTGCCCGGACGCCAGCTTCGATGCGGCCATGGTGGGTTTCGGCATCCGCAACCTGACCCGTCCCGAGGTGGGCTTTCAGGAGATATTCCGGGTCCTGAAGCCCGGAGGGACCATGATGTGCCTGGAGTTCTCCAGGCCTAAAACCGCCTGGTTCCGCACACTCTATGACTTTTACTCCTTTTACGTCATGCCGGCGATGGGCAAGATCATGGTGGGGTCCTGGGACGCTTACACCTATCTCCCCGAATCCATCCGGATGTTCTCCCAACCCGAGGAATTGTCGGCGGTCCTCACCAAAATCGGTTTTACCCAGGTCAGGTATCGGCGCCTGACCAACGGCATCGCGGTGATTCATCTGGGGGTGAAACCATGAAGCTCAACTGGGCCGAACGGCTGGTGGTCAACAACCCGGTAAGGGTGATGATCCAGCGCCTCCTCATCAAGTGGTTCAAGGGCGTGGCCCGGATTGCGCCCCAGGCCCGGGTCCTGGAGATCGGCTGCGGCCGGGGAGCCGGGGCCTGCCTCATCCAGGAGGCGTTTCAGCCGGCGCGGCTGCACGCCTTCGACCTGGATGAGCGCATGATCCGCCAGGCCGGGAGATATCTCAAGCCGGATTACCGGGAGAAGATTGCCCTCTATGTGGGTGATGCCCTGACGCTCCCCTACCGGGACGGGGTCCTGGACGCGGTTTTCGGCTTCGGGGTGCTCCACCACTTGCCGGAATGGCGCGGCGGTATGCGGGAAATCGCCCGGGTCCTCAAGCCCGGCGGCATCTACTGCCTGGAGGAATTTTACCCCCAGTTCTATCAGAACTTCCTGGCCCGGCGGATCTTTCTGCACCCGGAACACGACCGCTTTTACAGCCATGACCTGAATGCGGCCCTGGCCGAGGCGGGCTTTGCGCTTCAGGGCCGCCTGGAACAAAAGATGCTGGGCATCCTGGCGGTGGCCGTCAAGCAGGATTTGCTGTAAGGGGAAGGTAAGGGCGGGTTTCAAACCCGCCCGACAAAACGAGCCCGGAATAATTTCTTCAACAGGAGGAAAACACCGTGAAGATCACTGTCACCCCCGGCCGCAAAATCATGGGCCGGCTGGCTAAAGGCGAGGACCTGCTGGCGGCCCTGACTAACTGCGCCCGGGAGCACGGCATCACCCTGGGAGAGGTGCAGGCCATCGGCGCGGTGAGCCAGGCCCGGGTGGGTTTCTATAATCAGGAAGAGCGCAAGTATCATTACCTTGACTTGGACGCTCCTCGGGAGATTGCCGCCCTTACGGGGAATATTTCGCTTAAAGGACGGCGAACCCATGGTCCATGCCCACGTTACCCTGATCGGAAGACGACGGCCAGGCTGTGGGCGGGCATTTGGCCGAGGGCACCCTGGTCTTTGCCTGCGAATTCGCCATCCAGGAATACCGGTCCCCCACGGCCCTGGTGCGGCAAATGGACGATCCCACCGGGCTGTTCCTGTGGCCCCCGGAGTAAGGGGGTTCCTGGGAAGGCCGGCTTAGTACAGTGGTGCATGAATGCGGGAACGCATTGCTTACTCCGTGAAAATCACTTCCCCCTCACCCTAGCCCTCTCCCCCATTGGGGGAGAGGGAAAAAGATATGACCGATCTGATACTCTGCCATCATTAAAAACCCGGCCACCTAACCTACTCCCTCTCCCCCCGCTTCAGGGGGGGCGATATATGACGTGAGCGTATTGATGAAATCCGGGAAGCAGCCGCCCCCTCCGGCGGCGCCGCGGCGCCCCGGCTCACGCCAGACACATCTTCCGGGCCTCCTCCATCAGGCTGTCCCGGAACTGGGGATGGGCCAGTTTGACGATCTCCATGGCCCGCTCGCAGGTGGATTTGCCCATCAGATTGACCGCCCCGTACTCGGTGACCAGGTAATGGGTGTCCATCCGGGGCGTGGTGGTCACCGTGCCCGCGGCGAACCGGGGCACCACCCGGGAGACCTCGCCGTGGTGGGTGGTGGAGTAAAAGGCGATGATGGATTTTCCCCCCTTGGAATTGAAGGCCCCCCGCACATAATCCAGCTGCCCGCCGGTGCCGCTGAATTCGAAGCCCCCTAAATACTCCGAATTGCACTGCCCCAGCAGGTCCACCTCCAGGGTGGAGTTGATGGAGATCATGTTGTCGTTGGCGGCGATGACTGCGGGGTTGTTGGTGTAGGAGACGGGGTAGCTCTCCATGCTGGGGTTGTCATGGATGAATTCGTACAACTCCCGGTCGCCCAGGGCATTGGTGAAGACGTGCTTGCGGGGATGGCGGTTTTTCCGGCGGCCGGTGATCACCCCCTTTTTGATCAGGTGCACCATCCCCGGGCACAGCAGTTCCGTGTGAATCCCCAGATCCTGATGCCCCTCGAGATAGTGGCAGACGGCGTTGGGGATGCCGCCCAGGCCCAGTTGAATCGTGGCCCCGTCCGGCACCATGGCGGCAATGTGCCTGCCGATGGTCTCGGCTTCGGGCTTGGGCGCCGCGGGGATGAGCTCCGCCAGGGGGGCGTCATGCTCCACGATGGCGTCCACCTCGGAGACGTGGAGCAGGGAATCCCCGAAGACCCGGGGCATGTGGTGGTTGACTTCCACGATCAGCCGCCGGCAGTGCCGGGCCGCAGTGCTGATGTAATCATTGATGGTCCCGAAGCTGAAAAAGCCGGACCGGTCCATGGGGGAGACGGTGGTGACCGTGACGTCCACGTCCATGAAATCCCGGATCAACCGGGGGATCTGATGGAACTGGTTGGGGACGAACAGATGCTTGCCGGTCCTCACCTGGTCCCGGTCGGCCCCGGTGACGAACCAGCAGTGGTGGTGAATCAGACCCGCCAGGTCGGGAGACAGGATGGTGGCGGCGGCGTTGGCCATGGGCAGGAAAGAGAAGACCTTGAGGTCCTTGAGGTCCCCCTGCCGCACCCGCTGGGCGATGGCGGCCAGGAGCGCCGGAGGTTCGCCGTTGGCCATGCCGTGCACGACGGTGGCCGAATCTCGGATCGGCCCCACCGCCTGATCCGGGGTGGTGAGCTTGCGCCGGTATGCTTCCCGATACATTATCGTTCCTCCTGCCTGCTGAGCAAATTGGCAAACCTGAACTCTGAGATGATAATCGGCTAGCGGCGGGAATTAGTCAACTATATCGATGCCGCACCGGGGGGTGACTCAACACCCGGCGTGAGGTCGGTGCGGCCGCGTATTTACGGGGGGGAAGTCCGGACTTTGTCCGGTCGGGACGACGGCGGTGGCTGGGGGATGAATCCCTGTCGGGGTCTGGGCCGGCCGGGCCCGGGAACAGAGCTTAATCTCCCGGGGAAATCCAGAGGATCTTATTTTTATTGATGATTAATACCGTTCCTGCTTCGTTTTCCATGAAAGCATCGAAAACCACGACATAGGGGTTTTTCCCTTTGGTAAAAATGTCACTGATTCTCCGATAATAAGTACCCTATCGTCAAGAAATTTATCATAAAAGCCGTCAAAATCACGGGTAGGTTCTGAAAGTATATTGATTTTCCCTTTAATGAGAGACCCATCCTCAAGTTTGAGGGTCACTTTTCTCTCTTCCATCATATGGTTTTCTGGAACCGGGTTATCTGCGCCCTCCGTCGTATTCTCGGCTCTCTCCGGTAATAATTCCTTCGACTGTTGCATAGCATCTCCTCTGTCCAGCCAGCCCCCCGCCCAAAATACCTGGAGGAGAAACCTGGCAGGTGTTCAAACCTCGCCCTCTTAAAGCGAGCATACCGGTTTCAGCGAGAGGATCAATGGGGATAATTACTGATTTTTCAGCAGAAATATCCTGATAATGACCCTTGACCCCATTCGGGCCAAGGTAATGAGAGGAGGGAATTGGCTTCCCACCGCCCCGGTCAGGGGAACTGTTCGCAGTTTTCCCGTTCGCCGCAATCCCGGCAACCGGCCTCACACCGCCAAAAGGTCGCCCAACTTCCCAGAACCACGCCCAGGATGAGGCAGAGCACATACCACATTTCAGTCCTCCTCAGGTTGCTGCCGGTGACCGGCGCCTCAAGGGCCGGCGGGCTCAGGTCCCATCCCGACGGCAGGTTGCTGCCGGTTATTTCCCTCAGGGTCTTTATAGAATGGGGCTGTTACCGGTTAATGTCAGTTCGGTTACTATTTGGTTAATTTTACTCAATGCTGATGGCAACGGTCTCAGGCCATCTCTCATCACGGCGGGAAATCACTTCCCAAAGCCAGGTTTTTGTGGCATACTGGAGATAATAAGCTGTACAGCTTAACCACGCAATATTATTAAGAATACTCTTTATTTTCGTCTGGTTTTGGCATTACTCATAGTGATGGTTAGAGGATAAAGGCCAATGAGAAAAACCTATATCTTAGATACCAATGTTTTACTGCATGACCCTGATTCGTTATTTTCTTTTGAAGACAATGCCATAGTATTGCCCTTATCGGTAATTGAAGAGCTGGACAGAATTAAACGCAGAAGTGATGAAGTTGGCAGAAACGCCAGAGAAGTATCCAGAAAATTAGACGAATTAAGGGTGAGGGGACGGTTGGCGGAAGGAGTGGGACTTGCCAATGGCGGATCGGTTCGTATTGAAATCAACGGGAGTCAACCGGACAATCAGCCCCATGGCATCGATTTAAACACCACCGACAACCGGATTCTGGCGTTAGCCTATGCCCTCATGAACCATGGCCAGACTCCCGTCATCCTGGTCACCAAAGATTTAAATCTACGCATCAAAGCTGACGTCTTGGGTTTGGCCGCTGAAGATTTCACCAGCGACAAGGTGGATTATCATCAGTTGTACAGCGGCGTCACCGAACTCTACCTTTCTTATGAAGAAATCGACCGCTTTTACCGGGAAGGGTATCTGGATTACCCCAATGGCGATCTTCACTCCCACCAGTTCTGTATCCTCAAACTGGGTGAATCATCGTCAAAGTCGGCCCTGGCCCGGTACTCTCACCACCGGCTTCAAAAGCTGGCGCATGACGGCAAGGCGGTCTATGGCATCAAGGCGTTGAACAAGGAGCAGAAGTTCGCTCTGGACCTGCTGCTGGATGAAACCATCCAGGTGGTGACCCTGGTGGGCAAGGCCGGCACCGGCAAAACCATCATGGCCCTGGCCGCGGGCCTGGAAAAGGTCCTGGAAGGAGGCGGCCGCTATAACCGCATCCTCATCACCCGGCCCATCGTCCCCCTGGGCAACGATATCGGCTACCTGCCCGGGGACAAGGAAGACAAGATCAGGCCCTGGATGCAACCCATTTACGACAACCTGGAATACCTGTGTAACGAGCATATTCAACCCAACGGCTGCATCGATTATCTGCTCGCCAACGGCAAGATCGAACTGGAGGCCCTGACCTATATCCGGGGCCGGAGCATCCCGAAACAGTTTATCATCTGTGATGAGAGTCAAAACCTGAGCCCCCACGTGATCAAGACCATTCTCACCCGGGTGGGGCGGGGCAGCAAGATCGTCTTTACCGGCGACCCGGAGCAGATCGACCACCCGTATCTGGACGCCTCTTCCAACGGCCTCAGTTACCTGGTGGAGAAGATCAAGGGCGAAGAAATCTCCGGGCACATCACCCTGATCAAGGGCGAGAGGTCCGGGATCGCCGAATTGGGCGCCAGATTGCTGTAATTGCCCCCCCAGAGCCGCCGACACCTCCCTTTACTCTTACCTCCGACCACCCCCGAGGCGCTTCTCCAATAGCCCTCAGGGTAAGCCGGATATCGACTGCCGGGCCCCCCAGAACGGGCCCCTTCCTTCCCACCCTTGGCGAGTTCCCTTGACATGGAGTTCGTGGCACCTACCTTATTCCTAACGCCAGATCATGAACAGGAGGTTTTGATGGTTACCCTTGAAGATGCCAGGAAGGTCATTGCCGCGGCCGAAAGCAAGGCTGCGGCCTTAGGTCAGCCCATGAACATTGCCGTAGCCGATGCCGGGGGAAATTTAGTAGCCCACGTACGCATGGATGGGGCCTGGATCGGCAGTATTGACATTTCTATCAAAAAGGCCTTTACCTCCCGGGCCTTCGATATTGCCACCAAAGACCTGGCGCAACACTCCCAGTCAGGTGGCCAGTTCTTCGGTATTCATGCGTCCAACGACGGCCGCATCATGATTTTTGCGGGGGGAGTTCCCCTCAAGCGAAACGGCCGGGTGGTGGGCGCCATCGGCGTCAGCGGCGGCTCGGGCGAGCAGGATCATGCCGTGGCGGAGGCGGGCGCCAGCGCCTTCGCCTGACGAGATTCTGCCGCGCCTGGGCCGGCGACAACAGTTTCCGGCCGGTGCAACCGTTTATGAAAGCCGTGCGTATGCCTGCCGGCAGGCGGGGGATGGTGCCGCAACAATTCGCACCCCCCGGTCCAGTCCGTGTTGTGGCCGCCGCCGCACCAGGCGCAGCTTGGAGAAAATTTGAGCCGGTATGAAGAAAATCCTGTGGAAACCGCCGCGGCTGCGCATCGGTGAGGGAGCCGAGGGAGAACGGCACGCCACCTGGCTGGAGCTGTTTTATGACCTGCTCTTTGCCGCGGTGGTGGCCCAGCTGACATTTGAGCTCAGCCAGGACCTCTCCGGCTTCGGGGTCCTCACCTTTGTGGCATTGTGCGTCCCGGTCTGGTGGGCCTGGGTGGGCCAATCCTTCTATGCCACCCGGTTTGACACCGACGATCTGGGACACCGCCTGTTCATCATCGCCCAGATGTTCGCGGTCGCGGCCATGGCCGTGAATGTGCATGCCGGCTTGGGCCGCGGTTCAGCCGGCTTCGCCCTCTCGTACGCCGCGGTGCGCTTCATTTTGGTGGGAGAATACCTGGGCGCCCATGTCTGGGTGCCGTCGGCCCGGGCCTTGACGAAGCGCTTTGGCCTGGGGTTCGGCCTGGCTGCGGCCATCTGGCTGGTGTCGGCCTGGGTCCCGACTCCCGCCCGCTTTTACCTGTGGGGACTCGGTATGGTGATTGATTTCGCCACCCCTTTAGGGGCCGGGAAGCTCCACGCTCGATTGGCGCCTCACGCCACCCACCTGCCGGAACGCTTTGCCCTCTTTATCCTCATCGTGCTGGGGGAGGCCATCGCCGGAGTGGTGATGGGCTTGACGAAACATCCCTGGAGTTTTCAGTCCGGGCTCACCGCGGCATTGGGGTTGAGTATCGCCTTTAGCCTCTGGTGGGCCTATTTTGACAATATTGACGGCGCCGCCATCCGCGCCGCCCGGGCCCAGGGCCGCATCTGGCTGTACCAGGGCTGGCTTTATGTCCACCTGCCCCTGGTCATGGGCCTGGCGGCCAGCGCCGTGGGCGTGCGAGTATGCGGTAGCCAGCCCGCAGGATCTGGTGCTGCCGCCGGGAGAGCGCTGGCTCATCTGTGGCGCCACGGCCCTGGTTTTATTATCCATCGGCTGCATCCAACTCTTCATTGACGCCGGCCGGGGTGAAATCCAGAAAACCCGCCTGGCCTTTCGCTTCGGGGGTGCGGTCGCAGTGCTGGTCCTGGGCGCCCTGGGCGATATGTCCCCTCCCCATCTCCTGGGCCTGCTGGCCCTGGTGGGCGCCCTCCAGGTGGCGCAGGAACTCTTCCTCTGATGAGGGCCCTGAGCCTGATCACCCCCCATTTACCGGCTATCCTCTCGGAACAATTGCCGCCAGAAAGTTAGATGACAATCAAGAATTGATGATTATCTTGAGCTTGTCCGGTCGCGCGAGGCACACTTTGGCAAACCTGAGAAAATTGTCCGGGCAGATGACGGCGATACGGCCCAAGTTATAAAAAAATTCAAGCCTTCCGAGGGGTGGGATCATGGCACTATGGAAGTTTAATACCAACCACAGTTCGGCGGAATTTGTGGCGCGCCATATGATGGTGACCTGGGTGCGCGGCCTGTTCACCACGGTCAACGGCACCCTTGCCTTCGACCCCTTAGCGGTGGCGGCCTCGAGGGTGGAAGTCGAGATTGAGGCGGCGAGCCTCTTCACCGGGGTGGAGAAGCGGGACAACCACCTGAAAAGCGGCGATTTCCTGGAGGTGGAAAAATACCCGACCATCACCTTCAAAAGCACCCGGGTGGAGCCGGTGGCCCTGGACCACGCCCGGATTCATGGAGACCTGACCATACGCGGGGTGACCCGGCCCGTCGTGCTGGACGCACGGTGGTCGGGGCCGGCGCATTTCAACGACGAGGGCGTTCTCTTCACTTCGTTTGGCTTTCGGGCGGAGACCATGATCAACCGCGAGGACTTTGGCATGGTCTGGAACACCGAGATGGAGCACGGCGGGGTCATGGTGGGACGGCACATCTATATCAGGTTGGACGTGGAAGCTGATCTGGCCGAGGAGTAAGAGCGGCGCGGCAGAATAAGGCGTCCAGTTCTGATTTTCACGTAGATATCCCGAATAAAGCACTGGGGGTCTTCGGCCAGGAGCTCCGGCGTTCCCTGGGCCTGGCTGTAGGCATGGGCGATGGCCCGGCAGCCGCGGCATTGCGCCCACCGCTTGCAGGCGCCGCATTTTCCCTGGTACCGGGTCTTGTCCCTGAGGGCTTCCAGCACCGGCGAGGTGGCCCAGATCTCCCGCATCGACTCCTGTTTGACGTTGCCCAGGGGGATGGGCAGCCGGCGGCAGGGGGTAAGGGTGCCGTCGGCGAGGATGGTGAGTCCCGACACTCCGGCGGCGCAACCGCCCAGGGCAATGGCGCCCTGGTCCTCAGCCGGGAGGGGGGACTGCATCTGGGAGGCTATAGGATCCCCCGAGGTAATCTCCAGGCCGTCGATCGCTAAGGCAAAGATCTTTTCGTAGAATTGTCTTACCTGTTCGGTGGCCAGCATGTGCTCCAGCATCGTTATCCCCTGGCCGGCGGGGACCAGCCGGGAAAATCCCAGCCGGGGAACCCCTAAAGCCACCGCCTGATCCACCAGCTCCATAAAATACGGGGCATTCACCTGGGAAAGGGTGGCATTGATGGAGACTTTTACTCCGGCGGCCAACAGGGTCCGGATACCGGCAACGGCCCGGGAGAAGCTTCCGGTTCCCCGGATCGTGTCGTGAATCCGTTCCGGTCCCTCCAGTGACACCTGGACTCCCTTTACTCCCAGGTCTGCCACCTGCCGGGCTTTTTCTGTCGTGATCAGGGTGCCGTTGGAGAGAATGTAGAGATCAAAAGCGGTCTCGGCCATCTTCTCCAGGATCTTGAAGAAATTGGACCTGAGAAAAGGCTCGCCTCCGGTAATATTAAAACTGGGCGAGAACTCAATATGATAAGCCTCCTGCCAATCCCGCACCATCTCGTCAGCGGCAATTATTACCCGGGATATTTCCTGGAAAGACAGTTCCGCAGATTTTTCACTGGTCTGATAGCAATGCGTGCACCTCAAATTGCATCTTTCCGTGAGGTGCCATTGAATCAAAAAATCAAATGCCTGCGTTACCGGCACGGTCGGTCACCCTGCTCTGATGATTAAGATAGCGCTCCTAGACCAGAGCAGATATGGCAAAGGCAAGATTCTCTTCACCATATCTGCCCGTCTCTGTTGCTGAACCAGCAACTTTTATGAATTCTTTCACTCCTTTCACTTGTGACATACCTTGCCAGGATTCTGCACCATCACTTTCTTGATGTTGTCCCAGAAGGCAGCCTCTTTGGCCTTAGCCAGGTCGCTGAGGGTCTTCTTCATCCTGCCTCACCTCCTTTTGATGCTTGTAAAGATATGGAGCCCGGCGGGCGCTGTCAACTGATGGGGAGGATTCTTTGCCAGCGGCAAGGGATGATACCAGATGGCGCACAGAGGGGTAAGAAAAGCTCAAGGTCCGTAGGGGAACGCCCGTGGGTGTGCCCAACCTGAGGGCGGACACATGGGTCCGCCCCTACAACAGATCGATTACTCGTATGATCACAGTTTAGAATAAGCTATTTTGTGAGGATGATAAAACCCCGTTTAACCAGCAGCGCTAAGAAAATCCTGCCCAAAAGATAAGGGCGGCCAGGGATCATCCCCGGCCGCCCGCAGGGCATTCTTGAAGTAACCGACGTCAATTGCGCCGATAACGGTTGGCAATCATCGGGCCCGGGTAATCAAGGCCCCCCTGGCGTCGAAGACCTCGATCTCTACGGTGCGGCCGCCATCCAGGCGGTGCGTGGCGCAGCTCAGTCACGGGTCGTAGGCGCGTACCGCCATCTCCACTTTGTTCAGGCCTTCCTCCGTTACCACGCCATGGCTGATCACATCCTGGGCCACCTGCCCGGATGGACATGTTCATCGGCGCCACGTTGTGGGTCGTGCCCACAATGATGTTGGCCCGGGAGATGAGGCCGTTGTCGTCGGTGGAGTAATCATGAATCAGCGTGCCCCGGGGGGCCTCGACGCAGCCCACGCCGCGGCCGGCCCGGGGCGTGACTTTGCCCCGCACGTTGGTGTCGGTGAGCTCCGGGTCTTCCAGGATTTCCAGCACCCGTTCGCAGGCATAGACCAGCTCGATCAACCGGGCCCAATGGTAGAGCATGGTGGACTGGGCCGGCCGCCCGAAGCGGGAGCGGAATTCCTCCAGTTCGGCCTGGGCCAGGGGGGTGTTGATCCGCTCGCAGACGTTGAGCCGGGCCAAGGTGTTGACCCGGTAGATGCCCTTGGGCTCTTTCAGGTCCATGGAAAAGCCCTCATTCCAGGACCGGGCGTAGGGCAGCTTGGAATAGGACCAGTCTTCCACGTGTTCGCCCAGGAAATCGGCGTATTGGTCGTAGTTGAAGTCCTGGTAGGAGCCGTCGGGCTTCATGAGGCGCAGCACCCCTTCGAACAGGCTCAGGGAGCCGTCCTCCGGCTTTACCGTGCCCAGAAAACCCGTGGTGACCTGCCCCAGGCCCACGGTTTCCGGGTCCAGCTTATAAAAGATGTTATTTTTGGCGAAATCGATGCAGAACCGGGCGAATTCCAACTGCTCCCGGCTCCCTTCCAGGAGTTCCTGGCGCTCGGCCTCGGTCATGGATTTGGCGAAGCCGCCCACCACCACCACCACCGGATGGATGACCTTGCCGGCGAACTTCTCGATCATCATCTGGCCGGCCTGGCGCATCTTGACCACGCGCTTGGCCAGTTCCGGGGCGGCCTGGACTATCCCCAGGACGTTCCGCACCGCGACATCGGCGCCTGCCCCCATGATGAAATCCGGGGCGGCCAGGAAGAAAAAGTGCAGGATCTTGTCGTTGATCTGGGCCATGACCTGCATCAGTTCCCGGAGTTTGTGGGCCGTGGGCGGCACCTCGGCCCCGAAGCAGCCGTCCACCGCCTTGTTGGAGGCGGTGTGGTGCATCCAGGGGCAGATGCCGCAGATGCGGTTGACGATGCGGGGCACCTCTTCGGCCGGCCGGCCCTCGATGAATTTTTCAAAACCCCGCAGGGCCATGATGTTCAGCCGCGAGTCGGCCACGTTGCCCTCATCGTCCAGCTGAATGGCTATGCGGGCATGGCCCTCGATGCGGGTGAGGGGCTGTATATTGATGACCCGCTTTTTGGAACCGGCCCCATGGGCAAAGGCCTGGTCGGCGTTGGTGTCAATGATTTTTGGTTCCATAGTTTTCCTCATCATTCTTACCGGTGGCACCGGCGTCTCGCCTGTGTCAGACCTGGGGCGCAGTGCGCACCGCCGGCGGGCAGGACGCCCGCCCTACCAAGTATTCACTGCTCAGCGCTTACCTTTTGGCGTGCACCAGGCCATGGGCTCCGGAAAACCGCAGCAGGGAGGCGTTGTCGGTCACCGAGGCGCAGTCGATGCCGTTGCTGGCCAGGGCGTTGAGCATATCCAGGAGCTGGTTGCCGTCGTGTTGCACCGGCCCGAAGCAGCCCCGGCAGGGCACCCGGGCCACGAGGCAGCGGGGGGCCACACCCTCCAACCCGGCGCAGCCGGCCCGGGTCACCGGACCCATGCACAGGTAGCCCTGCTCCAGCAGGCAGTGCATTTCGCTCAGGGGACGGCCCGGCTCAAAATGGGCGTTTTGGGTGAAGCGGCGCACCTTTTTCACCTGGCCCTTGCCTTCCCGGATGGTGGGGCAGGTGTCGCAGACGCTCTTGGTGGGCAGCTGCGGGGCCCGGCCCTCCAGCAGGGCGACGATGGCCTCGCCGATCTGGTCCGGATGCGGCGGGCAGCCCGGGAGGAAGAGGTCCACCTTGATCTTTTCGTCCAGGGCGTAGGTCCGGTCCAGGAGCGCCGGCAGCGCCGGATCATTGGGGTTGGCGTGGGGGTCGGTGGTCTCGCTGCCCCGGTAATAGCGCTCGCAGAGATCGTCGTTTTCGAAGCCGTTGATCAAAGACGGGATGCCCCCGTGCGTGGCGCAGGTCCCCAGGGCAATGACCACCTGGCAGCTCCGGCGCATGGCCTCGGCCACTTCCAGGTGCTCCTGGTTGCGGATGCCGCCGCTGATCAGGCCTACCACCGCCGGAGGAATATCCAGGTGGTGGGTATCGCCCTCGCCGGTTTGTCCGAAATATTTGTGGTCCATGAGGACCGGGATATGAACAAATTCCAGTTGGGGCAGGACCGCAAGCAGGGTCTCCCCCAGGTTCAGGATGGCAATCTCACACCCCGAACACGAATTGAGCCATTCCGAAGCGACCTTGACTGGCAAGGGTGACCTCCTATCCTTTCACCTGCACGGGTTTTTCCAGTTCCCGGTGCATGTCCTGGGCCTGTTGCTTTTTCTTCTCGGACCAGGCCATCACCGTGGCCAGGGCCAGATCGGCCAGGCGGGGATTGTCCTTATAATTGAATTGCTCCAGGTCCGTGCCTTTGGCATCCGCCAGGACAGCCCGGCCCAGGGGCGAGCGGGCCATCACCGTGGTCCAGCCCTCCGGGGCGCCGATGCCGCCGAAGGAGAGGTCGGCAAATTCCGCGGCGTAATCATTGCAGTACCGGCAGGCGTACCGTTTCATGAAGTCCAGCTGATCCAGGGGAATGAAGCGGATCTCGCCATTGTGCAGATGGATCATCAGCTCTTCTTTGACGTTGACCTTGCGCACCTCTTCCCATTTGAAATTGGCAATCGCTTCCAGGCGCTGCCGTTGCTCCGGCCCGAAGTGGAAATTGCCGGTGCAGAAGAGGCCCAGGTGGAACTTAATGGACCCGGCCGGTACAATCTCCAGGACTTCCATGCGGCGCAGGGTATTGATCTGGCAGGGCGTGCCCACGAAGGCCACCCGGCTCAGGTGGAGTTTAGCCACGTCCTCCAATTCCACGATGGAAGGCGAATAGGTGGAATAGGCCTCGGAGAAGAGGTTCATGCCAGCGGAGGTGTCGAAGTGGAAGCCGGCGGCGTCGATGATCTCTTCCCGGGTAGTGGCCAGCCAGGGCTGGCGCTGGAAAGGGCCGACCTGCCGGGTGACAATGGCGCCGTCGATGCGCCCCAGGTCGAAGAGATGGAGCAGCAGGCTGGTCACCACGCCGCCGTCCGTGGCCACGGCTCTGACCTCGGGGGCGGTGGCCCGGGCGATGCTGGTTTCGAGAATGCGGCCCATGGGGGCGCTCCACTTCACCCGGCGCTTGGTTTCCTCATCGAGTTCGCCGATTTCCGGGCAGATGGAGTAGCACAGCCCGCATTCGATGCACTTTTCGATGTCTTTGTAGCGCGGCTTGCCGTCTTCAGCCAACTCCAGGGCCCCATAGTTGATGGCAGTGCAAAAAGTCACACACCCGCCGCAATGATGGCAGAGTCCCGGCTTCTGGACCTCCTGGATCAGATTAAAAAAGGTCTTCATGTCCCCTCCCTCAGGCTGCCTGAGCCCGGGCGGGCCGCAGGGGGTTGGGGCCGAGTTCCCTGATCCGGCCGATAAACTGGGTGACGAGTTCGGCAAACCTGGGGGCCTCGGCGGACGACGCCCACTCGATGGCGAACCGCTCCGGATCGATCCCCTGGACTTCCAGCACCGTCTTGGTGGCTCCTACCCTGGCCAACGCTTTATGATTACCTTCCAGGTAATGGCAGTCGCCCAGGTGTCACCCCATGACCAAAACGCCGTCGACGCCTTTGTTAAGGGCGTGCACCACCAGGTCGGGATGCACCATCCCGGTGCAATTCACCCGGACGACCCGGAGGTTGGTGGGATACTGCAGCCGGGAGACGCCGGCCAGGTCAGCCCCGGCATAGGCGCACCAGTTGCAGAGGAAGCCAAGAATTACAGGTTCAAAATTGTCTGACATTGTCTCTCTCCTCGCCTGATTATCAGAGGGTCCCAGGGGCGGCGCGGCGGCCGCCCCGGCCGGCTAATTCAAGCACTCGATGACCGCGTCCACCTGGGCCTTCAACTGGTCCATGGTGAAGTGGTGAATGGCCACCCCTTCCTTGGGACAGGTGGCTTCGCACAGACCGCACCCCTTGCACAGCGCCTTATCCGAGGTGACCCGCCGGTGGGCGTGGCCATTATCCGTGTATTCCTCGAGCTTCAGGGCCTGGTAAGGGCAAACGTCCAGGCAGAGGGCGCAGCCGTCGCACTTCTCCGTCACCTGGGACTTGATGGCGTCCAACTGCATCACGTCTTTGGCCAGGATGACCCCGGCCCGGGAGACCGCGGCCTGGGCCTGAGAGATGGCTTCGTCCAGCGGTTTGGGGTGGTGGCAGAGGCCGGCGATAAACAGGCCGTCCACCATGGAATCCACCGGCCGCAGCTTGGGATGGGCCTCGTTGAAGAAGCCGTCGGCGTTGACGCTGGCCTTGAAGAGCTCCACCAGGTCCTGGGTCTCGTTGGGGATAATCCCGGCGGCCAGCACCAGGTAGTCCGCGGTCAGCTTGACGCGCATCTGCAGGATGGGATCGACGATTGAAACCGCCAGGGCCTCGCCTTCCTTGAACACCCTGGGCTTCCCGTCGGGATAGAACTTAATGAAGATGACCCCCAGTTCCCGGGCCCGGGTGTAGAGCTCTTCCCGGAGACCATACGTGCGCATATCCCGATAGAGGACGGTGACGTCCATCTCGGGGTTGAGCTCTTTGAGCTTGATGGCGTTGTGCACCGTGTGGGTGCAGCAGACCCGGCTGCAGTAGGGCCGCTCGGGCTCCCGGGAGCCCACGCACTGAATGAAGACCGTGCTGCCGGCCTTCTGGACCTGGGCGGCCCGTTCCACCAGTTCAGCATCAAATTGCAGGTGGGTCATGACCCGGGGATCTTCGCCGTACAGGTATTCCGTGGGCTTGAGTTCCCGGGCGCCGGTGGCCAGCACGGCGATGCCGTACGAAACCGGCTGGCGGACGCCGTTGACTTCGACTTCGCCGGCAAAGTTGCCCACGGACCCGGTGACCGTCTTGAGGGACGCATTTTTGAGCACGGTGACCCGGGGATGATTTTCCACCCGGACAATCAGGCCGGCAAGCCAGGGCCGGATGTCGTCGCCTTTCCAGGTCTTATTCAGGCTCCAGGCATTGCCGCCCAGCTTGCCGCCCTTTTCCACCAGAGTAGTAGCATAGCCCCGTTCCGCCAGCTCCAGGGCGGCGGTGAGGCCGGCGACGCCGCCACCCAGCACCAGGGCCTTTTGCACCACCTCCAGGGAACCCCGCTCCAGGGCGTAGTTCCTTGAGACCTTGGCCACCGCCATGCGGACCTGGTCTTTGGCCTTGGCCGTGGCAGCCTCGGGTTCCTTCTGGTGCACCCAGGAGTTCTGGTTGCGGATGTTGGCCATTTCCAGGAGATAGGCGTTCAGACCCGCCTCCCGCAGGGTGTCCTGGAACAGGGGTTCGTGGGTCCTGGGGGTGCAGGCCGCGATGACGATGCGGTTGAGATTAGATCCTTTGATCTTCTGGGCAATGAGTTCCTGGGTATCGGTGGAACAGGTGAAGAGATTGTTTTCCACCGCGACGACGCCCGGCAGGGTCTGGGCATATTCCACCAGGGCCTGCACGTCCACCACCCCGGCGATGTTGATGCCGCAGGAGCAGACAAAGACGCCGATGCGAATCTCCTCCCCGGAGATGTCCCGTTCCGGCGGATAGGTCTTTTCCTGGGTCAAGGTGCCCCGGGCCTCCACCAGGACCCGGGCGGCCTCGGCGGCGGCGGCGGACGCCTCGGTTACCGACCGGGGAATGGCCTTGGGGGACCGGAAGGCCCCGCAGACATAAACCCCGTCCCGGCCGGTGGCCACCGGCGCAAAGCTGCCCGTCTTGACGAAGTTATGGTGGTCCAGGGTAATACCGCACTTCTCGGCCAGGGCCAGGGCGTCTTTGGGAGCCTCCAGGCCCACCGACAGCACCAGCATGTCGAAGTGCTCTTCCACCAGGGCGCCGGTCTCGGTCATATAAGTCAGCTTGACGCCGATATTTTTGGGGCCGGGCTCGATGGTGTGGGGCCTGCTCTTGATAAACCTGGTCCCCTTGGCCTTGGCATCCTGGTAGTAACGTTCAAACTCCTTGTTATGGCTCCGCAGGTCCATGTAAAAAATGGTCTGGCTATGACCATCGCCGCCGGCGTGCTCGGCGGTGACCAGGCACTGCTTCACCGCGTACATGCAGCAGACCGTGGAGCAGTAACTGTGGCCATTGGCGGTGGTGTTCCGGGAACCGACGCACTGGATCCAGGCCACCTTGTGGGGTTCCTTGCGGTCCGAGGGCCGCACCAGATGGCCCATAAAGGGGCCGCCGGCGGAGAGCAGTCGTTCGTACTCCATGCCGGTGACCACATCCGGGATGCGGCCATAGCCGAAGGTGGACAGGGCGGAAGGGTCGAAGGTCTGGTAGCCCGGGGCCAGGATGAGGGAGCCGACCTGGATGGCCCGAGTCTCTTCTTTGTCGTCGAAATTAATGGCCCCGGTGGGGCAGAACTTGACACAGGCCTGGCATTTCCCCTTGGTGAAGAAAAGGCAGTTGTCGTCAATGGCGTACTTCAGGGGCACGGTCTGGCTGTATTGCAGGTAAATGGCCTTCCGTTTGCTGATTCCGACGTTGTAGGGGTCATCCACCTTCTTGGGGCATTTCTGGGCGCAGAGGCCGCAGGCGATGCACTTGTCCATGTCCACATAGCGCGGCTTTTTGGTCACGGTGACCGTGAAATTGCCTTTTTGTCCGGAAACTTGAGAAACTTCGGAGAGGGTGAGAAGCTCGATGTTTAAGTGCCGACCGCACTCAACCAGCTTGGGCGAGATAATTCACATGGCGCAGTCGTTGGTGGGGTAGGTCTTGTCCAGTTGGGACATCTTGCCGCCGATGCCGGCGCTCTTCTCCACCAGATAGACGAAATATCCCTGGTCGGCCAAATCCAGCGAAGCCTGAATGCCGGCGATGCCGCCGCCGACCACCATTACCGACCCGATAACTTTATCCGACACGGGTTCCTCCCTTGCAGTGAGGGGATTATGGGTTTGCGCCTTAACGGCATCGACAGGGTGCCGGGTCAATTCCTTGACCTGGCATTGATCGGGATTTAACTGGAACTCCCGGCAAAAGGCCCGAAAATCTTCGGGAGTGAACACCAGGCCTTTGCCAGGGCCCGGACGGGCGTTTATCCGGCCGGTCTTGACCCAGTTGCGGATGGTATTCCGGTGTACCCCGATCTCCCTGGCCAAAGTCAGAATATGAACCACGATCATAAGTCATCTCCTGTCGCCAGGGTCGGGACTGCGGCCCCGGACCTGGCTGCTGCCTCAAAAACCTGAGGGAACCCCCACCCGCCAATACCCCTGGCATGTCACCGGCGTGGCTGAGTTCCCCCCTGGATTGTGGAACCTGAACAGTGCATATTGTGCTGTCTGTGCTTTTTGTGCTCTCTATTTTAGGCGCATTTAACTATATTCGTTTCCCCTTGTCAACAGAAAAAGCGCCCTCTTTGCCCCGGGAAGCAAAAAATTTTTCCGCAGCCGGCTCCTGTCGAGGCCACGCCGTCGCCTGACCTTGCTTATCCTCTTGATTTCTGTAGAATAATAGTAAAGACTGATGCTCCGATCAAAAGACTCGGGACTGTGGGCGGTACAAAATGGCGAGTATCCATGACCCTTCTCAAAATACCTGGAGAATCCCCTGGAACCTGGTGATCATCTTCTCATTCTTGGCGGCGGGGATTTTGGGTCTTGGCGCTTTTTTTTATAAATATCAGGTGACCAATCTTCAAAATGTCAAAGCGGAAGAATTAAGTTCCATCGTGGATTTGAAAGTCAAACAGATCTTTACCTGGCGGCGGGAGCGCCTGAGCGACGCCCAGATGCTTTTCGGAGATAGCAACTTTGCACATAACGTTCAAGATTGGTTTAGTGGCAAGGGTTCACCCGAGCAAGAAAATAATATCCGTCAACGATTGGACGAGTCATATCAAGGTTCATACGTTGAAGTTTTGCTATTCGATCTACAAGGCAACGTACGCCTGTCAATGTCAAAGGTAAAACCTGACCATCAGTCGGCGATCAGGGCGACCGCCTTCGAAGCCATGCGTAGCGGAAACATTGTTTTGAGTGATCTTTATTTCCTCCATCAATTTAAAGATATCAATATGAGTCTCGCAATTCCGGTTCAGGTATATGTAAACAATAAGCCAACGGTAATCGGCGCAGTGGTATATCAAATTGACCCCTATTATGTTCTCTATCCCATGCTTCAATCTTGGCCCACTCATAGTAAAACCGCTGAACTCGTGATGATCAGGCGGGACACAAAAGATGATAAAATAACCTACCTTAATGAACTCCGCCATCGTCAGGGTTCACCCCTGATGCTGCAGAAATCCTTCCATGAAACTCAGATACCCAGCGTCAAAGCGGCCTTGGGGGAGATGGGTATTGTCCGGGGGGTAGATTACCGCGGCGCGCCGGTATTGGCCGCCAATCGCATCATCCCGAATTCCCCCTGGCTTCTCACGGCCAAAATTGATCTTGCTGAAGTCAATGCTCCCCTGCGCAGATGGTCGTACCTCATTCCAATCCTGACGATTAACCATGATGGCCTCAGCCGGATTGGGCGCGGCTCTCCTCTGGCGCAACCGGGACGCCCAATTTTATCGGCAGCAATACCAGTTGGAGTCGGAACGCCGCTCCCTCTCCCAACGATATGAATATTTGACGAAATACGCCTATGACATCATTTTGCTCACGGATGAGGATTGGAAAATTATCGAAGCCAATGACCGGGCCATGGATGCCTACCGGTATGACCGGGATGAACTCTTGAACCTGCATCTGTGGGATTTATTCTCTGATCACTACCTCATGACTGAGCCTGAGAAGATGGAAAAGGAAGCGCAAGATGGCTTCCGGTTTGAGGCCACCAATTGCCGCAAGGATGGTTCGACTTTTCCGGCTGAAATCAGCTCTTCCCTCATAGAAATGGGAGACTACCGCATCTATCAGTATATTATTCGCGATGTGAGCGAGAGGAAATTTAAGGAAAAAGCCTTAAGAGAGTCTGAACAGCAACTTCGATTTTTGTCGTCCCAACTGCTGATTGTTCAAGAAAATGAGCGTGGCAGGATATCGAAAGAATTGCATGATGAAGTGGGACAGGCCCTGATGATCCTGAAATTTCAAATTAGCTCCATTGAGGCCAGATTGTCGAAAAATCAAAAAATTCTAAAAATTGAGTGTGAAGACCTCCTCACTTATCTTGATGACACTATAGAAAATGTGCGGCGTTTGTCCTGGGATTTAAGCCCCTCGGCCTTAGAGCAATTCGGCCTCGCCACCGCCATCAAGAATCTTCTGGAAAATTTCAGCAAACATTATCATATTCAGTGGGAACCAAGCCAGGTAGACCGCATCGATAATCTCTTTCCACCGGTGTCTCAAATTAATATTTACCGGATCTTTCAAGAATCCCTGACCAATATCAGCCGGCACGCCCAGGCTACCGATATAGTGATCGACATTGACAAGCAGGACGGATATGTTACCTGCGTTATCCAGGATAACGGCAGAGGCTTTGATCCCCAGGCGGTGGCAGACTCCGACAAAGGGCAAATAGGCATTGGATTGGCGACCATGTATCAACGCACCCGGATAGCCGGGGGGCATCTGGAAATAAAAAGCCGTCCCGAGGCGGGTACGCAACTCACTCTTACTATTCCTATAAAAAAAGGGGAGTAATTGATGAAACCTTATCGCATTATCCTTGCCGAAGATCACATCTTATTCAGAGAACTCATCAAAAGGAGTTTAGACGTAATTCCCGATATAAATGTTGTAGGAGAAGTGGGCGATGGCATTCAACTTCTAAAATCAGTAAAAATATTAAAACCCCACATGGTCATTCTTGATATTGGTATGCCCGGTCTTTCAGGGATTGAAGCGGCAAAAATTATTAAACAGGACCATCCGGGAATAAAGATATTGCTATTGACGATGTTTAAATCGAAAGATCATCTGAAGCATGCCTTGTATGCCAAAGTTGACGGATATCTCCTTAAAGAAAATGCCTTTAATGATTTAATTACCGCCATAGAAGTAATCAGAAAAGGTGATAAGTATATCTCAAATATTATGTTACAAAAACTATCCGAATATATTCGCAAAGAAACCTGGGATGTGCCTTCAATATTCGGAGAATCTTCTGATGAGCCAAGCGACAGTACCGAAGATCGGCGAGCCATAGCATTAACCCCGAGAGAAGAAGAAATTTTAACATATTTTGCTCGAGGAAAATCTCTTAAAAATATTGCTCAACTGTTATCTATCAAATATGACACAGTTAAGAGTTATATGACTACAATAAAAATGAAGTTACACATACATAATAAAGTCGACCTCATAAAATACGCCATAAAAAATAATTACACATCTATCTGAACCCTGGCGGAAATAAAAGGCCTGCGGCGGCATCGCCCGCAGGCCTTGCTCATTGATCCAAAACGTCCTGGCTTTTATCTCTTTTTCCCGCTTGAATCACTCATTCAAAAGCAAGACGGGGAGAATTGCCTCAATATGGGCTTGCCTCAGGCAGGCCACAAAACCGTCCCATTCTCCTTTCAACGCAGTCTGAAACGCCGATTTTAACGGGAAATTGGGGGACGAGGTTGACCCTCCCACCCAAACTCTCCCCCTGCCGTCCACCGCGACGCCGCTGGCCGGAGTCCTCTTCACTCCCCCCCAGATAAGTTGACCAGAGCAACCTGTCGCCGTTAGGGCCGAGCTTGGCGACAAAGGCGTCATAGCTCCCCCGGTTCTGGGCTTGCACCGGGCTCAGGGTGGGAAAATCGGCGCACCAGGTGAACCCGGCGAGACAGATGTTGCCCTGCCGGTCCAGGGCGATGGCCGTGGCCCCTTCGTTGGAATAGATCGGGAACCGTTGTAGCTCCCCCCCAGTAACCTGAACCAGGCCAGGGTGCCGTCGGCCTTGAACTTGACCACAAAGGCGTCATCGCTGCCGTTGAGAACATTTTGATTCGGGCTGAGGAAATCAGCAGATTCCGTCCGCCCGCAGAGGTACATGTTGCCGGCCCCGTCCACCGCGATACCAACAACTTCTTCATTGTCGGCTACCGCCAAGATACGAGGCATAGATTAGGCCACCGGTGGAATTGAATTTGGCGACGAACCCGTCATATCCGCCCAGGTTCGTTTTCTGGTAGGCATTCGCGGAGAACGGAAAATCGGTGGAAAAGGTAAATCCGGTGACGTAGGCGTTGCCCGCCGCGTCCGCCGCCACCGCGTTCGCCCCCTCATTGTAGGAATTGGCGTCGATTACGCTGCCACCCAAATAGGTGCAGTAAAGCAGTGCCCCAGCCGGGCTGATCTTGGCCACAAAGGCGTCGTCGCTTCCCTTCCTGGTGGTCTGGTAAGCGCCAGCGGTAACCGGAAACAGCGTGTCCGAATCCGTGTAGCCCACCACGTACATGTTGCCGGAACCGTCCACCGCCACCGCGTTCCCCCCCCGGCTGGGATCGTCGGAGGTAAACACCCGCCCGGCAAAATCCGAGCCTGCCCCCCCCAGATAGCTGGAGAAGACCAGGACCCCGGCCGAGTTCAGGCGGGCCACAAACGCGTCATATCCGCCATTTTTCTGGTTCTGAAAAGCACCCACCGTGGGGAAATCTATGGACCAGGTGTAGCCGGCGACGTAGGCGTTGCCGTTGGCATCGGCCGCAATGGCGCTTCCCGCCTCGTTGTCATAGTCTGGATCGTTTTCGCTCCCTCCCAGATAGGTTGAGTAGACCAGCGCCCCTTTTGCATCGATCTTGGTGACAAAGCAGTCGTCGCTGCCGTTTAAGCCGCTGGTGTGGGGCGGGAAATTCGTCGAGGCCGTCCTCCCGGTCAGGTAGACGTTGCCGGCCGGGTCCACCGCGATCCCCCGGACTTCCTCGTCATCGTCGCCTCCCAGATACGAGGAATACTCCAGCACCGGGTCGATGACCAGGGGGTAGTCCCTGTCATAGTGGCCCACCCCAAACCCGTAAGTCCAAACTCCCCGGCGCTGCGCAACCTCGAAGACGCCCTCCCGGTCAACCCGTTTCCCTTCTATTTCCTGGTAGATCCGGGGTCGGGCCTGCACCAGCTCCTTCCCGCCGGGCAACCGCAGGGCCAGGCTGCCGTCGGTCCGGACCGTCAAGGCCTCCACCCCCCGGCAGCGGAATCTGACTCGGGCCGGGTCCGCCCCCGGCCGGAGGACGACATCGTATTCCAGGTGCTGGCCGTTGCCATAAAACCTCAAGTCCGTGCCGGGGTAGGCCTCCCGGTAAACCACCTCTCCGAAAGTTGCAATGCCGCGCCGCCATTTGGCCGGATCGCTGCCGTTGAAAAAATTGACCTTGCCGGCCTGGGGTTGGGCGCCGGTCAGCGCCGTCCCCGGAGACATCCCCACAGGTTGGAGGCGGATCGCCGCTCCGGGCTGCGCCGCCAGTCCTATTTCTTGCGCCGTGAACCAGAGGCTCGGGCCCGGTCCCTGGTGGTAATACTTCACTGGCTTTGCCGCCTGCCCCTGGTTTTCCACGAAGTAGAGGGGTTGGTTCTGCCGCAACTCCAACCCTTGGTGGCCCAACTTATTGGCGGTCGGCCCCGTAATGGCGCCGGTTTGCTCCCAACTCGCCGCCGAGGAGAAACCCGGCCAGCACCACAGAAACAGGCCCATCCAGGCCGTCAACCCGAACAACCTGAGCGATCTGGCGAAATATCCGCGCCCTTTCATATCGGCTCCCTGTAATATCTTTTCAATAGAATGAGCACCTGCTACAGGTCCTCTTTACTGTCACCCTGAGCGAATCATCATGGTCTAACGGCTACCACGAGGAAGGAAAAGTCAGACTTCCACCTCGGTGGTCCTTCCTGTTGGGGTAACTGCCTCTGGCCGCCTGATACGTGAAGGTTGGGAGTTTATTTCCCTCCCGTGTAATCCTTACCATCGATCTTTTCGATAAACAGGAAATACGCCCCTTGAGGCAAGCTGCCTTCAATTTTCATCACTTTCCCCTGCTTGGCCAACTCCCCTAGTATTTCTTTATTTTCATTAACGATCTTGAATTCTTCGTGAGGAGTCTGACTCATAACCACGTATCCGCCAAAGGATTTCAGGTAAACAATTTTCCCTTCAATGGTGATTTTACGGCCTTGGGCTGGGGGGCGTGGCTCTTGCCCTTGTCTTGACAAATGCCCGCGTTGACACAAAAAGCCAGAATTATCATGCTCAAGACGATCGTCAAAGTAACTTTCTTGGTTTTCATCGGCTTTCTCCCGGTGATAATTTTCGATTTTTTCGGGTGATAGGCACCCCTTCCGCCGTCTTACGACAGTATAGTTTCCTTTTTCACCTCGAAGTTCCATTTCCAGATTTCGTAGATGGCCGGGTAGACCATCAGCTCCAGGAGGAACGAGGTGAAGATGCCGCCGATCATGGGGGCGGCGATGCGTTTCATGACGTCGGCGCCGGTCCCGGTGGCCCACATGATGGGAATCAGCCCCAACAGCAGGGTGGCGGCAGTCATGAACTTGGGCCGGATCCGCTTGGCGGCGCCGTCCACGATGGCGGCGTGCAATTCCGGGAGGTTCCGGAGCCGCCCTTCGGCTTTGGCCTGGGCGTAGGCCAGGTCAAGGTAGAGCAGCATGAAGATACCCGTCTCCGCATCCACGCCCAGAAGCGCGATCAGCCCGACCCAGACCGCGATGCTCATGTTGTAGCCCAGCAGGTACAGGAACCAGATGGCCCCCACCGCGGAGAACGGCACCGCCAGGATGATGAGCATGGTCTTGGTGATGGACCGGGTATTCATGTAGAGGAGCAGAAAGATCAGAAACAGGGTCAGGGGCACCACCAGCAGCAGGCGCTCCTTCACCCGCTGGGCCGCCTCGTACTGGCCGCTCCAGGAGATGGCGTACCCCGGCGGCAGTTTCAATTTGTCCTTGAGCAGGGCGGCCGCGGCCTCGACATAGCCGTTGGGGTCCCGGCCGGCGATATCGATATACACGTAGCCGGTGAGCAGCCCGTCTTCATCCCGGATCATGGCCGGCCCGCTCACCGTCTTGATGCTGGCCAGCTGACCCAGGGGGATCTGCCGCTTGCCATTGTCCGCCGGCACCAGGATGCGTTCCAGGGCGCTGAAGTCGGACCGGAAATCCCGCTGGTAGCGCACATTGACGCCGTAGCGTTCCCGGCCTTCCACGGTGGTGGTCACATTCTCCCCGCCGATGGCGCTGCTGATCACCTCCTGGACCTCGGCGATGCTCAGGCCGTAGCGGGCCAGTTCCTCCCGGCGCCAATCGAAGTCGAGAAAATAGCCGGTCCCGGTCCGTTCGGCGAAGACGCTCCGGGTCCCTTTGACGGCCGGCAGCAGGGATTCGATGCGGGACCCGATCGTTTCGATGGTCTTGACGTCGGCCCCGGAGATCTTGATGCCGATGGGGGTCCGGAGGCCGGTGCTCAACATCTCGATGCGGCCCTTGATGGGCATGGTCCAGGAGTTGGCCAGGCCGGGCAGTTTCAGGGCCTCGTTCATTTCGTTGATGAGCTCATCCTGGGTCAGGTGGGGGCGCCATTGCGCTTTGGGTTTGAGCGTGATCAACGTCTCCAGCATGGACACCGGGGCCGGGTCGGTTGAGGTCTCGGCCCGGCCCGCCTTGCCCAGGACCCGGTCCACCTCGGGGAAGCCCTTGATGATGCGGTCGGTGACCTGGAGCAGTTTCTGGGCCTCGCCGATGGAGATCCCGGGCATGGTGGAGGGCATGTAGAGAATGGCGCCTTCCTCCAGGGGCGGCATAAATTCCGAGCCCAGGTGGGCATAGACCGGCAGCGTGATGAGTACCAGGGCCAGGGCCCCGCCGATCACCCACCATTTCCGGCGCAGCGACCAGGTGACTAATGGTTCGTAAAACCGGATCAAGCGCCGGCTGATGGGGTGCTTTTCCTCGGGATAAATGGTGCCCACGGCCACGGCGTTGGTTATCCGGCACAACCAGGGGGGCCGGAAGCTGAAATTCCGCACGTGGGTGAACAGGAGCCTCAAGGCCGGGTCCAGGGTGATGGCCAGGACCGCGGCCACCAGCATGGCGAGGTTCTTGGTGTAGGCCAGGGGCTTGAACATCCGGCCTTCCACGGACTCGAGGCTCAGCACCGGCAGAAACGCCACCCCGATCACCAGCAGCGCGAAGAACGACGGCCCCGCCACCTCCTTGACCGCCTTGATAATGACCTCCTGGTAGTCCTCCAGGCGGCCCGACAGGTTCCATTTCTCCAGCTTCTTGTGGACCTGCTCCACCATGACGATGGCCGCGTCCACCAACGCCCCCACCGCGATGATGATCCCCCCCAGGGACATGATGTTGGCCGTGACCCCCATCATCCGAAACGGGATGAAGGAGATCAGCACCGCCACCGGGATGGTGATCACCGGGATGATGGCGCTGGGAAAGTGCCACAGGAAGATCAGGATCACCAGGGAGACGGTGATCAGCACCTCCACCAGGGTGGACTTCATGTTGCCGATGGCCCGCTGGATCAGGTCCGACCGGTCGTAGATGGGGACAATCTGGACGCCGGCGGGCAGCCCCGGTTCGATCTCCTTGATCTTGGCCTTGACCCGGTCGATGACGTCCAGGGCATTTTGGCCCTCCCGCATGACGATGATCCCGGAGACCACCTCCCCGGTCCCGTCCAGGTCGGTGACGCCCCGCCTGAGGTCCGGCCCCATGACGACCCGGCCGATATCCTTGACCCGGATGGGCGTCCCGTCGGGGCTGGCGGTCAGGACGATATTCTCAAAATCCTTCAGGGAGCGGGCGTAGCCCCGGCCCCGCACCATGTACTCGGTGCCGCCGAACTCGATCAGGCGCCCCCCGACCTCCTGGTTGCCGCCGGCCACGGCCTTCACCACCTGATTGATGGACAGATTGTAGGCCTGCAGCCGGTTGGGATCCACATTGACCTGGTACTGCCGGACGAATCCCCCCACCGGCGCCACCTCCGCCACCCCGGGGACGGCCTTGAGGTAATAGCGCAGGTACCAGTCCTGGTACGACCGCAGCTCCTCCAGGCTGTGCTTGCCGGTGGGGTCCACCAGGGCGTATTGGAAGACCCAGCCCAGGCCGGTGGCGTCCGGACCCAATTCGGTCCTGACCCCGGCGGGCAGCCGGGGCAGCACCCCGGAGAGGTATTCCAGGGTCCGGGACCGGGCCCAGTAGATGTCGGTGCCGTCTTCGAAGATCACGTAGACGTAGGAGTAGCCGAAGTCCGAGAAGCCCCGCACCGATTTCACCCGGGGGGCGCCCACCATGGCGGTGACGATGGGGTAGGTCACCTGGTCTTCCATGATGTCCGGGCTGCGGTCCCACCGGGAGTAGATGATCACCTGGGTGTCCGTCAGGTCCGGGACCGCGTCCAGGGTCAAATGCTGCATCGACCACCATCCCATCATGCAGGCCGCAGCCACGATGATGAAGACAATGATCTTGTTGTGCACCGAAAAATCGATGATCCGGTTAATCATTTTGCGTGGCCCTTGCCGTGGGCTGCGTCGGGCTGGGCGATTTGATGGGCTGCCGGCGCCGGGCCTGCCGCCTGAGCCTGGTTCAGGTACTGTTTTGGACTCTTATCGAATTGTTTTTTGCACTTCTGAGAGCAGAAAAAGTAAGTCTTGCCCTGGTAGTCGCTTTTCCAGGGCATGCTCTTGGCCTGAGCTTCGTCCAGATTCATACCGCAGATGGGGTCTTTTACCGCAACAGCCTTTGGCGGCATTATGAGGTGTATAGGGATGTCCTCAGCTTTGACGAATGGCGTTGTCTCTTTCTTGACCTCGCCGACCTTCATGGGGTTCACACCTTCCTGGTGGCCTTGAGGAGGTCCCGCACCGGCCGCCCCGGCCGGGCCGCGGCGCCGCAGCCGTTCCGCCTGCCGGCGCTTTAGGCGCGCCCGGCAGCCTCCTGCCGCGAATGTCGTATCCGGGGGCAGTAGGCCGGCCAGCGATAAGAGCGCCCTTTTTGGGCGAGGCCCCGGGCAGGTTGCCCGTTAGGCCCCGCGGTGGAGCTGGGGGGATCAGGCCCGGCTCTTTTTTCATCAGGCTCACAGGATGTTGAGGAGCTGCCTTTTCGGGAAGGGCCGGCCCTGCTTCAGGGACGGCCCCGGGCCCCTGGCTTCCGGCCGATTGGGTCAGATAACGCTCCGGCTCCTTATTAAATGCTTCCTTGCACTGTTCGGAGCAGAAATAATAAATTGTTCCTTTGTACTCGGTCTTGGGGAGCGGGGTCGAGGAGAGCTTCTCCCGCACGTTGGTGCCGCAGACAGCATCTATGCTCACTGCCGGCTTTATGGGCGCCTCAGCCGGGTCCTGGCTCCCAGGGCTTTTCTGAGAGAAAAGCTGCGGGGCCTTGGTAAACCGCCGCTTTGAGTTATCACTGCAAAAATAATAGACCTTCCCCTGGTATTCGGCAGTGAGGCCGGCTTCTCTTAGCCTTGACCTCATCCACCTTCAGGCCGTAGACCGGGTCCTCGGCGCCCTCATCCTTGGGCTGGGGTTCGCTCGCCGCCGCGTGACCGCCCTGGTCCGGGGCGCTCTTGGCCAGATAGGGGGTCGGGTTGGCGTCAAATTTGCGCTTACACTGCTCAGAGCAGAAATAATAGGTGTGCCCGCCGGCTTCGGTCTTCAGCCCCTTATCCCCGGACTTGCCTTCATCCTGGTACATGCCGCAGACGGGGTCAGGGCTTACCTCTCCGCACATGTTTGCGGCCGCCAGTTTCATGCGGCTTTCCGAGTCGATGAGGAAGTTGCCCGAGACCACGATCTGCTCATCGGGTTTTAACCCTTTGGTGATTTCCACCCGGTTCCCCAGGCGCCAGCCCGTCTCCACCTTGCGCGGCTCGAAGTAGCCCTCGCCCCGTTCCACGAATACGGTCTTTTTGAGCCCCGAGTCCAACACCGCGTCCACTGATACGTTGATAGTAGGTGGCAGCGTGATCGGAAACTCCACATCCACGAACATGTCCGGCCTCAGGAGATAGTCCGGGTTATCCATCTCCAGACGCACCTTCAGGGTGCGGCTGGACGGATCGAAGACCGGTGGCACCTCGCTCACCGTGGCCACCATGGTCTTCTTCTGATAGGGGTAGTCAACCTTTACCTTATCTCCGGGGTGGATATACTGCGCCTCGTTTTCGTAAACGTCCGCCAGCACCCAGATGCGGCCCAGGTCCGCCAGCACGTACCATTCAAAGCCCTTCGCGAACCGTTGCCCCAGAGAGATGTTCCGGGCAATGACATAGCTGGTGGCCGGCGCCACGATGAGGACATTCTCCGCGAACAGGCGCTCCCGGGCGATTTGCCCGATCTGGTAGTCGCTCATCCCCAGGTTGCGAAGGCTGTCCGCCGCCTGTTTGACATTTCTTTTGGTATAGTAAAGCTGCTGGAGGGGCTCATTGCCGGGATCATACCGGTCCCGCGTGCCCAGTGCATAAATGAAGGATTGCTCGGCGGATAGAATGTCCGGACTGTAGAACGCGGCCAGCGGCTCGTCCTTCTTCACCACCATGCCGGTGGTGTTGATGTAGGTTTCCCTGATCCAACCGTCGATGGCGGCGTTCAGCCGATATATCCGGGTCTCATCCGCCGCCACCTTCCCCAGGGCCCTGAGGGTGAAAGTATAAGGGGTCTTCTTGACTGCGGCGACCCGCACTCCCAAAAGCTGCTGCCTCTGGGCGTTCAGCTTTACCGCCCCGGGCGGGCGGGTGGGGTCCGGGGCATTGCCCTCGGCGTCGGCGTACACCGGCTCCATCTTCATGCCGCAGGGGGCCAGACCCGGCTCCGGCGAGGTGTGGGCCGGGTTCATGGGGTCCACGTAATGGAGAATCTTGCGGCTGCCCGGGCCCTTGGCTCCGGCGCCCCGGCCCTTGGCATACCAGGCCCCCGCCAGAAAGAGGACGGCGCAGAACAGCACCACCGCCCCTGCTGCCAGAAATTTGTGTCTGCCTAGATGGTAAGAAAGAGGGGTCAGGAACTTCCCCTTCCGGGTTTCTGGCTGGTGATTCTCATCGGCAACCAGCATAGCCTTCTCCCCGCACATCCCCTTAAAGGCCGGAGCGAATTTTCAATAGCAATTCTTCTCCAATAATAAGTAGTGCCATTTCTGCAAAAATCAAGCCCTGCAATCACACCGCAGGGCTTGGGTGGGGCCCCGGCGCCGGAGCGCCGGGACGGTTAATGGTTCATAGGCCCTTCTTACCCGGGTCTTTCGCAACCTTCCCGTTGTTCCCTTTGTCCTTCTTAACCTGGGGGTTCTTGCCCTCAATCACCAGGGGCCGCATCATGTCGTGCTCCTCGTGTTCCAGGATGTGGCAGTGGTAAACGAATTCGTTGCCACCCACCCTGGGGCTGAAGGGCACGTCGAAGGGCACCGGGGGCAGGTCGTACTTGGCGCACACCCAGATCACTTCTCCGGGGTTCATGCGCACCGTTTCCTTCCAGCCCATCTCGTTGGGATCCGGTGGCCGGGCCGGCCCGGTGAATTGCGGGGTCCCGTTGAAGATGACAGTCGTATCGAAGGGCCGCCGCGCCAGTACCTGCCAGTTCACCAAATGGGTGTGGATGGGGTGGGTGTCCCCCGTGAGGTTGGTGAACTGCCAGACTTCGGTGGCGCCCGCCATAATCTTCTCCGTGGGCGTATCCTCATAAAACCGCCCAAAAGTGCCTGCATATTTCTCCACATTGGTGCCCATGGTCTGGATGAGCCGACCCCAGGCATCAAAGTCCTCGTTCAGGGTGAGTTGTCTGACATACACCCCGGGAGGCAGTTTGGGGCCACGTCCTTCCACCGTCGGCCCCTCTACAATCAACGGCGGCTGGGTGTCGGTAAAGGCACCGGCCAGGCGGGGGGTTAAGGCATTCAGGTAGTCACTGAAGCTTTCAACGTCTCCCGCTCCAGCACCCACCCTGAATTGCATGATCTGCCGGGTGTCGGGCCCGGCTCCGGCGGCAGGGGTGGGACCGCCGGGACCAAAATACCAATCGTTGGCCGGATCTCCCCCCGGGAACGGCGCCGGGACGTCGGTGTAGAGGATGACGTTCTGGCCGGCGTACCCGTTGAAGTCGATGATGAAGTCGGCCCGTTCCGCCGGGGCCAGCAGCAGGTTGAAGGGCTGCGCGGGGTCCACGGTCTGCGGCCCCGAGAATGGAGCTTGAACCGGCGGGTCGTTGAGCACCACCGGCGCCGGCAGGAAGCCGCCCTCGTTGCCGATCTGGATGATCTTCGGTCCCGGCAGCAGCCCTTAGGCCCACAATGCCGTTTCCGAATCCATCTTGCGCCATGCCGATGCTGGAGGGGTTGCCGTTATCCAGCCACAGTTGCAGGTTGACAAACCGGGCGTTGCAGGCGTTGAGCAGCCGGAAGCGCACCCGCTTGGGCGGCACGTCCATGTACGGGTAGACGTGGCCGTTCATCAGCATGGTGTCGCCGAAGAACTCCGGGACGCACGACGGGTCGGGGATGGGATTGCTGGGATCCGGCCCTACCGTCCGCGTCGTAGATATGGGCGTACCAGAGGTTCCCCGGACCCTGGCCGGAGGGTGGCACCACAGGTCCCACCCCGCCGACTGTTCCGCGCCAGGTGGGGTCAACAGTATCGATATTGTTAGGCACGAAGACCTTGTCCTGGATGATCAGCGGCACCCCGTAAGTATAGGGCGCCCCCAGGGGATTGGGCAGGATGCCGTCGCTGATCATCTGTTGTTCCACCGCGTCCGTGATCAGGTAGCCGGTGGCCACTCCCATGTAGGCGTTCAGTCGGGTGAGGTCATGGGCGTGGTCGTGGTACCACATGAGCCGGGCGCTCTGGTCGTTGGGATAGTAATACTCGGCCTGGCCCGGCTTCGCCTTATGGTTGAGCACCTGGTTGTTCAGGAAACTGGGGCCGTGGGTGCCGTCGGCGGCCCACCAGTCGAAGGGGCCGCCGTCGCTGATCCAGGGCACCAGGCCGCCGTGCAGGTGCACCGCCGTCTTGTTGCTGGGGAGGGCGTCAGGGAAGAAGGCGCTCGAATCCACGGGTATGGGGAGGCTTAAGCCGCCAAGCTGGTTGGTGAAGGTAATCTGCACGGCCTCGCCACGCTGGGCCACAATCAAGCCGCCCAGGTGCCGGAAGGTCCCGCCCTGGCCATAGCCCCACAGGGTGGTGCCCGGCCAGTTTTCGGCGATGAAGGCGTCCTTTCCTGGGGTGATGAAGTCCGAGTGCAGAACCTGGTTGAACTGGCCGATGTTGATGTTATAGTGTTTGACCCCGAGAGGCTCGACCAACTTCACATCAGGTACGGCTACCGGGATGCCCGCGGGTCCCAGGCCGGGCAACGGGTCCGCAAACTTGGTCAGCCCCGGGCTGTTGACCGCGGCCGAGGCCTGGCCTGCTGCGAGACCGCGGCGCGGGTCGAACTTCCAGGGGATGGCCACCATGGCAGCCCCCGCCCCCATGATCTTAACAAACTTTCTCCTATTCATGATTCCTCCTTGACTCTTGGCCTGCCCCATCCGGGGCGGAGGTTTTGAGCCGCGTCCAAGGCGCCGGCCCAGTGGTTCTCCCTCTTATCTGTGGTTCCGCTAACGTAAAACCTTACACGTATGGCTCTTGAGCAGAAGGCTGGTGGCGCTGACTGGCGCCGGCCCGCGTGGAGCCTATCTGTATCGTCCCGACGTCTTGATTTAAGGTGAGTGAAGACAACCCGCGCGACATCGGCAATTTGATCATGATGGTACCCGGGGTTGTGAGGCGCCTTTTCATGTTCGGCCGATGTGAGTTGAGGGCAAGACCCTGAGGCCAGAAACCCGGTGAGAAATGCTACAGACAATTTACAAAATATATTTTCCTTTGGTATTAATAATCTAAAATTTATCCGCCAACGGCAATAGGTATAAGTACGCATTTTTATATAGGTATATTTGCCTGGCCCATTCGTGTATCCAATCCCGCCGGGAGCTGTGGAGGGCGCGGCAGCAAAGCTCAGGCCGGGAACAGGAGTGCCAGCGTCCTTTTCATACCGAGTCGAGACATCTGCGAAAAACCATTTTGTCATCCTGAGTGGAGCGAAGGATCTCGTATTTTTGCGTAGTTAGGAGATTCTTCGGTCGCTCCGCTCCCTCAGAATGACAGGTGAGGGGACTTTCGCGGAGGTCTCGAGTCGCAATCAATCGGCGACAAAGGTGTCTCGCCTGGGCTGGCGCCTCGAAACGTCCATGACCTCGGAGTTGGTCACTCCCGGGGAGAAAAATCCCCCCTACCCCCTTTATAAAAGGGGAGAAAATCTGCGGCGTCCTTAAAGTCCCCCTTTTTTAAAGGGGGATTTAAAGTTTCACGCTAAAGCCTGCGTCTGCAAATAATTGCCTTTTGAACGCAACTCGGTATCAGCGGGCTTTCTTTTTCCGGTAGGACCTGGACCGGCCGCGGGCCTTCGGAGAAGGGCCGGCAGCCACGGACGCGAGGGCTGCTATCTGTGGGATTGATATAAGAAAAGCAACGGTCCGATGAGGTGTTGAAAGGTCAGCCGATGGGGTTTGCCACCTCGATAACTGCCAACACCGGGAAGGGCGGTTGGGGTAGCGCCGGATGGAGTCAGGGCAGCCATCTCCACGGAGCGGGATCGGACCCAAACTCAGTCTTTGCACCTCCCATCTCTTTCGTGAAAATTATGAGATGGTTCTCCGGCGCCGCGGCCGCTCCCTCGTAAACTTTGCATTTTTACTGGCTGAAAACGGCATTTTCCATTAAAGTTGAATCAGTTGCCGCCACCGTCATCCTGAGGTTTTCATGTTGGCCCGGAGGTTAGGCTCATGCCCGAAAAAACGGTTCTCGTCACCGGCGCCACCGGCTACGTGGGAGGGCGACTGGTGCCCCGGCTCCTGGCCGCGGGCTACCGGGTCAGGGCCCTGGGACGTTCCCTGAACAAATTGCGCCACCGCCCCTGGGGCGGTCACCCCCGCATCGAATTGGCCCAAGGCGACGTCATGGACGCCGAATCACTACGCCAGGCCGCCCAGGGGTGCTGGGCCGCCTTCTACCTGGTGCACTCCATGACCGCGGCGGCCCGGGATTTCGCCGCCGCCGACCGCCAGGCCGCCGCAAATCTGGTGCGGGCCGCGGCGGCAGCCGGCCTGGACCGCATCATTTACCTGGGAGGCCTGGGGGACGCCGACGACCCCACACTTGAGCGAGCACCTGCGCTCCCGCTTTGAGGTGGCCCGGGTTCTCCAATCCGGGGCCGTTCCCACCACGTGCTTGCGGGCCGCCATGATCCTGGGTTCCGGGGGCGCGGCCTTCGAAATCCTGCGCTACCTGGTGGACCGCCTGCCGGTAATGCTCACCCCCCGTTGGGTCCACACCCCGGTGCAGCCCATCGCCATCACGAACGTCCTCACCTACCTGACGGAATGCCTGTCCCACGACGAGACCCGGGGCCAGACCTACGATATCGGCGGCCCGGAAGTGGTGACCTACCGGGAACTGATGGCTATCTATGCCGAAGAGGCCCACCTCGCCCGGCGCCTGGTCATCCCGGTGCCGGTGCTCACCCCCCGGCTGAGTTCTTACTGGATTCACCTGGTGACCCCGGTACCCGCTTCCCTGGCCCAACCCCTGGCGGCAGGGTTGGCCAATCCGGTCGTCTGCCTGGACAACCGCATCCGGGAGATCATCCCCCAGGAACTGCTGGACTGCCGTCAGACCATCCGGCTGGCCCTGCAGCGGATCGAGCAGCAGCGGGTGGAAACCTGCTGGAGCGACGCCGGCTCGAACTCCGGCCCCCGGAATGGGCCGCCTGCGGCGACGCCGAGTACACCGGCGGCACCGTCCTGAGCCTGGGCTACCGTATTCGCCTTCAGGCCACCATGGAGGAGGTCTGGCAGCCCCTCACCCGGATCGGCGGGGCCACGGGCTGGTACTACGGCGACTCCCTGTGGGCCATCCGGGGCTGGGCCGACCGCCTCCTGGGGGGCGCAGGGCTGCGCCGGGGCCGGCGCCACCCCTCTGAACTCCACGCCGGCGACGCCCTCGATTTCTTCCGGGTGCTGGAAATCGAGCCCAATCAACGCCTGCTGCTCCTGGCCGAAATGAAGATGCCGGGGGAGGCCACCCTGGAATTTCGCCTCGCGGCCCTCCCCGACGGCGTCACCGAACTCACCCAGACGGCCCGCTTCCTGCCCCACGGCCTCCTGGGCATCGCCTACTGGTACGGCCTGGACCCCTTCCATAAGAAAATCTACCCGGGCATGCTCCGAGCCATCGCCGCGGCCACCGGCAAGCCCATCATGAGCGGCCCGGAACGGGTGAGGTAAACGAGAGAAAAAACTTGAGGGGAGGGCCGGGGGACCATTCAAAATTCCCCGCCCTCCCCTCAAACTCCCCTCCCAGCCCCCTGTAAGGGGTTGGGGGGAGGGTGTAAAGGCACCTACGAAAAAGCCCTTAGCCCCTCCCCCAAAATCCTCACAGTTCTCATTTGTCATGGTCAAGATTTGACCTGACAACCTCCTCATCAAGGCAGAATATCATCGGACAAATAAGGATTATAGAAATCCCCCCCCACAAAAGGACAATTTCGCTATCCAGATCATATTCGCAACTATCTGGATTTTCTGAGAAGATTCTGTTTTGCCAAGCTTATCTTTAATTTCTTCATTTTCTTGACAAAATTAACCATGTATAGATATTAGAGAGGGCAGGGAGAATCGCCGGAGGCTTACGCCAAAGTGATGCGCACCGTCGATGAGTCCGCCAAGCGCTATCTCATTCACTTTACCTCGGTTGCGCCCGGCCTGCAGGCGCAATTGCTCCGGCTGGTAACAGGGTAAAGAAGGGTACATCATGAATTTTCGTTCCATGAAAGGCTGCTGGGTCGCGTTCTTGTTGGCTCTTCTTTTGCTGCCACCGGGAGCGGCCGCCAAGCAAGTTCAGAGCCCCCAACCCACCGTTGTTAAGCAAAAGAAACCTCCCCCGGTCCCTGGTCTGGCCGATATTATCCCCCTGGAGACAAAATTATCCGCTCGATTGGCCGTCCTTCAAGAGAAAATTGGGGCTGGATTTGATGCATCTCCGGTTGAGAAGAGCCTTTCCGGGATTGACGCCAAATTAGCTAAACATTCCCGTCAATTGGACAATCTGAAAACCTCCGCAAGCTACACTTACGATCAGCTTCTCGCAATCAGGGAGCAAATCCGCCGGGATGGTAATGCGCTGGAAGAGGTTATCAAACCTCTCACCGAGGCCACCAGGAAACTTGCCCAGGCCAGGAAAACCTGGTTGGAGGAGCGCAAACGGTGGACCGCCTGGCAGTCTGTTATGCTTACCGATGAGCCACTCGATGAGCTGACAAATACCTATGCCCGGGCCCAAATCACCATTGACTCAGCCCTGATTCTCATCCATAAACAGTTGCAGCCGTTGCTGGCGCTTCTCCAAAGAGCAGGGACTGTTGAGGCTAAGATCGACGCCCTGACCGCTGAGGTAGACGGCTTGACCTCGGCTCTGCACCGCGACACTCAACCGGATGAAACCCCTTCGATGGTTTCGTCGCGATACATCTCCCGCCTCAGTAATCAGTCATGGTACGAACTGAAGGGGAGCATGCGAACCATCGCCTGGCCGGAATGGGATTTTTTTCAAAGGCAGGGCTGGTTAATTCTGCTTCAGGTTTTGCTTGCTCTGGCGATGGCTGCGGCTATCTTCCACCATCGGCCCCGGCTGGCGGCCTCAGAGCGCTGGCGGTTTCTGGCCCAACGACCCGTCGCCGCAGGAATTTTTCTTGGCTCCGTCTTACTAAACCAACTTTATCAGGCGATGCCCCTCAGTTGGTTTCTGCTTATGGGGGTCGTTGCGGGCATCTCGGGTGCTCGGCTGCTCACCAACCTCTTCGCAAAACCTTGGCAAAGGCTACTCATTTACGCCTTGATAGGTTTTCTTATCACAACCCGGCTTCTCATGGTTATCGGCCTGCCTCATCCAATTTTTCGCTTATATATAGTTCTGGAAGCACTGGTTGGTCTTGGCCTGTGCTGGTGGGCAGGCGTTCATGTTAGCTCACCCCGGTATACCTGGATGTATCGTGCCGGTTCCTCGTTTTTTGTGGTCATGCTGATAGCTGAACTTGGCGCTTACAGCAATTTTGCCGAATATCTGATGGGATCTTCCCTGTTTACGCTTGCTGGAACGCTGTTAACCTGGTTACTGATATACATTGTCCGTGGGGGGATTGAAGGGCTGGTTTATCACACCCCCCTCCAGCGAGTTCCCCTCTTCAGCATCAATCCCGCGGAGGCCGTAAGAAAAATAACCAGGACTGCGGACGTCCTCATCATTACCCTCTATCTTGCGGTTATGCTGGTGGTCTGGAGAGTATATCCCAACCCCGGTGAGGCTGTTAAAGGGGTCTTCTCATTGGGGGTTACCGTGGGGTCCCTCAAGATCACCCTGGGGCATCTCCTTTCTGCAGCTGTGGTGCTCTATGGCTCATTCCTCCTCTCCTGGATTATTCGAAACCTCATCATGGGAAGGGCGTTGACCAAACGCAAAGAGGATGCCGGGACCCAGCACTCCATCACGGCGCTGGTCCACTATGCCATTGTCTTCTTGGGCTTCTTGCTGGCGCTCTCGGCGTTGGGTTTCCAACTCACCCAATTGACCATCATGATCAGCGCCTTGGGGGTGGGCATTGGCTTCGGCCTCCAACAAATCGTCAATAACTTCGTCTGTGGCCTTATCATGCTCTTTGAAAGACCCGTCAAGATCGGGGACTTTCTCGAGATCGGCGGACATTGGGTCGAGGTGCAAAAGATTGGACTGCGGGCCACCACGGTGCGAACCTACGACAACGCCGAAATTGTCGTGCCCAACAGCGATCTTATTACCAGCAAGGTCACCAACTGGACCCTCAACGATCGCCGCGTGCGGCTTATCATCCCGGTGGGAGTCGCCTATGGCTCGGACGTGCCCCTGGTAATCGAGACTTTTTTAAAATGCGCTGACGCCAACACGATGGTGTTGAAAAGGCCCGAGCCACAGATTTTATTCAGGAGCTTCGGCGAGAGTTCCCTGGATTTTGAGATGCGCTTCTATATCATGAATCCTGATGAGAGGCTGCAGATAATTAGTGCCCTGAACCAGGAAATTGACCGGGAATTCCGGCTGGCGGGCATAGAGATTTCCTTTCCTCAGAGGGACTTGCATGTGCGCAGCGTAGACCAGCCACTGCCCCCAGCTTTAGTTCCCTCTCCTGAAACGCATCTCCGTATGGTTGACCAGGATGACAAGAAGGAAAATGATTAACCCGAAGAGTCTTATGATAGGATCGCACTGCAGCTAACTGCTATATATAAACCCTTCTAAAATCCATCAAAAGGTGTTGATATGGATATGTTAACTTTATCTAAATACCATGGCGACATTTAAAGTTTTAATCCCAAGTGTCAGGTCTGATGTGATCTCGGTTTGATGATGGTCAGCTCAAATCCTGGTCATTACCTCTAATTCGCCATCAACCGCTCCATCAGGTGCTCCACCAGGAAGAGCATGGCTTCCAGGTCCAGGTAGTGGGTGACGCTGGCGTCGAACAGCAGGTGGGCCTGGGGGGCGAAGCCTTCCTCGGCCTCGGCGTCCCAGAACAGCAGCAGCAGGGGCACCTTGGGCAAGCGGCAGAAATGCGGCCTGGAGATCGGCGTCCTCCCCCACCGCCACCATCACGCCCCCCAGCTGGTCGGCCCGCTGTTGGAGCTCGGCGGCCCGGCCGGCGAAGTAATCCGCCAGCTTTTGCTCCAGGCGGGCCAGGGTCTTGGCCTTGGACACCGAGTTGGGCAGGCTGTTATAGGCGATCCACCGGTTCGCCACCGGTTCCTGACTCTGGGAGGCGATGTAATTATACAGCAGGATGGCGTCCCAGGGGTCGGCCTTTGCCCCCGGCGGATAGCGCAACTCATCTTTGAAGACCTGGAGGGGGTGGCCGAAATAAGTCAGCGAGAGGTAAGGCCGGCCCGCCTCTTCGCCATAGGTGGCCCCCAACCCCTCGGCCAGGGCGGCAAAATCCAGGGGGGCCACCTTTTCCTGGAGGACCTCCAGGGAAATGGCCAGGGACTCCCGGCGCCGGCCGACCCCGGCCTCCTGCTGGGCCTTGACCGCCTGCCCCATGGCTGCCCCCGCCCCGGTCAGGTGGGGACATTTATCGAGGTCCTCCCCTTCCTTGATCACGCGGGTGGCAAAGGCCAGGCAGGTGGCCTGCCCGCAATCCCCGCAATTGGTCCGGGGCAGATTTTTCAACACCTCCATTACGGTAATCGGCATAAAAATTAGCCTCGTTTCCCAGACTTCTCTTCCAAAAGACGCCCCAGGGCGGCCAGATGCGCCTTTTCCTCCCCGGCCAGGGTATACAAGACCTCCTTGGTTTGGGGCTGGTCGCTCTTATCCGCAAACCTGAGGTAGAGATCCAGGGCCTGGGTTTCCAGCATCATGGCCAGATCGAGCACCTCGGGGGCGGTTTGCAGGTAGGCTTTATTGGTTTCCAGGAATTCCTGGGCGTTAAAGCCGCCTTCCAGGGTCTTCGGCACGATGGACGATTCAAAGGTCGCCAGGTCCTGGGCGCCTTTGGCCACCCGGCCGTACACCTCAAAGAGGCGCTGCTCGTGGCGCACCTCCACCTGGGCCAGTTTCCCGAAGAGGTCTTGTAGTTCCCGGTCCGGGGATTGTTGCTGCAGGGTCTCATAGAAGAGTTGCAAGGCTTTTTCCATCCCGTAGGCCAGGCTAATGATCTCCGCCGGGGTTTCGTCCCCCTTGACCAGGTCCAGGTTGAGCTCCCGGGGCCCGGTGGCCTTGTGCCCCTGAAAAGCCTTGATCCCGCCTGCCAGGTTGTAGACCTCCTTGAACCCCCAGCCGCTCAGCATCTGGGCCGCCACCCGGCTGCGGCCGCCCACGGCGCAGTGCACGATGGTAGGTTTTTCCGGGTCCAGTTCCTGATAGGTGTCAGACAGTTGGGGCAGGGGCATGAGCTTGCCCCCGGGGAGGTGCGACTCTTCGTATTCTCCGGGCTGGCGCACGTCCAACAACGTGTACTCCCCTTCCCGGTGCCGGGCCATGAACGCCTTGGCTTCGTCCGCATCCATGGAACTCACCGGAGTAAAAAGCTTTTTCAATTCCATCATCATCTGTCGCCCTCCCATGGCGCTTGCCTGGCCAATATTTTATAAGTTTATACCGGTTGACGATTTATCAAGAGGCAAGGATTTTTATTTCAAAAGAATAATTACTGATGACCGGCGCAATAACCAGAGGGGCAAGCACTGGCCGGTAGGGCTGGATCAATCTCCACAAAGAGGTTTCTGCCGATGGCAGGCGGGCTAGCGGGAAGGACGAACACCTGGCTTTTTTCACTCGAAAGCCCTTAGCGCCCCGCCCTGCCTCCTTCTGCCTCCTAGAGGATAAAATCCGTGGACAGGAAACCCGATCTATGCTCCCGGACGATGTCGGTGACCACGGTTTTGTTGATCTCCGTGTCCTTGGCGGCCACCAGGGTCCTCAGGGAAAAAACCCGCAGGGCGTCGTGGACCGACAGCGTCCCCTCGGCGGAATCCTTGCGCCCCGTAAAGGGGAAGGTGTCAGGCCCCCGCTGGCACTGGCTGTTGATGTTCACCCGCCCCACCTGGGTCACCAGACGATCCACCAGGCGGGCGATGGTGTCGGCGTCCCGGGAGAAAATAGACACCTGTTGGCCGTATTCGGAAGCCACGATGCTCTGAATGGCCGTTTCCGTGTCATCAAAGGGCACCACCGGGATCACCGGGCCGAACTGTTCTTCATGATAAACTCTCATCCGGTCATCCACCGGGTAGAGGACGGCCGGATAGAAAAAGCTCTGATTGACCGCGCCGCCGGACTCGTTCACCACGTTAGCCCCCTTGGCTAGGGCGTCCGCCACCAGTTCGGTCAAATAAGCTGGGCGGCTGGACTCGGGGAGCGGCGTCACCATTACTTCCGCCTCCCAGGGCAGGCCGAATTTCAGCCGATTCAAAGCATCAGTGAATTTTTCCAGGAATTGGGGCAGGATTTCTCGGTGGACGAACAAGAGCTTCAGGGCGGTGCAGCGCTGGCCGTTGAAGGAGAGCGCCCCCAAAAGGCACTCGGCCACGGTGAGGTCAAGGTCGGCGTCCGGCATAATAATCGCCGGGTTCTTGGCCTCCAGCCCCAGGGCGGCCCGGAGGCGGTGCGGCTTGGGATGCTGTTTTTTCAAGATGTCCGCCACCTTGCTGGTGCCGATAAAGGCCAGGACGTCAATGGCGCCCGAGGCCATGATGGGGCCCACCACCTGGGAACCCCGGCCGTACACCGTGTTGATCACCCCGGGAGGCAGGGACTCCTGAAAGGCCGCCAGAAACGGGTAATGGAGCAGCACCCCCAGCTTGGGGGGTTTGAAGATGACGGTGTTACCCATGATCAGGGCGGGAATGACCGAGGTGTAAGTTTCGTTGAGGGGGTAGTTGAAGGGCCCCATGCACAGGACCACTCCCAGGGGCGCCCGCCGGATCTGGCCGAAGATGCCCTGTTCCATGACAAAGCGGGACGAGGTGCGGTCCAGGTCCTTCAGGGCGTCGATGGTGGCTCTCATGTAGGCCACCGTGCGGTCGAACTCTTTGGCGGAGTCCCCGTAAGGCTTGCCGATCTCCCACATCAGGGTCTTGACGACTTCGTCTTTCCGGGCCATGATGCGGAAAATGAAATCTTCCAGGTGCCTGATGCGGTCCCGCACCGACATCGACGGCCAGGGGCCGTGCCCGTGGTCATAGGCCTTAACCGCCGCCTCCAGCGCCTCCAGGGCTTCGGGTTCGCCCAAGAGCGGATAGCGCCCCACCACCTTTTGGGTCAGCCCCCCGGCGGTTTTGACATACACCGGCGACCGCACTTCCTGCATGGGGCCGGACCACCGGCGCAACTCGCCGTTCACCAGGTACTCCTCCTGGTCCACGGGGTTGTCCAGCCGGCAAGACTCGGGGATATCCGTCTCGGCCGGAAAGATCCCGGCGATTCTTTCTGTCAGGTTCATCAAGACTGCCCTCCGTTTTTTGGGGATTCCCGTCCCAGCCACATCTGAATTTCCCGCCGGATACGGCGGGCCGCCTCCGGGATGGCCGCGGCCACCTCCTGGGATACCTCCTGCCCCGGGCCGAAATTCTGGCCTTCAATCCCGTAAATGATGAGCCAGGGGGGCAGTTCCTGCAAAACCTGGCCCAGGGCCAGGGCCTCGGCCACCCCCCAGCCATGGGACGACGGCGACCGGGAGAGTTCCACCGGCACCCCGGCTCCCAGGGCGTTAAAGCGGTAGATGGTCCCCGGGCGCGAGCCTGCAACCACGGCGTCCACCACAATCACCCCGGCGGCGTCTTTCCAGGCCTCCAGCACCGCGGTCGCCGTGCCCCGGCATTCGGCGACCGAAACCCGCGGCAGTTGGTCCTCTTTGAGACGACGGGCCACCAGCAGACCGACGGCATCGTCCCCCCGCCAGGCGTTGCCCACCCCAATGACCTTCAGCCGGGAGTTTGGGAGATTATCCATGCGTCGGACCTGCTCAGGTCAGTGGTACCGGGTTGGGATCAGAGATAAGGCATATACCGCTCCACCATAAATGTGCCTGGCCGCCGAGCGGGGTCCCACCCGCTGGTGGTGCGTAAGGCGCACCCTGCGCCGAATTTTTCAAAACAGTCAGCTATGGCCCTGTCGATTTGGCCGTAAAGCAGGTAAAGCTGAGGTTATCAAGTGGCACAGCCTTTCCAGGCTGTGCACGCCTCACCTGCTTTCTTGACACAGGCTGGAAAGCCTGTGCCACCGATTTAAAGAACATTTCAACGCAGATTCTTAAACCGGCTCAGCGGCGCACCAGGTTCAGCTTCAAAAAATGCGTGGCGCAGGAGATGCACGGGTCATAGTTGCGCACCATCTGTTCGCACTGCCAGGTGAGCTGGTCGTCAGGCAAATCCAGGCGCTGGCCGACAAATTGACCCAGGTCGGCCTCGATGGTCCCCTGGTTCTGGGAGGTGGGCGGCACGATCTTGGCCTCGAGGATCACGCCGTGCTCGTCCAGCCGGTAGCGGTGGTAGAGCAACCCCCGGGGGGCTTCGGTGGCGGCGCAGGCCGACACCGCCCGGGGCGCAACCGGCACCGCCGGCCGCTCCGGCTTCTCGTAGGCCGCGATAATGGCCGAGGCCTCCTCCACCGCAAAGAGCAATTCCACGGCCCGGACAATGATGCTCTGGAAAGGGTTGCGGCAAACGGGACCCAGGCCGGCCTCCCGGGCCGCCTCCTGGGCCAGGGGGGTGAGGCGGTCAAAGTTCAGGTTGTACCGGGCCAGGGGACCGGCAAAATAGGAGCCCCGGGCTTTCAGGGTGGAATGCAGGGCGTGGGAATGGGGCACCTGCTCCTCCACAAAGTGCTCCTCGTAATCCTGGACGGCAATGTCCAAGCCTTTATTGGACACCACCCGGCCTTCGTTGAAGGGATATTCCTGCCCGTGGCGGAGGGCCACGAACTCATAGTCCCGCTCGAACTCCGGGAAGGTGAAACCGCCCACCCAGCGCACCGCCTTGAGCGCCGCCTCCCGGGCCCACTTGAGGCTTTCGGCCAGGGGCGCCAGGTCCCGGGGGTTCGGCACTTTGTAGAACCCGCCCACCCGGACGTTGATGGGGTGGATCTCCCGGCCGCCCAGGACCGTGACGATGTCGTTGCCCACCTTCTTTAACCGCAGGGCCATTTTCACCGTGTCCGGATGGTCCTGGGCCATCTGGATGGCGTCCTGGTACCCCAGGAAGTCCGGGGCGTGGAGCATGAAGACGTGCAGGCCGTGGGACTCGATCCACTCGCCGCAGTAGAGCAGTCGCCGCAGGGCCCGGATGGGGCCGGGAACCGTCACCCCCAGGGCGGCCTCCATGGCGTGTACCGCGGTCATCTGGTAGGCCACGGGGCAGATGCCGCAGATGCGGCAGGTGATGTCCGGTGCTTCGGTGAAGTTGCGGCCCCGTAAGAAAGCCTCAAAAAAGCGCGGCGGCTCAAAGATCTTCAACTGCACGCCAGTCACGGCATTGTCTTTGATCTGGATGTCGAGGCCCCCCTCCCCTTCCACCCGGGCCAGATATTTGACCGTGATCTTCTTATTGGTCATGGGCTTCACTCTCCTGGCGAAAAGCCGGGGCATTGGCGTAAAAGGCCCGGAAAGCCCGGACCAGGTCGGGCTCGCTCATCCCCAGCCTTTGGCTGAACCAGGCGCTCAAGGACGCGGTGTTGGGCGTCTCCTTGGGGCCGTAGCAGCCATAACAGCCGCGGTGGTAGGTGGGGCAGAGCGCCCCGCACCCGGCATGGGTCACGGGCCCCAGGCAGGGGGTGCCCATGACCATGACGCAGATATTGCCCTTAAGCTTGCAGTCGATGCAGACGCTGTGGGACCGGACCGCGGGGGGACGCCCCTGGAGAAAGGCGCTGATCACCGCCAGGAGCTGATGCTTGTTGATGGGGCAGCCGTTCAGGCCATAGTCCACCTTGACGTGGGCCGCGATGGGGGTGGACTCCTGCAAGGTCTTGATATACTGGGGCTTGGCGTAGACCGCGTCGATGTAGTCGTTGACGTCGGTAAAATTGCGCAGGGCCTGGATGCCCCCGGAGTTGGCGCAGGTGCCGATGGCCACCAGGTACTTGGAAGCCCGGCGCACGTGCTGGATCACCTCGGCGTCATGGGCCGTGGTGATGGAGCCGTCCACCAGGGTCAGGTCGTAAGGGCCTTTGACCATGGCCCGGGAGGCCTCGACAAAATAGGCGATCTCCACGGCCCCGGCGATGGTGAGGAGCTCGTCTTCACAGTCCAGGAGGGAGAGCTGACAGCCGTCGCACGAGGCGAATTTCCACACGGACAGCTTAGGTTTGCGCTTCGGGGCCATGTCAGACCTCTCGCCGGTCGAACCAGTCTTTGACGCGGTCATAACGGAACACCGGGCCGTCTTTGCAGACAAAGAACGGCCCCCACTGGCAGTGGCCGCACAGCCCGACGCCGCATTTCATGTTGCGCTCCATGGACACGTAGATCTGCTCCGGCTTCAGCCCGTGGCTCATCAGTTCCAACACGGTGAACCGCATCATCACCCCGGGGCCGCAGACCAGGGCCACGGTGCTGGGGGGATCGAACCGCGCCCGGGAGATGATCTTGGTCACCACCCCCACGTTGCTGTGCCAGTCACCTTCGGCCTGGTCCACCGTCACGTGGACCCGGAGGTCGAACCGGCCCCGCCAGCGCTCCAGTTCCCGGGGGTAGAGCAGGTCCTTGGGGGTCCGGGCGCCGTAGATCACCTCGATGTTGCCGAACTCGCCCCGCTGGTTCAGCAGGTGATACAAGGCCGGCCGCAAGGGGGCCAACCCCAGGCCGCCGGCGATAATCAGGACGTCCTCGCCCACCGCCCGGTCCACCGGCCAGGGGACCCCGAAGGGACCCCGCACTCCCAGCACCTCCCCCCGCTTCAGCCGGCAGATGGCCCGGGTGACGTTGCCCACGTCCCGGACGGTGTGCACCAGGGTTGCGGGCGCGGCCGGGTCGCCGCTGATGGAGATGGGCACCTCCCCGGCCCCGAAGGCATAGAGCATGTTGAACTGGCCCGGGGCAAAGGCAAAGTCCGCCGGGCCGCCGGTTCGGGTCAGGTTCAGGGTATAGGTGTCGGCGGTCTCCCGCTTGACTTTCTGGACCACAAAAGGGGTGGGGATCATTGGATCCGGCAGGTTTGCTAGCATATGCCTTCCTGGTACTGAGTACATGGTTTATGAATACGGTAGCTTTCTTACTCCGTAAAGATCACTTCCCCCTCACCCTGACCCTCTCCCCCCATTGGGGAGGGGAAAGATGGGACCGATTCGAGGCTCTGTCCGAAAAGTTTCCGTCGGGGCGGTGAGCGCCCCGCCCCGACAACGGCATTGCCTGGTTTACGGGTGAACCAATGGCTTCTGAGGCTCCACCCTCATAAAAACCCGGTGAACCACCCTACCCCTCTCCCCCGTTTCGGGAGAGGGTTGGCGTGAGGAGGGCGATTATCCGTCGCGTGTTTAAAAATCCTCTCCTTAGTCAGGGGGCCGGTAGGGGCGGGTTTAAAACCCGCCCCTACGGTGCTTGAAAACCAGGTAACTTTTTATGGCCATTACATGATGGTTCCTGCAGGGGCGGTGCACTTACCCGCCCCGACGTCCAGATATCATAACATCCCGAAATTCTCCAAATTCAGGCTTCGCCATCAATCACCATAAAAATCGGCCAGTTGGACCTTGGTTGCCCGGAACTGTACGGCCAGGTGATGGGCGTAGCGCCGCATGAGCTCGTAGCCGAAAACCGGGTCCTGGTTGCATTTATCCATGCAGACAGGGGACATCCAGGCTGATGACCCGGGTCAGATCCAGGGCCTTGGCATCCAGGTGCCAGTGATATGGCTGGTCAAACCACAGCCACCCCAGAACCTCGCCGTCTCCGAGGGTTTGAATGGTGACCGCTCCCCGGCGGGGCCGGTAGATTTCCACCGCCACCCGGCCATGATGAATCACATAAAACTTCCTGGCTTCTTCCTCATCCCGGCACAAGAATTGCCCCGGAGTGAAGGTCTGGCGTTCAGCGCACTCCACGAGGAGCTTGAGATAGCGGGAATCCAGGCCCTTGCAAAAAGGATGCGCCGCCAGAATGGGTGTCATAGTTTCCATGAAGCTACTCCTTCGGAGGTCCTGGGGGAGTTTCCCTGAGGGCCCGGGCTTCCTCGGTGAGGTCGATGCCCACCGGGCACCAGGTGATGCAGCGCCCGCAGCCCACACAGCCCGAGCCGCCGAACTGGTCAATCCAGGTGGCCAGCTTGTGGGTCAACCACTGGCGGTAACGGGACTTAGGCGAGGTGCGGATGCTGCCGCCGTGCAGATAGGAAAAATCCACGGTGAAGCAGGAGTCCAGAGTTCGCCGCCGTTCGGCCAGCGTGCCGGTCAGGTTAAGAGAATCCTCCAGCGTATGGCAAAAACAGGTGGGGCAGACCATGGTGCAGTTGCCGCAATTCAGGCAGCGGGCGGCCACCTCGTCCCAGCGGGGATGTTCATAGTTGGCGTAGAATAATTCTTTGATCCCGGTGGTATCGAGCTCCCGGCCCATGTTCCCGGCCACGGCCGCCACCACCCGGGCTGCGGCGTCGATTTCCGGCTGGCCGGCCACGGTCCGGGGCACCGGCCTGGATGATCCCGGCCCCCCGGTCGGTGCCGATCTCCACCACGAAAAAATGCTCGCCGCCCTGGAGCACCTCCGTCAAGGCCAGATCAAACCCCGTGGCGGCCTGGGGCCCGGTCCCCATGGAGGCGCAGAAACACACCCCCTTATCCTGGTGGCCGCACTGCAGCGCCACAATAAAGGCCTGCTCCCGGCGGGCTTTGTAGGTGGGATCGACCTGGGCGCCCTGCAGAAACACCCGGTCCTGCACAGCCATGGCGTTAAGTTCGCAGGCTCGGACCCCCAGGAAGGCAAATCGGGGGGCCTCCCCGGTCTGGTGGACGAGGCGCCAGCCGCTGCCCTCCCTCTGGGCCTGCCACAGGGTCTGGCGCGGCGGCAGGAGAAACTGCTTCCAGGACTGCTGCCCCACGGCGAAGCCGAACCACGCCTCATCCGGCCGTGGTTCCAGGCGAAAGGTCCCGGCCTCCTGGAGGGCGGTCCAGCCGATGGGTAAATCCGTAACTTGGTCGATCTCCCCATAGATCAGCTGGCCGTCTTCCAGGGTGGGGCCCATGACCTGGTAGCCCCGGGCGGCCAGGGCGTCCAGCAGGCGCTGGAAATCCTTGGCTGCCAACTTCACCCGCGCCCCGACCTGAAGAGATGATGCGGTCATAGATTGAACGGCCTCCCGTGTCCCGAACGGCCCCCACGCCCCCAAACCGCCGCAGGCTCTTGGTGGTTCACCTGCCCCTCTTTACACTATAGGGCCCCATGGGAACGGCGTCAAGAAAAGTCAACCGGCGGCCAATCTTGGGGCCCCGACCGGATTCGGCGTATAAACGGCCATCGGCACTTCGACCGATAGCCTGAAATCACGGCGGCAGGGAAGAGAGAGGGAAATCGGACGATACCCGGTCCAGAGACCGGCGCCGGACCCCGGCCCCGGGAAAAAGATGGGGGAGAGAAATAGGGCTCTATTTCCCTCCCCCCGGGCCAGTGGTGGAAGGAGGCTGTAGGTTGGTTGAGAAGGCGACCGTTAGAAGTGTTCCCGGCTCCAACGGCTCATTAATGCAATTTGGGAGTCGCCAGGGGCGGCAACTTTTTCATTTCCGGCGCCTCCTTGAGATAAACGATGCCGTAGGCTTTCTCCTCAAAGAGTTTGGGGTTGAGCTTTTTCATCACCGCGGCTTCCTCCGCGCTGATCATGCGCACCCCGCCGTATTGATCGACGACGGCAAACTTCTCCCCCTTGAGAAGACAGTTATTCACCGTCATTTCACCCTTTAAATTCTCATTGGATATGCACACCAGTTTATCCGCCCAGGCGCTGGAAGCCACGAGCAGGCACAAGGTCAACGCCATAAGACCGCAGACGATTTTGTTCCGCATTTTCTGGTTCCCCCCATCAAAAAGGTTGCTTGAATTTAGCTTAACAGTAATGCGACTCCGGGCCCGCCGCGGGGCCAAGCCCCACCCTTAAAAATTGACGGCGAGATTGAGGCCGCCCAGGATATGGTTATGTTGCCCATCCCACGACAGGGCGCTGAGCGTGCCGCTGGACTGGCCCCCCAGGCCGTACCAGTATTGGATTTTGGGAGCAACGACCACATATTTGCCCACCGGAATGTTGAGGGTAACGCCGAGGTAACCGGCGTGGAGCGACTGGTAAAACTTGTTCTCCTGATTGCCGGCCGAATCAAACACGGGATAAGCCGCCTTGTCATTGGAAAATTCAGCGCTCCAACTGGCCATCAGGTCCAGATTCATGCCTTCCATCAAGGGGATATCAATGGCCCGGTGGATGTACCACTGGAGAAAAGTGCCGGGGTAGCGATTCACTTCCCGGTAGACGCCAAAGCCAAAATTAAACCAGGGCAGCTTGTAGTCGGCCCCGCCGTAAATTTCTACGGAATTGTAAACGGAATCAGCGCCCGAGAGGAGGTAAATAATGGTGCCCCCCGTCAAAGTTAGATTCGTATAAACTTCCCGGGAATACGAAAAAGTCAGGTCCGTCTCATTCCAATGGGCCTTTTTGTCATTGACCCGGGTTAAGCTGTAAGGGTTTTGCTCCCGCAGGTCGAAGTTGTTCCAGACGTTGATCGCGATGCCCTTATACGTCCCGGTTAAAGAAGGTTGGACCACCACGCTGTTCCGGCTCAAGGCGATGCCGCGCCAGACGTACTGGCTGAGAATGTCAGTCTGCACATTCCAGGTGGGTTTTTCCGGCTCCTTGGCCTCTTCCGCCTTGGTCTCCACCTTTTTCAGATCTTCGGCCTTGGTCTCATCCGCCAGCCCGGCCGGCACCCACCAGGTCATCAGGCTTACCATCAAGCCTATGACGATTACCCACTTGCTTTTCACCCCTAATCTCTCCATACCACCTTCTCCTTTGTCGGTTTATAATCGGCTCGCAGGGTGCGAACGTCATCATGTTAATATATCGTGGTGACGGGGAGAAGAGGTCTCCTCCTCCCTCCCCGCCAGACTTATACCGCCTCGTCTCCCGTTTCCCCGGTGCGAATCCGGATGACTTCCACCACCGGCCAAACGAAGATCTTGCCATCTCCGATTCTGCCGGTACGGGCGTTTTTGGCGATGGTCTCCACTATCAGGTTTGCCTTGTCATCCGAGGTTACGATCTCTATCTTCACCTTGGGGAGGAAATCCACCTGGTATTCCATGCCCCGGTAAACCTCCCGGAGGCCCTTTTGTCGCCCGAACCCCTTGACTTCGGTGACGGTCATGCCCTCGACGCTCATGGCATGCAGCGCCTCTTTTACCGCTTCCAACCGGTAAGGCTGAATAATCGCCTCTATCTTCTTCATCCGCGTTCTCCTCTCGTCGTGATTACCGGGTGTACCGGGTTTTCTTGATGCCGCCGGGTCGGCGGACCGGGTGCTTCTTTACCCCTGACCATTGGCCGCTTCTTCCCGCTTCCCCTTGATCACGGAAAAGTCGGGATAGGACAGGATACCGGTTTCCGGGATATCCAGGCCGCCAAGTTCCGCCTCGGGAGAAACCCGGTTGCCCATGATAACATCCACCAGCTTGAAGAAGGCGTAGGAGACGATAAACACGAAGATAACATTAGCTATGACATCGATGCACTGGGCCAGCAATTGGGAGGCGTCCCCATAAAAGAGGCCGGTGACCGTCCCCTTGACGGTGTTCCAGGCGTCGCCGTACGTGCCGTCGGCAAACAGCCCCAGGGCGATAATCCCCCAGGCGCCGCAGACGCCGTGCACCGAGACCGCGCCCACGGGATCGTCCACCTTCAGGGTCCGCTCTACGAACAGGACGCTGTAAATCACCACCACACCGGCAATGGCCCCGATGAGCACCGCACTGGGGGCGGTCACAAAGGCGCAGGGAGCGGTGATGGCCACCAGGCCCGCCAGCAGGCCATTGGCGCACATGGTGGGGTCGGGCTTACCGAACTTCAGCCACATGACGATCATGGCCAACAGGGCCCCGGAGGCCGAAGCCAGCATGGTATTGGTGGCGATGACGCCGATCCTCAGGTCGGTCCCCGCCAGGGTGGAACCGGGGTTAAACCCGAACCAGCCGAAGGCCAGGATCAACGTGCCGATGATGGCCATGGGAATATGGTGACCCGGGATGGCGTTGGGGGTACCATCCTTTTTGAATTTACCGATCCGGGGCCCCAGGACGATGGCCCCGGCCAGGGCCGTTACCCCACCGGTCATGTGGACCACGCTGGAACCGGCAAAATCCACGGCGCCGTGGCCCAGCCCAAAATTAGTCCCCAACTGCGACAACCAGCCGCCGCCCCAGACCCAGTTACCGAAAATGGGATAGGTGATCATGGAAATGAAAAAGCCGTAAACGACAAAAGCCGAGAACTTCCACCGCTCGGCCATGGCCCCGGTGGGGATGGTGGCCGCGGTGTCCATGAAGACCATCTGGAACAGGAAGAGGGTAAAGATCGCCACGTCATAAACCCCGGGGCCGGCCAGAAAAAAGCCCTTATAGCCCATGATGCCGAAGTCCTTGCCGAATAGATTCAGGACCACCTCGGAGTTCAAATTGGCGCCCATGCCCAGGGCCGCCACCTGCCCCACCCCGCCGAACATGAAGGCAAAGCCGCAGACCCAGAAGCCCAACATCCCGATGGCGTAAACCATCATGTTCATGAGCATGGTGTGGGAGGCGTTCTTGGCCCGGGTAAAGCCGGTTTCCACCATGGCGAAACCCGCTTGCATAAACATGACTAAAAACCCGGTGATCAGGGTCCACACCATGTTGATGGAGATCTTGTTGTGGCCCACCGCCTCGGCAATTTCCGCCAGCACGGGTTTGCCCGCCACTTTGGCGGTGATGTCCTTGACGGTGCCGGTGGTGGCGCCGGTCGGGTCGGGAACATCGGTGACCACAGGCGCCGCGGCGACCGCCGGAGCTGTCGCCGGTTCATCCGCCCGGGTCACGAAGGGTAAAGCCAGCATGATAACCATGATGGTCAGAGTAAAAATGAGTGCTACGCGTCGATGATTCACCGTGATATCCCCTCTTTAGTGTTTAGTTAATGAGAGCGCTCCTGGTGAATGTTAAGCAATTGTTATGCCATTTTATTTATTAGTAATATCAATATGTTGTATTTTTGGCCGCTTTTCCTGTATTACGATAATGTAAGTTAGCTATAATTTATTCGCCATTTATGTACTATTACTAAACAGGACGGGATGGCGGCCTTTTCTGGATAACTGCATTAAAATACAACATAAAAATGTAATATCAGTGGGTCTGCTGCAGAAGTGCGGGGCAGGAGAAAGGAGAAGTGCGGCAGGTAAGGGTCTCGGAGGGAGCACCCAGGGCTCCCTCCGAGACCGGGAAGCTTGGTTAGACGGCCTCGTCGCCGGTTTCCCCGGTGCGGATCCGCAGGACTTCTCCCACCGGATAGACAAAGATCTTGCCGTCACCGATCCGCCCGGTGCGGGCCTTGTCGACAATGGTGTCAATGATGGTCTTCACCTTGTCGTCCGCGGCCACGATCTCGATTTTTACCTTGGGCAGGAAGTCCACCATATACTCCATGCCCCGGTAAACCTCCCGGATGCCTTTTTGCCGTCCAAACCCCTTGACTTCGGTCACCGTCATGCCTTCCACACTGATGGCGTGGAGGGCTTCTTTTACCGGTTCCAGCTTGAAGGGCTGGATAATTGCCTCGATCTTTTTCATGTTCTCCCTCCCGAATTACAGACTATACCCGGTTTCCTGATGCTCCGTAAGATCCAAACCGGCGACTTCGTCTTCTGGTGATACCCTGAGGCCCATGGTAGCGTCAAGGATTTTAAAGAGGATATAGCTGATGACAAAGGAATAGACCAGGGTCACGCCCACGGCCAGGAGCTGGGTGACGAATTGGCCAGGATTGCCGAAGAACAAACCGTCACCGCCAGCCGGGTTTACCAATTTGGAGGCAAACAATCCGGTGCACAAAGCCCCGACAATCCCGCCGACACAATGCACTCCCACCACGTCCAGGGAGTCGTCATAGCCCAGTTTCGGTTTGGCCAGCACGGCCGCATAGCAGATAACCCCGGCTATCAGGCCGATGATGATGGCGGACATGGGACCGACATAGCCCGCCGCCGGGAGTGATGGCCACCAGTCCGGCCACGGCTCCGGAAGCGGCGCCCAGGGTGGTGGGTTTGCCCCGGAAGATCCATTCCACGCCCACCCAGGACAGGGTGGCGGCGGCGGTGGCCATGTGCGTGGCCGTGAAGGCGGAACTGGCCAGGCCCCCGGCGGCCAGGGCGCTGCCGGCGTTGAACCCGAACCAGCCGAACCACAGCAGCCCCGCCCCCAGGATGGTCATGGGCAGGTTATGGGGAATGAAGGTGGTATGGTTGCCATACCCCTGGCGCTTGCCCACCACCAGGGCGGCGGCCAGGGCGGCGATCCCGGCGTTGATGTGGACGACGGTGCCCCCGGCGAAATCCAGGGCCCCCAGGTTTTTCAGCCAGCCGCCGTCACCCCAGACCCAGTGGGCACACCGGGCAGTAAACGATGGTGAACCAGAGGACCATGAACACCAGAAAAGCGCTGAACTTCATGCGCTCGGCAAAGGCCCCGGTGATCAGGGCCGGGGTGATGACGGCGAACATGGCCTGGTAGATCATGAAGGTCTGGTGGGGAATGGTTTCGGAATAGGTCTTAAAGGGTTCCAACCCCACCCCGGCCAAACCGGCCCAATCCAGATTGCCGATGAAATGCCCGACATCCGGGCCAAAGGCCAGGCTATACCCGTAAAAGGCCCAGAGCACGCTGATGACCCCCAGGAGGATAAAGTTCTCCATGATGGTCGCCAGGACGTTTTTGGACCGCACCATCCCCCCATAAAACAAAGCCAGCCCCGGGGTCATGAGCATGACCAGGGCTGCGGATACTAACATAAAGGCAGTGTCTCCGGAATTCATAATACCAGATCTCCTCGCACGGGAATTTATGACACTAGGCCAAGCAAATCTCGTGCCACTATAATTCATAATAAATCAAGCAAGTTATATGAAGATGGCCTTTTCTTTGTGTACATTTAGGTAATAATAGGGGCTATTTCATCTACATTTTTGATAGTTTGTGCCCCAATTATTCACAGATTTATCACAGTTAGTGACATTTATGTAGGTTTGCCTGGTTGCAATATTGTTGACATTTTGGAGCGCCTCCAACTTTCCTCCCCCTCCGCGGTCCCAGGTTCATGCCCCCATGGCCCCGGCCCCTCCTCTACGCCAGCGGCTTGACAAAGTTGTCCGGGGCTCCCGGCTCTTCGCCCAGGGTTGTCAGGACCACCCCCCTGCCAGCGCGCCGACCCGCAGACTTACGGACGCCTTCCGGGAAAGGTGGCGATCGGTGGGATGGGAAGTGGAAGTCAAGGAAATGGGGCGTTACGGTTGGGGGGCAAAATGGCAGAAGCACCGGCCCCGGGGGACCCGGGTCCGGGTGAGAGGCGCGGCGGCTGGTCCCCCTTTGGAAAAGGGTGATTCAGGGGGGGTGAAAAATCAGCCTGCAGGATGAATTTTTGGCAAAGGCTCCAGGTTATTTCTCTTCCAAGGCCTGCCAGGCCAGGCGGGCGGCCCCCACCAGGCCGGCGTCGTCTCCCAGTTGCGCCGGACGGACGCTCACCGCCTCCGGGGGAAACAGGGTGAGACGCCGATGGAGTTCCTCCTTCAAGGGGGGGTAAAACACCTCCCAGGCCCGGGCAAAGCGGCCCCCGATGACCACCCGGGAGAGTCCCAGGAGGTGGACCACCCCGGCAATAGCCTGTCCCAGGCTGCGCCCGACCCGGTCAAAGGCCCGCCGGGCCAGGGGATCCCCCTGAAGGGCGGCCACGACCAGGGTTTGCCCCTCAATGGCGTCGGGGTCGGCCTCATAGAGTTCCCGCAGCCAGGAAGAAGCCCCCTGGGCCAGTTGTTCCTTGACCCAGGCCACGGTCCAGGAACCCGAGGCCATGGTTTCCAGGCAGCCCCGGTTGCCGCAGTGGCATTTGGCTCCCTCCGGGTCCACGGTCAGGTGACCGATTTCCCCGCTCGTGCCTTGAGTGCCGGCCCACAAACGGCCGTTGAGGATCAGCCCGCCGCCCACCCCGGTGCCCAGGGTGATCCCCAGCATCTGGTCCTGGCCCCGGCCGGCCCCCAGCCAGTGCTCCCCCAAGGCGAAGAGGTTGGCGTCGTTTTCCAGGGACAGGGGAAAGTCTACCTGGAGGGCCAGGCGGTCAAGCAGGCGGCAGTCATCCAGAGCCGGGATGTTAGGGGAAAAGACCACCCGGCCCTCCCCTGGCAGGACCCGCCCGGGGACCCCGATGCCGGCGCTTTTGATCTCCCACCCCTTATCCCGGGCGGTGTCGCCGGCCTTGGTCAGCTCAGCCGCCAGAGCGGCCACCAGGGCCGCTTGATCGGGCGTGGAGGCCGTGGCCCATTCCCACCGGGACAGAATCTTGCCCTCGGGGCTCACCAAAGCCAGGCGGACATTAGTCCCCCCCAGGTCAATGCCCACCACCGCCGAGTCTTTCATCTTGCGCCCCCCATGGCTGAATTTCGTTCCATCTCAGGCATAATCTCCGCCAGCTCGGCCGGCGGAATCGCCCCGGCCCGGACCAGGCGGGGTGGGAAGTCGGTTACGTCCACGATAGTGGACGGCAACCCCCCGGGACAGGGGCCCGCATCCAGGATCAGGCCCAGGTCATCGCCGAACTCCCGGGCGATTTCGTCCGCCCGGACGAGGGCTCGATGACCGGCGCGATTGGCGCTGGTGCCGGTGATGGGGTGCCCCAGCTCGGTGATCAGGCGGCAGGTGAGACTCTGGCGGGGCTGGCGCACCCCGATGGTCCCGGTGCCCCCGGTGAGCCGCCGGGGCAGATGGGGCAGGCTCGGGAAAATAATGGTCAGGGGGCCGGGCCAGAATTTTTCCATAAGCCGCCGGGCCAAACCCGGGACCTCCCGAGCCACCTGATTGAGCATTTCTGGTCCATCCACCATCACCAGCACCGGTTTTTCCGGGCTCCGGTCCTTGAGGGCAAAGAGGCGGACCAGGGCCTCCGCCTGAAAAGGGTTGACCGCCAGGGCGAAAAAAGTTTCCGTGGGCACCGCCATGATGCCATGGCGCCCCAGGACTATCCGGGCCTCGTCCCAGAAAGCCCCGGCGGTCTCCTCCCGCCATGTCCAGATGCGCCCCATACGCCGCATGATACCCCCAGGATGTGCAGCTGGCAAGAACTGAGTCTCAGTTTGAGCCGCTTGATACCAATTGAACGGCAAACAGAGGGTAGTGAACCGGCGAAGATGTGAGGGGCATAATTTGGCAGTCGCCGGGATGGGCGTGGGATGGAACGGCCTGAGGCTCCCGGGCTTTAACTCTTTGCCTTTCAGCTGCTCCTCTTATATAGTGGTCATGATTTCGCGGGGGTGGCGCTTCAAAAGTAATCTGGCCCTGACATCCGGGGTCTTCCTCCCCCTTCCCATCCGGGCGTCAAGATGGGACGCGGGGCATATCATGCAATTTATGAATCGCGACAGCAGGTTAGGGAAGTGAGGACCAGGCCCCCGGACGGCGAACGCGGTTATTATTTTTCTTTGGCATTGCCGAGACCGATAAGTAAATCAGGCTGGACCCGGCGGTAAAACTGCAAAAACATGGGTATATTCAGTAAAACCATCTCGATCCGCTGGAGTCTGCTCCGCAGCTTCGTGGTCCTCATCCTGTTAAGTTCCCTGACGGTGCTCATGCTCATGACCTTCCGGGCCCGCCAGACGGAACGCGAGTTGTCCGAGAAGCTCATCAAGAGAGGCACACTCCAGGCCACGGAGGAACTGAACCGCTTTTTTCAACCGGTGAATATCAATACCCTGGTTGCGGCGCGCTGGGGACTGGCGGGCAAGCTCAATCTGGCTGAGGTCGTGGCCGGTCCAGCCGGTAAGCTCACCGCGAGGCAGCTTGCCGCCGTCACCCGGCTCAACACGCTCCTCGCGCCCCTCCTGCGGCTGTTCCCCGAAATGTCTTCCCTCCAGGTGGCCAACGCCCGGGGCGACGGTTTTCTCATCATCCGCCTCGGACCCGGCCGCATCCGCAACCGGGTGGTTTCCCGGGAGGGTTGGGGGACCCGGACCCTCTGGTTTGACCTTGACCAGGAGGGCCGGCCACAGTCGCCGGAATGGCGGGAGGTGGACTACGAACCGAGGACCCGGGCCTGGTATGTTGGACTGAAAGACTTGCCGGATGAAGAAGTTTTCTGGACCGAGCCTTATCTGTTCTTCACCACGAAAGATCTCGGCATCACCGCCTCGGTAAAATGGCATGACCGGGGTATGGAATATGTGTTTGCCGTCGATGTTCTGTTGACGTCGATCACCGACTTTACCCGGCGTGACACCACCCAGCTCAGCAGCCACTCCCAGACCGCGGTCTATACCCAAGACTGGCGCGTGGTGGGACTGCCCCGTTATAAAAAATTTCGGGATCAGGAGTCGATTCGCCGGGCCTTGCTGCTCCCTATCGATAAGATTCAGATTCCGGAATTGCAGGCGGCGGTAACCATGGCCGAACACCAGAAAGCGATTGGCAACGCGCTCAATGGGTCAGGCCAGGCCATATTCAGTTACGAGTCCCAGGGGGAAAGCTGGTGGGCCGGGGTGACTTCCTATCCCCTGGGGAAGAGGCGCCAGCTCCGGATCGGCATCCTGGTGCCCAACGACGATCTTCTGGAGGGCGTCACCCAACTCCGCCTGCACATTCTGGTGGCAACCCTGGTAACTCTCCTGGCGGCTTTGGCCTATTCCTTTCTCCTGGCCCGATCTTACAGCCGGCCCCTGGAGGCCCTGGCCGCCCAAAGCCGGCGAATCCGCGACCTCGATTTCCAGGCCGATGAGAAAATTGAGGCGAACCTGCGAGAATTCAAACAGCTTGAGGAAGCCCAGGCCCAGTCGCTGGCGGCGCTGCAGTCCTTCTCCCGGTACGTGCCCCTGGAAATTGTCAAGGAACTGATGGCGAAGGGCGAGGTGGCCCGAATCGGCGGGCACACCGAGACCCTGACCGTTCTCTTCACCGACATTGCCGGCTTCACCAACATCGCGGAAGGCATGTCTCCGGAGGCCTTGACCAATCACCTGTCCGTGTACTTCCAGGCCATGATCGACGCCCTGCACCACCACGGGGCCACGGTGGACAAGATCGTCGGCGACGCCATCGTCGCCTTCTGGGGGGCGCCGACCCCGATGCCGGACCAGACGGACCGGGCCCTTAAAGCCGTGCTGGAGTGCCGGGACACCCTGGAGGGCTTGAATCAAACCTGGCGAACCCGGGGCCTGCCGGAACTCCCGACCCGTTTCGGCTTAGCTACCGGACCGGTGGTGGTGGGCAATATGGGGGCCCCTACCCGACTGGCCTACACGGTGCTGGGGGACACGGTGAATCTGGCCAGCCGCCTGGAAGGACTGAACAAAGTTTACGGTACCAACATTTTAGCGGATTTCGCCACGCAGCAGGCCGGCCAGGACGGCTACGTCTGGCGCCACCTCGACCGGATCATCGTCGCCGGCAAGACCCAGGCCACCGACATCTTTGAAGTGCTGGGGAAAACCGGGGAAGTGCCGGCGGTGAAAGAGGCCGCGGCCCGGCGGTATGAAACGGCGTGGGACCGGTACCGGTCAGGTGATTTCCACCAGGCCCTGGAGGCCCTGGCGGGCTTTGAGGCCGAGTTCGGTCCGGATGCCGGCGGTGGCGCGCTTGCGGCAAACCTGCGAGGCGTACCTTAAGGACCCACCGGACCCGGATTGGAACGGAATTTCCAAAATGATGACCAAATGAGGCGGTGTCGGAGGCAGGGTGGACCCGCCGGGAGGCAGGCCATGGCAAAAATCAGGATACCAAGAATAACCTGGCTGTTGTTGACTTTTTTGCTGCTCTCTCCATCAGCCCTCCTGGCGGCGGAGACCACGGTCACGGTCACCAAAGCCCAGGAAGGCCGGGAGATAGCCCTTAAGGTGGGGAATATCCTTCAGATCGAGCTTCCCGGGAGCAGCGGCACCGGCTACAGTTGGGTGGCGGAGGAGACCTTCGCCCCTTATCTCAAACTCATGGACCAGGCCACCCGACAGCTTAAAGCAGGTCTAGGCCGGGCGGACCCGCCGGGAGGCAAGCCATGGCAGGGATCAGGACACTAAGAATAACGTGCCTGTTGTTAACCTTTTTGCTGCTCTCTCAATCAGTTCCCCTGGCGGCTGAGACCACCATCACGGTCACCAAAGCCCAGGGAGGCCGGGAGATAGTCCTCAAGGTGGGGGATACCTTCAGATCGAGCTTCCCGGGAGCGGCGGCACCGGCTACAGCTGGTTGGCTGAGGAGACCTTCGCTCCTTACCTCAAACTCCTGGACCAGGCCACCCGCCAGCTTACCAGTCGCCGGGAGGGCCGGTGATGCATATCTGGCGCTTTAGGGCCGAAAAGCCCGGCGCAACCGGGATCAGTATGGATTACTTTCGGCCGTGGGAAGGGGTTGGGACGGCCACGGAGCACTTCCGCGTCAAACTCCGCATCGACTAACCCGCTTTATTCATGAAGGAGCTGAAGGGCGCCTTTCCAGGCTTTTTTTTGAGGGCGAAGAAGGCAACGAGGGGGCTGAGAGAAGGTGGAAGGAGCCTCGAAGGGTCATTTTTCGATAAGAATGCTGCCAGAGACGGCCTCAGGGTTGATTTTGGGCGCACCTATCCCCCAGGGTTAAGCACAACGGCTGGGGGAAGGGGGGATTAACCGGGGCTGGCCCGCAGGTTTTGCAACAGCCCGGCCAAGAGGTCGCGGTAAGGATAACCCGAGGCCAGGTGCACCCAGATGCGGCGGCTGGTCTCCCGGATGCGGGCCCCGATCTTCAAGAGCTTGAGCCGCAAGGTGTTGACCTGGGCCGTAGCCAGTTCCGTGCCCTGGAGGTGGTGGCGCAGCAGCCAAAACAGGCAATAGGCCGCGGTGTGGAGCAGCAGCCGGAACTGATTGGCCAGGAAGCGATGGCAACTCAGGCGATCGGCCTTGATCTCCAGTTTCAGTTCCTTGATGCGGTTTTCCACGTCGCCCCGGAGCACGTAGATGTCGTCATAGACAAACTGGGGGTTGCGGCTCAGGTTGGTGACCACGAAGCGCTGATTGGCGCCCAGGTGGGTATATTCCACCTTGGCGATGATCCGCCGGGGCTGGTCCCAGGATTCCGCCTGATAGCTGAAGGAGGTGAAGAGCCGTTGTTTCTCCCCCGTCTCCTGGTACTGGCGTTGCGCCTTTGCCAGGAGCGGCGCGGTCTCTGCCAACAGCCGGTTGTTGGTGATGAAACCGATAACGTAGCGGGTCTCGGGCTGGCCTTCCAGATAGTTATAGAGGGCGGGCACGGCAAAACCGGCATCGGCCCGAAAGAGGATCAGGGCCTTGGGATAGGCCTGCCGCAGCTTCTGGATCAACCTTTTGAGCACCGCCAGGGCCCCGCGGGAGGAGTGGGTGTTGCCGGGGCGCAGCACCGCCGCCAGGGGGAAGCCGTCCCGGCCGTCAAAGACCAGGAGCGGATGATACATGTGCTCTGCGTAATAACCGTGGAAGAAGCTGAGTTGCTGCTTCCCGTGGGTGGGGTCGTCGGTGCCGTCCATGTCCAGGACGATGACCTTCCGGGGGCCGGGATGGGTCTTGAGGTACAGTTCCAACAGCCGGTCGGAGAGGCGGCGCAGGTCCTTGGCGGTGACCCGGTTCTCAAACCGGGACAGAGTCGGCTGGGAGGCCAGGTCGCCGTCACTCTCCGGGGCCTTGCCGGCCATGATCTTGAAAGCCGGGTCCTTGGCCAGGGTGGCGGCATCATTGTTGTCTTCGTAGCCCTGGGCAATGGCGAACAGGCGTTGCCGCACCAGGGTCAGGAGATCATGTTTAACCTTGTGACCCTCCCGGGGATCATGGAGGCAGCGGGCGGCGTTTTCCGCGAGGCGGTAGCGCTGGTCCAACTCCCGGAGCACCAGGCCGCCGGCATCGGAGGTGATCCGGCCCCCGGCAAAATCGGCCATCACTTCCTTGGAAAAAAGGCTTTCAAACCGGAGCTGGTTATGGCAGACTGTTTCCATAGGGTATCCTTGCCGAGAAGTTGTTTGTTTAGCGACAACAGCATCTTAGCAGATACCCTATGCTTTTTTAAGCACTTTTCGTGAATTTTCCGGGCTATCACCTCGCGTATCGAAGCCCGAGCGGGCACTGCAGCGAAGGCTAGCGTTCGTGCCCTGTGACAGCACACTCGTCCCCCCTACAGAAGAAGCTACCTATGATCGCAGTTTGTACTCTATCGCTGACCAGCCGCGGGGCCTGGTTTTCTCTAATCAGTGCCGGGCGATTTCTGCCAATCTTCATAAGGCCTGACGGGCTTGGGGGGGAGACCCGACATCTCCCGCTCCTCATTCAGACTCTGCATATATTTTTGGTAAATTTCATAAACCTGGCGATTCTCCGCCTGGGTGGCCCGGTTCTGACTGGGGGTCCCGGCCAGGGCACAGCCAAACGTGACAGAAAGGACACTGATCAGAAACATCATTTTCAGCTTGATGAACATGACTTGGGCTCCTATTTCCTTCCGGCCACCTCACCAGGCGCATCATATCAGAATGGGACGAAGTTTTGCATTACGTTTCCCCCGGCACCCCGGAAAACTCTCCCCGCCCTTACCTCACCCTCAGGCAGTCATCACACGTGGTTCCGCAGTTGCAGTTCCACGGGATGGGGGTGGAGATAGAACTGTTCCTTCAGGTAGGGCTGATGATATTTCCGGACATAGTGATTGATCAAAGTGGTCGGCACCACCAGGGGGACGTAGCCCAGGCGGTAATTATCGATGACTTCCAGCAATTCCTGTTTTTCGTCTGGGGTCAGGTCTTTTTTGAAATACCCCATCAGGTGCTGCAGAACATTGGTGTTTTTCTTGGGGGTGGTTTTCAGGCGCAAGGTCTCCATGAGCCGGGATTGATAAAGCTCATAGAGTTCCTGGGCCGGAATTTCTTTGGCCCGGGCCACCAGGCGCCCCAACTCCCGGTAATGCGTGGTGCTGTGGGCCAGGATGAGGAGCTTGTGCCGGGTGTGGAAGGCCCCCAGGCCGCCGCGAGTGGGTTTGGCCGCCAGGAGTTCCCGCCAGCGCTGAAACACGAAGATGCGTTCGATGAAGTTTTCCCGGAGGATGGGATCATGGAGCCGCCCCTCCTCCTCCACCGGCAGGAGGGGGAAGTGTTCCATAAAAATGCGGGCGAACATCCCCACTCCCCGGGTCACCGGCGACCCCTGGCCGGCCTCGGGGTAGACCCTGACCCGCTCCATGCCGCTGCTGGGAGATTTGCTCTTAAAAATAAAACCGCACAGGTCCTCCCGGGCCAGTTCCTCCACCCGTTTCCGGGCCCAGGTGACCATGCGGTCCGTGAGATCGACCTTGGTGCGAACGGTCACCAGGCGGGGGGCTTCCGGGTCGCCCACCAGGCGCATGGCTTCCCGGGGCACCCCCAGGCCGCACTCCGCTTCGGGACACACGGGCACGAAGTCCACATATTGTCCCAGGGTGTCGGTGATAAAGTGATCCCACTGGTGGCCGCCGTCAAACCGGACCGGCTCTCCCAGCAAGCAGGCGCTGATTCCCAGCCGAATCTTTTCCATAAGCCTCATCCTCCTGCCAATCATGAATCGGAGCCACAACGGGATGCCGATAATTATGCTCCCGGGCCCGGCCCGCCGTGGCCCTCCATCGGCAAGGCAGCGCATTTTCGGTTGGCTATACTATACAGGATTTGGTCAAAAAACTGCAGTGCCGGTGGTCCCGTGACGTTTCAGGTTGGGAGGAGGGACCAGGGAGTACACCTCGCCGTCGTGGCAAACTGTGGCGGACCTGTTGCCCTGGCAGCCGCCAAAAAAATCACGCCCTGGGAAATCCAGTTGTGCAAAATTAATCTCGATCATGGTAGAATGCTATAGTTTGTGAATTTTTTCTCTTGACTCTGGGTTAAAAACGCCCCCAAGTCGTGGTGCCGCCCGGTTGGCGGCAGTGAGGCAAGCATGGCGCAGGAAAACTCCGGCCAGGTGATGTCAGAACCCTTGCTGGCCGCCTGGATCAAATGGACCATGGATTTTTGGGAAACCATGGCCCAGATGGGTCCCGGTCCGGCCGGCGCCGGCCGGTCTGGCAGCCAGGCCTCCCAGGAGACCTCCCTGTCGGCTGATCCCTGGCTGGCATCCTTGAACTTATGGCAGGCTTTTTTTTCCCTGCTGACGGAACCGGGAACGGTAGCCGCGGTCTTTCAAGGTATCCCGGCCCCTTCGAAGATTATCCTGAGGATGGCCCAGGCAGGCTGGGGAGGATATTTATATCTCCACCAACAGTGGCTGGAGACCTGGCAGGGGGGCGGATCCCCTGCCGGGGAAAACGGTTATGAAACCCTGGATCAGGATATTTTCAAGGCCTGCAGTGAAATTTTTGAGCAGGACTTCCACCGGATATTGAACCTGCCGCACCTGTTTCTGACCGGTCTCCCCCAGGAGGGGGTCAACCGGGCCACGGAAAAGTTCAATCAATTTCAGGCCGCCATGGCCGAATTTATCTATCTGCTCTATCTGCCGGTGAAAAAATCCTTGCGGGCCATGAGGGCCAAGTGGGAAAAGGGCAGCGAGGAAAAGTTCCCGGAAGATTTCAAGGACTACTACAAGCGGTGGCTGAAGATCCTGGAAGGGCACTACATGACCCTCTTCCAGTCGGCGGAGTATCACCCGGACCCTGACCCATACCCTCCATGCCCTGGAAGATTTCACCGCGGCCAAGCAGGAACTGTTGTCCGAGGCCATGGCGGCCCTGGGTCTCCCCACTCCCGGGGAAATGGATGATCTGTACCGGGAGATTTACCTGTTGAAGAAGAGTACGAAAGAGCTGGCCAGAAGAATCGGCCCGGCCGAGCCTTCCCGGGAGGAAGGTTGAATGGACCGACCCAAAATTCCGGTTGACCTGATCCTGGCCAAGCTGGCGGCGGACGCCGAGGCGGCCAAGCACCGCCTGGAGAGGGCCAGGGATATTTTCCACGGCCCCCTGGCCACGGATATCGGCACCACCCCGTATGAACTGGTCTACCAGGAAGACCGGGTCAGGCTCAAATACTACCGGCCGGAAGCGGCCCGCCTCAAAACCCCGCTGCTGCTGATGCACGGCCTCTTTAACCGGGAAACCCTGCTGGACCTCCAGCCGGACCGGAGTGTGGTGCGCAATCTCCTCAATGAAGGGGCGGAGGTCTATCTCATTGAATGGGGCTCCCCGACCCGCCGAGACCAGTTCCTCACCCTGGATGACCATATCAACGGCTATGTGGATGACATCGTGGAATTTATCCGCCGCCGGCACGGGGTCCCCCAGGTGAATCTCATGGGGGTGTGCCTGGGGGGGACCTTCGGGGTCATCTATGCGGCGCTCCACCCGGAAAAGGTCAGGAACCTGATTACCACCGCCGCCCCCACCCACTTTAATACCCCCAAGGGCCTGTTGCACATCTGGCTGCAGGAGATTGACGTGGACCGCCTGGTGAATGCCTTTGGCAACCTGCCCGGCAACCTGGTGAACGCGGCCTTCCTTCTCCTCAATCCGTCCCGGCTCCTTTTGGATAAGTATTTGGGTTTTATGGAAAATATGGACAACAAAGATTTTGTGGAAAACTTTATTCGCATGGAGAAATGGATCTTCGACAGCCCGGACGTGCCGGGGGAGACCATACGGCAGGTGATCAAGGACTTGTACCAGGAGAACCTCCTGGTGCAGGGCAAGATGAGGTTGGGGGGGCGCCGGGTGGATCTCGGGCGCGTCACTATGCCTCTGCTGAACATCTATGGTCAGTACGACCACCTGGTCCCCCCGGAGGCGTGCGAAGTCCTGACGACCAAGGTGGGGAGCCGGGATACCGAGAATGTCTGTCTGGATACGGGACATGTCGGGCATTTATGTCAGTTCCCGATTCCAGAAAGAGATAATCCCCAAGATTGCTGCCTGGCTGCTGGCCAGGGAAGGCTGAGGCATTTCAGGCGGAGGGCCGCAACCAAACTGCGCCTCGCTGCCACTTAAGGAAAGATTACCACCATGCCGGTAAGAATCGATTATTTCAAGAAGTTATGTGAGCTCTGCCAGGCCTTCGGCAAGGCCCTCAACCGCCGGGAGCTTCTGGAGATGATCTTCGCGAGCGCCATGGAGATCCTGGAGGGCAAGGCCGCCTGCCTGTACCTGATGGAGCCGGGCAAAGCGGAGCTGTTGCCGGTGGCCCAGAAAGGCCTGTCGGAGAGCTATTTCCGTTCCAAAAAATCCATGCTGGTTCAGAAGATCGTGCCCCTGGTCCTGAAGAAAGGCTTTTTTTATTCCCGGGACGCGGCGGCTGATCCCAAGCTGGCATATCCCGACGCCAAGAAGGCTGAGGGCATCGCCTCTGATCCTGGCGGTGCCGGTGATGGTCAAAGGCAGAAACATCGGCGTATTTTGCCTGTTCACGGCCACCCCCCGGGATTTTACCCCGGATGAAAAGAAATTTCTCGCCATATTGGCGCAACAGGGGGGCGGGGTCATGGAGCATGCCCGTCTCATCGACCACCTGCACCGGGAGACCCAGCTCTTCTTCGACCTGGCCGTCAACCTGAGCAGCAGCCTGGAAGTGAAAGGGATCCTGCATGCCATGACCGCGGACCTGGTCAAGTCCCTGATCGGCGTCAGGGCCGCCTCCATCCGCCTCCTGGATGAGACCAAGGAGACCCTGGAATTGGTGGCCGCGGTCGGCTTGAGTAAAAAATACCTGCAAAAGGGGCCGGTGTCGGCCCAGAAAAGCATCGGCCAGGCCATGAAGAACGGCAAACCGGTGATCATTCTGGACGCCGCCACCGACCGCCGGGTGCAATACCGCGCCATGAACAAAGAAGAGGGGATTGTCACCATCCTGGCGGTGCCCATCAAGACCAAGGAGAGGGTGATCGGCGTGCTGCGGCTTTACAGCAAGGCAGTGCGGCATTTCACCGTCGAGGAGATCAAGCTGGTCACCGCCCTGGCCTATCTGGGGGGCCTGGCCATCCAGAATGCCTCCTTGTACCTGTTGTGCCAGACGGAAATGAAGGACCTGCAAGAGGAGTTGTGGAGCCACCGCTCCTGGTTTTAGCACCGAGTTGCACATAACCGTTGATTTGGGGGTTTATGTGGGGGGCGAGTGATGGCGCCTCAGGGCGTGACGCACACACCCTTAACGCTCGATCACATTTTTGATCCCACCGTGGCATGAGAGATTCGGACAGGCGCCTGGAATTTAATGGAAATGACCAGGATTTGAGCCGACCATTATCAAACTGAAATCAGACCAGACCTGACAGGGGAGGCTAAACTATAAAATTCCGATAGGATTTTGAGATAAAACTCAGTGGGACATATATGGCTTATTTATGGTTAAATTTTAGCTAACCATGCTGACCACTTTCTCATATTAACGAATATTGCCTGTTAAAATTATGTATTTATTAACTACACACGTTTTCGCAAAAACATCATGCCATGATTTATTCTTTATAATTAATCCTGTTAATGAAAAACCTGGAAATACAAAAAATTTGCCCCAAAATCGAATGGTTGCCTTGCGGAAGGTAATCCTATTACCTTGTATATCTGTGACTATTAATTGAAAAAGACGCTTTCCAAGACTTGATTGCTTTTTTGAACTTTCGCTGAACGCAAAATATAACCAACTAATTATTAAAAAAATAATCCCAAATACAAGCATCATTGGATTTGTTAGTCCAATTTTTGGAGGCGAAATCCCTAAGAAAATACAGATAAGGGCCATGAAGAATGGAATTATGGCATAGAGGATGATAAGATCGACCGTAAAGGCTGCAATCCTCTTCCAAGTATCCACACAAAATAAACCTTGCATTAGATTTACTCCTCTACATATTGAAATCGGTTTTTTCCCCAAGATACTTAAATAATTTTTTGGCTGGAATTCATCCGAGCATTAACTGAAACATTATTAAAATAAGCCAAGAGGCGTGGCAATCGGATTTCCCCTGATATTTGGGGTCCAAAACCCTAACTTTCGAAATTCCGCTGAGGAAACCACGTTGGTTTTTATCAGCTAACCATAGGAAATAGCATCATTTTCCCCATATTTTCGGGGAAAATAAAATTTTTAGAGCTTGCCGGTTTTAGGGGGAGAGGTTTCGAAAATCAAACTTAGGCGGTTGGGAAAAACCATGAATAATAAGAGAAGATTGCCCGACTATTTGGACTTATGAGAAATGGTGACCACAGTTGCCGCATGATTCCGGCAAACATTAAAGTATCCCTTGGGCCAAAGTGACCCCGCCCTTGGAAATTTCCACCAGGTCCTGCCCTGGAGGTCGTTGGGCACAATGGCTGCGGCCAGCACCAGGTAGGTCGGGGTCAACTTGACCGGCAACCGGGAGATGGGATCGCCGACCTCTACTTGAAGTTCGCCGCCCGCTTTAACAAACTGGGGGTACCCCTGTCAATTATCTGGAAAACCGCGGTTAAGCCTGGGTAGCGAGCTTGTCCGGTAAGTCTCGACCATTAAGCTTAATCCACTTTCTCGTGGATGAAATAGAGCATCTTGTGCTTGGCCTCCAATTCCTTCCGGAGGGCCTTTTCATCTTTGACGTCCTTGGCCCGGATATAGACGCTCTTGAAGCCCTCCGGGGCCCCTTCATAGCGCGTCATGATACTGGCGATGCGCCCGCCGTGTTCCCGGATCACATCGGTGACGCTCTTGATTTGTCCCGGCTGGTCCGCCAACTCAAAGCCCATGGCCAGGGCCCCCTGATAGATTCCCGAGATGGAGACAAAGGCCCGGAAGATGTCGCCCTTGGTGAGGATTCCGGCCAGGGCGCCTTGGGCGTCCACCACCGGCAGGGCCGAGATATGATGCTTGAGCATGACGGCCGCGGCTCGCTCCACGGTATCCCCGGGCGCGATGGTATGGAGGTTTTTCGGCATCAGGCTTTTGACCTTGATCGTGTCCAGGAGATGGTACATTTCATGAATATCCAGGGTGGTGGCCTTGGAAGGCGTGGCCTCTTTCAGGTCCCGGTCAGAAACGATGCCCGCGAGGCGGCCTTTTTTCAGAACCGGCAAGTGTTGAATGTCGTTTTGCTTCATAACCCTGGAGGCCTTCATGATGGAAGTTTCCTCATCAATGGTGACCAAGTCTTTGCTCATCCAATCCTGCACCGGCATGACCAATCTCCTCTTGAAAAAATAGTTCGAAGTTGCAAAGCTCGAAGTGCAAGGTTGTTTCTCTAACTTTGAACCTTGAACCTTGAACTAAATTCCCAGATAGGTGCGGCGCACCTCGTCGTTTTTGCTGAGTTCCCGGGCCGGGCCTTCCAGGTGCACCTTGCCTTCGGCCAGGACGTAGGCATAATCGCTCACCGCCAGGGCCATGGTGACGTTCTGCTCCACCAGGAGCATGGTCAGGCCGGTTTTCTTCAGGCGATGCAAAGCCTCAAACAGGGTGAGGGCCAACAGGGGGGAGAGCCCCAAGGAGAGCTCGTCCAGCATGAGGACTTCGGGTTCAGCCATCAAACCCCGGCCCACGGCCACCATCTGTTGTTCGCCGCCGCTCAGGGTGCCGGCCTTCTGACGGGACCGTTCCTTGAGGCGGGGAAAGAGTTCGTAAACCTTGTCCAGGTTTTGATTAAACGTGGCCCGGGCCCGGGGTGAGAAGGCCCCCATTTCCAGGTTCTCGTAGATGGTCATTTCGGTGAACAGCTGGCGGCCTTCGGGGACCAAGACCATGCCGGCCTTGGCCCGGGCATGGGCGGACAGGCTCGGTGACGTCTTTTCCCTGGAAGGAAACGGAGCCCGCCAGGGGCCGCATCAGCCCCATCACGGTTTTGAGCAAGGTGGTCTTGCCCACGCCGTTACTGCCCACCAGGGTGGTGAGTTTGCCCGGTTCCAGCTTGAGGTTGACCCCCCAGAGGATCTGGACGCCTTCGTAGCCGGAGGTAATGTCGTTCACTTCTAATATGGCCATGGAATCTACTCCGCCAGCAGTTGCGCCGTCATTTTGGGGTCTCCCAGATAGGCCTCGATCACCTGGGGATTGTTGGCCACTTCTTCGGGGGGGCCGGTAGCAATCAGCATGCCGTAATCCAGGACCAGGAGGCGGTCGGAAATGGCCATGATCGCCTGCATGACGTGCTCGATCATGAGGATGGTGACCCCTTGATCCCGGATGGCCCGGACGGTCTCCATCATGGAGGCGATTTCCGACGGGTTGAGGCCGGCCAGGACTTCATCCAGCAGGATCAAGTAAGGTTTGGCGGCCAGGGCCCGGGCCATTTCCAGGCGTTTTTTCATGGCCACGGTGAGGCTCCCCGCCGGCTGGTCGGCCCGGTCGATGAGGCCCACCTGGTTCAGGGCCTCGTCGGCCAGTCGGGCTGCGGCCCGCAGGCCGCGGTGTTCCCGGCCGAAACAGGCCCCCACCATAACGTTCTCCCGCACGGTGAGATCGGCCAGGGGACGCACCACCTGGTGGGCCCGGGCCAGTCCCCGGCGGGCCACTTCATAAGAGGGTTTGCCGGTGACATTTTCACCCCGGAAGAACACCTGCCCCTGGGTCGGTGCATAGACCCCGTTGATGACGTTGAATAACGTGGTTTTGCCGGCGCCGTTGGGTCCGATGAGTCCTAATATCTGACCTTCCGGCAGATCAAAGGTGACGTCGGTCAGGGCCTGAAGACCGCCGAAGCGTTTGGAGACCTCCTTAACCTGCAGGACCATTTCGGAGCTCATTCCAGTACCCTCCTGAGGCGCGGGAAGCGCTCCCGCAGCCAACCGACGGCGCCCCCGGGCACAAAGAGCACGATGACCAGGAGAATGCCGCCGGACAGGGCCAGATGGAGGTTTTTGAACAGCGGGCTGACCAACAGGTAACCCCGCAGCCGTTCATAGGCGAAGGCTCCCAAAATGGGCCCCAGCACCAGACCTTTACCGCCCAGCATGACCATCACCAGGATTTCTAAAGACATCTGGAAGCGGAAGGCATCCTCCGGTTCGACATTGCCGTTCTTAAAGAAGTATAAGGTGCCGACAAAAGCCGGAAAAAACGCCGACAGGGCAAAGGCCGCGGTTTTGGCCCACGGGGCTTTCACCCCCATGACCATGGCGGCGTCCTCATCTTCCCGGATGGCAATGAGTCCCAGGCCGAAGCGGGAATGCTTCACCAGGTAGCTGAGCACCACCGTGGCAATGGCGACGAGCCAGAGGAGCGTGAAGATCCACCACAAGGCCGGGCCGGCGCCGCCATACTTGTCGTAGGCCGAAAAATTGACGTACATGCCGGTGGAGCCGCCGAAGGGTTCGAAATTGGCCACAAAGGCCCGGGCCGCCTCATTGACGCCGATGGTGGCCAGGGCGAAGTAGGCGCCCCGCAAGCGCAGCACCGCCGAGCCGATGACCAGGGCGACCAGGACCGACAGGCAGCCCCCCCCAGCATGGCCAGGTACAAAGGCCAGCCCAGTTCGCTGAGGAGGAAAAAACCGAAATAGCCGCCCAGGCCGAAAAAGACGATGTGGCCGAAATTCACATACCCGGTGAAGCCCATGATGATGTTGAGGCTGGAGGCCAGGGCCACGAACATCAGCACCGTGAACGCGGTCTCCCGCAGGGTGTCCTGACGCAGGATGAGGACAATGGCCCCGCCCACGGTCACCAGGAGCACATTCAGCCAGAAGCCCGGTTGCCGCCAGAAGTTCATTTACTTGGCTCCCATAATGCCGGTGGGCCGGACTACCAGTACCAGGACGAAGAGGCCGAATTCCACCACCGGCACCCAACTGACCGGCATGAAAATGGGCACGATGCCTTCCAGACCTCCCAGGATCAGCCCGCCGAACAGGGCCCCCAAGGGGTTGCCCAAGCCGCCCAGGACGCAGATGACGAAGGACTTCAACTGGTAGGTGCTGCCGCTTAAGATGGTGAAGGGGAAAAACGTGGCGGTCAAGCCGCCGGCCACCGCCGCCAGCATGGTCCCCAGACCGAAGGTCAGGGCCAGGATCTTCGAGGAGGGGATGCCCATCAACTCCGCCGCGGCCCGATTATCGGAGACGGCGCGGATGGCCTTGCCCGGCCGGGTAAAATAGAGGAACAGGTAAAGAGCCCCGGTCATAACCAGAGAGGCCGCGGCCGCGAACAGACGTGTGCCTTGCAGGATTATGGGCCCCAGGTCAATGGAACCCAAAGAGAAATCCACATTCTGGGGCGACGTGCTGAATACCGTGGTCCCGATGCCGATAATGATCATGTTGACGGCAAAGGTGCCCAACAAGGTATACAGGTAGCCGGCCTGGATGACCCGAGCCAGCGAGACGATATACACGATGACCCCGAAAATCAGGGCCATGACCACCAGCAGCAGCAAGCCGAGATAAGGATTGACGCCCGCATGGGTGAACAGGAGGTAGATGCAGAACATCCCCAGGGCCATGGTGGCGCCGTGGGCCAGGTTGATGACCCGCATCACTCCCCAGATTAACGACAGGCCCATGGCGGCGATGCCGTAAACAAAGCCGATGAGCAAACCATCAATGACCGAAGCGGATATATGGGAAAACACGATGAATTCCTCTCCCAGGTGCACCCTGCCATTACCGGGCCTGATAATGGCAGGGCGAAACAGGTTAAAGGCTAACGGGCCGGACAGAGGAAGGCCGATTCGCGGTGGCGGCGGCCGGCGGCCAGACGGCGACCTTTGTCCGGCTTGCCATCCTTCCCCTTCTGCCACTGAATGTAGATCATTTCGTGGCCTTCCTGGAGGCCGTGGAGTTTGGCCGGTGTTGAACTTGATGCGCCCATAGAAGGTGTACATGTCTTCCTTATCCATGGCGGCCTTGACTTTCTCCGTGTCGATGGAACCGGCGCTCTCGATGGCCTTCTGGAGGATCAAGCCCGCGGCATAGCCCCCGGCGCTGTGGTAGGAAGGTTCTTCCTTGCCGTATTTAGCCTGATAGAGCTTGAGGAATTCCGGGACGGTGACCCCGAACCACTCGACATTTTCCTTCTTGGCGGCTTCAGGGCTATACTTGGCCAGGGGTTCCCACTGGCTGGAGCCGACCACGCGAGATACAGGCCTCGCCCAGTTCGGCGAATTTGGGCTCCGGCGGCGCCACCAGTAAGGCGATCATCTTGGTGGCGACCTTCTTCTCGTAGAGTTGGCGGGCAAAGGTGGTGGTGTCGGCAAAATGGCCGCCGCCCATCACCGCATCCGACTCCCTTGGGAATCTTGTTGATGAAGGGGGCGAAGTCGGTGGTGCCGCTGTCATAGCCTTCAAACAGGGGGACCTGCATGCCTTTGCCTTCGGCGTATTTTTTCAGGCCATTCACCACGTCGGTGGAAAACTTGTCATTCTCATGGATGATGGCGATCTTCTTGGCCTTGGGGTCGAGCTTCAGCAGAATGTCCACCGCGCCGGTCAGGTAGCGGCTGGCGGGGGTGTAAGCCATGTAGACCAGGGTATAGCCCTTTTTTGTAAGTCGAATCGGAGGACGCCCCGGTGGCGATCATGATTTTCTTATACTGTTGGGCGATGACCGCGGCGGCGTCCGCCAGCCCGCTGCTGTAAGGGCTGATGAGAAAGTCGGCCTTGTCGCTGCTGATGAGCCGGGTATAGAGTTCCTGGACCCGGTCCTTGTTGCTCTCATCGTCATAATACTTGGTCTCAACCTTGATCTTGGTGCCGTCGGGCAGCTTGATGCCGCCGGCCTTGTTGACCTCCTCCACCCATAAGTTCAAGCCGTTGATCTGGCGGGTGGCCTCGACATTGAGCTTGCCGGTCTTGGAGGCGGTGAAGCCGATGAGGATGGTTTTTTCAGCATGCAGGAGGAGCGGCTTTTCCGCGGCCTTGGCAGCGGGAGGAGCGGTTTTTTCTGCGCCGGTGGCGCCGGCAGGGACAGATAAGGAAACCAGAATCAAACTTAGGGAAAGCACAACTGCAAAACCTATTCTGAAACGTTTCATGGTTCCTCCTTGTTTGTATGGGTCCGTGGTTAACCTGCAGCAAGGGAAGCGATAAGGAAATAAGGAACAAAGACTCAAGGCTTAATCATTTATAATTATTTGTCGAGGATTTATCAAGCGAAACTTGCCTAAAATTGTGGATAAGAGGCCGGTTTCACCCCTGCCGCCCTCCAGGTTTAGATCCAGTGACCTGGGCTCTCGATCACCGGCCGCAGAGTTTCTTAAACCATCAGGTAATTACTGGCGCCGATTGCCGCTCCCGGCTCACTTGAGGTAGGGCCGGAGGAAGTCCATGCCTTCTTTGGGGGTGGCCTCCCCCTGGAATTTGAAGGGGATGGGGATAATACCTCCCATGACGGAAGCCAGGCGGAAGCTGCCGGCGATCTGGTAGTGAAACTGGCGTTGCGGCTGCGCCTTTTGCAGCATGGGGAGGAACTGGGGCAAGAGCTCCAAGACCGCGGGCAATTGCACCGTGATGGGGACCTCTGCCACCGTCTGCCCCAGGGGCGGGAGATTTACCGATTGCTGGCTGACCCCCTGGGCCACGCTCTTGCCTTCGATCCACAACTGGTAATCATACCCCAAGAGGTTTACGGCCTGGGAGTTGGGATTCTCCAAAAGCAGCCTGGCGCCCAGGGGCCAGCCCCGGGGGGTGGGCTGGTAAATCGTGAGGCCTTGAAAGGTTACCTTGGGGGGCTGAATCTCCCCCCGGGCCAACTGCCGGACCCCGCAGGCCGGCATGGCCGCGAGGAGCATCAGCGCCAGGAAAATGCCGAAGCAATTGTGCCGAAGATGGGGGTGCATCGCAGTGGATTACTCCTTCAGGCAACCGGGGCCATGCGCCTCAAGGCCATGGCCCCTGAATTTACCTGACAAGTATAGCAGATTTTAACCGCCCCTTCCGCCCCCAGCCTGATTATTTCTTCGGCGGCGGTGCGCCCCAGGGCGGGGTGGTGCTGCCGGTGGCCCCGGGGAAGTCGGGATACCGGTAGGCCTTCTTATTGTGCTTGATCATATCCTGGGCGTCTTCCATGATGGCGCAGAAGCGCTTTTTCAATTCATAGAAGCCGTGCCACCAGGTGTAATCCGGGGCCATCATGGCTGCGCCCATGCGGGCCCGGCGGCCTTCGTGGTGCCACAATTCGTAGAACTCGAATTCCAGTTTCTCGTCGAAGTACTTGGTCTTGTCCAGCAATTTCTTGGCGTAGAGCTCATCCATCACCTTCTTAACCGGCTTGAAGTAGATCTCGTTGTAGTTCTGGACCACCGCATCCAGTTTGCCGTAATGGCCGTCCACCCATTCCCGGGAGTGGCACTGGATACAGATCTCCTTCATCTTGTTGCGCTCCACTTCCCAGTTGGTCTTGGCCGGAAAGGCGGCGAACTCGGAGGGCCGCACCGTCAGCGGCGCTTGCAGTTCCCAGGAGAGCCGCTCGGTGACATCGTGGGTGGTCAGGGTGGTGCCGGCCCCGGACATGTGGCAGGAGGCGCAGGTGGGGCCCCGGTAATCCACCCCGGGGGTCCAGGTGCCCGGCGCCGCCTTCCAGTTATACTGGCTGCCGAAAGCCGCATAGATATCGCCGTGTTTGGATTCGGTGTAGATTTCGATCTGGGGATGGTCCGGCCCCAGGTGGCACTGGCCGCAGGCCTCCGGCTTTCTGGCGTCCATGATGGAAAAGCGGTGCCGGGTGTGGCAACTGGTGCAGCTGCCCTTGCTGCCGTCCAGATTGATGCGGCCCACGCCCACATTGGGCCAGGTCATGGGGTCGGGCTTGCCGTCCTTCATTTTGACCACCGTGCCATGGCAGTAATAGCAGCCGCTGGCCCGTTCCATGGCGTTGTTCATCCCGTCCTTCATCCACAGATCGATTTTCCAGATGATTTCATTGGTGTTGGCGTGTTTGCTGCGGTCGTACTGCGTGACTTCATCGGGATGGCAGCGGGAGCAGGTCTTGGGCGACACCACCGCGGCCACGGGGACCCGGTATTCCGCGGTACCCCACTTGTTGTTGGAGAGTTCGTACTGCTTGAAGTGAGTGGAGCTGACCCCCGGGTCGGCCGGGTCGGCCTGGTGGCAATCCAGGCAGGTGATGTTGGCGCTGGCATGACGGCTCATGGACCAGTCGACGAAAATACCGGGGCTCACCTGCTTGTGGCATTCGATGCAGGCCACGGCTTGCTTGGACATGCTGCGCTCGATGCGAAATTCTTTGGCCTTGGGGGTGTTCACCGGTTGCTGGGCCCAGGCGCTCACCGCCCCGGCCAGTAACAGCCCCACCATTAACATCCAGATGACTGCTTTGCTCTTCATCGATGCGCCCCTCCTCGTTTAACTGAAGCCTGCCTGCACGTCCTGAGAGAATTACGCCTGGCTAGTTGGACCCCTTGTAATCGTAAACCGCCCGGGCATTGTGGACCAGGTTGCGGTGGCAGTCCACACATTTGAGCTCATAGCCGGGCCGGGGATAGATAACCGAACGGTGCGCCAGCATGGCGCCCCGCTTGTAAGGCAGATAAAGGATGTTCCGGTGACACTTCTGGCATTGGTTGTTTTTAAAGGAGGCGTAGGCCGCCTGCCGGTTTTTTTCATGGTCGTAGGGGCGCCCGGTGAGGTGGACCAGGACATCCTTGATGCCGTGGAAGGCCTTGGCATAGAAAAAGCTGACGGTGTCCTGGGGCGCCGGCAGGTGGCAGTCCATGCAGTCCGCCACGAACCCCTGGCCGTTGTTGACGTGGGTGGAAGTCTTCCAGGTTTCATAGGCGAACTGGATTTCATGGCACGAAGCGCAGAACTGCGGGGTGGAGGTCCGCACCATGGTGTAATAAGTCAGGCTGAACAGGGGAAAGGCGATGATGAGACCGACAAGAACATAGAGAGCGGGGCGGAGGAACTTTTTCATCAAATTAGCCCGTTCAATTCCGTCACTTCAGTGAAAAAACCAGGGCGATGCGGCCGGATCAGCCCGATTGCGCCTGAACAGCCCTCCCGTTGACGAGCCCGGAGTGGCAAGCGCCCAGCACCAAGCAGGGAAGAGCCTGGCAAACCGACCCCGGAACCGTAAGCCCCGGTCAGGTGCGGGCAGGATACTGAACCTTTCACAAAAATGCAAACAATATTTTCATTAATGTAACTGCAGGTAAGATAGGCGGGGTGAGGCCGGGGCCGGCACCAGGGCAGGTTGGGGGCGGACATTAAAGCGAGGGCGAAAGTTTTTTCCCCATCCGTAAAACCACAAATCCCCCCTAACCCCCTTTAATAAAGGGGGGGAACTATAGGCATCGCTATAAAGTCCCCCTTTGAAAAAGGGGGATTTAGGCTGCATTTGAGCCCTCCATGGTTAGAAAGAATTTATGGCAAGGGCTGGAGGATGGGTGATTAATCTCCCACCCCATCCACAAACGACAGGGGCAGGCGGTCGGCCACCACCAGGCCTTGGCTCGGTGGCGATGACCCGGCCGCGGTCCACCCGGACCAGGCCGGCCCGGGTGAGCGCCGCGACCATGGCGTCGCCGCCCGGCTGCTCCCGGAGGGTGGCGAGACTGACGCCCTCCCGGGTCCGGAACCCCAGGGCCAGGGTCTCCAGGCGGATCTGCTCCGGGGTGAGGGTTTCGGCCTCCGCCACCGGGGCTTCGCCGGCGTTCAAAGACGAGCAATATTTCTCCACGGACGAAAAATTCCACCAGCGCCGCCCGGCCATGGAACGAATGCGCCCCCGGGCCCAGCCCCAGGTAGGGGGTCCGGGTCCAGTACTTCAGGTTGTGGCGGCAGCAATAGTGGCACAGGCTTCCAGCCTGTGGTCCTTGCCGGGCGAAATTGGACACTTCGTAGTGGAGATAGCCTCGCGCCGTGAGGAAATCGGCGGTGAAGAGGAAAAATTCCCGCTGGGTCTCTTCGTCCGGCAGGGTGAGTTCGCCCCGGGCCGCCTGCCGGGCCATCGGCGTCCGCAGGGCGGGGGTCTCGCCGGCCTAATGGTCAACTGATAGCACGACAGATGTTCCGGGGTTGAAGCTCAGGGCCGTCTCCAGGGTGCTGGGCCAGGCGTCGAGGCTTTGCCCCGGCAGCCCGTACATCAGGTCCAGCCCCAGGTTGGTGAAACCCGCCGCCCGGATCAGTTCGATAGCCGCCGGCGGTCTGGGCGGCGGTGTGGCGGCGCTGCAGGAAGCGCAGTTCGGCCTCGTCAAAGGACTGGACCCCCAGGCTCAGGCGGTTAATGCCCAGGTCCCGGTAGAGCGCCAGCTTGTCGGCGGTAATATCGTCGGGGTTGGCTTCCAGGGTGATCTCACTGTCCGGGGCAAAAGTCGAAATGCCGCCGCAGATTTTTCATCAAGCTCGGCAATGTGCGCCGTCGCCCAGCAGCGACGGGGTCCCGCCCCCCAGAAAGAGGGAATCAAAGACGGGAAACCGGCCCCGGTAGAGCCGGGCTTCGGCGTCCAGGGCGGTGAGATAGGCGGAAATCAGGGTCTCATCAGTGACGGAATAAAAATCGCAGTAGGGGCATTTGGTTTTGCAGAAGGGGATGTGAATGTAGAGACCGGGATTTGTTGGGTGATCCATAAAGAAGATTTTTCAGGTTTGCCGGGCCTTTCTCACCCGGTGCACGTACCACTGGGTAAAGATAATTCCCAGGAACATGCTCCCGGTGGCGAGCAGGTAATAAAGCCAACCGGCCAGCTGGTCCAGATATGGCCTGAATAAGCTGGCTCCCAGGGCTAGGAGAAAAATGATGCCCCAGACAATGGATATGAAGTAACCGGTGTGGATGAATCCCGGGGTGTGCCAGTAGGCTTCCGGCACGCTTTCCCTGGCGTACTGCAGGGTAAAAGGCCGGCCCGCGATGATGGAGCCCCAGGCTATGACCGCCAGGGTCGCCCGGGACCAGCAGGTCCATGTGCTCAACAACCCACATGTTTTTCAGAAAAGCCACCAGGATGAAACTGATGAAGAAAAACAGCAGGCTTCCCCAGGTCAGGAAAAATCCCTGACGCAGTTGCTTCCATCCCAGGGCCAGCGTCGCGGCCAAAGAAACCGCCAGGGCCGCCTCCAGCCTGGTAAGGGATGGCCCGGCCAGGATGCCGAACAAGATCCAGGGCAAAAAACCCAGGAGGATTTTCAACAAATCTTTCACAGCTGCTCACCGCGATACCCAATGGCGCCGGCCTCGGCGGCGTCACTCATTCTCCGTCTTCAGCTTTATAGGGCGTGCCGTGCACGCCGATTTCCGGCGGCCACGGGCCGCCCTATGCTGACCACTGATCCCTGGCTACTCATTTTCCGTCTTCAGCACCGCCACGAAGGCGCTTTGGGGGATCTGGACGGAGCCCACCATCTTCATGCGCTTTTTGCCGGCCTTCTGTTTTTCCAGGAGTTTCCGTTTCCGCGTGATGTCGCCGCCGTAGCACTTGGCGGTGACGTCTTTCCTGAAAGGCTGAGATGGTGGAGCGGGAGATGATCTGGCCCCCCACGGCCCCCTGGATGGCGATCTTGAACTGCTGTTTGGGGATTTCATCCTTGAGGCGGTCGCACACCCGGACGCCCCACTCCCGGACCCGGTCCTTGTGGACGATCATGGAAAGGGCGTCCAGTTTCTCGCCGTTCACCAGGATGTCGAGCTTTAAGAGGCTGGTCGGCCGGTAGTCCAGGAGTTCGTAGTCAAAGGAGCCGTAGCCCTGGGTGATGGTCTTGAGGCGGTCGTAGAAGTCGATGATGACTTCGGCCAGGGGCATGTCGAAGTTGATTTCCACCCGGCCCGGCGAGGGGTAGTTGAAGCGGGAGTTGACGCCCCGGCGCTCCAGGCAGAGCTTCATCACCGCGCCCACGAAGCGCTCGGGGATGAGGATGGACGTCCGGATAAACGGCTCCTCCTCGAGCTTGATGCTGCTGGGGTCGGGGTAGTGCATGGGGTTGTCCACGGTGATGACCTTGCCGTCGGCCAGGGTGAAGCGGTACTGGACCCCGGGCACGGTCATGATGATGGACTGGTTGTACTCCCGTTCCAGGCGCTCCTGGACGATCTCCAGGTGCAGCAGCCCCAGGAAGCCGCAGCGGAAACCCTGGCCCAGGGCGGCGGAGGAGTCCTTCTGGTAGACCAGGGAGGCGTCGTTGAGCTTGAATTTTTCCAGGGCGTCGGCCAGGTCCTGGTAATCGTCGTTCCCCACCGGGTAGATGGAGGCGAAGACCACGGGCTTGACTTCCTTGAAGCCGGGCAGGGGCGCGGCCGCGGGGCGGCCCTCCAGGGTGATGGTGTCGCCGATGCGGGTGTCGCTCACCGTCTTGATGCCGGCGATGAGGTAGCCCACCATGCCGGCGGACAGCTCTTTCCGGGGCTCCCGGGTCAGCCGGAAGACGCCCGTTTCCTCCACCTTGTGCACGGTGCCGTTGTACATCATGCGGATGATGTCCCCGGGCTTGACCGCACCTTCAAAGATGCGGCAGGAGACCACGGTGCCCCGGAAGGAGTCGTAGTGGGCGTCGAAGATCAGCCCGGAGAGGGGTTCCTCGGCGCTGCCCTTGGGGGGCGGGATCCGGGCGACGATGGCCTCGAGGATCTCGTCGATGCCGAGGCCTTCCTTGGCGGAGCACAGGATGACGTGGTCCGAATCCAGGCCCAGCTCGCGTTCGATCTGCTCCTTGACCCCGTCCACGTCCGCCGCGGGCAGGTCGATCTTGTTGATCACCGGGATGATGGTGAGGTCGTGCTCCATGGCCAGATAGAGGTTGGCCACGGTCTGGGCCTCCACCCCCTGGGAGGCGTCCACCAGCAGCAGCACCCCCTCGCAGGAGGCCAGGGCCCGGGAGACCTCGTAGGAGAAATCCACGTGGCCCGGGGTGTCGATGAGGTTGAGCTCGTAGTCGACGCCGTCGTCGCCGGTGTAGGGAGGCTGATGGTGTTGCTCTTGATGGTGATGCCCCGCTCCCGTTCGATGTCCATGGTGTCCAGGATCTGGTCCCGGAACTGACGTTCCCCCACCATGCCGGTCCACTGGATGAGGCGGTCCGCCAGGGTGGACTTGCCGTGGTCGATATGGGCGATAATGCTGAAGTTGCGGATGTTGGACATAGTAATCGGTAACGCTGGTTCCCGGTTTAGGCTTAATTCAACTCCAATTAGTTATTGTACATTTTTTCCGGGAAGGCGTCCACTGCAAGATTGGGGCTCACCGGGGCGGCGGGGCCGGTGGCCGGGCCGGGGCGGGCGTGGCGGGCCGCTCCAGGCCTTCCATAATGGCGCTGACAAACTTGTTGGCATAAGCCACGAAGTCCCCTTCCACCACGTAGCCATACCGGATGTAACTTTCGGGGATATTCACCCGGGCATTCTTGATGATGATATAGATATTGGGGTTGATCCCGGCCTTGCCGCGATACTGGTAATAGAGATTGGGCACCTGGCGGGCGATGATGACCAGGCCGCTTTCATCCAGGATGGTCAGCTTCGGGTAGATCTGGACCCCGGGGTCGGGTGTCTCGATGACCGCGCCCTTGGCAATGAGATCATAGCCGTCCTGGGTGAGTTTTTTGAGGGTGGCGTCGATCTTGGCCAGGACCTTGGCTTTTTCCTGGATGGGAATCTTGTGGTACTGGGAAAAGTAGCCGGTGGGGAACTGTTTGGTCTGGACCGAGGTTTCTTGGGCCCAACCCGGGATGACCCCGATGATGAGGCTTAAAACCAGGAGTGCCTGAGAGGTGATGATTTTCATGGGCATGGATCAGGGAACCTGGCGTTATGGGCCAGGAGTATCTTTCATAAAGTACCGGCAGATGATATCCGGGTAAAAGACGGACCCATCGGTGGGGCGGCCGTCACTGGCCGCCATATCAGGTTGGCGCCGCGACGAGACGGCAGCCTTCATCACTGCACGGAGGCTCAATCCGGTATATGGGCGGCGCCGCCGGCCCGCGGCTCAATCGAATCTGACCTCCTCGTCGGGGAGTTCGATTTCGGCGGGGAAATCAGAGAACGGGAAGGGGCGCTGGTTTTCATTCAGGGTCAGGTAGCGCATCACCCGGTACCCGTACGTAGCCACCTTGTTGGCGAAGGTCCTGGCGGGCTCGTTGTGCTGCAACGTGACCAACAGGAAAAAGTATTCAAACAGGGTGATCAGCAGGACCACGGTTTTTACCAGCTCGAAGATGGCCACATACAGGAGCGTGTAGAGCAGGCGGATGGCGACCTGTTTCCGGGAAATGGCGACCTGGGATTCGTCGTGCATGGTTCCTCCGGCGCGGCAGTTTGGGGCGCATGGTGATCAGCAGCCGTGCCCCGCAAGGCACATCTTGATGATTATTTGTTATTATAAAGGGGGGGCCCCGGTTTGGCAAGGCAACGGTTGGGGCCGGTTCCCGATAGCCCCAGGCGGGACCGGCAATCTGCGCCGGGAAGGGCCCCGGATTTAAGCAGGGCAAAATCTTTCGCTTCCCGGGGTTTAATATGGTATTGCTGACCGGGGTTAGGTATGCAGCACATGAGGTCCCTGGAGGAACCTCATGAAATAAAGGGAGGTGTCGGCAAAATTGCATGAATACTCATTAATGGAGCAGGTAATCGCCCACATCCTGGCAGAACTCAAAAAGGTGGATAGCCCCCCCGATGGGAGTTCACTGGAGGTGGTTTTGAGAGTGGGGGCCCTGGCGGTGCACTCCGAGGCCGCCACCCGGACAGCCTATGAGGTCCTGGTCAAGGGAACTCCCCTGGCGCACTCCCGGCTGAACCTGACCATCGAACCGGTGACGTTGACCTGCTCGCAATGCGGCTATCAGGGACCGCTGGCGGAGGGCGCGGTAGATCCCCACGACCAGTCCCCCCTGGCAGAGTGCCCCCAATGCGGGGCCGTAAATGCGGTCCAGGGAGGCCGGGGAGTGGAGGGCATCGAACTCCGGTGGGAATGAGGCCTTGGGGCCGGGAGAGGCACTCCAGCCGTCTTGGCGCTGGGCGCGGTGTAGGGGCGGGTTTGATGCCAGCCCCTACGAATGATATCAATAAGTTATCTGGATAATTGGTTCATTTCACCGGAAACCGGGTATGGGCTGACCCAGCGGGAGACGGCTCATGCCGACCCCTCTCCCGAAAGAGCCTCCATGAGGCGGTCGGCAGACTACATCGATGGCCCCGGTCATGGTCGGCGACAGACCCGGATTTACTTCATCCGGAATGGATTCGACCTGGGCCACGAGGATCTTGATGTCTATCCGGCTATGCTCCTTAAGCTCCTGGAGCATGTTGACCGTGGGAAATTGGTGGAGCGAAAAATCGGAGGTTTTTTTGTCCGGTATCCCTTCCACCGGGATTTCGAAGACCTCTCCCGGCTTCCGGTCGGGATATTCCACGGCGTCGATGATGAAAATCTTTTGGGGCTTCTTTTCGCTCAGAACCAGGTCGAAAAGAATATCCCGGATGCTGGTCCCCACATCCATCGCCAGGGCCTCGGCAGGGAGACGGTAGTGCTCCTTCAGCCTTTCAATGACGGCGGGCCCAAACCCGTCATCACCCCACAGGATGTTGCCGCAGCCAAAGATCAGGACTGATTTCTCGAACAAATCTTTTAACATCGGGTTATTGGCGCTCCTCAATCAAGCCCCTGGCTTTCAGCCGGGCCCCTTAACGTGGAACCGGGTCTTCAGGGGATTAGGATTTGTTTCCCTTATCAGGGGAACTCTTTAAGATATATCGGATGGCCTCGGCTTGAATTATTGAAGCTGGCGGTATCCCCGATTGTCCCTGGTCAAGACCGGAACCGATGAGGATGATGGCATCGGCGCCGATCTCCCTGGCCTTACTTTTGAGGCCGGCCAACACCTCCTCAGACGAGGAGCGAGGCCCAGGTTTGCACTCCAAAATCGCAAAGGATTTATAGGGCCTGGAGGGCGGGGCCTTCAGGACATCGACCTGGAGGGTCCGGGGATATTTGACCCCCATCTGCCGAGAATAGGCGGATAGATCCACGTTGCCAGAGGAATTAGTGAGGAGGGTCCGGTAGCGGGTTTCATTGCCGGCCACAAAAAAGGCGTTAACCTCCTGGGATTGAGACCCGACGATAACTTCCGGGGATTGCGCTGGCTGGTTGACGTTGGCGCAGCCTGAGAAACCGGTGGCGGCCAAGGCCAGAAAGAAAAGAATCGTCACACGGTAACTGATCATAGACATGAAGTTTTCCTGTGACAACCGCAGCATGGGTTGTTGATTATGAGAAGTCTTGGGACTCAACGTCAAGTCCTTCAACCTATTATATCAAGGCGAAAGGGGAAATTGGGCATTTTTTTGGGAGCCTGATCCGACCCGGGAACCACAAAATTTCGGAGTGGTCATGGTTTCAGGGGGAGGCACTAGGGGACCCTGGCCCCGAGGAGTTAGAGGCAAGGTTCGCCCGCGATGATTTTCCCGGGAATGTCATGGACCATGGCCCGAGCGCGGGTTTCGCCGACCAGGCGGGATAATTCAGTGACCGCCTGGCTCAGTAAGGGGGGACGCCCCCTAGGGCTGTGGGTGTCGGTAGCCAGCAGGTGAATGTATCCCAACTTGATCAATTGTCGGGAAATCTTTTTTACCCTCCGGCCAAACCACCCGGTCAGGCTGTTACCGGTCATCTGAACCAGGCAGCCCAGGTCAATCAGACGCTTCAGCTTGTAGGGCATCTCTTGGAGAATCATGTGCCGCTCAGGATGGGTGATGATGGGAGTTATGCCCTTGGATTGCAGATGAAAACAGATTTCTTCCGTCGCCGGCGGCAAGGAGGAATCCGGGAGTTCCAAGAGCAAATAGCGGTTGGCATCATTAATGGTCATGACCCGGCCGGCATCCAAGAGTTTCAATGAATCGAAACTAAGGGGGAAATCACAACCCGGCATGACTTCCAAAGGGATGGTGGCTTCGGACAATTTCTGTCTCAGGTGCGCCACGGCCTGGAGGATTGTCTCTTTGTCATTTAACTGACCCCGGTCGACAGTCCTCCCCGAGAAGAGGTGCGGGGTGGCTACCATGACCCTGATGCCGTCGTTTACCGCCATCTGGGCCATTTCCAGAGATTGCTCCAGGTTTTTGGCCCCGTCGTCCACCCCAGGCAGAATATGCGCATGGATATCAATCATGGTCGATACTCGTTGCTCCTGGCGCCACAGGTTATGGCTGAGTCTGGGCCAGGATCGATGACAATTTTCAGGTCATCGGCGGGGGCCCAAAGAAATTCCGCCCCCAAAGGCCGCCAGACTCCCCCGGGGACTGCTTTCAAGGCGTTCATGGGAGACCCCGGGATAATTTTTTCTGGCAAAATAATATCAGGTTTTGAATGGAAAAGATATTTCCAGAGAATCTTTCGCTGCCGGTGATCGTCCAGGGAGTCTTGGAGAGGAGGCATAACTTCTTGATTGTGCAACCACCGAGTGAATTATTGTTTAAGAATAAACCGATCTGGGGAGAAAATCAACCCATGGCGGACGTAGGCAGCACCAACAGATGTCTGAAGGGCGATGCCTGAGGACGAGTAATGATGAGGCCCTTGATCGGAGCCTCTTTCCCCTAAGGGGAACTGTCATGCTGTACATTTGCGATTGCTTAACGGATATTTATCGAGAAACAACTGTGGCAACGCATTTCTCATTATTCTGGGTGGACCCCAACTGTATCGAATTTTCTCATTTAACCGGATACTATTCAAGAATAATCGCTAATAACGGGAAAGGTAATGAAAAAAGAGTTGATTTTTTCTGAAAATACCATTTAAATCGGTTAACTTAAATCTGCGAGCCCGATATGCTAAGTTCCTTGGGGATGTTGATTTTTCATAGTCTCGGCAAAACGGTTTGGCATGGGAAAAGTTTTGCCCTGGCAATAATGCTGGCGGTGTCGCTTTGCTGCTGGTGTCCCTCCGGGGCCTGGGCGTCCGGCTTTGCTCTGGTACAGCAGGGAACTGCGGCCATGGCTCAAGGCAACGCCTTCGTGGCCGAGGCCAGTGACGCCTCAGCCGTTTTTTATAATCCCGCCGGGATCAGTCAGCTCAAACGGGCCCAGGTTTATCAGGGAAGTTTCTTTAATTACCCGGATCGCGAATATAGCGGCGGCGGCCTGGATTCTCAAACCAATCATCGCTTATACCGAAGTCTGTCGGCCTATGTCGCCATTCCCGTGCATGACCGGGTAGCCCTGGGCTTCGGCTTTTTTTCGCCTTTCGGGATGGGGACGGTCTGGCCGCCGACCTGGGCGGGCCGATATCTCACCACCTACTCCAGCATGAAAACCTACAGCCTCAACCCGGTGATCTCGGTGAAAGTCCTGGACAACCTCTCTCTGGCGGCCGGGTTCGATATCATGTGGTCCAAAGTGGTCCTCAAGCGCAAGACACCGGTGGTGATTCCGGGCAGGGCTTTCCCCGACGGCGAGGTCCGTCTGACCGGCGAAGGGAGCGGGTCGGGCTACAACTTTGGGATGCTTTACGAACCCCTGACCGGCGTGAAGCTGGGGGTTTCCTACCGCAGTCAAATTAAAGTGAATCACAGCGGCGGTTTGGCCACCAGCCTGCCGCCACCCTTAGGTACCGGGCCCACCAGCCCGGGCGAGGCCTCCATTGTCTTTCCCCCGTCGCTGACGATGGGGATTGCCTACAATCGGTTCAAACCGTTCACGTTCGAATTTGATACCACCTGGACGGGCTGGTCTTCGTATGACAAGTTGAAAGTCAATTTAGACCTGCCGGTTATGATCAATGGAGTCCCGACCACCACGCTTACCACCCCCAAAAACTGGCATGATACCTGGGCCTTCCGCTTCGGGACCAGTTATGAAGTTAATGATTGGATGAAGCTCCGGGCCGGATACATCTATGACCTCACCCCGGTGCCGGATTCCAGCTTTGAACCCCAGGTGCCCGACTCCAACCGCCACATCTTTACCGTGGGGCAGGAGCTCAAGATCAAGAGATTTACCCTGGGCATCGCCTACAATTTCATCATGTCCGAGAGCCGCACCAAAAACAACACCATTGTGACCAACGGGGTCCCGGCCCCCTTGCAAGCCAACGGGCGCTATCAGAGTAATATCCACTCTCTGGGAATGAGCTGGGCGTTTAATTTTTAGCGGGAGATCAGGCCTGCGCTTGCGAGGAGGAGTCAGACCATGCACCTTGCTTCGGTCTCCCTCCGAAATCTGGAGTAACCTGCTCTAAATTCTCTGTGTTAATCCACTGCCCGTTTGGCCGGCGGCAGGGGCAAAGCATCCGGGCCTTTCGCCTGCCGTTCCGGTTGACCCATCCACAAGACCGCTTGAACTAATCTCATATCAGCTACGGTGCGAGGCACGACACCAAAAGCCGTTGCCAAAAGCTCATTTTCTCCGTGCCTGTGCATGTGGAGCGCCACGAATAATCTGTAATGATGAAATGTATTAAATAGTTGAATTTATTCTGGACGGAAACAGCCTAGGTTGTGCGATGGTTTCTAGTGGCTGGTCTCCACGGTGTGGGAAACGGCCAGCTCATCCAGGGTGCTTAACGAGACTTCAATCCCCAAACCAGGTCCGGGCAGCTCGCAGGCCAGACCGCCGCCATTGAAGACCACCGGATTGACTACCACATCCCGGGCCAGCAGGTAGGGGGAATACGAGCCCTCCACATAGGATAGGTGTGGCACGGTTAAGCCGAAATGGCGGCCGGCGGCGGAGAGGATACTGGTTTCTCCCACCTGACACCCCAACTGACATAAAACCCCAGCCTTCTCGGCCATCTGTCTGATGCGGGTGGCGGTTCCCGGACCGCCGCACTTGGACAGACGGATGTTGAAGCCCTGGCAGGCCTTCAGGTCGATCAAGCGGCGGGCATCGTCTTCATTACACAAAGACTCATCGGCGATTACCGGGATCTGGATCGCCTCGCGCACCTGTTTCAACCCGGCAAAGTCGGCCTTGGCCACCGGCTGCTCCACGGCGCTGATGCGATAAGGTTGCATCTGCCGGAGTCGGTCTATGGCCTCAGCGGGCGTCCAGGCCGAGTTGGCATCCACCCGGATATCGACCTCGTCGCCCAATGCGTCCCGGGCCAGCCGCAAGGTCTCCAGGTCTGAGTCGGTGCCCACCTTAAGTTTGATAAAACGCATGCCGATTCCCTTGACCAGTTGGAATAATTGGTCCATTTTCTCCAGGGACAGCATGGGGACGACGGCGCTGTACTCCAGGCTAGTTCGCAGTTTGGGCCCGATCAGCTCGGCCACCGGCAGATTCCACGTCTGGCCGGCGGCATCCAGCAGGGCCGTTTCCAGGGCACAGAAGGCGGCGGGGTAGCGCTGGGCCTGCACGTGTTGATAGAGGTCTCCCAGGGCTTTGACCAGCGCCTGGGGGGAAGAAAAATCTCGGGCCAAGATAGCCGGGGCCAGGACCTGGTGGAGGAAGGCGAGGCTGTCGCTGAGCACCTCGCCAGTGACGAAGGTCCGGGGAACCCCCTCGCCGAATCCCGTGATCGCCTCACCGGTGGTCACCCCGAGGACGATGTTGTCAGAACCCTCGTGCGTCGCCAGATTATGCTTGATCGGGGACAGAAAATCCAAGTTCAGGTGCCAGGTATCCAGCTTCTTGACGATCATTTTCGACCTCAAAGTGAGATTTAACCATCTTGCCAAACTTCTTCCATTGGTACCATTGCTCCGGATAATCCTCCACCGCATCCTCGAGCACGGACAGACATTGGTCGCTGATGGGCATAGTTGCCGGGAAGGCCCCATTGCCTACCGGGGTGAGATTACACGTATACTCCTGATTGCCTTCCCGTTTCACCATGGCCGTGATGACCTGAGCGCCGGAGCGTTTCCGCAGCAGTTCCAGGGTCCGGTCCGCCTGCATCCGGCAGTTGAGGAAGTTACTTTCCCGATGGGGATCAGTCCGCCATTCATCAAATTCATCGACCTCGGTGATCAGAATCTGGCCTGCCTTGAGAGCCTTCATGGCCGTCAGAATGACGTTGCCGGTGTCGGCGTCAAGGAGGTTGAGGCCGATGGATTCGGCCCGCCAGCCCAGGGATTTCCGCAGCCGGTTAGTTTGAAAACGGCAAATCATGGAAGTGGGAAAACCATTCATCACCAGGGAACCGGGGAGGATCTCCACCGCGCCGAAGTGACCGGTGACCAGGATGACTCCCTTGCCTTTCTCCAAGGCGGCCTGAAGATGTTCTCTCCCCTCAAAATGGACCTGGGATTTCAAAAACCTCAATAGCTTGGGGAAATTGGAATAACCGACGAACAACTTCTCGTGGTAATGGTCGAAGATCCCTCTAAAGGCGGCTTTGATTTTCTTTTTCAGGATGGGGGCCGGGATCTTTCTCCGAAAAACATGTTCTATGGTTTTCCGAATCAGGATTTTATCTTTCCAGTTCAGGAGATAGTAGAGCTTGCCCAGGACCATAACATAGCAGCGGGAGACTGAGAAGGGCAAAAAGCGGAACAGGAAGCTGTTAAATCTCATTTGCAGGAACTTGCTCAGGCTCAGGGAGATTTTAGGCAGCCGAAAACTCGTGGTAAACATGGTCGCTCTCCTTCGAAGAAAATAAAGTAAATCTTTTAAAATATTAACGTTAGGAAAAATTTAATATAAGGGTTTCCCTAATATCTGCTAGGGCTTTCCCCTTTTTTAGCTTCCGAATTCCCTCACGTGCCGGGGAAAGGGGCAGGCATGCTTGGCAGCCCGGGACCGGTAAATATTTTTAATCAATTAAATCAGTATCTTATACTGACAGCGCCGATGGTTCATGCCTTGTTCCTCCAGGGCTCTAGTTAAATAGCAAATCTTTTAAAATATTAGCCTTTTTTGATAAACACTATAGGACAATCCCTATTTTTCTTTTCGAAAATCCTGTTTATGGGGTTTGCTTTTCCTAAAGCGCACAACCCCCTGCCGGGATTAAGAAACGCCCACTGCACGATAGCGAACCTGAATTTCCCCCACAATGGGGAAACATCTTGATCTGACATCTGAAAACCCTAATTTGCGATGGAGAAATGGCACATCCAGCGGGAAGTAAAAATCTAGGGCTCAGTGTTGAAATGGGATTTAGCTAACTTTGCCGGGGAAAGTTGAGCCTTTTTCAGGTCTAAAGAAGAGGACCGGACGACGGTTTTTTTGCTGGGAAAGCAAAGGAGTTATTGTTGAGAACCGGGGGATCCTTAGTCGTAATCCGGTAGAGGGGCCAGGTGCAGCACTTTAGCTTGACATTTGTCCATAGTTCTTTATCATGCGTTCAAAGGCTAATATTAGTTTTACCGCAATTCCGGTTGATAAAGTTGGTGAGGCGCGGCATCACCGGCCGGGTTTGCCCGGACTCCAGAGACACGCAACCGGAAGGTCATCGGGACTCTCTGGCTGATTCTATTGGGGCGCCCGCCTTGATCTCCCCGGTCTGAGGGGGATAGGATAAGGGGAGCGGCCGGCCGCCGGTGAGGCTTAAGAGAGCCGTATGAGGAACGGGGTCAGATAGTCAGATGGAGAAGCATCATAGCTGCCTAAATACCCGGGCCATAATCGAATTTTTTCAAGAGAAGATGCCGGGGGACGTTCACCGTCTCTTTACGGGTCTGGGGCCGGAAATTGAAGGCCTGGGCAACCCCCAGGAATTTTTGATGGAGAGGAATAACTGGGTGTCCAGCGATGTGGTCACCCGGATGTTTGAGAATGCCAAGGCCATAACCCTGGATGACAGCATTGCGTTTAAGATCGGGTTCGAATCCGCCGCCAGGAAAAAGTTAGGCTACGTTCAACGCATTATTCTGTTTGCTTACAAAAACCCCCGCCGCAGCCTGAAAAAGCTCCAGGCAATTAACGATAAATTTAATAAGAACAAGCGAGTTGAACTGGTGGAAACCCAGGGCGAGCGGGCCATCATCCGACTGCACTGGTTCAAAGAGATTCCGGGCACGATTGATTATTGTTTGTTTAATAAAGGTATTTACTCCGGAATTCCCACCATCTGGAATCTCCCACCCGCATCCCTGGAAGAGACTAAATGCTATTTCCAAGGGGATGAGTATTGCGAGTATCACTATAGATGGCAGAGAAGATTTTCTGTGAAAGAAGGCTTGTTGAGGCTGCTGGTGCCCTGGCGGGCGCTCAACTATACTATTGATGAATTGGAGCGGGATAAAGAACTCCTGAAAAAGAAATTTGAAGAGGTTCACCGGTTAAATATCCAGTTAAAAGAAAAGATCGATCAACTCATCTGCATGCAGGAAACCAGCACGGCGGCGCTCTCAGTTCTCAACCTGGAGAAACTGCTGCAGGTAACGTTGCGACTGCTCATCAACTCGGCCAAACTGGATCGGGCCGGGATTCTGCTTCTGGACGAAAAGGGGGAGGTACTGGAACTCACCTATGCGGAGGGCATCGACCCAGACCTTTTTGAAAAGGTGAGAAATTATCAAATTCCCATTACTAAAGTGGATAACGTCATTGCCCGGGTCGCCATGACCGGCATCCCGGTGGTAATCCAGAATGTGGGACGCAGCAAACTCAACATGAACAACCCCCTGATCCAATTTTTCAAGCCCAAGGCCTTCATTCTGGTGCCCCTCACGGTGCGGGGCAAGGTGATCGGCGTACTCCTGGCCGATCGTGTCCACGAGGATGCGATGATCACCGATAGCGACCGGGAGTTTATTGTGAGTTTTGCCAACCAGATTGCCATAGCCCTGGAAAATGCGGTGCTCTACCGCAAGTTGGAAGTGTCGGAACGGAAATACCGCGAACTGGTGGAAAATGCCCATGAAGGCATCTGGATTATCGATGAGACCGGCCGCATCAAATTTGCCAACCGGCGGATGAGAGAGATTACCGGCCATGATAAGCTGGAAAATAGAAAAATTTACGACTTACTGGATAAAGACAATCAGGCGCGGTTACGGGAGGTCATGGCCCAGAACCGGATGGACAATGTGGCGCAGCAGGAACTGGATATCACCTGCAGGAACGGGGAACTGGCCTCGGTCATCATGAGTTCGGTGCCTTTGTTCGAAGATGGCCATTTTGTGGGCGCTTTTGCTATGTTCAGTGATATCACCGCCTTGCGGGAAACGGAAAAGCGATTCCGCAAGATCTTTGAAGAAGCGGCCATCGGCATGACTCTGGGGGATCTGAACGGCCGCCTCTTAGATGCCAACCCGACTTTCCTGAAAATGCTGGGATATGAAAAGCATGAGGTGGTCCAGAAACATTTCAAGGACTTCCTCCATCCGGAAGACGGCCTGAAGAGCGTCAAGCTGTTTCAAGAATTGGGGAAAGGGTCACGAGATTCCTATTCCCGGGAGAATCGTTACCTGCATAAGGATAACCGGGTGGTCTGGGGACAGGTAACCGTGTCCCTGCTCCGGGCCGCCGGTGGGGCGCCGCAGTTTGCCATCGGCATGGTCGCAGATATTTCTGACCGGAAAAAGGCGGAGGAAGATATCCGCACCTATCAGGAGCAGCTCCAGTCGTTGGCGTCGGAGTTATCCCTGACCGAAGAACGCGAACGGCGGCGCCTGGGGACTGACCTGCATGACCATATCGGCCAGGCCCTGGCCATCTCTAAGATCAAGCTGGGGGTGCTGCAAAAATCCGTCACTGCAGAGAAACAGGCCAAATCCTTGAGCGAGGTGCGGGAGCTCATTGATCAGATGATCCAGGATACCAGGTCCCTGACCTTCGAACTGAGCCTCCCGGTACTCTACGAGCTTGGCTTTGAGGCGGCAGTGGAATGGTTCGCCCGGCAAGTCCGGTCGCAACACGGCCTCCAGGTGGACGTGCACAAAGATATGAACCCCATCCCCATGGATGATGAAATCAAAGTCCTGCTCTTCCGTTCGGTGCGGGAGTTAATGCTCAATATCGTCAAGCATGCCCAGGCCCACAATGCCCAGGTGACCATCAGACGAGAAGACGATGAGTTGAGCATTGCGGTGGAAGACGACGGGGTAGGGATTAGAGACCAACGCCAAGACTCGAAGCTAAAAAGCAATGGCGGCTTCGGGCTGTTCAGTATTAGAGAGCGCTTGCGTTATCTTGGAGGACAGGTGCAGGTGGAACCGGGCCGGTCCCGGGGAACCCGGATCACCCTGGTAGTACCCCTCCAGCACGCCAAGAAGGCTCATGGGGGGCCGTGACATGATCAAGATCATATTGGCGGACGACCACCAGATAGTGCGTCACGGGCTCCGCACCCTGCTGTCCGCGGAACCTGATATTGAGATTGTGGGTGAAGCGGAAAATGGGCGGGAAGTGGTCCGGTTGGTCCAGGAACTGGCCCCCCAGGTGGTGATCATGGACATTTCCATGCCCGACCTGAATGGCATCGAGGCCACGCGTCAGATCCTGGGCGATTCTTCTGGAGTCAAAGTTATTGCCCTGTCGATGCATTCCGACAGTCTCTTCGTTTTGAACATGTTCAAGGCGGGGGCTTCGGGGTACCTGCTGAAAGATTGCGCCCTGGATGAATTAGTCAAAGCGGTGCGCACGGTGCTGAACCGCCAGGTCTATCTCAGCCCCGGCATTTCCGATATTGTGATCAAAGACTTCGTCATCGGGTGGTCCTCAGAGGAGTCCTCTTCCTCGGCCTACTCGATCCTGACGGCCAGGGAACGACAAGTACTCCAGCTCATGGCCGAAGGCAAAAATACCAACCAGATCGCCGATAGCCTGTTCGTCAGCGTCAAGACGGTGGAAGCGCATCGCAAACAACTGATGAACAAGCTGGATATCCACAGCGTCGCTGAACTCACCAAGTATGCCATACGCCAGGGACTGACATCCCTGGAAGTTTGAGTCCGTCTTCAAGTCCGAGCCGGCGCAGCCTCCACTGAGTATGGGAAAATTCAGGCTTTGCGCATCGTAAAATCAGGGAATCCCCGGCTGTAATTTACCCTCTGTTTATTGTAAAAACAGCATAAATAAATAAGCGGTGTCATGTTAGGGGCGGTTCGAAAAACCGGTGTCCCCTCGGCTTCGGCCGGGATGCGGGCAACTTAGTTAGTTACTATCGGGGGTGTTCCCATGGGCCAAAGAAAAAATTCATTTAACCACGTCAACCAGCCAATCAGAATCATCCTGGCGGACGACCACCAGATTGTGCGGCAGGGGCTGCGCATCCTGCTGGAAGCCGAAACTGACATGGAGATAATCGCCGAAGCCGATAACGGGCGCAAGGTGTTAAAACAGGCCCAGGAATTACTCCCTGATATCATCATCATGGATCTGTCCATGCCTGAGCTGAACGGCATCGAGGCGACCCGCCAGATACTGGCCGGGGCCCCGGAGGTCAAAGTGATCGCCCTGTCGATGCATTCCGACAGCCTTTTTGTGCTCAACATGATCAAAGCCGGCGCCTCGGGTTATCTGCTGAAGGACTGCGCCCTGGAAGAACTGGTAAAAGCCATCCGCGCCGTGGTCGATAATAAAACCTACTTGAGTCCGGGAGTTTCCGACATCGTGATCCGGGATTTTGTGACTGGTTGGCAGACCACGAACGCCTCGGCGTTTTCCGTCCTGTCGCCCAGGGAACGGGAAGTGCTGCAGCTCATGGCCGAAGGCAGGACTACCAACCAGATCGCCGACGGTCTCTGTGTCAGTGTCAAGACCGTGGAAGCCCACCGCAAACAGGTCATGACCAAATTGGGGATTCACAGTGTCGCCGAACTCACCAAATACGCCATCCGCCAGGGATTGACCTCCCTGGAAGTTTGAGCCGGTCTGAGGATCACGGACAGGCGCGGCTCGTTCGCTTGTATCAATAAAAATAAGGTTTTTCGGTAAGAAGAATTTAGGGATTCCCTAAGTGCATTTTGGGGAAATCCCTATATTTTTGTACACAACACTTGGCCGGCCAGATTATCCCGGTTCCTGGCAAAACGTTGTCTGCTGCAGCACACCTCCTGGCGACCTGCCCAATCGACCTGCCTGGGAGACAGGATGACCATTAAGATTGTTTTGGCGGATTGCCACCAGATAATACGCCATGGCCTTGCCCTGCTTCTGGCCGGTGAACCCGATATGATTGTGGTGGGGGAGGCGGGAAGATTACCGCACCACCATAGAGCTCATCCAAGAATTTTCCCCCCAGGTAGTGATCATGGATATTTCCATGCCCGACTTAAACGGCGTGGAAGCGACTCGCCGGATATTGTCAGAATATCCCCGGATCAAAGTTATCGGCCTCTCCATGCACTCTGACAGTCTTTTTGTCTTAAATATGCTCAACGCCGGGGCCTCGGGCTATCTGTTGAAAGATTGCGCCCTGGAAGAACTGGCGAAGGCCATCCGCACCGTGGTAAAACAGAAAATCTATCTCAGCACCAAGTTATCCAACCTGCTGGTCACAGATCTGGCCAATAAACTCTCCCTTGACGATTCGCATGATTGACGGGGAAGCCCGAGACCGGGCCCCGGCTTGAGGCAGGCCTGCAGCTATCAGCCTGCCGCAGTCCGCTTTATGGAGCATATCGACACGATTTGGCCACTCCTTGCTTTTGTAGCTAACTGATTGCTGAACGCTGAGGGCTTATGACTTGATTTTTCCCCGGGAAGTCCCGTATCGTTAAGCCTTCACGCCGGGGAAAATGGGTCCGTCAAGCCAATACCGCTCCTGCCCCGATCCTCATTGCTGGCCTCCCAAGGCGAATCACCACGGGCTCGTGATCTTTCCTGGATAGTAGCTTTCCCCCCACAAAAATCAGCAAAATCCTGCCATGAATATCAGTAGTCCTCCTCAGTGTCCTGAAACTCAGTCGTGGTATGTGTATGAGTAACAACCGGATAAGGCGAAGGAATGAAGCTTAAGAATTAGTTGAAAAAGGCCGATCTTTATCATGAATGGCGCAGAGGGTCATAAAAAGGAGAGGGTTATGGGACCAACGGTCTCGGTTTGCCGGAAAGGTGAGGATTTATACCTCACCTTGGAGGGAGATTTTAATCACATTTCATCCCAGCAACTGCTCCAGGCGTTGAGAAAACTGGTGATGACCTCACTGAAGTGTTTTGCCGCGGATTCCCCGGCGGCGTTTACCTTCAAAACCCATGGCAAGATAGACCTTAAGAAGACGGAGCAGGCTTAATCACCGGGGCCATGTCCAGCCAGTTTGACCGCAGTTATCCCCAGGTGAGATCAACCGGGACGCAGGGCTGGCCGGGGGGATGTCGCCGGGGCCCGGTCCCGATGCCGGTCACGCTCATGGCCGCAACGAGGACTGGGGTAAGCCTGGCTGCCGGGAGAGGCCGGGGGCTGGGGCGCACCGATGCCAAAGCATCCCTCGGCGCCGGGGAAACCGCGAGTTCGAAGGCCCCGGCGGACTTCAGTAGCCCACCGGCAGCCGGTAGAGGATATCCGCCAGTTCGCTGGCGGTGGCGATGGGCTCAGCCGTCTCGCCATGCAGCTTCAGGCATTCCAACCACAGGCCCGGTAAATCCCGGCCCGCCGGTTCCCAATCCACTTCCAAACGGAAAAAGGGGATTTTCCCGACTGGCGGCCTCCCAGGCTTCGAGGCTGGCAAAGCGCCGGTCCCGGGCCATCGCCCGCCCGAAGGCGCTGTTGGCAATATCCTGATTGAAGCCGGTGCTCCAGAAAAAGTCGATGAGCGCCGGCACCGACTCGGCCAGGGGCACCCCCTCCAGCATCTCCGGCCGGTAGCGCAGGCAGACCCTCTGGCTGCCGTAGTGGCCCGGTTCCCCCCGGACGTTGGGCAGGTTGGTATGGTAGAGGGTATCGGTGAGCGAACTCAAGGAACTGTTCCGGAAGAACATCTTCATTTCCTCGAAACCATCCCGGTAGAAGGTCAGGACATAGATGACGTAAGGCAAGGCCAATAGGTAAGGCTGGTAATCGTCCCCGCCTTTTTTGACGCGGCTGACCCTGAGGGTGCGGCATTGGGGGGGATGCTCCACCACCAGGAAGAGCAGGTCCTTCCTTTGGCAGAGCCAGCGGGCGCCCGGGGGCAAAACCGGCAAAGGCGGCGGCATGACCCGGGCCACGTAGCGCAACACCGCCTCCAGCGGCGCCCGGCGACCCACCCGCAACTGCCCATCGCCCGCCTCCTCCTGGAGGATCAGGTCAGTGCCCGTCAATGATGATCTGGTCTCGGATGGCGATCTTTCCTTGCTTCTTTATTCCCCCCTTTGAAAAAGGGGGGTTAGGGGGGATTTATTCAGTCAATTGCGTCGTTATCGTCTGGTAAATCAACTCTACAACCGCCTCGGTTTCTTTCAAAACCTGCCTGCCGTTGATTCGGAGAACCGTTAATCCAAGCCCGCCCAAATATTCGTCCCGTTCCCTGTCCTTGACAGCCTGAGGGGCTTCAAGATGCTGGGAACCGTCTATTTCGATAACCAATTTTGCCTTGGGTGCATAGAAATCAACCATATAATCGCCAATCGGTTTCTGACAGTAAAATTGTACATCCGATAGCTGTTTGCCACGTAATCTCTGCCATAAGGCCCGCTCACTGTCAGTCAGGTTCTGTCGAAGTTGCCGGGCGTTGGCTTTCAGCTTGGGGTTATACTTGAGCATGGGTCGCTTTTTTAAATCCCCCCTGCCCCCCTTTTTCAAAGGGGATTACGAGAATTTGACACATTATTGGGTGTGTTAAAAATGGTAATCGCCCTATAGGGGCAAGATGAGAATCAATTTTCCTCTCAAGAGGACACTGCAATTCAATTTAATCCCAATATCATTTCAGTGCTCATCAGCGCTTTGTGGGTTGGTGTGGCAATGAAGTGGCCTAATGTCCAGTTGTTGGGGTCTGTTATAATAATATTATCAATTATCGGCATCTTGGTTTTCGGCGTCAAACGGGAGCGACGACCATGGCTGCAATTGGGATTATTCCATTTCTTTGGCTATTATCTGGGTTAATTTTTTTCATTATTGGTGGTTTAGTGATTTCTCAAGGTATTAATCTTGTTGGCCACCTATTAAAGAGCCAATATCACTTATAACAGCCATCCCAAGAAAGTCACCCTCCTGCATTCATGGCAGAAGGATGAAAAATCAAATCAATGGTGGCATCATAACTGGTTTTCCAAGTGTGGCAAAAACCACAGTGACGGGAAATTTTCTACAAAAGACACTCTAATTACAAGGGGAGAAAAAATTCAATTCCCCTCCTACGGGCGAATTTCATAATCTATCAAATGTTGAATTAGTAAGCGCGTAAAACATTGTACTTCTGATTTGCGAGCAGCCCAGAAAAAGTATGACATAGAAATGGATAAGATTATTTCAAAAAAGAAAGGCGAACAGTTAGTCAAAAGGGCATAAGAATTTGATAAATATTTAGTTCCTGGCTATATCATTAGCAATGTGAAATCATTGCACGATTAGCCATTCTTGAGTTACCCTCGAGCGCCAATAATCAAAAATATAGAAATATTCGTAGAGGCTATTGTATGTTATTACATGATAGAGCATCTGGGCCTTATCTACTATCTTATAGCTGCGGATTTTCTTAATACACGGTAGCAAAACTTCCTAAATGATTCGTTTAATATTTTAACATAACCGTATCGCCGCTCCGAAAATATCGGGATTCTTGTGGTTGTTATAGCGGAACTCAAATTCGGCAACGTATAGTTGCAGATATTTTTTGCTAACCTTATGAAGCCGACAATGCCACGTTTAATATGACAAAAGCTATCTATAGTATTTTAATGAAAATAGCCGGTGGGGCGGGCCTCCGTGCCCCCAGCGAAGGGGCCAGGGACGGCCGCCACATCACCAACCATTTTTCGGCTTCTTGTGTCCGTAAGGAAATGATCGTTGCGTGAATCCCCAACTAATCCTCCGCCTCCTCTCCCCCGGCGCGGCCCAGGCCCAGACCCGGTCCGGCACGAAGCGCCGGGAGGAGCACTGGTTCAGGGCCAGGCGTTCCATGTGGCGGAGGACCTCGGTCTGGTGGGGCGGCAGAAAGTCGTCGATCACCTGGCGGAAGTCCTCGGGGCGCGCCTGGTCCCGGCCCGCCAGACGCGCCTGGCGGTAGGCCCGGAAGACCAGTTCCTCGATGTCGGCCCCGGTAATAATCTCCGGGTGCCGCGCCTCCAGGTGGCGGGTGATGTCGGCAAAATCCCCGCAGTCGCAGGCAATGTGACTGCGCCTGGCCACCACCTGGAAAATGTGACACTTTTCGGTGAAATCCGGCATGAAGAAGGGGATCCGTTCGCTGGACCGGCCGGAGCGCAGGTCCGCCTGGTCCAGCCGGTCCGGGCGGTTGGTAATCCTGATCCACAGGACCTTGCCCTGGATGGCCGGGTCGCCGGTGAACTCAAAGCGCATCTGCCGGAGGCGGTTGCTCACCCCGGTGTCGCCGGAGTACTCATCCCGGCCATGCTCGCTCTGATCGGCCTCGTCTTCCACCACCACCAGGGGCGTCAGACTCCGGAGGCTGGTGAGGGCCTTGAAAAAATTGCGTTCGCTTTCTCCCACCCACTTGGTGCGGGGGTTGAGCAGCTTGACGAAATTGAAGCCGATGTCCCGGGCCAGGGCTTCCGCCAGGGCGGTCTTGCCCACGCCCGGCGGCCCCATCATGGTGATGCCCCGGGGCACCAGTTTGTCGTCCCCGGCATGGATGGCCCGGACAATCTGGGAGAAATACCCCTTGATGGGTTCCAACCCGCCGATTTCCTCCAGGCCGAACCGGGGTTCGATGACTTCGATGAGCCCCACCAACTCCTGGCGCAGCAGATCCTTCTTCTGCTGGCGCACCATCTCCCTGGTGAGGGGGGCGCGCCGGGACCGGTTGAGGAGGGTGCGCACCACCTGGAGGCTCAGGCCCGCGGCCAGATTGGCCAATCCCTGGGAAGTCAGCTCCAGTTGGCAGGGGCCCGAGGCGAGCACGTGTTCGATAAAATGGAGGCGGGCGGCCTGGTCCGGCGGCGGCACCTCGATGATCTGGGCCCCGTGGCGGCTCAAGCGCAGGTTGCCGTTCAACTCCGCCAGGTTGCCGGTGGTCAGGATAATCACGTGGCCCTGCTCCACCAGTTCCCGCTGCCGGGCCCAGCGCAGCAGGGTGACCAGGGCCGCCCGGTCCGGCTCTCCCATGGACCCCAGGTCCACCGCCGGCACGATGGTTTCGGCGTACTCCAGGATCAGGGCCAGGGGTTGGGGCAGGCCGGCCTGCCGGCAAGGGGCGGTCATGACCCGTTCCGCCAGTTGCAGCACTTCCCGGGGGCTTTGGGGCAGAGGGGTGGCCTGGGGCGGCTGGCCCAGGGCCCGCAAGGCCCGGGCCCGAACCCGGGAGACGTCCTCTTCGTCTTCTTCCCCCGGCGCCAGCCCCTGGGTCGGCGGCTCCAGGGCCTGCCGGAAGGCGTTTTCCCCGGCGGCGTCCCAGAACTCCAAGCCCCAGGCCGAGATTGTAGAAGACCACCTGGCGGGTTTGGGCCAGCCACTGGCCCAGAAAATGGCGGAACGGCAGGTAATCGCCATTCACCCGGGCATAATCGAAGACCTGCCCGTGGAGGATAAAGAGGGCCGATTCGCCCTCCTTGAGGTGGTCCGCCAATTCCTGGGCCCATTCGGGGAGCTCTTGCCAGGGGCCCATAGATGATCCTCTCCGGTTGAAAGGCGTGGGGAAGGGAGGCGCGGAGAGTGAACAACGAGCCCGGGCTGCCTCCCCTCACCTCAGTGCGGTGCGCAGTTCGGTCTTGTCGTAATGGTTGGGTGAGGGTTAATGGCCACCAGTCCGGATGGTTTACCGGGTTTCAGCCCGGAGGCCGCTTACAGTAAAGGTTCGATCAGTTTCTGAAAGACTTCTTTTTTCCGGGTGCCCTCGATCCGTTGGGCGATGTTGCCTTCCTTGTCGATGATTACCGTGGTCGGCACCACCGCGATGCTCCCATAGGCGTCGCTCACCTTGTCGTTGCCGGTGAGCACGGGATATTCCAGGCCCAGTTGTTTCACCAGGAAGCGGATTTGGGTGGGGTCGGAACTCAAGGCGATACCCAGGGTAACCAGGCCCCGGCCTTTGAGTTCGTTATTGAGTTTGTTCAGGTCCGGCATCTCATCCCGGCACGGGCCGCAGAAGAAAGTGAAAAAGTTGATCACCACCACCTTGCCCTTAAACTGGCTCAAGGAGTATTCCTTGCCTTGCAGCACATCTTTCAGGGAAAAATTCGGGGCGGCCTTGCCGGCCCCCCAGCCTGGTGACGCCAGGCCCAGGACGCAGATGGCCACCAGCAGCATCCGGGCCAGGGTCCAGGAAAAGCGAAATGACTTATGGGCCATTACCACGCTCCTTGCTCCGAGGTTATACCTCTGATTTTTGTCATAAATATATCAAAAAGGCCCTTGGCCTGCAATTTATTTACCGGCGGGGGCGGTCCTGGGGGCGGGGGACCAGCCAGGAGGGAAGTTGGCCCCGGGGCCGGGGGCTGTGGGGCAGGGCCACCACCAGGGGCAGGATGGACTGCTGTTTGAACAGGACCTCCAGATCGTGGAAATACTGGGGAGCTTTGAGGCAGAGGAGGGCCTTGCCGTCTTCGACCATCCAGCGCAGGTTTTCCGGCGGGGTCAGGGCCGCGGCTTCGCCGGGGCAGACGGCCAGGACGGCGCAGCGGTAAAGGTAGCTCCAGAAACTGCCGGACGGGGTCGCGGCCAGGATCTCCTGCCAGTGATCGGACCGATATCCCGGCGGCAGGCAGACCCGGCTCACCTTGAACTCCCGGCTGGTTTCCACGGACCAGGAGTTGCGCACCCCCAGGGTTTGATCGCCATAGACCTGGTTTCCGGCAGCCCCAACCAGGGCCACCGCGCCCCAATCTCCGGCCACAAAGCGATAATAGCCTCCCTGCCTGAGGGTTTCCAGGGCCTTCTGATAGAACGCCAGGGCCGATTCCGGGATGGCGGGAGGCAGCCGCCAGATGAGCCGCCGGGGGTCCCAGTGGCGATGCTCCTGGAGAAAGGCGGCATGGTTATCCGAAGTCAGGGCCAGCACCAGGGGGTCCCGCCACTCCCGGGACAGCGCCGCGGCCTCGGCGTAATCCCGGGCCTCCAGCCAGATGCGGCCCCGGCCCAGGAATCCGGGCGGGGAGGAACTCGTAGTGCTCCGCTGGGAGGGCGGCAGCGGGTACACCGGGGGGCCGGGTGGGGTCTCCGGGGGCGGGGGGGACATCCGGAGGGTCTCCCCCAGGGCCTCCACCACTTCCCGGGCGGCGGCCAGGACCCGGGGGCGCTCCATGGGGGAGGCCGTGGCCACGGATTGATAGAGCCCGATCACCCGGCCCAGGGAGGCGGGAGCCCAGAGCTCGCCCCTGAGCTGGACCGCCTCTATCCCCAACTGACACAGGCCGGAAAAGGTCTCGAGGCTCGCCATCAGCGTCCCGGGGTCTTCCGGCCGGGCCAGGCAGCAGGCTTCACAGCCCACCCCCAGGTACTCTTCCATGAGGCAGAGGCCAGGATAACCCGGGCAAACGGTCCCCAGGGCAACAGCCAGGGGCATGGCGGTCTGGCGCCGCATCAAGGCCAGGTCCTTCAGACTGACGGGTCCCGCCACCACCACCCGGCTAAATCCCAGGGTGGCCGCCAGCTGCGCTCCCGGCGAGTTATGGACCCCGAAGTTGCCGGCGGCCTGGAGCGGGAGGTCGGGATAACGCCGGTGCGCCTCCCGGACGAGGCCCAGGTCGCGCAGCTGCAAGGCGTCGGGGTCGAGCCGGGCCACGGCGGCGAGCATATCCGGCACCCCGGGCAGCTCCCTCTCCCGCACCAGCCAATCCCAGGTGAGATAGAATTTGACCCCCTGCCGCCGGGCCGCGCCCCGCCAATCCGCGAGTTCGGAGAAGACCTGGGGATCGGGGTCCCGGGGCAAAGGGGCCGACACCGCTCCCACCCCCCGGTCCAGGGCGGTGGCCAGGGATTCCCGGCTTTGGATGGAGACCACTAATTCCATTACTGCCATAAAGGTTGCTTATCCCACTTCAGAGGCGGCCTCCAGGCCCCGAAGGGAGCCGGAAGGCCGGAAACCGGCCAGGGTTATTGAGGCGGCGGCGGCTGGGGCGCCGGCCGCAATCGTCCCCTACGATAAGGAAAAACCAGAAATCCACCAACTAAAAACCGTCTCTCCTTGACAACTCCCCGCGGTTTTCCCTATTGTTACTAATCACCTCAAGGAGATGACTATGAAAGTTTTGGGCATCTTTGGCAGTCCCCGGCGGGAGGGAAACTCGGACACCCTCATGAAGGCATTTCTCCAGGGGGCGGCGGAGGCCGGCGCCCTGGTGGAAGAAATATTCCTCCGGGAGATGAAAATTTCCCCCTGCCTGGAAATATATCATTGTTTCAAGGATGGCACCTGCCCTATTAAGGATGAAATGCGGGGGCTGTATGACAAACTGGTGGAGGCCGACGTGGTGGCCCTGGGATCGCCGGTGTTCTTTTACAGCCTTTCGGCCCAGGCCAAGGCCATGATCGACCGAACCCAGGCCCTGTGGGCCCGGCGCTACGTGCTCAAGGATGATTTTCCCGGCGGCAACCGCCAGGGGGTGCTGTTGGTGACCGGCGCCACCAAGGGGCGGCTGCTGTTCGTGGGCTCCCGCCTGGTGGCCAAGTATTTCTTCGACGCCGTCAATGTTCGGTATGCCGCCGAGGTCCTGGTCCGGGGGGTGGATGAGAAAGGGGCCATCCAGGACCGGCCGGAGGTCCTGGAGCAGGCCCGGGACCTGGGCCGCCGCCTGGCCCAGGGCGAGGTGATGGGCCCCATCAAAATGGACCCCCTGGCGGTTTAGCCGGGGACGGGGGGCAGGCGAAAAACCTGCGGCCCTGGCCCCGCACTCTCTATCTGCGGATACCATGACGACACCCATTTCTGACAATTACTGTTTTGTCTGCGGCCAGGACAATCCCCGGGGGTTCAAGATCTCGGTTACCTACCGGGAAACCGAGATGGCGGCCGAAACCGAGATGTCGCTGCCCCGGGAGTTCCAGGGCTGGGCCGACGTCATCCACGGCGGCATCCTGGCCACCCTGCTGGATGAGTTGATGGCCCACGCGGTGTGGCATTTTGCCGGCCCCGGCCTCACCCTGGGCCTGGAAGTGCGCTTCCATGCGCCCCTCAAACCCGATGAACCAATCCTGGTGCGGGGCGTACTCCACACCAAAACCGGCAGCCGCCGCCTGGCTGAAGGCGAGATTATCCGCCGGGCCGACGGGGTCCGCATCGCCTCGGGGAAGAGCCGGTTTCTGTTGTCGGAAAAAAATGAGGGGCCCGGATAGCTGCCCGGGCCCCCATTTCCTGGCAAACAAAAGGTCGCCAGCTTAGGTCAGATTATTTCACCGGCTTCATCTCGACCGGCTTCAGGTTTTCGCCGCAGACGCATTTGCCGGGCTTCTGGCTGATCATGTTACAGTTGCAGGATGGGCCGCAGGCGCACATGTATTTGCCCTGGGTAGTGAACGCCCGGGGTTTGTCCCAGCCTTCCGCCTTCACGTAGGCCACATCCTTTTCGACCTTGGTCACCTTGGCCTTGACCATCTTATTGTCACAGGTGCAATTGCCCTCTTTCATGGACATGCTGTTACAGGGGCAGGTCGGCCCGCAGTTGCACACGTAAACCTCTTCACCAACCTTGAGGTCCATTTTGCCGGGGGTCGCAGCAAAGGCTACGCCCACCATCATCAAGCTCAACAGGGCGACTATCACAATGCACAGTGATCTCTTCATAGTTCCTCCTTTTCTTTTATCCTATACATGATAATAACCAGCAAAGGTGCAATCAAGGGCATAGTGATTAATTTTGTGATATCTGTCCAGGTCTTAATTATTATAGCCTTACAGGCACCCCGGCCTCAACGCCGGTCATGTTATCGAATCCATCAACTTCAGGAGTAAACTTTTTGGTAGCCGTATGATGGCAAAGGTTTGGAGAGATCTGAGGGATTTATTGCCAAGAGCTGCGGTTTGAAGCAGTCTTCATAACCAAGGAGTTCACTGCATGCTCCACGTAACCATCCTCATGGTGGGCAAGACCCGGGAAGCCTTCATCCAGGAGGGCATCGCCTTTTATGTCAAGCGGCTGCAACCCTTCCTGCACCTCACCCTGAAAAGTGTCCGGGAAGAGAAAGAGGCCGGCGGCCTGGCCGCGGCAGCCCTCAAGGTTAAAGAAGGCGAGCGTCTCAGGGCCCAGATTCCGCCCCGGGCCTTCGTTGCCGCCCTTACTCCCCAAGGCCGGGAGTTTACTTCGGAAGAATTCGCCGCCTGGCTCACCCGGCGGGAACTGGAATCCCGGCCCCTCACTTTCCTCATCGGCGGCCACTGGGGCCTGGATGAGCAGACCCTGGCCGCCGCCGCCGAACGCCTGGCCCTGGCCCGACTCACCCTGACCCACGAGCTGAGCCGCCTCGTCCTCCTGGAGCAGCTCTATCGGGGCATGACCATCAAGACCGGCCATCCGTACCACGTTTAGCGGCGCCGGCGTCCAGCGTGAGGTTGAGGCGCAGGCCCCCAGAAATATTTCTCATTGCACAGTTGCGTCCGGGCCTTTGGCCAACCTTACCTTATGAAACGTCAGGAATTGTCTGGTGGCACAGCCTTTCCAGGCTGTGCCCGATTAACCTGCCCCCTCGACACAGGCTGGAAAGCCTGTGCCACCAATTGAATAAACGCTCTTAACCTCAGATCTCAGTCTATCGGCCTCACTCCAGCGACCCGGCGCCCGCCAGTCCCGAAATTCAGCGGCACCCGGCGCTTACCCTTGTATCCCGGCGGCTCCTGGGATATGAATAGGAAGACTTTATCGGGAAATAAAGAGTGGAGGAGGGCTTGCCGGGCGGCGGGCCTGCTTACCCCCCTCGAACCATATCCAGTTGGAGGCGCTTATGGGATCGGCCTGGCACATCGTCGCCTTTCCGGTAATCCTGCCGTGGCGGGAAGAGTTCTGGACCTTGCCGCTGTACTTCCCTGACTTGAAGGTGGGAGTTATCCCGGGATGGCCTGAACAAATGCCTTACCAGGGGATGCCATTACCCCCGGAGGCCGAGGTCCACCCCCGGGAATTGCAGCATTATAACCGCGGAGACCTGCGCCAGTGGCAGGCCTTCGCTGATTATCGCCGGGACCAGGATGAGGCCGGAGAAAATGTGATCCAGGCCATTCGCGGCTATGGGAAACCCGCGGTCCCGGAGCCCCCACCACCCCCGCCCCATGCCTGGTCCCTGGCCTGGCAGCTGGAAAAAATGCAGGCCGACCAGGAAGCCCAATTCCTGCGGGTGGACCAGGGGCAAGACTGGCTGCAAGATATCCTTAAACCGGAACCCTGGGACGATCGGGCTGTCCTACGGACCCGTCTCCGGGGTCGCCGAAACGGTGGACCCCGAACTGGCCAAACTGCGCTACCGCCTCTGGCTCCGGGTGATGACCCCCGAGGCGCCGGAGAAGTCGGTCCCCCTGCTCCTGGGCCGCGCCTCCCGGCCCCTGTTCCTGACGTTGAAAGGCTGGCCGGAGTGGACTGCCCTCCGGAAGGTGCAGCTAACCTTACCCGTCTGCCGGAATGGGGGCGAATGGTCGCAGGTGGCGGGCGAAGCCGGCCGGCCGGCCTGGCAGGAGAAGTTTGTGGACCTCCTGGGGGCCCTGCTCACCGCAGCGGCCGACAACCAGGAACTTGAGGCAGCCTCACGAGAACTTCAGGAATTTGTGGCCGACGAGATCGCGGCCAACTGGCCCTTGCCTGAGGTACGGTATGGGGACCTGGAGGTCTGGGGGCCGGATACCGCCCCGGAGGCAAATGGTCCGGTGCTGTGCTGGGGAAGCGCCGGCGCCGGTACCCTGCCGGGGTAAACCGCCAGGGCAAAGCGCCGCCGCACCACCCTTGAGGGCGGCAACGGCAGGTTCAGGTGCGAGGGTCGGGGATTACTCCGCTTCGGGTTCCGGCAGGGCTTTCAAGGGGGTGGTGGGCACGATTTTGCCCGCGGCGATCTCCCGCAGGGCCATGACGATCTCTTTGTTGTCCCCTTTGACCAAAACCGGCGCCCCGCGAAAGATTTGGCGCACCCGCTTGGCCGCCAGGTGGATCAGGCCGAAGCGAGTCGGTACTTGTTCCAGACAGTCTTCAATGGTAACCCGGGCCATAGATGGCCTCCGCTTTAAGTTTGATCGCAGGCGATGACCACAACCCGGCTCATCTCAATTCCCTGCGCAATCTATATATGTACCTTTTTTTTACGGCCCTGTCAAAGGGGGCGCGGTGAGCCTGCTCCTGATCTCAGGCTCTCCCAGGCGGCTCAACCCGGCTTCCGGGGCGTAATCAAATCTTCCAATTCGGCTGATAATTGGGTCACCTGCACCGCCAGGTTGACGCACTTCTTTCCCGCCAGGCAATCGTCGGCATCTTTCTGGTCCAGATAAGCCCCCACGGTTTCGCCGGACTTGCTGAGCTTGAGGGCATAACGCTTGCCGGCTTCGTCCCACGAGACGCTTAACTCCATGTTATTCCGCTCAATTTCAGGATGATATTCCCGGATCTTGGCAATAACGCGGCTAATTTCCTGGTTCATGACGATCCCCTTTTCGCCTGGCAGCGGACTCGGGATTATGCAGCTATTCTCCCTGAATTCCCTGAGAAAGTTACCGGTCTCGATGACCTGAGCCTGCACAGTCATCGACGGATTAGATGGACTCCCGCCCTTTTCTCCGGCCAGGCGCACGAACTCCAGTTGGTCGCCCTGCTTCAGGATATAGGAGGCCGCCACGTCCCGGCCGTTCACCAGGGCCAGGGCCCGGGGGTCGATGTTCAACGGCTCTTTCAAGGACTGGCGCACCTCGCTGACGGATTTCCCGGCGATGGCCGCCTCCAGGTTATGGACCCCGTAGCTGACCTTGACCATATCCGACCGGGCCGGGCTCGGCTGGTTCATACGGGTCAAATCTTTCAGTTGGGCACTCATGAGACCTCATTTCCTCATTCAGATGCATCAATCATCAAGATAACTTATTAATATTACTTAGTTATTTCACCGACAACCTAAAACTGGATGAGACACTCTTTATTTTACCGGCCGGGGCTTGGCGGTCTCCCCTTGCCGGCCAGTTGATTTTGCCTGACCAGTTCCCTGATCTCGGCGGCCGAATAGACGCGGCCGCACCCCGGGCAGCCGATTTCCACCCCGGTTCACGTGGGGGTGAGGACGATGCTGGCTTTATGGCAATGAACGCATTTCATCGGGCTAAAAATAGGCGGAAAGCTTCGGGAGGGTGTCGTCCACCTGGCGGCACTCCCTCAGAAGCCCATTGATATACAGCCAGGTCAAGCTCATGAGAAATTCCGGGCTGTACTTCCGGGCCCCGTGACTGTCAAAGGCCATCTCCGAGCCGGCCGGGCCATAGCTGAACCGGAAAGACAGGTCGCCCAAAAGCGGCCAGGTCACCTCCCAGGCCCCGCCGGTCTGGGCGAATGTCCCGCAATCCATCCGCCGGACGGCCACCTCCACCACCTCGGGGGTCACCTGTCCCAGGATCTCCTCCCGGGCTCCCAGGGACACCTCCTGCACGGGGCCCGCCCCCTCCGGGGCAAAAGTCCCCGAACGGCAGCCACTCCGGACCGGGACCGGCGTTCTCCAGGGCAAACGTGCCTCGGCCATAGCGGGCCAGCAAGGCCACATAATCCCAGGCAAAGACGTAGGCGTCTTCGGTGGGGACCGCCAGGCTCTTCCGGGCATAAAAGACCCGGAGGTCCGTGCCGAACTCGGGGTCCTGGTCGAAGAGCAGGAAGAGTTCCAGGGGGCGGAAGGGCGCCACCCGCAGCACCCACTGGATGGTGGCGTAGGGGCGGCCGGCCACCAGTTCCCCCCGGAAGAGCCCGGCCAGGGCCTCGGGGTCAATATCGGCCAGCCCGGCCAGGTCCTGGCGGTACTTTTTCCGGACGTACTGGCGGATTTGGGCCTCCCAGCCGCCGCCGGCCTCAAAATGCCCCAGGGTCACCAGGTCATAGGGGAAATCCAGAGAGGGATTGTCCGGTTTCAGGTCTTTTTGGCCTCCACCCGCTGGTTGAACTTCGCTTCGTTAACGACAAAACGTTCGTGGACGGCCTCGCCAATCTTTTCTTTCTCGTCAAACCCCTCCACTTTGAAGGTGATTTTCCGGCCTTCCACCTGGGTAATTTCGGTGACGGCCCGCACTTCCATGCCCAGGGGGGTGGCGGCGGTATGCGAAAGGTTCATGGAGATGCCCACGGAGGTCTCTCCGGGTTCCAGGTGAGGGGCCATCAAGCTCGCGCTCACCCCCTCGAACAACCCTCCCAGAAAGGGGGTGCCGAAGACATTGGGAACTTTGGGGAAAAATTTTTGGGCCGAGTGCTCCGGGCCGGTCTTAAGCCGCATCTCGTGGGTCATGCCTACGGTTAGTGCCATAAGGCCTCCTTGCAGGAGCGGTATTGATCAGAATTAATTAAATTTTCGTCGTTGACTCCCCCCTGAAACCATTACCTCTTATCTGGGCTCGGTGGGGTACCCCGCCTTTTCCCATTCCACCCAGCCGCCTTTCAAAGCCCATACCTGAGTAAAGCCCATCTCGATCAACTCTTTCGCCACCCGGGCGCTGGTGCCCTCTTTCTTTCAGGCGCATACAAGACGATTTTTTTGTCCTTGGGCAGACTGGCAGCCCAGGTTTTGACCTCCTTGGGATCCTGGCGCACCGCACCCTTGATTTTTTTATCGCTGACATGCCAATCTTTGGGCGCCCTGACATCCAGGATAAGTACTTGGGGATCGGAGAGCCAGCTTTTCAAGGTCTCCTTGTCAACCCGCGGCGGCTCCTGGGCCGACGCAAGACCCAGGTGATCACCAGGATCAGAGCTGACCGCCAGCACTCATGGCCCATAACTCTGGTCTTTTGCATCTTCTCCTCCTGGGGGAATTTATCCCGGCTTTGAAGAGAAAATAAGAATCCGGCCAGCGGTGCGGCAACCCCGCTAACCTTTCGGGGTCAACCCCAGCAACCGCGGCGATTTGGCCGGCCAGGTCCGCAGTTTTCTCCTCCGGCTTGTCGGTCGCGGGCGTGAGGAATTGCGGCCGATTTTGATATTCCGGTCTCGGCGTCACTTCGAATTCCGGCGGAAATGAGTCTTCGAAGTACATCTGCTGAAAACCGATGAATTTCAGGTGGTGGGCAGTGGCGTCCAGCACCGGGATTTCGTCCTGACTCAGCAAACCCTCCTGCAGGGCGGCCCTGAGGCCGGCCAGGGATTCGCCCCCCTGGGTGCAACTGATGTGCCCGTGGCGGTTGGCCAGGAGCATGGAGTCCATGATCTCCTGTTCGCTGACGTGGACCACGGCCACGCTGCCTTCCCCGGCCCGGCGGTGATACTCCTCGGCCAGGCGGATCACCCGGGGCATGGACACCGGGTTGCCGATCATGGCGGCCTGGGCCACGCTGGCCTGCACCGTCACCGGCACGAAGACCCGTTTGGTTTTATCGGGTTCCAGGTAGTAGCGGAACACCGGGTCGGCGTGGCGGGACTGGACCCCGATGACCCGGGGCAGGGTCTCGATAATCTTCAGGTCGTGGAGGCGCAGAAAACCCGGCCATGATGGCGGTGATGTTGCCGGCGTTGCCGATGGGCACCACCACGGTCTTTTTCGCCAGATCATAGTCGAAGCGTCTGGGCGATTTCATAGGCATAAGACTCCTGGCCCCGGATGCGCCAGGAGTTCTTGGAGTTGAGCAGGGCCACCTGGTAGTGGTCGGCCAGGGCCTCCACCACCTTCATGCAGTCGTCGAAGACGCCGGGGATCTCCAATACCTTCGCGCCGCTGCCCAGGGGCTGGGCCAGCTGCTGGGGCGTGACCTTGCCGTGGGGCAGGATCACCGCCGAGGCGATCCGGTCTCCCAGGTAGGCGGAGTAAAGCGCCGCCGCCGCGGAGGTGTCCCCGGTGGAGGCGCAGATGGCCAGGATCTTGCCGGCCCCGGGCTGGCTTGCCAGGAAGTTGAGGTAGCTCAAGGCCGCGGCCATGCCCCGGTCCTTGAAAGAGGCGCTGGGGTTCTGGCCGTCGTTCTTGAAATAAAACGCCGCGCCCACCTCGGCCTGAAGGTCGGGGTTGGCCGCCACCTGGGGAGTGTGGCCTTCGCCCAGGTAGATGATGTCCGCCAGCGGAATCACCGGGGCGATGAGTTCGTAGTACCGGAAAATCCCGCTCAAGGCCGGGAGGTTGAGCATCCGGCGGTAGTCGAACAGCCGCCGCCAGAAGGCCCCGGGGCGCTGGGCCAGAATCGCGGCGTTTTTATCCTCCAGCATGAACAAACCCCGGCAGCGGGGGCAGGTATAGAGCAGTTCGGTGATGGCAAATTCAGCGCCGCACGCCAGGCAGCGGTAGACCATCTCCCCGGTGGGCGCAGGGATAAGATGGGGCCGGATGTCGTCGGGGAATTGGTCGGGTTTCACTTCGCCTCCGGATTATAGCGCTGGCCAAAAATTCCTTGCCATCAATAGTTTCTACAATCCCCGCTCAATGGCCCCATTTTCATAGGGGGTGTCAAAGATTCCTGCTGATGTCCCCCTTTGGAAAAGAGGGGTACACAAGGATTGAGGTCTTTGGAGCATGTGCCGTAAAGTGAAAAATTCTACATCGGCGAGACGCCGTGCTACCGGTTCAAGTCGTCAAATGATACTTCTTCAGCTTGTACTGCAGCAAACTTTTGGTGATGCCCAGGAGTTCGGCGGCCCGGACCTGGACCTGGCCGCTTTTTTCCAGGGCCCGGCGGATCATCTGCTCCTCGATGGCATCCAGGGCCTCGGGCAACGGCGTGTTCAGGGGGATGAAGCGGTCGATGTCCAACTGGGACTCGGCCGGCAGTGGGGGCCAGCTCCGCCGGCAGGTCCTGGGGGCTGATGACGTTGTTGCTGCACAGGATGACCGCCCGCTCCATGACGTTTTCCAGCTCCCGGATGTTACCCGGCCAGGGGTACTGAATCAGCACCTTCAAGGCTTCCGGGGTGATGCGGGTCTTGTCCCGGAGGTTTTCCTGGACATATTTTTTAATGAAATGAGCCGCCAGCAGGGGGATGTCTTCCTGGCGCTCGCGCAGGGGCGGCAGGTGGAGATGGACCACGTTGAGGCGATAGAACAGGTCCTCCCGGAAGCGCCCGGCCTCCACCTCCTCTTTGAGGTCCCGGTTGGAGGCGGCCACCACCCGGACATCCACCTTGATGGTGCGGACGCCGCCCACCCGCTCGAATTCCATCTCCTGGAGCACCCGGAGGAGCTTGACCTGGAGTGACTGGGACATCTCCGCCACTTCGTCCATAAAGAGGGTGCCGCCGTCGGCCAGTTCGAACCGGCCCTTGCGCATGGCCACGGCGTTGGTGAAGGCGCCCCGTTCGTGGCCGAAGAGTTCGCTCTCCAGCAGGGTTTCGGTCAGGGCGGCGCAGTTGACCGAGATGAAGCTTTTGGCGGCCCGGTTGCTGCACTGGTGGATGGCCCGGGCGATGAGTTCCTTGCCGGTGCCGCTCTCGCCGGTAATCAGGACCGTGGCCCGGGACCCGGCCACCCTTTTGACCAGGGCCAGAATGTCCTCCATGACCCGGGACGTCTCCCACAATGTTGGGGAAGCCGTACTTTTTGTCCAATTCCTGGTTCAGCCGGCGGTTCGCCTGGATGAGGTGCCGATGCTCCAGGGCCTTGGCGATGGTCACCAGGATCTCTTCATTCTTAAAGGGCTTGAGGATGTAATCGAAGGCGCCCTTTTTCATGGCCGAGACCGCCTTTTCCACGGTGCCGAACGCGGTCATGATAATTACCGGCAGGTCCGGGTAGAGGCGCTGCAATTGGTCCAAAAGCTCGATGCCGGTCATCTTGGGCATCTTCATATCGGTGAGGACGAGGTCCAGATCGGCAGCCCCGGCGATCTTTAAGGCCTCAATGGCGCTGGGGGAGGTAAGGACTTCATAACCGGCATCCCCCAGCAGGGTTTCCATGACGGTGAGATAATTGGCTTCGTCATCAACGACTAAAATAGTATCCATAGCAGTCTGGGCTCGCTTTCCGCCTGGCCGGACGGTGAACGGTCAAGTGGCCGCAATCGTTAACTTCCCTTTTGCAGCGCCAGGGCGGGCAGGGTGATGCTGATCGTGGTGCCGGCTTCCCGGGGCGCTGCTGATTTCCAACTTACCCTGATGGGCTTCGATGATGCTTTTCACAATGGGCAGCCCCAGGCCGCTGCCTTTTTCCTTGGTGGTGAAAAAGGGGTTGAGGATCTTATTCAAGGCCTCGGGCTCAATGCCTTCCCCATCATCCTGGAAGCGGATTTGCCCCCCCTGACCGTGGGGGCCGGGGGTGGTGGACACGGTCAGGTGACCGCCCTGGGGCATGGCCTGGATGGCATTCAGCAGAATATTCAAGAAGGCCTGGTAAAGGAGATCCTGGTCAACCATGAGGCCCCGGCCGTCCAGCTGAAATTCCCGGGTGACTTTGATGCCCAGGCGGTCGATCTCAGGGGCCAGCAATTCCAAGCCCCGGTTTAAGGTCGCCTCCAGGTCGCAGGGACGGAGGTTAGGGACCCGGGGCCGGGCAAAATCTAAAAATTCCGTGACCTTTTCATTGAGGCGGTTGGACTCCTCCACGATGATCTGGGCCAGGCGATTTTGGGGTTCATAGCGGGCCAACCGGTCCCGGAGGAGTTCGGCGGTGGAACTGATGATCCCCAGGGGATTGCGGACCTCGTGGGCGACCCCCGCGGTCATTTCCCCCAGGGCCGCCAGGCGTTCCGACTGGTGGAGTTGCCCTTCCAGGCCCCGCTGCTCCTCCTGGCGCCGCTCCAGGATGACGCCGGCCTTTTTGACGATTTGCCGCAGCACCAGAAATAACAGGCCCATGATCACCACGAGGGTGAAGAAAATTATCAGCCGGAAGTTGGCGATTTCGGCCAGGTCTCCAGAGATATTCTGGTCAATCTCAATGACGCCCACCACCGGACCGGTCTGGGGGAGAAGCTTGTCCTCCAGCCGGAAGGGGATGTAGGCCTTGAGGTTCTGTCTCTGGTAACTGCGCGGCCAGAAGATGCTCCAGATAGCACTGTAGCCGGGTAACTCGAAGTAGTTTTCCCCGGCCAGGGCCCGTTGCACCCCCACGACATCGGCGCACTTTTTTCCCAGGGGCAGTTGGGCGGTGCTGTAAGAGAAGACCCCCTCCTGATCGTACTGATTCAGTTGTTCCACGTGAAAGCCGTGGATGGTGGTGCGGACCACCATGTCCAGGCGTTGGGATTGCTCCGGGTCCGACAGGGTGATGCGTCCGCCCTTCTCGTAGGCGGTGGGCAGGACGAATTGCTGATAGATCTGGTGGTTCAGGTTGGCGGCCAGCAGGATAAGATAGTCTTCGTTTTTCTTCAGGTTCATCTGCTGGGCCCGGAGGGTCAGGACCACCGTCAGGAGGAGGGTAACCAGCAGAATGACCACAAAGCCGGGCAAGGAGAAAAATTTTACCAGGCCGAAGGTGTCCAGGTCTTTCCCCGGACGCCACCATGAGGTAGTGAGTTTCAGGCGCTTCATGATGGTTCAGACAATCCGATATTTCTCCAAGGCCGGCGGGGCTTCGGCAAATTCCCGTTGATAGTTTTCGAACCCCCGCCGACCCATCAGGCCATAGCTCGTTTGTTTGCTCCCCTCCACTCCCGGCTGGTCGAAGGCGTTGACCCCGAAGAGGGACGCAGCCGCCACCGTCACCGCTTCCAGGAGGTAGATCAATTGCCCGATGGTAAAGGGGTTGACCTCCGGCAGGTGCAAGGTCAGGTTGGGCCGGCCGGCCTTCATGAGATTAAAGGCGGTGGCCTGCTGCTCCACCCGGAGCAGTTCATTCAAGGAGTGGCCCCCCAGGTAGCTCAGGGCTTCCTGGTCGGGATACAAGTCCGGGATTTCCAGGTGATTCTTACACTTATCCACGGCCAGAAAGGTGATCAGCTTGTCGGGAGGCCCTTCCATGTAAAGCTGCAATTGGGAATGCTGATCGGTAGTTCCCAGGGCCCGGATCGGGGTGCTCCCGGCATTCACGACCTTGCCCTGGAGATCCTGGCGCTTTCCCAGGCTTTCAGCCCAAAGTTGGCAGAACCAATCCGCCATGCCGGCCAGGGCGCCGGCGTAGGGCATGAACACCAGGTTGGGCCGGGATTTAGCGGTAGCAAAGAGATAGAAGAGGGCTGCCAGGCGATAGGCCGGGTTTTGGTCAGGCGCGGCGTCTTTCAGGTGCTGATCCATGAACCGGGCCCCGGCCAGGAGTTCCTCCACGTCAATGCCGGCGAGAACGGCGGGCAAGAGCCCCACGGCGGAGAGCACCGAGAAGCGGCCCCCCACATCGGGGGGTACGGCCAGGGAAGCCAGGCGCTCTTTAGCCGCCAGGCTCCGGAGCGGCCCCTGGTCCGGGTCGGTGGTGATGACGAGCCGCTCCCGGGCCTTGGCCTCCCCCACCCGGCCCTTTAACAGCTTGTATATCCACAGGAACTGGGCCAGGGTTTCGGCGGTATGGCCTGATTTGCTGATGACGTTGAAGGCCGTGCGCCGCATATCCAGGCCGTCCAGCAGGCCGTACAGCGCGTCCGGGTCAATAGTGTCGGCCACCCAGAGTCCGAGCTTCAGGTGGCGGCGGGCCATGGGGAACTTGTTGTGCTGGGGGTGGCACAAGGCCTGATGCAGGGCCCGGGCTCCCAGGGCGGAGCCGCCGATTCCCAGCACCACCGCATCCCAGCACCACTCCAACAATGGTTTGGCAACCTGGCGCACTTCTTTGACAACCTGGGTCTGGTAGGGCAACTCCATGAAACCCATCTGGCCGCTCTGCCGCCGGGCGGCCAGGTCTTGATGAAACGACTCCAGCCGGGGGGCCAAGCCGTGCAGGTCCGCTTCTTTCAGGCCGTTCTCTCCCAGGAACTCTGCCATGGCATAATTGTGGTCGAGGCTCAACTTCATGCTCTGGACCCACTTGGGGTCTTCGTAGCGCTTCATGGACATCTCGCTTTCTGGGGTACGGCCGGGTCAAACCCCGGGGCCGAAAAATTACCGTGTCTTAATAATTTAGCCCAGAGTGGCCGGAGATTCAAGGGGAATCGGCGCGGGGCGCCACCAGCCAATCTCCCCTTGACATCACTTCGGCACTGCCCTTAGGATACGATTAATTATAGCAAAAAGGGGTCCAGAGGTGGCCGCCCCTTTACAACCTGTAAAAAATGTTGACAGAGATCCGGGGCATCGGCGCTCCCACCTCTGGCGGATTACCTTTTTTTCCCTTGTTATTCCATGAGTTATCTTGAATCAGTCGGGCCGCCAGGGTTGGAACGACCATTGCTTATACGAGTACCGATGGAGTACGTCCGGAATTTCTGCAACTGGCAGAGCCGGGGAAGGCGCCGGGAGGGAGGCCGCCCGGATCCGTTAGCTCTCTTGACGTAAAGGAGCACTGATGGAAGAGGCACACTACAAGAAATTATGGTGGGACATTATCCTGGCCACCTTGAGTTTTTCGGTGGTCCCGCTCTTTATCCTGGGGGGGGTAATTTATCACCAGTTCAGTGTGTCCTATACCGCCAAGATCATGGATAACATGAAAACCCTGGCGGAAAATCGAGCCAGTTCCATTGACCTGTTTCTCGAGGAACGGATTTCACAGCTTACCGGTCTGGCGAATACTCATTCCGTGCAACAACTGCAGAACGAAGAGTATTTAAGCAAGGTCTTTAATATTATCCAGACTCGCTCCAAGTCATTTTTGGACCTCGGGATTATCGACGAGGACGGCAATCACCTGGCCTATGTGGGACCATATTATAGTACGTTGAAAAAAGTGAATTATAAGGATGCGGCCTGGTTTCATGAGGTTATAGCCACCGGGGTGCAGGTCAGCGATGTGTTTTTGGGATTCAGGAAAGTTCCCCACTTCATCATTGCGGTCATGGTGCGGGAAAAGAACCGCAGTTGGATCCTCAGGGCCACCATCGATGCGGACATCATCGACAATATCGTCCGGGCCGCCTGGATCGGCAAAAAAGGCGACGCCTTTATCATCAACCGGGAAAACGTGTTGCAAACCACACCCCGTTTCGGCGGTAAGGTCATGGAGCCCCCCAAGGCCCCCGACTTCGCCGCGGCCACCGGGACTGCAGTGGAGGAGATGGACTTTCGTGGCGAGCCCTTCCTCTATGCCACCAGTATCATCAAACTGAAGAAGTGGATCCTGGTAATCCGGGAAGCGCCCACAGAGCAACTGACACCGCTGCTGCAGGCCAGATTTCTGGCGGTGCTCATCGCTTTGGGAGGCCTGGGACTCATCATTATCGGGGCGTATTTCACCACCCGGGCGATGATGAAGGAACTGCAGCGCATGGACCGGAAGCAGGCGGCCAGCGATGAAATGGCGATACAATCCAGCAAGATGGCGGCCCTGGGCAAGATGGCCGCGGGCATCGCTCATGAAATCAACAACCCCCTGGCGGTGATCGGCGAGAAGGCGGGGTGGATGAAGGACCTGCTGGGCATGGAAGATGTGGCCGGCAGTGAGAATTTTCAAGAACTATTGGATGCGGTGAACAAGATCGAGTATCATGTGGTGCGGGCCAAGACGGTGACCCATCGCCTGTTGGGGTTTGCCCGGCGGATGGAGCCGATGGTTGAGGGCGTCAACATTAACGAAATCCTGGAGGAGAGCATCGAGTTTTTGAAGAACGAGGCCCGCTACCGTAACATCGAGATCCAGGCGAATTACGCCCCGGACCTGCCCTTGACCACTTCGGACCAGGCCCAGCTGCAGCAGGTATTCCTGAACATCATCAACAACGGCATCGACGCCATCGGCAAAGAGGGCCAGATCATCATCAATACCAGAACCACAAAAAATAACGAAATATCGCATTGAGATCAGCGATAACGGCCCGGGGATTCCCAAAGAGGTATTGCAAAAAATCTTCGACCCCTTTTTCACCACCAAGGAGGTGGGCAAGGGCACCGGTCTGGGTTTATCTATTTCTTACAGCATCATTGAAAAGTTGGGCGGCAGAATCATGGTGGCCAGCGAGACAGGCAAGGGCACTACTTTCACCATTTATTTACCGGTGAGATGACCCGAGGAGGCGGTAGTAATGGAGAAATTCAAGATGTTGGTGGTGGATGATGAGCAGGACTTCCTGGAGACCATTCTCAAGCGGCTGAAGGCGAGAAAGATTGAGGTCACCGGGGTGGAAAGCGGCTATAAGGCCTTGGAATTCTTGGATGACCATGACGTTGATGTCATCATCCTGGATGTTAAGATGCCGGGGATGGACGGGATTGAAACGTTGCGGGAGATCAAGAAGAAGAAACCCCTGGTGGAAGTAATCATGCTCACCGGCCACGCCTCGGTGGAATCGGGGATTCAGGGGATGCAACTGGGGGCCTTCGATTATGTCATGAAACCCGTGGCCCTGGACGAGTTGCTCGAGAAGGTGCGCCAGGCTTATGACCGCAAGGTGATCCAGGAAGGCAAGGCCTGAGGGCAGGAGGCCGGGAAGGTTGTTCAAGGCGGGATAGACGGATGCCTGGCGGGGATGCGGTCTACCGGAGGCGCCGGGGATAGTCCCCGGGCGTCACCCCTGAGAGCTTTTTCCGGCTGAGGAATCCGGCCGCCGGAGGTGAGTAACGCGGATGGATGGGCCCGAAAAAAAAGATTGGCTGCTGGATGAACGGCTGCTGCAGTCGCAGAAATTGGCCGCCATCGGTGAACTTTCGGCCGGTATCGCCCATGAAATCAACAATCCCCTGGCCATCATCCGCCAGGAGGCCGAGTGGATGCAGCATCTGCTGAAGAAACTCGCCGGCGGTGACGGGAAGGCAGCCGAAGAACTTCAGGGGTCGGTCCAGCAGATCGTGCAGCAGGTGGACCGCTGCACGGAAATCACCCGGAATTTGCTGGATTTTGCCCGGAAACGGGACCCGGTGATTCAGGCCGTGGAGGTCAACCGGATCATTGAAAATATGACCATGCTGGTGGAAAAGGAAGCCAAACACAATAATATCACCATCGTGCGCCATTATGACGAGACCTTGCCGCCGATCTACAGCGACGCCCCGCAACTGCGCCAGGTGATCCTCAATTTTCTCACCAATGCCACCCAGGCCATCGGCAAAGACGGGGTGGTCACCATCACCACCCGACTGAGCGGCTGATGATGCCGTGGACATCGTCATCAGCGACACGGGCTGCGGCATCCCGGCAGACAACCTGGGCAAGATCTTCGACCCGTTTTTCACCACCAAGCCGCCGGGCCAGGGCACGGGGCTGGGGCTGTCCATCTGCCACGGGATCATTCTCCGGCTGGGGGGACGGATCACGGTGGCAAGCCTCGTGGGCCAGGGCACGGAGTTCACCATCACGCTGCCCCGAAGCCGGGAATCGGAGTTGTTTGCCCATGCCTAAGCCCCGGATTTTGCTGGTGGACGACGAAGAGCGTTTCCGGGCCAACCTCGAAAAGATGCTGGGGGCCCAGGGACTGGCAGTGCGGGCCGCGGGCAGCGGCGCCGAGGCCCTGGAGGAGCTGAAGCTTCACCCCTGCGACGTAATCGTCCTGGACATCCGCATGCCGGGGATGGACGGGCTGGCCACCCTGGCCGAGATCAAGAGCCTCAACCCGGAGGTGGAGGTGATCATCTTAAGCGGCCACGCCTCCATGGACGCGGCCATGGAGATCAACAAACTGGGCGGCTACGATTACCTCATGAAGCCCTGCCCCCTGGAGGAGTTGCTGCTCAAGATCGAGGCGGCCTATGAAAGGAAAGTGGAGCGGGAGAAAAGGACCAAAAAGAGCCCGCCCCCGGCAGAAACCGCCTAACTCCCGGCAACCCGTCCGGAAAGATCTTCTTCGAAATCCGATTGCGCCAACCTGATTAATCATCAATCCTTCCCATAAGCGCCCCGGGCGCTCCCCGATAAATTCGCAACTACTGATTAATTTTATGATTCCATAAATTTGCCCATGGATCCTACCCTGCCGGTGATGACGCCGCTCATAGCAGCATCTTGTGGATACCTAAGCTGGCAAGTGACTCGCGAGAAGCTTGCAATAGAAAGGCAGGGTCACAACTGGACCCCGCCTGGCTTGCCTTCAGTTGACGTTGATCGCTTACGGTGATGGCCCGGGATTCTGGGCGATCATATTTTTCAGCTTAGCCTGATTTAAAAAACAAACCTCCATCCGGCACTCACCATCCAGGTGGTTTCGCCCTGTGGCCCATGCAGGTATTGATATATGGGAATTCCCCCTTCGAGGAAGAGCCGGTTGCCCTGCAGTTTTCCCTTATCGATGTATACGCTAAATCCCGGCAGAAAATTAAGACGGGTCCCGCCCCGGTTTTTTGGGTCCTGTCCCGGTGTAGATAGGGGATTCATCTCAGGGTCCGCCCCGTGAACATTGCCCCAAGACTGCCAGTCCATGCGCACAGAAGCTATACACGAGTAATACTGGGTGGTGACCAACCGATAACCAAGCCAGCTCGTGAGTCGGTAGCGGCTGCCCCAGCGATAGTGATTTCTATTATCATAAAAGCGCGCGATTCCTGCAATCTGCGCACCCCAGAATAGTTTTTCCCATTTGCCCGAGTAAGTCAGAGCAGGATTCAGATCCACTGTGCCCGAACCGAGCTGCATCGTATAACCGAGCTTGGCGTTCTCTTTTTTGGGGGTATCGTCCCTCACATCTATGGACCCCGTTGGAACGCTGACAGCTCCATAAAACACCAACTGGTGCATGGCTGAGCGATAGATCGAATACGTACCCCCAAGTTGCACGTCCCCTATTCCGTCCGTATGCGTCACGAATGTCATCCCCGCCTGCTTCACCTTCGGACTTTTTCTCATCATCATCGTCATGGTCTTGAAATAATAGGGGACCATAACCATGAGATTAAAGTTCTCCGATATGCCACGCATGACGCAAACCATGTTCATATCCACACTCATGCTCACCGGGACAACATTATACCTTTGCAACAATGCTCCCGTACTCACGGAATCGGTCCCGATCAGATTCCCGTCCATAGCCATATGACCATAGGTGTAGGCGATCAGCCATTTCCCGGGTTTTATAACATGAGATCCATATACGCCCAACGGCGCAAAGGGGTGTGGGAATTGTGCGTGTTTCACAACGTGGGCCGGCGTCTCCTGAGATTCGTTCTCCTGATTTTCATCAATATCTATTGCCGTCGAAGGAAGTGTTGCATCAGAAGAAGATGATGCATAAATAAATGGAGTAAAAATTACTCCAGAAAGTAGCGCCCACACAAAGTACCACCATAAGGCTTTCATCATTTGCTTTGCTCCTCCGCAAAATTCTGGAGTCAATAAATAAAAATTATGCTTTGGACAGACCTTTCCCTTGGCAATTCAGCAATCTTCGCGTCCTAATACCCCGTTACTATCAAACCATAGCTTTAGAATTGCAGGCTTTAACCTGTCCGGCACAGGCATGCATACCCGTGCTACCATGGCAATCAGGGGAAGGGGCGCAAAAATAATGCTTACAGCTTCTTTAAGCCGGTCTTTAGGAAGTCGTTACAGAAAGAGTAGCTTAGATTGCGGCCTCGCGTTGCGGAGGAGGTATGGGAGGTTCAAAAATTGGATTCTCAGGTTTTTCCGGTAGAGATGGAGAAAGACAGGTGGTGCGATCGCTCAGATACATTATGAAAAATGCACCGATGAATTTGTACCTTCCGGCAGCCAGGAGAAAAGATTCTTCCATGCACCCGCAGGCGGACAAGGAAAGACCGGATGTGGTTGGGCCGCCACGGTCCGGGTGGCATGTCGCCGCAGCTGTTTTCCCGGAAGGCTTAGCGCATTTTCCTGTATAGCAACAGCAGGTGTGGGACGCGACTTTTTCCGGCGGGCACCCACACCGATGATAAGCGACCCTTTTTACGCACTCGTACCGACTTGAAATCCCCAAAGGTGAAGCAGGTTCCAGCACATAGCCTTGCATCAGTGACAACGCCACGAGTTGTAACAACCAGAAGACCTTCCCAATAAATGTTAGCACCTTCGCCATCTTTGGGCCATTTGGGGAGACGGGGATATTGCGCCTATGGTAGCCACAGACCAAGCGAGTTTAAGGGCGTTCCAAATCTTGGGCGAAGACAGGGGAGGCAAGAATCCTTCCCCGAACTTTTTTAGAATAGCTGAGGGACATGACCGGGTCAAGGTTTTTCAAAGCTTACCTTGTTGAGTGAATTTGATGGCATACAGATAATTGATGCTCCGGAGGTTGCCAAGGTGGTCTGAAAATTGGGGTCAATGACCTGTCGCCTGAAAACCGACCTACGAGTTCCGTTAATTTTCTAGGTCGTGAAGCGCTAAGATAGAACAGGAAGCGGTTTAACCCGGAGCAGGTCAACGGGGCTTCGGGTTCTCGGTTTGATGATTTTCCGCTCAATTATAGGCCATTACTTATAACCCGCTCAAAAAATCCTGCAGCGCCAATACCCCCGCATACCGCATGCCCAGGGCCGCCATGAAGGCCCCGTGCACCTGGGCCGCGGGGATGGCCAGCCCTGCGAAGGCCAGGTCCCGGGTGGCGCAGGCGTCGTGGATGACGGTGCAGGTAAAGCCCAAGTCGAAGGCGGCCCGGGTGGTGGCGTCGATACACATGTGGCTCATGGCCCCGGCGATGGTCAATTCTTCCACTCCGGCGGCGTGCAGCACCGCCAACAAGCCCGTATCCCGAAAGGCGTTGGGATACTCTTTCCGGACCAGGGCCTCGCCGGGGAGTGGCCGGACGCTCTCGTTAATCTCCACCCCCGGGGTACCCGGGCGGAAGAAGGTGGCACCCGGCCCCGGGGCCAGGTGTTGCACGTGAAAAATGGGCCGTCGGGCCTGCCTGAAGACGGCGAGCAGTTCCCCGGCCCGGGCTGCGGCCTGGGTCATGCCCGCCAACTCCATGGCGCCGCCGGGAAAGTAGTCGTTCTGGATATCGATGAGGATGAGAGCGGATTTCATGGCGTGTCCTCTATGGCCAGGGTGCGGGACTGCGCCGCTTCGAAATTGGTGCCGTATCGAGAGAACCGTAGGGACGGATTTGAAACCCGCCCTACAGCTCCCGGTCACGCCCTCAGCCGGATTGATTCGCCGGAACTCCCCCTTTGGCGTTGTCTGGGGGGTGCAGGTGGCCATGCTCTTCGACCCGGTGGACAATGAAGTCCTGCCATTCCTGCCACTGGGCGATGGGATTCATGCCGGTGTGGTCCACGGGGACTTCGGCCCGGGCGCTGGCGGCGTGGCCCCCGGCGGAGCCCAGCTTGCCGAAGGCCTGCAAGGCCAGGCGGCCGGCATTTTTGCGCAGACCGTCGTTTCTAAAGATGACCACCAGCTTGTCCTGGTAAACCCCCCCCACGATGGTCCAGGAGACCTCCCCGGCCCGAAGGAAAAAGTCCGCCAGGATCACCAGGATGTCCGGGGTGTTCACCGACCCCAGAAAGGCGTAGAGGCGGTTATGGCGGATGCGGAAGCGGTTCAGGGCCTGCTGGAAGTACCCCAGCATGGGAATATTGAATTCGGCGAACTCCAGGCGCCGCACCAGGGGTCTCCGGGTGAAGCCGAACAGGTAGTGAAAGGCCTTGACATCGGCTTCGATGGCGGGGCGTTCAAAATTGGATGTGTCGGTCTTGATGCCGTAATACAGCGCCGAGGCCAGCTTCAGGGAGGGTTTGATCCGGGCCTCCCGCAGGTATTCGGTCATCATGGTGGCGGTGGCGCCGTATTCCGGGCGGATATCCACCAGCCGGGCTTTGGTTTCCGGGACCCGGGGGTGATGGTCGATGATGAGGTCGTAGTTATACGGCGCCAATAATTCATGGTGTGACGGCTGGCTGTCCATCAGGGCCTTGCGGTTGTAGTTCTCCGGGCTGCACCTCCTGGAAGGGCGTGAGGGCAATGCTCAGGAGCTGCACCATCCGCTGATTCTGGGGGCGGGTGATGGGGCGGATGGGGGTGATGACACACGAAGTCAGGCGATGCCACAGGAGGCGTTTCAGGGCCAGGGCGCTGGCAATAGCGTCCGGATCGGGATCGATCAGGATCAGCAGACGGTCTTCATGGCTGAAAAGCTGGTAGATTTTTTGCACGGCGTTACGCATGGAGAGGGGTACCTTAAATTCATTTTACCTAAGAAGTTATCCCGGAGCAAATGAGGAAGCAGGTTTTTTGCAAATAAGGCCGGAGAAATCAGAAACTTCGGGATCGCGGCGAGCGTCCCGGTGGCGATTCCAAATGCGGCGCTTTTTCTTTGCTATGCCGGGGCCTTAAATTATAAATTAACAGAATACCTCTCGGAGCCGGCGGGGCTGGCTGGGGAGGTCCGCAACCTGCGCCCCTCATCTGGGCGAGAAGGCAAATAAATTTGAGAGAATCAGGGGTGGGGTGGGGTCCGGGCGGTTTCGGGCCCCTGAGCCTCCCCGGACTGGAGGCATAATGAACCGAACCGAGGAGGTGGTGGATCGCATCCTGCATGGTGAAGTGCGCGCCGCGGCGCGCCTCATGCGGGAGTTGGACGACGGCCGGCCCGAGGCCCGTGAAACCCTCAAAGAGATTTACCGCCAGAGCGGCCGGGCCCATATCATCGGCATCACCGGCTCTCCCGGGGTGGGGAAGAGCACCCTCACCGACCGTCTCATCCAGTATCTGCGCCAGGAGGGGAAAACCGTGGGCGTCGTGGCGGTTGACCCCACCAGCCCCTTTTCCGGCGGCGCCATCCTGGGGGACCGCATCCGGATGCAGCGCCACGCCCTGGATGAGGGCGTCTTCATCCGCTCCCTGGCCACCCGGGGGCATTTCGGCGGCCTCACCGCCTCGGCCCGGGCCGTGATCACCGTGTTGGACGCCATGGGCAAGGACTATGTCCTGGTGGAGACCGTGGGGGTGGGACAGGACGAAGTGGAGATCGCCGCCACCGCCTACACCACCCTGGTGGTGACGGTCCCCGGCATGGGGGACGACATCCAGGCCATTAAAGCCGGCATCCTGGAGGTGGCTGATATCCTGGTGATCAACAAGGCCGACCGGGAGGGGGCCTCCCGGACTTACCAGGAATTAATTCAGATGCTGGAGTTGCAAGCCCATCGGAAGGCGAGTACCTGGAAGGCGCCGGTGCTGATGACCCAGGCCAAGGATAATGAAGGCATTGAGGATTTGATGGCCGCCGTCCGGGACCACCAGGAATTCCTGGCCCGGGAGGGAGGCAAGGCCCTGGAACAGGCCCGTTCCGCCCGGGCCCGCCAGGAGTTTCTGGAACTCCTGCGGGAGGGGGTTGCCCGGCACCTGGTGAAGCAACTGGAGAATGACGGCCGCCTGGCCCGGGTCCTCAGCGATATCCTGGCGAGGCGCACCGATCCGTACTCGGCCAGCGAAGCCCTGGTCCTCGAGGTCCTGGGGCCCCTGAACCCCTCGGCCTGACCGCCCGACTGGCCCTGGTCCCCGCTACCGGGCTGGCCCGGGTGGGACAACTCCTGACTCTGAAGGCCGGGCTGCGGCCCCTGAACCGGGCAAATCCATGGGATTCCCTGGCTCACAACTCGAGAAAACTCCCCGGTAATCACGATTTAGATTTCCGAGTCTCCTATCTCCCGGATGGTTTGCCCGATTGAACCTTGGAGTTTTTGATAAAGGCGGTCAAGAAATTCCGGGTCCGTCCAAAAAATTATTACGCTGCTGTAAGTTTTCCCCTTTTTTATCCCGGCGTAAGTTTTCCAGGTCGTTTGGTTGGCGCGGGTTTTCCAGGGTTGCAGCCTATTTTCAGCAAGAACGCGGATATAACAATGATAGTCCCGAAAAGTGGTTGGTAGCAGTTCAACTTCTCTGAGCACTAACTCTTCGCTTCTGTCAGATGGTAGAGAGTCGTTATCAAACGGATGTTGTCCATTCAGGCGGCCAATGAAGGAGATTGGGGTGATCTCTGATTTTCATAATACCCCCTAAAAGTAATAATATATTTCTCTGTTCTGTTGACTCCCGCCACTATCATATAATCTTTGGAATTTAACCATTCTGCCTCAGTATTTATAATCTGTAACGAACTCAATAAAAACACAATAAGGAAATTCCTATAAATGGAGGGCTATTCCCCTAAAAATACACGTTAAAAAAGCATTTCTGCTATATTTATTTTAAGCTTAAGAATCCCTGGCCGGCAGCGACTGCTCCGACGAAAAGGTTAAGGGTGTCCCCTGCCTTAACTGACCCAGGCGGGAAGGCTCCATCAAAAATCCCTTGACTCCAAGGCAATGATGCGGAAAAAAGAGTAGGTGAACCTTCGCATTCTTGAGGCAAAACCTAAGTCTGGCGCGTACATTTCCTTAAACACGAAAATTCCTCCATAGATCGATAATTCCCGGAGATGATCTGCCTAGCGACCTCGGCTCGGCCCGGGGAATGGGGGAGATTGCTGAATCTGCCGGCAGCCGGGACGCCCGAGGGGCACAAATCTTCACAGCCTCGCCTCGGCATGTCTTGGTTCCCGGTAAAGCCGTTTCTCCTCATAAGAAAAGGGACCCCGGAAATGCGGGGTCCCCTAATCGATTCATAATGGGCTGAGGGTTGCCTGGCCCCAGACAGGCCGGGAGTGTGGGGACTGGGTCTGATCCCGGAGCCCCTTTCCGGGAAGAGCCGCAGGGCTCAGCGCCCCCGGAAAATCTCCATCAGGCCGGGGGCTTGATGTTGTCGCCCTGCGGGTATCCTCAGGGTTCCACCTCTTCCAGGGAGCGGATGCGCCATTTGCCCAGCTCTTTGGCGAACCGCACCTGATAGGTTTGGGAACTGCTGGCCATCTCCTGGGTGCGCCGGTTCTTGGTGTCGATGTACCAGGTGACCCAGGCGATGGCGTTATCGGGGTCGATGGGCTGGATTTTGTCGACGGTAAATACCAGGTTAGTGAAATCAAAGCGTTCCCAGGCTTTCAAGGTATTGGCACGTTTGTCGTCCAGTTCCGGGTAGGTGAGGGAGTAAACGCTCATGAACTGGACGATGTCCTTGCGCAACTGGGCCTCCCGCAGGATGGAGAGCTCCTTTTGCAACTGCTCTTTCAGGTTCGCCTCGGCCGGGGGGGCTGGCTCCGGGGCCGGGGTGACAGACGGGCTGGGAGCCGGGGTCGCTGCCGGAGGAGCCGAGCGGGGCGGGAGCCGGCGCTTCGGCCTTGGGAGCGGCAGATGGCGCCGGAGGCGTTGACGTGCCCCGGGTGAACAGCAGGATCAGCAAGATGAGGATGAGTATCCCCGCGCCCACCAACAAGCCGATGAGCCAGGACGGTAATCCGGCGGAGGGGCTTTGGCAGGTGCGGCCGCCGGGATAGGTGCTACGGCCTCCGGAGTGGGCGCTGGAGCCTCAGGGGCAGCCAGAGCCCCTTTCAGGGGAGCATCGCACTCATGGCAGAATTCCTGGCGGGGAGAGACGCGCACGCCGCACTGAGGGCAAAAGGTGTCGCCCTGTTCCGGGTGCAGCAAGAAACTGCCGCAGGTGCTGCAATAACGCTGGCCAGCTTCATACGGAGCCTGGCAATGGGGGCATTGAGGCATGGTGGACCTCCGGGGCGCCGAAATCAAGTCAAGGCAGTTTACGTGAAGTAAGCCCATGAAATCGCAAAACCCTGGATATGTCAATTAATAATTTAGTTAATCCTTCCACAGGAGAAGCCCGGATTGCCAGCGCGGCCCGGGGGTCCCGGGTCCGGCGGCGTAAAAGAGCTGGCCCCTGAGGCGCCCGGCCCCGGCATCGGGGTGCATTTGGCAGTTGAGACCCAGGCCGGTTTATTTTATAATCAATGGTGCAACTATTGTGACTTCAAGGAAAAATTGCGGTGGCCGCGGCTCTGGGGAAATTAAAGAAATGGTTCGCCCGTAAGCGCACCTCGCGGCCGCCTTCCGTACCCCTGGGGCCCCCCCCCGCCCTCCTGGAACGCTATCTGCAGTACAAGCGCCTTCTGGCTGCCAACAGCGCGATCCTGACCACCGTGGCGGACATCCAGGTCAAGATGGATGAAGGATTCCTGTTTGATATGCGCTATGTCCGGGAGGCCTGCGACCGGCTGGGCCAGGAGGTCGAGGCCATGGTGGGGGCCTTGAACGGCATGGCCGGTGGCCGCTACGCCGCCCTGGACACCGCCCGCCGGCAGGTGGCCGAACTGGTGGCGGAGGAATTAGCCGGGGCCAGGTTGCAGCCGGGGCCCCTGACGCTGCCCCTGGCCGAGGTGCGGCAAGGCCTCTTTTACGGCGGCAAGGCCGAGAAATTGGCCGAACTCACCCGGCTGGGGCTCACGGTGCCTGCCGCCTTTGGGGTGAGCGCCTATGCCCAGAAGCTCTTTTTTGAAACCGCCGGGCTGGAGGACTTTATCCATGAGGCCATCGCCCAATCGCATATCCGCAACCTGGAAAGCCTGCGGGATGCGGGGGAGGCCATCCAGGCAAAAATCATGGCGCAGCCCCTGCCGCCGGAGCTCTCCCGGGCCATCGCCGAGCAACTGGCGAACCTGAGCTCTTCCCGGGTGGCGGTGCGCAGTTCGGCCCTCCAGGAGGATAGTTTCTTCAGCTTTGCCGGCCAGTTCGAGACCGTGCTCAACGTGCCCCGGGACCAGGTGGAAGAGCGCTACAAGGAGGTCATCGCCTCCCAGTTCACCCCCCGGGCCCTTTACTACTGCCATTCCAGCGGCTTTTCCTACCAGGAACTGGCCATGGGGGTCCTGGTCATGGAAATGGTGGCGGTGAAGTGCGCCGGGGTGCTTTATACCGATGATCCCCGTGGCGGGGAGGGCGCCATCATCAACGCCGTCTCCGGGCTGGGCTCCCTGGCGGTTGGCGGCGTGGTGGAACCGGATATCTACCGGGTCGAAGGCGGCCGGATGGTGGTCCAGCACGTGGGCGAGAAGACCCACATGCACGTTGCCGCCCCGGACGGCGGGATCCTGGATGTCCCCACCCCGGCAGACCTCCAGGGACCATGTCTGGAGGAGGTCCAGGTCCTGGCCCTGGCCGAACTGGGAAACCGGGTCAAAAAACACTTCCATCTGCCCCAGGATATCGAGTGGGCCCTGGATACCCAGGGCAGCTTTTACCTGCTCCAGGCCCGGCCCCTGCGGGTGAGCGCCAGGCTCAAGGCCGACTACCTGCCGCCCCAGATCAAGGGGGCCGCAATGCTCCTGTCAAATGGCATCATCGCCTCCCGGGGGGCGGCCGCCGGCCCGGTCTATCTGCTTCAGAACGAGGCCCTGGATGACATTCCCCAGGACGCGGTCCTGGTGGCCTCCCGCGCCTTGCCGGAGTACGGCGTGGTGGTGGGGCGGGTAGCGGCGGTGGTCTGCGAGGCCGGCAGCGCCACCAGCCACCTGGCCACGGTGCTGCGAGAGGCCAGGATCCCGGCCCTGTTCGGGGCCAAGGGGGCCACTGCCGTGCTCCATCCCGGCAGTTTGGTTACCGTGGACGCCTTTTATGGTAACGTTTATGCCGGCCGGTTGGAGGAATTGCTCAAGGCGCCCCGGGGAGGCGACGACGCCGTCCGCCAGACCCGGGCCTTCAAGGTGCTGGAGCGGGTCCTGCAACACATTACCCCCCTCAATCTTCTGGACCCCCGGGGCGCCAACTTCCGTCCCGAGGGCTGCCGCACCTATCATGACATCACCCGCTTCGCCCATGAAAAGGCCATGGAAGAGCTCTTCCAGGTGTCCGCCGGGCGGCTGGACGAGGAAGGGGCCCGGCGTCTGGTGAGCACCATCCCCCTGGAACTCAACATCATTGACCTGGGCGGGGGTCTGAGTCCCGAGGCCGCCGATCTGGTGAAGGTCCGTCCCGAACATCTCACTTCCCGGCCCATGCTGGCCTACTGGCGGGGGGTCAGCGCGGTGGGCTGGCAGGGGCCCAAGCCCGTGGACCTGGCCGGCTTTATGTCCGTGGTCATGACCACCGCCACCGACACCAACATCACCGAACGGCTCCACGAAAAGAATTTCGCCATCATCACCCACGATTATATGAACCTGTCCAACCGGTTGGGCTTTCACTTCGCCACCATCGAGGCCTTCCTGGGGGCCCCGGGGGAGAGTTATGTGAGCTTCACCTTTTATGGCGGCGGCGCCGAGTTGCCCCGACGCATGCGCCGGGTCCGCTTCCTGACCAGGATCCTGGAAGATCTGGGGTTCCGGGTGGAACCCAAGGAAGATTCCATCACCGCCCGCATCGACGGCTATGACGCCGACACCCTGGACGGGAAGCTGGAAGTCCTGGGCCGCCTGATGATGGTTTCCAAGCAACTGGATATGGTCATGCTGTCTGAGGACGCGGTGGAACAGTATTACCGGGAATTTTCCGAAGGCCACATACCGCAAGGCTCTTAGGAGGCCCAACCATGCCTATGGGGAAGATCGGTTTCCGGCGCCTGCTGGCGGGTCTGGGTATCCTGGTGATTGTGCTGCTGGCGTTGGCTTTCATCCTGGGGATTGTTTCCTTAAAGCGGACCCAGGAGATTGTCTCCGACGACTTTCAGCAGCAACAACTCATCCTGGCCAAAACCACCGCCCGGCAAATTGAGGATGGCTTGGCGTTTCTGCGGCGGGAACTGCGGATCCTGGTCTATTCCCCCTCCATTCAGTACCTCGAGGACGTGGCCTGGGCCAACCGCATGAAGGTCAGCTTCGACGAACTCTCCAAGCTGGGCGTGACGGCCATCGAACGCATCGATTTTACCGGGTCCGCGGCTGACCAGGCCTATATCCTGGATGCCGGCGGCCACCGGGTCATCCGCCAGGACTTCAGCGCCGCTCCCGAGGTGATTTGGGCCCGGGACCCGGCCCACCGGGGGCTCATCTACCAGAGCCCCATCGAAGTCGTGCCCCAGGGCGAGTATCACGTGCCCATCATGGACCTGGCCACCCCGGTGTATGAAGAGAGCGTGGACGAGTCCCATCCCAAGGCCACGGGCAAGCTGGACGGGGTGCTGATTTTCAAGATCGATGTCAGCACCTTCGCCGGCAATTATTGCGCCGACATCCGCTCCGGGCGCACCGGTTACTGTTGGGTGATGGACAACAAGGGTATCTTCCTCTATCACCCCGAAAAGGAATTCATCGGCCAGGACGCCTTCACGGCCCGGGGGCGCCGTAACCCCGCCATCAGCTTCGCCCAGATCAACGAGCTCCAGAAAACCGAGATGCTGGCGGGTGAGGAGGGAAAGTCCCGGTATATTTCCGGCTGGCATCGGGGCGTTATCCGCCAGATGGAAAAATTTGTGGCCTTTTCCCACGCCACCGTGGAACGGACCGGAGACCGCATCTGGCCGGTGGCGGTGGTGGCGCCCACCGACGAAGTCTATGGCACCATCCATTCCCTCTACGTGCGGCAATTCCTCATCCAGGGGCTCCTCATCTTTGCCTTGATCTGCGCCGCCGCCGCGGTAATCTATTACGAATCCCGCTGGTCGGTGGAGCTGCAGTCCGAAGTGGACCGCACCACCGCTGATCTGCGCCGCAGCCAGAAGCAGTATAAGTCAGTGGTGGAAAATGCCCGGGACCTGATCTTCCTGGTGAATGAGGAGGGCGCCTTTCTCAGCGCCAACACCGCCATGTCCCGAGTCTTTGGCATCCCCGCCGCGGGTATCGCCAGAAAGAAGGTTGCCGATCTCTTATCCCGGGAAGACGCCGACGCCGTGCTCGGCTGGGTGCAGGACGCGGTGCAGACCCGGAAGAGCTCGGAAATTAAAGCCGCCATCCGCATCAAAGACCGGGTCTACTGGCTTTCCACTCATTTCGTGCCCATCTTCGGGGAGGATGGCCGCTCCGTGGAGCAGGTGCTGGTCATGGCCCGGGACATCACCGACCGCCAGCAGATGGAAAACCAGATGGCCCAGACGGAGAAGCTGGCCTCCCTGGGCACCCTGGCGGCGGGGGTGGCCCACGAGATCAACAACCCCGTGGGCGTCATGCTGGGCTTTACCGAGCTGCTGCTGGACAAGCTGCCGCCGGACAGCAAAGAGCACGAGATGCTCAAGACCATCGAACGCCAGGGGCTCAACGCCAAGCGCATCGTCGAAAACCTCATGACCTTTGCCCGGCAGCCGGCCAAGCATGAGGAATTTACCGATATCAACCAGGACATCGCCAATGTGCTGGCGCTGGTCAAGAACAACCTGCTGACCAAGAAGGTCGAACTGGATATGCGGTTGGCCAAGGGGCTGCCCCGGATCCGGGCCGATGCCGGCGAGCTGCAGCAGGTCTTTCTCAACCTGATCAACAACGCCGCCGCGGCCATGCCCAACGGCGGCAAACTCACCGTGATTACCAAGACCAACCCTTATAATCACCTGGTGGAAGTCGTTTTCGCCGACACCGGCACCGGCATTTCCAAGAAGAATGCCGACCGGATCTTCGTGCCGTTCTTTACCACCAAGAAAGTGGGGGAGGGCACCGGCCTGGGACTGGCCGTCAGCTATGCCATCGTCAATAAATACGGCGGCACTATCCGCTTTGAGAGCCGGGCGGCCGAAGACGGGGCCGAGGGCGCCACGGGCACCACCTTCTTTGTTGATTTGCAACCCGAATACACGGCCGCGCCGAAGACCGAAGAGCGCCGCGCCGGGAAGTGAGGAGGCTATCAGATGGGACGGATTCTGGCCGTCGATGACGAACTGGATATGCTGGCCCTGCTCAAGATGATCATCGAGGGCTATTCCGACCACCGGGTCACAGTCACCAACAATCCCCTGGAGGCAACGGAACTGTTGGAAAAAGAAACTTTCGACCTGATCTTAACCGATCTTAAGATGCCGGGCATGGATGGCCTGGAAGTGCTGGCCAAGGCCAAGCAGCAGGACGAAGAAGCCCTGGTCATGGTGATTACGGCCTACGGCTCCCTGGAGTCGGCGGAGGAAGCCATGGCCAAAGGGGCTTTTGACTACATCACCAAGCCCTTCCGCAAGGAGCAGATTCTGCTGGCCATTGACAAGGCCATGCGTTGGCGGGACATGGTGCGGCAAAACAAGGCCCTCAAGCAGCGCCTGGATGGCGACTAACCCCGGGGTAGGCAGCCCCTGGCCGGTGTTGGTTACAAAGTTTCTGGTTTTGAGGTTAAACTGGGAAACGTCGATACACCCCAGGCTGGGCTTGGGGTGTCCATGGGGCAAGATGCACAACTAACCGAAATATTTTGCCAAGCAAAGCCCTGCGCCCAGGTGGGTTCCCCGGCTCAGCTCGGAAACCGGGAAATCTTCGGACGCCTTGAGGTGCCGGGCTCCTCTGGCCCCGGCCAGGGGAAAGGATGACTCTTATGGAATGGGTGATAATTGCGGTGGTGGTTGTTCTGGTTATGTCTTTTTTTCGCGGCGGTTGCTGAGGTAAATAATCGGTGCGGCTTGGTAAGCCGCCACAAGCTGGGGGAGAGCCATCGGGGCCCGGACGGTTTGCGAACCGCCCCACCGCCTCAACGTGGCTTCGAGCCGCAGTGACAACCAAAGGTAGGTAGATCATGGCGCAAACAGGACCAGGAATCACGGGCAGGCAGGTGTGGCAACGGCTGATGGAAGGGAACATGCGTTTCGTCCAGGGGTTGTTTCAGGGGCGCAATTTACTGGATTTGCGGCGCACCCTGGCCCAGGGCCAGGCGCCGGAAGCCGCGATCCTCTCTTGCTCCGATTCCCGGGTGCCCGCGGAGATTATTTTTGATCAAAGCCTCGGGGACCTCTTCGTGGTGCGGACTGCCGGCCTGGTGCTGGACCCCACCAGCATCGGCAGCCTGGAATATGCCGTGGCGCACCTCCAGGTACCCCTGCTGGTCATCAAGGGCCATGAAAGCTGCGGGGCGGTGACCGCGGCGGTGGAGCACCCCGAGGCCACGGAGGGCCATATCGGGTCGATCATCACGCAGATTTCCCCGGCCGTAGACCAGGCGCGCCAGGACGGCAACAACGGCCAGGACCTGGTGGAGGCCGCCACGGATATCCATCTCAAATCTTTGGAAATGACCCTGTTCCAGGTCAGCCCCATCATCCGGAAAGCCATCGATGCCGGGCACCTGGAGGTCGTGGTGGCCAAATATTTTCTCCATGCCGGCCAGGTGCAGCCCCTGACCTCGACTTTCTGAAGATAGGCGCAAGGCCATGACGGCAGACCCCGAAAAAAACGGGGAGCCAGGTGGCCTGGCTCCCCGCTTATTATTTCGTGCCGCCTCCCAGACGGGGGCGGCAGTCCGGTTCATGGCTCTGTGCCGGGCTCGGGCTCTTCCTCCAGTTGAGTGGACGGCACTACCAGCACGGGCACCGGCAGGGCCCGGCGGGCCACTTCCCGAATCACCCGTTCAGTGGTGGAGCCCAGGAGATGCCGGCCTACGAAGCCGTGGCCGTGAGCGCCCAGGACCAGGAATTTTACGCCCCTGGCTTTTTCCAGAAAATCGATGATCGCCCCGGACGGGTCCTTTTCCCCTTCCAACAGATGGGTGTGGGCCTCCACGCCGTCCTTTTCAGCCCGCTGGACCGCTTCAGCTAACACCTTTTGAGCATAGGCCTCCTGATCCTCTTTCAGATGCCGGTCGATAAACGCGAAGTAACCGGCTTTCCGCAGTTGAATCACGTGGAGGACTTCCAGCGGCAACGCCATTAACCGGGCCATATTGATGGCCCGCTGCATGGCTTCCCAACCCGGGGCGGACCCATCTACCGCTACCGCAATCGACTGAGCTTTTTCCGCCACCATTAATGGTGTCCTCCTTTCCCGAAGAGTACCCCCACCAGTAACCCGGCCCCAACCGCGATGATTACCGCCATGATGCCATAAAAGACTGGCTGATTTTTAGAGGTCTGAGTGAGCCAGTGTTCCAGCCCCACTTTCTTGATTTCAATCATGTCCTTGCCGTAACCTACCAGTTCCCCCTTCAGAAAACAGTAGGATTCCACCTGATAGCGGCCTTCCGACGCCGCGGGCGGAAACCGGAAATAATGCTTGAAGAGCTTGCCTTCGGAAATTTCCACGCCGCTTGGGGTCGGTCACGATGTTATAGAGGTTGGCCTTCTCCTTGATCTTGAGCAACCCCTTCCAGACGATCCCCTCGTCCTCAGGGGCCGCCTTGCCCCGGATCAGGTGCATCTTCATCTTGCCCCGCACCGCGTCATACCCCAGTTCCAACTCTTGGGCGGTCTCCTTGGAGATGATCTGGTCCAGGGGTTTGCTTGCATGGATTTTGTAGATGAACGGGGAACCGGTGACTTCGTACTGCTTCACGGACATCCAAAAGGGTCCGACTTTGCCCTTGACGGAGAGCTTAACGGCTTCTTCTTTTTCGGCGGTGAGCTTGATGACCACATCGGCACCGGGCACCGGATTGACCCCGAAGAAGAAAATTTTATCTCCGGAGTAGGATAGGCCGATCTCCACGACGTTTTTTGAGGCCGAGGTGATCACCTTGGGTTGGCCCTCCGGGGTGACGGCCAGGGCCGCGCCCCCCCAGAGGCATCCCAGACAGCAGACGAGGGCGAGAATCAGGGATCGTTTCATCTTAGTGCCCCCCTCCACTTGTAGCCAGACTCACCAGATCGCTGGGGGTGAGCACCAGGTCCAGGAACATCTTGACCGTCAAGGCCAGCACGATGATGGCCAGCAGGATGCGAATCTGTTCGCCTTTGAGGCGTTTGCCCGCCACCGCCCCGAACTGGGCCCCGATGGTGGAGCCGCTCAGGAGGATCAGGGCCAACAAGAGGTCGACGGTGTGGTTGACAATGGCCTGCTGGAGGGTGACGTTGGCCGAGGTGAGCACGATCTGGAAGAGATCGGTGCCGATGGCGGCGATGGTCGGCATGCCGATGATGTAAATCATGGCCGGGACCATGATAAACCCGCCGCCCACCCCCAGGATAGCCGCCATGATGCCCACGGTGGTGCCGATGGCGAAGGGGAAGATGGCCGAGGTGTTGAGTCCCGAGCGTTCAAAATTCATCTTTAAGGGCAGTTTGTTGAACAGCCGGGTCAGGCCGGACTCAGTCACCGGGGCCGCCACGGCGGCTTCGCCGGACGAGCCCTTGCTGCGGCGAATGGTGCGCCAGCTTTCTATGAACATGGCGCCGCCCACCAGGCCCAGCATGAGCACATACACCACCTTCATGACGAACTCGAAGTTGCCCATGGCCCGCAAGATCTTGACCAATTGCACCCCGATGGTGCCGCCGAAGATCCCGCCGGCCAGGATCACCAGGCCCATCTTGAAGTCCACATTGCCCAAACGCCAATGGGCAAAGGCGCCGGAGGAGGCCGCGGCCACAATCTGGTTGGAGTCCGAAGCCGCCGCCACCGCCGGCGGAATGCCGATCATCATCATCAGCGGGGTGAGGAGAAAGCCGCCGCCCACCCCGAAAAGCCCGGAGAGGAAGCCCACCAGGCCCCCGATCCCCAGAATCAGGAAAAAATTAATGCTCATACCTGCTATGGGAAGATAAATATCCATCCTAGCTGTTCCCTCCCGGACAATAAGTTCGGATTCGGGGATAGTATGTTAAAATTCTCACAAGGTGTCAATATTTTTCCTATATAGGCAAGTTCTTTTCCACTAGATAACCCAGGTAATCATGTTGCAAAATGCAGCGAAGCATGGCAAACTTATGGAAAGTTATGGGAACTTTGGGGTCAACAAATTTGTCGAGGGGAAAGAGGGCTTCTCTCATGAGGGCGTCTGAGATGGTTCTCTTGACCCTGGGGAGTGTTGCAAAAATCAAATGATGGCAGACGAGAAGATGGCGATTCCTGGTTTTCCGGCTAAGACGCCGGGCCGCACATTTTGTCCGCCGGGAGGATTCTTTTGTATCTGAATATACGCCAGAAGGTGATCCTGGGGTTTACCGCCTGCGTCCTGGCCATCGGCTTCATCGGCGGGTTTTCCTACCATTACCTCCACGCCATCGAGCTTAAGCAGCACGTGGTCCAGATTGCCGATGATTTGCGGGAAATCGTCCTGGAAATACGCCGCTACGAGAAGAATTATCTCCTCTATGGCCAGGAGGAGGAGTTTAAGCAAAACCAGGCTTATACCCAAAAAGCCCTGGAGCTGCTGACCACGATCATGGCCGACATCAAGAACCTGAAAGTGGCTTCCCAGATGGATACCTTTAAGAAGGATCTGATCGACTACCAGGAGCTGATGAAGCAACTGGCCAAACCCGGGGAGCGGGGCCATCCGGACAGCCGGGGCCTGGAAGACCAACTGCAGGGCCCAGGGGAAAGGCCTGGTTGATCTCTCGGTGCAGCTGGTGGCCTTCGAGCGCTTCCGGATTCTGGAAATCATCACCACCCTGAAAACCCAACTCCTGATCTCCGTGGTGGTGTTTCTGGCCTTCATGGGGTTTATCATTTACATCGTCAACCGTAAGATCATTCTCCCCTTGCGGGTGATTGAAAATACCACCAAGCGCATTGCCCAGGGGGATTTCAAGCCCCTGCCGGTCCTGGACACCCGGGACGAAACCCAGCGGGTGGTGGAAGCCTTCAACCGCATGGTGGCGGAACTGGAACGGCGCCAGGACCAGTTGGTGCAGGGAAAAAAGATGTCCTCCCTGGGGGTCTTGACCGCGGGGATCGCCCACCAGCTGAACAATCCCCTCAACAACATCTCCACCTCCTGCCAGATTATCCTGGAGGAATTGGATCAGGCCGACCTGGAATTCGTCAGAAAAATGTTGACCAACGTGGAGCAGGAGGTCTACCGGGCCCGGGATATCGTCAAGGGGCTCCTGGAGTTCTCCCGGGTGCGGGAGTTCTCCCTGAAGCCCATTCCCCTGGAGGACGTGGTCAAACGCTCCATCCGGCTCATGTCCAGCCAGGTGCCTCCGGGGGTTGACCTCGTGGACGAAGTTCCCTGGGACCTGATCCTGGAACTGGACGCCCAGCGCATGCAGGAGGTCTTCCTCAACCTGCTGATGAACGCCATCCAGGCCATCAAGGAAACCCCCGGGGAGATTCGCATCGCCGCCGTCGCTGACCCGGCGAACCATGAGGCCGTCATCACCATCGAAGATACCGGGGTGGGTATCCCCAAGGACGAGTTGGACCGGGTCTTTGATCCCTTCTACACCACCAAGGAAGTGGGGGTGGGCACCGGCCTGGGGCTGTCCATCGTCTATGGGATCATCGAGAAGCACCACGGCCGCATCGCGGTGGAGAGCAAAGAAGGGGAGGGCACCAGGTTTATTATCCGGATGCCCTATAACCCTGAGTTCAAGCCCGAGAGGGCCGCATCATGAGACAGGGCAAGATTCTCATCGTCGAAGATGAACTGATCGCCCGGGAAAACCTGGACCATGTGCTCAAGAAGGAAGGGTATGACACCGTGGCGGTGGAAAGCGGCGTCCTGGCCCTTAAGGAACTGGAAAAACAAGAATTCGACCTGGTCATGACCGACCTGAGGATGCAGCAGGTGGACGGCTTGCAGGTGTTGGAGCGCACCAAGGAGCTTAGCCCGGATACCGAAGTCATCATGATCACCGGCTTTGCCACGGTGTCCACCGCGGTGGAGGCCATGCAGAAAGGGGCCTATCATTACCTGCCCAAGCCTTACAAGATTGACGAGATGCGCATCCTGGTGAGCAAGGCCATGGAAAAGCGCTCCCTCCGCCAGGAAGTCACCGAACTGAAGCGCCAGGTCCAGAGCCAGAAGGCGGTCCCCTTCCTGGTGGGCAAAAGCCCCAAGATCGAACTCCTGAAACAGACCATCGACCAGATCGCCCCCACCGACGCCACGGTCCTTATCCTGGGAGAGACCGGCACCGGCAAGGAACTGGTGGCCAAGGCCATCCACCACCTCAGCCCCCGTTCCGACCACCGCTTCCTGGCCATCAACTGCGGCGCCTTCAGCGAAGAGTTGCTGGCCAACGAACTCTTCGGCCACGAAAAAGAAGCCTTTACCGGGGCCCGGGGAGTCAAGAAGGGCCTCCTGGAAGCGGCTTCCGGGGGCACGATCCTCCTGGATGAAATCGGGGATATGCCCACTTCCATGCAGGTCAAGCTGCTCCGGGTCCTCCAGGACAAAACCCTGATGCGGGTGGGGGGAACCACCGAAATCCCCGTAGATATCCGGGTCCTGGCCGCCACCAACAAGGATCTGAAAGGCGAGGTGGAGCAGGGCAACTTCCGCCAGGACCTCTATTACCGCATCAACGTGGTCACCCTGCACGTGCCCACCCTGGCGGAGCGCCAGGACGACATCCCCCTCTTATGCCAGCACTTCCTGGGGAAGTTTGCCGAGGCCCAGGGGAAAACCATCGACCAGATCGGCGACGAAGTCATGGACGTGCTGCTGCATTACGAATTTCCGGGGAATATCCGGGAGCTGGAAAATATCATGGAGCGGGCCGTGACCCTGTGCAACGGCGGCGTCATCGAAATGAAGCACCTGCCCCTGGATTTCCAGCAGCCCATCTTCCAGGTGCAGCGCCATCAGCGGCGGGAGTTCTCCACCCTGGAAGAAAATGAGAAGGAATATATCGGCTGGGTAGTCAAACAGGTGAACGGCAACAAAACCAAGGCCGCGGAAATCCTAGGGATCGACCGGGTCTCCCTCTGGCGTAAACTCAAACGCTACG
>CAVVFW010000003.1:0-128005 GCA_963747645.1 uncultured delta proteobacterium | reverse complement strand
CCTCGAGGATTTCACGGAGGACTTCATTTTTAGCCATGGCTCCCTCTCTCTGTCTCGATCTCGGCAGACAGATGTTCCCGTAAGGTTAGATAATTGATTCCTTCCGCTCCTTTGATAGAGTTTCTTATGATTCTATTTGGTAGTAACTGGTATGCATACTTTTGGCATACATTGCTGACGCCATTTCTCCATGGCAACCAGATACTTGCCTTGCTGGATCGGGCCCATCTGGGCCAGTTCCTCTTCCAGCTGTTTCTTAAAAGATTGATACAACTTAGCCTGAGCGTCAATGTAGGCGGCTACCGCCCCCTTCACCTTCGCCTCGTCAGGTTTGGGCGCGGCTAAAGCGGCCTGCAAATTATCCCAAGCCTTCTTGGAGCTGGCGACGATTTCTCCGCGCATGGAGGAATACTTGTCTTCCACCGCCATAAGGGCCTTTTCTTTATCCGGGGCAATCTTCAATTCTTTGAGTATGTTCGCCTTATAATCCTTAAGTTGTTTTCCCAGTTCCTCATTCGTCTGCGCCGTCTGACCCAGGGCGGGGACCACCAGCAGAACACTCAAGATAGTGAAAAGTGCCCCCAGTTTGAAAATGAGCCTACCTTTCATGTCATCCTCCTTGTGAAAAGGTTTTGGGCCCAGAGCAGTTGCACTGAGCGTGATTGAAAGGTTACCGGTGGCAGTAGCGTCCGTTTCGGCCGACTCCCTGCCTTGCCTTTACCCTCACCGTCTGTCCTCTTCCGGGTACTATATCTTTTAAAACATAAACCTGGCAAAGTCGTCAAGCAAATTATTCCTGGACTAACGATTAGGTGGTTTCGTGGGAATGCAGGATGGCGCACTTGAATAATTTACGATCCTAGCGCCCCCTACCCTTTTGGTGGATCATTTTAACCGGGTTTGCCCGGCAAAGCGGATTTCGGGGCGTGAACCCAGTTCCGGCCAGGCATATCCCGGGCGATGGCCGTATTGCTACTGGTTGGGGTTCTCCGCCTGCTGGTAGACCACCTCACTACCCTGATACGCCGGACGATAATAAACCATGCTGGCTACATAGTAGATGGCCCCGGCAATAGCCACGGCCCTGGACGGAAAGGATAGCAGCCGCGATTTCGAACCCTGGAAAAAGATGGTGGAAGAGCGCTCCGGGAGCTTCCCCGCGGGAGTAAGATGGTTCCTGTTAAACAAGCTCTTCCAAATGCGGCCCGCCGAAATCGCCCGCAGGGAAGACGTCAAGAACCCACACGGCGTCCGGGGCATGATTATCCGGGTGAGCGATCAATTAAGGTATGGGGAGATTTCCCTTTTCGAGAAGGACCCGGAAGAGGCGGAAGCGGCCAAGGCCCGCCTTGAGGCTAAGAGAGCAAAGCGGCGGGAGAGATATGCCAAGAACAAGGACGGATCAACGCCAAGCGGCGGGAGACTTAAGCCCTTAAAAAATCTACCGAACCTTGAACTACAATTCCTATTTGTAGGTATTACTGGGAGCGTTTTATGGATCAATTTCTCAAAAGCCTGGAGTTCCCTCGCTTCAGAGGGTGGGAGCGAAAAGTTAATCTCTTTTAGGCTCTGTGTAATATATCAAAACATGTCACGGGCCTAAAAATCTGCTGATATTATACTGCGCCAATTGTTAAGCTTATAATTGACAAAGGAGAGCAATATTACTATTAACGCTATAAATGCCAGGCTATTGATTACCATCCAAAGAAATTTAGCGTTTACCCAGTTTAATAAGGTCAATGGTACCACAAGTGGGAAGGTGCAGATCGGGTAGATAGAGGGCCAATCGGGCAAGTTATCGACTGTCCCACCGGCTTCAGCCCAAGAATCATGAAAAGGCTCTGTCTTATAAGGATCAATGCCCTGACGCTATGAGAGGGCTGATAAATAAATTATGGCAAAATCGCGACTGTCGTGAATCGCCGCCAGCGGTACCTTTAAGAAGCTAGGCCGAGCAAACATAAAACCGCGAGGCGGGCTAATCTTGGTAATGAGGCTCTGCTGGCAGAAGGCATGGAGTTAATCCATTAAACCGAAATTATGCGGCAACCTTACCCGTTCCAGGCAAAAAATGTCTTTGGGGAAATCTTATCCCAAGTTGAACGCCGGAAAGTTCCCTCTTTCAGTAGCCAAATTTCCCCGTAGGAAGGCATGATAGCACAAATTTAGTTGGCAAGGTCAGGATTTTCCCTCAACCCTTTGTGCAAATTCTTTGCGGATAGGCGGCCTATAAACGCCTATCAGCATAATGGTGAGGGTGGAATATAGGTGGGATAATTTTTGTAATAAGGAATAAAAAAGGATTAGCAATTTCGCTAACCCATTGAAATAACTGGCGCGCCTGGGAGGATTCGAACCTCCGACCGACGGATTAGAAGTCCGTTGCTCTGTCCCCTGAGCTACAGGCGCTTTTGATAAAATTAGCTTAGTTACCTGATTTGTGCTGGCGTCCATTGAGGCTTAGTGTCCATACAGGTGTCACCATCGCAATTTTCCACCCCGTTGGAGCTTCCGCCGCTTTGAATTCTTCCTGAAGCCACCAGGTTATAGCGCGTCAAGGCTGCTCACCATCTTGTAACCGGTTGCCGCCATTATACGAAAGTAATCATGCCCCTGCAATCGCCAGTTTTTGGCGACCGTACGACGAAAATCATCGAAGGTGCAGTTTTCATTTCCGGTCTCCCGACCCACCGTGGCCTAGCCCTTTGGCCATGAAACGCCGCAAGGATGATCCAGACGACCGCAATCGCGGGGGTTCTGGAGAGGGCTCACCTCATTCCGCCGGGAACCAAGGCCTGCCGGTGGGCCGACCGTGCCCCTTCTTCTTTTTGGCCGGAGATATGCCAGCTCCTGGGGGGAGGCCAAGGCAACGGCCGCTGGTTCCGGCGCCGGGACCCTCGCTGTCGTCTGTTCCTCGTCCTCAAAACCACCGCTGGATGCGGTAAGCAACGGCCTGGGGTTTTGGATGCGCCCCGGCGCCCACCTCCCCTTTAAGCCAGAGGCCAGGAGGAACCAATCCGCCTCTCCCGGCCCACCTTTTACCATGACCGCGCCAAAAATTGCTTGACATAAGGTCTGGAGAAGGATGATGCTTAATTTATTTTTGTACGGTAAGAATACCTGCCACCGGACCACTTGCCGCATCGTTTTTTCCACTACCTTCCCCACCCGGCAACGTGGCCCATGTAAGCAAACCCTGGGCCAAGGAGGCCAACCCTGCTTTTCCCTGGAACCTTATCGGCCGTGCAGGCGGGATATGGCGAGTCCTTCAAGATTTGGACTGCGTGCGGGCGGCACGGGGGCGTTGGCGAGAATGTCGACCTGATGGGATATCAATCAGGTATTGCCCGGCAACGCCGGGGTATGCATGGGACCCGGGCCTTTGATCCCTCCACCGTTGCTTGCCAGCGGGCTTTGCCCACCACGAGGAGTAATTGATGGGACAGGACAGGAAACCTCCCAAAGGAACTCCAAGTCTCCGGGAAAGAGCCGAAGCCAGATCTGCAATCCAAGGTCCCGGGGTTGCAAGAGTTACCCCTCGATGAAATGAGGGCGCTGGTGCATGAGTTGCAAGTGCACCAGATTGAGCTGGAAATGCAGAATGATGAATTACACCGGGGTCAAATTGCGTTAGAAGCAGCCAACAAAAAATATAGCGATTTTTATGATTTCGCCCCGGTGGGCTTCCTGACTCTGGATGGAACCGGAATGATCCGGGAGGTCAACCTGACCGCAGCCAGCCAATTAGGGATAAACCGGGACCAAATCATCGACAAGCCCCTGGCTTCCTTTATAGAAGACGAAGATCGTCGACCGCTTCCGCCTCTTTCTCAGGCGGGTTTTCCAGGAACCGGGGACCCGGCACTGTGAGGTAAGGCTGAAACGACCGGATGGGGGAAATTTTTTCGCCCGCCTGGACAGCGTCGCCGTAACCGACGCTCAGCGGCGAACGGGTGTGCCGCACGTCCATCACCGACCTCAGCGACCTGAAACAGGCGGAACAGAAACTGCAAGAGAGTGAACGGCTGTTTGCCTCTTTCATGGTGCATCTGCCCAGCGTGGCCGTCATCCGGGACCTGGAGGGGCGCTACCTCTTTGCCAACGCCGCCTGGGAGCAGGCCTTTCAGCAAACCGGGGGGCAATGGCGGGGGAAAACCACCGAGGACCTCTGGCCGCCTGAAGTTGCCGCAAAATTCAGGGCGCAGGACCGGTTAGTCATTGAGAGCGGGGAAGCCTTGCAGACCCTCGGCTCTCTGCCCCATGCCGACGGCATCCATCAGTGGATTTCCTACCGGTTTCCCATCGTCGATCCCGGATGGCCAGACGGTCATGATCGGCCTCAATGCCATCGATGTCACCGAACCCCTGGAAACCAAGGCGCGGCTGGAGCATTTGCTGGCTTCCGGCCCGGCGGCGATTTATACCTGTAAAGCCGAGGGGAATTTTGCTCCTACCTATATAAGCGATAACGTCAAGGGACTGGTGGGCTGGGAGCCCCGGCGATTTCCTGGAAAATCCCCGGTTCTGGATCAAGCACGTGCATCCCGAAGACCGGCGCCGGGTTCTCAAGCGGCTTGGAATTCCCTGGCCGGAGGACCGCCAGACCTTTGAATACCGCTTCCTGGCCAAGGACGGCGCCTATCGCTGGATGCACGATGAAGTCAAGCTGGTCCGGGACCCGGACGGCAAGCCGGTGGAAATCGCCGGCGCCTGGATGGACATCACGGCGCGCCGGCAGATGGAAGAGGCGCTGCGGGTTTCTCTGCGCTTCCTGGAAATTGTGCATAATTCTCATGATATCCAGTCTCTGTTAACCGCCTTTATGTCCGAGATCAAGAGCTATACCGGTTGCGAGGCGGTGGCCATTCGAGTGCTCGATGCCGCCGGCGGGATTCCTTACCAGGCCTATGAAGGTTTCAGCCAGCGATTCTATTGAATCGGAAAGCCCCTTATCCATCAGAACCGATGAATGCATGTGTATAAACGTCATCAGAGGTGCGTGTAATCCCAAATTGCCCTGTTATACTTCCGGCGGCTCTTTTTGGATGAACAACACGACCCGATTCCTGGCCACGGTTTCGGAAGAAGACAAGGGACGGACCCGAAACGTTTGCAACCAGGAAGGATATGAGTCCGTGGCCCTGGTTCCCATTCGCCGGGGAGACCAAATCCTGGGCTTGATTCATATTGCTGATCGGCGAGAGAACATGGTGCCCCTGGAGTTGGTGGAGCTGTTGGAGAAGGCAGCGATGCAGATTAGGGACGGCCTTCGAGAGGATGAAGAGCCGAAGACGGCGCTGAGGGAAAGTGAGGCGAAATACCGGCTGCTGGTCAATCAAATCCCGGCCGTGGTATTTAAAGGTTATGCCGATTGGCGGGTGGATTTTCTGGATCGGAAAGTTGAAGAACTTACGGGTTACGATAAGGAAGACTTCGATTCGGGCCGGGTCAAATGGCGTGACCTTATTCCCGACGATGACTTCGATTACGCCCAAAGAGTCTTTATTGAGGCCCTCAAGACTGACAAGTCCTACGTGCGGGAACACCGTATCCGGAGAAAAGACGGCACGATTCGCTGGGTCCAGTGCCGCGGACAAATATTCTGCGATGCCGAAGGGAAAGTTGACCACATCAGCGGTGTATCCTTTGATATCACGGCGCGCAAGGAAGCGGAAACCATTATCCGCCAAGAGCGCCAGCGGTTCTTTTCCCTGTTGGACATGCTGCCGGCCTTTGTCTGCCTCGTGGCGCCGGACTGCACCTTGCCATTTGTCAACCGTCAATTCAAGGAGATCTTCGGTGATCCCGAGGGCCGCCTCTGCCACGAACTGATATTTTCCCGACCAGAACCATGCGAGGGGTGCAAGACCTTACCGGTCTTCGAGACCCGGCAGCCGGCAGAGTATGAGTGGACCAGCCCCCAGGGCAAAACTTATCAGATCCACGATTACCCCTTTGACGACATTGACGGCTCCCCCATGGTCCTGGAACTGGGCATCGACATCACCGAACGCAAGGCCCTGGAGGCCCAACTCCTCCAGGCCCAGAAGATGGAGGCGGTGGGCCGGCTGGCCGGCGGCGTGGCCCACGATTTCAACAACCTCCTGATGGCCATCATGGGCTACGGCGAGCTCATCCGGTCCAGCCTCGTGGAAGATGACCCCCTCTATAAATACAGCGAAGATATCCTCAAGGCCACCGAACGGGCCGCGTCTTTGACCCAACAGTTGCTGGCCTTCAGCCGCCGGCAGGTGATGCAGCCCCAGGTGCTCAACCTCAACCGGGTGGCCGCCGACCTGGAAAAGATGCTGGGGCGTCTCATCGGGGAACACATCGACCTGGAAATCGTGGCCGACCCGGACCTGGGGTCGGTGAAAGCCGACCCCGGCCAGATCGGCCAGATCATCATGAACCTGGCGGTCAACGCCCGGGATGCCATGCCCACGGGCGGCCGGATTATCCTGTCCACCGCCAATATCGACTTTGCCGCCAGCCATCAGTGCTACAGTGAGACGTCCCCGCCGGGGCGCTACGTCAGGCTGGCGGTGAGCGACACCGGCAGCGGCATGGATGCGGCGACCCTCGATCACCTCTTCGAGCCGTTCTTCACCACCAAAGAACTGGGCAAAGGCACCGGCCTGGGGCTGCCCATGGTATACGGCATTGTCAAGCAAAACTGCGGTTGTATCGAGGTGGAGAGTCAGCCCGGCCAGGGCACCACGTTCACTATTTATCTGCCGCGCCTCGAGGCGGCGGCGGAGGCCCCCGAGGACAGGATATCTCTGGCGGCCAAGCTGGAAGGGTCCGAAACCATTCTGGTGGTGGAAGATGAAGAGGCCCTCCGGACTTTGCTGTGCCGGTTTTTCCGCCTGTACGGGTACAACGTCCTGGAGGCCCGGCACGGAGGCGAGGCCTTGTTGCTCTGTGAACGGCACCCGGGGCCCATCCACCTCATGGTGACCGATGTGGTGATGCCCCAGATGAGCGGCAAGGAGTTGGCCGACCGCCTGGCCCCCTTGCATCCCGAAATGATGGTCTTCTTCATGTCGGGCTACACCGACAGCGACCTGAGCGGTTACGGAGCGCCGGAATCATACTCAGCACTTCATTCCCAAGCCCTTCCGGCCCATGGACCTGGTAAAAAAGGTGCGGGATTCCCTGGACGCCTCCCGGGGAGGGCCAGGCTCGAGTCCACGCCTCCTTAAGGGTGGCCGGGCGCGGCGCCGTGCCTGCGGCACCATATGGAAGTTGACAAGAAGCAGAATAAGTTGTCATTCTACGACCCAGCGAGTGGATCCGGGTAAACAGAGTCCGCTACCCCCCTGCCCTACCAGTTGGTCCGCAGGCGGTATTTGTCGATCTTGTGACTCAGGGTCTTGCGGTTGATCCCCAGGATGCGGGCGGCTTCCTGGCGCCGGCCCTTGGTGCGGCGCAGGATAAATTGAATGTAGCGTTTTTCCAACTCCTCCAGGGAGTAGTTTTCATCCGAGAAGGCCTGGAACTCACCCTGACGCTGGGAAATGAAACTGGGCAAATGTTCCGGCTGGATGATGGCCCCGTCTTCCAGGATCACGATGCGCTCGATGGTGTGTTCCAACTCCCGGACATTCCCCGGCCAGCCATAGTCTACTGAGCAATTTCAGGGCCTGGCTGGAGATCCCGGTAACTTCCCGGTGGCCTTTCTGACTGTACCTGCGGAGAAAGTGGTCCGCCAGCAGGGACAGGTCCCCGGTGCGCTCCCGCAGGGGGGGTAAGTGGATGGGAATGACGCTGAGCCGGTAGTAGAGATCCTCCCGGAAGGCGCCCGCCTTGATGGCTTCGTTCAGGTCCCGGTTGGACGAGGCGATGATGCGGATATCCAGTTTAATGCGTTTCTGGCTCCCCACCTGCATGAATTCCCGCTCCTGGATCACCCGGAGGAGTTTGGCCTGGATATTCAGGCTCAGGTTGCTGATCTCGTCGAAGAAAAAGGTCCCGTGGTTGGCCAGTTCGAAGAGCCCGTGTTTGGTCTGCAGGGCCCCGGTGAAAGAACCCTTGACGTGACCGAAGAGCTCGCTTTCCAACAGGGTCTCCACCAGGGCGGAGCAGTCCACCGGGACGAATTCCTGGTCGGCCCGGGGGCTGAGCAGGTGGATGGCCCGGGCCACCAGCTCTTTGCCGGTGCCGGACTCCCCGGTGAGCAGGACGGTGCTGTCGCTGGGCGCAGCCCGCTTGATCTTGTCGAACACCCGCCGCATGGCGGGACTCTGGCCAATAATAAAACCCAGGCCCAGGCCGCCGGCGGCTTCCGGTTCAGGGGCGGCCCGCTGATTTTTCTGGCGGAGGTGATCCCGGGCCTTCTGCACCACCGCCTCCAGTTCCTCGAGCCTGAACGGCTTCACCAGGTAGTCCAGGGCCCCCAGCTTGATGCACTCCACCGCCCCGGTAATGGTGGGGTAACCGGTGATCATGATGACTTCGGTATCCGGAAAATCCTGGCGGAGGTGTTTCAGCAGCTGCACCCCGTCCATGTCCGGCAGATTGATGTCCAAAAGGACGACGCCAAACGGCTGACGGGCCAGCTGGGCCAGCGCCTGGGTGGCGTCGGCGGCGGTGGCCACCGCCAGATCTTGCTGGGACAGAACCTGGGCGATGCCGGTCCGCACCGCGGCTTCGTCGTCCACCACCAGGATCTGCCGGTCTAAATCACTTTCCCGCATCCACACCCTTTGTCGCGCCAACCGTAGGCAGTTTGACCCGGAAGGTAGTGCCCGCCCCGAGCTTGGCTTTCCACGTCCACCGACCCCCGGTGGGCCTCGATGAGCCCCTTGACCAGCGCCAGGCCTAATCCGGTCCCGATCACCTGCCGGGTCTTGGGGTTCTTGACCCGGTAGAACTTGTCAAAAATTTTGGAGACCTCCTCCGCCTCAATGCCGATACCCTGGTCCTGGACCACGACTTCCAGGTAGTCCCCGCGGCCGATGGCGGCAATCCTGACTTCGCCCCCATCCGGAGAGTAATTGATGGCATTGCTCACCAGGTTACTGAACACTTCCTCCATGCTGCGGCGGTCCGCCTGGATGAGGGGCAGTCCGCCGGGAACCTCCAGCTTCAGGGTGACCTGCTGGCTGGCGGCCTTGCTCCCGCAAGAGTTCCACCAGCTCGCCCAGAATTTCCCGCAAATCCAGGGGCACCTGCTCCAGTTGCCCGTAGCCCGCTTCCATCTTGGCCACGTCCAGAAGATCGTTGATCAGGTCGAGCAAACCCTGGATTTTGGCATGGGCCCGGGTGAGAAGTTCCCGCTGCTTATCGGTCAGATCCCCGGCCAAACCGTCCAGGATCACGGCATGCTGCTGCTTGATGGCGGCCAGGGGGGACCGGAGTTCATGGGACACCATGCGCACGAAATCGTTCTTCATCTCATCCAGTTCTTTGAAGTGGGTGACGTCGTGAAACACGGTGACCGTGCCCAGGACCTGGCTGTCCGGCCCGGAAAACGGGGCCGACAGGGCCTTGAGGTGGATGCGGTTCTGGCTGAGCTCCTGGGCGATGAACCGCTCCTCACCCGGGTTGTCCCCCGCCAACAGGGACTCGATGGCCACGTGAAAGTCGGGGTTGTCGACATAGGCCTGCAAAGGTCCGGGGTGGGGCAGCGGCGCCTCCACTCCCAGGAGCTGCATGAGGCTGCCGTTGCACAGCACCACCTCGCCCTCCCGGTTGGTCACCAGCACCCCGTCGCCCATACAGTTGACGATGGTGTGCATCCGGCTCTGTTCCATGGCCAGGTTGTAGAGGTTACGGGCCTGCTCTTCCTGGAGTTGCCGGGTTTGCTGCTCCAGGAGCTGCTTCTCCAGGGCCCGTTTGATCACCATGCACAGGTGGTCGATGCTGAAGGGCTTGGTGACGAAGTCATAGGCCCCCTTTTTCATGCACTCCACCGCGTCGGCCACGGTGCCCAGGCCGGTCATGATGATCACCGGGATGCCGGGGTAGCGGACGGAGGTCTGCTCCAGGACCTCCAGGGCCCCCATCACCGGCATCTTCAGGTCGCAGAGGACCACGTTGAACGGCTCGGCGGCCAGTTTGTCCAGGGCGTCCTGGCCGTTGGCGGCGGTGGTCACCCGGTAGCCCTCACTGGTCAATACCCGGCTGCACCCCAACCGGAGCACCTCTTCGTCGTCCACCACTAATATGCTGTATTGGTCATCCATAGTCGGTAACCTGAGGGCCGCTGCCGCCCGCAATCCGGAACCGGCCCCGGCGTTATAAGATTCTTCCGGCGCCTTTTCAGGACCCGGAGCGTGGCATCACACCTCGGCGAAATCCAGGCCGGCCTCTTGATGCCTGACTTCCAGGGGCAGCCTGATGGTGAACCTGGTCCCGCCTCCCGGGGGGCTGTCGGCGGTAATGGTCCCACCGTGCCGCTGAATCACCCCGTAGACAATCGAGAGCCCCAGGCCCGTGCCTTTGCCCGGGGGTTTGGTGGTAAAAAAGGGTTCGAAGATCTTGTCCCGGATCTCCGGGGGAATCCCGCCGCCGGTGTCGGTAAAGGTCAAAATGATCCCGTCTTCCCGGTCCATGCCCCGGCTGGCGATGGCAATTTGCCCCTGCCCGTTCATGGCGTCCGCGGCGTTGAGGAGCAGGTTGGTAAAGACCTGCTGCAACTGGCCCGGGTCCCCCACGATCTGGGGCAGAAACGGGTCCAGTTCCTGGGTAACCTTGATGTTGTGAAAAAAGGCCTGGTGGCTGATGAGCTCCACGCAGCGGTGGATAATCTCATTGGCATCAAAGAGTTTTCTATCCCCCAAAGACTGGCGGCTAAAATCCAGGAGCCGATGGACGATCTGCTGGCAGCGCATCGTCTGGTTGATGATCACCTCGATATTTTCCCGGTGGGCGGTATCGGCAGCCAGGTCCCGTTGCAAGAGTTCGGCGTAGATCAGGATGCCGGCCAGGGGGTTGTTGATTTCATGGGCCACCCCCGCGGACATCCTGCCCAAAGAGGCGATCTTTTCGCTGTGCACCAGTTGCGCCTGGGCCGCCTCCAATTCCGCGTGGACTTTAAGGATTTCCCGCAGGTCCGAAAAAATGCCCACGCTGCCGACCTCTTCGCCCCGCTCCCGGATAATGGTGGCGGAAAAGTTGACCGGCACCTCTTCGCCATTTTTGTTGATAAAATTCATCCGGGTGGTTTTCAACTTGTCCGGCGGCCCGTATTCATTGCTGCGCATCCGCCGCATCATCTCGGAGGCCTCCTCGGCGGGATAGAAACGGCGGAAGTTCTCCGCATTGCCGATCATCTCTTCGGCCGTGTAGCCCAGAATCCGTTCCGCCCCCTCGTTAAAAATCAGCGGCACCCCCTTGGTGTCCACCACCACGATACCGTCCACCGAGTTCCGGATGATGTTGGTGAAAAAGGCGTTGGTCTTCTGGAGTTCCCGTTCGATGAGAATCCGGCTGGTGAGATCCCTCAGGTACAAACAGGTGATAACCTTAGCCCCCAGGCGCGATACCGCCATGCAGGTCTCAAAGACCCGGGGGACCTGGGCCTCATTGTTGGGTTGGTCCAGGAGGCTGCAGAAGCGGGTCTCCTGCTGGAGATCCCGGTCCACCAGTCGTTCTCAGTTCCTGGGCCATGTGGAGATGCTGGGAGGTAAGCGCTTCCCCCAGGTGCATGCCGATGATCCGGCTCCTGGGGATATTCAGAATTTCCATCATCCGGGTGTTGGCAAAGATGATGCGGTAATCCTCATCCGCCATCAAGAGCCCTTCCTGGGTCAATTGGGTGAGGAGATCGAGCTTCTGTTCGGCTTCCACCACGGGGGTGATATCCCGAACGGCCTCGAACCCGCCGATGACCCGGCCCTCGGGATCGGTGATGATGGAGGCGGAGGCCGTCACCTGCACCTCATGGCCGTCCCGGGTGCGGATTACCCGGCGCACTCCGGAGATGGGTTTTTTATGCTCCATAACCTGCTTGAGCAGGCAATCGCAGGTGCCGCACTGGGGGGTGTTGAGCAGATCGCCGCAGGTCATCCGGCCCACCACTTCGCCCCGGGGGTAGCCCGTGAATTTCTCCATCAAATCGTTGATGTGGGTTACCACCAAAAACGGGTCCACCAGGAAGAAAGGCAAGGGGAAATTTTCCAGGATGCTCGACAGGGTCGCCATCTGCTGCTTCATCACCGGGTGGGCCAGCAAATCGGCCTGCTCCCGCATGAGGATGAAACAGCCGGTCTTACGGTTATCGGCGCCGCGGATGGGAGTGACGGTGAGGGTCAGGGGAACGCCGGCGGGCCAGTGCGCCTTCAGCGCGATGGGGACTTCCTTGAAACTTTCGCCCAAATTGGGACACCGCGTCAACCGGGACGCCCCCTCCCCGACCCCGGCAATGCGGGGAATTTCCCCGCAGAAGGGACACGGGTCCCCCGGACCCAGGGACTCCCCAAAGAGTTTCTGGGCGGCGCCGTTGAGAAAGACCACCTTCTGGTCGCGGTCGGTGACCACCACCGGATCGGGAAACTCCCCCAGGAGCGGACCCAGGAACGCAACCGGCGCCGCGGCGCCCCCGGTCAATGCCGGCGGCACATCGGGTCGGTTCGGAGGGGTGTCGCGCCCTGATTTCATGGCCTGTTCCTTCTCGCCGGCATGAAGCGAGAGTCTTTCGTAGGGTGCGTCCTACGCACCAATTAATCAGCGGAATTGGCTGGCAGCGCCTGCCCTAAATATCTCTTCGTCAATAGTGGCACAGGCCTCTGGCCTATGGGAAGCTTTAGCTATTGGTGCGTAGGACGCACCCTACGAAAGACTTTCCAGAAAAACATTCACCTCAGGCCCCTCCCGCCGCCGGGGCGCCCTCCACCGGGGCCGCAAAGGTGTTCCCCAGGATGACCTGGGCCGCGGCCAGTTCCTGCTGGCGGATGATCAGCGAGATGGACTGGAGATGGTGCAGCTCAGGGCCAACAGTTTGATATGGGCCTTTTCCAGGGCCGTCCACCAGGGTGTGGGCGATGCCGTAGCGGTCGCCGAAATGGGGGCCGTGGAGAAAAATCCCCGCCACCGGGGTGAGGCGCATGGGCCGGAGATCCGGCAGATCGGTTTTTCAAGACCCGCCGCACTTCGCTGCCGTGGTCCGGCCCGCCGGGCTGGCGCCGGGCCGTGGAAAACGACAGGATGAATTCCTTGCCCCTGAGCCCCGGCAGGGCCACCAGAAACGGGATGGCCAGGCCCAGTTCGCCCATCTCCATCAGGGCGGTGGCGAAGCCTGCCAGGATGTCGGAAGAGGCGATGCTCATGCCCCAGAGGTCCAGGTCCGACTGGGGGATAATCCAGTAGACCTTGTTGATTTTCTCCTGATAGGTGGCCACCACCTTCTCCAGGTATTCCTTGGGAGGGGCCTGGGCCGAAAAAAATTCCTGGGGGGAGGCGAAGCCCGGGAACAGGAAATGCTCGAACAACTGTTCCACGGCGGGCTTGATGCGGGAAGACGACAGCACCACGGAGATGGCGGAGGGGGAACTGGCCAGGCCGTGGATCACCACCCGGGCCCGGGCGAGGGCTTTGATGAACGTGCCTATGACTTCGGGGCGCTTGTCGTGGGGGTAAACGGCCAGGATCGAGGTGCCCGGCTGCAAGGCCAGGGAGGCCTGGGGGTCGGCCTGGGACTGCAACAGGGTGAAGGCGGCTTCCCCGCTGTGGCTGGCCGTGCACATCACCTCGCGGTCGCCGGCCACGTGGGTAAGAAAGCTCAGATTGAGACGCTGGCGGGCCAGCGGCGCACACACCGCAGGCCCCAGGCGGTTTTCTTCCAACGGGGAGGAGGACGCCACACAAGCGCCCTCCTCCAGGACTTTAAGGCCACCTATCCTGATCCGGTCGAATTTTTCCAAAGTTCGTCGGAGTCATGCCTGATGGTTAGAGTAATCTTTGGACCGCTTCCACCAGAGTGGCGGCATCCACGGGTTTGGGAATAAAATCTTCGGCCTCCACGCTCATCCCATCGGCATGGGTATAGGTGGTGGTCGGCACGGCCTCGCCCACCGCGGTGAGCAGGATGACCGGAATTTCCTGGGTCCACTTGCTGGATTTCAATTCCTTGCACAGCTCGTAGCCATTTTTCCTGGGCATCATCACGTCCAGGATCAGTACGTCCGGACGCCGTTTTTTAATGGCCTCCTCCCCTTCGATCCCGTCGTAAGCCTTCCCCACTTCAAAGCCCTTCGACTCCAACATCATGGATACGGTTTCCACCAGATCCGGATCGTCGTCGACGATCAGTATGTACTTTCCAGCCATGAGACCTCCCCTTTCATGATGATCGTTCTGCCATTATGAACTCAAAATGGATAAATTACAAGGCTCATGAGGCCTCTTGAGGATTTGAGCAAATTTTGTGGCTCCCCCGGGGCTTACGCCAACTGGGGCCTGGGATAGAGGCCGACCCGGGCCACGATTTCCGGGACTTTCTCTTCCCATTCGATGGCCATGATGTGGAAGCCCCTGACGCCCTCCACCCCCTTCAGTTCCTCGATCTGCTCCACCGCCAGGTTGATGCCTTCTTCGGCCTGCTTTTCCTTGGGGACGCCGCCGATGCGGCGCACGATCTCATCGGGGACATCCATGCCCGGCACCCGCTTCTGCATGTATTTGGCCATGCCGACGTTTTTCATGGGGGTGATCCCGGCCAGGACGGCCACTTTTTCATGCAGACCCCGGTCCACCATCAGTTTCATGAACTCTTTGAACTTGTCCAGGTTGTAGATGCACTGGGTCTGGACGAACTGCACCCCGGCGGCGGCTTTCTTGGCCAGCCGGGCCACCCGCATAGCCACGTTGGGCCCGGCGAAGGGGTTGGCCGCGGCCCCGATGAACATCTGGGGGCGCACCTCGAATTCGTAGCCGCCCAAGAGCCGCCCTTCATCCCGCATCATCTTCACGGTCTGGATGAGCTGGACGGAATCCAGGTCAAAGACGTTGGCGCACTTGGGGTGGTCCCCGAACTGCTGGTGGTCGCCGGTGAGGCAGAGCATGTTGTGGATGCCGAAGGAGGCGGCCCCCAGGATATCGCTCTGGAGGGCGATGCGGTTCCGGTCCCGCGTCACCATCTGGAGACACGGCTCCAGCCCCATGAGCTTGAGGCGGATGCAGCAGGCCAGACTACAGACCCGGCAGACCGAGGTCTGGTTGTCCGTGACGTTGATGGCATCGACGTGATCCTTGATCAGGTTGCCCTTTTGCTCAATCACGGCGCCATCGGCGCTCCGGGGCGGACCAACCTCGGAGGTCACGGCAAAATTGCCCGAGGCGATCATCTTCTGCAGTTTGCTGGGAGTAGTCGCGCTCATATCCGTAAATCCTCTCTGACGATCTTGCGCGGGCCGCCGTCCCGGGAAGTGGTCCAGTCTTTGGGATCCACGGGTTTCTCAAAGCGGTCCAGCTGGCCCAGGGTTTTCAGCCGTTCGTAGATCAGCTCCCAGCCGCAGGGGATATCTTTGTTGATTTCGCACTTGCCCTTGTCGGAGCCGCCGCAGGGGCCGTTGAGCATGCGCTTGGAACAGCGGGCGATGGGGCAGACGCCGCCGGTTTCGGCCAGGATGCAGCGGCCGCAGGCCTGGCAGCGTTCGGAGTAAACCCCCCGCTCCTCGTTGACCCCCATGAAACAGGTATCCACGCCGGGGTAAACGATCTTGTTGTTGTACATCTCGGCCAGATATTGGACCCCGACCCCGCAGGCCAGGGAGACCACGGCGTCGTAAGCGTCCATCTTGTCGGCAAGCTGGGCCAGGTACTCCTTTTCGCACTGCCGGGTCAGGCTGGTTTCGTCAACCTGGGCCTGCCGGCCGGCCTGGGTGAAGTAGAGCCGGAGGGCCGAAGCCAGCACCTTGGCTTCCTTCAAACCGCCGGCCTCGCACACGGTGACGCAGCCATCGCAGCCGGCAATCAGCACTTTATTGAAGTCTTTGACCAGGTCGAGGACTTCTTCCAGGGGTTTGGGCACTGCCTTAATCATGTGGTTACCTCCGCAATGGGCCTGACGGCCTTTCCTGTCGCAGCTCTGATGGGACTCGGTCCCAATTCCAGGACTTTCTCGGTCATCTCCCGGACGATCTCGGCGAAGCGCCCTCCCATCCCGGAAGACAGGTTGTACATCCCCAACCGTTCACCCCCGATGCCGACTTTATCGAGGATATCCTTGACCCGCTGGACCCGCTTTTTGGCGTAGAGGTTGCCGGCGGTGTAGTGACAGTCTCCCTCCATGCACCCTACCACGATGACGCCGTCGGCGCCGTATTCAAAGGCCATCAGCAGGTGCATGATGTCCACCTTGCCGGTGCAGGGGACCTCGATGATGCGCACGCTGGGCGGGTACTGCAATCGCATCGAACCTGCCAGGTCCGCAGCGGAATAAGCTCAGTAGTGGCAGCAAAACCCGACAATCTTCGGCTCAAACGATTCCATCATCGGACTCCTCAATAGAGAGTTTTGATCTTGGCGCTGATCTGGTCGTCTTCATAATGGGCCACCTGGATGACCTTGGCCGGACATTCCGAGGCGCAGGTGCCGCAGCCCTGGCACAGGGCCTCGTTGATCTCCGAGACGTTGTCCCGGTTGATCTGGGGCACGCCGTAGGGACAGGTCCGGACGCACACCAGGCAGGCGGCGCACCGGTCCGGTTCCACTTGGGCGGTGACCCCGCTGATGGTCTGGTTGACGTCCGCCAGAAACGCCCCGGCCCGGGCCGCCGCGGCCATGGCCTGGGCGATGCTCTCGCCGATGAGCTTGGGAGAGTGGGCCATGCCGCAGAGGAAGATGCCTTCCGAGGCAAAATCCACCGGCCGCAGCTTGGCGTGGGCCTCGATGAAAAACCCGCCGGCGTTCCGGGGGAGTTTTAAGAGCGACGCCAATTCCTCGGTGTCGTTGGCCCGGGCCCCGGCGCTCAACACCACCGCGTCCACGGGCATGCTGATGGGGCGTCCCAGCACGTGGTCCACAAAGGTGACGCTCAACTGGCCGTTGTCGTTCGTGACCTGGGGCAAATGGTCCGGCTCGAACCGGGAGAAGAGCACCCCCTTGTCCCGGGCCTCCCGGTAGTAATCCTCCAGGAAGCCGTAGGTGCGCATATCCCGGTAGAGGATCACCACGTCCATGTCGGGGTTGATCTCCTTGAGCCGCAGGGCGTACTTCACCGCCCCCTGGCAGCAGATGCGGCTGCAGTTGGGGTTCTCCTCATTCCGGGAGCCCACGCACTGCACCATGACCACCCGGTCCCACGTGGCGGCGTCCGCCGGGGCCTTATGGAGGAAATCGCCCAGCTCCAGCTGGGTCATCACCCGCTCATGTTCCCCGTAGAGAAATTCCTTGGGGTGGTATTCGTGGGCGCCGGTGGCCACCACGGTGATGCCGTGATCGATTTTCCGCTCGTACATGCCGGGCCCCACCAACACTTCCGTGGTGAAGTTGCCTTTGTAGCCGCTGAACCCCACCACCAGGGCATTGGCGAGCACCTGGATCTTGTCGTGGGCCTTGACCCGCTCGATGAGTCCGATCCAGATAGGCCTGGACGTCCAGGCCCTCGATGGTCTTGTGGACCCGGCGCCCGATGCCGCCCAGTTGCGGCTCCTTCTCCAGGAGGATGGTCTCAAAGCCCTGGTCCCCCAGGTTCAGGGCCGCATTGAGGCCGGCGATGCCGCCGCCGATGACCAGGGCCCGCTGGTTGATGGTCAGGGGCTTTTCCGTCAGGGGCTTGAGCAGGGAGGCCCGGGCCACCGCCATCCGCACCAGGTCTTTGGCCTTGTCCGTGGCTTTGTCGTGGTCCTTCATGTGGACCCAGGTGTCCTGGTTGCGGATATTGGCCATCTCAAAGAGATACTTATTCAAGCCGGCGTCGATCAACGTCTCCCGGAACAGGGGCTCGTGGGTGATGGGGGTGCAGGCCGCCACCACCACCCGGTTGAGGTTGTGTTCCTCGATGACCTTGGTCATATTGACCTGGGTGTCCTGGGAGCAGGTGAACAGGTTGTCTTCCACGTAGGTGACGTTGGGCAGCGACCTGGCGTAGGCCGACAGCTCCGGCACGTCGAGGTAGCCGCCGATGTTGATGCCGCAATTGCAGACGAACACCCCGATCCGGGGGGTGTCTTCCGGCCGGATGTCTTTGGGTTCGGGGGCCGGCCGGGTCTTGGTCTCGGTCCAGCGGACGTCCCCGAGCGCGGCGCTCACCGCCCCGGCCGCGGCGGAGGCCTGCATGACCGATTCCGGGAATGTCTTTGGGACCCTGCATGGCCCCGCAGACATAGATGCCGCCCCGGGAGGACGTCACCGGCGCCAGGGGCGAGGTGGCCACAAAATCGTGGGCGTTGGTATCCACCTTCAGGGTCGCGGACAGCTCCCGGGCGGCCTGGCTCACCTCCATGCCCACCGACAGCACGATCATCTCAAAGGTCTCGACCTTCTCTTCCCCGCTTTCGTCGGCGTACCGGATGGCCAAATCATCCGCCGGGCAGGGGATCGATGCTATGGATGCGGGAACGGATGAAACGCACCCCGTGTTCATCTTTGGCGCGGTTATAGTAGAGTTCGAAATCCTTGCCGAAGGTGCGCATGTCCATGAAAAAGATGGCTGGTTTCCAGATCATAGGGGGCGTGCTCCTTGGCAATCACCGCCTCCTTGATGGCGTACATGCAGCAGACCGAGGAACAGTAGGTGTGGTACTTCACGTCCCGGGAACCCACGCACTGGAGCCAGGCGATCTTCTTGGGTTCCTGGTGATCCGAAGGCCGCACCAGGTGGCCGCCGAAGGGGCCGGAGGCCGAGAGAATCCGCTCGAACTCCAGGGCGGTCACGACGTTGGGCAAGGTGTTGTAATGGTAGGTCTCACACTTGACGGGGCTGAAGGTCTGAAAGCCCGGGGACAGGATCATGGCCCCGACCTCCACCTCGGTGGTTTCGGGTTGCATGGTGTGGTCGACGGCCCCGGCCTGGCAGGCGGCGACGCACTGCATGCACTCGGAGCAGACCCCGCAGTTGAGGCATCTCGTCGCCTCCCGCTGGGCCTGTTCCTCGGTGTATCCCTGGGAAATTTCATCAAAGCAGGCGCAGGTGTGCTCCGGCGGCAGCGTCGCCATCTCTTCCCGGGGGGCCCCGGTTTCGTCCTTGGGAATCTCGGCCCAGCGTTTGTGGGCCTCCTCGCCTTCGGAGCGGCCCGCAGTCATGTCCGCGCCCCGAAGATACCGGTCGATGGACTCCGCGGCTTCAATGCCGCCCCCCACCGCCTCGATGGCAATCCAGGGGCCGGTGTGCACATCTCCCGCGGCAAAGACCCCGGGCCGGGAGGTCTCGTAGGTCACTTCATTGACTTCAATCGTGCCCCAGCGGGACAGCTTGACGCCGCAGGCCCCTAAAGGCCCCTGGGCCGCTTCCTGGCCGATGGCCGGCACCACCATGTCCACCGGCAGCTCGAACTCGGCCCCTTCGACGGGCACCGGCCGGCGCCGCCCGGAGGCGTCCGCTTCGCCCAGCTCCATCTTCTGGCAGATGAGGCCCGCGACCTTGCCGTCTTTACCGGTAACCGTCTTCAAAGGCGCGGCCAGATAGACGATCTCGACGCCCTCGCAGGTGGCCTGCTCGATTTCATGGGCAAAGGCGGGCATTTCTTCCCGGGACCGCCGATAGACGATGGTCACCTCCGAGCCCAGCCGCCGGGCGGTGCAGGCCACGTCGATGGCCACGTTGCCGCCGCCGATCACCGCCAGCCTCTTGCCCACCGTCAGGGGTTCTTTCAGGTTGGCCCGGCGCAGGAACTCCACGCCCTGGATCACGCCCTCGGCGTCCTCGCCGGGAATCCCCAGGGGCTTGCCCACGTGGCAGCCGATCCCCAGAAAAACGGCCCTATAGCCTTCTTCCAGGAGTTCATCCAGGGTGAAATCCCGGCCCAGGGCGGTGTCGGTCTTCAATTCCACCCCCAGGCGCAGGATATTGTCGATTTCCCGGTCCAGGATGTCCTTGGGCAGGCGGTAGTCGGGAATGCCCACCCGGAGCATGCCGCCGGCCTTGGGCAGGGCCTCGAAGATGGTCGGGCGGTAGCCTTTCAGCGCCAGGTGATAGGCGCAGGCCAACCCCGCCGGGCCGGAACCGATGATGGCGACCCGGTCGCTTTTGGCCTCCACCAGGGGCGGCGCGATGGCGCTCAGGTCCACCTGGTCCGCGGCAAACCGCTTCAGATTGCAGATGGCCACGGCCTCATCCAGTTCGGCGCGCCGGCACTTGGACTCGCAGGGATGCGGACAGACCCGGCCCAAGACCCCGGGCAGCGGCAGCCGCTCCATAATGAGTTTTATGGCTTCCTCGTATTTGCCCATCTTGATGAGCTGGACATAGCCCTGGACATTGATCTCGGCCGGACAGGTCAGGGTGCAGGGGGCCCGGTCCAGCTTCTTGATGCCGAAGGCCGCGGGGATCGCCTGGGGATAGAGGCGGTAAACCGCCTTCCAGTCGGCCAGGCCGGCATTAAAGGCGTCCGACATGGTCACCGGACAGACGTTGGCGCACTCGCCGCAGCCGGTGCACTTGGCCGGATCCACGTACCGGGGCTGTTTCTTCAGGGTCACCTTGAGGTTGCCCGCCTCCCCGTCAATGGCCGCCACGTCGGTGAGGGTGTGAATCTCGATGTTCAGATGCCGGCCGCACTCCACCAGCTTGGGAGAGATAATGCACATGGAGCAGTCGTTGGTGGGGAAGGTCTTGTCCAACTGGGCCATGACCCCGCCGATGGCCGGCTTGGTTTCCACCAGATGGACGTAGAAGCCCGAGTTGGCCATATCCAGGGACGCCTGGATCCCGGCGACGCCGCCGCCCACCACCATCACCGCGCCCACGTTGCCTTTCTTCTGGGCTGATTCTTGAGCCGTCACGTCTTTTTCTTGGGGCATAATCCTATCCCTTATAACCCGGTTAAAATTCTCTGGATGCCGCTATAAACCGGCCGCCGCCAGGATCGACGGCAGTTTTTCCTCCCACCCGATGGTGGAGATGAGCACTCCGGGGAATCCCGCTTTTTTGACCGCGGCCACAAATTCCGCGGCGATCTGGACACACTCCCGCACCCGGTCGGAGCTATTCTGAATCCGGGCGACGAAAGCCTCGGGGATTTTCATCTCCATGTGGGCGTTGATGTAGCGGGCCATGCCCACACTCTTCAAGAGCATCACCGTGGGAATGATGGCCGCGGGCCGCTGGCCCACCTGCTGCCGGAATTTCTCCAGGACTTCCACGTCGAAAACCGCCTGGGTGGTAAAGAACCGGGCCCCGGCGGCAATTTTCCGGTCCAGGTCCGCCAGTTCCTGCTTCAGGGCGCCGGCATCATTGGTCACCTTGACCGTGGAGCCCACCAGGAATTGCGGCGCCCCTTTGAGATCCACCCCGGCCAGGTCCCGTCCGGTCTGCATGGTTTGCATGGCGCTGAGCAGTTCCAGGAGATCGAGGTCGTTAACCGCCTTGGCCTGATGATGGTCGCCGTGGGTGATCTCGTCGCCGGTGACCGCCATGACATTGGGGACCCCCAGGGCATGGGCCGCCAACAGGTCGCCCTGCAGCGCCAGGCGGTTGCGGTCCCGGCAGCACACCTGCATCACCGTTTCCAGTCCCTTGCTTTGCAAGAGGAGGGCGCCGCCCAGGGAACTCAACCGCATCACGGCGTTGTTCATCTCCGGGACCACAAAAGCGTCCACCATGCGCTTGACGCCGGTGGCGGCCGCCACCATGTCGGAAACATCCGTGCCTTTGGGCGGCTCCATCTCCGCCAGAATGGCAAATTCGCCGGAAGTCAATTTCTCTTGTAATGGCATCGCGCTCCCTCTCTGAGATTATTGGGATGATCGCACCATGGCGTTCGAAATAGCTAAGATCAGGTCATCCAGGCCAAAGGAGTTGACGTGATAGTAAAAAATCCCCTGGTGCCGGATGCGGCTTTCCTGTTCAGCATTGTTTTCATCGGCAGTAATGATGATGGGCAGCTTGCGGTCCAGTCCTTTGATGATGGAGATGGCCTCGTAACCCAAATCTTCCGGCAGGCGAACATCCATGACCAGCACATTGATCTTTTCACTCTGCAGGGTCATGAGCAGATCTTTGATATTGTCCACGGCCTTGAGCCGGTGTCCCTGGTCGGTAATCCAGAAATCCAGGTTCTGGGACAAGGCCCCGCCGCGTTCTGCGATCAACAGTGTCCCGCTCTTTTCCATCATCATCGGCGCCCCGGATGTTCCGAACCGAGTTACTGCCACGGTGATTGGTTCTCGTTTTAATAATGCAAGGGCCTATGCCCTTGACGCTGCCGGGAGGAAACCCGCGGCCGGGCTCATCCTTGGGAAAGAAAGTTCAAACAGTCAGTGCGGAGCGCGGGGGGTTTTAGGGCAGAGGGAGAAGGACTCTTCATATATCTTACTGATATTGCTTATATTTATAAGAATATGGGTAAAAATGCCACATCTGTGACTATATTTCCATGGGGTCAGGGGACCTCAGGGTGGAGTGCGTTTCCGGAAGCGGCGCTCCCGACGGAGCCACAGCCGCCAGGCCCGATAGCCTGTACCCGACGCGGCCTTGGACGTGAACCCGCGGGCGCCGGCGCCGGGTCCAACCGTTTTTGAAAATAAATCTTTTTTCTGTCTCCCGGAACGGCGCTCAATGGGGTCATCTTACTGAAATCAATAGATATTGCTCTTCACCCCGGAAGACCTCCCGAATTCACGAATTTTTGCATCGCCTGCCAGATTTTTTAACAGTCCGCTAGATTATTTGCCAAGGGGCTACGGCTGACGGGCAACGGGCCTCAGGGCATAAACCGGCCGTCGTCCCGGGCGCCTTCCAGCCGGTCCAGGTTATCCGCCAGCCAGCCGCTGGTGGCCCCATCCCGGCGGTCAAACCGGGGCACGTAGGGCTTGATGTCCAGCAGGGGCGTGCCGTCCACGATATCCACCTCCCGGATGTAGAGCCGGGTCCCTTCAACGCGCTCCAGCCGCACGGTGGAGATGCCGATGGGGTTGGGCCGGGCCGGCGCCCGGGTGGCAAACAGGCCGCGCTGCTGCTTATCCAGAAAGGGTTTCACCCTCAGGGAAAAACCCTGGGCCAGGTGAAAGTAGTAGAGCAAAATGAGGTGGGAAAAACCTTCCAGGTCGGCGAGGCCTTCCCGGTACTCCGGGAAGACTTCCACCAACCCCTGGACTCCGGCCGCAGCCCCGGGTTGGATAGGCGTGCCCGTAGGTTCTTTAAAAGGCGAATGTACCGTGCCGATGGGCTTAAAAACAATCTCGGTCAGCATATAACCCCGCGTCTGGTAGGTAAATCTTCCGGTTGGCGATCTGCCGCTTGAATCATGGAACCTGGTGCTGGCAACAGTTGGCCTCGGCGACCGAATCTCAGGCTCCGGACCCGAACAGGAGGGCCACCGGCAATTTCTGGAAGAGTTGATCAAGGGGCAATGACCTGTGACCCTTGCAGTTGATTGGATTTCAGGCGCTCATGGGTAAAAATGTTCAGCCATTCCCCCGGCGCCCCTTGAGGCAAAGCCACGAAGTTTTTCCGCCACACTCCCGGGGCGAAGGCCAGATCCCCGGCCGCCAGCATGGTGCTGAAAAGCCTGGCAACCACCACTACTGCCCAGGAATTTTCATGGCGCCGGGCAAAAGCCACCACCTTCTCCCGGTTTGGGCCCCGCGTCTCGAGGGGAATATAGTCCCCCTGTAAAAAAAGCTCAAGGTGCGCCTTCCTGAAATTAAGAGCCTTATAGGTAATATAGAGCTTGAGGCCGCCATTTTCCCAGTGGGCGAGCAGATCATGAATGAGCGGCCCGGCTCCCCTTAGATTCCTTCTTTTTTACATCACCGAGAAGGCGGGCGCGCTGGTAAAAATCCACCGGCCGGCGGTTGTCCGGGTCCACCAGGCTGAAGTCCCACAGCTCCGTTCCCTGGTAGAGGTCCGGCACCCCGGGTGAGGCAATTTTGAGCAGCACCTGGGACAGCGAGTGCAGCGCCCCGGAGGAGGAGAGGGGCGCCTGGAATTCCCGGAAATCACTGAGGAAGGCGTTAGCCGGGGTGTCCTCCAGGATATCATCCACAAAGGCCAGCAGGGCGCTCTCATGTTCGAAATCGGGATCGATCCACCGGGTATGCACCTTGGCCTCCCGGGCCGCCTTGATCACATAGGCCTTGAGCCGCTCTTTAAACCCCGGCAACTCCGCCTCAAAGAGCGGCCAGGCCCCCAGCAAGGTCTGGTACAGAAAATATTCCTCGTTGGCATCCGGTACGGCCAGTCCGTGGACCTCTCGCTTCTTGGCGGCGTTCCAGGCGCTCCAGCGCTGCAGGCAGGCCTCCCATTCCCGGGGAATTTCCGAGAGGACGTTGATGCGCAGCCGCACATCTTCACTCCGCTTGGTGTCGTGGGTGGTGGTGGCGTTCAGGGCAAATGGCCACTTTGCCTGGCGCCCCTGGTTAAACCGGTGGAAATCCTCCGGGGCCACCACCAGGAAGTCGGTCCCCACTTCGTTGAGGGAGATGAGGGGGTTATAGACGTAAAGGGCCGTATCCTCCAGGCCCTTGGCCATGACGGGCACGGTGAACTGCTGCCAGCGCATGACGAACCCAAGCCAGTCTTCCCGGTGCTCCTCCAACAGGTTAGGAGGGAACTCCAGCAAGAGCACACGCTGCACAAAGTCCAGGGCCGTGGGGTGAAAGAGGGGCGATGCGTTCTCACCTCTGCAATGACTTGCTCCAGGCAGGCCCGGTCCCGGGGGCTGACCTCAAAGCTGCGGATGTAGGTGCGGTAAACCGGCAGGCGGGCAATGACTTCGCCGATGATTTTCTGCAGCTCTTTTCTGGGGACATCCCGGGCCTGCCGATCCTGTTCCGCCAGCAGGCTCAGCATATATCCCAGGGATTCCAGTTCCCCCTGGAACAGGCTTTCCATGATCAGCTTTTTCTTCTGATAAATCAGCTCGGTCCGGGTCAGGTCCGGTTTGACAAAGCGCTTATAGACCTGCTGAACCTCCTGGAATCCCTTCGCCTTGATGAAAAGCCCGTTGAGGGTATTGAGAAAATCATAGCCGGTAGTGCCCGCCACCGGCCACTCGGGCGGCAAGGGTTCGTCCGCGGCGAGGATCTTTTCCACCACCACATAGAGACTTTCCTGGCCCTCCGGGGCCTTCCCGCCGGGGGCCAGGCGGCTCTGCAGGCGCTGCAGATATCCCAGGGGGTCATATAATCCGTCAACGTGATCAATCCTGACTCCGGTGACCTTCCCTTCCCGGACCAGATTAAACAGCAGGCTGTGACTCGCCTCAAACACCCGGGGGTCTTCCACCCGGAGGCCGATCAAATCGTTAACGCTGAAAAAGCGCCGGTAATTGATCATATCCAGAGAGACCCGCCAATAGGCGAGGCGATAAGGCTGTAGACTGAGGAGGTGGTCCAACAGGTTAAAACTTTGCCGGGTCTCCGGCGCGGCCATTAAATATGGCGATATTTTCATCGAGAAATTTCTTAATCAGGGGATTTACCTGGTAGAGGAGCCAGAGATTATTTTTCAGGATTTCCTTTTGCCGGTGGCGTTCCAGGAGCTTTCTCTTACTGCTCAGGGAGCGGGGCGGGAGATGCTCCACCAGGGTAATGAGCCCCAGGAGGCTCATAATGGCGGAATTCCCCTCCCCTAATTCCCGGACCAGGTCTGCCAGCCGGTGTCTTAAAATGATCTCGTAAGTCTTGGGGTCCAGGGGAAATTTATGCTCATAGTAATAAACAAAAAAGCCCTCCTCTTCCAGGGCCAACCTGATTTCCCGGTTTTCCAGGGCCTGCCCGTAAGGCGAGCCGAGCACGGGTTGGATGACGCGGCCTTCCAACACGCGGTTAAAAGGATGCCAGTCAATGTCAAAGAAGACGGCATAAGGCGATCCCGGGCCATTTTCCAGGACATCCAGCCACCAGGGATTGTTATGGCTCAGGGCCATGTGGTTGGGGACGATGTCCAGCATGAGGCCCATATCCCTGGAGTTCAAAACCTTTCTCAAGGCCCGCAGGGAAACCCTGGACCCCAACTCCGGATTGATTTCCAGGGGATTGGTCACGGAATAGCCGTGGAGGCTGCGCCGCCGGGCCTTGAAGAAGGGGGAGGCGTAGAGGTCGGAGATGCCGAGGTCGTGCAAATACGGCACCAGGGCCTGGGCGGTGATGAAGCGGAAGCCATGGTGGAACTGCAGACGATACGTAGCGGCAGGAACTCTAAAGCCGGTCATGGTTTGCTCCACCCGGACACCTCCTTGCTTAGTCAACTCGGACCGACAGCCTTTTGCCCAACGCCCTAAAATGTTCCACCCAGTTGCGGGCCTCCCCCGGTCCCTGGTCCGACTGCTGGCGCTGCTGGGGATAGACCGAGGTCAGCATCTCACAATAGATATTTTGCACTTTCCAGAGATGGACGGCAAAAGGTAATTCCGTTTCCAGGGTGACCGCGGCCTCCAGTTGCTGCAAGTATTCCCCATCAAGGGGGTGCTGCCGGAATCTCTCGGCCAGGCGTTCGATGCCTTTTCTCAGGGCATATTCCAATCCGGCCCCTTCAAGACCGATCTTTAACAGGCGCGCTTCTTCCAGGAGGCCGCGGATCAGCTCCAGGTCCAATTCCGGCGCCCGGAAGGCCTCGAGCAGGTAACGGTTGAGGACAATTTCCGCTGTGGCCAGAAAGGGCCGGGGCAGGGGCACCCCCAGTTCTCTATGGAAGCGCATCAAGGGCACGTTATGGGAATAAAGCCGGCCATAAGCGGACCAGACCTCTTCCAGAGTCATCTCCATAATCTGGTCCAGGACTTTGCGCTGTTCGTCCCGGAAGAGGGACCGCAGGGAGTAAGTGGAGTCTCCGAAGTGCTGATCGATGCGGCGGATGGCCTCGGGAAAATCCGTCCAGGAAAAGGCCTCGCCGACCTCCGCGGCCATGGCGGCGTAGGCCTCCTCCCCCTGGAACTCCCGCACGCCGCCGCACAGGTTGTGGTCGCCGAAGTGCAGCACCGCGAAGCTGAGGGCCGCGGAATTAAAGGTAATATCAGAGGTCACCTGTATCCGTCCCACCGCCAGTTTGGCCTTGCCCGCCTCCGCCAGACGGTAGTCTTCCCGATCAACGGTGTAGCAAAAGATGCGGTCTTGGGCTTGATAATCCTCGAAGAGGGAACTGATGGCGTAATGGGCTCCCACGGTGAGCAGGTCCACCATGGCGGGTTTGACGAACTTCTCGAAAATCCGGCGGCCGTCCCCATGTTCCGGGATATTGCTCTTGGCGGGCTGGAGCCGTTCGAGGAATTGGCCTTCATGGTCCTCTCCCAGGACATCCCGGGCCAGTTGGACGACGCGGCCGGCATACTGGAGGATCTGCACGGTTTCCAGACCCGAAAGCTCGTCGAAGAACCAGCCGCAGCTGGTGTACATCAGCATGGCATGGCGCTGCATCTCCAGGAGTTTCAGGACCAGGCTCTTCTCATTGGGGCTGAGCTCCCGCCTGGCGTGTTGCTGCAGAAACTCTTCCAAGACATCCTGCCGGCGATTGAGGATGATGGCGAGGTAATCATTTCTCGCCGCCCAGGGGTCTTGCAGAAAGTGGGAGGCTCTTTCCTCATACTGGGGCGCCAGGGTGTCCCGCAGCCAGTCCAGGGCTTCCCGCAGGGGGCGCGCCAGGCCTGGCTCCACTCGCGGCGCATGCCGCTGTTGCAGCCGCAATCCTGCCGCCACCTCTCCACTCCGTGGACACAACTCCAGGAAGAATTCTCAAAAATCTTCACTTCAAAGGCAGGGGGGTGCTTTTCCAGAAACTCGCCATAGTTGGTCAGGCGGGCCAGGTTGTGGTTTTCCAGGTAATCCAGGGCATAGGCCAGGGCCATATCGCCGTGGAGCCGATGGTGCCCGTAGGTTTCCCCATCCGTGGCGATATGCACCAGTTGGGGCCAGGAGCGCCCCTCCGAGAAGGCGTTGACCAGGCGCATGGCCAGGTTTTCGCCCCGCTCCAGCAAGTCTTCGAAAGCAATACCCTGGGAGATGGGGCCGTCATAGAAAAACAGGTTGATGGTCCGGCCCGAGGGCAATTTCAAGAGATAGGCCGTAGTGGGGTCGATCCGGCCGCCGCTCACGTCCCGCCAGTGACCCCGGGCAATCTTGCGGACCCTGTGCGCCTGGCGGGGCGCCAGGATGGTAAAGCGGATCCCCAATTCGGCCATGATATCCAGGGTATCCAGGTCCACCGCGGTCTCCGGCAGCCACATGCCCTCGGGCGACCGCCCGAAGCGATGCTCGAAATCCCGGATTCCCCAGAGCACCTGGGTGTACCTGTCCCGGGGGTGGGCCAGGGGCATAATCATATGATTATAGGCCTGGGCCAGGGCGGAGCCGTGGCCGGAGAATCTTTCCCGGCTCTCCCGGTCCGCCGCCAGGATGGCCGCATAAATCTCGGGGGCTTTACTGGACAACCAGGCCAGGAGGGTGGGCCCGAAGTTAAAGCTCATCCTGGCATAGTTGTTGGTGAGCCCGACGATGCGGCCCTCGCCGTCCAGAAGGCGCGACACGGTGTTGGGGGCGTAACATTCGGCGGCGATCCTTTCGTTCCAGTCGTGGTAGGGATACGCTGAATCCTGGAGTTCGATATCTTCCAGCCAGGGATTTTCCCGGGGAGGTTGGTAAAAATGGCCGTGGATGCAGATATATCTTTCCATCAAGCCAAATCCTGGCGGAGATACACCAGCAGGGACTGGGGAGAAAGTCTGAGGGAAAGAGCGCTCCCGCCTTCGATCATCATTGGTGCGTCACTTCCGGGGCCCTGCCAGCGCCCCTGGGCGGCATCCAGCCGCCGGTGCCAACGGCCCCGGGGCCAGGGGAGAGATAACTGCAAGGCTTCCTGGCCAAAAGAGAACAACATTACCGCTTCGCCTGCCGCGTCAATCATGCGCATCCACAATACCTTTTCTTCCTCATAGACGATAATTTCACGATCCCGGCGGCCCAGGCCGGTCAAGAGATTCAGTTCCCGGCGGAGCCGGAGCAATTCCCGGTAAAATTCCCACAGGACCCGGTGCGGCCCATCCCGGCGGAGCTGGTGGTCCAGCCCGGCCCGGATAAAAGTCGACTCAGCCATGGGGTCGGGAGGTTCGCCCGGCCAATCGAAGGCGGCGAACTCTGCCTTCCGCCCCTGCCGCACGGCTTCAATGAGCCCCGGGTCCGAGTGACTGACAAAATACCAAAATGGCGCCACTTCGCCATATTCCTCCCCCATGAACAGGAGGGGCAGAAAAGGTGATAAGAGCACCGCGCCGGCCGCCAGCTTCAAGGCCTCGAAGGACACCAGTTGACTGAGACGTTCCCCTCCCAGGCGATTGCCCACCTGGTCGTGGTTTTGGGAAAAGACCACCCAGCGCTCCGCCGCCACATCCCGGGAACAGGAGCCGTGGCGACGCCGCCGATAAGGAGAATATTCCCCGGAATAGATGAAACCTTCGCGCCAGGCCTTGGCGAGTTGCTCCAGACGTCCGAAATCCGCATAGTAACCGGTCTGCTCCCCGGTCAGCAAGGTGTGGAGAGCATGGTGAAAATCATCATTCCAGTGGGCATCCAGACCATACCCCCCCAGTTCGGGAGTGCGGATCAGGCGCACGTCGTTGAGGTCGCTCTCCGCCATCAGATAGATTTTCCGGTGCCAGCACTCCCGGGCCCGGTGCACCGTTGCGGCCAGGTCGGCCACGAACGGTTGCGGCGACTGATCGACAATGGCATGCAGGGCATCCAGGCGCAAGGCGTCAATATGAAATTCCGAGGCCCAGGAGAGGGCGTTTTCAATGAAGAAGCGCCGCACCTCATCGCTGTCCGGGCCGTCGAAGTTGAGGGCCTCCCCCCAGGGAGTGCAATAGCGCCGGGTGAAATACGGGCCGTAAGCCGCCAGGTAGTTGCCTTCCGGGCCCAGGTGGTTGTAAACCACGTCCAGGACCACTGCCAGGCCCCGCGTGTGGCAGGCGTTGACCAATCTTTTCAGACCTTCGGGTCCCCCGTAGGAGTTCTGGGCCGCAAAGGGAAAGACCCCGTCGTAGCCCCAGTTGCGCCCTCCGGGAAACTGGGCCACGGGCATCAGTTCCAGGGCCGTGAGCCCCAGATCTTTCAGCTCATCCAGGTAAGGAATAATCGCGTCAAAGGTCCCTTCCGGGGTAAAAGTCCCCACGTGCAGCTCATAAATGACGTAATCTTCCAGAGGTAAGCCGGACCAATGGCCGTCATCCCAGGGGAAACGCGGCTCCACCACCTGGGACGGGCCGTGGACCCCCTCGGGCTGAAACCGGGAGGCCGGGTCCGGGAAGTCCTGCTGCCCATGCAACCGGTAAAAATACCGGCAGCCTGGCGTCACCCCGGCAACCACCCCGGAGAAGTAACCCCTTGCCCCTGACTCCAGGGGCACCAGCTCCTCTCGGGGGGAGACCAGACGCACCTCCACCTGCTGCGCCAGGGGCGCCCACACCAGGAAACGGCAGCGGTTATCCCCCAGGTACGTAGCTCCCAAATTGCCTGGGGGCTGCGCGACTTCCTGTTTGGCAGGGATGTCTTTCATAGAGAATCAGAGCTCGATGACGCGGCTGCCGGGGTTTTCCAGCAGCGACAGGAGCGTCAGATAATCCCGGATATTACGGGTGATGAGGAAGTGTTGCCGCACGAATTCCTGGGCCAGTTTACCCATGCGTTTGCCCATCTCCGGCCGGTGGAGCAAATAGCGGATGCGGAAGGCGCAGCCCTCCGGAGAATTGACCAGGAAGCCGGTGCTATAATCCCGGAGCTGCAGGACGATGCCCCCCACGTCGCTGCCGATGACCGGCTTGCCTTTCCACATGGCCTCGGTGACCGTCAGGCCGAACCCTTCCCGGGTGGATTTTTGGAGGATAATATCCGCGGCGCGCTGCAAAGCGTTGATGTCGTGATGGGCGTCCGCGGGCAACAAAAGCACCTGAATGTCCGGCTCCCCCTCGGCCGCTTCCATGACCTCCGCCAGGGTCTGGGGCCCTTCCGGGTCATCGGTGGCCTCGCCTCCGGCCAACACCAGTCTACAGGGGGTATGTTTGCGCACCATGCGGAAGGCCTGAATTACCCCCACCGGGTCTTTAAAGGAATCGAACCGGGAGACTTGCAAGATCATGGGTTTGTCTCGCTCAATCTGCAGACGGTCCAGGACCTTCTGGATTTCCTCCGGGGTCAGTTCCCGGTTCTTTTCACTTAAAGGGTCGATGGAGGGTCGGATGAGATATTGATCGTGAGGCAGATTTTGGGCAAATTGCGCCATGGAAAAGATGGAGGCGTCATATTTACTGACGATCTCCCGCAGGTATTTCCAGACCTTGAGATTGGGCCGGGAGGCGTCGATATGGCAGCGCCATATCCAGTGCTTGGCCTGGGACCGCATTTCATTAATGAGCCAGGCCGGCTGGGGATCGTGCACCAGGACGAAGTCCGCCTCCCAGGTAAACTTCCGGGCATTCTCCCGATTGATCTCCTCGTAGTGGTTCAACAAGGACTTGCTGATCCGGACGTCTTGTCCCTGCAGGGCATTGTGAAAGGATTTGGTCACTTCGAAAAAGTCCGGGTCGCCCTGGACTACCTCCCAGACGGTCTCCAACCCCAACTGGTTCAACAACGGCACGGCCCGGGAGAGGATCTCCGCCACCCCCCCGCCGGTGCGGGTGGAATTGATATGGACGAAGCGGCGGGGCCCCAGGCGCTCCGCCAGGCGGTAGAGCTGGCCGACCACTTCCGCACCGACAATCGCGGTATAATCATCCAGTGTGACCACAGAGTTCTCCCAAATGCTGGTGGATCAAGGCCAACAGGCTGTCCCGGATTTCTTTCAGCGTATAGAAGTAACCGTCGATGTCCCGAATCGCCTCCACCAACTCCGGCAGGCCGAAATTGGCTTCCATCCAGTAGGAAAAGTCATCCATGTGGACCATGCCCAGGCGGCGGCGGGCCTCAAAAAAATGGTAATAAACGGAGTCCAGCCCCACCTTCCCCAGGCCCTGGCAAAATTCCTTCAGGGTGTTGGCCGGGACCTCGGAGCGAATGACTACCATGGAGGCTTCGCAGAAATGAAATTCAAACCCGGCGCGGGCCCAGGGGATACTGGGCAAATTCCACAGATACTCTTCCAGGATGTCCACCATCGCCTCCCGGACTTGCTCCATGTGGTCATAATCAAAGGGATCAAAGGAGCTGAGTTTCTCGGCCAGCTTGCTGTCTTGCAGGGCGGTGGCGGCCCAAAAGGCGAAATCGTTAGGGTACTCCACCACTGGCTGGGTGACGGCCAGGCGGGATTGCAAGAGATGGTAGTACAACACCGACTCGTCCGCTTCCCGGAGGATTTGCAGGAGTTCCCTAAGGTTGATGGCCTTCCGGCCCAGGGGCATGGGCATCAAAAAACACTCCCGAAACCAGAAAGGGTCCTTAGCCGGCAGGTTGGGGTCAAACTTCTCGGTCTTCTTCAAAAGAACCTCCCTCAGGGTCAGAAGCCCGGCCCGGCGGTCTGAAGACAGACAGCTACGCCTCTCATCTTAACCCTGGCACAGGTGGGCGATGAAAACCAGTTATTTCGGCATCTCAAACCCCAGCAGGTAGAACATGGCCAGGACGACGGTAATCAGCATGGGCACAAAGCAGACCTTGATGTAATGGAGAAAGGAGACGTGGTAGCCGGCCTTCTCCATCATGCCCACGGTGACCACGTTGGCGGAAGCGCCGATCATGGTGCCGTTGCCCCCCAGACAGGCCCCCAATGCCAACGACCACCACAGGACGTCATTGGGCACGTTCATGCTCTGGTTAAGAAAGGCCACGATGGGCAGCATGGTGGCGGTGAAGGGAATATTGTCGATGAAGGCCGAAGCGATGGCCGCCACCCACAGGACCATGATCACGGCCACCGTCAGGTTGCCCCGGGAGGCGTCCCGGACCCACTCGGCAATCATCTGGATCAAGCCGGTCTCTTCCGCCCCGGCGATGACGATGAACAGGGCCATGAAAAACACCAGCGTGGGCCATTCCACTTCATGTTCCAGCATCTCCACAATGTCCACCCCGGAGATGGCCAGCAGAACCATGGCCCCGGTCAGGGCGGCGATGGACGGTTCCATGTGGAGCACGCCGTGAAACACGAACAGGAGGATGGTGAAGCCCAGCATCCCCAGGCTCATGATGGTGAGCTTGACATTGGTGATCTGGTATTCCTCCCGCAAATAGGCGATGGTGCGGTCCACGTCTTTGACTTCGGCCTTAAGATAATCCTTCTTGTACCAATAAATATAATAAACCACTGCCACCACCAGGCAGATGAGGCAGATGATCGCCAAATGTTCGACAAACTGGATGAAGGTAAGCTTGGCAAAGGAGCCGATGAGGATATTGGGGGGATCGCCGATCAGCGTGGTGGTGCCCCCGACATTGGAGGCGAAGACCTCGGGAATCAGAAAGGTGATGGGGTTGATTTTCAAGGTGACGGCGATCTCGATGGTCACCGGGATCATGAGCAACATGGTGGTGACGTTGTCCAGGAAAGCGGAGGCGACGGCGGTCACTACCATGAGGATGCCCGCCAGCACGAAAATATTCCCCCGGGCCAGGGCATAGGATTTGTAGGCCAGCCATTGGAACAGCCCGGTCTTTTTCAAGACCCCGACGATGATCATCATGCCCATGAGGAGAAAGATGACGTTCAGGTCGATGGCCCGCATGGCGTCTTCGAAGGAGAGGATGAAATACTTTTTGTCGAAGGTGCCCAGGGTATAGCTGATGAACATGACCAGGGTGGCGCCGAGAAAGGCCGCCAGGGCCCGGTGCATCCACTCCGCGGCGATGATCACGTAGACCACGAACAAAATAATCGTGGCGATCCAGAAACCCGGGGTGACGGTGCGGTACATGGTCAGGCTCTGGGTCGCTTGATAGACCTGGTTGCCCTGGGCATCGCGGCCCGCATCGATGACTTTGACCCCGGTGGGGCCGATCTCTCGCCAGGAGGGTTTGGCGGCCTGGACCTCCACCCTGGCCCCTGGCAGGGTGCCGGCGGGCAGCACGAATTCCCCTAAAAAGCTCCCCGACTTCCCGGTGGCGATTTCCTCATCCGGGCCCGCAGTCTTGAGATGTCGGCCATTGACCAGAACTTCCACTACCACTTCCTTAACCCCGCGGCCCTGGAGATTCTTGACGGCCCCGGCCACCGTGAGGCGGTCACCGGGCTTTTCTCCCGCGGCCGAAACCGCCGCGGCCGCCAGGGTGACGCCCAGAAAGGCGCCGACCAGGACGAGGGTGGATAGTTTTATCATGCTTCGCATACGATATTCCTTTCCTAGGGGAACCAGTAACTCCCTGGAGATTGGGCTTGCCTAACTCTCATGGGAACCCGAGAAAACCTTACTCGCTGAGCACGAAGTCGGCGATCTCCTGGAACAGGTCGCTCAGCCGGACTATGCCCACTACCCGGTGTTCCTCCATGACCGGCATTCGGCCCAGGTCCTCCTTGATCATCAAGAAGAGGGCCTTGGCCAGGGAGTCGCCGGTGTCCACCGTAACCTCGATGGGATTCATAACTTCGCTCACCGCGGTCTGTGCGGCCTCCTTCACCCCCGGGCCGGAAAGGTCTGCCTCGAGGTCTGAGACGGCAGAATCCAGGTCAAAGTCGGCTGGTAATTTGCCGACAGCCCCTTGGGTAAATTTGGGGGCCAGACCCCGGAGGATATCCCGCAGGGTCAAGATCCCCAGGAGATGGTATTTTTCATCGAAGACCAGCATCGACCGGGGCTCGAACGTGCGTTTGAACTTGATGGCCGCCTCCCGGACGATGGCCATGGCCTGCCGCAGGGTAAACCAGTAGGGAATATGCGGATAATCCTCCAGGGGAATCATCAGTTCCGCAACTTTCTTCCGATAAGGCATATCTCCCTCCTTGCCAAAAATTGAGGCTGATAATCAACGCTTTTCCACAACTCTCAAAGGAAACCGAGGCAGTCAGCCAGTCGGCTAAACAAGCCGCCGCTCTCTAAACCGCCTGGGAAACCCACAAGACCCGGCCGCGGATATCTACTGCTTCCGACTCAAAATCTTTGACGTGGGGATTGTCAAAAGCGATGCGGAATCTACCCGGCAGTTTGTTCAACCGGCACAAGAGCAGGGTGCCGTCGAGATTGACCATGAAAATGCCGCCTTGGGCGAATTGCCGCTGGGTCAGGCTGATAATGACGGTATCCCCCGGGTTGATCGTCGGCTCCAGGGCATGGTCGGCCATCACCAGGGCCACCAGTTCATCTTTTTCAGCGCTGGCCTTTTGGAGCTCATATTTTTGCTGGGCCAGATAAGAGGTCGTGTGCTGCACGTAATCTCCATTGCTCAGATCCTGCAACGATCTAATAATCGGCACCAATTTGAAGGCGTAGCGGCTTTGATCGGTGAAGACCCGGCCCAACTCCCGGTCGGTGAGAGACAATAACAGGGGCAGAGAAAAACCGGAATGACACACCGCAAACAGCAACCAGCGGTCAGGAATTTTGCCATGCCGTTTGGCATTGTTAACCGCCTGCTCGGATATGCCCAGCTTATGGGCGAGTTCCTTGTCGGTTTCCACCCCCAGGGCCAGCATGATTTTCCTGTAGAGTTGGTCGCCCGAAGCGTCCAACATCTGGCCGAATTCCTGGTATGTTAAAGAAATCAGGCTGGTTAATCGGAACATCCCGGCCACCCCTTGATAATAATGAGTTATCGATTTATATTCATACATTAATGATTGATAATTATCAAGCCTTCTGCTGCGGGCCTCTCCGCTTTTCCATCCGGGAAGCATTGCCGCAGTGCACTGATGCCTTGCAGAAAGGCTAAAAACTACTATTTTATAGTAAGGAGGAAAGCCATGATTCAGATCATGCCTGAAAGCGACGGTAAGATTATAGGGGTGAAGCCTGTCGGTAAGCTTACAGATCGTGACTACCAGGAGGTTTTGATTCCCACCCTGGAGACCTTGATAAACCAGCACGGCAAAATTCGCCTGCTCTGCCTCCTGGATGAGGGATTTACCGGTATGGAGGCCGGCGCCATGTGGGACGATGCCAAATTCTTCCTGCTCCACAAAGATGAATTTGAGAAGATGGCCATCGTGGGCGGGCCCCAATGGGTTAAACTGGCCATGAAGATCTTTGCACCCCTGATGCAAGGGGACACCAAACTCTTCTCCAGCGACCAACTCTCAGAAGCCTGGGAATGGATCAGGGCGTAAGGCTATTTTCCGGCTTGGTGAACGGATGACCTAGTATCGTGTTTCGGAAGTAGCTTCAATAAGTTAAGGTCTTAAAATTCCCCCTCCCCTGGTGGGAGGGGGTTAGGGGGAGGGGGGATAAGGCTCTGTATCTTTTCACGGTTTCGTCACCCCCACCCTAACCCTCCCCCATCAAGGGGGAGGGAACAAGAGGTTTTTCTTTTTTAAGGTTTTCCTGAAACGCAACACTAACTTCTCCTTAAGCCAGAGGGGAAGCCGGGTCAGAGAACTGCCGGGTCACCGCGACCTCAGATGTACACGTTGAGGCGACGGGCTCTCACCTGTTGCCGTTGGTGTTTTACCCCCTGGAAGATATGAAGCTCAGGCCGCACATCATTGAAGCCCTGCTGCTCCTGTTTGCCATCGGCGTCGGGGCCCTGTCCGGAATCGGCGCCTTGGGTTTTCTGGCTTTGATAGCTTTAGGTCAATGGGCCTTGTGGCCGGGAGGGGAAAATTTCCTGGCTCAGGTAATGTTGGCCCCCTGGTGGTTGAAACTCCTGGTGCCGACGCTGGGTGGCCTGGCCTTGGGCCCGGTGATTGCTTACCTGGTGCCCGAACTGCGCGGGCCCGGAGTCTCCGAGGTGATCGAGGCTGCAGCCTTGGAGGATAGCTACCTGCGGCCCAAAGCAACTATTCTCAAGGTGCTCTGCACGGCCCTCACCCTGGCCACGGGAGGCTCGGTGGGCCGTGAAGGACCGGTGGCGACCATCGGCGCCGCCCTCGGGTCGTCTCTGGGACGCTTCTTTAAGCTCGGTCCCGAAAAAGTCAGAGTAGCCCTGGCGTGCGGCGCGGCGGGCGGCATTGCGGCAACCTTCAATACCCCTTTCGCCGGGACCATGTTTGCCGTCGAGATCATCCTGGGTGATATCCGGATTGGCTACCTTGGCCCCATCGCCCTGGCGTCAATCATCGCGGTTATAACCGCGCACCAGATTTGGACCGGCTTCCCCATCTTCATCACCCCCGGTTTCCAATTCCTGAATCCTGGAGAACTCGGGATGTATCTGATCCTGGGTTTAGTGGGGGGGCTCCTGGCGATCTTGTTCATGCGCGGCGTATTCGCCTCCGACACTCTTTTCCGGAGACTGCCCCTGCCGGAGTGGTGCAAACCCGGTTTAGGCGGGCTGGGACTGGGCTTGATCGGGCTCTGGTGTCCCCATGTCTTTGGGGTGGGTTATGACTCCATAAACCTGGCCCTCACCGGTAAACTGACCCTTGACTTCGCAGCGCTGATCCTGCTGGCAAAATTATTGGCCACCGCCATCTGCCTGGGCTCCATGAGTGGCGGCGTCTTTGGGCCGTCCCTCTTTTTGGGGGCCATGTTGGGCACTTGCCTGGCCTTGACCGGCAATGTCATCCTGCCACAGCTGGCGTTAAATCCGATAGATTATGCCCTGGTGGGTATGGGGACCGTGGTCAGCGGCGTCACGTTAGGCCCCATGACCGCCATCCTCCTCATTTTTGAACTCACCCATAATTATCACACCATTATTCCCTTGCTGATCAGCTGTGCGGCCTGCATGATGACGGTGAAATTTTTTTATGGCCACTCCATTTATCAAACCAAATTATTGCGCCGGGGCATCCACCTGGTCCGGGGATTGGATGCTAATATTCTCCGCGCCCTGAAGGTGGGAGAATGCATGAGCTCACGGGTGGAGGTGATCCGTGACGAGACCACCCTTGCTGAAATTTTAGAGAAATCTGAGGCGAGCACCTCCCCCTACTTCATTGTCCTGGATAATCGGGGGGAACTTGACGGAGTCTTGACGATTGGCGATTTGCAGCAGGATTTGCGCTTTGCCCGGGGAAACCCCAGGGTCATAACAGCTGCGGAGCTGAAGACCAAAAAAGCGGTCACCATCACTCCGGATGATAATTTAGAGACTGCCTCTGACCTTTTGGAAGAGAGGAATCTCAGTTATTTGCCGGTAGTCTTGCCGCCTGAAAACAAAATCGTGGTGGGCATCTTGAAACAGGACGATTTATTAACGACTTATAAACAGAGTCTACTCAAGGTCCGCCTGGCCCAGCGCCGAGATTCTACCGAAAAAAGCACCTGACCTTTCGCCGGTAATGAGGTTTGCTTTACAATAAAACCGGCGCGACCAAGACCTCGGTCTGGAGCGACTGGCTTGGCATTACGGGGTAATACCCGTTTTCCGGTTTATAGTAATAGGTTAGGGGAAAGACATATCGATGATTGGCAAATTCTTCCGATCGATTAAGAGTTGGTTTGATCCGGAGCGCTTTGGCTGGTCGAGCCATATACGTTGGCCGCTGATGAGCATCGCCGTGGGGATGGTCTCCGGTATAGGGGCCATCTTCTTTGAGGAACTTCTGAGGTACGCCCTGCATCATTTCCTGCAGCTCCCCACAGGGTTTATAGAACCCATAGAGGGTATGGGGGCGGAAACGGTGGCGGTCCTGGCTTCCATCCGCTCCTGGTGGTTTCTGATCATTCCGACGTTGGGAGGGCTGGTTTCGGGCCTGCTGGTGTATTTCACCGCGCCGGAGGCTCAGGGCGAAGGCACCGATGCCATGATCGAGTCCTTTCACGAGCGGGGCGGGTTTATCCGTAAGCGCGTGCCTTTTATCAAAATTATAGCTTCTGCCATAGTGATTGGCAGTGGCGGCTCGGCGGGGAAAGAAGGCCCTATTTCCCAGATAGGCTCCGGGTTTGGTTCGATTATGGCCACTTTTTTGAAACTCAAGTCCCGAGATCGCCGCATCCTGGTCCTGGCCGGGGCGGCTGGAGGCTTGGGAGCCATATTCCATGCGCCCCTGGGAGCGGCTCTCTTTGCCCCGGAGGTCCTCTACCGGGAGACGGAGTTCGAATTCGAAGCCATCCTCCCCTGCATTGTCTCCTCCATTGTGGCCTCTTCCATCTTCGACCAGTACTTCGGCCGCAGCGCCCTGTTCTTTCCAGGTCCGGTGGATTTTGCCCCGGTGGAACTTTTGCCCTACGCCCTCTTTGGCGTCGTCTGTGCCGGGGTGGGATACCTTTGGGTCAAGACGTTTTATGGCGCCCGGGAGCAGTTCCGCCGCCTCAAGATTCCCCGGGCCTTGCTGCCGGCCCTCGGTGGCTTCCTGTTGGGGCTCATTGCCCTGGTGTTTCCCCAGGTGATGGACGGTGGTTACGGCTGGATGCAGGCGGCCATGGAAGGGAAAATATTCTGGGGCACCATGATGCTCCTGTCCCTGGCGAAGATAGTGGCCACCAGCTGCACCATCAGTTCCGGGGGGAGCGGCGGGGTCTTCGGCCCTTCCATATTCATCGGGGCCATGCTGGGGGGCGCCTTCGGCTTTCTGGGCCATCAACTGGCGCCGGGCTGGGTTGTCAATCCCAGTTCTTTTGTCCTGGTGGGTATCGGGGGCTTCTTTGCCGGGGTCGCCAAGGTCCCGGTGGCTTCCATCATCATGGCCTGTGAAATGTGCGCCAGCTATACGCTACTCGTCCCCCTGATGATGGTATCCACTATTGCCTATTTGATACTGGGCAAGGTCAGCCTGTATAAAAAGCAGGTGGTAAAGCGTATCGCCTCTCCGGCCCATGTCACCGAGTTCGCCCGGGGCCTGTTGGAGGACATGTATGTGGCGGACGTGGTAAAACCGCAGCCGGTGGTGGTCGTCGGGGAGAGAATGCCCCTCGACCAACTCCTCGAGGTGATGGCGAATTCCCAGCAAGTTTACTTCCCGGTGGTTGATTTGGCGGGCAAAACAACCGGGATTCTCTCCATTAACGATATCCGGGAAGTGATGTTCGAGGAGAGCGTGCGCCATTTGATTGTTGCTAAAGATGTGGCCACTCCGAATGTGGTCAGGGTTTTCAGGGTGGATTCACTGCAGCTGGCCCTGGATAAGATGCTCCTGTTAAACGTGGACGAATTACCGGTCGTCAGGAAAGAGGCCCCGGACGAGATCATCGCCATGATCTCCAAGCGAGATATCATCGGCTATTACCATTCCCGAACCGGGACCGTGGCGCCGAACCCTAAATAATACTTATGGGATGATTTTCTCAAAAATTGTGTGCTATTATGCCCTCGAAAAAACTTGGACTTCGAGACCAGGATCGTTGAGGCAATTTGCCTCGAACCAGGAGGTCCCACCTGAGACGTTGAGACAGGAGCAGGTCAGCCTGCTACATAATCTTGGATAAGGAGATAGTTATGACCCTGAGACGCACCCTTACCGGTCTGGCACTCTGCGTGATGGCCCTGACCCTGTTTATGGGCTGTGTGGAATCGGGCCCGCCGATGTCGCCCCCCCCGCCGATGGTCGAGACCCCGCCGCCGCCGTCCCCGCCACATTATTTTGTCACCGTGTCCGGCCTGGCCCTCCGGGAAGGCCCCACCACCTCGGCGCCCCAGGTTGGCACCCTGCAGTTCAACGATGAAGTGTTGCTTTTGGAGACCAGTTCGGGCTGGGGCCGGGTGGAAGACCCGAGCCGCAATCGGACCGGCTGGGCCTCTCTGCGCTACATGCAGCCCATGCCGGCTAGCCGGCCGGAGTCCGTGCCCCGGCGGCGCCATACGCCGGCTCCGACTCCCAAGGAGACACCCAAGCCCGCCGAATCCCCCAAGGCCATGTAGGAGCTATTCGCACGGGCAGCTGCAGGGAGAACAACTATCCGATCAGGTCGCGCCCCGGGGGTTACCCCCGGGGCCGGCCAGTCCCTGAAGAGGGGGAGGAACCCGTCGATGCGCCAGCCGATCGGGGCGTGATGGGCCACATCCCTGCCCTGGCCCTGATGATGTCGGGATCAACTCGGAAGCACTGCTCAAAAACCAGGCCGGAAGTTTGAGCTCCCGGCCTGGTTGACCTCGAAAGGGGTCAGGGCGGCGGCCGGGTTTCAGCCCCCTCCCCTCCCCTGCCCTGCGGCTTGGCTGGACCCCCGCCTTTAGGGCTGGTCCGGAATGCGCAAAATTTTCATGATCTGACGGTGGTAGTAGGCCGACCAGTCGGCGTTGCCCATCAAGCCGAAGCGGATCTTGACGGTGGTGATCTCGTTGGGCCGGGAGATCAGTTCAACTTTGACCGTGGTGCCATCCTGGGTCAACCCATTGATCCTGGACTCCGAAGGGCCGTATTGATCCCCGGTGATCTTGATGTTCAGCTTTTTTGCAGCCTCCATGGCGGCGTTATAGGTTTCCTGCATGGGCCGGGGATAATCTTTTTCCATGGTGCCTTCCACCCACTTATACGTCCCCAGGGCCGCCAGCCCCCCAACCCCCATAAGCAAGGTCGCGGCGCAACCCGCCGCCATCGCCATGGCCACCAGGACCGCCGCCAGTTTGAACCGCCGTTGTCTCTGCATGGTTTCAGACCTCCCCTGTTTTTTGTCTTATGCCACGAATCAAGCTGTCTGTCAAGCCGCCCGGCCCCCAACCCGGGCCCCGTAATCGCAATAGGGCAGCAAGGGGCAGTGGGGGCAGTCGGGTTTTTTGGCCGTACAGATCCGGCGCCCATGCCCGATCATCTGATGGGAAAATTTCACCCAGCGGTTCTGGGGGACCAGGGGCATCAGGTCGAACTCAATCTTTACCGGGTCCTTCTGACGGGTGAGCCCCAGGCGCTGGGCCACCCGGCTCATGTGGGTGTCCACTACGAGACCCGGGATGCCGAAGGCGTTGCCCAGGATGACGTTGGCCGTCTTCCGGCCGATCCCCGGCAGTTTGACCAGGTCATCCAGGGAAGCCGGCACCTGGCCGCCGAACTTCTCAACGAGAACCCCACAGAGGGCCTTGATACTCTTGGCCTTCTGACGGTAGAACCCGGTGGTATAGATGGCCTGCTCCAGGTCAGCGAGGTCGGCTCTCGCGTAGTGGGCCGCGGTGGGGTACTTCCTGAATAAATCCGGGGTGACCTGGTTGACCCGGACATCGGTGCACTGGGCCGAGAGTACCGTGGCGACCAGCAATTCCAGGGGGTTGGCGAAGTCCAGGGTGCAGTGGGCGTCGCCGTAATGCTCGTCCAACAGTTTCAAAATGGGGCCGATCTTCTCGGCTGGCTCCATGGAGAACCTCCTCACAAAGGTCGCAGCATCGTCCCGGGGAACCCGGGGTCGTTGAGAAACCGGTTCACCGCCGGCGCCCGCCGGGGCACGTCGTTGGTTGACACCGGGAAAGACAAACCTCAACGGGAGAGTTTGCTGCGTACATGCCGCATCAACTCCTGGAATTCCGGAATTTGCAATTGCGACACCATGGCCACATAGAGACCCAGGCCGATGCCGATTACCCCGGCCAGGCTCAGGGCTTTCCCCCCTAAACCAGACCCCAGCCAGGCGATGGCCCGGGGGTGAAGCCAGGCAACGGCCAGCCCCATAATCACGCTGGCCCCGGCCACTTTGCCCAGCGTCAGGATGAGAGGGCGCACCTTAAAACCCGACACTTTGCGGTAGAGCACCGCCGCCAGAAAGAGAAAGTTCAAGATCAGGCTCAAAGACGTGGAGAGGGCGATGGCCCGGTGCTGCAGGGTGGCCAGGGTGAGGTGGATAATGAAGAGGTTGGCGGCCACCGTCACAAAAGAGCCCAGCACCGGTATCCGGGTGTCATCCAGGGCATAATAAACCGGCACGATGATCTTGACCCCGGCAAAGGCGACCAGTCCCAGGGAGTAGAGCGCCAGGGCCGCGGCCGTCTGCTGGGTATCCACGGCAGAAAACTGGCCATGCTGATAAATGAGCCCAATGATGGGATGGGCCAGGAAGATCAGCCCGCAGGCCGCCGGCAGGGTGACCAGGATGGCCAGGGACAGGGAAGATTGCAGGGCCCCCCGGAGGGCAGCCAGGTCGTGATTGGCCGCGTGGCGGGAGACCACCGGCAAGGTGGCCACCATCAGGGCCACGCCGAACAGGCCCATGGGCAGATGGAACAGCCGGTAGGCGTAACTGAGCCAGGAGACGCTGCCCTGGGCGCAACTTGAGGCATAGAAGGTGTTGATGAAGATATTGATCTGGGTGGCGGAAAGGCCCACCACCGCGGGGAGCATCAACTTGACGATCCGCAGGAGTCCCGGGTCCTTAAGATTAAGAGCAAACCGAAGCCTGAACCCCACCCGCCACAACAGCGGCAACTGGACCAGCACTTGCAGAAAGCCCCCCACCAGGGTGCCCCAGGCCATGCCGACGATGGGCGCCACCCCGAACCTGGGGGCAGCCAGAGCTCAGACCCACGCCGGCAACAACGGCGCCCAGGTTGAAAAAACTGGAGGCCAGCGAGGGAACAAAAAACTTTCCCTTGCTGTTGAGGACTCCCATGGCCAGGGCCGCCAGGGACACCAGGATAAGGAAGGGAAACATGATCCTGGTCATCAGGGTGGTGAGTTCCAGCTTCCCCGGGACCGTGCCGAAATCCGGGGCCATGATCCCCACGATATCCGGGGAGAACCACATGCCCACCATGACCAGCAGGCTCAGGAGCAGGGTGAAGCAAAAGACCACGTTATTGGCCAGTTGCCAGGTCTTCTCCGGCCCCAGACGCTGGTCATAATCGGTGAAAACCGTGACGAAAGCGGAGCTCAAGGCCCCTTCGGCAAACAGGTCACGGAGCAGGTTGGGAACCCGGAAGGCAACGACGAAGGCGTCAAAAGCATAGCCCGCGCCAAAAAGTCCGGCAAAGACTTGTTCCCGCACCAGCCCCAAAATCCGGCTGGCAAGGACCGCAATGCTGACCGTCCCTGCGGCCCGGGCGATGGTTCCCGGTTTGGCTGGCTGAGTCCTGGGGCAAGGGTTACCCCGAAAGGGGGAGGTGCGGCGGCTGCCGCAGGCGCCGCCTCCAGGCCTTAGAGGCAAAAACGTTTCAGGTGTCTTGGTTCGTGGCGGATCACAGCGGATGTGGGTCACCCTGGAGCCGCGCCGCGGCCCCCGGGGTGCTTAACCGGCATCGGCCTGCCTGCCCCCCGGGGCAGAAGACCGGTTCTTTTTCTTGGCGCGGCTCTTGGCAGCCATTTTGTCCTTTTTGGACGGCGAGGCCGGGGTTTTGTTGACCTTGGCTTTGTTGCCGGCCTTATCCTGGGAAGCTGCAGATGACCCCTTGAGGGCAACCCGGCTCGGCCGGGGTCGGGGAAGCTTCTTTTCCGGGACTACCTGACTGACCGGGGTCTCCGGATGCAGCAGGGCATAAGCCGGCTGCTCTGATGCCCCCTGGTTGGCGCTTTTGACCGGTGGTTCTTTGAGACGATCCACCCGGTCCGGCCACCCCTCGGCATACACGGTCCCGAGAAACCCGGCGAGCTTCAGACGCTGATCATGTTTATCGGGGTAGAGGCAACACCAGAAAATGAGCCCCACCCCGGCGGTGACCCCACCCACCAGGGTAAGCCGGCCAAGCTTGCGCCACCGGCTGCGACTGCGGACCTGACCGCCCTGCCGATGAAAAATATAGGAAAACAGGGCGTACATCCCATAAGCCCATAAAACTACAGCTAAAGTTGCAAGCACCGATTCTCCTCACCCTCAGGTTGTTCATAGCATAACAATATTAAATTTTCGAAGTCAACCTTTTTCCCGCCAACCTTATCAACCGTCAGTTTCCACCCTGTCATTTTATTGACATTCGGGGCCTTTTGGGGTATCTTTCAATAACTAAGGGAGATCTTTAATGAAACGGGATAGTTCTTCCATCCTGGTAGTGGATGATGATCCGGCCCTGCTCCAAAGCCTTAAAGAAATCCTGGAGGCAGAGGGCTACGAGGTTACCGCCGCCGCCGATGGGGAGAGCGGCTTGCGCTGCCTGAAGGAACAGGCCTTTGACCTGGTGCTGAGTGACCTGGCCTTACCCGGTCTGGACGGCATGGAACTGCTGAAATATCTGCAGCAGGAGGCGCCGGAGTGCCCTTGCATCATCATCACCGGCTACGGCACTATTGCCAGCGCGGTGTCCGCCATGCACCAGGGGGCCTACGATTACTTCACCAAACCTGTGGACCCCACCGAACTCCGGCTGGTGGTAGCCCGGGCCCTGGAACACCGGCGCCTGAAATGGGAAAATCTGCACCTCAAGAAACAGCTTCACCGGCGGTATGGCTTCGCCAACATGATCGGCACCAGCGATGGCATCACCCGGGTCTTCGACCTGATCCGCAAGGTGGCGGACACTGACAGCAATGTCCTGATCCTGGGCGAATCCGGGACCGGCAAAGAACTCATCGCCCACGCCATCCATTATAACAGCGTCCGGCGGGAGGGTCCCCTCATTCCGGTCAACTGCGCCGCCATTCCCGAAGAACTGCTGGAAAGCGAGCTCTTCGGGCACGAACGCGGCGCCTTTACCCACGCCGTGCGCACCCGCATCGGCCGCTTTGAGCTGGCCAACGGCGGCAGCATCTTTTTGGATGAGATCTCGGAGATGAGCCCCGGCCTCCAGGTGAAGATCCTCCGGGTCCTGCAAGATCATTCCTTTGAGAGAATCGGCGGCATCAAGACCCTTCGGGTGGATATCCGGATAATCGCCGCCACCAACCGGGACCTGGAAGAGCTGGTGCGCCAGAACCGGTTCCGGGAAGACCTCTTTTACCGCCTCAATGTCATCCCCATCCGGGTGCCGCCGCTCCGGGAGCGGGTCTCCGACATTCCGCTGCTTATCCAACACTTCCTGCAGTTATTCAGCCGGACCAAGAAAAAGCCCCTCAAACGGGTCAGCCCTGCGGCCATGGATCTCCTCCGCCATTACCCCTGGCCCGGGAACGTCCGGGAACTGGAAAACCTCATGGAACGTCTGGTCATTCTCACCGAAGGCGAGATCATTGAGGTGTCCGACCTGCCCGATAAGTTCCAGCGCCTGGTTCTTTCACCCCAGAGGGTGACGGCGGAATTTTCGGAGCATGGCATCCTGTTCACTGATGCGGTCCAGGCCTTCGAACGGGACCTGATCATCAAGGCCCTGCACCAGACCAATTGGGTGAAAAGCCGGGCTGCGAAACTCCTCCATCTCAACCGCACTACCCTGCTGGAAAAGATGAAGAAGCAAAACATTCCCCCCACCCCTGACGTTGCACCACGGCCCGAGGGAAGCCACGATAAATCGGCTTCATAATACCGGTCGAGACCCTAGCGCTCGGCCATTTGGTCATCCAGGGGGAAGCATCCTGGTGTCTTGCAGCCGGGTCCCTCCCCAGCCGCAGGTTGTAGCCCGGCCTCAGATATGGTAAGGTAAGCGGCATCCTTATAGGAGGTGACGATATGGCTGAAGTCTTCCCGGCTAACCGGCGAGAGGCAATCCTGGCCTTCCATTTTGCCGACCGGGTGAAAGCGGAACTCCTGCTCGCATCCCGCCTGCTCAACGCGGTGACCCATATGGAGGGGCTGGAACGGGAAGGGGCCGGCCGGCTCTTCGTAGAATATCTCAAAGGCCTGGAGCAGGAGGTCAACCTGGTTCAGGCGCAGATCGGCGACCCTGACATGATCCGGGTGCGGACGGTAATGACCGGGCTCATCGGCATGGCGGACGCCAGCATGTTCGCCGATATCCAGTCCCACCTTACCTGGATGATCAGCACCATGGCCACCTATGCCCAGCGGGCCATGGAATACCTGGTGAAGGACAAGCTGTTGTAAGCCGAACCCGATACGCCTCTCTCCTGCCGCACCAAATTTGGGTTGAACATTAACCAGGGTGGGCACCGCCCACCCTGACGCAATCCACATCCCCAGCCAACCTATCTATCTCCATAGATCTTCTGGTTATTGATTCCTTAAACCCGGTTCTATGGCGGCGCGGCAACTTAACGGCCCTCCTCTTCACATACCGCATCTTCTGGCCCCCGCGCTCCATGACGAGGGCGCCGTTATCCCATCGCAGGGGCGTGTCCCGGAAGCGCGCCTTGCCCAGATCGCCGGGATCGAAAGTAAAGACATAGTAGTTATGGGAAGTGCCGGCCACCTGGAACCATTGCGGCTCGAGGTTGTACATCTTGACCCCCAGGCCGATGGCCTGGGGCTTGCGGCTGGGGCCCGGCGCCCGCCACCCGTAAGACTGGGTGTAGCCGGTTTCCGGTTTCGCTCCCCCATAATCAACCCAGACATCGATGCCCGGAATACCCTGGGCGGCTTGGTTCTGGACCAGGATGGTCAGCGGCCGCCCCGGCTTGGCGAGGCTCTGTTTGAGCGTAAAGCGCGGCGGGGTATATCTTCCCGAGGTATTCAGGATAACTGCGTCGCCCTGGACGCGCCAGTCGCCAGTGGCGTTCTCGTCATAGGCGCCATAAGCCAGAAAATACTGAAAACGGCCATCGGGCAGCAAGACCAGCTCCGAACCCACCTCGTGGACGCCTTCCAGATAATAATGTCCGGCGGCAGTGGCGGCATCCAGGGCCCAAGCCGGGGCTGCCGCCCCGAGGCACCATAGGCTCAAGATGATGAGCACTTGCCAAGTCAGCCATCTGACAGAAAAAAGCGGCAATTTCCTTAGGCATAGGTTTCAAGGTTATCCGGGACTTGAGGGCTACCTGGCCGCGATGAAGCGGTGTATGATTTTAATCGCCACTTGACTTGTTGCCGGATACCCTGCCCCGGTTACTCCCGGGGGACCAGCCGGTAGACCTCGATCAGGGGCAACCCCTGGGCCTCGGCCATTTGGCGGCAGGCCTCGTACTCCGGCAGCAGCCGGCGGCGGCCGCCGTACTCCATCACCTTCACTTGAAGCGGGCCGTAAATGGTCTCGATGGTTTCCGGCCAGCGCCGGGCCGTGACCCGTTCCACTTCCAGGCACCTCACCCCCAGGGTGGTGGAGTCGGCGAACAGCCGGGCCAGCAGCCCTTCTTTGGCCGCCAGGGGGGCGATGACGGTGAGGCCCACTCCGGGGCGGGACTTCTTCATCTGGAGAGGAACCAGCGCCACGTCCAGGGCCCCGTCGGCAAAGAGGCCATTGATGAGGGGCTCGTACCACTCCGGGTTCATGTCGTCCAGGTGGGTTTCCAGGACCAGGACCTGCTCCCGCAGGCCCGGGGCGGCAGCCAACGGCGTCCCCAGGTAGAGGCGCAGGAGATTGGGATGCCCCGGCAGGTCTCGGGTGCCGGCGCCGTAGCCCACGGCCGCCAGGGTCATGGGCGGGCAGGGCTCGCACCGGGCCTCCCAGGTCTTGAGGATCACCGCGCCGGTGGGGGTGACCAGCTCGCCGGGCAAGTCGGTGCCGTAAACCGGCAGGCCTCGTAAGAGCTCCAGGGTGGCGGGGGCCGGGTTGGGCAGCCGCCCATGGCCGGCGGCGATCATGCCCCAGCCCATGGGCAGGGAACTGCAAAAGACCCGGGAGACCCCCAGATACTCCAAGCCGTACGCCGCGCCCACCACGTCCACGATGGTGTCCAGGCCCCCCAGTTCGTGGAAGTGGACCGTTTCCAGGGGTTGGCCGTGAATCCGGGCCTCAACCTCCCCCAGGAGGCGGAAGGCGGTCAGGCTCCGGGCCTTGACCGTTTCGGTCAGGTGCGCCGCCTCGATCAGGGCGCAGATCTCCCGGTAGGTCCGGGCCGGCTGGGGCGCCCCGGCCTCAATCCTTACCTGGATACCGGTGAGGTGCTGTTTGCTGACCCGCTGGGCGGTGATGGAGACCCCGGCCAGACCCAGAGTCGCTAATCAGCCCTTGCAGTTCTTCCACCGGGAGCCCCAGGTCGATCAAGGCCCCCAGGGTCATATCGCCGCTGATCCCCGCAAAACAGTCGAAAAATGCCCAGTGTTGATGAATTTCCACGGAGTTATTTCATCCTCAACCTAACGCCTCCTCCACCAAGGGAGAGGGGGTTAGTGATTTGATGTGAACGCCTTATCGCTAATAATTCGTCTTTGGTTGAGTTCCGGATATGGAGCAGCAGATATCCACTCCACTGCCTCATCGGACTGAGTACTAATAACCGATGTGATAATATTTTATCAAAGATAGGGTGTTATAGCATCACGCCTTTGCACAACTCCATGTCCAGCAACCAGTCTGGTTGGTAAAACTCAACCCCCATCTGGTAACACCTTGGCTTATGGGGCAAGGGCCGCATCCACCTGACTACTCCACAAAGCCTCTTCGGCCTGTTATCCCCTGGCCTTAAGTAAGTAAATTCAATGTGACGATGCTGGTACAGAGGTTGAGGACCCTCGATCCTGGCGCCGACGGCGCTGATATCGAGCAATGAGGTTTGTGCCACCGGCTGGTTATTGCAGGTTTTCAACTCCCAATGCACTTGATAACGCAAGCACTTGCGGGTTACTCTGGGCATCATGTCCCTTTCCGCGCCTGATTATACAAACTTACCTATCGAAAATGTGCTGCGGTTGCGTCCGTTAAGGCCCAAAAATGGGTTTTCACATTTCTTACGCTGGCAAAATCTAGGCAAAGTGTCTGTTATCGAAGATAAACCACCCCATGGGTGACATGATAGCATAATTTATCTTAGCATAACACATTTTATAATTTATTTTATTGACGTTTATCTTTTTTATAACTCATATACCTTGCCAACCTCGAAAATTATCACTCCCCCACGAAAAATCCAGATTTGGTCTCTTTCTCAGGATGTTATTACCGCTCACTCCGGGGCGACGTCGACAAAGAGTTCGACCTCCTTTACGGCCCGGGCCTCGGCCTGGCGCACGGTGAACTTGAGGTTGCGGTATTGCAGATGCTCTCCGGCCCGGGGCAGGTCCCCCAGTTCATTGATGAGGAACCCGGCCAGGGTCTCGTAATCCCCCGCCGGCAGTTCCAGGTGCAGGGTTTCGTTCAGGCTCTTGATTTCCGTACGGGCGCTGATCAGGTAGTGGCCCTCCCCCAGTTTCTTGAAGGGCGCCACCTCCTGGTCGAATTCGTCGGTAATCTCGCCGACGATCTCCTCCAGGAGGTCTTCAATGGTGACAATGCCCACGGCGCCGCCATATTCGTCCACCACCACCGCCAGGTGGGTCCCCTGGCGCTGCATCTCGGCCAGCAGCCGGTCGATTTTTTTGAGTTCCGGCACATAGGTGACTGGCCGCATGTAGGCGCGCATGGGCCGGTCCGGGCCTTCCTCCCCCAACAGGTCGAAATCATGGAGCACCCCGATGAGGTTATCGATGCGGTGGTGGTAGACCGGCAGCCGGGAATAGCGGGAGGTGCGGAATTCTTCCAGGGCCTGCCCCACGGTCATGGTATCCGGGATGGCCGTCACCCGGACCAGCGGCACCATCACTTCCTTGACGTTGCGCAGGGAAAACTGCAGGATGCGATGGATAAAAATGCGCTCCTTCCGTTCCAGGTCCACTTCCGGGCCGCTCTTGTCCACCACCAGGCGCAGGTCATCCCGGGTGATGAAAGGGAGTTGGGCGGTCTTCTTGACCCCGGCCATGATGAGCACCACCCGGCTCAGGCCCCCGAACACCAGGGTGATGGGATAAATGGCCCAGGAGGCCACCCAGAGGGGCGTAGCCAGCTTTTCCGCCAGCACCGTGGCTTGCTGCCGGCCGATGGATTTGGGGATGATCTCCCCGATAATCAGGAGCAGGGGAGGCAAAGCGATCATGGCGGGGATTTCTCCCGCCGTGCCGAGCCGGTCCAGGAGAAACATGGTCACCAGGATGGTGTTGGCCGCGGAGGACATGTAGGCCCCCAACAGGGTGGTGGCCAGGAGGAATTCCGGCCGGGCGAGCAGTTTCAAGGCCATTTTGGCGCCCCGGTAGCCCTCTTCGGCGCGTTGGTGCAGGCGGCGGCGGTTGGCCGAGACCAGGGAGATCTCGGAAGCCGCGAAAAACCCTTCCAGGATCACCAGGGGGACGCAAAAGAGCAGGATTCCATAGATCATGGGATCACCCGCCGCACTTCCACCTCCAGGATGCGGTTGCCCTTCATGCGCAGCACCCGAAAGGTGAGCTGGTCATCAGCGTCAGCCGCGCCATAAGCAATGGTCCGCCCTTCCCGGGGCAGGGAGCCGAAGAGGTCGAGCACCAGCCCCCCGATGGTGTCGAATTCCTCCGCCGGCAGCTTCAAATCCAGCGCCTCGTTAAAGTCCGCCAGGGAGACGGCCGCCTTGACCCGCCAAACGCCCGGGGAGACCTCCTCCAGGATCTCTTCCTCTTCCGTGAACTCCTGGGGGATTTCGCCGCAGAGCTCCTCCAGGAGGTCTTCCACCGTGGCCAGACCCACCAGGGTGCCATATTCATCCACCACCAGGGCCTGACGCTGATGTTGGGCCTGGAGTTCGTTCAACAGGTCAAAGGCCCGCTTGTTTTCCGGAACATAATAGGGCGGGCGCAGGAGGTGCCGGGGCATGTCGCCCGCCTGGCAGGAGCTTTGATGGCATAACTCCAGGATGTCCTTGGCGTGGAGGACCCCCAGCACCTGGTCGTGAGTCTCGCCATAGATCGGCACCCGGGAGAACCGGGAGCGTTTGATGGCCTGGATCATCTCCGGGAAAGGCAGTTCCACCGGGAGGGTAAACATGTCGGGCCGGGGGACCATGATCTGGCCGACCCGGAGTTCCCCGAAATTGAGGAGATTCTGGATGAAATCCCGCTCCATGGCCGCGATCAGACCCCGGCGGTGGCTGTCTTCCACCATCCGGACGAAATCTTCCTGCTGCACCGAGTGCACCGGCAGTTCCGGGCGAAATCCCAGGATTACCAGGATGCCGCGGCTGATCTGCAAAAAGACCACCCGGAAGGGCGTAAGAATCAAGATTGCCGGCCTGATCAGGGGCGCGATGCGGCTGGCGAAGCGGGCGGGATAGGCCAGGGCCAGGGACTTGGGGATGATTTCTCCCAGGAACTGGAAGGTGGGGACCATGACCAGGAGCACCAGCCATTCGCCCCGGGGACCCCAGAGGCTCAAAACCATAGAGGTGGCCAGGACCGAAAAGACGATGCTGGAGGTCTCCACCCCGATAAGCACCGTGCCCAGCAGACGCCGGGGCCGGGACAGGATGGCCTCCACCACCCCTCCCCGGGCCGGGTACTGCTCTTTCAGGCGCAAACGATCCAGGGGGCTCAGGGAAAAGAGGGAGGTTTCGGACATGGCGAAGAAGGCCACCAGGAGCACCAGGACGCCCATGGCCAGCCAGCGGATGAGATAGGGATTTGAAAAGATGGAGTCCAATTTGTCAGGGTTGTGTCTTAGAGATATTTTTAAAGGGTATTTTTAAGACGATCTCGTTAGTTTTTCGTAGTTAACTTGACATAAAATCAGGATGTAGCGGGCTCAAGTCCGATCAATGACGGGAAGGGCGCCACTTCGAGCATTGCCGAAAGGGTCGATAGAGTGAAAAACACGACCATCCGTGTCTCGAACCACTGGCCCCAATGCATCGTTGACTCGCGCCCAACCGATACCACCTAAAACCGCGATCAATGGGATTCCACCTAGTCGATTCGACTCTCCTCGTAGTCTCGCGAAGCGAAGCGCCTTGTCACGAGCCGTGCCTCCGTCATTTGTGCCTTTGCATTCGAGGATCGCCCGGAGTGTTCCTGATGTATCGAACACCACAAAATCCGGGGCCGGTGCGACCCGGACCTCAAACCGAGCAGCAATTTCACCCTGGTTGTGGCTGCCCGTGCGAATGTATGGAACACCATTTTCCCTGAATAGCGCCTCTACTGCGTCCTCGATCAGATCGCCCCGCTTGGTGGAGGTGGCGTCCAATACCTGCCGGAACGCCCCTCCGTAGTGACGTTGATGCAGGAACAATGAGAATGGCACTCCATTGGACGCGAAGAAGCGTACACTATCCCAACCATTTTCGGTGTCCGGTTTTGCTTGCTTACTGACGAGACCGCTCGGTGGAACCCCGAACAGAGAGCCATCAATGATCCGAGAAAGAGTTTTAGCCGCGATCCTGGCTTGCTCATCGGTGGTGGTCGTCCCGTTTCGCTCCATTGCGTCCACCTTGTTCGGCGACAAGGGACTTAGGCCAATGGACTCGCCAGCCATAATCGTTGCGTGAGCAAACTCCCCCTTCGTGAGACCCATAATTGTACGAAACACCAGCAATGTTTTAGGCTCACTCACTAAAACCGAGGTCAACTCGGCTTCCGTCACCTTGGTGAACCCCGCCGTTGCCTCGTCAGCAGCGGCGTAGACCTGCTCGAAATACTCGCGCCCGTAAAAATTGTCCTCGTGGATGTAGGCGAAATCAGCGGCAAGGTGCGGCACATACAGCAATCGCGCCACTTCAGCGTAAATGCTTGGATGCTCATTAGTCCCATGGTTCTGAGGAATCAAACGGATCTGCGCGATTCGCTGATCCCAATTGTTCGCTTCGGCAATCTTGGTGATTGTATCCTTAATCTTTGACACCGATTTACCCGAGCTTGAATAGATATCCGGGAATATCAACGGCAGAATCTTCGGCGATGCGGCGACGGGATTCATCAACGAAGGGTTTATGAATTTCGAATCCCGCTGCCTTGCGTCCAAGGCGACGAGCCACAACCACAGTAGTCCCCCCTCCGGCGAAGGGGTCTACCACTATCCCGCCCTCGGGGCTGGCGATCTTAATGAAGAACTCGGCCAGTCCCTCCGGCATGGCTGCTGTGTGGGCAACGCCTCGATGCTGGTTGTAGGTTTGTGCCACCGTCACCACGTTCCCTGGGTCCGCGCCGCCTAATAGATACGTCTTGGTTCGGTCACGGCCGAAACCGGCCTCGGTGTTGCGCCTGCCAAGTCTATCCAATTTTCGCCTGGCGATCTCGGCGGAGTCTGCTTTATAGGGAATTCTCACGGCATTTAAGTCAAAGTATGGCCTGGCGCCCCGTGCAAAGTGGTAAACGTACTCAAAACTATCTTTGGTCCGCGGACCAAACTTACCCGGAACTGCATTTGGTTTGGCCCAGATGTACGTCTCGATCCAACGCCAACCCATGCGTTGGAGGGCAATAACCAACTCGTAAACATATGGGTGCCTCTGACCTTTTAGCGGGCCCTGCTTGGCCACGCGATTCTTGATATTAAGGATGAGGCTGCCACTTTCCTTCGCCGCATTATACATCGCATTGGCAAACGGGAGGAACCAGTCCACATAATGGTCCGGGTGTATCCGACTATAGGCCCGGGCATCGGCATATGGCGGACTCGTGAAGAAAAGGTCGATGCTGCCTTGGGGAAGGCGTGGAAGCAAGTCCAAGGCATCACCATGCGTTATACCCTCATCGAGAAATTGGGCCAGCACTTGGGTATCACCTTTGATCTGCACGCTGCATCCGTAAGGCCGTTGCGGGGCGGTGCGTCAGCCGCCCCTCGGTTGGACAGTCTCCCATCAGACTGCCGGGCGGGTAGGCGGCGTGGTCAGCCGCCCCACGGGGGGCCCGGTTTTTTTGCTCTCCTTGAAGGGCGACCGCATCAAGGCTTCGTTCAGCACCTCATCCATGTCGGCCACCGCCACGAACTTAATGCGGCGCTTGACGTTCTTGGGAATTTCAATCAGGTCTTTCTTGTTGGCCGCGGGGATGATGACCTTCTTGACCCGGGCCCGGAGCGCGGCGATGGCCTTCTCCTTGAGGCCGCCGATGGGCAGCACCTTGCCCCGCAGGGTGATTTCGCCGGTCATGGCCACGTCCCGGCGCACCGGGATCTGGGTGAGGGCGGAAACCAGGGCGGTGGCCATGGTGACCCCGGCCGAGGGGCCGTCCTTGGGGGTAGCCCCGGCGGGGACGTGGATGTGGATATCCAGCTTTTCGTAGAAATCCGGCGCCAGGTTGAGGCGGTCGGCCCGGGCCCGGGCGTAACTCAAGGCCGCCTGTCCCGACTCCTTCATCACGTCGCCCAACTGCCCCGTCAGGGTGAGTTGGCCTTTGCCTTTCATCAGGCTGGCTTCCACCGCCAGGGTCTCGCCCCCCACCTGGGTCCAGGCCAGGCCCGTGGCCACCCCCACTTCGTTTTCCACCTCGCCTTCCGGGAGAAAGCGGGGAGGCCCCAGATAGACGTGCAGGTTGCCGCCGGTGACCGCGAAAGGCCCTTTTTCGCCTTCGGCGATGCGCCGGGCCACTTTCCGGCACAGGGAGCCGATCTCCCGTTCCAGGTTCCGGAGCCCCGCTTCCATCGGTGTAGTTCTTGATGACCCGCCTGATCACCTCGGTGGAAATCTTGAAATCCTGGGAGCGCAGGCCGTTTTCGGTCAGCTGCCGGGGCAGGAGGTGACGGAGCACGATCTGCAGCTTCTCTTCCTCGGTGTAGCCCGCCAGGCGGATGGTCTCCATGCGGTCCCGCAGGGCCGAGGGAATGGGGTCCACCAGGTTGGCGGTGGTGATGAACATCACCTTGGACAGGTCAAAGGGCACGTTGAGGTAGTGGTCGCTGAAGGAGTGGTTCTGCTCCGGGTCCAGCACCTCCAAAAGCGCCGCGGCGGGGTCGCCCCGAAAGTCCATGCCGATCTTGTCAACTTCGTCCAGGATGAACACCGGGTTGTTGGAACCGGCGTTTTTAATCCCCTGGATGATCCGCCCCGGCAGGGCGCCGATATAGGTGCGGCGGTGGCCCCGGATTTCGGCCTCGTCCCGCATGCCCCCCAGGGAGATGCGCACGAACTTGCGCCCCATGGCCCGGGCAATGGACTGCCCCAGGGAGGTCTTGCCCACTCCCGGAGGTCCCACGAAACAGAGGATGGGGCCCTTCATCTTCTTGTTGAGTTTGCGGACGCTCAGGTACTCCAGGATGCGGTCTTTGACCTTTTCCAGGTTGAAATGGTCCTCATCCAGGATAGCCTTGGCCTCTTTGACCTCCAGCTTGTCCCGGGTGGTCTTGCTCCAGGGCAGGGACACCAGCCAGTCCAGGTAGGTGCGGACGATGGAGGCCTCGGCGGCGTCGGGATGCATCTGCTCCAGACGGGACAGCTGTTTGACGGCATCCTCCTCCGCCTGCTTGGGCATCCGGGCCTGGGCGATCTTGAGACGGTACTCCTCCATCTCCTTGGTGGTCTCGTCCAGGTCGCCCAATTCTTTCTTGATGGCCCGGAGCTGCTCCCGGAGAAAGTATTCCCGCTGGGTGCGGTCCATTTCCTCCCGGGCCTGGGACTGAATCTTGGCCTGGATGGCGGAGACTTCCATCTCCTTGCGCAGAAAATCGTTGACCTTGATGAGACTGCGGATGGGATCCATCTCCTCCAGGACCATCTGGGCCTCGTCGATCTTGAGGCGCAGATTGGCCGCCACCAGGTCGGCCAGATGCCCGGGGTCCTCGATGGACTCCAGGATAGCCAGAAGATCCGGCGACATGATGCCCTTGAGGGTGAGAATCTTCTCAGACATCTCCCGGGCGTTACGCATCAGGGCCTCGGCCTCGGGGGAGACCTCGACGGGGGTCGTCTCGGGCAAAACCGCCATTTCCACCTGGAAATAGGGGCGCTCCTTGAGATATTCCTGGACCATGGCCTTGGCCTTCCCCTGGACCAGGATTTTCAAACGGCCGTCCGGCAGTTTCAGCATCCGCAGAATGAGGCTGACCGTGCCGACGGAGTAGATGTCCTCGGGTTCGGGATTTTCTACGGATTGATCTTTTTGGGTGGCCAGAAAGATCAGGCGGTCCTGGGCCAGGGCCGCTTCAATCGCCAGCACCGAGGTCTCCCGGCCCACAAACAGCGGCAGCACCATATTGGGAAAAACCACCACGTCCCGCACCGCCAGCATGGGCAGTTCGCTGGGAATGGTGATCTGAATATTTTCTTCTTCTTTCGTTGCCATGTTATCTCCTGAGAGATGTGGATAGGTCGATAGGGGAGTGTTCCCCGGTTGACTGGCGGGGTGGAATTCCGGGGTGGCTGGTGACCGTCATATTCAATGTGCCTCTCCCATAGCAGAATTTCCCCTTCGGGTCAACCGGAACATCAGTCCCAAGATCTAAGATAATACCGATTATGGTCAAGAGCAACCAGTAACCCCGGGGGTCAAAAAGGAACCGGGGAACTTGACCTGCCGTCAGCCGTGCCGACAGGCGGCGACAGATCCAGCGCCCCTGGAGATCTAAACGGCATTTCGGTGCGGTTTATTAAATCATCTTGGATATTCCACTGCCTCGCCCCGGAGGAGTGCCGGCCCCAATTCTTTTTGGGAGCCGAGGAAATAGGCCAGGCCGACGCCATGCGTTAACAAAATAGTTAAAAAATGTTGACGACGGCTCCTGGCCTCTTGATTGTTCATGAAGATAAACTTACTTTAAGCCTCAAAACCCTTGGCCTTTTTTGGGGTTATGGTATAGTATGCCGATTCAGAAACCAACTCGGGGGAAAAGAAGTGGGGGGGAAAACCATTTCAGTGCGCAGCCAGTCCGTTATTGACGCGCTTCCCAGGATTCATCTCAACCGCATCGAACGCGCCGTCCAGCGGGCCACATCCGCCATGCTGGAGATGCAGGACCCGGCGGGTTACTGGTGGGCCGAGTTGGAGTCCAACGTCACCATTACCGCGGAGTATATCATGCTCCACCGGTTTTTGGGACTGGATGAGGCCAAGGTGCCCCGGTTGGCCGCGGATATTTTAGACAAGCAGCTGCCGAACGGCGGCTGGTCCATCTGGCTCGGGGACGGGGGCGAGATCAGCACCACGGTGGAAGCCTACCTGGGCCTGAAGATGGCCGGCCTGTCGGCGGCAGACCCCCGCATGCTCAAAGCCCGGGAGTTTATCCTCTCCCGGGGCGGGGCGCTCAAGACCCGGGTCTTTACCCGTATCTTCCTGGCCCTGTTCGGCCAAGTCAGCTGGGACGGCATCCCGCTGCTGCCGGTGGAGTTCATGCTGCTGCCGCCCTGGTCCGGGCTGAGCATTTATGAATTTTCCAGTTGGACCCGGGCCACCGTGGTCCCCCTGATGATCATCATGGCCAAGCGCCCGGTCCGGCCCCTGCCGCCGGAACAGGGGATCGCAGGAACTTTTCCTGTCCTCCGACGAACCGTTTTCCCAGCACCGGGTGGCCTGGAAAGTCGAATCTTCCCCCCTGGAAAACCTGTTTGTCATCCTGGACCGGATTCTCAAGCTCTACGCCTGGATGCGGCTCCCCTGGCCCCGCAATTTTGCCATCAACCAAGCCGAAAAGTGGATCCTGGAACACCAGGAGGACAGCGGTGACTGGGCCGGCATCCAGCCCCCCATGGCCAACTCCCTCATGGCCCTGTCCACCCTGGGGTATGCCAACGACCATGACGTGATGCAGCGGGGTTTGCAAGGCCCTGGAATTCTTCACCCTGGAGAAGGATGACCGCACCTGGCTGCAATCCTGCATTTCCCCGGTGTGGGACACCGCCCTGGCGATCCGGGCCCTGGCAGCGGCGGGCCTGCCGCCGGAGGACCCCGCCATGGCCCAGGCCACGTCCTGGCTGCTGGCCCAACAGATTTTCAAGCCCGGGGACTGGTGCGTCAAATGCCCTGATCTCCCCCCCGGCGGCTGGGCCTTCGAATTTCACAACAACTGGTATCCCGACGTCGATGACAGCTCCATGGTCCTGATAGCCCTCAAAGAGGGTCTGGCGGATGCGGCCAAGCACGAGGCGGCCCTGCAGCGGGGGATCAACTGGTGCCTGGGCATGCAGTCGAAAAACGGCGGCTTCGCCTCCTTTGATAAGGACAATACCAAGGAGTGGCTCAACGCCATTCCCTTCGGGGACCTTAAGGCCCTGGTGGACCCGCCCACCGAGGATATCACGGCTCGCATCCTGGATATGATGGGCGCCTTCGGTCACGGTCTGGACCACCCCGCGGCCGTCCGGAGTCTTGAGTTTCTGCGCCGCACCCAGCATCCCGCCGGTCCCTGGTGGGGACGCTGGGGAGTCAATTACCTCTATGGCACCTGGTCCGTGCTGGTGGCCCTGGAACGCATCGGCGAGGACATGAGCCGGCCCTACGTCCGGCGGGCGGTGGACTGGGTCAAGGCCTGCCAGAACCCCGACGGCGGCTGGGGCGAGGTCTGCGAGTCCTACCGCCACCCGGAACTCATGGGCCAGGGGCCGTCCACCGCCTCCCAGACCGCCTGGGCCCTCTTGGGGCTCATCGCCGGGGGCGAAGTCCAGGGCCCGGAAGTCAAGGCTGGAATCGACTACCTGGTCAAGACCCAGAACGCCCAGGGCCGCTGGGACGAAGCGCACTTTACCGGCACCGGCTTCCCCAACCACTTCATGATTCGCTATCACCTCTATCGGGACTGTTTCCCCTTGATGGCCCTGGGGACGTATGTGCGAGCGCTCAAGACGCCGGCAGGCGGTATTCCCGGCGCCTGACCCGGGTGGTCACCAGGAAAGCATCCCCCCATCCTCAGTATGAGACGGCCGAGATTTCCCCATCAGTCTGGCGCGGGTCTATTGACCGTGTGTCCTCGCCGGCTTTGCCGTGAAAACATTAAGCATTAACCGGTGATAACCGCTCACCAGACGAAGATCTCAGACGCCATCTTTCTGGTGCGTAAGCTGCACCCTATAAAAAATCCCAAATAATCTCAGAATGTTGTATAATTAATGATTGGATGGATCCCCTTTGTCCGCCATAACCTGGGCGGACACTAGCGGGACCGAGGGAGATTTTTTCAGTGACGCAATCCGGTAAAACCCTGGTAACCGGCGGCACCGGCTTCGTGGGCCGGGCCGTGGTGGAGGAACTCCTGGCCGCGGGCCGGGAGGTCCGGGTCCTGGCCCGCAACCCGGAGCACCCGGCCCTGGCCGGCCTGGCCGTGGACGTGGCCCCTGGCGACCTCCGGGACCCGGATTCCCTGAACCGGGCCCTCACGGGATGCACCCGCCTCTTCCACGTGGCCGCGGACTACCGCCTCTGGGTGCCGGACCCGGCCACCATGTACGCCATCAACGTGGACGGCACCCGGCAGGTGCTCACCGCGGCCGCGGCCCTGGGGCTGGAGCGGGTGGTCTATACCAGCACCGTGGGTACCCTGGGCAACCCCGGAGACGGCACCCCCGGCACCGAAGACACCCCGGTCACCCTTAAGGACATGGTGGGGCATTATAAACGCTCCAAGTTCATGGCCGAGGAGGTGGCCCTGGATTTCGCCCGCCAGGGCCTGCCCCTGGTGGTGGTCAATCCCAGCACGCCCGTGGGCCCCTGGGACTTCCGCCCCACCCCCACCGGCCAGATAATCGTGGATTTCCTCAAGCGCCGCATGCCGGCCTACCTGGAGACCGGCCTCAATCTCATCCATGTCAAGGACGTGGCCCGGGGCCACCTCCTGGCCGAAGCCAAGGGCCAAATCGGGGAAAAATACATCCTGGGCCATGAGAACCTCAGCCTCTCGCAGATCTTCCACCTGCTGGCGGACCTCACGGGTCTGCCGGCCCCGAAGGTCAAACTGCCCTACTGGCCGATCCTGGCCATGGCCTATGTGGACGAGTTCTTCGCCACCTACATCCGCCGGCGCCCGCCCCGCATGCCCGTCGCCGCCATCCGCATGGCCAAGAAATATATGTACTTTGACAACCGGAAAGCAGTACAATATCTAGGATTGACTTTTATTCCGGTGCGCCAGGCCCTGGCCGACGCGGTGGAGTGGTTCCGCAGCCGCGGGTATGCGTGAGCCGGCAGGTTCGTGAATATCTCTTGAAGGTTTCCGGGAAGCCGGGAGTTGGCGGTGGGCGGTTGGCCCCCCTGGTCCTGGCATAAAGGGGAGGTAAACCTTGCGTTTCCCGTTAAGTTTGAGTTTTGATCTAAGTCGTTACCTCATGAAGCAGCGCCTCCTGGGGAAGGACAAATTTCCCATGGTCCTGATGCTGGAGCCCACCCACCAGTGCAATCTGTCCTGTCAGGGGTGCGGCCGCATCCAGGAATATCGGGAGACCCTGGGACAGTCGCTGACTCTGGAAGAGTGCCTTCAGGCCGTGGAGGACTGCGGCGCCCCGGTGGTCACCGTCACCGGGGGCGAACCCCTGCTCTATCCCCCGGTCTTTGAGTTGTTAGCCGAACTGGTGCACCGCCGCAAGCACATTTATCTGTGCACCAACGCCATATTGCTGGAAAAATCCCTGCCCCGGCTGCCCCAATCCGACCGGCTGACCCTGAGCCTCCACGTGGACGGCCTCGCCCCCACCCATGACCGGCTGCTGGGGCGCCAAGGGCTGTTCAACCTGGCCATCAAGGCCATCAAGGCCGCCAAGGCCCAGGGGTTCCGGGTCTGCACCAACACCACCATTTACAAGACCACCGACATCCAGGAGATCGAGATTCTCTTCTCCTACCTGGGGCATATCGGCGTGGACGGCCTCCTGGTGTCCCCGGCCTTCAGCTTCGCCGGGGTCGATGACGAGATGTTTCTCAGCCGGGACGAAATCAACGACAAGTTCAGCCGCTTAACCGGCAACGGCAACCATTTCAAGTTCTTCAGCACGCCTCTGTACCTGAGCTTCCTCCGGGGGGAACGGGACTACGAATGCACCCCCTGGGCCAACCCCACCCGCAACCCCATGGGCTGGCGGGCCCCCTGCTACCAGATCGTGGACACCCACTACCCCACGTTTGCCGACATGATGCACAAGACCCGGTGGGAGGATTACGGAGTAGGCCGGGACCCTCGCTGCGCCCAGTGCATGATGCATTCCGGGTTCGAACCCACGGTGGTGCGCGCAGATGGGCGGCCTGAAGGATATCTGGACCATGCTCCGGTGGAATCTTACCTGACCGGTTGGAGCCGCTCTGCCGGTTAGCAGCAATGTTCATGAAATGGTGATATTTCCAGAGGTAAACTGAGGGGCGACCCACCGGGTCGCCCCTACGGATATCCAGCCTCTTTCATCCAACCCGGCCATCAATGAGCCTATGACGCCGTGGAACGCCCCTTAAGCCCGCCCGCCGCCCCTCGCCTGATGAACGGCGCTACCCTGGTAGCTGCTTTGTCTGGGGTTATACCTGCCCCTCTTCTGGCAGCTCCCCTTCTGGCGGTCCGAGGCCATGTACGCCTTGATCCCCCGGGAAATGCTGGCCGCGGGGTCCTGGCTGACCCCCACCCTCAACGGGGCGCCCTACCTGGACAAGCCCCACCTGCTCTACTGGCTCAACATGCTGGGCTACAAGCTCCTGGGGATCTCGGACTGGAGCGCCCGGGTCCCCACCCTGGCCATAACCGTGGGGGAGGTCTGGCTGACCTACCTCATCGGCTGCCGCCTGGTGGGCCGGATGGCCGCCTGGCTGGGGGGATTCATCCTCCTCACCTGCATCGGCTTTTTCGTCCTGCACCTGCTGATTCTCACCGATCACCTGGTTACCCTGTCCCTCCTGGCGGCGTTGTATGGCCTGCTGCGCTGGGAGGCCCAGCCGGGCTTCCGGTGGACGGCCCTGTTTTTTCTGGCCCTGGTGGCCGGGTTTCTCAGCAAGGGTTTCATCGGGGTCGTCTTTCCGGGTTTGATCGGCCTCCTCTATGCCTGGCACCTGAGGGAGCGCCGTCTCCTCAAGCTGTTGTTCTCCCCCGGGGGGATCGCCCTGGCAGCCATCCTGCTGGTTGCCTGGGGTTGGGCCACGGAGTCGGCCAATCCCGGCTTTCTCAAGTTCCAGATCGTCAACGAACAGATCATGCGGTTTTTAGGCCGGCGGGAGCCCCCGGACGTCAACTCCTTTACCCTCGCCGGGTTTTATGTCTTTCTGGGCATCTGGCTGATGCCCTGGACCTTCATCCTGCCGGACGCCCTCTACCGTTTCTGGCCGGCCACCCGTCCCGGCCGGGAAGTGGGGGCCCCGGGGCGGCTGCTCCTCATCTGGGCTGTGGTCATCCTGGGATTTTTCACCCTGTCGTCCAGCCGCATCGAATATTATTCCCTGCCGGCCTTGCCGGCCCTGGCCCTGATTTTGGGGTGGCGCCTCCAGCGGTATCTGGACACCCCGGGAGACCGGCTCATCCCCTGGACCCTCTTGGCCCTGGGCCTGCTGGGCCTCTCGCTCCTGGTGCTGCTGCCCTTACCTGGAGCAGGTCTGCGTGGACAACCGCCGGGAGTTCAGCGGCATGGTCAGCCTCATCGCGCCCCTGGCCCGGCAGGCCACCTGGTTCATTCCGGCGGTGGCCCTGGCGGGGTTCCTGGCCGCCCGGCTCCGGCGCCCCCGCCTGGCCGTGGCCGCCTACGGCGTCCTGGCCGTGGCTATTGCCTGGTTTACCTTCCAGACCTTGATGATTCTCACTCCCCTGATGTGCGACCAAACCGCCGGGGGAATACGTCCGGCGGGTAGCCTCTCCCCAGGACCTGCTCATCATGGGGCCCATCGAAGAGTTTGAATACGGGGCCTCCCTGGAATATTACGCCCGGCGCCATATCCTCATGGTCAAGCGGCACGGCCTGCCCCAGTTTCCTTACCCGGTGCCCCCCGCCTCGGACTACATCATCACTCCGGAACGACTTCGAGGAGCTGTGGCAGGGCCCCCGGAAAGTCTTTTTGCTCCTGGACAACGCCACGCCGCCGGAGCCTTTCCTGCAAGGCGCCACTACCGCCCTGACCCTGCCGGGCAAGCGCCTGCTGGTCAATCATCCCTGAGGCATTTGGCGCCTGGCCCGCCGCCGGCCCGGGGTTGACTCCGGCCAGGAATTTGATTTTCCATAAACGTAAGCCCGCCAGGAGGCCGGCATTGCCCTTCGGCGCTTTCTACCCCGGACCAGGCAGGCCAGGCAACTCCTCATTCTTGCTTCTTCTGGGGGCGAAGACCTGTCATTTTTGGCCCGCCTTCGTTATAATTTAAGCAGGCATCGCAGTAAGAGCCGGGGGCGGCAAGCCTGATCACCCGGAAAACCGGGAATCTTTAAATCCACCCAGCCGATGGATCAATTCAATGCGGGTTCTCTTAATTAACAGCAACCTGAAGGATGACATATTAGCCGCACCCCCCATCGGTCTCTGCTATGTGGCCAGCGCCGCTGAGGCGGCCGGTCATGACGTGAAAGTTCTTGACCTCTGCTTTAAGCGGCACATCCAGCCGGAACTGGAAAAAGCCATCATCGGCTTCTCTCCCCAGGTAATCGGCGTTTCCTTGAGGAATCTCGATAACGCCAACATGGTCCGCCCGATTTTTTACCTCCCCTCGGCGCTCAAGATTGTGCAGCAGATCCGGGCATTAACCGCCGCTCCCTTAGTGCTGGGAGGCTCGGGAGCCAGTCTTGATCCCCGAGGCGTCCTGGAATTTCTGCACGGTGATTATATTATCGTATCCGAGGGGGAAAAGAGTTTTGTGGGCCTCCTGGGAGCCCTGGAGCGGGGGGTATCTCCTGCCGATATCCCGGGAGTGGGGATGCGGCGCCAGGGGAAGTTTCATCTGACTCCGCCCCAATTAACCTCCTTCCCCTCGGGAAATCCGCGCCTCTCAAGATGGCTGGACCTCGCGCCTTATGAAAAGGTGGGGGTCAGTTATACCGTGCAAACCAAGCGCGGCTGCCGGATGCAGTGCATCTATTGCACCTATAACACGGTGCTGGAAGGCCACCATCTTCGGTTGCGGGAACCGTCCGACGTGGTGGATGAGATCGAGGAGGCGTTCTATCAATTCAGGCCCGAGTCTTTCGAATTCGTGGACTCCGTCTTTAATGACCCGGTGGGCCATTGCCAGGCAATTCTTGAAGAAATCATCCGGCGGCCCTGGAAAGCCCGTTTCAGCACCATGGGCGTGAGCCCCAAAAATCTGGATGCCAAATTCCTGCAACTCATGAAGCGGGCCGGGTTCACCTCGTTTATGATCTCACCTGAGTCGGCCTCTGAAACCATGCTCACCAATTATCGGAAGGGGTTCAGTTTAGAGGATCTGCGTCGGGCCGCCGAGGCCATCAACCAGTTTTCTTTCCCGGTGCTCTGGTATTTTCTCGTCGGGGGTCCGGGCGAAACCTCTCAGACCCTCCAGGAAACCCTGGAATTCATTGGGCGCTACTTGGTTCGGCCGGTAGGGCTACCTCACAACATGGCCAATATCTTTTTAGGGGTGAGAGTCTATCCCGGCACCAAGCTCTGGCAAATCGCCCTGGAGGAGGGCCTCATTCACGACCAGAGCGATCCGCTCAGGCCGCTGTGGTATCTGTCCCGGCAGCTTGACCTGGATCAGACGATGCGTCAGTTGTACCAGGCTGCCAACCGCTGGCCCGAGATTGCTTTAGGTGATATGGAAAAGTATCTTCCCCTCTCCAAGATATTCGGGATCACCAGGAAAGTCTTCCCCGTCCCCAAGCCCTACTGGCAACACTTGCTCCTGATCCATCAGATTCTCGTCAAGTTAGGGGTGCGCTCCCTGTTCCAGGCCACCGGCATTCCGGCCCAACTGCGTGAGTCCTTGAATCTTCAGATGAAGCCGCTGGCTCGTATCGGCGCCGGAGTTTGACCCCCAGGTTTTTCAGAAAAAGGCGGCAGCGGGCACCGGCCCAGGCGCGTCTTCTGCGCCGTGAGCGGGAAGGAATTGTGGGCTTTGGTGAGTTTGTCGAGGCTCTGATCTCACGGGGTCGGCTTCGGCCCCGGCACAGGGTCCCCTGGCGTTATCCAGGCGCCACTGACCTGCCCCTTTTAGGCAGTAATCGGGAAAATTTCAGGTCTTTCAACGCCTAAAACTGGGATTTCCCTGATTTTCATAACCATCCTCTTCCCTTATGATTAGACACAAAGGAGAGGGCACAATGTGGTTACTCTTTTTGGGAGTATGCTTAGGGATAGGGATTTATTGGGCTATTGCAATAATATTGGTCAGAAGGGTTTTAAACCGCCACATCGATAGCGCAGCATATTTTTCACTGATATGGTCTTCGGATACAATGGAACATAACCAGCAATAACCCTAAGACCCTGGTCCGTCGTTGCATCGGTGTCCCGAAGCCGATGTAAGAGGAAGCCCTCGCCACCATCGTCAACCAAGCGCCTTTTCTCCCCCATTGACTAAAATCACCAGAGATTATGCCGCAGGCCATGCGTTGGTCCGGGTTGGGGTCTGGAATCAGCGGCTCAGCAGCGGAATGATGCGAGGAATTCAGCCGACCGGGGGAACCCCGCCTTCCACAGCTAAAGCCTGGTGTATCAGTGGCCGTTAGGCGATTGCCCGCAATGTTACGCAGGTCTTGAGGGCGACCCTGCGGGCATGGTTAGCAGCTTATGATGCGGCCAGGATAAAAAATCAAACAATACTTGTCCCTTTTGGGAAGGGAACACCAAGCTTAGTATGCAGCATACTAAGGCAAATAAACCACCGGCGAAAACAAGGCAGAAGCTGATGAAGAAAGAAGCATCCATAGTTCTCATCCTTTTTGCAACGGAACAAACCGTCAGGGGTTAAAATTAATTGAGGATCGCAACCCCTTTAATGATTAGACCATGGATGGTTGGATGTATTAACTGAAATTATGAGGCAGCCTTGGCCATCGCACCAAAACATGGATTTGAGAGCCTCTCTCCTGAGTTCAAACCTCAAAAAATTCCTCCCGCTAATCCAGATCTCTTTTGGGACGCATCTCAGCACAAATTTCTGGGGGAGAGATCTCTTCAAAAAAGCCTGCCATACCAACCCCTTCCAGCTGATCATTTGCTAGCTTCGTCACTTATCGCGGGAATATGACACGTGCCAGATGGGGCCTGGATATCAGGTCTCGGGTAGGCCGCAAAATCTAGTTGGATATAATCAGCCAGTTATTCATCAAGCTAAGAAAAGGGCCTGGCCCAATAGCCAAGCCCTCGCTATTACTGGCTCCCCGGGACGGACTCGAACCGCCGACGAGGTGGTTAACAGTCCCTTAATCTGAAAACGGCAGAGACGGGAAAACACTGGCTTTTTTAGGTTCATCAACGAGTTAGGTTCAAGGCCTCATTTACTTGATGCTACCCCAAATACCTCCATTTTACCCCCTTCCGGGCAGGAAAGTGCTCCCATAGTGCTCCCGAATTCCGACCAGTAGAGTCAAGGAGAATGCGGTAAAGAGGGTTCCTGGGGAGGCAAGCTGCGCTCGTGGAATTCATCCCTTAAGCCTGGCTTGTTGCCCAATAAACTAGGGCCGTGGCGTCTAGTCCTTATGGGTCCCCCACGCTCCAAAACGCCATCGAGCGGCATACCCCCTGGGGTCCCCCTAAGGGTAGGTGCTGATCGTGCAAATTTGAGGATTGAAAGGGTGCTTTACCAAGGGAATTTCCCCCCTGGCATTGCCGGTAGAACCCCGTGGTATTTCTGCTGCCGAGAAAGGTGCCTAGTCTAAAGTGAGGGACCACGATCAACCGGCGGCGGATCAGCCTGCCCCGGCCGCAGTTCGTGAGGTCCACACCGTTCCGGGTTGTATCAGGCCAGGGGGTTGAGTCCACGGGGCGAATTGAGGCACTTTCGCTTGGTTTAGGACTAGGCACTTTTACCTATTTCAGACTAGGCACTTTTACCTATTCATAATGAAAGGGGCTACATGATTTTCCAGCTTTTGGGTAATTAGCTTATTTATCAATAAATCAATTAGGTTACCTGATATATGCTATGTCAAGGAGGAGCGACGGAGGCGTGGGCTCTTGAGAGTGATGTTGTAATTACCTAATGATCTAAATGTGTTGACAGAAATAACCGCGGTACCGCCCTCCAACAATCCGACTGAGACCCGTCAAAAGGATTCATGTGGTGCTAGGTTAAATTGCATATTAATTCAGCTGGTTAAAGCTTGAGGATTTTTGGAGGTCCGTTTAACCTTTATAATTTCGGGAATAGTATGCCTATTGACAGAGTCCCCTCCCCGATTATAATACTGACAAAACATAGAATTCGATAATCGCTTAAAATAAAACTGGTTATTTCATACTTGGCAGGTCGACAATAACTAATTCCGGGGCGCGGCAGCGGGGGGCATTCTCAGGTGTGGATGGGACCAACAGAGGAGTCTCGAGGTTCGGCTCCCTTCTCAGGGGAGGTGGCTCCAAATCTCTAACCGGCGTTGTCAACACGCCGGTCTGGATTCTTCAACCACTATTTAGGGGGCCAATTGAGGTCCTTACCACCCGCAGGAGCGGGGGATAATTAGCCCCAGGTACCGGTACCTGGCAAGGCAATAACTTGAAATGGAGGTATTATGAAACACAATCGATTGCTTTTGTTGTTGTTGGCCCTGAGCCTGGTTTTGGCGGCGGCGCCGGCCCTGGCGAGCAACGTCTCGCTGACTCAGAGCCTGGACCTGGGTATTTCTGGAACCGGGCTGACGCTGGTTCCGGCCAATACCTATGCGTCTGCCTCTGCCACCGCCTATGGCGAGGTTAGTAGCATAGCGTTTACCAATAACAGCGACTTTTCGGACGTATCCGGCACTGCGGCCACCGTTGCAGGAATTGCCCCGATGGGAGCCACTACGGCCACAACCACCTTTGTCGGTTCTTTTGGCATGAGTCTCGGCATGTCAAGCGCCGCTCCGAGTCCCTTCGGCAGCATCTCGCAGTCTACACTAAATTATCTCTACCTGGAGTTTATGGCGGACGCCGCGTACTGCCTCGATTACCATCACTCCCGGGGCTCAATCTCTGAGTTACGCGGTGAATCAATCCAGCAATACCGTTTTTTATCTTTTAAACGGGTATTCCAATCTCAATACCACCGTTTCTTTAGTGGCTATAGGCAAGTGGGTCACGGGTACTCGCCGGAGACAACTTCAATTACCAAAATTTATTGGTTAGTGAACCGACCGACCCCTTTGGGACTTTTTCCACCCCCGGCAACGCCTTGACCGGATTTACCTTTAACCTGACCAACTTGACTGTAGGGGAAACTGTGTATCTGGACTTTACCTTGAACGCCAGCGTTGAAGGCGCCTCTTCCACGGTGCCCCTGCCTCCGTCCGTGTGGCTGTTCGGCAGCGGGCTGGTGGGCCTGGTGGTGGCGAGGCGGAGGCTGAGAGGGTAACTCGCCTCCGCCCTGAGCTCAGTAAAATGTGGCTGGCTGGCGTACGATCTGAACCGGTTTAACTCGCTGGAGGTAACCGCATTCTGGCCCGGTTGACGGCAACAGCCTCGACGCAGCACCGCCCTGAGGGGCGGAAATAATCAACCCTTATCACGATACCAGGGGGTGCATCATGGAGCGAAGAAAATTCTTGAAGATTATGGGCGCAGCCGGAGTTATGGGCGCCCTGCCATTGAAGTTCAGCCTTAAGAAGGGAGTGGGCCTGTCCCAAGCCTGGGCCGTGGCCAACAGCCCGGCACTGACGAAATTCAATCAAATGCTGCCCACGCTGCCCGCTCTGCCCCAGGCGCCTGGCCAGCCGCTGATCCAGATGCCGACGAGGAGCGATGATCCGTATTTTACCGGCACGGATTACTATCAGGTGACCATCGGCCAGTTCAACCAGGTCCTGCATCCGGATTTCGTCGACCCATCAAAGCCCGCCTATATACCCGGCTTTGCCGGCACCACCCTGTGGGGCTATCGGGATACCCTGGCTAACGCGGTGCCACAGACCCATATCGGCGGCCTGATTATCGCCAACCGACACACCCCGGTGCGCATCCGGTTTACCAACGCCCTGCCGGGAACCCACATCCTGCCGGTGGACATCAGCCTTCCCGGAGCCGGAACCGGCCAGGCCGAGAACCGGGCTGCGGTGCATCTCCACGGCGGGTTAATTCCCTGGATCAGTGACGGCGGCCCCTTTGACTGGTGGACCCCCGCGGGGCCTAACTACGCCCAGGGCACCAGTTTTCTGAACGGCCCCGCCGGGTATCTGGACTCGTTGCCGGGCTACAATACCATGGTGCAAGGCCAGGCCGACTACCTCTACCCCAACGACCAGAGCTACCGGCTGATGTGGTACCACGACCATGCCCTGGGCATCACCCGCCTGAACGCCTATGCCGGGATCGCCACCGGCTACTATATCCGGGATGCTGAGGTGGCAGCGCTGGAGACTGCCGGGAAGATCCCCCCGCTGGGCCGGCTCATCCCCCTGGTCTTCCAGGACAAGACCTTCATACCGCCAACTGGAAATCCCGACCTCCTCAATGGGGGCCGCGGTGGCCCCGGCGATTTGTGGTATCCCAGTGTTTATGACGGACCGCCCCCGACTACCGTTGATCTTCCCCTCCCCTCGTGTGTGCCGGAATTCTTCGGGGACACCATGCTGGTCAACGGCCTGGTTTACCCCTATGTCGAGGTGGAGCAGCGGAAGTACCGGTTTATGGCCCTGAACGCCTGCAACGCCCGGTTCCTGAGGCTCAGGCTGGTTCTTGAGGACCCCAGTGTCCCCGGCGAACCCTTGAACGGTTACGCCAACCCCACGGTGGGGCCGGCCTTCGTCCAATACGCCACGGAAGGGGGCTTTTTGCCCGCACCGGTGACCCTGACCGGCAATACGCCCCTCAACACGCTCTTATTGGCGCCGGCGGAGCGCGCCGAATGGATCGTCGATTTCTCCACCGTGCCAGCCAACACTAAACTTCTCCTGTACAATGACGCCGCGGCGCCCTTCCCCGGGGGGGATGATACCACCGACTATTACCCCGGCAGCCCGAACCCGGTCACGACGGACCCGGGCTTTGGTCCCAACACCCGGACCATCATGCAAATCATCGTGAGGCCGCGTAAGGGCGCGCCGGACCGTCCGGCGGCATTGGTGCTGCCGGCCCTGGATCCGCCCTCCATCGTCGCCCAGGCCGCGGGGCAGACGTCGATGGACATAAGCCTGAACGAAGGTGCGGATACATTCGGGCGTCTGATCCAGATGGTCGGCGGCACCGTTCTCCAAGGCGATGGAACTTTCGGTATCCCCTATCTGGCTTCGCCGAGTATTCCGGGCGCGGCCCAGATCGTTGCGGCCGGGGATTACCAGGTCTGGCGCATTGCCAACCTCACCGGCGACACCCATCCCATGCACATCCACCTGGTCAACTGGCAGATCATTTCCCGGCAGCCGTTTGATCCGGCGCCTTACCCGACTATCATCTACACCGGCCCGGCCCGGGGACCGGACCTGAACGAGCGGGGCTGGAAGGAAACGGTCAAGATGAACCCCGGCGAGGTGATCACGTTGATCGCCAAGTTTGATCTACCCGATATGTCAGTTTACCAAAATGCGAGCATCCCTGCTGGGCTCACGATACCCCCAAGCCCGAGGCTTGCAACCGCGGGTATTCCCAACGCCAACGAGTACGTGTGGCACTGCCACATCCTGGAACACGAAGAGCACGACATGATGCACGCCCTGATAGTCACCAACCCAGTGGCTGCGTCGGGCTCAACCCTGAAGGCGCCGGGTGCGGCTACGGTTAAAAAGACCAAGTCCTCAGGGAAGAAAAATTAAATTGGCAGGTTCAATCCAGCCGGCCCCGGCGCTAAGGCGCCGGGGCCGGTCTTCCGCGACTTAGGGGCGGAATTTATCGGAGAGCGCTGAGCAACATGCAACCAGACCCCTCGAAGGACGGCAATAGCAAGGCCCGTCCAAAATGGGCCGGTTATTACCGGCTCCTGACCCAGAAACCGCTATACCTCATAGTATTCGTGGTGATTCTGACCGCCTTTCTGGCCGGTTCGTGGTATGGCTCCCGCAAAACCAGCCGGTCGGGACCTGCCAATGGCCGGCGTATTCTCCACTATGTTGACCCCATGAACCCGGCGCACACGTCGCCTAAGCCGGGTCTGGCCCCCTGCGGCATGAAGATGGAGCCGGTCTATGCCGACGAGGGCCAGGAGGTCCCGCCCGCCAACCTGCCGCCCGGGGCGGTCAAGGTGACCTCCCAGAAACAGCAGCTCATCGGGGTGCGGCTAGGGGTGGTGGAGAAAGCCCCTTTCAAACACACCCTGCGCGCCCTGGGAAGGGTGGCCGTTGACGAGACCCGGATCTACCGGCTCAATGCCTTCGTGGATGGCTGGGTCCTGAAAATTTTCGACAACTCTACCGGCAGCCTGGTCATGAAGGACGAGCCGCTGCTCTCCTTCTACAGCCGGGACTTTATCACCGCCGAGCAGGCCTATTTTTACGCCCTGGGCGCCCTGGACCGCATCAGAACAGCCGGGCAGTCAGTTGAGAGTCAGCTGGTCACCACCAGCGCCCAGATACGGGGGGCCGAGGAAAACCTGGAAAACCTGGGCATGAGCAAGTTGCAGATCAAGGAACTGGGCCGGACCCGCCTGCTCACTCAGAATATTCTCATCAGCGCCCCGGTAACGAGTTTTATCCTGAACCGGAACGTCTCCGAGGGACAAAAGTTCACCCGGAATGAGGATTTTTACAAGCTGGCGGATTTGAGCCATGTCTGGATCCTGGCAGACCTGTATGACAATGAAGCAAAATATGCTCTCCCCGGGGTTAAGGTGCGGGTAACTCTGCCCAACGATCACCAAACCCTTTGGGGCAGGGTGAGCGATATCCTGCCCCAGGTCGACCCGGTCACCCGAACCTATAAAGTGCGCCTGGAGATTGACAACCTCGATTATGCCCTCAGGCCCGACATGTTCGTGGACCTGGAGTTTCCGGTGGACCTGCCGGCGGCCATGACGGTGCCGGCGGACGCGCTCCTTGACACCGGACTCAAAAAGATCGTGTGGGTGGATCGGGGCGATGGATACTTCGAGCCCCGGGAAGTGACCATTGGTTGGCGCTTCGGTGACCGGGTGGAGATCGTCAAGGGCCTCGAGCCGGGGGAAAAGATCGTCATCTCGGGAAATTTCCTCATCGACTCCGAGAGCCGGATGAGGCTGGCGGCTGCCGGGATGTTCGGCGCGGTCACCAAGGACCCGGTCTGCGGGCTCAAGGTGGATGAGAGCAAGGCCAAGGCCACGGGTTTCAAAAGCACTTTCGAAAATCAGACCTATTATTTCTGCTCAGAGGGATGCAAAGAGCATTTCGCAAAGAATCCGGGACGCTATGCGGGGAAAGCGGGAGAGGCCCCAAAGTCCGCTGGCAGTGACGACGGCGTCAAAAAGGCCGCCGAGTCGGCCAGCGCCAGGGACCCCGTCAGCAACCTTGAGGTGGACGTCGGTTATGCTGCGACCTTGGGTTTAAAAAGAGAGTATGAGGGCAAAACGTATTACTTCCGCCATTACTCCAGCATGGAACAGTTTGATAAAGCCCCCAAAGAGTATGCCAACAAGCCAGCTGTCCCGCTTCCGGCCGAGAGTCCGGCGGCCAAAACGGAACTGAAGAAACCCATGGAACTGCAACCCGGCCAGAGTGAGGCACACCAACCGGCAACAAACTTGGAAAGCGGTCGAAAAGCTAATCTGCCCGAGAACTTGCATAATACCCCGGTGACGGACAAAGACCCGGTTTGCGGCATGAAGCTGGGTGAGGAGGTCGTCCGAGCCCTGACCTATAAATCTGCATATCAGGGGAAGCTCTATTATTTTTGCTCCGACGAGTGCAAGCGGGAGTTTGAGCGAGACCCCGGAAAGTACGCCATCAAGGCCGTCCCTGGCTCGGGGCCGGCGGCGGCTAGCCCTGAAACGAGCCCCGCGCCCGGTCTGGACATGAGGAAACCCCAGGCTCAACCCCTGGCTCCGGGGCCGACAAGTCCACCCGGGACCACCAAAGGGTTAGCGGCCGAGGTCAGAGACCCGGTTTGTGGCAAAGAGGTGAGGCGGGGTGTAACTCGCGGCGTGATCCAAAAAAGCGTTTACCAGGGAAAGACCTACTCTTTCTGCTCCCAACGATGCAAGCAGGAGTTTGACAAAGACCCCAAGCGCTATCTAAACAAAACCCCCGAAGGCGGCTTGATTTCGCAGCAGCCGATGCCGTCCATCATCCCCGGAAAAGATGGGAGGTTCAGAGGCGGAAGGATGGTGACTCCTAAATCGGTAGCCCCCCCAGTCCTGCCCCAGACCGAAGGGCGGTAGCATGATTAACCGGATCATCGATTTTTCGGTGCACAACAAGATCATTGTCTTCATCATCGTGGCTGCGGCCTGCATGATGGGATGGTGGTCGATGCAGCATTTGACCCTGGACGCGGTCCCGGACCTGACGGACACCCAGGTGATCATCTACTCCCGGTGGGACCGCAGCCCGGACATCATGGAAGACCAGGTGACCTACCCCATCGTCACCGCCATGGTGGGCGCCCCCCGGGTGAAATCGGTGCGGGGCTTCTCGGACTTCGGCTACTCCTACGTCTACGTGATTTTCGAAGACGGCACCGACATCTACTGGGCCCGGTCCCGGACCCTGGAATACCTCTCCGGGGTGCTGCCCCGGCTGCCCGCCGGGGTCAGGACCGAATTGGGTCCGGACGCCACCGGCCTGGGCTGGGTCTTCCAATACGCCCTGGTGGACCCCACCGGCAAGCACAGCCTGGAGGAGCTGCGGTCTTACCAGGACTGGTACCTGCGCTATTACCTCAAGGCCGTCCCCGGGGTGGCGGAGGTGGCGCCGGTGGGGGGATTCGCCCGGCAGTACCAGGTCAACGTGGACCCCAACCGGCTGCAGGCCTACAATCTGTCCATCAACCAGGTGGTGAAGGCCGTGGCCGGCGGCAACCAGGAGGTCGGGGGGCGCCTGATCGAGTTCGGCGGCACCGAGTACATGGTGCGGGGCCGGGGCTACGCCCGCTCCCTGAAGGATTTTGAGAATATCGTCCTGACCGCCAGCCCCGACGGGACGCCCATCCGGGTCAAGGATGTCGGCCGGGTGGTTATGGGGCCGGACCTCAGGCGGGGCGTCACCGACCTGGACGGGACCGGGGAGGTGGTCTCCGGGATCATCGTCATGCGGGAGGGCCAAAATGCCCTGGACGTCATCGACCGGGTCAAGGCCAAGATCAAGGAGATCGAACCGGGGCTGCCCGCCGGCGTCCAGATTGTCCCCATCTACGACCGGTCGGACCTGATCCAGCGGGCCATCGGCAACATGAAGTCCACCCTGGTGGAGGTGCTGATCACCGTCTCCCTGGTGATCCTGATCTTCCTGTGGCACTTTCCCAGCGCCATCATCCCGGTGATCACCATCCCGGTGGCGGTGCTGATCTCCTTCATCCCGTTTCGGATGATGGGGGTCACGGCCAACATCATGTCCCTGGGGGGGATCATCATCGCGGTGGGGGCGTTGGTGGACGCGGCCATCGTCATGGTGGAGCAGGTCCACAAGAAGCTGGAGAGATGGAACCTGTCGGGCCGCCTGGAGGACTACCAGGAGGTCATTATCAAGGCGGTCAAGGAGGTGGCGGGGCCGTCGTTCTTCGCGCTGCTGGTGATCGGGGTGGCGTTTCTGCCGGTGCTGAGCCTCGAGTCCGTGGAAGGCCGGATGTTCAAGCCCCTGGCCTACACCAAGAACCTCGCCATGCTGGTGGCCGCGGTCCTGGCCATCACCCTGGACCCGGCCCTCAGGCTCCTGTTCACCCACGTGCGGAACTTCAACTTCCGGCCCCCCTGGTTGTGCCGGATAACCAACGCCGTGGCCGTGGGCACCATTTATCCCGAGGAAAAGCACCCCATCAGCCGGCGCTTGATCCGGTTTTACGAACCATTAGTCACCTGGTCGCTGCGCCGGAAATGGTGGGTGATCGGCGGGGCCCTGGCCCTGGTGCTCATCACGCTGCCGGTCTATGCCCACCTGGGCTCGGAATTTATGCCGCCCCTGGAGGAAGGCGCCATTCTCTACATGCCCTCCACCATGCCCGGGATCTCCATCGGCGAGGCCCAGAAACTGCTCCAGGTCACCGACCGCATCATCAAGGGCTTCCCCGAGGTGGACCGGGTCCTGGGCAAGGCGGGCCGCGCCGAGACCTCAACCGACCCGGCCCCGGTGTCCATGCTGGAGACGTTGATCACGCTTAAACCCAAAGCGCAATGGCGCCCCCACCTGACCCAGGATGAGCTCATCACCGAAATGAACGAGGCCCTGAAACTGCCCGGCCTGGCCAACTCCTGGACCATGCCCATCAAGGGCCGCATCGAGATGTTGAGCACCGGCCTCCGGACCCCCATCGGCATCAAGATCTCCGGGGCCGACGTCAAGACCATCGAAACGATCGGGTCCCGGATCGAATCCCTGCTGCCGGCCGTCAAAGGGACCCGGAGCGTCTTCGCCGAACGGACCGGGACCGGCTATTTTCTCGACTTCGATTGGCGCCGGGAGGAACTGGCCCGCTACGGCCTGAGCATCGCCGAGGTCCAGGAGGTGATCAGCAGCGCCATCGGCGGGGAGAACGTGACCACCACCGTGGAAGGCCGGGAACGCTACGGCGTCAATGTGCGCTACCAGCGGGATTTCCGGTCCGACTTCAGCGCCCTGGAACGCATCCTGGTGCCGGCGGACAATGGCAAGCGGCAGATCCCCCTGGGTCAGCTGGCCAGCATCAAGACGGTGAGCGGGCCGGCCATGATCCGGGATGAAGACGGGCTGCTCACCGGCTACGTGTATATCGATATCGCCGGCCGGGACCCCAACGGCTATGTCGAGGCCGCGGCCGCCCTGCTCAAGGACAAATTGAAACTGCCGCCGGGGTACGCCATCTCCTGGAGCGGCCAGTACGAGGCGGCCCAGCGGGTGAAGGAGCGCCTGCTGCTGGTGGTGCCCCTGACCCTGTTTCTGATCTTTCTGCTCCTCTACATGAATACCCGGTCCATCACCAAGACCATGCTCATCATCCTGGCGGTGCCGTTCTCGGCGGTGGGGGCCATCTGGTTCCTGTACCTCCTGGGCTATAACATGAGCATTGCGGTCTGGGTGGGGCTGATCGCGCTTCTGGGCGTGGATGCGGAGACGGGTATCTTCATGCTGCTCTACCTTGACCTGGCCTACGCCCAGGCCAAAGCCGAAGGGCGGCTCCGGAACCTCCCGGAATTGCACGCCGCCATCGTGGACGGCGCCGCCAAGCGGATCCGGCCCAAGTTCATGACTGCCGCCACCCTGCTGTTGGGGCTGATTCCCATCATGTGGGCCACCGGGACCGGCGCCGACGTCATGAAACGCATCGCCGCCCCCATGATCGGCGGCATCTTCACCTCGTTCCTCCTGGAGCTGATGGTCTACCCGGCCATCTACGAAATCTGGAAATGGAACTTCGAGGTGAAAAAAGAGGTTTAATTGTTTATCTCGGTGGGATAAACTAACATGAAGCTTTCTATCACCTTGATGTAACCAAAAAATAGATTACTATGGAGAAAGAAAATGAACCACAAAAAAATGCTGTGGGTGATCATTGTAGGTCTCTTGGTTGGTCTTATGACTGTTAATATAGGTTTTTCTCAAACTAAACCCGATCAAACTGCAGGGAAAGTTCAACGTCAAGTACCCGTAGTTACCATGATTGCTAAGATAACCAGGGATAAAACTTCTGGAGGATATATAGCATTTAGACAAAAACCACATGAAGAATATAAAATCACCAATGTTAAAGAGGAGATATTAAGTGGCTTCGCAAAAAAAGGGGAAACGGTGACCATAGAGGGAAGGTTGCCGCGTGGGGCATATTTTCTGGTAATTGATAAAATTAACGGCAAGGAATATCCCAAATAAAACCAGCGTGATACTCATTCTTGCTCCTATGCTGCTTCATTGGATCTAGATCGGTTCACCGCTCGAACCTGGATCAGGGCTCTTGCGATAGTTTTAGTGGGGCAATCCATCGAAACCAAAGATGCAGCCTAAAGCGCAAGAATCTCCCTCGGCTGAGGGCCAATAGCCCTCCCATGGAGACAGTTAAGGGATGGAAACCTTTTATTTTGTTTGGGCCTGGCCCGAAGGTTTATGGGCACCGCTGACGGGTGGACTGATAACGCTATCGGTGCGCTGGGAACCAAAGAGGATTGCGGGTCAGGCTCCGCCCCGACCGGGACAAACGTTAACGACGGATAGTTGGTTCACCCGCCCTGACCCCTGCTCTTACCATTCACCCCCCCCATCAGCAGCCCAATTAGGTCAAATTTAATGGCTCTACGTGGACAAATTCAGGAAAAAATTTCCAGGGTCGAAATCGCCAAGGCCGATTTCCAGGTACCCCTCTGGCAAGGCCCCAGCACGACCGTAATAATGAATATTCTGCTTGGGCCCTGGTCTGAGCATGGGTCCCATCCCTGGGGCCCCCCCGGGGGTGCGAGCCCCCACCCCCCCAAATGAAAGGTGACTGCCTGGATACTCGATCACATGAGGCCAGGCGCCCTGTATGCGTAGAGCGTTAGCTACAGGCAGCTGATGCAGGGTAGATAATGCGGCCAAGTTCATGCCGTTGTTGGACTCCGCCGAAAATCTCACCCGGGGGCTTAGCTGACAGGACAATTTTTCCGCTACTGGGTAAGTGATTGACGGCTTAACTCCGCTGATCTCCGGCCTGGCTGTTTTTGTCGAAGGTATAGCCGCGGCCTTGATTAACCCGGTAAGGAAGAAGTTCCCCGACAACTACCTCAGCTGGAGGTTGTGACCAACCTGCCCGGCCCGTCTTTTCTCCAACACCCAAGACCTTTACTCCGCCTACCTCCAACTCCAACGAATCCATCAGCCGGACGCGACAAAAACCTGGGCTTTTCTGAGTAGGAAATTCATTAAAGGAGAGAACCCTATGTTTAATCATTGTGTAGCCGGACAGAAATGTTCATAGGAGGGAAATCAGCTGAGCTCTAGCCTTTTTCGACAGTCTCGCAAGTTAATCGCTACTCTGAATACTTCTTATACCGATAGACTTCAATAGCCTTTTATTCCCAGGGAGAGGGTATTTGGGTCACCCTTCCATGGCGTGGTGGACTGGGATCCTTTCCTCGAAGGACTGAACAATTAAGGCTAAGAGACCCGGGACGACTTGAAATGCGCGAGCTTATGATTACTTTTGGCATAGTTCGCTATGCAAGGAGGAATCAATCAGGTCGACTCCTGAGGTTAATAACGATGCCACCGGCTTGATGATTCGGGGCTATGATCCGGTAGCTTACTTCACGGAGGGACGCCCAGTTCCCGGCCGTTCCGATCTTGAGGTGGAATACCACGGCGGGAAGTATCTTTTCGCTTCTCCTGCAAATCGTGAAGCCTTCAAGGCAAATCCTGAAAATTATCTACCCCAATATGGTGGATATTGTGCTTTCGGGGTCGCCATGGGAAAAAAGTTTGATATCGATCCCGGATCATGGCGCATTGGGGATGGGAAGTTCTATTTCAATCTGAATCCGACGATCCTCGAGAAGTGGAGCGCGGATACAAAGGGTTATCTTCCGAAGTCGGAGAAATACTGGCCCCAAATTCCTGATAAGGCCGCGTCAGAATTGTGAATTGGCAGGAGATAATCAGACGCGTTAACGGATATCATGGCCGATCCTGAAGGCGAGCACATGCGTCCGGTGACTGGCGATCATTGAAGAAGTGAAAAGCGGCGACTGGGTCATCGACCATCTAAAAGACAGGAGGACCACAATGTCACAAGAAAAAATCTTGAATGGTGTGGATGTGGAGATCGTTACAGGTTTGATTAACGCCATAAATGAAAAACCTGACCTTGCCAAGTCCAAATTCCGGGCTAACAATGAATGGATCGACGGCGGGCATAATCGTACTACCGTCACCGGCTTTTATAGTGCTGGTCAGGAGATTGCTCATACCCAACGATTTATAATTGATGCAGACGAACCCCCTATCATGGCGGGACACGATCAAGCAGCGAATCCTGTGGAACACCTCCTGAATGCCCTGGCAGCTTGAATGACTACGACCATGGTTTACCATGCCGCAGTTCGCGGCATAAGATTGGAAAAAGTGGAATCGGAGTTGGTGGGGGATCTTGACCTAAGGGGTTTATTGGCAATCTCTGATGAAGTAAGGCCAGGCTATCAAGAAATCAGGGTCAACTTCAAGGTGGAGACGAATCCTGAAAATGTGGAAACGCTGAAGGAGCTCATTAGACTATCGCCGGTGTACGATACCGTTAGCAACGGTACAAGAGTCATCGTTCAGGTGGTAAAGAAATAGGGATATTCTATGGAAATCTCAGACAACCTTCGCTTTACAAAGCTCGTGCTTAATAACGGCCTTGCCTTTCCTGCCCTTGGTTTTGGCACACTCATTCCTGATCCCACTGACACTAAAAATGCCGTTATAGCCGCCTTAGAAGTAGGATTTCGTCAATTCGACTGTGCCGAACGGTATCGTAATGAAACCGCGGTGGGCGAGGCATTTCAGCAGATGTTCCAATCCGGCAAAGTCAGCCGTGAGGAGGTGTTCATCGGCACGAAGCTCTGGAACAACAATCACCGACCGGAACGGGTCCGACCCGCCTTCGAAGCGAGCCTCAGGAGACTCCGGCTCGAATATGCCGACCTATATGCCGTTCATACTCCATTTGCCTTCAAACCCGGAGACGAGCAGGACCCCAGAGATGAAAGCGGCAAGGTTATTTATGATGAGGCCGTAACGTTGCTGGACACCTGGAAAGCCATGGAGAGTCTGGTAGAGACGGGTAGGTGCAAGGCCATCGGCCTGTCGGACGTCAGTCTGGCGCAGCTCCAGGAGATTTTCGCAGCCGCCAGGGTAAAACCAGCGGTGCTGCAGGTGGAATCTCATCCGTACCTGCCGCAGTGGGAAATGCTGGATTTTTGCAAACGGCATGGCATCGTGATGCAGGCTTTTGCGCCTTTGGGCCATGCCATCGAACCAAAATTGCTGGAAGACCCGGTGATCACTAACATCGCCAAGAGGGTCAACCAGACCCCGGCCCAGGTTTTGCTCGCCTGGGCTCTCCAGCGGGGTACAGCCCTCCTGACCACCTCGAAGGCCCCGAGCCGCATTAGAGAAAACTTCGAGGTTGCCGCCCTTCCGGAAACCGCCATGAAAGAAATAAGTGAGGGTATCAAGACAGAGTATAGATTTAATCCCGTCACCCAGACCGGTATTCCCGGCTTCATTCCCAGAGGACGATGAATCGAGCCTGAAAAGTAAGCAATAGAGCGCGCACCCTGAGACTAAGGTGAAGACCTTCGGGGCCTCGGCGCCCCTCAAGGAACTCCAGCAGAAGTTCGGGTTCGAGCCGGAACGCCTAGTGGCGGCGGCGAAAGAGCAGCTAGGGAGAAAATAGGCAGGAACCTATGAGTTCAACAATCACGTTAGGTCAGAGCTCTCCCCTGGGAGCAACGCTCAATGCTGATGCGGTGAATTTCTCGGTCTTCTCCAAAAACGCCACCGGCATGGAATTGCTGCTGTTTGATAAGGTAACCGACTCAAACCCCAGGGTGATTACCCTGGACCCGGTAAAGAACCGGACCTACCATTACTGGCACGTTTCGGTGCCCGGTCTCAAGCCGGGGCAGCTATATGGATATCGGGCTCTGGGCCCTTTTGAACCTCAACGGGGCCTCCGCTTTGACCCGGAGAAGGTCTTGCTTGATCCGTACGCCCGGGCCGTGGCCGTCCCGCAGAATTACAGCCGCCTGGCGGCCTCGCAGCCGGGAGACAATGCGGCCCAGGCGATGAAGAGCGTCGTGACGGCTTCGGGTAGTTATGACTGGGAAGGGGATACTCCTTTAAAAAGACCCTTTCCCCGGACGGTAATCTATGAGCTGCATGTGGGTGGATTCACCCGCCACCCCAGTTCCGGGGTTTCTCCGGAGAAACGCGGCACCTTTGCCGGGTTGGCGGAAAAGATTCCCTATCTTCAGGATCTGGGGATTACTGCCGTGGAATTGCTCCCCATCTTTCATTTTGATGAGCAGGACGCCCCAGCCGGGCTGCACAATTACTGGGGCTATTCGCCGGTCTCCTTTTTTGCCCCCCACCAGGGATACGGATTTTCGCCGAACCCCCTGGATGTATTGGATGAGTTCCGGGATTTGGTCAAGTCGCTGCATCGCGCCGGTATCGAAGTGATCCTGGATGTGGTTTTCAATCATTCGGCGGAGGGTAACCATCTGGGCCCGACTCTGAGTTGGCGCGGCCTGGAAAATGAAGCGTATTATATCCTGGATAAAGACCGGTCAACTTATGCCAATTATAGCGGCACCGGTAACACCTTAAATGCTAATCATCCCGTGGTCCGCCGCCTGATCATCGACAGCCTGCGCTACTGGGTTCAGGAAATGCACGTGGACGGCTTCCGGTTTGACTTGGCTTCGGTCCTCTCCCGGGACGAATCAGGCGTCCCCCTGGCAAATCCCCCCATCATCTGGGATATTGACTCCGATCCGGTACTGGCCGGCATCAAGCTCATCGCCGAGGCCTGGGACGCCGCCGGCTTGTACCAGGTAGGAACCTTTGTCGGCGATTTCTGGAAGGAATGGAACGGCAAATTCAGGGATGACGTGCGCGCTTTCTTCCGTAGTGACCGAGGCACTGTCAGGAATCTGGCCTGCCGGATATTGGGCAGTGGCGATATATTTGGACCGATAAAGCCGGAGTCTGAGCCGAGCATTAATTTTATTACCTGCCATGATGGATTCACCCTCAATGACCTGGTTTCCTATCAACAGAAGCATAATGAAGCCAACCGCGAGGACAACCGAGACGGCACCGACAACAATCTCAGCTGGAACTGCGGAATCGAGGGGGTTACCGATGACCCTGAAATTGAACGTCTCCGCAATCGCCAGGTGAAAAATTTCCTGGCTCTCACCCTCTTGGCCATAGGGACACCCATGCTTTCAATGGGCGACGAGTTCCGGCGCAGCCAGCAGGGCAACAACAATGCCTACTGTCAGGACAATGAGATGAGCTGGTTGGATTGGACCTGGCTTGACAGGCATCCCGATATCCATCGGTTCGTTAAGCAGTTAATCGCCATCCGCCTGCAGCCGCCGGACCTATACCAGGGCCATCCGGAAGACCCGACCCTCAATCAGATCTTCGCTCGCCTGGAAATTACGTTCCATGGAGTCCGCCTGAATCAACAAAGCTGGGGCGACGAAGATCACAGCCTGGCGATCACCATCCGGGACCCTGAGGGCAAGCTTTTTTGCCACCTTATCTTCAATGCCTATGGGGAATCTTTGGAGTTTGAGCTGCCTACCCTGAAGGCAGATGAACAGCAAGGGTGGTATCGTTGGTTGGATACGAATATAGGTGCCCCGTATGACATCTGCCCCGGGTCTGAGGCTCCAAAGGTCACGAGCGCGACTTATCTGGCCCACCCGCATTCGGTGGTTGGGCTGATCGCCCGCAGGTAACAGGGCTCCCAAGAATACATTTAATCCCATCAATGTTTCTAAGATTGTTTAGAGCCGGCGTCGATTATCAAACTATTGCCGCATGATTGACCGGGCGCGGGAATACCATCTTGCCTTTCCCATCATCGCAGTTCTCTTGACACAGCGATCTTAGGACCTATTTTATGATCGTCTCCAATGCCCTTTTCCTCATAGGCCCTGCGATCCATTCCCCTCCGATCTCCGAACCGGGCCAACAGACTTCGGGAATCAGGGCTTTCAAATCACCTGATTTCAACATCCAGAATCGGCACCAGGCGCGTTCACTGCAATTCTCATTAAGGAGATATTCTCATGGAGAAGCCACTTACGGGTAAGGTTGCTTTAGTCACCGGCGGCTCGCGGGGAATCGGTGCGGCGACCGCATTAGTCCTCGCGGAGCGGGGGTTTCGGGTGGTCGTCAATTATCACGCCAGTGCCCCGCAAGCAGAGGAGGTGGTGGCGGCCATCAGCGCGGCTGGTGGCGAGGCCGTGGCGATTAAGGCCGACGTCACCGCACCTGGTGATGTCGCCGGCATGGTAGGCGAAATCGATCAGCGGTGGGGTGGCGTGGACGTGCTCGTGCACAACGCGTTGATACCTTATGCCATCACCTCGTTCGCCGAGCTGACCTGGGAACAGCTGGGCGGCAAGCTGGACGGAGAGCTGCGGGCCGCCTTCCTGTTGACGAAAGCCATCGTGCCGGGGATGATTTCCCGCGGCTACGGTCGGTTGGTCTATCTCACCGCGGTGTTGTCCCGCCATCCGCGCGACGGGATGATCACGCTGGGCACCGCCAAGGCGGCGATGGACCAGTTTGTCCGGTTCATCGCGCTCGAGCTGGCGCCGCACGGGATCACCGCGAACCTCGTCGCACCAGCAACAGTGGAGGGAACGGCAATGGCCGGGCACTTGACGCCGGAGAAGTTGCATGAGCTCGCTGCGGCCACGCCGATGGGGCGGCTTGTCCGGCCCGAGGACGTGGCCAGGACGGTGGCGTTCTTCGCCAGCGAGGATTCTGGCTTCACCACCGGCCACACCATCCCGGTCAACGGCGGGGTTGTAATGGATTGAATGGGACTGCGACGCACCAGATCGGATCGGAAGGAGGGCTGTCTCCCCATGCACACTATCGACTTGGCCTATGTCGGGCGTGGTATCCACGAGGAACTGGTCGCCTATATTGCCGACCAGGAGGGCTATTACACGGATGAGGGTGTTCACGTTGCCATCCGCGACGGGATTAGGTGGAAAGCGGAGCGTCTGCGCCGCGGCGCCATGATCGGTCTAGGTCGGGCCCTGTGTTCGCGGCTGACTGAAGGCATCGGTTGGCAAGTGCTCTGCGTCAACACCCATCGTCCGCTGTTCTGGTTTCTCGGCGGCGCCGAGGTGACCTCCATGGCGGATCTGCGCGGGCGCCGCCTGGCGGTCCACGCCGCCCACACCGCCCCCGGTTGTTTCGCGCGGATCGTCTTGCGCCGGCACGGCCTGGACCCCGATCGTGACCTGGAATGTGTGGTGCGGGCTCCGGGTGACTATCAGATGGATCTGCGACGCCTTCGGGACGGCTCCATCGACGCCGCCTACGTAGGCAGCACGCTCTCACCCGAACAGGTCGCCGAGGAGGAGGGGTTCCGAGTGCTGGCCTGGGTCGGCGATCACTTCCAGATCCCTACTGTGGGCGTCGCCGTGGACCCCGTTCATATCCCGCTGGACAGCCCGGCGTTGCAGGCGCTGGTGCGGGCCAACCAGCGGGCCCTCAGGACGATCGCCGAACAGCCCAGCCTGGCCGTCGACTACATCGCCTCGTTTCTCAACCGGCTGACGCGTGATGAAGCGCAGCGGTACTATGAGCGCTACGTCGGCCCGTACTTCACCCCCGACGGCCAAGTGGACCTCAACATCGCGCAGCAAGCGATCGACGCGGTCGCGGCCGAACTCGGCGTCGCCTCAGTAGCCGCCGACGAGATCTATCAGCCGGCCCAGTGAACGCCAGAAGGGTCCGACCTCATCACCAGGCCGCGATCTACGCACAGCTCTCTTCTGGGGACGCCTCGTAGGCGTGAAAATGGGGTTGGGGCGCTTTTTACAACCTATTGTAGTTACAGGAAGATATTTGCAAAGCACCATGGACCGAATCACCGGCATCGGCAACAGCGTTTGCTAACTTACATCAGGAAGAAGGAAGTAACGCTGGAGGAAGTTCTCTGGCGACGAGACGTATGCGAGGTAAGCAAGCATGAGCGGCCCACAAAAGACAGCCATCGTGACCGGAGCTTCACAGGGGATCGGTGCGGGAATCGTGAAAGGGTTTGTCGAACGAGGTTTCAACGTCGTGGCCAATTCCCGAAGGATGACCCAATCCACCGAGGTCGCGGCTTCCAACCATGTTGCCCTGGTGGACGGCCACATTGGCGAGCCGGCAACTGCCGCCAAGATCGTTGAGACGGCGCTATCCCGCTTCAAGTCGATCGACGCACTCGTCAATAACGCCGGCATCTTCTTCACCAAGCCGTTCACAGACTACACCGCCGAGGACTTCAGGTCACTCGTCGCAACGAACCTCGAGGGTTTCCTGTATGTTACCCAGCTCTCCATCAAGCAAATGTTAGCGCAGAAGACCGGCGGAAGCATCGTCACGATCACCGCGGCCCTGGCTCGCAACCCGATCCGGGGTGTTACCGCGTCAGTGCCGATGATCACCAAAGGTGGTCTTGAAACGATCACCCAGCACCTGGCGATGGAGTACGCGAAAGAAGGGATTCGCGTAAACGCCGTCGCGCCCGGCACGGTCTACACGCCACTTCACCAAAACACTCCAAAGGACGTCATGGAAAGCCTGTCGCCGATGGGTCGGCCTTCCACGGTCAGAGACATCACGGATGCGGTCATGTACCTGATGGACGCCGCGACGGTCACTGGCCACATCCTGTACGTCGATGGCGGCGCCCATTTGGGCCGCTGGTAAATGCAGGGAGTTTCCGGCATGGCCACAAACTCAACGACCGCCGAGGACCGACTTGCCAAGCTCGGCATTCATCTGCCCGATGCGCCGACGCCTTTTGGTGCGTACGTGCCTGCTGTTCAGACGGGCAATCTTCTTTTCCTGAGCGGGATGCTCGCCACCTCGGGCCACAGCGCTACAGTAGTTGGCGTCGTCGGCAAAAACCTTGACGTGAAGGCGGGCCGGGAAGCGGCATATATCGCCGCACTCAATGCGATGGCGCTCATCAAGGAGCGTTTAGGCTCATTGAACCGCGTGGCCCGCGTCGTGAGGCTCGGCGTGTACGTCGCCGCGACGCCTGAGTTCACTGAGCACGCAAAGGTCGCCGATGCGGCGTCAGAATTGCTTCGAGATGTCCTCGGCGAGCAGGCCGTCTCTTCGCGCCTTGTCTTTGGCGTGGCCAGCCTTCCACTCGGTTCGCCGGTCGAACTGGAAGTCATCTTGGAAGTTAAGCCCTGATCAGTCGAGGGAGTCTGCGATGGCCCAGCATATCTCATACCGCACAGTGAAAGTGGACGGCCTCTCCATCTTCTACCGCCAAGCCGGACCGCAGGACGCACCGACCATTCTCCTGCTTCACGGACTTCCGTCGTCTTCTCGCATGTTCGAGCCGCTGCTCATGCGGCTGGCGGCTGAGTTTCACATGGTCGCTCCCGACTACCCTGGCTTCGGGCACAGCGATGCGCCGGCACCTAAGGAGTTCTCGTACACCTTCGACAACATCGCCGAGGTGATGGATCACTTTACCGAGGCGCTGAACCTGACCAAATATACCCTTTACATGCAGGACTACGGCGGGCCGGTCGGCTTTCGGATGGCGCTTGCCCATCCGAATCGTGTCGAAGCCCTGATCGTTCAAGATGCTGTGGCCCATAACGAAGGCCTCGGCGAAAACTGGAAGACCAGGCGTGCATTCTGGGCGGACCGCGCCTCCCACGAAGCCGAGCTGCGGACCAACTTGCTCTCTCTGGGGACCACGCGTACGCGGCACGTCGGCAACGACCCGAACCCCGAGAAATACGATCCCGATCTCTGGACCGACGAATACGCTTTCCTGAACAAGTCCAGGCGAGGCAGACATCCAAAGTGATCTTTTCTACGACTACCGTACCAATGTGGACGCCTACCCGAAGTGGCAGGCATGGATGCAAAAGACTCAGCCGCGTCTCTTGGTGCTCTGGGGAAAGTACGATTTATCATTTGAGCTGACAGAGCCCGAGGCGTACCGCCGCGACGTTCCGAAGGCTCAGGTTCATGTCCTTGAGGCGGGGCACTTTGCCCTGGATACCGCGGCCGATGAAATCGCCGAACTCGTTCGCCGTTTCATGTCTAACGAACAGTAGGACGGTCAGTGCGGATGCTTCAAAAAATTTTCGACTTAACCAGGATGACGGAGAAATAAGGTGGCAACCAACGGAAAACACCCTGGCCTCGGGATCGTGGACGGGCGGCTCGCCCCGTGCCCGAATAAGCCTAATTGCGTGTCGAGCCAGGCGGCGGCGAGCGACAAGCAGCACTTATATCGAGGCGCTTACTTACAGCGGCGAGCCGGAGCAGGCGCGCCAGCAACTCGAGCGGGCCATTGCCGGCATGAAGCGTTCCCATTTGGTGACGCGCGAGGCCAATTACTGGCGAGCGGAGTTCACCAGCGCCCTGTGGCGGTTCGTGGACGACGTGGAGTTCCTGTTCGACGACAACGCGAGGCGCATCGATGTCCGTTCGGCCTCGCGGGTAGGCTATAGCGATCTGGGCGTAAACCGGAAAAGAATCGAAGAAATTCGCCGCCGGTTCCCCGGACAATAGTAAAGAAAAAGGAGATCATCCATGATTACAGGTTATGCCGCCACTAAACCAGGGGGCGCGCTGGAGCCGTTCACCTTCGACCCCGGCCCCCTGGGAGACAACCAGGTTGAGATCAAGGTAGAATATTGCGGGTTGTGTCACAGCGATCTCAGTATGTTGGACAATGAATGGGGAATCAGCCAATATCCCTTGGTTCCCGGACATGAGGTTGATCGGTACCGTCGCCGGCCTGGGCCCTCACGCCCAGGGATTGACGCTCGGTCAACGGGTCGGTTTGGGATGGTTTGCCGACTCCTGCCTGACCTGCGAATGGTGCAAATCCGGCAATCATCACCTCTGCGCCTCTGCGGTGGGTACCATAGTCGGCCACCACGGGGGCTTTGCCGACCGCGTCCGGGCCAACGCCGCCTGGGTCTTCCCTCTGCCTGACCAGCTTGACCCCCAAAGCACCGGTCCCCTCTTGTGCGGTGGTATTACCGTCTTTTACCCGCTGCTGCTGGCCGATATTAAGCCAACGGCTCGGGTGGGGGTCATCGGCATCGGAGGGCTTGGCCATATGGCCTTGAAATTTGCTCATGCCTGGGGCTGCGAGGTGACGGCCTTCTCCAGCAGCCCGGAGAAGGAGGACTGAAGCCAAGAGGCTTCGGCGCTGATTACGTCATCAATTCGCGTGATCCCGAGGCTTTGAGGAAGGCGGCCAACTCTTTGGATTTCATCCTGTCGACGGTGAATGTGCCGTTGGATTGGGAGGCCTATATTGGGGTCCTGCGGCCGCAAGGCCGTCTGCACCTGGTGGGTGCTGTGACCCAGCCGCTGACAGTGCCACTTTTCCCCATGCTGCTGGGCCAAAAATCCATATCTCCAGCAGCCCGACTGGCAGTCCGGCGGCGATTGCGACTATGCTTGACTTTGCGGCCAGGCATCATATCCAGCCCACTATTGAGACCTTTAAATTTAGTGAAATTAATGACGCTCTGGAGAAATTACGGCACGGCAAACCGAGGTACAGGATCGTTTTGCAACCTTGACCGGAGACTCGACGGCGCCTTGCGAGAACTGCTGTCGGGGTTTCGAAAGCATCATGGGCTGGAGGTGATGGAGGAAATTGCCGATTTGAGCGGGCTGTTTTCAGACGAGGTCCGGGCTACGGTGTATCGACTCTTCCAGGAGAGGACTTGTTCTTGACCAACATCTCCTTCGAGCTGACTCCAAGTTCCCCTTTCCGCCTGGATCTGACCGTTTGGGTGCTGCGGCGGCGCTCCCACAACTTGGTGGACAGCTGGGACGGCCGGACCTATCGGAGAGTACTGGTGGTTCAAGGAGAACCGGTGCTCGCCACCGTCGTCCAGACCGGGCCGGTGGATGCCCCCAGGCTGCAAGTGAAGATCAGGGGCGAAACCATGGATGAAACGAGGGCAGTTCCGGCCCTCAAGGCTTTGCTGACGCAAATGCTCGGCTTGGACGCTGATATAGCGGGCCTTTACCGTCTGGCCAGACAAAGCCCGCGACTGCGGGAGTTGATCCAGCCCTGGCGGGGGGTCAAGCCACCTCGTTTTCCCAGCGTTTTCGAGGCCATGGTCAATGCCGTCGCCTGCCAGCAGATCAGTCTCACCGTCGGCATTTATTTGCTCAACCGGCTGGCAGCCTCGTATGGTCTTGGTTTTCTGGAGGCTGGCGAGGTCATCCCTGCCTTTCCGCGGCCTGTAGACCTGGCGGGGGCAGACCCGGAGAACCTCCGCCGCCTGGGGTTCAGCCGCAGCAAGGGGCGCACCCTGGTGGACCTGGCCCAGGGGGTCGCCCAGGGCCTCATAGACCTCGACAAGCTTGAGCTCCTGGACGACGGGCAGGCCGTCAAATACCTGGAGGCCTTACGGGGAATCGGCCGCTGGAGCGCGGAATACGTATTGCTGCGGGGCTTGGGTAGGTGGCGGATCTTCCCGGGAGACGATGTGGGTGCCCGCCGGCGGCTGCAAGCCTGGTTGGCATTACCGGAGCCGCTAGATTATCAGGAGGTCGGGCGATTGCTGGCCGGCTGGCAACCGTTTGGCGGGCTCGTTTACTTCCACTTGCTGCTCAGTCATTTGGCAGAGGAAGGAAAACTGGCACCGTGAACCTTTCTCATTTCTGGAAAAGATAACAACCCATCAAGTTGTTATTCCTTGAATGAAATTTAATGAATATGAGGATGCGGCTTACTGCTATGATCCGATAGTTATCAACGAGCCAAAAACCTTCCATATACAGTCCATATCGACTCTTTTCGCCCTGAAGGGCCTTTGCTTTCCCAGCCCAAAATCCGCCTTCTTTCAAACGCGGACACCTGAAATCGTTCCCCCCACAGGAGCTCTTGGATGATATGCGAATCATATCTGGAATTTATGCTGGCTCGACGAAAAGGAAGGTTTTGGCAGGGTATCTGGCAATAAAGATTGGATAATGGAGACTTTGAGATTGCCAAATTTTAGGTTGAGCAACACCCAACCACGCGCCGGCTATGCTTATAAAAGCTCCCTACTATCCGCACCGCGTGATTGGGTATAATGAAATTGTCGAGAATTACTGTGGCGATTTTTGGCCGAAGACCCCCTTTGCCCGGCCGGTTAACGCGGTGTCAAAACAGTCTCATGCCTTGGTGCTTGCCGGCGCCGGGCCGGTTTTCGCTAATCCTCTCGAGCCTATTCCTCATCCATCTCAACGCCAAACCGCTCCCACTGGGCTGCGCCTTCGGCCTCACCCCGCGCGATTTCCTCTTCGGTCCACGGCTCTAGGATAAGGCTATCGGCCACCAGTTCCCAAAGGTACTTCACCTCATATTTATACTCGGGATTGAATTTGGGAACGCGTTTCATGAGCTGGTCGTGGCAGTTGGAGCAGGCGACCACCAGGACATTGGCGCCGCTGTTCTTGATGGATTCGTATTTGGCTTTTCCGTGCCAGGCGGATTCCGCTTCATAGGGGCCCGGCCACATGCCGCCGCCGGCGCCGCAGCAGTGGCCGTTGGCCCGGTTCGGCTCCATATCGACAAAGTTGTCAGCGCATTGTTGGATAATCCAGCGGGGCTCCTCATAGAAACCCTTGCCGAAATGACGCTCGAGCTCCCGGCCGTGTTTACAGGAGTCATGCCAGGTGAAGATCTTTCCGGCGTTGACGCTTTTATCGAGCTTGATCCGGCCCGATTTAATCAGGTTAACGAGATATTCGTAGAGATATATATAGTTGATCTCATTTTCCGGGCTCTCTTTGACACACAACTTCATGCCCACGCGGCAGCCGTAGGAGCCCCCGCCGCAATCCGGCATGATCATCTGTTTGACGTGGTGCTCCTTCATGAAGTCGATCTTGCGCTGGGCAAAGGTCTTGATGTACTCATAGTTCCCGGTAAACAGACCCCAGTCCACCGACTCCCAGTTTTCCGAGGGAATGGTCCAGTTTTCCCGGGCGGCGTAAAAAATTTTCCACCACCATTTCATATCCTCATTGTCGGCAAAGACTTCCTTGGAATTCGGGTAGAAGAGCGTGTCGGCCCCCTCTTTATCGAGGGGCACATAGAAGCCGGGGCAGTCTTCGTCGGCCATCTCTTTGCCCATGTCGGACATGAGAAACAGGTAATCCTCCAAGGGGATCGCCATGTTATTGCCGGTGTTAAAGCAGTGTTCGGCGCCCTTGTGGAGAATGCCCGGCACTTTGTCCCTGGGGCGCAAGGACTTCATGTGCAGCATGATGTAGGGGATATCGAGATTCATCGGGCAGGCGTGGGCGCAGCGGCCGCAGCCGGTGCACACCCAGGGAAACTTCGAGTCGACCACCTCATCAACCATGCCGAAGTGCAGCATCCGCAGGACCTTTCTGGTATCCCACCCTTCCATCCCCGGCGTTCCCGTGACGGGGCAGCCGCTGGTGCAGGTCCCGCAGGTCATGCACAGATTCAGGTTGAATTTTGCCAGGGCCTCTTTGATGGGCTCAGGTAGTTTTTGAGGTGTCACGGCAGCCTGCATAATATTCTCCTTCCTTTTAAACCTTTTTAGAATTCTTCACCCGATCCGGCCGCAGTCCGTGGTCATGATCCGGGCAGGGGATGTAGACCTGAAATGTACTGCCGCGGTCAGGCTCGCTTTCCACGCGGATAAAGCCGTTGTGGGCTTCCACGATGCTTTTGACGATGGCGAGTCCCAGACCGGTACCGATGATAAATCTCGTCTGGTCGTTTTTTATCCGGTAGAAACGATTAAAAATGTGGCCCAGGTCTTCTGGGGCCATACCGATACCGTTATCGGACACACTCGCCCTGAGGTAGCCGCTTTCCATGGCGGCGGCAACGACCACTTTTCCACCTGCGGGCGTATAGTTGATGGCGTTGCTGATGAGATTGGAGAAGACCTCTTCCATGTTGCGCCGGGCGGCAAACACGGGAGCAAGCTTGGGGAGAGGCTCCAGCTCCAGGGAGATCCCCTTGGCCTGAGCCGTGGCGCCATGGAAGACCACCTGATCCTTGAGGATGTCGGCCAGGTTGAACTGCTCCCTCTCCTGGCGGATCAGGCCGGACTCAATACGGGCCAGGTCCAGGAGTTCGGACGAAAGACACACCAGGCTCTTGACCTTTTCCGAGGCCCGGCCCAGAATTTCTTGTTGCCTTGCGGTAACCTCGCCGGCCAGGCCGTCGAGGATCACCTTGATCTGGGCCAGGACCGAATTCAACGGACTCCGAATTTCGTGGGAGACCATGGAGACGAATTCCGATTTGATCTGGTCCATGCGCTTCAAAGTAGTGATGTCGTGCAGTACGGTGATGGTGCCCACGTTCCGGCCGGCCCGGTCGATATAGGGAATGCAGCGGGCATTCAGGATCGGACCCGACTGATCCGGCTCGGCTTCGCAGCAGATCTCTTGGGTCAGTTCCACGAGAGCGTCTCCAGATATGGCCAGCGCCCGGTCAATCATCTGTTCAAGCTGTTCATCGTGGATGATTTCACCGACTGTGCGCCCGACGGCCTGGACTTCCCGGCATCCCGCCATTCTCAGAAATGCCGGGTTGGCGAGCACGACGCGCTTTTGGCTATCCGTGGCCATGACGCCGTCCGTGAGAAGATTGATGAGCACGCGCATCCGCGACTTCTCGTCGGCAATGTCCTGCATGGTCCGGGTGTATTCGATGGCCTTTTTGGTAAGGACCCGCAGTTGTTCGGGTGAGAAGGGTTTGGGGATAAAATCGAAAGCCCCTCTTTTCATGGCCTCGATGGAGTTTTCCACCGTAGCATACCCGCTGATCACGATGATTACCGTGTCAGGGTGCAGCGTCTTGACGTGGGCCAGCACATCGAACCCGGAAAGACTGGGCATCATCAGGTCCAGGAGGATGATGTCATAATGGCGGCGCTCGATCATTTTCAGCCCAACTTCCCCGGATTCGGCAATCGTCACTTCATACCCATCCCGGACCAGGACCTTCCGGCAGCCTTCGCGCACCCGCTCCTCATCGTCGATAACCAGAATGGTGGGGGCGGAACGATTGATTGCGGCCATTTTCTCGACCACGATTTCAGACCCCTTCCCCTGGGTGCATAGCAGATAGATTGTTAGAGCTTATGTTCATCTGCACCTCGACAAAGGGGAAGTTCCAGTATGAAGGTGGTTCCTGCCTGGCTGGTTTCTTTCACCCAGATAGTGCCACCATTCTCCTGGACAATCCCATAGACGGTGCTCAGGCCTAAACCGGTGCCTTTTCCCAGGTCTTTGGTCGTAAAGAATGGGTCAAATATCCGGGGAAGATTATCCTCGGATATGCCGCATCCGGTATCGGAGACTTCCAGGTAGGCGAAACCTGCGGCGGCTTTTTTCCCGGCCCCTTTCCTCTTCCCCTTATCGCAGTAGGTCCGGAGGGTCAGGGTACCTTTTCTCTCCATGGCATCAACGGCGTTGATGACCAGGTTGATAATCACCTGGTTGAGCTGGCTCCGGTCCACTCTAATCAGCATTTCCTCGTCCGATAGCTCTTTAACCACCTCTATATTGATGAACAGGCTCTGATCCCGAATGAGGCTCAGGCTCTGTTCGACCAGGTCATTGAAGTCCAGGGTCTCTTTGTTGGCGCTTGTCTGCCGGCTGTAAGCCAGAAGGCTCTTGACAATGTTGCGGCATTGATTGGCGTCTTCGATGATAGACTGCATATCCTGATATTTAGGATCGTCCTTTGGCAGGTCTTCCAGAAGCAGGCCGCCATACAGGAGGATGCCGGTCAGGGGATTGTTGATCTCATGGGCCACGCCGGCCGCGAGTTGACCGAGTGAGGCCATTTTCTCCGCCTGGGCTGCTCTCATCAAGCACCTCTTTAATCTTCTCCTCCTGGGCAAGTTTCTCCCTGAGGTCATTAAAGATACCCATGGTGGCCACTTCTTTGCCACCCTCATAAATGATCGCCGCGGTCAGCTCCACCGGAATCTCTTCCCCCTGCGCGTTTACCAGGGTGGTCTGGCTGCAAGGCAGCTTCCCTTTTCCTCCGAAGGCTTCACTCCTGAGTTTGCGCATGATTTCTTTCGCCTGTCCTGGCGGATAAAGGTCTATGACCGTAATTTTGCTTCTGGCCTCCTGGAAGGTATAGCCGGTAAGCTCTTCTGCGGCCGGGTTCATGACCAGGATCTTTCCACGCCGGTCTACGGCAAAGATGGCGCTCATCGAGCTCTGGACAAACTTTTCCATGAACACCTTAACCCCGGAAAGCTCTCTTTCCAGCCTCTTGACATGCGTGACATCCCGGATTTTCTCGATGATGTATCTGACCTCACCGGCATTATCCAGAATGGGCGAGAAGATCCGGTCCTCCCACTTTTCTGTTCTACCGGAGATCTTGACGCGTCTAAGAATCGTCTGTCCGGCTTTTTCAGCCAGCACCTTGGGAAGCGGACAGGTTTCATAAGGACAAGGCTCTTCAGACTGGTAATAAAATTCATGGCAGGTTTGGCCGATGATCTCATCTTTACGTAATGTCAAACTTCTTCAAAAAGGCTTTGTTAGCATCGAGAACAATCCGGTTCGGCTCCAAAATCAGGGCGGGCAGAGAAAGTGAATCGAATACCCTCGACCGCCAATCGAACTCTGTCGTAATTCCATCGGCTCCTTTGACCATAGAAAAACCCATCATCTTTGGCCACCGGTTCAAAGTTCAAAGCTCAAAGAACCTTGAACTTTGAACTTTGAACCTCGTCAGCGCGCGAGATTTTCCTGGACGATATCCATGAGCTTATCCAGGTCTACGGGCTTGGGAATGAAATCGTCCGCCGGAGTGGTTCTGCCTTCGTGGTGGGTATAGCTGGTTGTCGGCAGGTTATCCACGACTGCGGTGAGCAGAACCACTGGAATATCTTTATAATCAGGGTCCTTCTTGATCTCTTCGCAGGTCACATAGCCGTCCTTGTTGGGCATCATGACGTCCATGATCACCATGGTGGGCTTCTCCAGCCTGATCTTCTCCCAGGCCTGGACGCCATCGTAAGCCTTGGCGGTCCTGTAGTTATTGGCCTCAAGCTTTGTGGCTACCATATCCACCAGATCCGGATCATCGTCCACTACCAAAATCAGATCTTTGTCGCTCATGAGTTGCCTCCTCGCACGTTTTGAACCGCCGAATTTACACTGTTAGGTCTAGGCAGAAGTCCCGCCCGTTCCATGATCTCGCCGACCTTCTGCTCCCACTCAATCGCCATGATGTGAAATCCCCGGACACCTTCCACTCCTTTAAGACGCTCGATGGTCTCCAGGCAGATTTTGATGCCCTCGTCAGCCTGCTTGTCCTTGGGCACCCCCCCCATGCGTTTCACCACCTCATCCGGCACATCCATCCCCGGCACCTTATTTTTCATGTAGCGCGCCATACCCACCGACTTCATAGGGGTGATGCCGGCCATGATGTAGACTTGCTCATGCAGGCCCCGATCCCGGACCCCTGCCATCCACTTTTCAAATTTATCGAGGTTGTAGATGCACTGGGTCTGGATGAAATCGACCCCGGCCTTCACCTTCTTCGCCAGGCGGGCAACCCGCAGTTCAAAAGGGTCGGCGAAAGGATTGGCCGCGGCGCCGATAAACATTTGCGGAGGCTCGTCGATCTTATCCCCGCCCTGGAACAGCCCTTCATCCCGCATCTCCTTTACCATCTGGATCATCTGGATCGAGTCGATGTCGTGCACCGAGGCGGCCATGGGGTGGTCGCCGAAGTGGGGATGGTCGCCGGACAGGCAGAGCATGGTATCGATGCCATGGGCATAGGCCCCCAGGATATCGCTCTGCATCGCCAACCGGTTGCGGTCCCGGGTCACCATTTGGAGGATGGGGTTGAGCCCCATCTGCTTGATGATGATACAGGCGGCCAGGCTGGACATTCTGACCATGGCGGTCTGGTTGTCGGTGACATTGACCCCGTCCACAAAACCCCTAAGCATTTCGGCCTTTTCCCGGACCTTCTGGGCTGAAGTGCCCCGGGGCGGCCCGCACTCGGAGGTGACTGCCAGATCGCCTGATGCCAGTATTTTTTCCAGAGTGCTTGCCGTTTTCATAGCGCCATATCCTCTCTGATGATTTTCCGCGGCCCCGCGCCCCCAGCCGGACGCCAATCTTTGGCCGGCAGGTTCTCTTCGTACCTTTCCGTCATTCCCAGGGCTTTGAGGCGGTCCCAAATGAGCTGCCAGGCGCAGTCCATATTCGGGTCAACCTCGCACTTGCCGTTGGTGGAGCCGCCGCACGGACCGTTAAACAGTTGCTTCGAGCACCGGGCCACCGGGCAGACGCCGCCGGTGGACCCCAGGACGCAGTCGCCGCAGCCCTGGCAGCGCTCAGCCCAGACCCCCTGATGCTCGGAGGCTCCCATAAACTTGGTGTTCACCACCGGGAAGACCGGCTTATCATGGAAGCGTCGGGCAACTTCCTGCACGCCGCAGCCGCAGGCCATGGAGAGCACCGCGTCCACCTGGTCGATGAGCGGCGCCAACTCCTCTATATACTCGGGATCACATTGCCTCTCGAGGGTGATTTCTCTGATTTCGAGAGGTTTGCCTGCTTTCATAAAATGCATCTTGAGCGCCGAGGCCAGGACCCCGACCTCCTTCCGGCCTCCCGCGGCGCACACCGTAACGCACTCATTACAGCCGGCCAGCAGGATGCTGCGATACGGCTTAACGCATTGGATAAGCTCTTCCATAGGTTTTCGTTCAGCAGTAATCATCTTTGCTCAGTCTCCTGTTCTTATCGATTCAACCTGCAGCCCGCTGATCTTCATGCCGCGCCACCTTGGCGGGATTGGGTCCAAGTTTCCGAATCTTCTCGGTGAAATCGGTGGCGGTTTGCGCAAAGCGCTCGCCCATACCCGCGGACATGGCGAACATCTCGACGCGCTCGGCGCCGATGCCGATCTCATCGAGGAGCTTCTTGAGGTAATCCACCCGATGGGCTGCCCTGATGTTGCCACTCTTGAAATGGCAATCCCCCTCCAGACAGCCGGCCACGTATACCCCGTCCGCGCCCTTCTCCAGGGATTTCATGATGTGAATCGCATCTACCTTCCCCAAGCAGGGCACCCGGATGATTTTCACGTTGGGAGGATAGCGCAGCCTCATGCTGCCGGCCATGTCCGCAGCCGTGTAAGCGCAGTAGTGACAGCAGAAAGCGACAATTACCGGTTCGAAATTCTCCATTACATTATCCCTTCTAAAAGTCCGTCTAACTTCGCCATGATATGATCGTCCTCATACTGCATGAGCTGAATCGCCTTGGCGGGACATTCCGAGGCACAGACGCCGCAGCCGTGGCACTTGGCCGGGTCGATCTCCGAGTGCCCTTCCTCATTGATGAACGGCACCCCGAAGGGGCAGGCCCGCACGCAGATGAGGCAGGCGGCGCACAGCTCCCCTTCTACCTGAGCCACCAGCGCCCCCAGGTTGATGCTGTCCCGGGCCAGGAAAGTCTGGGCCCGTCCCGCCGCGGCCTGCGCCTGGGCGATGGTCTCCCGGATGGTCTTGGGCGCATGCGCGGTCCCGGCCACAAAGAACCCCGGGATCGGCAGATCGATGGGCCTGAGTTTGACGTGGTCCTCGAGAAAATACCCATCCGGGGTCCTGGGCAGGCGGAAGATCATGCCCAGATCTTCCGACGACTCCTCATCGGCCACCAAGCCGGTGCTGAGAGCCAGACAGTCTGCCGGAATTTTTACTTCACGTCCTAAAATCGGGTCGGTAAAACTAACGCTTACCCCCGTCCCATCGGCGGCGACCACCGGCTTGTCCTCAAGTTTATAGGTGACAAAAATGACCCCCTGTTCCCTCGCTTTGCGGTAATAATCTTCCTCAAAGCCCGGTGTGCGCATGTCGCGATAAAGCACGAAAATCTTGGCTTCGGGATTCAGTTCAAGGATATGCAGGGCGTTTTTAACGGCCCCCTGGCAGCACACCCGGGAGCAGTTGGGATTTTCGGGAACGCGTGACCCGACGCATTGAATCATGGCCACGTTCTGCCAGGCCTTCGCAGCCTCGGGGTTGTCGGCCAGCAGGACCCCGAGATCGAGCTGCGTGGTCACGGCCTGATGCCGTCCCAAGAGATACTCCTGGGGACGGTTGGGGAGCGCCCCGGTCGCCAGGATCGTGATGCCGTGGCGGAGTTCCCGGTAGAACATCTGGGGCCCCACCTGGATGCCGGTCCTGAACATGCCGGCCATGCCCGAGTGGTCCACCACCATGGATTGCTTCCACACCTGGATACGCTCGTGCCCTTCCGTTCTCTTGACGAGATCGGCGACGTGGGCCTGCACGTCTTCGCCCTCGAGGGTCCTGCGAATCTTCTTCGCCACCCCGCCGAGTTCCTTGGAGCGTTCCACCAGGTGGACTTTATAGCCCATATCCGCGAGCCTCAGCGCCGCCGTCATCCCGGCAATACCGCCCCCCACCACCAGGACATCTTTGTTCATCGGCAGGGTCAGGTCGGCCAGCGGCCGGGCGAGACGCACCGCCGACACCGCCATGCGCACGAGTTCGTTGGCCTTTTCGGCGGCAGCGCCGGGGAGGTTCGGATGGACCCAGGTATCCTGGTCCCTCAGGTTGGCGATTTCCACCAGGTACTTGTTCAAGCCCGCCTTGCGCACGGTTTCCTGAAAAAGATTTTCATGCGTCCTGGGCGAGCAGGCCCCCACGACCACCCGGTTAAGATTTTTCGCCAGAATGCTGCTTCGGATATGCTCCAAGGAAGCGCTGCTGCAGCCGTGGCCGATGGTCTCGGACACGACCACCTGCGGCAGGTCGGCCATACTCGCGGCAACTTCCTCCACATTAACCACCCCGCCGATATTGAGACCGCAGTCGCACACAAAGACCCCGATCCTCGGCTCTTCGCCGGCAACGCTGCGCTCCGGCAACAGCACTTCTTTGGCTTCCGCCACCACTCGCAATGGCGTCAGGTCCCGGGCGGCACTGGCAGCCGCGGCACTGGCCTGGACCATGGTTTCGGGGATGTCCTTGGGGCCTTGGAACATGCCGCAGACATAGATGCCAGGCTTGGAGGTGGCCACCGGATCGAAGCTTCCCGTCCGGGCGAAATTGTGCTCATTGAGGTCGATGCCGATCTTGTCGGACAAATCCTTGACTTCCGGCGACACCCGGAAACCGGTCGCCAGGACCACCATGTCGAAGACTTCCGTCAGAAAGGAGTTTTCAGCCTCCGAGGGGTATCTGATTTGGAGGTCTCCCGTCGGGGTCCCGGCTGCGATGATCGGTTCGACGGTATGGGGGCGGGCCCGCACCAGGCGAATGCCGTAATCGTTGATGGCCCGCTGGAGGTAGAGCTCGTAATCTTTGCCCGAAGTGCGCATGTCCATGTAGAACAGGGTCGTTTCCATATCGTCATAGAAGCGCTCCCGGGTGACAATCGCTTCCTTCAGAGCAAACATGCAGCAGGCGCTGGAGCAGTAAGAGACCGAGCCTACTTGAATCCCCCGGGACCCGACGCACTGAATCCAGGCGATCTTTTTGGGCCGATTGCCGTCCGAGGGCCGCACGAGCTCTCCCTTGGTCGGCCCGGACGCCGAGAGAATCCGCTCATATTCCAGGCTGGTGACCACGTTCGGATTGACGCCGTAGCCGTAGGTGTCCAGGATCTGCGGATTGAACACGTCCGCCCCGGGCGCCAGGATGATGGACCCGATCTCGATTTCCTGCTCTTTTTTGGGATCATCGGGCAGGATCGCATTAGCCGGGCAGCATTTGGCCAGGGCCTCAAAGTCGGTGCGTTCATCCTTAATGATTGAATAGGCATACGGGGTCCCCTGGGGATAGCGCATACAGGTGGGCGCCCGATGGTCGAGGCCTGGCGTGAAGCGCACCGAATCGGGGAATTTGCGGGCGCACTCACCGCACCCCGTGCATTTCAGCAAATTAATATAGCGGGGCTTCGTTGTGAGGGTCGCGGTGAAACGGCCTGCCTCTCCGGAAAGGTCGCTCAACTGGGTCATCGTCATGAGCTGGATGTGCAGTTTGCGGCCGCTTTCCGAGAGATGGGGTGACAGGGTGCAGAGATCGCAATTATTGGTGGGAAAGGTCCGGTCGAGCTGGGTCATGAGACCGCCGATGGCAAAGTCTTTGTCGATCAGCACGACATCCCGGCCCGTTTCCGCCAGGTCCAGGGCGGCCCTGATGCCGCCCATGCCCCCACCGACCACAAGCACCTTATTGCTGGATTGGAATTTCTTTTTCTCTGGCATGGCTATCCTAATCTTCTCTTTAAGATTTCAATGCAGCTCCGGAAGCCTGAGGGCGTATCCGGTATCAAAGGCCCGCATAGTCTAAAATGGCGGGGAGGCGGTGCTCCCAACCCAGGGTGACAAACCGCACTCCCTGCGCCAGTTCCTTTAAAGCCGCGGCAGTCTCCCCGGCCACCCGAAGGCATTCATTTTCCCGGTCGGAAGCCTTGCGAATCCGCCGGATCAAATCCTCCGACAGGCCCGAAGCCGGTTCGGTGTTGGCGATGTATCGGGCTGAGCCCACGGATTTCAGCAAGAATACGGTGGCGATCACCGGCACTCCCAAGCCCTGGGCCCGTTCCCTGAACGATCTGAAAAGGTCCAGGTCATAGACCGCAGGGGTAACCACAAACCCCGCCCCTGCTTCCACCTTCTTGCTGGCGGCCTCAAGCTCGCGGTCCAGGGCCGGCTCATCCGCCCATTGCTGCATAGTGCAGCCCACAATGAAACTCGGCGCGCCGTTGAGTTCCAGGCCGGCCAAATCCACCCCCCGCTCCAGGGAACGGATGGCGCCGATCAGGCCCAGCTCATCGAGGTCGTTGACGGTCTTCATATCCTGATGATCGCAATAGGCGAGGTCTTCGCTGCCCACCACCATCAGATTTTGGATGCCCAGGCCATAAGCCGCCAATACATCTCCCTGCAGGGCCATCCGGTTCCGGTCCCGGCAGTAGACATGGATGATCGGCTCAATCCCCTGCTGATTCAGCAGCACGCCCCCGGCTAAAGCGCTCATCCGCATGATGCCGTTGTCCATATCCGGCACGGTGACCGCGTCAACCCGCCCCTTGAGCCGGCGCGCCTGGGACACCAGCTGCGAGGTGTCGACCCCTTTGGGGGTATTCATCTCTGCCAGGACCACGAATTCGCCGGACAACAATCGTTTTTGAAAACTCATAGGCTCCCTCTTCCTTTGGTCATCGCCTACCCAGGCTTCAGATTCGCTTCACCCGAATGCGAAAGAAATCAGCGTCCTTGTTAAACTCCATATCAATCACTTCGCAGGACGCCGTGGGTATCAACTTAAAGACATCCGTCCGGGCAACCGCATCTCGCGTGATGATCTCCAAAACCTCATCCCTATTCATCTCCCGCATCACCTGCGTCATTTTGAGCAGAGCAAAGGGTGTGATGGTTTGGCTGAAATCGAGGACATAATCGGCTTTGGGCTTCAACGCCTTCCTCCCTTTCCCCACCCCGCTTAACCCGCAAGTTTGGTGCCAACCGAGGCAAATACCGTGTATCTACCTGATATTTATATAAATTACAGTTTTATCCTGGAAATGTTTGTGAAATCTGGTGTTTAATATGCTAAGAAGCGTTTTTAAACAACTGTTGCAAAATTAAACGGCAGGCTTGTGATATTGGGTTCAAAGTGCTAAGATTTTGAAAGGAAGGCAGGGGAGATATGTTTGAAGAGGAAATGGATCGGTATTGGAAAACTATCGTCAATACTATCCGGGATGGCATCATGGTCGTGGACACCAGCGGCTCAATCCTGTCAGTGAACCGGGCCCTGGAGACGATAACCGATTATACTCACGAGGAACTCATCGGTCAGAAATGTTCGATATTGAACTGCAGCATCTTTAACCTGGCTCGGGAAAAGTGTGGCAGCCACTGGTGTCTCCTCTTTAAAACCGGGGCTATGAATATGCGCCGCTGCACGATTATGCGGAAAGATGGGACCTACGTGCCGGTGCTCAAAAATGCCGCCCAACTCCATGACGGCAAAGGCAGAGTGATCGGCGCCGTCGAAACGATCACCGATATCACGGAGATCGTGGCCAAAGACAAACAGATTGCCGCGATTCGCCGACACCTGCGATCTGAAGACGCCTTTCAGGGCTTGATCGGCGCTTCCGCACCCATGCAGCAGGTGTTTTCTCTCATCGAAAATGCCGCCCAATCGGACGCCCCGGTGATCATCCTAGGCGAAAGCGGCACCGGCAAGGAACTTGCGGCCCGGGCCATCCATCAACTGGGGGACCGGAAGAAGAGCGCCTATGTCAAGGTGAACTGCGCCGCCCTGACGGAATCTCTCCTGGAGAGCGAACTCTTCGGACATGTCAAGGGAGCCTATACCGGCGCTTACAAGGGCCGGGCCGGAAGATTTGAAATGGCTCAGGGCGGCGACATCTTTCTCGACGAGATCGGGGATCTGCCCCTTTCCACTCAGGTGAAGCTCCTCCGGGTGCTGGAAGAAAAAGTCATCGAACGGGTGGGCGACAACAAGTCCATACCGGTAGACGTGCGGATCATCTCGGCCACGAACAAAAACCTCTCCAGCCTGGTGAAAACCGGGGCCTTCAGAAAAGACCTCTACTTTCGGATCAACGTGATCCCGATCCAAATGCCGCCACTCCGGGAGCGGGTCGAAGACATACCTCTGCTGGCCGAATCCTTCTTTCGGAAATTGCGCATTAAGAGTGGTAAAAGCATCGAAGGAATAAGCAATCCGGCGCTGGAGGTTCTCATCAGATACCCCTGGCCCGGCAATGTCCGGGAGCTCAAGAGCGCCTTCGAATATGCCTTCGTGACCTGCCAGGAGCCTTTAATTCAGCCCCATCACCTGCCGCCCGATATTCTCAAAGAGGAAAAATCAAACGATGATGTGGATGTCGCTCTCCCCACCAAACAGGAAATCGGCAAACGACAGCTCATCGATGCCCTGGCCCGGGCCAAGGGCAACCAATCGGTAGCCGCCGAGATCCTGGGGATTTGCCGGGTAACCGTGTGGAATCGCATGAAGCGCTTTGGCATCACGTACTCCAGGCAAATCGAATCGATCAAATAGAATTGCCAGAACTCCCGTCTTAATGGGCAAAGAGCCCGGGGGCCATCTCATAATGACCTAGTGTTGCGTTTCAGGAAAACCTTAAAAAAGGAAAACCTCTTGTTCCCTCCCCCTTGATGGGGGAGGGTTAGGGTGGGGGTGACGAAACCGTGAAAAGGTACAGAGCCTTATCCCCCCTCCCCCTAACCCCCTCCCACCAGGGGAGGGGGAATTTTAGGACCCTCACTTATTGAAGCTACTTCCGAAACACGATACTAGGTCCGTCTGACCAAAATCAGTAGTTGGGGACCCCTTTCACGATTCCTGACCCCGAAACGTACCTCTTTTCTCAGGCAACCCTCCTCGTGGAAGGCATGATAGCTCAAAATTTCCTGATACGTCAATTTTTTTCAGAACTTGCGCATACCGCTCCATCGGCACAGACACCTAGTTGATTGCCGGCCTATGAACCCCAGGCAGGGATCCCCCTATTGATCAGATTTACTGAGTTGTATCAGGTGGGCGAATCTAGAGAATACCTTTGATTTGCCCGGCTTGCCTCTCAGATTATGTTAAAATAATCCTGACTTATTGACCCACGAGGAAAACTAGGACAAGGCTATGTTGCGTCGTACCGGCTACGTTTATGCACTGCGTTATCTATTGCATGATCCAGGCTCAGGGCATCCGGAACGTCTCGCCCGGCTGAAGGCGATCCAGAGCGATCTCGAGATGAATGACGTACTGGAGTTATTGGTGCGCCTCAGACCCGACTACGCTCCGCTGGAATGGGTGGAGCGGCTCCACGATCGAGTCTATATTCAGCGGTTTAAAGAGGCCTGTGAGCAGGGCAAACCAATCTTCGAGGAGCAGGACTGCGGCATCTCCAAGGACTCGTATGAGACTGCCTTGCTGGCCGTTGGTGGAGTAATGTTGGCCGTGGACGCGGTGATGAGCGGCCAGGTGGACAACGCCTTCTGCGCCGTGAGGCCCCCGGGGCACCATGCCGAAAGGGATCGGGCCATGGGGTTCTGCTTTTTCAATAACGTGGCTATCGGGGCGGTATACGCCCTGGAGAAATACGGCCTGAAGCGGGTGGCCATCATCGACTGGGACGTCCATCACGGCAACGGCACCCAACACTTGTTCGAGGCCGACCCTCGGGTCTTTTTCGTGTCGCTGCACGGTGACCCGCAATATTGCTACCCGGGCACCGGCTACCGCCAAGAAGAGGGCACAGGTGCGGGTAAGGGTTTCACCCTGAACCTGCCTCTGCCGATCCGGAGCGGCGATGCCGAGTACCTGGAGGCCCTGAAGAGTCAGGCGCTGCCCCGGCTGCGACAGTTCGCCCCCCAGCTGGTCTTTATCTCTGCGGGGTTTGACGCCCATGAGAAAGATCCCCTAGCCGAAATGCGGGTGACAAAGCATGGATATCGGGACATGGCGCAGTTGATCTTGGATTTGGCATTGGAGACCGCTTCAGGCCGGCTCATCACCGTGCTGGAAGGTGGGTACAACCTGGAGGTGCTGGAAGAATGCGTCGAGGACCACGTCAGGCTGCTGTTGGGGATACCATACGACCATTTTTAATGAGACCTGAATTGGAGTCTGAAAGATTTCAGGGCCTGATCTTTGCATCGTTGGTATTAAGACCGTCTGTATATAGCCGATCGGCTTCAAGTGCCGCCTTCCAGAGTCCGCACTGCCCTTATGCTCTTCCACGTATACATCTAGGGGAGATGGTTGCCATTTCCGCAATACTCGATGCAAAGGTTTCTCCCATGCCCTGAAGGTATTAGGGGATTTTACGTTCGGCGCTGAGTTACATGGAGGAGCCATTCCTCTAATTTGGCAATGATTCGTGTTAGCAGTAGTTCCATTTTCCCTTGCAGCAACTCAGATAGCTCCAGGCCAATATCCAGAATCAGGGGTTGAATGCCGATGAGGCAGACCTCCCGGGGGAAGGCATCCAGGAGCCGGGCTGCGGCCAGAACGTCCATAAGGCCCAGGTGGTGCAGGGACTCCTTGGCCGCGAACAGGGCCGGGATCTCCTCATTTTCCAGGACCCCGATGTAACCCGGCTCCTGGCGAAAATTGACCGCATCCACAAAGAGCACCCGGTCGCGGCCCTCGATGTATGGCAGCAGGTCCAGGCCGGCGGTGCCGCCGTCCACCACTTCCAGGTCCGGAGGCAGTTCATAGCGTTCCTCCAGCGCCCGCACCGCCTGAACCCCCACCCCTTCATCCCGCATGAGGAGGTTCCCAAGACCGATAAGGGTGATCGTTTTTTCCAAAGGATAGACCTCACGCGAAGTGCCAAAGGCGCCGGGGCGCCAAAAGCCTTGGGGTTACCGTAACAATTTCTTAAAAGGTTAACCAGGGATAGCGGTCTGAACCCCGGCCAAAGGGACTAATCTACAGGCCTTGAATGAGCCAGAGTTTAATCCCGGATAGGCCCATAAAAAATAAGGAGAGAACTCTTTTCAGACCTGGATATTTTTTCTGGTTAACCTGTTTATTACACGAGGGTTATCAATCCCCTCCCGGGCCCTTGCGTTTTTTCCTGTCATGAAACGGAAATGATTATTCTAGTTATCAACGGCAGTTGCAAGAGAAAATGCATTTATAAACCAAAGTCTGCCTGGGATACATTGCAAAACTAAATTTTTGACTTAAATTATAAAACTATGAAGAACAAAAAGGAGTTACCGCCTGGTCAGTATCCGGGGAGGCTTCTCATGAAAGATACCACCGATCCGAGGGAGAGTCGACGAAATTTTCTTATCAAAAGCGGCACGCTGATTGCCGCCACCGGCCTCCTCGGAGCATCCTGTCTGGGGGAGCCCGAAAAGGAGAGGAAAGCCTGGAAAATCCCTCCGACTGAGGATTTGATGCGAGAGCACGGAGTCCTCAGGCGCATCATGCTCGTCTATGATGAAATTGCCAGACGGCTGAAACAGGGGGGAGAATTTCCTCTGCACGTCTTGACGGAAGCTAATGAAATTATTCGCCGGTTTATCCAAGATTATCATGAAACGAACGAACAGTTCCATGTGTTCAACTGGTTCGCCAATACCGGCAAGATGGTTGAACTGGTAGCGATCCTCTACCAACAACATCTGGCGGGGCGAAAGTTGATAGATAAAGTCAAAATCCTCAGCACCGGGGATACGCTGAAAAACCCTTGGAGCGCTTAAGAATCGCAGAATTTCTTAACACCTTCAATCAGGTCTACCGTCGCCATGCAGCCTGGGAAGATACCGTACTTTTTCCGGCCTTTCGTTCGATAATCTCACCCAAGGAATTTACCGCAGTGGGTGAGACCTTTGACCGGGAAGAACAGAAGCTGTTTGGCCCAGACGGCTATGCGAAGATTGTCGGGCAGGTGGCTGATCTTGAGAAAAAGCTGGCGATCCATGAACTCCAGCAATTCACCCCAAAATTCTGAGCACCTCAGTAAAAAGGATCAAAACATAATTTCTATAATAAGATATAATTACGAAATTCTTCACACTATTCGAGGTGTAAGTTGAGAACGATCAAAGTCGGTTTATTTATAACGTTGATTGCAGCTTTCTCCATTGGGTGCTCTCAGGAGACTGGTCCAAATTTCCTGGAAGGCCAGGCAATTTATAAAACCTATTGCGTTGCTTGTCATGGCGTTAAGGGGGGCGGGGTCCTGTATAGCAAATCAGCATTGAATTATGATGACTTTGTTACCGGAGACCCTAAGGAGGTGATCGCCGTTATCCTCTATGGCAGGGAGGGGGCCGGGACGATGCCTGGCTGGAAGATGACGTTAAATGATCCAAAGGTGGCCGCAGTAGCTACTTATATTCGCCAGGCCTGGTCTAATCGGGCCGACTCCGTTACTGCCGCCATGGTTACAGAAGTAAGAACCACACGAGAGAAGAGTTCTCAATAAACCCAATCCGATAAGATAAAAAACTGAGCCCCTGCCGATCAAAGCGCAGGGGCTGGCGATCCTACCGCAGAGTAAATCCCTCTAAAAAACCTTAGGAAGAAACAGGGCGAACACGAGGTTCGCCCCTGTGGGAGCCGGGATCACAAGGCCTTAACCTGGATGATGGGTCGGCCGGCGGCGTCGGTGAGGTGAATGGCGCAGGCCAGGCAGGGGTCGAAGGAGTGAACGGTGCGTATCACCTCCAGGGGCTTTTCCGGGTCCACCACCGGATTGCCGACCAGGGAGGCCTCGTAAGGACCCGGGGCGTCGCTCTGGTTCCGGGGCCCGGCGTTCCAGGTGGAAGGCACTACGGCCTGGTAGTTTTTGATCTTGTTGTCTTCGATGACCACCCAATGGGACAGGATGCCCCGGGGCGCCTCGTGGAACCCGAAGCCCCGACTTTCCCCCGCCTTCATGGGGTAAGGGGTGCAGATGGTGAGATCGCCCTTGGCGATGTTGTTCACCAGGGCCTGCCATTGGGTGTTCAGTTCATCGTAGAGCACGGCGCAGCGGATGGCCCGGGCGGCGTGGCGGCCGATGGTGGAGTGGAGGGCCTCCGGCCCCACCTGGGCGCCCGCCAATTTGCTGACGGTGGCCAGGGCCTGGCCGACATACTTTTTGGTAGGGGCGTGGCCGGCAGCGTACATGCAGAGGACGTTGGCCAGGGGGCCCACCTGGGCCGGCTGGTCATAGAAAGACGGGGCCTTGACCCAGGAATACTTGCCGTCATCCTTAAAGCCGGTGTACTTGGGATCGGTGCTCTCATCCCAGGGATGCTTGGTCCAGTCGCCATCGTACCAGGAGTGCTTGATGGACTCCCTGACGCCTTCCCGGAAGTAGTCGTCGTGGTAAGAACTGATGGGCTTGAAGGTTGTCAGGTCGCCATTTTGGATATACCCGCCGGGGAGGTTGAAGACTGTGCCCTTGGGGTCCATGGGCATGTCAGGGGCCGACAGGTAGTTGGTAACCCCGGCCCCGTACTTGGTCCAGTCGGCATAGAGGGCGCCCACGGCGCAGACGTCCACCAGGTAGGCGTTCTTGACGAAGTCGCCCACCTCGTCGATGAGGGTCTTAATATAATAGAGCCGCTCCATGTTAAGGGCCGAGGGGGAATCCAGGTTAATCGCGGTGGAGACGCCGCCCGGCACGATGTTTTGGACATGGGGGGTCTTACTCCCCAGGATGGAGACGATCATGTTGGCCTTACGCTGGTACTCCAGGGCCTGGAGGTAATGGGTGACGGCCAGAAGGTTGACCTCCGGGGGCAGTTTCATGGCCGGATGGCCCCAATAGCCGTTGGCGAAGATCCCCAATTGGCCCGAGGCCACGATGGTCTTGAGCTTGTCCTGGACCGTTTTGAGCTCCTTGTAGTCGTTCCGGGGCCAGGAAGAGAGGCTGTCGGCCAACTGCGCCGCTTTTTTGGGGTCAGCCTTCAGGGCCGAGGTGATGTCCACCCAGTCCAGGGCCGAGAGGATGTAAAAATGCACGATGTGGTCGTGCGTGGCGTGCGCCGCCATCATGAGGTTCCGGATATACTGGCCGTTTAAGGGCACTTCCATCTTCAGGGCGTTTTCAATTGACCTCGCCGAGGCCAAGGCGTGTACCGTAGTTCAGACCCCGCAGATTCGTTGGCAGAAAGTGGGAGCATCCCGGGGGTCCCGGCCCTTGAGGATGACCTCGATGCCGCGCCACATCTGGCCCGAGGACCAGGCCTTGGTCACTTTGCCGCCGTCAACTTCGCATTCTATGCGCAGATGCCCCTCGATCCTGGTTATGGGGTCGATGACAATTCTTTTAGCCATGGTCAGATCTCCTTAAGGCAAGGTTGGAGTGGGCGCGATGGAGTACCGGGAATCTTTTCAAAAAATAGAGATAGGCCATAAGTTCGATGGCCACGATGCCCAGCGTAATCATAATTTCCGGGACGGCCGGGAAATAACGCCAACCGGGCCCGGGGCTGTAACCGATGAGAAAGACGTTGAAGCGATAGAGAGAACCGGCCAGGAGCATGGAGGCCGAAGTCAGGAACAGCCAGCGGAGGCTGCGTCGCGGCTCGGGGATGAATAACAGCAGAACCGGCACCAGGAATAAGATGGTTTCCAGGAGGAACATGCGGCTCTCGAAACCGCTGTTGAAGGACGGGGCGCCCCGGAAGAGAAGATCGGCGAAGCGGACGGCCAGGAAGACGACGATGAGCCAGACCATGCCTACGGAGATCCGGGCTAACATGGGGGTCTCAAAGGGCCGCTTGAAGGCCAGGGAAGAGAGAATGGACTCGAAGACCGTCACGGCAAAGCCCATGGCAATGGCCGAGAGCAGGAAAAAGAAGGGCAGCAGCGGGGTTTGCCAGAGAGGCGATAACTTATAGCCGGCAAGGATCATCAACGTCCCCAGGGAAGACTGGTGCATAGTGGGCAGCAGAATGCCCACGGCGGCGATGACCGGCAGCCAGCGGTCCAGGCGATCATGCCAGGCCACGGCCTTGGAGTTTTGGGGGTACCCTTCCAGGACGCTGGGCAGCAGTTCGATCCACAGCACCAGCACATAAGCGGCAATACACAGGGCCACTTCCACCAGGACGGAGTTAAAATTGACTGTCCAGGGCAAGAAGAGCCGATAGCCGTTCCAGTAACGCCCGATGTCCAGGAAAATGGCCAGGCCCGCCAGGGTGTAGCCGAAGACGCTGGTGAGGATTGCGGAACGTACCACGGGGTGGTAACGCCAGCGGTTTAAGGCATAGACCAGGATGGCCACTGCGTAGCCGCCGCAACCCAGGGCAGTGCCCACCAGGACATCGTAGGTGATCCAGAGGCCCCAGGGATAGCCGTCGCTCAGGTTAGTGACAGCTCCCAGGCCGAAGACATATCGGTAGATCATGAGGATGACGCCGATCAGGGCAAAGGCGGCCAGGACCAGAAAAGGCTTGGTGACCACCTTGCCTCCTAAAGTTTCCCAATCGGTCAGAGCCCGGGCGTGCGCCCCGGCCCCAGACGAACTGGCGACCGCTTGCCTCCCTGAAGATTCCTCGAATTCAGACATAACTGACTTTCTCCAGTTTAGGGTAAGTCATGGCCGGTGGTATTCTTGTAGATCACGAAAAAGAGGCCGCCCAGAATGACGTAGGGTAAGATCATCCCCTTATACAGGGAATGGTAAAGGAGTTCGGAGCGACTGGCCTGGGATTCAGGCGGCAACTGCGGCAGCCCCAGCTTGGTGAAGGGGACGTTGGCCAGCATGAGGACCTGGGTTCCGCCCCCTTCCCGGGCGCCATAGATGTGATTGAGGTAAGGCGTCACCGGGCGCTGGGTCTTTTCTCGTGCATCGATCCGTTGCAGCGGGTATTCGGCCATCTGTCCGGGAGTCAACGTCAGCCGCCGTTTGGCTTCTTTCAAGAGGTCCTGAGTGTTCCCGAAGATGGAAGCGCCGGTGGGGCAAAACTCGCAGCAGGCCGAATAGCCGCCTGAGGCGAAGCGATGAGAACAGAGCTGGCATTTGACGATCTGGGGAAAGGCCAGGTCCCACTGGAATTTGGGGATATTGTAGGGGCAGGCGACCTGGCAGTAACGACAGCCGATACAGTTGTTCTTGTTATACCGCACGACCCCGGTTTCCGGGTCTTTGGTGAGGGCCGAAACCGGACAGGCGGAGACGCAGGAGGGATCAACACAGTGCATGCAGAAACGCCGGATGAAAGAGTAACCATCGATCTCCCGGTCTTTGACCGCACCGGTGCCATTGGTGTAAAGCTTGACGATATTGACGGTTTTGGCGGACAGATCCGCCGGATCGTCCCAGACGCTGTTAGGATTGGAGCGCTCCGGAGGCAGATTATTGTATTCTTTGCAGGCCACCATGCAGGCCTTGCAGCCGATACAGAGCGTGGCGTCGTAAAGTATACCCTTGGCCTCGGGGAGGCGGGGTATGGGCCCCCGGGCCGCAACCGGCACCGGACTGAGACTGGACGCCAGAGCCAGACCCCCGCCGGTGGAAACCTTGAGAAAATCTCGTCGGCTGAGTCCCATAGCTTAATCCTTCTCGGTCTTGGTATCGGAGTCTGGTTTTTCTTTGCGTAGCTTCATGGCGGTGACTGCCCCGGCACCCACAGCCAGGCCGGCCAAACCGGCCGCCAGGCCTACGGCTGCGGTGGAAACGCCATGCCCCTCGGGGACCTCAATAGGCGCAAACGCGGTGGGGGGAGTGAGGCGCAGCTGCCCGCCCCCTACCCGGACCTTGCCGCCTTCTTCCAGGGGTAAACCCGCCGGGGTGAAATGCGCCAGGCTGGCCTGTTCAGGTATAGGCTTGGTAAACCCCACGCCTTTCTCGGAGCAGCCGAAGCAGGGGCAGCCGGTGCCCACCGGCCAGCTCCGGGGTCCGACGTCGCCGAAGAGTTGCTCGGGGCAGTTGTTATAGGTCTCCGGCCCCTTGCAGCCCAGTTTGTAAAGGCACCAGCCCCGGCGATGGCCGTCGTCGCCGAACTCCAGGGCAAAGCGCCCGGCGTCGAAATGGGCCCGGCGCGCGCAGCCTTCATGGATGAGGCGGCGATAAGCAAATTTTGGTCGGCCCTTATCGTCCAGATCGGGAAGTTTTTTGAAGGTCAAGAGATAGAGCACGGTGGACAGAAAGTTATAAGGGTTTGGCGGACAGCCCGGGATATTGATCATGGTAAATTTGCCGCCCAGGGCCTCGGCAACGGACACCGCCCCGGTGGGGTTGGGAGAGGCCGAAGGGATCCCGCCCCAGGAGGCACAGGAGCCGATGTTGATCACCGCCATGGCCAGCGGGGCGGTCTCCCTTAAGATCTGCAGCACGGGGCGGCCGGCGATCTGGCAATAAATTCCGCCGTCTTTCATGGGGATGGAACCGTCCACCACCAGGATGAATTTGCCCTTGTTTTCATTAATGGAACTCTGTCTGGCCTCTTCCGCCAAGTTCCCCGACGGGGTACTCAAGGTCTCGTGGTAATCCAAGGAAATCAGATCGAGAATGAGAGTTTCCACCGTGGGGTGGGTGGAACGCAGCAGGGTTTCGGTACAGCCGGTGCACTCCTGGCCGGAGAGCCAGATGACTGGTGGACGCTTGAGGCTGGCAACGGCTGCGGCGATTTTAACCCCCATACCCAGGGGCAATCCCATGCCGGCTGCCGCCAACGCACAGAACTTCAAAAAATCCCGGCGCGAGACCATACCAAAATGGTCGGGGAGGAGATCTAAATCTTTTTCCTTCATACGCCCTCCAGCTTGGGGTTAATCTGCAATTTCTTAATCTTAATCAGATTATTTTCGTTATCTGCCATAATTTTCTGTAACTGTGAACAGAACGGCTGCACCCCAAAAGGCTTCCGATTATCTGATCAAATCTTCATCTTTGACCCAGCACCTGATGATCCCGATAATGGCACGCTATTATTCTAAGTCGGCGACAAGAGCCAGAGCCATGCCTGACCCTCACCGTTAAATTCGATTTTATCGATTCAATCAACCCTTAAAAGTCAGCTTTACTTGTAAACCGGTACCCACAATAACATGGGGAGCCAGAAATGGGATCCAAAACGACTTTACAGTATGCACTTAGATTACCTTGGGTCGTCATACCTCCTTTCAGGTCTCGACACAAAAAAGCCGAACTGCCCCTTCCCAGGCAACCCGGCTATCTCTTCCCAACTCAGGCATTCACCGATCTCTGCATTTAGAGACACGTGGCCTTCCGTCGCCGTCTCGCGGCTCCTCTAATTTTGTCTGTAATTCATAATAACGCAAGTTTATGACAATGTCAATTTTACCTTAATAGGTTAATTTCCCATAAAAATTCACGAAACACATTTTTGAGAACATTTCGCGCTCTGTCCGGCCAATGGACTGAAAACCGCTATGATCCGATACGTAACACGCGGCCAAAAACCTCGTATATCCAGGCCATATCTATGCTTTGCGACGTGAAAAAATCCTGTCGTTCACGCCGGTATTCAGGCGCTTCCCTGTCACCCACAACTAAAATCATTCCCCCACAGATGCAGGCCCCCGGTAAAGAGATCATATGCGCAATTCTCGTGACTAGGCCATAATTACCTTCCTGGCACCCTGGGCCCAGTGCCGGGATTTCCAGGTCAGGAAATTAGGTATAGGCTAGAGGCCCTAATATTTGGTATTATAATTACATAATTACGTCCCCCATCTGCCGGGGGAACGACTTAACTACGAATAATCGAGTTTACTATGAGTGACGATAAAACCACATACCTCTTTATCCTGGAAGGGGAAGAATTCCTTAAGGCCGTGGATGAAAGGGGCAAGAAGCTTGAGCCCCTGGTCGAAGACCGTACCAAGTTGGCCCTATTAACCACTCTCCTGGCGGAGGAAAGGAATCTCCTGGCCTATCTGCGCAACCAGTTCTCGCAAAAGCGTACCGAACTGTCGGCGGAAAGGACTGACATGTCCCGACGCCGCACCGAGTGGTCCCGGGAACGCACCAAAAGAGCCGAGATGGGCAGCAAGCTCGGCGAAGTCCGTACCCGCATGAGCGGGGCCCGGACCGGCTTGGCCCAGTCTCGCACCAACTTAGCCCAATACCGCACTATTCTGGCCAAGCAGCGCACGGAACTTTCTTATTTAAGGACCGGCCTGACCTTGATCGCGATTGGAACTGTCTTCACCCGCATGTTCGGTTTGGGCTACTGGTCCATCATCGATGGGGTTATCCTCCTGACGGGTATCGCCAGCATTGGCATGGCCATCAAACTCTTTCTCAAATCATTTTTTGTGGAACGGAAGCTGCTCGCGCAACTGGAAGAGGAACTGGTCCCGGAGGCCGTGAAGAAACGGGTGGAGGAAGCCATCCAATCCTACCGTTTTGGTTCCTCTTAGCGGGATTTCGCCGAGAGAGGTTTCCTCTATCTTGGGGCGATGCTAAGATCTGATACCCAGGACGATCGGCAAGTAACTGGTAATGAGGAAAGTAAGCCTCGCCCCCTGGTCCCCCTGCCCCCTGCCCCCGAAATTTTCCTTGACAGCGGTACCAATTTTGGCTAATCTTGTGAAAAATTACACAAGAGGTGGGTTTATGCTCTTTCCCGTGTCCGGCGTGGAAGTCAACCCGTTCATTCCGCCTCTCATTGCCCTGCTGGTCTCCACCTTCACCTCCATGGGCGGGGTCTCCGGGGCTTTCCTGCTGCTGCCCTTCCAGGTGAGCATCCTCAACTTCACCAGCCCGGCAGTTTCCCCCACCAACCTGGTTTTCAACATCGTGGCCATCCCTTCCGGGGTCTACCGCTACATCCGGGAAGGCCGGATGAACTGGCCGCTGACCTGGGTGGTGATCCTGGGGACGCTTCCGGGCATCTTCGCCGGGGCCCTCATCCGGGTCAACTGGATGCTCGACCCGAAAAATTTCAAGCTCTTCGTGGGCTGCGTGCTCCTCTATATCGGCCTGCGCCTGCTCTATGAGCAGACTCCCCGGGCCAAGCGCAAGAAGGGCAAGATCCTGGAGTTCGAGGCCCGGGTCCAGGAGCGCTTGAAGAAGGTCCTGGCGGAGTCGGGGCACACCACCGGCCGGGGTCTGCCCGCGGCCGCCCGGGTCAAGACCATCAGTTGGAGTTTGAGAAGGGTCAGCTATGAATTTTTAGGGGAGACCTTCACCTTCAGCGCCCCGGCCCTGTTCGCCCTGGCCCTGGTGGTCGGGCTCATCGGCGGCACCTACGGCATCGGCGGCGGCGCCATCATCGCCCCCTTCCTGGCGGCCATCTTCGAACTCCCCATCTACACCATCGCGGGCGCAGCCCTGATGGGCACCTTCCTCACCTCGGTGGCCGGGGTGAGCTTTTACTCCGTAATCGCCCCTTTCTACCCCAATATCGGGCCGGTGGCCCCGGACTGGGCCCTGGGGGCGCTGTTCGGCATCGGCGGTTTCGCCGGCATGTACATCGGGGCCCGCCTCCAGAAATTCTTCTCCGCCAAGCTCATTCGCATCGGCCTGGGGGTGGTCATCTCGGCCCTGGCCCTGCGCTACATTGTGGGGTTCCTGATGAGCTGAGCCTGACCGGGGGCACTTTCTTTGCCGAAGGCAATCCCTGATTATTTTTTTGTGTCTCCAGGGAAAAGGGTATACCATCAGGTATATCCTTTCTTATGGGGGCTTTTGAGGACTGATAGCGAGTCGAGACCCCTGCTAAAGTCCCCTAACCTGTCATTCTGAGGGAGTGGAGCGACCGAAGAATCTCACAACTACAAGAAAATACGAGATCCTTCGCTCCACTCAGGATGACAAAATGCTTTGCGCAGAGGTTTCAAGTTCTTATGCAGGGGCGCACCCGCGTCTGCCCCCCTCATCCAGGACCAACACGCAGGTCCGCCTCTTAGAGAAGACAAATTAATTGGATGCGCCTCGCGTGATCTAAACTTTCGGACTGGCCGGAAACTGAGACTACGGATACAAGGCCGCCATGATTCTGGAATATTCCGAAAAGGGTATCGTCTTCTTCCCTGACTCCGATCTCGCCGGCACCCCGGCGGACTTCGGGTTGGCATACGAGGACGTCTTCTTTGAAGCCGCCGATGGCGTAAAACTCCACGGCTGGTGGGTGCCCCGGGCCGGGGCCCCGGTCCTGGTGTGGTTTCACGGCAACGCCGGCAACATCAGCCACCGCCTGGAAAATATCAAGCTGCTCCACGACCTGGCGGGGGTCCAGGTCTTTATCTTCGATTACCGGGAATACGGCCGCTCCCAGGGCCGCATCAGCCGGGAGGGCACCTTTCTGGACGCGGCCGCGGCCTACTGCTACGTGGCCGAGACCCGGGGGATGCCCGGCCACGACATTGTCCTGTTCGGCCGCTCCCTGGGCACTGCCCTGGCCACGGACCTGGCCGTCCAAAAACCCTGCCGGGCCCTGATCCTGGAGTCGGCCTTCACCAACTCCTCTGACATGGCCAAGATGCTCGCCCCCTTCCTGTTCGACTGGCGCCCCACGATGCCCTATGACAACCTGGGGAAAATTGATAAAGTAAAGGTGCCGGTGCTCATCGTCCACGGCTCCGACGACGAGGTCATCCCCGTGGCCATGGGCCGGCGACTCTTTGCCGCGGCCAACTCGCCCAAGGACCTCTACATCATCCCCGGGGCTCACCACAACGACGTCTATGGGGTGGGGGGCCAGGCTTATTTTGACCGCCTGAAGGCGTTTATTTTTTCCCGAGAGCCATAAACCCTGGTGCGCAGTGCGCCCCCTACCCCGCTGAAGGCGTTTATTGATTCAGCGAAAAACCGAGAGGGCGGACCCTGGCAGCCCTGATTCGGCGGGCACAGCCCGCCCTATAAGTTCTCTTATGAGCAATCTGCATCGTCAAGCTCTGCGCTTATCCTACTTCACCATTGCCTACAACGTGGTGGAATGCGGCCTGGCCCTGGTGGCCGGCTCCCTGGCCGGGAGCATCGCCCTGGTGGGCTTTGGGCTGGACAGCCTGGTGGAGTCTTTGTCCGGCGGGGTGATGATCTGGCGGTTCTCCCGGCACGACACCCTGAGCGCCGCCGAGGAAGAGCGCCTGGAACGCCGGGCCGTCAAGATCGTCGGGTACACCTTCTTCGTCCTGGCGGCTTACGTGCTCTATGAATCTTTGGAGAAATTAATCTTCCAGGAGGCCCCCGCCCCCACCCTGCTGGGCATTGGCATCGCCCTGGCCTCCATCATCGTCATGCCCGGGTTGTTCGCCCTCAAGTACCGGACGGGGAAATCCCTGGGCAGCGCCAGCCTCATGGCCGACTCCAAGCAGACCCTGGCCTGCGCCATGCTGTCCGTGGCCCTGCTCATCGGCCTGGGGCTCAATTATTGGTTCGGCATCTGGCAGGCCGACCCCGGCATCGGGTTGGTGATCGTCGCCCTCCTGATCCGGGAGGGCTATCACACCTTAAAGACAGAAAAGCTCTGCAGTTGCGTCTCGTGCGGCAGTCTGCCCCCGTCCCCCGGCGATTAATCTCCCTGGGGACCTCAGGTAGATGGCCCCTCCCCTTCTCTGCCTAATACCTAAGATAAATTCAGGAATTTAGTCCCCAAAATTAGGAAAATCCCCAATTGTCAGGCTTAGCCGCCAGTCATATGATCAGGGTAAATAAACCAGACCTACAGGGTGTGCTATGGACTACACAAAATTGGTGAAGGGCATCTCGGGAGTCGACACTGCGAAGCTGGCGCTGTGGGCCGTGCTGCTTTTCATGGTGATAGTCGCCGGTATTGCGGTCCTGGGCTCCGGCCCGTCCTGAGAGATCTTGCCGGAGTCGGGTTAAGCCGTTGGCGCCTTATCCAGACGCTGGCTGACGCCTTTGAGGAGGAGCGGCCAGGCGATGGTGGCGTCGCACAGGACCTCGGCGTAACGGCCGCCATCTTCGAAAGAGACAAACTTGCCCCAGGAGACCCCTTCCTTGAAGGTGCAGCCGCTCAAGCCCCCCCAGTGGGCGGGCTCGGGGCAGAGCCGTACGCCGTAGTGAAACCGCACTTCCGGCAGATCCAGGTTCAGGCGGGTTTGCAGCAAATCCAGGTAGGGCGCCACCTGCTGGGCCCAGTTCCGGGGGACGCCGCCGCCCACGGTAAAGATTCCCAGTTTCGGAGTCTCCAGGGCCTTTTGGGCATAAGCGCTCAGGTCCAGGAAAGGGTTAAACTTCAGGGAAACCGACCCCAGGGCCGCGGCGATGTCCTTACCCTCCGCCAGGGCCTGCCGCACCATGAAGCCCGCCAGGTCCAGGCCCAATTCTGAATCCGTGAAGGCCGGGATGAACACCGGCACCCCCTTCAAATAAGCGGAGCGCAAGATCCCGGGGCTGTCGCTCTGTTCCGCCAGGTACTTGCCCAACTCCCGGCAGATGCTGGCTTGAGGACCAGACCGCCTCGGGGTCCAATCCAGCCAACACATTGCGGAACACGTCTTCGGCGTAATCCAGGTTGGCTTCCATCTCCAGGGTGTCATAAATGCGGTTGTAGCCCTGCTGGTAGAGCTGCCGGTCCGATACCTGTTCCGGGTACTTGTAGTGCGCCCGGCCCAGGGTCTCGATAAACCCGTGGGCGATGAGGGCCCCGGTGGTAATGACCACCTTGAGCCAACCCCGGTCGATCATCTCACAGATGAGCAATCCCATCTTGGCGACACTCATGGCCCCGGAAAAGGTGCCGACCACGGCGCACTCCGGGTCCCGCACCATCCGGGTCAGGACCTCGGCGGCCTCCCCCAGGCTGCGGCCGCCGAAGGCGGTCTGGCCCATGGCGGCCAGGAGCTCGTCAAAATCATGGATGCTCGTGATATCCAGGGGCTCCAAAGGGGTCAGACCGTCTTGGGCCCCGTCGTGAAAGTCTTCGTGTTTGCGACGCATGTTAGAATCCTGTTTTCGGTTTTCGGTTTTCAGTTTGGTCTCTGGTTTTTTCCAGCAGTGTCCAGTTTGGTTTTGGCAAAGCGGGATGCTCGTTATACGCCGTCCAACCATGCCTAGATGTGCGAACCCACTTTTTTCTCCGAGAAGATTACTTCCCCCTCACCCTGACCCTCTCCCCCATCAGGGGAGAGGGGAAAAAGTGGAACTCATTTCATGATTTATAGTTACTAAACCCGCGACATCTCCTACTCCCTCTCCCGCCGCTTCGGGGGGAGAGGGTTGGGGTGAGGGGGGCAGAACCACCGAATGCAATTTCCTCACCTGACACTGCTGGGTTTTTTCACTTTTATCAAATCAAATGGGGGCTTCCTTAAGGTGTAACGTGTCTTAAATTCTCCCATCCAAAAAGCCCCATACCCCCCGCTCTATTACAGAAAACTGAAAACTAAATACCATCATTTCAAGCGCGAGTGATAAATATACCCCAGCGCCTTATAAAGCAGCCGGGCCGCGGTGAATTCGCTGACGGTGTGTCCGGGGATGGGGGCCAGTTCCACCAGGTCCAGGCCGATGATGGGGCCCCTTTTCGCCAGGATTTCTATGATGGTCAATACCTGGCCGTATGAAAAACCGCCGGGTTCCGGGGTGCCTACCGCCGGCATGATGCCGGGGTCCAGGGCGTCCAGGTCCATGGAGAGATACACCGGCCCCGCTATGCCCTTCAGGTGCTCCAGGGCCTTATCCCACCCCGCCGGGGTGTGCAGTTCCCGGGCCTTGAAGACTTTGAGGCGCGGCGCCACCCGGAGGAGCTGGTAGTCGTCCTGGGAGTAGCTGCGCACCCCCATGAGGGTGAGGGGCCGCCCCAGTTCATAGGCCCGGCGCATGACGCAGGCATGGGAGAGTTTGCTGCCGTCGTAGCTCTCCCGCAGGTCGGCGTGGGCGTCCAGGGCCACCACCGTCAGGTCCGGGTAGCGGGTCTGCATGGCCTGGAGCAGGGCCACGGTGATGGTGTGTTCGCCCCCCAGGGCGCAGATGAGTTTCCCCTGGGAGATCCAGGGCTGGACGATCCGCTTGATTTTCTCCACCATGGCCCCAGGGCCCGAGACCTCGGCCAAGATGGGGGCGGCGGTGGCCAGGCGGATAGCGGCCGAGGGGTCCCAGTCATAGTCCTCGTCCCACAACTCCACCTGGCGGGAGGCGGCCAGAATGGCCTCCGGGCCGCCCCGGGTGCCGGCCCCGTAGGTGGTGGTGGCTTCATAGGGAATAGGCAGGATCACCGCTTCGGCTTCTTTGACCGGCAATGACCTCAGGTCCAGGAAGTTGAGCCCGGCCATCTCAGTTTTCCTCCGGCGGCACGTCTTTCAAATCCATCTCCTTGAGGCGCCGATACAGGGTGGCCAGGCCGATGCCCAGAAGACGGGCGGCCAGTTCCTTGTCGCCCCCGGTCTTTCTCAGGGTTTGAAGGATGGCCTGGCGCTCGATCTCATCCATGGAAGACCCCACCGGCAGGACAATCTTGTCGTCTTCCGGGGAATGCCGGCGGATTTCGTCCGGCAGGTCATCGAATTCCACCATGTTGCTGGCGCACAGGGCCACCGCCCGTTCCACCACGTTCTGCAACTCCCTGATGTTGCCGGGCCAGTAATAACTTTTCAAGGCGCCCATGACTTCCGGGCTGAACCCCATGGGGGGGCGGTCGTTTTCCAGGCAGAACTTGTCGAGAAAATGCAGGGCCAACAGGGGGATATCCTCCACCCGGTCCCGCAGGGGCGGGATGACCATGTGAATGACGTTCAGCCGGTAGAACAGGTCCTTGCGGAAGCGCCCGGCGGCGACCTCCTCTTCCAGGTCCCGGTTGGTGGCGGCGATCACCCGGACGTCCGCCTTCAGGGTCTGGGTCCCCCCTACCCTTTCAAATTCCCCCTCCTGGAGCACCCGCAACAGCTTCACCTGGGTGGACTGGGGTATCTCGCTGATTTCGTCCAAAAAGATGGTGCCGCCGTCGGCCAGTTCGAAGCGGCCCTTGCGCTGCTGGATGGCCCCGGTGAAGGAGCCTTTCTCGTGGCCGAAGAGCTCCGATTCGATGAGCCCTTCCGGCAGGGCGCCGCAGTTGAGTTTGACCAGGGGCCTGGGGCGTCGGGGGCTCTGGTGGTGGATGGCATCAGCGATGAGCTCCTTGCCCACCCCGGACTCCCCGGAAAGGAGCACGGTGCTCTTCATGGGGGCCACCTGGCTGATCAGGTGAAGGGTCTTGAGGATAGCCGGCCCCCGACCGATGAGACGGCCGGTGGGGCCCCGGTCCTTGAGGGCTTCCCGAAGCCGCTGGTTTTCCACCAGGAGCTGCTGGGTCTCCAGGGCCTTGCTCACCACCTTGCGCAGGTCTCCCATGCGGAAGTCCTTGGTGATGAAATCGTAAATCCCCCGCTTCAGGGCGGACACGGCCTCGTCCACGGTGGCGGCGCCGGAGATCATGACGGCAATGGCTTCCGGCCGCAGAATGCGCAAGGCGCCGAAGAGCTCGGTACCCTCCATGTCCGGGAGCTTCAGGTCGATGATGGCCAGGTCCACGGGGTGACGCCGGACTTCTTCCAGGGCAGCGGCCCCGGTGCCGGCCAGGTGGAGCTCATGGCCCAACTTTTTCAAGCCGGTCGCCAACGCCTCCCGGGTGGGGGCGTCGTCGTCCACGACAAGGATGACGCTCATAAATAATGTGCCTGTTCAATACTCATCAGTGGATGAAACTACCTGCAGCTTATCACGTTGGGGCGAAAAGGGGAAAAGCCGGATCAAACACTCTCAGTGGGTTCCCTCTTTGCCCTTTTCCCTTTACCCTTATTATAGACTGCCCAGCCAGCCCAGGATCACCCGGGTGATCTGGGCCAGCACCTCCGGAGCCATGGCGCGGCCGCCGGACTCAAAGGAATGGCCTACACCGGGGATGACGTGGAGATCGCTCCGCACCGGCATCTGGCCCAGGACTTTCCCCAGCAGATCCATCCGGCAAAAGGGGTCCCGGGCGCCCTCAATGAACAGCGCCGGGCAGGGCAACTGATAGAGGGGTTGATCCCTGAGCTGCTCCGGTTTCCCCGGGGAGTGGAGCGGATAGCCCAGGAAGACCAGGCCGCTGGCGCCCACGTCTTTGGCCACGATCTGGGCGGCCAGGCGGGCCCCCATGGATTTGCCCCCCAGATAAAGAGCCAACCCCTTAAGTTCGTCCATTTCCGCCACATACTCCAGGACCAGGCGGAATACCCCTTCCAGGGCTTCGTCCCGGTCGGGCCACTTGCGGCCGACCTCGGCATAAGGAAAATTGAAACGTACCGTGACCAAGCCGGCCCGGGCCAGGCGCTCATGCAGCCCTTTGAGGAGAGGCTGGTCCATGTTGTTCTTGGCCCCGTGGGCCAGGACCAGGACCCCGTCCATGGTGGTGCTCCGGGGTACCCCCAGGGAAGCGCTAATAGTCCGCTCCGGTCCCACCGGCAACGTAAAGGGATGAATTTCCATATCTGTCTCTCGTCGCGCTCGGGAAAAAACAGCTTCGTTAATCGGGGAAAAGTTTACCCTGTTTTCCTTCATAAACTCAAGCACTTAATTTTTAGGAGAGGCGACCTTCCCGAAATTTAATCAAATAATCAAGTAGTTGTCCGTAGCGCCCTTCATTCCTGCCGGGCTCCCGGCCCCGCCTGGCACTCATGAAAAATCCGGGGGGCGGGCGGACGCCGCGCCCGTTAGTGGACCGGCCAGAGGTGCGCGGTGCTACGCGATAATTTTTATAAAGCCGCGGCCCACCACCAATTTCCTCGTAAAAAGGTAATTTCCCTTACGAGGAGGCGTCTTACGCACCAAGAATGGAGCGTAATACCAAGATGAGATCAAACAGGTAATTTAGCTTTTGTAGGGCGGACCTATGTGTCCGCCCTGGGTTGAGGGCGCACACGCAGGTGCGCCCCTACAGGTCATGGATATTCTTACTTATATGAGCGCAACTTGGTATAAGACGCGCCCTGCGGCTTTTAGTGCCCTGGAAAACTATGCTCCGGACCTGAAAACACTTCTCCGGGAGGAACCTCCCGATGGGCCTACCCCTAACTTTGAACCTTGAACTTTTCAAACCAGCAGACAGCAACCCAGATTCTAGGCACCTGAGGAGCCCGGCAGCCGGTCCGCCTCGTCCAGGAGCAGCCGCCCCGGCTGCAGATCCGCCAAATCACCCCACAGGCCGGGAGAATCCTCCCAGGCCACCAGGTGCTCCCAGCCGCCCAGGTGGACCACCCGGCGATGCCGGGAGGTGAGGGCCCGGAGCCTGCGAGCCAGGAAGCTTTCCCGTCGCCCGGTCTCGGAGGCCCCGGGAGAGATGGGCCGCCGGGGGGCTCGGCCCCAGGCCAGCCGGGCCCGGCGGAATTCCGCGGCCACAAAATCTTTAAGCTCGCCGTCAGGGGTGGTGAGCAAGGCCTTGAGATTTGCCGGGCTCAGGAGCTCCGGCCCAAAGCGCGGCAGGTGCCGCCTGGACACAAAGCCCAGATCCAGGGGGCGCCAGGGGACGCCGGCTTTCCGGCTGTAATCCTGGGCGGCCCGGACCTCGAAGGGCATGGCCACCTGGGCCGCCAGGCGCTGGATGGCCAGGTGCAGGGCCGCGCCCTCCGGCAGTTTGGCCAGGCCGCCGGCCAGCTGTTGCTGCCACCGGGCCCCATGCTGCCGGCGATAGCGTAAGGAAAAGGGGCTGATCTCCACAGTTACCAGGTCCGGTCCCAGGTGGTTGAGGAGTGCCCCGGCCCGGGCCTGGCCCCGGGGGTCGCCGTGGACCGTGCCGATGAGAATCAAGCGATAGCTGGCGATAGGTTCCAAATGGCGTTTTCTCTGGATATTCATCAGAGCCTTGCTTATAGATTACTTTTATTAACCTGCACCCTAAGAAATCCCCCCTTCCCCTTAGCAAAGGGGGAAAATTGCAGAAACCCATGAAAAGTCCCGCGGGGAAAGAGGGAGCATTTTATGCACCATAAGTGATCCTGAAACTCACCTTACCCGGTGCCTTTTTCAATTCTTCCGGGGGGAGAGGGTTTTCAGCCGGTGAGGGAAGTCTGGTGGAGCACAGAAGTCCGCCTTAGCGAATTTTACGAATAGTAACAACGGCCTCCATGAAAAACTACCCAGGCTGGGAACTAGGGGATTTCCCATCAGCTTATCGAAGGCTGCGCCCTGCTGGGGCACCCCGGCCCTTCATAGAGGGAGCGAAATCACCGGGAGCGGGTCAATGAGCGTTATCCCGGGATCAGCAGCCAGGGTTTTCCAGTCAAGCCGTTCCAGGGGCAGGGGGACCGGCGCCCAGGCAAAAGTAAGGTGCACATGCGGCGCCAGGGCGGTTTTTGGGCCAATAGAGCCCGAGATGGTGGCGATCATCTCCCCGGCGGCCACATGGTCGCCGATTTTCAGCGACTCCCGGGGAAGGGTGTGGCCAAACGCCGACAAAAGCTGCCGGCCGTCGGCCGTAAAGATGGCGTGGCTCATAAAGATGGACCTGCCCAGAAAATCCCGGTCGATCTTGACGATGTGACCGGCAAAGGCCGCCGGGGATTTTGGTATGCTGATCCACGGTTTTTGCAAGGCCGCCGGCATCTTCAAAACGATACAGGTCCAGGCCTTCATGCGGAGTAGACCTGGCGCCCCGGTCCCCCCACCATTTCCCCGGAGCCCTAAACAGCATGCCCGGGTGGAAGACCCAGCGCTTAAACCCGTCCATCCGGGGCCGGTTGTGCTCCACCATAAATTCCATGAATCTGCTTTGGAGTTCGGGGGCTGGGGGCATGGCTGATCCGGCTAGGGAAGGTTAGGCATCGAACTTATCGTCACCGGCGGGAGATTGGCTGCCGGGACCGCTCCATGGGTTGGTTGGGGAGCCGTGGGCTTTACCGTTAAAGTCTCTGGCAGGGGCGGGTTTAAAACCCGCCCCTACAGGAGCGTGCAATTCAGGGGTGGCACATTCTCCGGACATGACTGTTTAGCTGAAAGCTGACTACTGGCCGCTAATCCTGCACGAACTCCCGGCCAGTCTTCAGGGCCATCTCGGCCTTGGCCAGCTGGCGCCCCAGGTAGATGGCGTGGTTGATATCCGAGAGGGCCACGTCCCGGGCAATCTGGTGCTGCAGGTATACCGCGGTGTTGCCCCGGTACTCCCTCAGGGTGACGTCCTCGAAGCGGTGCTCCACCAGGATTTCCTTGCCGTCCAGGGTAATCCGAAAGTAGCCCATGGGGTCCAGCCGAACCTTGAAGGGGCGCTTGCCGATGATCATCAGGGCCCGGTCCAACTCCCGGGGGTCCAGGCCCAGGGAGTGGCTCACTACCACGATGGCTCCAGGGGTTAGTCCGGCTTCCCTGGCCACCCAGGCCTGGAGGGCCATGAGGCCATAGACATTGAGCAGCCAGGCGTCCATGGCGTTGTGCGTCCGGAAAGTGGCGCTCAGCGTCAGTTTGCCCTCGAATTTTCGGAAAAACAGGGACACCAGGCAGGGGCGGCCCTCCTTGACCGTCAGGTCCCGGGCGGTGTCCCAGAGGGACACGTAGGATTTTCGGTCTTCTGGATCGGCCTTAAGTCGTATCGGCGCAGGCCGCCAGGGTGTCCAGGCTGAAATACGTACGCAACCGGTGGCCGTAATTATAGGTCTCGTCGGGACGGAGTTCGCCCTTGAGGATGTCCTCCTGATAGCGCCGCAGTTTTTCGGGAGCGATATTGACTTCATGGAGTTCCTTCTCGGCCGCAAATTCTGGTTGCTCTATCACCACCTTGACGTGCTGCAACTCCAGACGGTCGCCCTTTTTAAGGGTTACGCGGCGGCCAAAGCGGGTGAGGAGATAGAGCACTTCTTTCCAGGCTTCTATGGGCGTATCCCGCACCACCACATGGCCTCGGGGGTTGCTGGGGAAATATTGGACTTCAACTTCGGGAAGCGGCACCTGAATCCTTTCAAGTTCCCTGAATGGATTTATCCTTCCAATTGGCTACAAGGCTTTTGAAGATGTCCGTCCCGATCTGCTCTTCATTCGTGTCGCCTAACCAGATAAGCTCCGGGATCGCGGGGAACAGCTCCGGCTTCACCAGGTCGTCGATGATCCGCCTGGTCTCGCGAATCCTGGCCGGGGCTACCTGGATACCCGATGATGGCGGACGGTATTGCACCAGGGAGGTAGTCACCGGCTCCAGGCCCAATTCAAAAAATTTTTGCAACTCCTCCCGGGAGCCGGAACGATTGTTGCCGCAAATGAAGAGCGTTTGAATCTGGGGATTGTACAGCAAATTCCGCAGCATCTCCCGGAGGCCGTTGCCGTAGAGGGTGCCGAAGACCGCAATGGGGCTGGTGTCCGGGTCCAGGTCCACCCCGGCCTGGCGGAAGCGCTGGATAACGTAATCCACCTTGGACCACAGGGTCACCACCCCGATGGTCCCCCGGGGATTGATGAGCGTCAGTCGGTCGGCGAAATGCAGAGCCTTGAATTCCATATCCAGGTTTATACCAAAAATATGGACATTTTTATATGGGATTTGGCAGGGCCGGATTTTTCCCCGGGAAGATATCGCCGCAGTCTCCAGCCGTGACCGGTGCGCAAGTCCTCCCGTCGTCATTTTGAGGGAGCGGCGCGACCGAAGAATCTCATAACTACGAGAAAATGCGAGATCCTTCGCTGCGCTCAGGATGACAAAATTGCTTGGCGCAGAGGTCTCAATGCCGCTTGTCGGGATTGCCTTTGCCCCAGCCATGCTTATCTTCACTTCACCGCGACGCCAGCGGTCCAGAGGGGCCAGGGAGGGAGAAAATCCCGGAGGGCGCCGGCTTGAGCTCACCGGGCCGGGAAATCCTCGCCCGCGGCGATTCATGGCGGCGACTATTCGGGGCAAAGCATTTCCCCGTGGCCGCAAAAGTGATATGATTTTACTCGGTAAAGAAACAGGTATCGGCAGCCTTGCCGGATGGCAGGAAAATTGATAACAATAACGGAGCGGTAGGTAGAGGTGAGCGATCCGGGATTTCCCACGGGATACCAAGAATAGACAAGGGAGGGGCGACAATGGCGGCTTTTAAAGAACGGATGTATCTGCGGAGTTTTCAGGAGATCAGCAAGATCCTGAGCTCGACCCTGTCGGTGGACGAAGTGCTGGATCACATCGTGCGGCAGATCACCGAGGTTATGAACCTCAAAGGGGCCACAATCCGGCTGGTCAACCCCAAGACCAACCGGCTGGAGCTGGCCGCAGCCCATGGGTTGAGCGACAACTATCTCAAAAAGGGCACCGTGGACCTGGACAAGAGTGTCACCGAAGCCTTGAGCGGCCGGCCGGTGGCCATCTTTGATGCCGTCAACGACCCCCGCATGCAGTATCCCCAGGAGGCCAAGGCAGAAGGGATCGCCACCCTGGTGGCCATCCCCATGGTGGCCAAGGGCAAGGTCATCGGCGTCATGCGCCTGGTGACGGCGGAACCCCGGGAATTCACCATGGAAGAGGTGGATTTCGCCTGCGCCGTGGCGGAACTGGGGGCCCAGGCCATCAGCAACGCCAGGATGTATGAGGACCGCACCAAGGAGCTCAACTTTCTCAAGGGCCTGCTGGAGGTCTCCAAGGCGATCAACTCCGCCCTGGACGTGAAAAAGGTCCTCAACCTCCTGGTCAAGACCGTCACCACCGCCCTGGACATCAAGGGGGCCGGGGTGCGCCTGCTGGACGAAAAACGTCAGCAGATGGAACTGGTGGCCTCTTACGGCCTCAGCGACCGCTACATCACCAAGGGTCCGGTGGGGACCGACAAATCCATCACTGACGCCATGATGGGCAAGGCGGTGTCCATCTTTGAGGTGGATAGCGACCCCCGGGCCACCTACGTCAAGGAGTCGGTGGAAGAGGGCATCAAGTCCATCCTCTCGGTGCCCATCAACCTCAAAGGCAACGTCATCGGGGTCATGCGCATCTATACCAGCGAACCCCGGGATTTCAGCGACGATGAGATCACCTTTATCTCTTCTTTGGCAGAGCAGGCGGCCCTGGGCATGGAAAACGCCCGGCTCTACCAGAAGCTCAAGGGCGAATACGAAGAGATGATGGGCGACCTCTACCGCTTCACCGGTTTTACA
>CAVVFW010000002.1:0-40983 GCA_963747645.1 uncultured delta proteobacterium | reverse complement strand
AAACGTTTGGATCTGGGCGATATCCAGCTTCAGCCAATTCTTGGCGATGATCAACATCAGGAAACTCCCGGCCACCCCGGTGAGACCCAGGACGGTGGAGAGCGTCAGAACCCGGCGCATGCTCCACCTTACCGGCTGGGGATCCACCAGGGTGTTGTCAAAAGCAATGGCCATGATGGGCACGTCATTGAACAGGGCCAGCAGGATGATCAGAACGCCTTATTGGGAAGCAAGTTAAAAAAGACCATGGCCAGAACGACGAAAAACATGATGCGGATGGTCTCGACGATGCGGTAAATGGCGTAGCTGTTCATCCGCTCGAAGATCCGGCGTGCCTCCTCCACGGCCCGCACGATCACCGCCAGACCGGGAGCGGTGAGCACCAGGTCGGCTGCGGCCCTGGCTGCATCGGTGGCGCCGTCCACGGCAATGCCCACATCGGCTTGCTTGATGGCCGGAACATCATTGACGCCGTCGCCGGTCATGCCGACGATGTGCCCCCTGGACTGCAGGGCCCGGACAATGCCATATTTATGTTCCGGGAAGACTTCGCATACCCATCCGCGGCCTCAATTTCTATGGCCGTTCCGGGTCCAAATGGCAAATGTTCGTGCAATCTTTGAGCAGTTGGGGAGCCGGTTGGATGTGAGTGCCCAGGCCCAGGACCTGGGAGGTCTCCCGGGCGATGGCCACGTTGTCTCCGGTCACCATCTTGATCTGGATGCCATGCTGCCTGGCGTCTTCGATGGTGGCCGCCGAGTTTCCCGGGGCGGGTCGAACAGCGGCAAAATCGCCAAAAATTCCCAGGGACCCTCGTCCTCCGAGCGGGCCACCCCTAAGGTGCGATACCCTTTGGCCGCCAAATCATCCACCGCTTGCTGCGCCTTGGCCGTCATCTCATGGTCCATCCGGCACAATTCCATGACGACCTGAGGAGCGCCCTTGGCCACCTTGAAGGTGCTGCCCTTGGCATCCTTGATGGTGCTCTCCGTCTTTTTGTTGACTGGGTCAAAAGGCACGAACTGGACCTGGGTATATCCCTGCAGGGCGGCTTTATCCTTTAGCCCGGCCAGCACCGCCAAATCGATGGGGTCCTGATTTTCTTCTTGGAAGCCAGTGACCCGTAAAGGATCAACTCGGCCGGGTTCGAGGCCGCGAAGATTACGGGGTCTCCCAGGGTAAGCTGGTTCAAGGTGAGGGTCCCGGTCTTATCCGAACAGGATGTCCACCCCGGCCAACTCCTCAATGGATTCGAGCCGGTGACGATGGCCTTCAGTCGGGACAGGGCCAGAGCGCCCACGGCCATGGTCACCGAAAGCACCGCAGGCAAGGCCACGGGAATGGAAGCCACCGTCAGGATGAGGGCAAACTGGATAAGGGTCAGGAGATGGGCGCCCCGCTCCAACTGGACCAGGATGAGGATCGCTACCAACCCCAGGCTCAGGTAAATCAGGTAATCGCCGATTTGCAAAACCGCCCTCTGGAAATGGGACACGGTCCCCGCCGTCTGGACCAGTTGGGCCGTGCGGCCAAAGAACGTGTTCGTGCCGGTACCGGTCGCCAGGGCGACCATTTCCCCCTGTTTGGCCACCGATCCGGAATAGGCGATGTCCCCGGCTTTTTTATTCACTGGCAAGGATTCGCCGGTCAAGGCCGACTGGTCAACACTGAGAAAGTCCCCCTCAAAAAGCTTGACGTCAGCGGGAATGATATCCCCCAGGCGGAGACGGATAACATCCCCCGGGACCAATTGGGGGGCAAGAATTTCTTGCCACTTGCCGTCTCGAAGCGCCCGGGCCTTGAGGGCCAGATTCTTTTTCAGGGCCTCCAGGGCGTTGGCGGCCTTGTACTCCTGCCAGAAACCCACCAGGGCGTTGAAAATCAGCAAGACTGTAATGATGATGAGATCGTCCCAGTGGCGGACAACGGCGGAGAGGATGGCCGCGATTTCAATAATCAGGGGATTGGCCCCCAAAAATAGCTCAGGAATTTTAAAAGAGGGTTAACCTTTTTTTCTTCCAGGGCATTGGGTCCAAATTGGGCCAGACGGCTCTCGGCCTCAACCGTGCTCAAGCCCTTGGGGCTGCTGTCCAGATGGGTAAAGAGTTCCTCGATGCTTTGTCCCTTGGCCTCATCGCCAGTAATCATGGTTAGTTCAGCCATTCTCTGTGGGCCTCCTTACCTGGCATGACGCTGTAATGAATGGTAACGGATTCAACCGGAAACCAGGTGGTCATTAACGCTCGTCTTCTGTGCTAGGGACATACCAACCGGCCCAATATCCCGGCTTAAAGGCCACTTCCAGTCGGTGATGTCCGGTTGATCCACGCCGAACTCGTAGGCGTGGTGCAAACAGGCGATCTGCTGGTTGAGCAAGGCCTCCCGCAAGCTGGACCCCGTGTCGGCGAAACGGGGTATCCGGTCGATGGCATCAATGGCCAGGCTGAAGCGGTCGGTTTGGTTGAGGATAGCCAGCTCCAGCGGCGTGTTGATGTTCCCCTTTTCCTTGTAGCCCCGCACATGAATATGGTGCTGCCCGGGCCGGCGATAGGTTAATTGGTGGATCAGCCACGGGTAGGAGTGGAAATTGAAGACCACCGGCTTGGTGGAAGTGAAGAGGGCCTCGAACTCACGGTCAGTCATCCCGTGGGGGTGATCGATGTGGGATACCAACTTGAACAGGTCCACCACGTTCACGAACCGAACCTTGATATCGGGCAAGTGCTGGCGCAGCAGGGCGGTGGCGGCCAGCGACTCCATGGTCGGCACGTCGCCGCAACTCGCCATGACCACATCGGGCTCGGCCCCCTGGTCGTTACTGGCCCAGTCCCAGATACCGGCGCCCTTGGTGCAGTGCGCCACAGCCGCCTCCATGTCCAGGTACTGCAGGTGTACCTGTTTGTCCGCCACGATGACGTTGACATAATTGATGCTGCGCAGGCAGTGGTCGGCCACGGAAAGCAGGCAGTTGGCGTCGGGCGGCAGGTAGATGCGCACCACGGCGGGGCTCTTGTTGACGACCACGTCGAGAAAACCGGGGTCCTGATGCGTGAAACCGTTGTGGTCCTGCCGCCACACCAGGGCGGTGATCAGCAGGTTGAGTGACGCCACCTTGGCCCGCCAGGGAAGCTCGTTGCACTTTTCCAGCCACTTGGCGTGCTGGTTGAACATCGAGTCGATTATGTGGATGAACGGCTCATAGCTGTTGATGAAACCGTGCCGGCCGCTCAGAAGGTAACCCTCCAGCCACCCTTCCACCGTGTGCTCGCTGAGCATCTCCATGACCCGGCCCTTCAAGGCCAGTTCGCCGCCGTCGGCGTCCTCCGGGAAATACTCCCCCAGCCAGACTTTCTTGGTGACCTCGTAGAGGGCTTCGAGCTTGTTGGATTGGGTCTCGTCCGGCCCGAAAACGCGGAAGTTCTGCATGTTCAGCCGCATGACTTCCCGGAGGAAGATGCCCAGGGTGGGGACGTTCCCGGCCAGGGTCCCGCCGGGGTTCTTGACCTCGACGGCGAACTTGCGGAAGTCGGGCATATCCAGAGGCCGGCGCAACAGACCGCCGTTGGCCACGGGGTTGGCGCTCATGCGCCGGTGCCCTTTGGGGGCCAGGGCCTTCAACTCGGGAATCAGCCGCCCCTGCTCGTCAAAACGTTCCTCCGGCTTGTAACCGCGCATCCATGCTTCCAGCAATTTCAGATGGGCCGGGTTGGTGGCGACGTCCGTGATGGGGATTTGGTGCGCCCGCCAGAAACCTTCCAGGTAGTGCCCGTCCACTTCCCGGGGGGCGGTCCAGCCCTTGGGGCTCCGGAGGACGATCATCGGCCAGCGCGGCCGGAAGGCCTTGCCGGTCTGCCGCGCCTCCTCCTGGAACTTGCGGATCTCCAAGACGCAGTGTTCCATGGTGGCGGCCATCGCCTGATGCATGCTCTCGGGTTCGCTGCCCTCCACGAAGTAAGGGGTGTAGCCATACCCGACGAACAGGGCCTCCAACTCCTCGTGGCTGATGCGGGCCAGGATGGTGGGGTTGTTGATCTTATAGCCGTTGAGATGCAGGACCGGCAGCACCGCCCCATCGGTGATCGGGTTGAGGAATTTGTTGCTGTGCCAGCTCGTGGCCAGGGGGCCGGTCTCGGACTCGCCATCGCCCACCATCACCAGGGTGATCAGGTCCGGGTTGTCGAAGACCGTCCCAAAGGCGTGGGACAGGCTGTAACCGAGTTCGCCGCCCTCGTGGATGCTGCCGGGGGTTTCCGGGGTGGCATGGCTGCCGATGCCCCCGGGGAAGGAGAACTGCTTCAAAAAGCGCTGCATCCCGGCCAGGTCTTCACTCTTTTCCGGGTAGATCTCGGAGTAGGTCCCCTCGAGGTATCCCTGGGACAGGACCGCGGGCGCCCCGTGGCCGGGGCCGGAGATATAGATGGCATTCAGGTCGTACTTGTTGATCAGCCGGTTGAAGTGAATGTAGGTGAAGCACTGGCCGGCGTCCGAGCCCCAGTGGCCCAGCAGCCGCGGCTTGATATGCTCCAGCTTGAGCGGCTCCCTGAGCAGAGGGTTGTCCCTGAGGTACAACATCCCCAGGCACAGGTAGAGGCTGGCCTGCCAGTAGGCGTCGATCTTGCGCAGCTCATCCGGACTCAAAGGGGCCCCTTTGACCGTGGCGCGGGCCGGCCCGTAGGCGCTGATGCTCTCGTCTCGGGGAACTGCCAGCGGTTGCCTGGCGGAAGTGCTCATAACTGCGTCCTCCTTTTCAAGACTGGGTCTCTCTGCCACCCATACCTCTGATGACCGGGTATTCCCAGGGACTGGATCCCGGCCCGGCCGGACCCAAGGCGCGGCTACCCGTTATGGCGAAGACCGGGTGGCCGGGGTTCATAGCTCGCATCTCCAGGGGATGTGGTCTTTTATGACTCGATTCTGCGAGAAGAGATTGTTCGGCAGGCCAGATAAACACATTATGATTTCAGATAACCATTTTATGATCCCTGTCAATTTGTAACTTTTATCTACCACAATCCCAGGAGGTCCAGACTGGCCTACCTTTTCACCGAAAAATAAAAATTTCTCGGGTGATTATCCCGACTTTGGGGCAGGGCTATCCCGGGGTGTTCCGGCCGCAAACTCAGACCAGGGCCAGGCAGGAGACCGGTCAGGAATGGTAGAAGAGGTTCAGCGCCAGGCCCGGGGGATTGCCGGGGATTCCGGTATTAATTGGGGATGCAAAACCATCTCTTTAATAAAGAGAGATTTCGTTGCCCCAGGCCCTCAGGCGAGAAGAGCAATTATGCCTTTCCTGGTCTGAAACATACGGCCATTCATAAGTGGCAATTCCAGGGCCGTGACTTTTTCGGATGGCGGTGGCCAGCGGGCACCCGACCATGAGCGTTTTTAAAGCGGTATAACACGCGTGAGCCGGGAAGAACTCAAGGCCCTGGTGGGCGTGAAAACGGACACCATGGACACCAATATGGACACCTACCCAAAATCCGCCACAAAAAAGGGTCAGGCTCTTGGAGCCTAACCCCTTGATTTCATTATGGTGCCGGAGGCCGGACTCGAACCGGCACAAGGTTGCCCTCGGGGGATTTTGAGTCCCCTGCGTCTACCAATTCCACCACTCCGGCAGCCTGTTTATTGTAAATCTCTTTACCGGGATTTGGCAAGTGGGGAGACAAAAAAACCGGCAAAAGACCCGCATGAACGCAGGGCAACTTGCCGGTTTTTCCTCATGGTGTCTAAGGAGCGGCAGAGGATCGCGCCGGCTCCCGGTCCGGTCTTACTGAGGCGGACGGGAAACCGGGATCTCGGTAGGCCGCAGGGTTGGCACGCCCATGCCTCCGGGTCCGCCCATACCCCCGGGTCCGCCCACGACCCCGGGCCGGCCTTGGAACCCAGGGCGGCCTCCGCCGCTCTTGATGCTCCGGGCCTCCTTGAGCAGGGTCATGAAGTACATCAAATAGCGGGCTTGCTGGATCGGCGTGAGTAGGGCCGCATCTTCGTCACCCTTGCGCTGCTGCAGGTTGAGCATCTCCAGCCGTTTGCGCTTCATTTCGCTGAGAAGGCCCTGAATCTCCTGCTCCGGCGGGGAGGGCTGCCTCATGAGCTGCTGCAGGCGCTGCATATCGTTTTCCATCCCCGCGGCCAGCTGGTGCCGCAACTGCTTATACCGGGCGTCGATGGCCAGCAGTTTGTCCACGGTCTGTTGGTTTACTCCCAGAGCCGGGCCCAACTGGTTACGCTTGGTTTCCAGGAACCGGTTCTGAAAGCCGCCGCCGCCAAATTCACGACCCGGCTGCCCCCAGGCCAGACTTACTCCGGCCAGGGTTAACCCCAGGAATAGGAAGAGAATCTTTCGACGCATGACCCATCCTTCTTATGCTGATGCAGTTTTTTGAGAAATATATCCTTTTCCTGGTCGGTCATTCCCGCCAGTTCCGCATCCAGGTCCCAACCGGAAAGATCGACTTCTTCCTCCACCGGCTGGGGCACCCCTTCCACCAGAGCCACCGTGGAAAATTGTTCCATCGGCGCAGTGCGGCGGGACCTGGGCCGCCCGCGCCGGCGCCTTCTGGGGGACAGCAGCCATCTTGGCGGCTGACTCCGGCTTAACCAGGGCCTGGTCCCGGACGGGGGCGCCGGGTCCCGTGAGCTGCACCGCCACATAGAGCAGGAGCGCTGCCACGGCCGGCGCCCCCAGGAGATAGGGCAGCCGAAACCACCGGCGGCTGGCCGCCACGGGTGCAGCCTGGCCCTCCTGTGCGGCCTGCACCAGCTTCAGGTGCATTTCCCGGGAAAATTCATGCCAAAATTCCGACGGCGGGTCCGCCACCGGAGTCGCCTCAATGGTGGCGACCACCTCCCTGAGTTCCCCCAGTTCGTGCTGGCAGGCGGAGCACCGTGCCAGATGGAACTTGAGCCAGCGCTTCCCCCAAGAGGGGAGGTCACCGTCGGGATACTCTGGCAGCCATTTTTGGAGAAGGGCGCATTCCCACTTCATGGTCGTCCTCACTCTGTATATGTTTCTTCAGGGTCTTCAATGCCTGGCAGTAATTCACCCGGGCGGCGCCGGCGGTACCGCCCAGGACCTGGCTGATCTCCTGATAAGACAGGCCCTGTTCCACCTTCAGGGTGATCACCGCCCGCTGCTTGGCGGGGAGCAGTTCCAGGGCCTCATAGAGACGGCGGCGGTTGTCCTGGGCCACCAGGTCCGCCTCCGGGGAGGGCTCCTCCCCAGCCAGATTCAATTCCTCACAGTCAACCGGATCGCCAAATTTTCTGCGGCTTTTCAAAAAATTGTAGCACTGATTGATGGCAATCCGGAACAACCAGGTGCGAAACTGCGCATCCTGGCGAAAACTCCGGATGTGGACAAAGGCTTGGAGAAAGGCCTGCTGGGCCAAATCCTTCGCCTCCTCCGCATCGGATACCATGCGACATGCCAGGCCGTAGACCTCCCGTTGGTACTTCTCCACCAGTTCTTCAAAGGCCGGAAGATCTCCTGCCTGGGCCCGGGTCACGAGCTGATCGTCGGTCATGAGGTCTCTATTCCGGCTTTCATTAATATAGACCTCATCGAGCTCTGTTTGTTAAGCATAAGTTTATCATTTTGATAAAGTTTCTGGAGTCTGACTGCCGTGGCTTCCTGGCGACCCCGCCTGGGGCGGCCCTTCCTCTGGTCATTATCGCCTATCAAGCGCCGGGACTCAACTTTTCCTGGGGCTCCTCCGTCGCCGCCGGCTGGCGCATCTCCCGCAAACCCGTCAGCAGGGGCACCGTCAGCATGATGAGGCCCAGGGTGGCCACCCCGTGCCAGCCGGCCCGCCCATAGGCATAGCCGCTCAGGGTAATGCCCGTGGCCCCTCCCAGGTAGTAAGCCAGGACGTACAGGGAGTTGGCCCGGCCGCGGCTCCCGGTCAGGTGACGGTTGAGGGAGCCGGCGGCCGCGGCGTGAATGGAGAAGAAACCGGCGCAGACCAGCACCAGGGCCACCACGATGGCGAAGATCGATTGGATGAGCGTGAGTAAAATGGCCAGGGCAAAGACCAGGGACCCCAGCACCATGGTGCCGCCGTTGCCGATGCGGTTGCTGAGCTGGCCCGCCACGGGGCCGATGCCGATGCCGATGAGATAGGACAGGTACAAGAGCGTGATGAACTCCGTGGAAGCATTAAATGGCGGCCGATGGAGGTAAAACGGCAGGTAATTGAAAATTGAGGAAAAGACAAAAAATCCCCCGAAGGCCACTTGAAAAGCCCGGCGGAGCTCCGGCTGAGCCACGAGAGCCAGGAACCCCTCGGCCGGTGGGGGGCTTTCCCCGGAGAGTTTCCCGGCCGGCAGCCACCGCACCGCCGCCAGGGTGGCCGCCACCACCAGCAGGGAGGCGGTGACGAAGGCGTAGCGCCAGTGCAGCGGCGGGTGAATCCAGCCTCCCAGCAGGCGTCCGCCTAAACCGCCGGCCACCGTGGCCGAGACATAAGACCCCATGGCCACATTCAAGCGCTCCAGGGGCAAATTAGTGGACAGGTAAGCCGCCAGACAGGTAGTCAGGGCGGGCACGAACAACCCCTGGACGAATCTGGCCCCCACCAAAAGGCCGAGGCTGGAGGTGGCGGCGCAAAAAAAACCGCAGGCGGCCACCACCGCGCCGCCCACCAGGATGAGACGCTGGATCGGGTAGCGGTCCGCCAACATGCCGAAAGGCAGGTTGGCCAGCGCGATGCCCAGGATCACCGCCGAGACGGTGTAAGAGGCCTGGGACGGGTTGACCCCGAACTCCTGCTGCAGGATGGGCAGCACCGGCTGGGTAATGTACACCGTGGTGAGGGCCGCGGCCACCAGGCCGAAGACCAAAGCCTGGAAAGTGAAGAAGGATTGCCGGTCCATAGGTTATGCCGTCCCCGACCTCCTCAGCCGGGCGCCGACCCTCGCTTTCATCTTTGTCGGAACCTCAAGACTTTATTATACCTGATCGCCGCAAAAAGGGTAAAATGAGCCCCAGCGGGGCAGGCCGGGGACATGCAGGGCCCCGCCCCCGCAGCATCCCTTGCGGTTATTACCCGTCAAACCGGAGTGTGCGGCAGCCATGTCTGGCCTGACCTTGATTTTTGCCCTCTGTCTGGCCCTTATCCACCTGGGCGCCAGCCGTTTTTCCCTGGCCACGGCCGCGCCCCGCAGCCGCTGGCTCTCCCTGGCCGGGGGCGCCTCCGTGGCCTATGTCTTCGTGCACATCTTGCCGGAGTTGGAAAAAGGACAGGACGTTTTTATCCGGGCCGAACTCCCCCTGGCGTTCCTGGAGCACCACGTCTATATCGTGGCGCTGCTGGGTTTTGTCACTTTTTACGGCCTGGAGCGCCTGGCCGTCCGGTCCCGCCGCCAGAACCTGGTTGTAGGAGGCGAAGACGCCACCACCCCCATGGTATTCTGGATCCACATCCTGTCCTTCGCCTGTTTCAACGCCCTGGTGGGCTATCTGCTCCTGCACCGGGAGCAACCGGGAACGGTCAGCCTCAGCTTCTTTTTCATTGCCATGGGGGCCCATTTCCTGGTGAACGACTATGGTCTCAGGCGGCATCACAAAGAGGCCTACAACCGGATCGGGTGCTGGCTGCTGGCCGGCAGCGTCCTGGTGGGTTATGGCATCGGCCTGATGACTCCGATCCACGAACTCATGCTGGCCGTGCTGTTCGCCTTCCTCGCCGGCGGGGTCATCCTCAATGTCATTAAAGAAGAGTTGCCGGAAGAACAGGAGAGCCTCTTCTGGGCCTTTGCCCTGGGCGCGGCCCTCTACACCGTGCTGCTGCTGGCTTTGTAGAATCCTGCCCGGCAGGCCGGACGGGCGCGGTCCCCTTCAGGAAAAGACCGGAACCGCCGGCTTCCCCGGTTATTTCTTCCCCGGCCGGGAGGATCTGGCCATTTCCACCATCAGGATGTTGCTTTTGACCACTCCTTCCAGATCCTCGGTGCCGAACTGCTCTTCATCCATCCGGCAGGCGGCGCATACCCCGTCGACATTGCACACGCGGTTGAGGGCCACCCTGAAGCCCCTGGACCGGGGCAGAGCTCGCTTGAGGCAGGCGAGGGCCTGGTCGTAGTTACCCTTTTTGACCATGATGGCGGCAAGGTTGTTGAGGGCCAGGGGATGCCCCGGGTCTTGGCGGAGCACTTCTTCAAAGACCTTCTGGGCCTGGTCGAATTTGCCCCGCTCCAGCCAGTCGTATCCCGCGTTCAAGTTCCCGGCGACCCCGGCCTGGCCCTGGGCCCAAATCAGACCCGGCCCGATGAGGCTCAGGGCTATCAGCAGGACAGTAAATCGGTGCGCCTTCCGGTTCATATGCGTCCCCTTTGGAAAGGCAGGATCTCTGGGAAAAAGCCCCGGATAGGGGAGGGCAGGGGGGCCCAATTTTTCATCATAACACTCTTGCAGAGATTCTTCCTTGCCGTTCCAGGCTATTATACCTGTTCGGCTCCGGGGTTCCAGCGTTAGATTGAATTTTTCAAGGGTGCCCCGCCGGGCTATCGTTTGAACTTACCGTGTTATCCTTGAGATTATAGAGGATGGCTCGCGGGTTTTCCCAGAGCCGGGCCGAGAGGTAATCAGTGACCCGGAGCGGCAAGAAGTGTCCCGGGAGGTTTACTGATCCCCGGTTGCTTACCGGCGATTTTTTCGGTATGGTTATGACGATATGTATGACCGGGAGCCGAGATGATGAGAGCCTGGGCCAGGCTGACCTGCATCGACAACAACCCACGATCATTCATCTTCAGGTTCCAAGGGGAAAGTGCCGCCATTGAGTAAATCGAGCCGGGAACCATCCATGGATAAGAGCGGATTAGTCGCCCAGGGCTGGAAGGGCATTCTTTTGGCCGGGGGAGCCGGGACCCGGCTCTACCCCGTTACCAAGGTGGTCAGCAAACAACTCCTGCCGGTCTATGACAAGCCCATGATCTACTACCCCCTGTCGATCCTCATGCTGGCCGGCATCCGGGAAATTCTCCTCATCTCCACCCCGGAGGACCTGCCCAGATATGAGAGTCTGCTGGGGGACGGGACGCAATTGGGTCTGCGCTTTACCTATATGGCCCAACCCCGCCCCGAGGGCCTGGCCCAGGCCTTCATCATCGGTAAGGAATTCATCGGCGCCGACCGGGTCTGCCTCATCCTGGGGGATAATATTTTCTATGGGCATGGGCTCGAGGGGATACTGAAGCGGGCCGTGGAGTTGACTACGGGCGGCCTGGTGTTCGGCTATTGGGTCAAGGACCCGGAAAGGTATGGCGTGGTCGAGTTTGACGCCTCCGGCCAGGTCCTGGATATCGTGGAGAAGCCTGCCAAGCCGAGATCGTCCATGGCGGTGTCCGGCCTCTATTTTTATGACAATCGCGTGGTCGAAATCGCTTCCCGCCTCAAGCCTTCCCCCCGGGGCGAACTCGAGATTACCGATGTCAACCAGGCCTACCTGAAAAGCGGGGAGCTCCGGGTGGAGGTGTTGGGCCGGGGTTTCGCCTGGCTGGACACGGGAACCCACGAATCTCTCCTGGAGGCCTCCACCTTCATTGAGACCATTGAGAAACGCCAGGGCCTCAAGATCGCCTGCATCGAAGAAATCGCGTATCGTCTGGGCTTTATCGACGCCGGCCAACTGCGCCGGCTGGCCGAACCCATGCGGAAGAACGGCTATGGCCAGTACCTGCTGAAGATCTTATCGGAATGAACATGCGGCGGTCGAGGGTCTGAGATGCAGAGAGGCTTAATCAGATAACGAATTGATTCATAATAATATGACTTAAGCACGTATAACTGTCGAGAGCTATGCCATCAACCGGCCATTAAATCGGCACAGTCCCCGAACCGACCTCACTTCGTATCAAAGACAAGGTAACCGGCCGCTTCCGATCTTCGGCCCACGGCCGCCAAATTCTCAGCGCATTTCCGCACAGATATTGATTGGGCCCCTGGTGCCAGGTGATGGACGGAACGGTGGTATGCACGTCCATTTTTTTGGTCGGGGTTCCCTTTGCCGGTCAACTCGGTTTCTACTTCGATCACTCGCCAGCCTTCGATGGAGAGAGGGTGGGGGATAGCGGTGGCTACCGTCATATGCTCCACTGCGGTAACCCTCAAGGGCAGCTCGCGGCGAGCCTGACAGGTGGCGCACTTAAAGACGAATTTGTCGCCCCACCAGATGTGGCCATAACCGTCTTTGGGAAGATTGCGGCCCTGAAACCAACTCACCGCCTCTTTGACCGAGGGAGCAAAATGCGGTTTGGGCGGGTCTTCCTGGAGCAGCAAAAACCGGCTGAAGGTGAGGTCACGGGGATTTTTAGCCGCCTGAAAAAGGTTTTCGGCATAGAGTTCGCCATCACCCTTTCTTACCGCCACCTGGTAACGGCGATCCAGCGATGGCCAGGTGGGTCTCGACTGATCTCCCAGGTCGTCTCCCCGGAGGGTGATTTCGATTTAACGAAAAATTGACCAGATCCCCATATGCCTTAATTCCCTTGTTCCTGCCCTGGTCCTTAAGAGTCGTTTCCGGTTAACTGAGATTATGCAGCACGATTAGCCTGAAGTTTTTGCCCTTAGGTGGGCTTAATTCCGAGAACCGTTTCCCGTTGAATCCTAAAGCCTTCCTGTCGAGCCAGACCCGCTGGTGAAGAGCACGTTAGCACAAGATTTTCTGAGAAATCAATCCTTTTAAAGCGGTAGACATGATGGCCGGGCCGCTTAACTTCGACCCTGGAACTCAGAATAACTGGTGTGGGATTCCGGATACTATTGCCTGAGCAAAACTGATTAAAAAGCCCGGATGGAGCGGACAGGATCATACCTGCGTTAAGTGATTTGGGTGGGGATTCAATCCGGGCAGGCCGAAATCAGGGAAAACCTGGCCCGGCTTTTAGGGAACGGTTTTCTGGTTGGCGCCGAAGTGCGCCCGGGCGAAGGCGATGCGCTCTGTGGCGGTGGGCAATTCCTTGATATGGGTTTCCACGAGTTTGACTCGATGCATGAGGCCGGCGGCGTTGGCGATCTGGATGGCGAGACCCGGACGGGCGTTGAGTTCCAGGAGCAGGGGCCCCAGGTCCTGGTCCAGGACCAGGTCTACTCCCAGGTAGCCCAACCCCGTGAGCTCCTGACATCGGGCCGCGATGTCAAGGAGAGTTTCCCAGTGAGGGATGACGAGCCCCTGGATGCTGTTGCCGGTGTCGGGGTGCTCCTCGACAATCTCATGGCGGCTCACCCCCTTGAGGGTGGCGCCGCTGGCCAGGTCGATGCCGGCCCCGATGGCCCCCTGGTGGAGGTTGGCCTTGCCCCCGGAGGCGCGGGTGGGCAGCCTCAGCATGGCCATCACCGGGACCCCCAGGAAAATGATGATCCGGACGTCCGGCACCCCCTGGTAGCAGATGTGGTCGAACACCGTATCGAACCGGACCCGGTACTCGATCAGGGCGGCGTCGGTTTGTCCCCCCAGACTGTACAGGCCGCCCAGGATATTGAACACGTGGTGGTTGACCTCTTCCTGAGTCATCACCAGGCCGCCCACGGTGCGGTAGTTGGCGTGGGTCCGGCCGGCGATCACCAGGATCCCTTCGCCCCCGGAGCCGTGGGCCGGTTTGATGACGAAATCCTCGTGGTCTTTGAGCCATACCGGCAGATGGCGCACCTGGTATTCCGAACGGGCCACCGCGTAGAGTTCCGGCACGGGGATGCCCGCGGCGATGGCGATCTCCTTGGTCCGCAGTTTGTCGTCCACCAGGGGATAGTAGCGGCGGGGATTATGGGCCAGGGTGAACTCGGCGTTGCGCCGGTTGATCCCCATGATCCCCAGATCGGTAAGACGGCGGCCCAGTCCGAACATCACCGTCCCTCTTTGGTCAGGACTCTGAAGCGCACGAGTTCCACCAGCCGGTAACCCGAGTAGCGCCCCAACAGCAGGGTGCCGGCCAGGAGCACCAGCAGCAGTTCGGGAAAGACGAAGAACAGGTGCTGGACTTCCCGGTTGTGCATCACCAGGTAGGCCAGGGCGGCGGCCAAAAGGCTCCCCAGACCCTGCTTGATGGCCTCATAGGGGCCGCGTTCCTCCCAGACGATGGACATGCGTTCGATGGTCATGGTCAGGATGACCATGGGGAACAGGGCCACGGAGAGCCCCCGCTCAATCCCCAGCCGGTTCATGATAATGCTCATCAGGGCCATCAGGATGACCACCACGATGAGCACCGCCGCCAGGCGGGGCACCAGCAGCAGTTTGAGGCGGTCCATGTAGAAGCGGATGAACAACCCCAGGGCCACCAGGGCGCTGAAGAAGATGATGCCCCAGACCAACTGGGTCTCCCGGAAGGCCAGGGCTATGAGGACCGGCATGAAGGTTCCGAAGGTACTGATGCCGATAATGTTGCGCAGGATTACCAGCAAGAAGCCGCCCAGGGGCACCATGAGCAGGACCCGGTAAACCTGCTGGGTATGAATGGGCAGGCTCAAGAGGGAAAACTTCAGAAGCAGGGGCTTTTTGATCTTGCCCCGGACTACCGCGGTGTTAATGGCGGCTTCCAGTTCCCGGGTAACGGACATGGTTACGTGCATCTCGCTGCCGCCGGTTAACCTGGCCATGGCCAGGGGGCCGCGCCACCAGGCCAGGTAGTTGTCGGGTATGCCCGGAGCTCCGGTGACGGGATCGATGGCCTGCCACAGCTTCTTGTTGTAGATTTCCAGCCAGTGGACCACGGGCAGCCGTTCCTTTTGTTCCTTGAGGGTGATGCCGTGGACCACCCGGGCGGGCACCCCGGCCAGGGACAGGACTTTCTGCGCCAACTGCATCTTGGCCAGAGCGGAGGTATTTTTGCCTAAAAGGAAAACAATATTTTCACCCGGTTGAGGCCGGTTAAGGACCTTGAGTAACTCCGCGGCCATGGTCTCGTTGTCGGCGGAGCGCTGCCGGATGCGGCTCACCAGGGCGTGGGCCGCGGTCAGCTCTGCCTCATTAAACCCCGGATTGTCAATCGTGGGCGGCTCGATGGGATTGGTGGGCTCCCGGGTATTGACCCGCACCACCTCGGCCCGGTAATACAGGGTCTGGAGGCCGCTGGCCCGGCGGATGGACCAGGTGGCCTGGCGGTTGGGTTCCTCGACGGCGGTGATCAGCCCATAACCCCGGGAGACAAAGGCTTCATTGGTGACGGCATAACGCCGGGTCGACCGGGGGGTAAAGAGGGTGAGCTTGGCCGGTTCGTTGGCGCCCGTGAAGGTGACCTTGGCTTCGATGTTCCAGGTGTAGGATTCGGCCCCCGGCGACAGGGGAAAGTTGAGCGCCAGGACCTTGTACAGAAACAGGCTGAGGCCGACGGCCGCCAGGATGAAGGCCAGAACGTAAAGGTGGGTCCTATTCAAGGGGCGCGGTCCCTTTGCACTCAGGTTCGACGGTATACGTGGCCGAGGGGTCGATGATCACCGCGCCTTCCATAAACTTGCGCCCGATGAGCATCCGGTATTGATAGTTCTGGCGGTTTACCAGATTGACCTCGGCTTCCTTGTATAGAGTGCCCAGACAAAGCCCCAGCTTGATGACCGGACGCCGCTGGGGTTCCTGGTTATGCCGTTTGATCGGGGCCCAGCGCACCAGGGGCCGCTCGATAGTCAGTTTCTTACCCTCGCGCTTTTCCTCCAGGTCAAAGCGCACCCATTTTTTGCCGTCGCGCTCAAAGATCTGCATATTGCCGGCGTCGAGAGAACTGTACTCCGCCCCGGAGTCCAGCTTGGCATGGACGACGAAATTGCCGGGATAGATGCGAACCTTTTCGATCCACCCCACCACGGTTTTTTCCCCGGCCGCTGCCAGAGGGGCCAACACCAGGGCGGCGAGCAGCCCGGCGAGAAGGGAGTAAAGGTATTTCATCTATTCACCTCGGATTTGATGGCGTACCGGTATCTCTCATAAAATCGGCCGGAGCGCAACGCCAAAACTCGGGAAACCCGGTTACAAGCGGCGTCGCCGGTTTGACTTGAGTTGGGTTATTGTAATAGAAAACCCGTTTTTTCCCAAGTTACGGCGGCCGTACCGAAAAATAATTTTACGCCATGGCCTGGGTTGCAGGCGGAAACTTATCCGGAAATCAATTAAGTCAGGGAAGTCATGCATGAGGCTTCGGCCTACCCGCACATTATGCAATGCTCATGATGGGCATACTCTCAACCTTGAACCTGAGACCCCTGCGAAAGGACCCCCACTTGTCATTCTGAGGAAGCGGAGCGACCGAAGAATCTCATAAGTAGGTGAAAATCGAGATCCTTCGTTTCACTCAGGATGACAAAATGGCTTTGGGCAGAGGTCTCACCTTTGAACTTTTCCAGGCAGGGGTCAGAGATTGCCTTCCCGGAGCGGCTGGCAGACCGGACAGAAAAAGCTGCTGCGCCCGGCCTGGACCAGGCGCTGGATGGGGTTGCCGCAGCGGCAGGGTTCGCCGGCCCGGCCATAGGCCAGAAGCTCCAACTGGAAGAGGCCGGCCTCGCCTTTGCTGTTGAGGTAGTTAGACACCGTGGTGCCGCCTTTTCTGATGGCGTGCTTGAGGATCCTCCGGGTCTCGGCGAGGACCCGGTCCCAGTCCGAGAGGGTCAATCGGCCCGCCGGGGTGGCGGGGTGGAGCCCTGCCGCCCAGAGGATTTCACAGGCATAGATGTTGCCGATGCCGGCCAGGATGCGGGCGTCCAGGAGGAAGTTCTTGATGGGGCGGGACCGGCCCCGGGCCTGTTCGGCCAGCCAGGCCGGGGTCACTTTGCGGGAGAAAGGCTCGGCTCCCACCTGGGCCAGGGGCGGGGGGTCCACCCCGGGGGGAAAGACCAGGACCTGGCCGAAGCGCCGGGTATCCTGGAAAAACAGGTCCAGTCCGCCTTCCATCCGAAACACCAGGTGAACGTGGGGCAGGGGAGGGGAGGGGGGAGGCCCCGCCAGCAGGTGGCCGGTCATGCCCAGATGGATGAGCAGGGTGGCGCCGCCTTCCAGGTGAAACACCAGGTACTTGCCCCGGCGGCGCAGGCTCTCGAGGCGCCGCCCCAGGAGCCAGCGGCGGAGCTCTTGGGGGGAGGACTGCTGGCGGAGACGCTTGTCGCCCACCTGGACGGCCAGAAACCGGCGCCCCACCAGCAGAGGGGCCAGGCCCCGGCGGATGACTTCCACCTCGGGGAGTTCAGGCATGGAGTTACCGGCGCGGCCCGGCAGGCGCCAGAGTCAAGTCAGACCGCGTGACCCTGGGCCCCGGCCTAAAACAGCATGTCCAGGAAGTGTTCGTGGTATTCCCGCAGCTCTTTGTGGCATTCGCCGCAAAAGAGGCGCACTTCCCCCTGGATCTCGGAATCATCGCTCACCGAGGAAAAACTGCCGTCTTCGTTCTGCACGTAGAAGGTGGTGATGGTCACCCCCTCGGCGACTTCATAAAAATCCGTATCATTGCCGCAAAAGGGACAGGCAATCCTCATTTCCCATTCTCTTGCTGGATAATTTGTTTGAGATCCTGCTTGTACAAACCGTTGCTGGGCTCCAGCTTGCGGGCCAGTTCGATTTCAATGGCCGCCCGCTTATACTGCTGCCGGGAGGCCTTGGTCTTGCCCGATTTTGCGTAAATCTTGCCCTTGTGGGCGAACAGGCAGGCCAGGTAAAAATGGGTGCGGGCGTTCTTGGGGTTGAGTTCGTTGGCAGACTGCAGATCGTGCTCAGCCTGCTTGTACTTCTGCTGGTGGTAGTGGATGATGCCCAGATTGCGCCACAGCACCGGGCGGTAAGTCCTGTCCGGGGCGTTCAAGGACTTGAGGATCACCAGTTCCAGGCGGGCCATGGTCTGTTGATCGTCGAGGGCTTGGCTGCCATCCTCCAGCAGGCGGTCGCTCAGGCTCGCCACCTCGGAGGGCGACATCTCACGCCCGGTCAGGGCATCTTTAAGCCGGGCCGATTCCGAAGTCACGGGAGGGGACGGCTCGACCACCACCGGAGTGCGTTCCGGCTGCACCAGCAACGGCGCCGAACTGCAACCTACCGTTCCACCCAGCAGCAAGAGCGCCAACCAGGCAGCCTCCACTCTTCTCATCATCAACCCAGTATCTCACTCTGCCAGATGGAATTTAAGCATTAGTACCCTATCCTCCGCAGGCCGTCAACCCCTTTTTGACCCGGGGCGGGGGCCGAACCCCGATGGTTCATGGTTATCTTTCGGGGAACTGCTGGAAACCCTTCCGCAAAACCCGGTGGTTGACGCGGAAGATGCGCGGCATCGCCATGCCGGATGAACCCGGGGGGAACTCCCCAGGCGGCGGGCGATGACGCGGCTTTCAGGAAAAACTACTATTTGATATTATTTAACTGATACGCTATCGTTTGACTCAACTCAGATCACCGCCAACTACGCCCGGGGCCGGCCAAATCTTGGAAAAATTTCCCGAAGGATCAGAAGCACCTGGAACAAATCCTGGACTACCTGCCGGATGGGATCATCTGTCATGACCGGGAGCGGCGCATCCTCTGTTTCAACCGGGCGGCGGAAGCCCTGACCGGCTTATGCCCGGGAGGAGGTGTTGGGCCGGGACTGCCACGAGGCTTTCGGGCGGCCTTTTTGCGGCAATCAATGCTCCTTTTGCGGGCAGGCGCCGGATGCCTGGACCAACCTCAACTACCCCCTCAATATTGTTACCAAGACCGGTGAGCCCAAACAGGTCCAGATGGCGGTGGTGGGCATGACGGATGACGCCGGGCGCCTGGTGGGCGTTCTCGCCACGGTGCGTGACATCACCAGCCTGGCGGGCTTGAAGTTCTGGACCGGGGAATCAACCGGGTTTGCGGGCATCGTCGGGCGGGACCCCAAGATGGTGGAGGTCTACCGGCAGATTCAAAAAGTGGCCCAGCATGACTATCCCGTGCTGATCACGGGGGAGACCGGCACCGGCAAGGAACTGGTGGCCGCGGCCATCCATAGCGAGAGCCGGGTGAGCCGCGGCCCCTTTGTGCCGGTGAATTGCGGGGCCCTGCCGGAAGGGGTGGTGGAGAGCGAACTCTTCGGTCACGTCAAAGGCGCTTTTTCCGGGGCCGTCCGGGATAAGAAAGGCCGTTTTGAGCTGGCCCACGGCGGGACGATCTTTCTGGATGAAGTGGCCGAACTGCCCAAGAGCCTCCAGGTAAAACTGCTCCGGGTTTTGGAAAATGTGCACCTTTATGCGGGTGGGGGGCGAAAAACCCGTCACCGTGGACGTGCGGGTGCTCAGCGCCACCAACCGGGACCTCAGGCGGGAAGTGGAAAAACAGCGTTTTCGCGAAGACCTCTATTACCGGCTCAACGTGGTCCCCCTGAAACTGCCGCCCCTACGGGAGCGGCAGGCTGACATCCCCCTGCTGCTGGCGCATTTCCTGGAGCAGGCCCGGAACCGGGGCCAGCGCGCCTTGAATTTCTCACCCGCCGCCGTGGACCTGATGCTGCGCTACCCCTGGCCGGGGAATGTGCGGGAATTGCAGAACGCCGTACACTATGCCCTGGCCGGGTGCCCCGGCGAGGTGGCCGGGCCGGCCGACCTGCCCCAGGAAATCAGGCGGAGCGGCATCCCCCGGGGCCCCGTCCCCAAACTCAATCCCACCGCTGGTCGCGGCGGCCTTAAAGGAGTGCGGCGGCAACAAAGTGCAGGCCGCCAAACTTCTGGGGGTCGGCCGGGCCACCCTCTACCGCTTCCTCGTGTCTCATGAGACATCCCTGTCTCACCCGGAAAGCTGAGACAGATATCCCCTAAAAATCGCAGTATAATCAAGATATTATCATAAGGCAGACTGAAGTGTCTCACCTTTACCGGCCAGTTCCCGGCCGGGGCTGCCGGGACCGCAGTTCGCACTTTTTTCACAACTGATTGATTTTCTAATGCTTTAATATTGGCGAGATCACGATTTTCGGGGTGGCACACATCTTGAACAATGATTATGTAAGAAAGTGAGGAGCAACCGGGAGGCCCGGTGAGATTTCCCTGATCAGAAAACCTGGAAAGAATCTGCCCATGCCGCCAGCCAATCAATGCATCAAGAAGACCCTGGAGTTGGCCGACCTCATGTTGAAGCTGGCTGACGAAGGGGATGCCGCCCGGAAAGACGTGGGGTGCGGCGTGCTTTACGGCGTTCTGCGGGATTCGGCTTATCGCATCAAGAAACTGGCCGAGGTGGAGCGTGAGGCCCACATCAAAAAGGGCGGCTGGGAAAAATGAGGCCAAAGGAAGCAGGGGGGCCGGGAAAGACCGGTTCACTGCCGGGTTAACTATCCGTGCCAGCCGCTCCCCGGAGGGCTCAACCGGTTCAAGCCAAGCTAAAACAATCCATGATACTCATAAACAGGAGGACAACATGACCAAATCCGAACAATTCCTGATGGAAGCGTTTGCCGGTGAATCTCAAGCCAATCGCAAATACCTGGCTTTTGCCAAGCAGGCGGAAAAAGAAGGTTTTCCCCAGGTGGCCAAGCTCTTCCGGGCCGCCGCCGAAGCGGAAACCGTGCATGCCCACGCCCATCTGCGGACGGTGAAGGGCGTCAAGACCACGGCGGAAAACCTCCAGGCGGCCATCGCCGGGGAAACCCACGAGTTTGAGCACATGTATCCCGAAATGATCGCCGCGGCCCAGGCCGAAGGCAACAAGGCCGCGGAACGGAGCTTCAGCTACGCCAACGAGGTGGAAAAGATTCACGCCGGCCTGTATCAAAAGGCCCTGGCCAACCTGGACAAAAAAACGGCCGACGTCGACTACTACGTCTGTTCCGTCTGCGGCTACACCTGCGAAGATCACCCCCCCGAGAAGTGCCCGGTGTGCGGCAGCGGCGCCAAGGCCTTTTCCAAGGTGGACTGAGACCCAAACCAACGCATCTGAGGAGGATGAAGATATGACCGAAAAACTGCAAATCTACAAATGTGAAGTCTGTGGCAATATCGTCGAGATGCTCCATGCCGGGGCCGGCCAGATGGTCTGCTGCGGCGAGCCCATGAAGCTCTACCGGGAGAACACCGTGGATGCCGCCAAGGAAAAACATGTGCCGGTGATCGAAAAGACCGCCGCCGGCTTCAAGGTGACGGTGGGGAGCGTCCTCCACCCCATGGAGCAGGCCCATTATATCGAGTGGATCGAGATCATCGCCGACGGCAAGGCCTACCGGAAATTTCTCAACCCGGGAGAGGCGCCGGAGGCGACCTTTGAAATCAAGGCCGACAAGGTCACGGCCCGGGAATACTGCAACCTGCACGGGCTGTGGATGGCCTAAGCGCCCCCTACAGGCACGATGAGAACCGGGCCGCCAGGGCTGGCCACCTGGCGGCCCCGGCCCTCGGGCCACACTAATCCATTCGCAGGAGGTCGCGCCCCTCATGGACGTCTTGATGCTTTCACGCCTGCAATTCGCCGGCGCCACGTTTTTTCATTTTCTCTTCGTCCCCCTGACCCTGGGGCTCTCCATCCTCATCGCCATTATGGAGACGGTCTATGTCAGGACCGGTGACGAGGACTACCGGCGGATGGCCAAATTCTGGGGAAAGATCTTTATTATCAACTTTGCCGTGGGGGTGGTGACCGGCATCACCCTGGAATTTCAATTCGGCACCAACTGGTCCCGCTACTCCAAGTATGTGGGGGACATCTTCGGGTCGCTGCTGGCCATCGAGGCCACCCTGGCCTTCTTCCTGGAATCCACCTTTCTGGCGGTCTGGATCTTCGGCTGGAACCGGCTGTCCCCCAAGCTCCACTGCCTCTGCATCTGGCTGGTGGCCTTCGCCTCCAGCCTGTCAGCGGTGTGGATCTTGATCGCCAACGCCTGGATGCAGCACCCGGTGGGCTTCGTCCTCCGAAACGGCCGGGCCGAACTTTCGGACTTTCTGGCGGTGATCACCCAGCCCTTCGCCTTTCAGATCTTCCTCCACACCGTCAGCGGGGCCTACATCCTGGCGGGCTTCTTCGTGATGGGAATCAGCGCCTATCACCTGCTCCGGAAGCAAGAGACCGCCTTTTTCACCAAATCCTTCCGCCTGGCCCTGGGCTTTGCCCTGATCTTTTCATTTGCCGAAATCGTTCAGGGTCATATCCACGGGTCCGAAGTGGCCAAGATCCAGCCCACCAAGCTGGCGGCCATGGAAGCCCTCTGGGACACCCAGGCCGAGGCCCCGATGTACCTGTTCTCGATTCCCGACCCGCAGCACGAACGCAACCGGCTGGAGATCGGGCGTATCCCCGGGGCGCTGAGCCTCCTGGCCTACCACTCCTCCAAGGCCACGGTCAAGGGTCTCAAGGACTTCCCCAAAGAGGACCGGCCCCCGGTGACCCTGACCTTCGTGGCCTTTAGGGTCATGGTGGGCCTGGGATTTCTCTTCGTTCTGCTGACGGTGGTGGGCTGGTTCAAGCGGCGTAATCTGGAAGCCAGCCCCGGCTATCTCAAGATCATGCTCTACGCCATCCCCCTGCCGTATATCGCCCTCCAGGCGGGCTGGATCGTTACCGAAGTGGGGCGGCAGCCCTGGATCGTCTACGGGATGATGCGGACCAAAGACGCGGTATCCCCCATCGCCACCTCCCAGGTGGCCATCAGTCTGGTGGCCTTTCTCCTGGTTTACTCGGCCTTGGGAGCCATCGCGTTTTATCTCATCGGGAAACAGGCCCGGCGCGGGCCAGAGCCCCAGGCGGCGGCAGCCGGACCGGGGGAGGGGTAAGAACATGTTGGAAACTATCTGGTTTATGCTCTGGGGAGTCCTGTGGTCCGTCTATTTCATGCTGGACGGCTATGATTTGGGGCTGGGGTCGCTTCTGCCGTTTTTGGCCAAGAATGAGACGGACCGGCGCCTCGTCTATCGCTCTATGGGACCGTTCTGGGACGGCAACGAAGTCTGGCTCATTACCGCGGGGGGCGTGACCTTTGCGGCATTCCCCGCCACCTATGCCATGATGTTCAGCAGCCTTTACTCGCCCCTCATGCTCATCCTGTTCGCCCTGATCATCCGGGGCGTGTCCATGGTCTTCCGGGGGGAAGTGGACAGCCCCCGGTGGAAGGCCTTTTGGGACGTTGCCTGGTCCTGGGCAGTTTCCTGCCCGCCTTGCTGTTCGGCGTCGCCTTCGCCAACATCTTTCGGGGCCTCCCCATCGATGCCGCGGGAATTTATCAGGGCAACCTGTTGAGCCTGCTCAATCCCTACGGCCTGCTGGGCGGGGTGTTGTTCGTGTGTCTCTTCCTGGTGCACGGCTCCCTGTGGCTGGCGGTCAAAACCGAGGGCGCCCTCCAGGCCCGGGCCGGGGCCATGGCGGGCCGGCTGTGGCCGGTGCTCCTGGTGGTGGCGGCCATGTTCCTCCTGGGCACCCGCACCCAGACCCCGCTCTTTGGCAACTACCTGGCCCGCCCCGTCCTCATGCTGATTCCCACCCTGGCGGTGGCCTCCCTGATCTGCACCTACGTGCTGATCCGGAAAGCCTCCTGGTGGAGGGCCTGGTTCTCCTCCTGCGTGACCATTGTGTCCGTTACCCTCTTCGGCGTGGTGGGGCTCTATCCCAACCTGTTCCCTTCGCGGCTCGACCCGGTTGCCAGCCTCACCGCGTTTAACTCGGCCTCCAGCCCCATGACCCTGAAGATCATGCTGGGAGTGGCCCTCACCTTCGTGCCCCTGGTAATTGCCTACCAGATCTGGGTGCATATTCTCTTTAAAGGCAAAGTCAAGGAACAGGACGTGACCTACGAGGAGGGCTATTGACCCGGGCTCGAGGGGTGGCAACCTTCAGGCGGGAGGCTTCAGGCCAAGTCCCAAACCAGCGGAGATTTTTGTAGGGGCGCACCTAAGTGTGCGCCCTGGGTGAGGGCGGACACGCAGGTCCGCCCTGACAATCGATTGCGGTTATTTGGAGGCGGATTGGCACCGCTCTTTTAAGGCAAGCCGCGGGTCCCCAGCTTCACCGGGCCCCGCGGCATCAAACGTGATGAAACTTCTGAGATTTTTTTGTCATTTTCGGGCTAGGTCAAAGACAGGCGGCTAAAGGAGCATTATCTTAACTGATAATAACCAGCGACAGGGAGGCCTTCCGTATGAAGAACCTAGTTATCCTGGGACATGGCACCGGCGGCACCATCATTGCCACGAAAATGCGGCAAAAGCTGTCCGAGAAGGACTGGCAGATAACCGTGATCGACCGGGACTGGCAGCACCACTACCAGCCCGGCTGGCTCTTCATTCCTTTCGGCATTTACACCGCGGCGGACTGCGTTAAGCCCAAGCTTAAATTTGTGCCTCCCGGGGTCAACTTTGTCCTGGATGAGATAACCGAGATTGACCCGGTCAAAAAGCAGGTCAAAACCAAGCGGGATACTTACGGCTATGACTGGCTGGTGGTGGCCACCGGTTGCCGCATCATGCCGGATGAAGTGGAAGGCATGGCCGCCGGGATGGGCGGCGACATCCACAACTTCTATTCCCAGGACGGCGCCGTCGCCCTGTTCGACAAGCTGAAATATTTCAGCAAGGGCCGGGTCGTCATCAATATCGCCGAGTTGCCGTTTAAATGCCCCGTGGCCCCCCTGGAATTCGCCTTTATGGCCGACTGGTTTTTCACCAAGAACGGCGTACGAAACAATATTGAAATAGAGCTGGTCACCCCGCTGTCCGCGGCCTTTACCAAGCCGGTGGCGGCGGAAGTGCTGGGGAATATCTGCGCCGAAAAAAACATCAAGGTCACCCCCAACTTCCAGATCGCCCAGGCCGACGTCGGCAATAAACTGATCAAATCCTTTGGGGGCGTGGAAGTGCCTTACGACCTGCTGGTGGCCATCCCGCCCAATTTCGGGGCCCAGATCATCATCGACAGCGGCATGGGGGATCCCATGGGGTATGTCGACACCGATCACCACACCTTGAAGGCCAAGAACTATGACTTTATCTACGTGGTGGGCGACGCCACCAACGTGCCCACCTCCAAGGCGGGGGCTGTGGCGCACTATGAAGCCGACACCATTGTGAATAACCTGGTCCGGGAAATCGACGGCCAGCCGCCCTGGCCTGATTACGACGGCCATGCCACCTGACTGGTGGTCACGGGTTACGAGAAGGGGTCCCTTCTCGACTTCAACTATAAAATCGAGCCCTTACCCGGTAAATTTCCCTTCCCCGGCCTGGGACCGTTCGATCTGCTCAAAGAAAGCTTCGCCAACTACATCGCCAAAATGATGTTCCGCTGGACCTACTACAACCTGATGCTCAAAGGCAGCCACCTGCCCCTGGAAAGCCAGTTCGTCATGGCCGGTAAGGTGCGGGGCATTCTTTCCCCGGACATCGAAATGCCCCTGAGAAGGAGGCGGCCATGACCAACGAAGAGCTGATCCTGGAAAGGCTGGACCGCATCGAGGCAGAGGCTGGAGGGCGTCGACCGGGTGGAAAAGCAGATGGCGGCGTTTGCCGGACCCTGGGAAAACTTGAGCGATCTGGGCCGGGACCTCTCCCTCTTAATGGACCCTGCCGTCAGAAAGCTGACGGAGGAACTGGTGGAAGTGGAGATCGGGTTTCAGATCGAGGACTTCTTTGACCTGGTCAAGAGACTCCTGCCCCGCCTGAAATACCTCACCTGGTCCCTGGACCAGCTGGAAAACCTGGTGGACTGGTGGGCCGACATGGAACCCCTGCTGAAACTGGCGGTGCCCAAGGTGATTGACTACCTGGATGATCTGGAGAGCAAAGGCATCTTCCGCATTAACGCCGCCGTGCTCGAGATGTATGCCAAGATTGCCGAAAACTATAACCCCGAGGATATCGACGCCATGGGCGATGGCTTCGTCCGGATGCATGGGGTGGTTAAGAAATTGTCGAATCCCGAGTTGATCGAATTTCTCGACCGGGTTATCGACATTCCCCTGGAAGTAAACCTGGAGGAGGCCAGGCCGGCCGGTCCCTTCGGCCTGCTCTGGCGCCTGCGGAGCCAGGAATGCCAGGATGGCCTGGGCGTATTGGTGGAGCTCACCAAGGCCCTGGGCAAGCTCAAGGCGGTTCCGGCTGCCGGGGCTTAGGAGACCGGCAGGGTCCGGGAATAGTTGAGCCGGCTGTCACACCTTATGACCCGACGATTTTTCCAGCGGCCGGGGCCTTCGGCCCCGGTTAGCAGCCGGAGCGGTGCAGCACAGACACGTCGCCGCCGGGAGGCCCCCTGCGGATAATCCGCCGCGGCCCCCTGCGGTTTAATGGCCGCGGCTTTTGATGTGCAGGAAGCAGCCCATCACGATGACCATGAGCAGCCCTCCTAACAGCATCCCGAGATAAAAACCGATCCAAGTCACAACGCCCTCCAGCAGGTTTCTTTTCTTCATCGGGTTGCTCGGATGGCTACATTAATTATTGGGTATCCCGGCTGAATTGCCCCCAGCCCTTGACAGCCGGGCGGCAAGCGCATAAAACGTCGGGAGCCGGGTATCTCCGGCAAAACCACTTGGAGATGTGCCGTGTATTGGGATGCCAACCTCGAAACCTTAAATCCGGCGGCGCTGCGAGAACTGCAACTGAGCCGCCTGAAGCAGACCGTGGAGCGCGCCGCGGCCAGCCCCTTTTATGGCCGGCGCTTGAAAGATGCGGGCGTTACCGCCGCTAACCTCCGGTCCCTGGAGGATATCCGCCGGATTCCGTTTACCACCAAAGACGACCTGCGCGCCCATGGCCTGGAGATGCTGACCCGGCCGCTCACCGACATGGTCCGGCTCCACGCCTCCTCCGGGACCACGGGCCAGGCCACGGTGATCTATTACACCCGGGCCGATATCGAGGCCTGGGCCGACCTGGTGGCCCGCTCCCTGTATATGGCCGGGATGCGCGCCACTGACGTGTTTCAGAACATGATGGGCTACGGCCTGTTCACCGGGGGGCTGGGGTTCCACTACGGCGCCGAACGGCTGGGGGCCCTGACCATCCCCATGGGCGCCGGCAACAGCCAGCGCCAGTTGCAGCTGATGCAGCAATTCGCCACCACCGCCCTCCACATTATCCCCAGCTATGCCCTGTACCTGCTCAACACCTTTGCCCACCATGGCCTGGACCCCCGGGATTTGCCGCTGCGCCTGGCCTTTATCGGGGCCGAGCCCCACTCCGAAGATATGCGGCGGCGCATCGAGGCGGCCTACGGGGTGAAGGCCTACAACTCCTATGGGCTCTCCGAGATGAACGGCCCCGGGGTGGCCTTTGAGTGCCCGGAGCAAAACGGCATGCACGTCTGGGAAGACGCCTTCTTGCTCGAGGTGCTGGACCCCGAGACTCTTGAGCCTTCGCCGCCGGGGGAGCCGGGCGAGCTGGTCTTTACCAACCTCACCCGTGAGGGGATGCCGCTGCTGCGCTACCGCACCCGGGACCTGGCCTCTATTGATGAAGCGCCCTGCCCCTGCGGCCGCAGCTTCAAACGCCTCTCCCGGATCCTGGGGCGCAGCGATGACATGATCATCATCAAAGGGGTCAACATCTTCCCCCTCCAGATTGACAAGGTCCTCATGGCCATGCCGGAGGTGGGCACGCACTACCTGGTGGAATTGACCCGGCACAATTTCAGCGACCAGATGCTGGTCAAGGTGGAAGTGCAGCAGAACTTTTTTGTCGAAGACCTCATGTATCTCAAGCAGCTGCAAAAACGGATCACCGAGGCCCTCAAAAGTGAGCTGCTGATCACGCCCCGGGTGGAACTGGTGGAGCCCCACACCCTGCCCCGGACCGAAGGCAAGGCCCAGCGGGTTCTGGATAAGCGGGAATGAAGCGGGCAGGTCCCGACGGCCTTAGCGGCGTCATGTAGGGGCGGGTTTTAAACCCGCCTCCAGGCGAGTGCGAAGGCCCGCTGTTCTTGACAATCCCCAGGCCCGGTGTTAAAAAATACAGATTATGGAGGGATGGCCGAGTGGTTTAAGGCAGCGGTCTTGAAAACCGCAGACCGGAAGGTCCGTGGGTTCGAATCCTACTCCCTCCGCCATCTGCTCACCCCTATCGGGAGATAGATCAAGATAGATTCGCTTGACATGGCCCTTAACCGGCCGTAACGCCCAGAGAAGCCCAACCGGAGAGATGACCGAGTGGCCAAAGGTGCTCGCCTGCTAAGCGAGTGTGGGGGGAAACTTCCACCGAGGGTTCGAATCCCTCTCTCTCCGCCAGTTTTTCTTCCCGCTCACTTCTGGCGGTCCATTGGCAAATTTTTGTAGGGGCGGACCCATGTGTCCGCCCTAAATGTAAGGGCGCACACACAGGTGCGCCCCTACATTTTATAGAGATATTTTGGTACTTATAGCGTTTGCCATAATTCTTTCTCCTTGGCAGTTCTTAAATCCCCATAAATCCCCCTTTTTCAAAGGGTGACTTTATCAGCAATTCCTTATAGTTCCCCCTTTTCTAAAGGGGGGTTAGGGGGGATTAGAATGATGCCGCCATCGGAAAATACTTTTGGCAAACGCTATGGTATTAAACAGAGCTCCCGGCCGGACCGAGCGGTCATTCCCTGAAAAATCCCCTCCCACTTCGACGCGGCTTGGCGTAAGATAAGAAACCATGCCTGCCGCGGCCCCGACTCCTGAACCTCAGCCCCTGAACCGGCGCGTCATCCTGCTGACCGTCTGTCTGGGCGCCTTCATGGCGACCCTGGACACCAGCATCGTCAATATCGCCCTGCCGCAGATCGCCCGGGATTTCGGCTGTTCATTGGTCCAGATCTCCTGGGTCATGCTGATCTACCTCCTGATGAACGTCTCCCTGCTGCTGACCAGCGGCCGGCTGGGGGACCTCCTGGCCCCGGGCAAGCTCTTCCTTATCGGGTTGGCGGTCTTTTCCGGGGCCTCGGCCCTGTGCGGCTTGAGCCCCAGCCTGGCGCCGATGGTAGCCGCCCGGGCCCTCCAGGGGGTGGGGGCGTCGTTGATGCTGGGCATGGCCCCCAAGCTCATTGCCCTGGCCTACGGCGAAGGGGAACGGGGCCTGGCCCTGGGCCTGTTTTCCACCGCTTTCGCCACCGGCATCAGCGTCGGCGCCCCCCTGGGAGGCATCATCACCACCTACCTGGGCTGGCCGTTTATCTTCTTCATCAACCTGCCCATCGCCGCCGGGGTTTTCTGGGTGGGCGGCCGGGTCCTCTCGCCCATCAAGGCCCAGAAGGCCTGGAGCTGGCAGTCGTTTGACCTGTGGGAAGCCCTAATCCTGGCCGGGACCCTGGGAGTGCTCTTGGTGGGCTTGACCTGGATGCAGCAGTCCGGCTTGAGCCCCGAAACCCTGGGGGCCCTGGGGCTGGCGGCGCTCCTGGGCCTGGCCCTGCATTTCCGGGAACGGCGGCGCCCCGACCCCCTGCTCCATCCGGAGCTCTGGAGCCGCTGGCCCTTTGTGGCCGGCTCCCTGGCGGTAGTGCTCACCTTTGCGCCGGTGATGGGGACCTTCTTTCTGCTGCCCTTTTTCCTGGAGCAGGTGTACCACTACACCCCGGGTCAAACCGGGTTTATGTTGGCGGCCTTGAGCGTCAGCAACGCCCTGGTGGCCCCTTTCGGCGGCTCCCTGGCGGACCGGTTCGGGAACCTGCTGATTCTGAGAACCGGAGCCGGGTTGATCCTGGCGGGTTTGGTCTCCCTCATCTTTACCGGCCCGGACACCTCCACCCTGGGCCTGGTGGCCCGGTTCATCGTCATCGGCCTGGGTTTCGGCCTCTTCCAGGCCCCCAATCTCAATGAAATCCTCCGGGGGGTGAAGCCCGCCTTCATCGGCCTGGCGGCCAGCACCAACGCAGTCCTCAAGAATCTCGGGTCCCTGGTGGGCATCACCTTGATCGTCTCGGTTTTTACCTGGCTCAGCGGCCACCCCGCCTCCCCCGTTGCCGTGCTCAGTCCGGACCTGGCCGCCTTCCAGAAGGCCTTTGCCCTGGCCGCCCTGGTGGCGGCCGGAAACCTGCTGGCCAACCTGCTGCCCCGTAAACCCTGAGGCGAAAGGCTATCGAGCGCCGGCCTCTCCTTGGCGGCCAGGGGGCGCTGTGTTACTATAGTGTTGCTGACCCATGGCAACCCCCATCTCACCTCACGGTTCAGCGGCGCTGATGCAGCCAACCAGGCTCTTTTCGGTGGCCTTTTCTCCCTTCTGGGGGGAGAAGCGTGAGGTGAGGGGGGAGAAAACTTAGCGGGAAAACCTCCAGGCCAAGTTCCTTTTACGGCCTGGGGAAAGTGAGGCGTAGGTGGTTAAAACCGGAGAAATTCTGGCGCTGGTGGGCATGGGAGTGCTGCTGTTGAACAACCTGGGACGCCGGCAGGTAAAGCAGGGCCGGGTAGCCCCTCGCGGCATCCTGGGCCGGTGCCTGGCCTATGGCGATTTCGTGGCCCTCGGTATCATCCTGGCGGGTCTGGTGGTCATATACCTGCAAAAATGAGGGCACGGTTTCACCCCGGCCCCCAACCTGCGGAACACTGAGAATCATGGTGGGATCACCCGGAGCGGCCCGTGGTTTCTCACGGTCCGGACCGGCAACCGCGCCACGTTCCTCAAAGGGTGGCCGGTGAGTTTAACGCCGGCGCCGATCCGGGGATTTGTCAGTATACGTGCACTAACCGGATATTCACCCTCCCAACGATCAGCCGGATCGCCGGCGACCCTCTTCCAGACCCTCTGCCTGGCAAGGCCTTCCGCCACAATATTTCCTTATAGCGTTTGCCATAAATTCTTTCTCCTTGGCAATTCTTAAATCCCCCTAAATCCAATACTGTTCACTTTACATTAATTCTGTGGTATCCTGTGACAACCTATTACAGGAGGACCGCAGATGGCAAGAACAATTGCAGAACTTCCCAAGGGCAGCCGGATTACGGATTATATCAGCCTGGGGGTTGTGGCCAAGACCTTCCCGGTAGCCACCGTGAAGTCGGTATTGGAGGCTACCGGACGGAGCAGTCGGCGTCAACGGGAACTGCCGGCGCATGTAGTGGTGTATTACGTCATTGCCTTGGCGCTCTACATGCAGTCCTCCTACCGGGAGGTGCTGCGCGGTCTGTTGGAAGGGATTCAGTGGTTGTTGAATCCTGCCGCCCGGATCAAGGTGACGGGCAAATCCGGGATTTCGCAAGCTCGGACGAGATTGGGGGTAGAGCCGGTCAGGCAATTGCATGACCAGATAGTCTGCCCCATCGCCACCGAAGTCACCAAAGGGGCCTGGTACCGGGGTTGGCGGGTGGTGAGTCTGGACGGCAGCACCCTGGAGGTGGCCGATGAGGACGCCAACGACGCAGCCTTCGGACGGCCGGTGGCCCAACGGGGTAAAAGCGCCTTTCCCCAGATACGCTTTGTCTCGTTGGTGGAAAACGGCACCCACGTGCTGTTTGGTTCCCAGATGGCCGACTATGGGACGAGCGAAATGACCTTGGCCAAGGGCGTGCTTCCCTGGCTGAGCCAAGGTATGCTGTGCCTGGCGGACCGGTATTTCTTTAGCTTCGCTCTTTGGCAGCAGGCCCGGACCACGGAGTCTGAACTGCTCTGGAGGATCAGAAAAAACTTGCGGTTGGCCTGTGAGCAGCGTCTGGCCGATGGTTCGTACCTGAGTCGTATTTACCCATCTCAAGAGGACCGCAGGCGCAACACCAATGGGGTGGTGGTGCGGGTCATCGATTATCAGTTGGCAGGCGTGGCCGGAGCAGAACCCATTTATCGAGTGGTCACCACGATTCTCGATCCCGAAAAGGCTCCGGCTCTTGAGCTGGCCGCCCTGTATCACGAACGCTGGGAGATTGAGACGGCCTTCGATGAATTGAAAACCCACTTGCGGGGAGCTCGCATAGTCCTGCGCAGCAAGAGGCCTGACCTGGTGCGCCAGGAGTTCTACGGCCTCCTGATGGCCCACTTCGCCATCCGGGGCCTGATGCATGAAGCGGCCCTCAAGGCGGATGAAGACCCGGACCGGCTCTCTTTTGTTCACGCCGTGCGAGTTATTCGCCGTAAACTCACCAGCTTTCCCGCTATTCCCCCCAGGGGAGAGGGCAGCGTTCCATGAAGGTGTATTGGAGGAGATTCTGGAAGAGCGAGCGGTATCCAGCCGTAATCGGCGCAACCCACGCGGCGTCAAGCGCAAGATGAGCAATTTCCCTCTGCGCCGTCGCGGCTCTAATCCAATGCCCAAAATCGACCTCCACTTGGCTATAAATATCATAAAGTGAACAGTATTGCCCCTAAATCCCCCTTTTTCAAAGGGGGACTTTATCAGCAAATCCTTATGGTTCCCCCCTTTATTAAAGGGGGGTTAGGGGGGATTTGTGGATCTCAAGGATCGGAAAAAACTTTTGGCAACCGCTATAAGCCTCTCCGCCAGCCATTTACCTGCGTCGGTTCCGGTGGTCTGGAGCCTGCCGGGCCAGCCGTTTCCGGGAGACCCCCTTACCTCGATAACATCCCGCCTCCGCCAGGCCTTGCCGAAAATTCTGTTGATTTTTCTAACCATCAGCGCTATTCTCAATAAAGAATAGCGCTGAAAAAGCCGGAAACCTGATCATGGGCAGGGGACTCTCTGGGCTGCAAGTCCTGCATACCGCGGCGTTCCGACCAAAGGCCGCCAGACGGGGCAGGCGGGGCCGTCGATTCTGAAGTTGGGGCAAGGTGGCGCTGGCGGAACATCTCCTGGGAGCCGCGGCGGCATCTTGGCGGCGGCCCGGGCCCGCGGAGATTTCTCCTGGGGCACCGGGTTCGGATAGGGCATAAATATACTTAAATGTAGATAATAGAACGGGGCGAGAATGATAACTGTACGATATGGTAACTTAATGGTAAGAAACAGTCCAGATGATTCGAGGGGATATTGACCTAAATTATTAATAAATAAAGATAGTTGCTCATAAAGCCCCGGCTAATGGTATGAAACTTGCCTTCCTCTCTAGACATAATTTCGTCACAAAGGTGGAGTGGCACCGTGAATCCGGGCGTGGATCTGATCCCTCTGTGGTTGACCTTAAAAGTGGCTGGGGTGGCAACCCTGCTGAGCTTTCTGGTGGGCGTGGTCCTGGCCTTCCTGGTGGCCCGGAGCCGGTTTTGGGGCCGGGAGGGCGTGGACTCGCTCTGCACCCTGCCCCTGGTCATGCCGCCCACGGTCCTGGGCTATTACCTCATCGTGGTGATCGGGCGGCAGGGCTGGCTGGGCCGCTGGCTCCAGGAGACCTGGGGGATTTCCTTGATTTTTACCTGGCAGGGGGCGGCCCTGGCCGCGGCCGTGGTGTCGCTGCCCCTTGATCTACAAGTCGGCCCGGGCCGCGTTTGAGGGAGTGGACCCTAACCTGGAAAACGCCGCCCGCACTCTGGGGCTGTCCGAGGTTGCGGTCTTTCTCCGGGTGTCCCTCCCCCTGGCCTGGCGCGGCATCCTGGCCGGGGCCATGATGGCCTTCGCCCGGGCTATGGGTGAGTTCGGCGCTACCCTCATGGTGGCCGGCAACCTGCCCGGCAAGACCCAGACCCTGTCCCTCGCCGTCTATGATGCGATGCAATCCGGCAACGACCGGGCGGCCACCATGCTGGTGATCATCATCTCCACGGTGTGCCTCGCCATTCTCGTGGTCTCCGGCCGGGCCTTGAAGGCCGGTTATCGGTAACATCAAGGAGACAAGTAATGACTAACCGGAAATTAATCTTGCTGCTGCTGGCGGGCGCCGTGGTTCTCTGGAGCGCCCCGGCCCTGGCCGGCCAGGAATTGATGGTGGCCGCCGCCGCCAGCCTCACCAATGCCCTGAGAGAGGTGGCCGGGCAATTCGAAAAAACCCATCCCGGCACCAGGATCATCGGCAATTTCGCGGCCTCCGGGGTCTTGCTGCAGCAGATAGCCAAGGGCGCCCCGGTGGATGTCTTTGCCGCCGCGGACCAAAAAACCATGAACCTGGCCCAGGAGAAAGACCTTATCGTCCCCGCCTCCCGAAAGAATTTTGTCAGCAACCGGCTGGTGCTCATCGCACCCGTGGATTCCAGGCTGGGCCTCAGCAGCCTCAACGACCTTACGCGGCCCGGGGTGAAGCGGGTGGCGGTGGGCAACCCGGCCACCGTCCCGGCCGGGCGCTATGCCCGTAGCGCCCTGGAGAAGGCGGGGCTGTGGGGCACATTGTCACCCCGGTTTATTATGGCCGAGTCGGTGCGCCAGGTCCTGGACTATGTCAGCCGGGGCGAGGTGGACGCGGGCCTGGTTTACCAAACCGACGCGGCGATCGCCACAGGCAAGGTGAAAGTTATGCAAACGGTGAGCGAACCTGTTCCCATCCTTTATCCCATTGCGGTGACCGCGGCCACGGACAAAAAGACTCTGGCCCAGGGCTTTCTGGATTTCGTCCTGAGCCCGCCGGCCCAGGAAATCTTTCAACGGTTCGGCTTTGGGAAGCCCTGATGGTCGGTTGAGGTTCCTGAGACCGGGGATTTGGGCTGATTTTTGTCAGACAAGGTAAGGAAACGTGACCCGATCGAGCCTTGCGGGTGGTCGGCTGAGGGCGGTGAATAACATGCATATCCTGGTGGACATCAAGAAACGGCTGTGGTCGGGACGGCGGGTTTTTAGCCTGGAAGTTGCCTTCAGCTCGGATCAGGACGTCGTCGTCCTGTTCGGCCCCTCGGGGGCCGGCAAGAGCCTCACTCTGCAGGCCATCGCCGGCCTGACCACCCCGGATGCGGGCCGGATCGAGGTGGGGGAACGGGTGCTCTTCGATTCCGAGCGGGCTATCCGGGTCCCGGCCCGGCACCGGGACGTGGGCTACGTCTTCCAGGATTACGCCCTCTTTCCCCATCTGACCGTGGCCCAGAACGTCTCTTTCGGGCTAAAGCGGGGCTGGCCCTGGTACCTGCCCCGGGGTGAACGGCTGCGCCTGGAGGAAATTCTGGATATTTTGGAACTGACGCCCTTGCGGGACTGCCCGCCCCGGGACCTTTCCGGGGGACAGCGCCAGCGGGTGGCCCTGGCCCGGGCCCTCATTCGCCGCCCCAGCCTGCTCCTCCTGGATGAACCGTTTTCGGCCCTGGATGCTCCGCTCCGGGCGAAAATGCGCCAGGAACTCCTGAAGGTGCGGCAGCGCTTCACTATCCCGGTGATTCTCATCACCCATGACCCGGACGACGTGGCCGCCCTGGCCGAAACCGTGGTGGTCTATGAGAGCGGCAAGGTGGTCGGGATAGTTCCCGCCCCCCAGGAAGGCGCCTCCACTTGCCATCATCCTGACTTAAAATTTGGGACAACCCTCGGGGGCGCCTCGCCCAGGTGCCCGCCACCCTCGCCCCGGCCATGCAGTTGACCAATATGGAGGGGGTTGTCGCCACCCTGGGGCTGCTGCGGCCCCCTGGCCACCACATGAGCCAATAGCTCAGGCACAGCAACCAGAGCCACCACCGGAGCAAACGGCCCGGCCCCAGGCCCGCCACCGCCCTGCTCCCACGATCCCGCCGGATAGGCCCAGGCCAGGGGCAGGGCAGCAAGAACTCGGTCCCGGGAACATGCCCAAGCGCAGCCCCAGGGGAGTGGAGTTGGGGCAGGCCAGCAGCAGTCGGACCCGAGCATGGCGCCGGATAATCTTACTTAGGGCCGCAGTCGCCCGCCCTCGCCCATGGGTGCACACTCAAGCACCATCCAGCCGCACCCGCCTACCTCCTGCCTTGCTGCCACTCCTGCCCTGTCCCTGTTCACCCGGTGCCCTGCCTTGCCTTGCCTGGTAGGGTAGGGGGGGATGGGAGGACTTGAGAAGAGCCCCCTGGTGAAAGGGAGCATCACTAAAATTTTATAAACCAAATATGGCCGGGGGCGGGGCCTTCCCGCGGGCGATTTAAGCGTGCCCGATGCCACCTTTGACCCTTCCCTTGGGTTGCCCGCTTTGCGGGCGTGGCTTAGCTGTGAGTCCCCTTCTTGTTCACCCGAATCCCCCGCAGGGCATTATTCAAGGCGCTTGAGGCAGGTCCCTGGCTCTCCCTGGGAGCATATACCTTCGTTCAGGCGCTCATCATCTTAACGGCAGATGCCTATGCCACCTCAGTGTCTCTGGCCATTACGGGCTTCAGGCAGCGATTTCCCCTAATTTTTCTGGCCCGAGGCGCCTCCTACCTCCTGGGTATCCTCAACTACGCCTTGGGACAGGGGGCCTTTGGCCTTTACCTGCAGCGCTCAGGGGTAGCGACCATGCGGGCTGCAGGTACTATGCTCTTCTTGATGATTGTCAACCTGGGAGCACTCCTGTTCGTGGCCAGCTTCGGCTTGATGGCGGATGGATATCCAGGATTGAGCCGACTGGACCTCTCTCTCCTCGGGTATGGAGTGCTGCTTGGAGTAGCGCTCTATCTCGTCGCTATCTGGTTACGCCCACGCTTCTTGCTAAGGTATCAGTTGCTGGCCCCCTCATTGGAGGCTGGTCTACGCGGTCATTTGTGGGCGGCCGGCGGGAGGCTCCCCCATGCAGTACTCCTGGTCCTCACTTACTGGGGGGCTTTGCGTCTCTGGGGTATCGCCGTCCCCCTGGCTCAGGGACTGGCAATGGTGCCTCTCGTGCTGCTCATCGGTGCCTTGCCTATCACCCCTGCAGGTTTAGGTACCACCCAGGCTGCTGTGGTATTGCTGTTCAGCCCATATGTTCCCCTTCCCCACTCCGAAGTCAGGGCTGCGGCGGTGTTAGCCTTCAGTCTGATCTATTATTTTTGGGGGATTGTAGCGCAGGCTCTGTTGGGCCTCTGGTGCTGGCTGAAACTTCGTCATAGATGTTGATAACAGAGAAACGAGATACCGGTTTACTGCTATATCCGCGCTATCTTGGGTCATGCCAAAATGCTTCGATACCCTCTCTATATGTGCTCTTTGTGGGCCGGCCCCGCCCTTTTCTCGGTTGTTTTTCGGCTTCCGCCGCCTTGCGCCGATGGGAGCTGATGTTTCTACGGTTATCGCCCCCAAAGCGCAGTCGCACCTGAGCGTCAGCGGTCCTGGGTGATGGGTTCAGCCCCCTGGCCTCGCCCCTTCTCTTAGGTCACCGGTCCCCGCCCCAGCCTCAGGTTTACCGGCCGGCCCTTCAGCCCGGCCCGCCGGTGCCCCCTACCCACACACGTAGCTTGAGAAGCCATAAACAGTAACCCGGGGGTCGGGACTCCCCTATCAAACCTGAACCCTACAAGGAGGGTCAATCAGTAACTCCTCCATCATCTCAGAATTACCAGGGTATTTGCGCACATTCTTGCACCATGACCTCAGGCATATCCATCGAAATTTTTCATGGTGGAAATAGTGGGTGGATGATGAGAATGGGCTAAGGAAATGTTCCGTGGCGGTACAAGCTTTTAAGGTTAAGAGGCTGTGAAATAACTTCTTGATACCGCCTGTATTTCCTCTCGCAAGAGTCCGGCTCCCTGCACGCATCACTCCTGTTTACCTGAGGTAGGTCGCGCGGCGGCGAAAGCGGAAGATGCTAAGACCCAGCATCGCCAGCCCCAGGGCAGACATGCTTGCCATCTCCGGCCACAGGTCGGCCAGCCCCACTGCCTTGAGAAAAATGCCTTGCACCACGATCATAAAATAGCGGAGTGGGTTCGCATAGGTAATATACTGAAAAATCTCGGGCATATTGGCGATGGGGAAAATCAGGCCGGAAAGCATGATCGCCGGGGTCATCAAAAACGTGCCCCCCATCAAGGCCTGCTGCTGGGTGGAGGAAACGGTAGAAATGAGCAGACCCAGCCCTACGGCGCTGAACAGGAAAGCCAGAGTCCCGATCAATAACACCAAGGAGCTGCCTCGAAAGGGCAAATCGAACCAAAAAATACTGAACACGGTCACCAGAACCACGTCTCCCAGGGCGATGAGGATAAAGGGAACCGTCTTGCCCAACAAAAACTCAAACGGTCTGATGGGAGTGACCATGATCTGCTCCAGGGTGCCCATCTCTTTTTCCCGGACTACAGCCAGAGCGGTCAGCATCATGCCGACCAGCATCACCACAATGGCGACGACCCCCGGGACAAAAGCGATCCGGCTGATCATGTTAGGGTTGAACCAGACCCGGGATTGAACGACCACGGGAGGCTCCAACCCTCCCCGGCCAGCGGCATGACGATAGCGCCACCGCAGGATCTGTTGGGCAGAATCCTGGAGAATAGAGCTGGCATATTTGGCCACGATCAAGGCGGCATTGGAATCGGTGGCATCGATGATGAGTTGCAGCCGGGCGGTATGGCCTGCTTTGATCTGCGCCGAGAAGTCCGGGGGGAAATGCAGGGCCAGAGTGACCTCACCGTGATCCATGAGACTGCGCAATTGAGTCTCGCTATTGATGTAGTCGCGCAGAGTAAAATACTCCGAGGCGCCGAACCGGTTGATTAAATCCTGGCTCTCGGGGGAGTGGTCTTCATCAAAGATGGCGGTGGGGACATGCTTGATATCAAAATTGGTGGCATAGCCGTACACCATAATTTGAAAGAGGGGGGGCAGGATGAGGAAGATGCGCAACCGGCGGTCCCGCCAGACCTGGATAAACTCCTTTCTCATCATGAAATAGATGCGTCTCAGCATGAAGCTCAGCCCAGCTTTTTAGGGGATTTCCTGACGGCCATCGAAAGAAACGCGACCGCAAAGATAAACAGGATCAAGGCTTCGGGCCAGAGGATGCCCAGCCCGATACCTTTGAGATAGATGCCCTTAAAAATGGTCACCAGATATTTGCCCGGCACCATGCTGGAGATTATTTGCAGGGGCCAGGGCATCAGGCGGACGGAGAAGACAAACCCCGAAAGCAGCAGAGCTGGCAAAAAAGTCACCAGCATAGCCGTCTGAAAAGCCTGGAGCTGATTTTTAGCGGTGACGGAGATAAGCAATCCCTGACTCAAGATAACCACCAGGAAAATCGCCGACAGCCCGATCAATAGCAGCACGTTGCCCCGCAGCGGCACATGGAAGGCCCACTGTCCCATGGCCATGGCAATCACCAGGTCCAGCAAACAGATGAGAAAATAGGGGGATAGCTTTCCCAGGATCAGTTCCGATCTTTTCAGGGTGGTGGACATGAGACTCTCCAAACTGCCTCGTTCCACCTCCCGGACCACCGTCAGCGCGGTAAGCAGGGTGCCTACCAAGGTCATGATCACGACGATCAGACCGGGGACGATAAAGGCAATGCTCTCCAATTCCTCATTAAACCAGAAGCGCACGTCGCTTTGCAGCGGAGGTTCCACTCCCCGCAACCCCAGGCGTTCCAGCCGGCTTAAGATCAGGTTTTGATTATAGTTGAAGGTAATGGCCTGGGTGTAACCCAAGACGATATTGGCGGTGTTGGGCTCAGTGCCGTCCACAATAGCCTGGAGGTAGGCGGTATGCCCTTTTTTGATGGTGGAGGAAAAGTCTTCCGGCAGCACTGAAGCTAGCCGCGCCGACCGGTCGGTGATGAGGGGATCTATTTCCTTATAACTGGAGACCGGGTAACGCAGGTTAAAATAAGGCGAGCCCTGAAAATCCAGGATTAAATCCCGACTGCAGCTTCCTGGGTCCCAGTTGCACACCGCCAGCGGGATATGTTTGATATCAAAGGTTAAGGCATTTCCATAGATTAAGAGGAGCATGATGGGTAACAGAATAATCAAGATGAGGCTGCGGGATCGCGCCGGATGGGAGGAGCTCTTTGCGAAAGACGGCCCAGGTGCGTCTGAAACTCATCATACCTGATAGTTTCCCTTGTGCCTGCCCTGCCCATCTCAGGGTTTTTGATCCTCCAGATAGATAACCGCCTCGGCCGGCATACCTTTCTTGAGCTCACGATTAGGGTTGTTCAGACTGATTTTGGTGCGATAGACCTGCGTCACCCGCTCTTTATAGGTTTCTCCGGCCTTGGGGGTAAATTCCGTCTTGTCCACGATAAAGAAAAAATAGTCCCGGGGTATTTTTTTTGGGGTAACTATCCACGGAAACATCAGCTTTATGACCATAGTGTACAAGAGCCAGAAAGGTTCTCAGGCAGATACCCTTCGAACCAGGCGTTCTCCAGATCACCCACGGACAGCACGGTAGCGCCCACCGCTGCCACTTCCCCGGGTTGGGCCGCCCCACCAGGACTACGCCGTTACGGGAGAAGTCAAGGTGGCATGACCCAGGCGAGATTTGGCAATTCCAAGCCCGCCCTGGCCGGCTTCAGGTCGTCGTCCGCGCTCTGGCGGGCCGCCCCGGCACTGCATTAGCCGTATCCATTTTTCCCTGGGCCACCTCCACTTCCTGGCGCAAATCTTTGGGATGGGCTCGGCCACCACCTCCCCGGCCTTCACTTCCTGGCCTTCTTGAAATTTTATGGCCGCGATCCTGCCCGGCACCATAAAGGCCAAATCGGTCACGGTAACCCCGATATGTCCGGATAGCCGGAGGGTTTTCTCCTGACTTTTCGATTCCGCCCGCTCCACCAGGAAGGAGATCAACTACGCCCACCAGCAAAAATATCAGCAAAACCCAAAACCGTTTCAGAGCAGTCGCTCCTCTCTATCAATTCTTTGTGGGTTAATGTAAAGAGCAGCCTCGGAGATCTGCAAGTGAAAAGGTTAATTGTATAAATAAACCGATCTGCCAAAGGATAATTAATGAGAAGCTATTACGAAACCTGGCTTGGATATAATTGTTTCTGAGTTTGGCGCATAATCTTATTCTTCTCAATTAAATGTATGCTTCATAAAGTTCAGGGTGACAGAGAAGATTAGGTTTTACCATGACTTAAAGATCTTTAAGCGGAATACCGTCTTATATTTCCCGGTAACCGGGTCATTGGGGATGTCTCTGACTACCTCTATATGCAATTTCACAGTTTTGTCAAGTTTTTTTCCCCGTAAAATCTATGTAATCCGTTGTCGGATGGCCGCAAGGCCGTTTCTTATTACCATCGATGGTAACTTTCATGAGCAGTTGATTTCTTGGTGACTGGATATACTGAAATCTATTCAAGCCGATAACAAAGACTCCGCCGAAACGCTGGGGTGTACAAAGTCTCGCTAGCTTCCCCCGTATAATACCATTAAAAATATTCCTGCGGCCCGCTAAATTATGATAG
>CAVVFW010000001.1:0-313155 GCA_963747645.1 uncultured delta proteobacterium | reverse complement strand
GAACAATAATTATTTATTTATTATACCTCGATTGCCAGGTGATCCAGATAGCAAAATGCTCTTCATAAGGTTTAAAATCAAGCTCTGGAGCAGGTATTTTAGCGGGGATTACTCAATCGAGGGGCATGAGGATTCCGTGGTAGTGGAGCGAAAGGGTGAACGCTCGGCATCATCTGCGGCGCCCAGCGCCGTCAGTTGCAGGCCGATGTTAGGCGACAGTCCTGTGCCCGCACCCTTTGCCCCGCGTTACTGCTGTAGCTGCTGAGACGCCTTTCGGAAAACCAGACGCCTTGTACGCCGCGCCGACGGCATCGGCGCAATCCCCGCAAGCATTCTCGATTCGCCAATGATAATCAACCGTCGTGGCGATTCAGCGCCGCGTCTGCGCCCCGCTACTCCCACGAAACAAAAAGGTCAACACAAACCCCACCAGAAATCCGCCGACGTGCGCCATGAAAGCGACCCCACCCGCCTGCGCGGTGTTGGCAATGGAACCAATGCCGCTAAAAAGCTGCAGAACGAACCAAATCCCAATGACTATGAGCGCGGGCACTTGAATCACTTGTTGCGCCTGCAATACTCTGATCTTCCCCTGTGGAAACAGCAGAATGTAAGCGCCGAGCACCCCCGCGATGGCCCCCGATGCTCCCAAATTCGGCACGGTTGATCCGGAGCTAAACGCCAACTGTGCAAAAGTTGCCGCAAGCCCACAGATGAGGTAGAAGATTATGAACTTGATGGGCCCGAAACGGTCTTCTACATTGTCACCGAAGATCCATAAGTAAAGCATGTTGCCTCCCAGGTGAACCCACCCGGCATGCATAAACATGGAAGTGAAGAGGGTCAGAAAATCACTGGAGGGATTGGCAAGGAAGCGGCTAGGAACGAAAGCCCACTTCATAATAAAAGCGTCACCGCCGCTCAGTTCTACAAAGAAAAACAGGACGTTCAGTGCGATCAACACATAGGTGACCAGCGGAAAAGTTCTGCGAGCGGTATCATCATCACCTATTGGGAAGAACATAAGATTTATCTCCTTTTGCCCTGGTTTAATTTTTCATAGCTTCACGTCAAAATGAGTCTGGCATTTTTCAAAGAAAGTGATTTACTCGCGATCAACGCCTACCTGCAACTTAAGAAAAAGCGCCCAACAATAATGAGATTGATCCGCCTAAGATGCAGAGATTCGGTTTCCTGTCCATATAAGACGCCATTGCCTAGCGCCTTCCCATGACCATAAAGCTTTAGATATCAAAGTCCTGCATCGAGGCTGCCCTTAGCACAGGGGAAACAAGAGGATAGCTACTATCTTGCAATATCAACACCGGTCTCCTACACGAGATATTGACATAATAGCAAAAGGCAGGGATCGCCGATCCCTGCCTTGGTTGTCTTGCACCGAAAACTGAAAACCGAAAACCGTCTTTTAATTAAACGTCCCCCAGACCACCTTCTTGGGCTGGGCCGGGTGGGACAGGACGGCCAGGGCGTGTTTCAGGATACCGGCGGCATCCAGGTCGTATTTCTTCCGGAGAATATTCTGGGTGCCGTGTTCCATGAAGATGTCGGGGATTCCCAGGCGCTTCACGGTGACCCCGAAGAGGTCGTGGTCGGCCAGGAGTTCCAGCACGGCGCTGCCGAAGCCGCCGGCCAGGACGTTTTCTTCCACCGTCAGGACGCGGCCGTGTTGGGCCGCCAGGCTCAGGATCAGGGGTTCGTCCAGGGGTTTGACAAAGCGGACGTTGACCACGGTGGCGCTGGAGCCCTGCTTCTCCAACTCCCTGGCGGCCTCAAGGGCCGGGTAAACGGAGGCGCCCAGGGCCAGGATGAGCAGATCCTGCCCCTCCCGGAGCACTTCGGCCTTGCCGATGGGCACCTTGCTCAACGTCGAGGAAAAGGCCACGCCCACGCCCCGGCCCCGGGGATACCGGAGGGCCACGGGACCCGGATGCTCCACCGCGGTGAAGAGCATGTCCCGCAATTCATTTTCGTCCTTGGGGGCCATCAGAACCAGGTTGGGCAGGTGGCGCAGATACGACAGGTCGAAGAGCCCCTGGTGGGTCTCGCCGTCTTCGCCCACGACCCCGGACCGGTCCAGGGCAAAGACCACCGGCAGTTTCTGGATACAGACGTCGTGGAGTATCTGGTCATAGGCCCGCTGCAGGAAGGTGGAGTAGATGGCGGCGACGGGCCGCATGCCTTCCACGGCCAGGCCCCCGGCGAAGGTCACGGCGTGCTGTTCGCAGATGCCCACGTCGAAGAAGCGGGTGGGGAACTCCTGGCGGAAATCCACCAGGCCGGTGCCGTCGGGCATGGCCGCGGTAATGGCCACAATCTTGGGGTCCTGCCGGGCCAGGCGCACCAGGGTGTCGCCGAAGACCTGGGTGTAGGTCGGGACCTCGCTGACGCTCTTTTTGGGCTCGCCGGTATCCGGGTCAAACTTGCCCAGGCCGTGGAAGCCGGTGGGGTCGGTCTCGGCCGGTTCATAGCCCTTGCCCTTGGTGGTGAGCACGTGAACCAGGATGGGGCCTTTCAAATTTTTGACATTGTTGAAGGTCTCGATCAGGTGATCCAGTCGGTGCCCGTTCACCGGCCCCAGGTAGGTGAATTTGAGGGCCTCGAAGAGCATGCCCGGGGTGAAAAAGGCCTTAAAGGACTCTTCGCTCCGCTTGGCCCAGGTCACCAGGTCCTCGCCGATGGCCGGCAGGGAGCGCAGCAGGCTCTCCACCCGCTTTTTCAGGAAAACCATGGTGGGCCGGGTGAGTTGGCGGCTCAGAAACGAGGACATGGCCCCCACGTTGGGGGAAATGGACATGCCGTTGTCGTTCAGGACCACGATGAGGTCCTTGTTGAGGTCGCCGGCGTTGTTCAGGCCTTCAAAGGCGATCCCGGCCGTCATGGCGCCGTCGCCGATCACCGCGATGGCGCGGTGGCGCTCCTTCTTCAAGCAGCGGGCGCTGGCGATCCCCAGGGCCGCGGAAATGGAAGTGGAGCTGTGACCGGTGTCAAAGGCGTCGTAGCAACTCTCGCCGCGCTTGGGGAAGCCGCTGAGACCGCCGTACTGCCGCAGGGTATCAAACCGGTCCTGGCGCCCGGTGAGCAATTTGTGGGCATAGGCCTGATGCCCCACATCCCAGACGATCTTGTCCCGGGGGCAGTCAAAGACATAGTGGAGGGCGATGGCGAGTTCCACCACTCCCAGGCTGGGGGCCAGGTGCCCACCCGTCTTGGCCACGGTAGAGATGATCTTCTCCCGGATTTCCTTGGCCAACTGCGGCAGGAATTCCGGCGGCAGCTTCTTTAACTCCTGGGGATTGTTGATGGTATCCAGTAAACGGCGGGCCGAAACGTCCGGCCGGTAGCCCTGGCGATTATCCATGCGCACCTAACCTCTCACCGGTGGGTTATGCTTAATTTAATACTAAATTCCACCGAATTCAAGCAGTTAAACTGATTAAACGCTTATGTCGCGGCCCGGGCCGCCGGCGCCGATTAAGCCCGCCGCACCAGGAGATAGCGGGCCAGTTCACGCAAGGGTTCGGCCCGTTCCTGAAAGGGTTCCAGCCCGGCGATGGCCTCCTCGACCAGGCGCCGGGCCCACTCCCGGGTGGCCTCCAGCCCCAGTACCGCCGGATACGTGGCTTTCCGGCGCTTTTCGTCCATACCGGGCGCCTTGCCCATCTCCGCCGCGCTTCCCTCTACATCTAATAGATCATCGGTTATTTGAAACGTTAGCCCAAATTTTTCGCCGTAGCCGGTGAGGGCGGTCACTTCGGCCCGGTTGCCGCCCCCCACCAAAGCCCCGGCCCGCACCGCGGCGGTGAGAAGAGCCCCGGTCTTGTGGCGGTGGATGGTCTCCAGTTCCTTCAGCGTGACCTGGCGACCTTCCGCCAGCAGGTCAAGCATCTGGCCCCCCACCATGCCCTGATAGCCGGCCGCAGCCGCCACCAGCCGCATCACCTCCAGCAAGACCCCTTCCCGGCCGGCAAACCGGTCCGCCGCCGCGCCCATGATGTGGAAGGATTCGGTGAGCAGCCCGTCCCCGGCCAGGATAGCGGTGGCTTCGTCAAACTGCTTGTGGCACGTGGGCTGGCCCCGGCGCAGGTCATCGTCGTCCATGGCCGGCAGGTCGTCATGGATCAGGGAATAGGTGTGGATCATCTCCAGGGCGCAGGCCACGGGCAGGGCGTCGTCCGGGTCGCCCCCCACCGCGGCCGCCGCGGCCAGGCACAGAATGGGGCGCAGCCTTTTGCCCCCCACAAACAGGCTGTAGTGCATGGCCTGGGTCACCCGGAAGGCCGGCCCCCGAACCTGGGGCAAATACGTTTTGAGGGCCTGGTTGACCAGTCCCCGCCGTTCTTCCAGGTAGCCCTTCAGATCGAAGTTGTCGCTCATAGTATCGGTTTTCATGTATCGGTTTTCGTTTCAGCCCTTGAGGTTCTCACCAAAAACGAAAAACCGAGCACGGTGTTTTTAGCCTTCCCCTTCTTCCCCCGGGAACGGCCGGGTGAAAAAGCGCCCGGCGTCATCCTTGAGCAGGAGTTCCACCCGCTTTTCCACTTCGTCCAACTTCTTATGGCAGACCCGGACCAACTGCACCCCTTCCTCGAAAGCGCGCATGGCCTCTTCCAGGGACAGGTCACCGTGCTCCAGAGCATCCAACACTTCCTCCAGACGCTTCAGCCCCGCCTCAAAACTCGGTTCTTCCTTTTTCACTTTGGCCATGGTTGGTTTCCACTTAGGTGAGGTGCGCGGTGCGCACCCTGATATGTCTTCTCATCGGTCTGAAAATTTCTTGGGGGCACCGGCATCTCGCCGGTGCGGCGCACAGGCTGGAAGCCTGCGCCACCAAAGGGAGCGGGCCCGGAGACCCGCCCTACTCCTCACCACTCACTTCCTTCACTTCGCAGTCCATCCGGCCCTGGGCCACCCGGACCCGGATGGCGGCGCCGGCCGCAACCTCGGTGGCGTTTCGGATCACCGTTTCCCCGGGGAGCAGGGTGGCCACAGCATAACCCCGGGCCAGAATCGCCAGGGGATTGATCTGCTCCAACCGGCTCTGACTGTATTCCAGGTGCTGCCGCTGTGCGGTCTGGCGCCGGCACCAGCCTTGGCCCAGCATCTGGGCCGCCTGGGCCAGCCGCTGCCGGGCCGCGACCAGGCTCCGGCGGGGGCTCTGGAGGAAGAGGCGGGACGTGGCCAGCCTGAGCGCCTGGTCCTGTTGGGTCACAACTCGCCGGGATCGCCGCACCAGCACTTCGGCCCGCTCATCCACCCTGAGACGCAGGTCCACCAGGGAGCGGCGCATATCCGGCAGCCCCCGGGCCATCAGGTGCAGGTGCTGGCGGGCCATGTCCCGGCGCCGGGCCAGGATGCCAGCCAGGGAGACGCCCAGGCGGGCCAGTCGGCGATGCAGTTCGCCCCTATCCGGCACCACCAGCTCCACTGCGGCGCTGGGGGTGGGAGCCCGCTGATCCGCGACAAAATCGGCAATGGTGAAATCCACTTCGTGGCCCACCGCCGAGACCACCGGGATGGGGCAGCGGTGGATGGCCCGGGCCACCACTTCTTCGTTAAAGGGCCACAAATCTTCCAGGGAGCCGCCCCCCCGGGCCAGGACGATGACCTCCACCCCGGGGTAGCCGGCCAGGTCGTCGAGAGCCTGGGTGATTTCTCCGGCGGCCTCGGCCCCCTGGACCTTCACCGGGTAAATCAGCACTGCGACGTTGGGGAAACGCTGCCCCAACAGCCGCAGGAAATCACGGACCGCCGCCCCGGTGGGCGAGGTGACCAGGGCGATTTTGCGGGGCAGAAACGGCAAGGGTTTCTTCAACTCCGGGGCAAACAGTCCCTCATCCCGCAGGCGGGTCTTCAGGACCTCGAAGGCCTGGGCCAGGGCCCCCTGCCCCAGGGGCTCGAGGTAATCCACCACCAGCTGGTATTCGCCCCGGGGTTCGTAGACCGTCAGGCGCCCCCGGCACATGAACTGTTTGCCCTCCTGGGGCTTGAAACGCATGTGCTGGTGGCTGCCCTTGAAGAGCACCGCCTTGAGCTGGGCGCCGGCGTCCTTGAGGGTGAAGTAGTAGTGGCCGCTCAGGGGCTGCCTGAGGTTGGAAACCTCACCGCTCACCCAGACCAGGGAGAAATAGGTCTCCAGGCGGTCCCGGACCTCCCGGGTCAGGGCGGTCACCGTATAGATGTGGGGCAGTTCTTGATCCATAAAGGTAATTTAAGATTTATATCATATCCCCTCGGTTGCCGGAGGAAATATTTGCCAAAGGCGCTCTCCAGAACGGCCCAGCGTAAATGTAGGGTGCGTCTCACGCACCATAAAGTGGTGCGTGAGACGCACCCTACGGCCGCTTTACCAAATCAATTGATCCATCGACCAATCTTCTTGATCATAACTAGAAAAAATTATAGCATCTAAAACACATGGGTAAATGCCACTCTCTCTACATAATTCCTGTAGGCCATCCATAATAAAATTATAATAATTTTCATCACTTAGAGCAGTTGCCGATAATTTTATCGGAAAACCATAATTATTCAACCATCTTACAATTCTACTATCAATAGGGATTTCATATTTTGTAATTCCTAAACCTTGCAATAAATTTCTTGACTGCTTTGGACCGAAACCTTTAAGATTGGTCATTATAAATTTTGCAAAAATTCGTTCATTTTGAGCTGTGCTATCATTTTTTAACTTATTAAATAATTTTTCTATTTTACTCCAACCATTGTCTTTGAACCATTCATAATTTATTAAAATCTCTCTACCAATAGTTTTCCCCTCCTTAGACCACCAAATTTGGTTATAGCCTTCTCTACATATTTTTCGAGGTCTAATTTCTCAGAACAAATGTTATAGTTCAAAGGAAATGGCTCAGTACAGAGAAATTTGGTAACATAGCTTTCTGGACCCGAACGCTGTTGGGTTGTTAGTAAGCAAGCTACCATAACTTCCCAAAAGATATTCTTTGAAAACTTTTGACAAGGCTCTTTAATATTCTTTTCAATTCTATGCTTAACAAAGGTTTTATTCATATTCTTTTTATAGAAATCGTTGATAATCTTTATATCCTTTTCACTAATTTCCCACGATATTTCCATAGCTTATATCCTCTTTTAATTGCATTACTTAGGTATTTCGACCCGCCCGGCATACAGCGCCAGGCCCAGCCAGGCCCAGTTGTTGGCGTAGTAGTGGTCCGGGGCCTCGAAGTAAGCCCGGTCGCCGTCTTCATGGTAGAAGGAGAGGATTTTAAGCGCCATCTGCCGGGCAAAGTCATGGTCCCCGGCGGCCAGGGCCCCGGCCAGGACCCCGGCATAGAGCACCGGGCTTTCATAGTCCACCGCCGGGGCGCCGTCAAGGGTATAGACCGCGGCCAGCCGGCCCTGGGCCTGCCACCGGCCTTTGAAAAACGGCAGGAATTTGTTGGAAAGAAGCGCCACCGCCTGGGGTTCCTGGAACCAGAGCGCGTCCAGGGCCACCCGGAAAGGGAGCCGCACCGCCTCCCAGCCGAAGCGGGTGTCTTTGCCCGGCGCCGGTGCGATGCCCCCGGCCGCGTCCACCCGGCACCAGTCAGGAAATAAGCCTGCCCCGGCCTGGCCCCCTAAGCCCTGGCTAAGGTGCGCCAGGAACTTATAGGTATCTTTCCGAAGGCGGACCCAACGGGAGGGATTATTGGCGGCGTCGACATGCGGTTGTAAAGGCGGCGCTCTTACCGCCCCGAGGCGTTCAGCTCCGCCTTGACGCTCTTTGGCGCCTGAGGGAGACGCAAACAAACGATACGCCGCCGGGGAAAAGTACGAGGGGTTCACCAGGTAGGGGGGCTGGGCCTCATGCCAGTTGCCCGGGGTGAGGAGCACCTCGCCCCCGGGCAGCGTCACCACTTCCTTGGCCAGGATATCGGCCTGGACCCGGCGGGCCTCCTCCCGGATAGTCCGGGAGGCCCGCCGGGGCCCGCCACCCCAAGCGCTGCGCCAGGACCAGGGCCAGGGCGTAATCCAGGTCGCCGTCGGTGGCGCTGTTGGCATCCAGCACGCCCCAGGAACCGTCCGGGAGCCGGCCCCAGCGCCAGGCCAGCAGGCTGTCGCCCTGCGTATGGACCCGGGAAAGGTTTTTATAAGTCCAGGCATAGACCCGGTTAAATATCGTTTCATCCCCGGCCCACACGGCCCGGAGCAGGGCGTAGGCCTGGGCCTCTGAGATGGTGCCGCCGCCCTCCTCCGGGATGATGACCTGGCCGTCGCTCTTGATGAAGTGGCGGCAGTAGCTCTGCCAGGACGCGGTAAGGACCCGCTCGAGGCGGGCCTTGGACGGGTCCGGTTGGCAGGCGAGGCAGAGCCCGACGAGGAGGACAGCCAGAATGCGGTGAATTTTTCTCATGATCATCTAACGTAGGGAAAGCGCCCGGCAGCCGCAGGCGAAAGCTCGCGCCGGTGCAACTAGAGAGCCGGCGCCGCCACAATTTTCGCCGCAGAGGCTGGGCAACCACAGGGAACCCCCGGCCCAACCCGCTGAACGTGCCCCAGTTCTTTCTCGCACCTTGTCACTAATGGGGACCGCATGCAAGAATAATCTGTAATGGTCACTACTTGACCGGGCAACCTCTCCATCAAGTCATCATATCGTCGGACCCAAAAAGATGATGGAGCCCCCCACAAAAGGTCAATGGCGATAGTGCGCGGTTATTGTGGATAACTGTCTCAGGGCAAGATAGTCTCTCTGGTGCAAGATTTTAGTGGCCGGAGAAAATATACTTTAGCAACGGAATTTGTGCTAACATGCCGACAAGTAAAGGATTCGGCTTCAATAACAGAATTTTGGGGATTCTCCCTGGGTCCAGAGGTTCCAAAAACCATTTTTGGACACCGGCGGTTAAGGCTGCTGCCTAATCTCGACTCATATCAACCGAACCCGGCCCGGTAAGGCGACAATAATAAAAGGTCGCGGATGATTGCAGAACGGCAGCCTCAGGGAGAACTCGAGGGGATTCATTTTCAGGTTATTCGGGGACAGTTATGTGGAAGAACGTGTTACTCATAATCTCAGCCGCCATGTTTCTGGCATCATGCAGTTCCGCGGGGCGCAAATTCGACACCACGGCAATGGACAGAATTGTCGTTGACCAAACCACGGATCGGGAGGTTCTCGCCATGCTGGGCGAACCGTTATCCGAAAGAGAACTGGTCAATGGCATAAAAGTCTATAATTATGCCTACGGAAAGAAACGCTTTAGCGGTTTTGGGACTTCACTCGATTCTCTGGAAATACAATGCTATAAAGGCGTTGTTATCAGTAAACGGCAAGAAGTGACGGGGGACTTGCCCTTTTAGCCTAACCAGAACCAGCCCGGTGGCGGTCGGCCCTGGCAGGCCGGGTTGCCTGGGACTCGCCCCGGCGCGGGGCAATCCATCTCGCCCGCCACCTTTAAGTTAGCCGCCTCACAGAAATTTCTTGACAAACACAGGTATTTATGAGAAACAGTTGAGCGGACTTTGGGTCAATCAAATGGCTCCCACACCAGTGATTGAGGAATTTAACGGCAACCCCCTTGAATTTTAATCGTATGTAACATCATTGAGTATTCGACGGCATCTGGGAAGGCGTCTGCCGGACGCCTGAGATGCCTTTTTTATTGAGGAAGGCATGATCAACGTTACCCTGGATCAAGGTTCCACCACCACCCTGGAGGCGGGCGCGACGGTAGCCCAGGCCCTGGCGGCTCTGGAAGTAGCCGGCCGCCGGCATGTGGTGGCGGCCCGGGTCGATGGGGACCTGGTGGACCTGTCCCGGGTGCTCTCGGCCGATTGCACCATCGCCCCCGTTCGCCTGGACAGCCCCGAGGGACTGGAGATCATGCGCCACTCCGCCGCCCACCTGATGGCCGAAGCGGTGCGGAACCTGTTTCCCGGGGTCAAAGTGGCCATCGGCCCGGCCATCGAAGCGGGCTTCTATTATGATTTTGACGTGCCCGAGCCCTTTACGCCGGAAGACCTGGCCAAGATTGAAGCCCAGATGGCCGAGTTGACCGCCCAGGATCAGCCCTTCCGTCGGGACGACATGAGCCGGGAGCAGGCGATCCACTATTTTCAGAGCCAGGGCGAGGCCTACAAGGTGGAACTCCTGGAGGAGATCCCCCAGGAGAAGGTGAGCCTCTATCAACAGGGAAGTTTCATCGATCTCTGCCGGGGGCCCCACATCCCTTCCACCGGGTTTATCAAGGCCTTCAAGCTCACTGCCACCTCCGGGGCCTACTGGCGGGGGGACGAGCACCGGCCCATGCTCCAGCGCATCTACGGCACCGCCTTTGCCACCCGGAAGGAACTGGCGCGCCACCTGGAACTCCTGGAGGAAGCCAAGCGCCGGGACCACCGCCGTTTGGGCCGGGAGTTGGGGCTGTTCAGCATTGAAGAGGAAGCGGGGCCGGGGATGGTGATCTACCACCCCAAAGGCGCCCTGCTCCGGAGCCTCATCGAGACTTTCGAGCGCCGGGAGCATCTCAAACGGGGCTACCAGATGGTCATGGGCCCCCAGATGCTCAAGGCCGACCTGTGGAAACGTTCCGGCCATTGGGACAATTACCGGGACAACATGTATTTCACCGAAGTGGAAGGCCAGATGTACGGCATCAAGCCCATGAACTGCCTGGCCCACATGCTGATTTATAAATCCCAGACCCGGAGCTACCGGGATCTGCCCCTGCGCTACTTCGAGCTGGGCACCGTGATGCGCCACGAGCGCTCCGGGGTGTTGCACGGCCTCACCCGGGTACGCCAGTTCACCCAGGACGATGCCCATATCCTGTGCATGCCGGAGCAGGTGGAAAGCGAAATCCTCGGGGTGCTTAAATTTGTGGCCGAGGTCATGGCGATTTTCGGGTTCGAATACGAAGTAGAGATGTCCACCCGGCCGAAGAAATCCATCGGCACCGATGCCGAATGGGAACTGGCCGACAATGCTCTCGCCGGGGCGCTCAAGACCTGGGGTCTGCCTTACGACATCTGCGCCGGAGAAGGCGCCTTCTATGGACCCAAAATCGACATCAAGCTCAAGGACGCCTTGCAGCGGCGCTGGCAATGCGCTACCATCCAGTGCGATTTCACCCTGCCGGAGCGCTTCGATCTCGCTTACATCGGCCCGGATGGGGAACGCCACCGCCCGGTGATGCTGCACCGGGTGATCCTGGGCTCCCTGGAGCGCTTCATGGGAGTCCTGATCGAGCACTTCGCCGGGGCTTTCCCGGTCTGGCTGGCCCCGGTCCAGGCGATCATCCTGCCCATCACCGACCGGGTCCATGCCTACGCCCAGGAGGTGGCCCGGGCCTTGTTGGATGCAGATCTCAGGGTGGAAGTGGATACCCGGCAGGAAACCTTGCGCTACAAGATCAGAGAAGCCCAGGGACAGAAAATACCTTATATGGTGATTATGGGGGACCAGGAGGCGGCTGACCGCACCCTGGCGCCCCGCCTGCGGGACGGCACGGAAATGAAGGGCATCACCCTGGAGGCTTTTATCCAACGTCTCCAGGAGGAGTCCCGGACTCCGTCCCCCGCCAACGCTGCATAATTTCAGGAGGTGACGGCCATTTCGAAGCAGCAAAGAGTGAGAATTAACGAGCAGGTCAGGGTGCCGGAGGTGCGGCTCATCAGCGCCGACGGGGCACAGGTCGGCGTTATGCCCATTAAAGAGGCGTTAGCCCTGGCGGCCGAGGCCCACCTGGACCTGGTGGAGGTTGCGCCCCAGGCTGCCCCGCCGGTTTGCCGCATCATGGATTACGGCAAATTCAAGTATGAGCAGAGCAAGAAACTGCAAGAAGCCCGGCGTAAGGCCACCACGATCCAGGTAAAGGAAATCAAGGTCCGGCCTAAGATCGAAGAGCACGACATGAACTTCAAATTGAAGAATACCCGGCGGTTTTTGGGAGATGGCGACAAGGTCAAGATCTCGGTGATTTTTCGAGGTCGGGAGATCGCCCACACCGACCGCGGCTTTCGCCTTCTGACCCAGATGGCCGAAGCCCTGGCGGATGTGGGAACCGTGGAGTCGAATCCCAAGCTGGAAGGCCGGAACCTCTCCATGATCGTGACCCCCAAGTAGTCCTGAACCAGTTCCGGTGTAATTGCGGATCCACTGTCCGGGTGGTCTGGGGAAAGGATTTTTTTGCCGACATATTGTTAAAATGGGACGAATAGAGTATAAAATATAAGTTTACCTGTAAGCGGCATATCAGTTCACGGAATCGGATAATCCACCCGGCCGCCTGTCTGGCGGCCGGCAGTGTTAGCACCATGTGAGGTTAGCCATGCCCAAGATGAAAACCCATCGGGGGGCAGCCAAACGCTTCAAGGCCACCGGCAAAGGCCGGCTGAAGCACAAGCAGCCCTACACCAGCCACATTCTGACCAGCAAGACCTCCAAGCGCAAGCGGCAACTGCGGCAGGGGGCCTACGTGTCCCTCGCCGAGACCAAATGCCTCAGGGTCCTGCTGCCTTATCTATGAGATAGGAGTTCGTTATGCCACGCGTCAAAAAAAGCGTTGCCTCAAGAGGGCGCCGGAAAAAATGGCTAGGAATGGCCAAAGGGTTCCGCAGCGGCCGGCGCCGGCTTTACCGGTCCGCCCGGGAGGCCGTGGAGCGCGCTTTGACCTTCGCCTACCGGGACCGCAAGGTGCGGAAGCGGGAATTCCGCGCCCTGTGGATCGTTCGCATTAACGCCGCCCTGCGGCCCCTGGGAATGTCCTACAGCAAATTCATCGGCGGGCTCAAAAAGGCCGAGATCGACCTGGACCGCAAGGTCCTGGCCGACATGGCGATCTTCGACCCCGAGGGCTTCGCCAAGGTGGCCGACCTCTCTCGCCAGGCGCTGTAAAGGGAGTTTCCGGCTTTTAGTTAGTGGCTCAGGCGTCTCGCCGGCGCGGCCTGTGGCCCCGAGATGAGCCCGTCGTCATGCTAAGCGAAGCGAAGTATCCCTATTCTTCACTTCGCTTTGCTTTGTTAAAAGACAGGAAGACCCGAGAGGAAACCACCCGGGATGACAGACCAGGTCAAAAGCCTCGAGAGCATCGCACTGCAAAACATCCGGCAGGCCCGGACCCCTGAGGAACTGGAACTGCTGCGGGTCAAATATTTGGGCCGCAAAGGGGACCTGACCGGTATCCTGCGGGGTCTCGGGAAATTGGACCCGGAGGTGCGGCGGCAGGTCGGCCAGGAAGCCAACCGGGCCAAAGAGGCCCTGGAGGCAGCCCTGGATGAAGCCCTGGGCGCCCTGAAGGCCGCGGCCCGCCGGGCTGCGACCCCCACCGTCGACGTCACCCTGCCGGGGCGGCGCCTCCCCCGGGGCCGGCTCCACCCGTTGAACCAAACCATGGCCGAGGTCTGCGACATCTTCCTCCACCTGGGCTTTGAGGCGGTGGAAGGCCCCGAGGTGGAGCTGGACTGGTATAACTTCGAGGCCCTCAACCTGCCTCCGGACCACCCGGCCCGGGACATGCAGGACACCTTTTACTTCAACGACCAGGTGCTGCTCCGGACTCACACCTCCCCCATGCAGATCCGCACCATGGAAGCCCGCCAGCCCCCGGTGCGCATCATCGCCCCGGGCAAGGTCTACCGCCGGGACTCGGACATCACCCACTCCCCCATGTTTCACCAGGTGGAAGGCCTGCTGGTGGATAAGGGGGTGACCTTTGCCGACCTCAAGGGGGTCCTCACCGCCTTCGTGCACCAGATGTTCGGCCCGGAGGTGGGGGTGCGCTTCCGCCCCAGCTACTTCCCCTTCACCGAACCCAGCGCCGAAGTCGACATCGAATGCGTCATGTGCGGCGGCCACGGCTGCCGGGTCTGCCAGGCCACCGGCTGGCTCGAGGTCCTGGGCTCCGGCATGGTCCACCCCGCGGTCTTCGAGGCCGTGGGCTACGACCCGGAAACCTACACCGGCTTCGCCTTCGGCCTGGGCATCGAACGCATCGCCATGCTGAAGTACGGCGTCGACGACATCCGCCTCTTCTTCGAAAACGACCTCAGGTTCCTGCGACAATTCTGAGCCCGCCCGCGGCCGGCGGCTGCACCTCTCTCCCCGGAGCATTGCTGCCTCTATTACCTTAATTCCGCCATCTCCCGGCATCTCCGCGACCAAAACCAGTCCTGTCGTTATGCAGACCATAACTACAACTCTCTGGATTTTCTGATAATTTCTGATAATGGCAAGTGATGACCACCTTCAATCCCGCTGGAACTGCTGGTGAATCGTTTGATAAGACGTGTGGAATAGTGCGGATTTCTTGCCTGCCTGGGCGAAATATGTGGATGTGGTCTCGGCGTTTTCTCTATGCCACCCTTATCAGGCGGGTATGCCCCGGTGTTCTTAGCATCGCAGCCATCATTTATAAATCGGTAATTCCCCCACCCCAAAATCATGGTAATTCCTAATACCATTATCCCATTATCAGCATTAACATATACTCAAAAGTTTCATCGAAAGTGATTATACGAAAAATTAATTTATGGAGATTTGCCGACTCGCAAAATTTACTAAATTCGATCACGGCGTTAAAGTTCGGAAACATGACCCATGGAGATGCCTGCAATTAAGAGGGAAATTGTGGCGGTCCTGATGGAAAGCCCGTTTTATTTCTCCATACCGCTTAAAAAGCGGTTGATATTCATAAAATTCTTTTCACAACAACCGATTTGTACGCAACTCTCTAAATTCAATGAAAACTTGAGATGTGGAGAACGTGATCTGAAAAACCACAACCCGACCAGGTATTGAAATTTGGCAGGAACTCACGCCCTTCCTATCCCAAAATCAGAAATTTCCTGATTACGTTTAATTGTACTTATGGCATATTGAAATTAATGGAAGATATCTGCTTCCTCAACCATTTGTTAATCTATCATTAATTTAGGGATGATGATGTACTTACTTTCCTGTAACAAATGTTCGGGGTTAGGGGGAGATGTCTTAGAGTGTCAATGTGATAATGATAAAAATTGTCCATATTGTCATGGGAATCGTTATTATTGGAAATTTTGCAATAAATGCAATGGGATAGGATTAATTGAGATTGAGGTTTTTCAAGCCGATGGTAATAAAAGGTCTTTTACGGAAATCGAGGGGCATTCGTAGAAAAGTAGCGACCCTGTAAGGGGAAATTTCAAAATAAATTCAGTTAGGGAGGTACACTAATCATGAAAAACGGATCTTCATACCATATCCTCCTTGCTGATGACCATGCCCTCATTCGTAGTGGGATTAGAATGATAATCGAGAGGATGCCGGAAATGACAGTTGTAGGTGAGGTAAGCGATGGTATTGAAATTATTAAATTCCTGGAAAAAAATACGATCGATATGGTTATTTCTGATCTTTCTATGCCTAACATGAATGGGATAGAGGCAACCAAGAGGATAAAAGCGAATTATCCCCAAACCAAGGTGCTTATTGTAACCATATCCAAGGAGAGAGGATATCAGCATCTTGCCACCTCTGCCGGAGCTGAAGGCTACTTGCCTAAAAGTTTTCTTGATGAAAAACTTTCTATTGCGATCAGAACGATACGTGCGGGAGGGACTTATTCATGCCCAATATGAAAGGTACCTATAAGTAGGATGACAGAATTACCAAATTACTCTCTTTCTATGTCCATCCTGTCATTTGAAAATTCTGGCTCAAATTCAGCCAACTTGGAATAGAAGGTCACTGCTCTATATGCACACCGTAAGTGATAATAATTCCTATTTTATATGAGGATCATATCTGCATCTTACCAGGACGGTAAATTTCAGCCCCCAAGGTCAGGTTTCATCTGATCCCGGTTTGCCGGTGGTCAGGTCAAGTCCTGGCAATTACCGCTAAATTAAGCTATCGGTCCCCGGGGCAAAATCCGGCGGGATTAACCGGCGGCCCGGGTGGGGAAATCCGGTTTTTGTGGTAAAATGGGGCCGGTGGCGTCCGGGAAGGGCAGAAACGGGGCTCAGGCTCAGCCCGCCGGCACGTCGATCCGGTCCCACCCCTGGCGAATTGAGGAATTCCTATGGATATAACCGCGCGTGAGGTCATGGATACCGGCTACTCCACCCTGTCACCCGGGATGACCATCGGGGAGGCCTTCAGGGTCTTCCAGGAAGCCGGGGAGGCGCACCAGCAGATCGTGTTCGGCATGGTGGTCACTGATGCGGCGGGGCAGTTGCTGGGCATGCTTTCCATGTACGACATCCTGCTGCTCATCCGGCCCAAGCATATTCACATCTGGGGCGAAATCAAGGACGTGGACGTCTCGGGCATCCTCGACGCCGCCTTGGCCCGGGCCGGGTCCATGCTGGTTTCGGATATCATGACCACCGACCTCATCACCATTACGCCGGACCTGCACCTGCTGCGGATCATCGACATTATGATCAAAAAACATGTCCGCCGGCTGCCGGTTCTCGAAGCCGGAAAAATGGTGGGCATGGTGTATCTGTCCCGGGTCTTCCAGCATCTCCTGAGCAGATCTTCACCGTGAAGCCGGGGCCGCCGCCAGGAGGGCATGCCATGCGGGTCAGTAGCCGACAGAACGTCATGAAGGATTTGACGGTCAAAGAGGCCATGCGGCGCTTGATCATCAACCTGGCCGCCGAGGCCACCCTGGAGGAGGCCATCCGCTATGCCATCAAGTACAAGGTGAACGCCATCCTGATTACCGATTCCCACCAGGAAGCGGTGGGGGTGGTCACCAAAACCGATCTCATGGGGGCCTATTATGCCGGGCTGCCCCTGGACACCCCGGCGGCCTCAATCATGGTGGGCCCGCCCCTGTTTTGCCACCTGGACGACTCCCTGGACGCGGCCCTGGACCGCATGCGGACCCACAAAATCCACCGGCTCTACGTCCGGGAGGCGGCCGCCCCCCAGGCCGTGGGCGTCCTGGCCTACCCGGACATCGTGGGTTTACTCTACCGTTATTGCCACCGGTGCGACAAGAACCTGCGCCGGAATACGGAGGATTCGGAGCACCTCCTGGCCGACCGGGTGCACCTTCGGGAAGTGATGACCCCGGGGGTCTTTGCCCTGAGGGCCGGCGACAGCCTGCTCCAGGTGATGGAAGGGCTGGCGGCCCATAAATTCGGCGCCCTCCTGATCACCGGGGAGGATGGCGCCCCGGCGGGGGTGATCTCCAAGACCGACCTCATCGTCGCCTACCTCCACCGCATCCCCCCAGAGGCCCCGGCCGGCACCGTGATGACCAGAGGGGTGCAAGCCTGTGACGGCAACGACGTCCTGGTCAACGCCCTGCGCCGGATGATCTTTGCCGACATCTCCCGCCTCTTTGTGTACCAGGAATCTCCCGGGCACATCGTCGGCGTGTTTTCCCTGTCCGACGCCACCCGTTTCCGCTCGGGAACCTGCCGGGCCTGCGTCAGCAGCCGCATTCGCCCCCGCTAGGTCCGGATTAATCTGGCCGACGGCGCGGGGTTTGCCCATATAGTAAGGGTATCAGCGCAATTTTGCTTCGGGAAGGAGAACCGCACCATGACTGACCTGAACGCCGTTGATTATTCCCCCCTGGACGCGCCCGAGGTGCTGCTGCGGTTGTTTCACCCCCGTCCCGAACTAAGCTTAGCCGGGGCCCAGACTGATGCCCTGGACCTTCTCATCCCGGTGGCCGACAACGCGGTGGTGGGGGCCCGGTTTCATCCGGCGGGGGCCGCCGCCCCCACTATTCTCTTCTTCCACGGCAACGGCGAGATCGTGGCCGATTATGACGAATTGGCCCCCTTCTACCAGCGCCAGGGTGTCAACTTTTTCCCGGTGGATTACCGGGGTTATGGCCGCTCCACCGGCGACCCCACGGTGAGCGCCATGATGCGGGACTGCCACGAAATCTTCCACTTCGTCCGGCAGTGGCTGCCGGATAGGGGCTACCCTGGCCCCCTGGTGGTCATGGGCCGGTCCCTGGGGAGCGCCTCGGCCCTGGCGCTGGCCGCGGCCTACCCGGATCAGGTCGCGGCTCTCATCGTGGAGAGCGGCTTTGCCTATGCCGGGCCCTTGTTGCAGCTCCTGGGCGTCAACCTGGCCGCCATCGGGTTTAAAGAAACCGCCGGTTTCCGGAACATCGACAAGATCCGGGCCTACCCCGGGCCCACTTTGATCATTCACGCCGAGCACGACCACATCATTCCCATGAGCGACGGCCAGGCCCTTTACGATGCCGCTGGCGCCGCCGACAAGACCCTCCTCAAAATTCCCCACGCCAACCACAACGATATCCTCATCCAGGGCTTCGCAGCCTACATGGCGGCCATCCAGACTTTGGCCCGCCGCCTCCGGCCGGCATAATCCCCCGGAGGACCCAGGGCCGACATGAGGCGTTACCGGGGATTATCCCGCCCCTGGTTTTCTTCACGGCGTACCAGCCAGGCCGATCAATAATTATTGGGTTGAAAAACCAGGCGTTTATCCCCTCAGTATCAGGAAATTCCCTATGTTGACGAGGATGATTCTTCCCTATTCTTAATAAGTCGAGCGTGAATTTCCGGTTGGTTCAGGAACTCTCTCGCATCGAGGGGCCGGAAAAACGAATAACCTCGGAGGCACCCGGTGAAAAATAGAATGGGTTGGCTCTATCAAGGTTTTCAAAATCTGAGATTCGCCTCTGGATATGGCAAGGAGGCCTCTATGGCAATGCCGGGACTCATTCCAGGAAACCGGGATTGCCGGCCAACCATAGAGGTTCTCCTGGAGAGCGACCAGGATTTCAAGTTGCTCTTAAACAATATCCCGGCGGTCGTATTTAAGGGATATATCGACGGGACCGTTGATTTCTTTGATGAAAAAATTGCCGGGATGACCGGATATTCAAGAAAGGATTTCGAATCCAGGCAGCGTAAATGGACTGAATTAGTTTTTGCAGAAGACGTTGAAGCAGTCAAACAAGCATTTGTTCATGGGCTAAAAACCCATAGGTCGTACGTGAGAGAATATCGAATTACCCACCGGCAAGGCAACCTTATCTGGATTCAAGAAAGAAGCCAGATAGTTTGCGATCGGAATGGAAAGATTCAATATGTGAGCGGCATATTCTTCGATATCACCGCACAGAAAGAAGCCGAAGACGCCATGCAGGAGGGAGAGAGGTTTCTTTCCAGCGTTTTTGCCAGTATCCTTGACGGGATTAGCGTCATCGACTTAAATTTTAATATTGTGCAAGTCAACTCCACCATGGAGAAGTGGTACAAACATGCCCTCCCTCTGGTAGGGAGGAAGTGCTATGAGGCCCATCATGGCAGGTCCGAGCCCTGTCAGCCCTGTCCCGCCTATCGCACCATCTTCACCGGTGAACCGCATCTTGAACCCATACCCCTGAAAGGCGCCGATGGCCGCAGCGTAGGTTGGGCCGATGTACATGCCTTCCCCTGGTTAAGCAAGACCACGGGAAAAATGAAGGGGGTTATCAAGTACATCCGTGATGTTACCTATCGCGTCGAAGCTCAGCAAAGCGCTGACGCAAAGTCTCAAAAATTTGCAGAAGGCCTTGAACGGGACGGTCAAGGCCCTGGCCAACACTCTGGAATCCAAAGATCCGTATACGGCCGGTCATCAAAGGCGGGTCGTCCAGCTCGCCTGCGCCCTGGCCCAGGAGTTGGGGGAATCATCCCATTATATCGAGGGGATGCGGGTCATGGGCTTTCTTCATGATCTGGGGAAGATCGCCATCCCCGGGGAGATCCTCAGCAAACCGAGCCGATTGAGCGAGTACGAATTTAACCTGATAAAGGTTCATCCCCAGGCCGGGTTCGACATCTTAAAGGAGATAGATTTTCCCTGGCCGGTGGCCCTGGCGGTGTTGCAGCACCATGAGCGGCTCGATGGCTCGGGTTATCCCCACGGACTTTCCGGCGACGATATTATCAAGGAGGCCAGAATTTTGGCCGTGGCGGACGTGGTGGAAGCCATCGCCTCCCACCGCCCTTATCGCCCGGCCCTGGGGATAGACCAGGCAATGACGGAAATTTCCCGGCATCAGGGAGTGCTCTACGATGCTGCCGTGGTCCAGGCGTGCCTGAGGCTTTTATCCGAAAAGGCCTTTACCTTTCGCTGAACCCGTCCGATCACGGTTAGCCTCGAGGGGAACCCCCGGCAACCCCGCCTCACGAATTGCGCCAGAGCTGACAAAAATCCCGGTCGGAGCGGGTGCAGACCTTTGGCACCGCCAGACGCAGCGATACCGGCGCGATGAGCGTAGTGATAAAGGCCATGAGCACGAGGATGGTGAACTGAGAATCGGTCAGCAAGGGGTGCTGTATCACCCCCTGGGCCAAAAGCGGGATGCTCAGGAGCAAGACTGATTTGGCCACGATGAGTTCCACCGCGCCCCGGCCGTTCATGCCCAGCCCGATGATCAGCGCTTCCCGCCAATCCCGCCAGAAAAGCAGCACCGGCAGGCCGCAGCCCACCACTTTCCCAACCACCGCCACCGCCACCACGGCAGCCAGGAAGCCCCAGTCCTGGCGCGGCAAGGCCAGTTCCACAAAGAACGACAGGCTGACAAAGAAGATCGGGCCCAGGAAGCCATAGATGATGTTGAAGAATCGGTCGTGCAACCGCTGGTACAGGTCCGGGTCGACAACTTCTTTGCGCACAAACTGGCCGGCGAGAAAAGCCCCGATAATGAGATGGAGGCCCACCGCCTCGGCCAGGTAGCCCATGATCAGCGCCGCCAGCAAGGCGAAGGTGAAACCCTTGGCTTCCCGGTCTTTGAGGCGCCGGGTCAGGTGGGGCAAAAGAAATTGGCCCGCCAGGATGGTGCCGCCGAAGAAGGCCCCCACCTCGAGGAGTAAAATGCCGATATTGACGGGGTCCACCTGTCCGGTCTTGGCCAGGCCGGTGAGCACCGAAAAGGTGATGAGGGCCAGGATGTCGTCGACGATGGCGGCCCCGATGATGATATGACCCACCTTGGTGTGTTGAATCTCCATGTCCTGGAGCACCCGGGCCTGGACCGCCAGGGCCGTCACCGACAGCCCCATGGCCATGAAGAGGGCCTGGAAGGTGGTGGCGCCGAAGAGCACCGCCACCCCGTATCCCGCCGCGAAGGGCAGGACGAAGCCCCCCACCGCCACCGCCAGGCAAATCCAGAAGTGTTCCAGAAGTTCCCGGGGGTCCATCTCCATGCCGGAATAAAACATCAGGAAGAAGATGCCCAGGTCCGACAACACCGTCAAGGCTTCCCGGGGCTGGACCCACCCCAGGAGCGGCGGCCCCAAAATCAGGCCCGCCACCAGCTCACCCAACAACCGGGGCAGGCGCAGGCGCTGAAACAGATCCCCCAGCAGCCACGCCACCAGCAAAATCAGGATGATGTTGATGATGATTTTGGGTTCCATAGAATCAATCAGGAATGGCCCAGCCTAAATCCCCACACCACCGGGTAACCGCACCGGTCAGGATCGGGCCGGCTCTTCAGGAACTTTCGCCTCCAGGGGAAAGGTAAACCAGAAGGTGGAGCCGCGGCCGGGGGCCGTGTCCACCCAGATGCGGCCGCCGTGGGCGTCGATGATCCGCTTCACCGTGGCCAGCCCCAGTCCGAAGCCCTGGGTATCCCCCTCCCGCTGCCCCCGGTAGAAGATTTCGAAGAGATGGTCCAGGTCAGCCGCGGCGATCCCCGGCCCCTGGTCGTAAACGGCAAAGCGGATGGCCGGGTCCTCCGCCCGGACCTCCAGCCTCACCTTCCCGCCAACGGGGCTGTACTTGACGGCATTCTCCAGCAGGTTTTGCAGAACCCGCCGGAACAGGAGCGGGTCTGCCTGGAGGCCGGGCACCTCCGGGGCAAAATCGGTTTCCAGTCTCATCTCTTTGGCCTCCGCCAGCGGCTGCAGCAGGGCCACGACTTGCCGGCACTCCTCCAGCACGTTCAGGACCTGGGGTTGGGGGGTCATAATCCGCAGGTCCAGGCGGGCGAACTCCAGAAACCGGGTTATGAGCTTTTCCAGGCGCCCCAACTCGTGGTCAACGGTCTCGAGGTAGGCCATTTGCGGGGCAGCCACCGGACCCAGCTTCCCCTGGACGAGGCGCCGGACCAGCCCGGCGATCCCCACCACCGGGGTTTTCAAGTCATGGGCGAACATGTTGACCAGGTGGCGGCGCTCGGTCTCCATACGCTTTACCGGGGTCAGGTCCCGAATGATGATGGCGCCGCCCTGGGGGGTGCCGCGGTCGTCCCGGAGGGCGAAGGAGCTGACCATCACCGGCACCTCCTGACCCGAACGGTTAGACAGGAGAACTTCCTCCGTTATCTCTTTCCGCCCCTGCAACACCTGTTTCCAGGTGCTGACGTCGTCTCCCCGCAGGCGGACGACTTCCTCAGCCGGGCGGCCCATGGCCTCGTCCCGGCTAAAGCCGGTCAATCTCTCGGCCGCCCGGTTCCATTCGGTGATCCTCCCCTCCTGGTCGGCGGTGATTACCGCGCCGGGGGTGTTCTGGATCAAAAAGTGGGACCAATCACGATCCGTCAGTTCAGATGGCGGAGGTTTTTTGAGCATCACTATTCCCGGAGCGAATTTTCCGCGGCGACGCGACCGCTTGAGGCTAACCTCATCCCTTTTAACAGTTTTCGCCTATGGTCGCAATTCGATTTCTCCGGAGGTTGCGGCATTGGTGCTTAACGGATTTAGCTGAGAGTTCAGGGATTCACCAGGATAGCCCATAACCCGGGAGGGCCGACCGATGAACGCGCCAACCCTCCTGCCGCCGGGCTGAGGAAGGCTAATCGCGCCAGGCTCCCGTCAGCCCTTGAATTTGATAGACTTTAACCATTACCTCGGCTCATGGCGCCGCCGCACTGGGGACACTTGACTTCCCAGCAGGGCACCCCCGGTTCGTGATCAACCTGGTGTCCGCAAGCTGAACAGACGCATGTCTTGGGCCGTCCCGTGACCCCGGCCCCGGACCCGCAGCCACAGCCTGATCTTTGCCGAACCCGCTCTCTTTGATTTTTTACCGGCATCGTGTCTCCTCCTTTTTTTATATCGGCATCATCCCGATGTTTTTCACTTATGTTCAATATTAACCCATCGCGACACCCGTCGCAAGATATTTCAGCCGGGGAATTTCCCTGGCCATGGCCGCAAAATTATGGTAAAAAATCCCCTAGTCTTAAAGGAAGGCAACATGTCAGAAGTACGCACCCGATTTTCCCCCAGTCCTACCGGCGCCCTCCACCTGGGCGGCGCCCACACGGCCCTGTTCAACTGGCTCATTGCCCGCCATTATCAGGGGACGTTCATCCTCCGGATCGAGGACACCGACCGGGAGCGCTCCCAGGAGAAGTTCGTCACCGAGATCCTGGCGGCCATGACCTGGATGGGCCTGGACTGGGATGAAGGCCCCTATCGCCAGTCCGAACGGCTGCCCATCTATCGCGACTACATCAACCGGCTCTTGACGAGCGGCGCGGCTTATTACTGCAACTGCCCGCCCCAGGAGCTCGAGGCCCGCCGCCAGGCCGCCCTGGCCCGGGGAGAGAAACCCAAATACGACGGCCACTGCCGGGGGCTTGACCTCCCGGCCGGACCGGATACCGCGGTGCGCTTCAAGACCCACCACACCGGCGTCACCCACTGGGACGATCAGATAAAAGGGCCCATCGCCTTCGACAACCAGGAACTCGACGACCTGGTGATCCAGCGGGCCGACGGCATTCCCACCTATAATTTTGCGGTGGTGGTGGATGATATCACCATGGCGGTCACCCACGTCATCCGGGGAGAAGACCACATCCCCAACACCCCCCGGCAGCTTCTCATCTATGAGGCCCTGGGAGTCACCCCGCCGCTGTTCGCCCACATGCCCCTGATGTTGGGCAAAGACCGGGCCAAGCTTTCCAAGCGCCACGGCGCCGTGTCTGCCATCGGCCTACCGGGATCAGGGCTACCTGCCCCACTCCCTGGTGAACTACCTGGCCCGGCTGGGCTGGTCCCACGGCGACCAGGAGATTTTTTCCCGGGAAGAGCTGATTAAATTTTTCAGCCTGGATCATGTGACCAAATCCCCGGGGATCTTTGACGAGGAAAAGCTCCAGTGGCTTAACGGCCACTATTTCAAAGAGATGCCGGCCCCGGAGTTGGCCAGGGAGTTGACTCCCTTTCTCGCCGCCCAGGGCATAACCGACCCGGACCAGGCTTATCTGGCCCGGGTAGTGCCCACTCTGAGCGCCCGGTGCAAGACGCTGGTGGAGATGGCGGCAGCCGCCCGCTTCTATTTCCAGGACCCCAGGCCCTACGACGAGAAGGCGGCGGCAAAATTCCTCACCCCGGCCGCCGGTCCCACTTTGAAGGAGATTGCGGCGCGCCTGGCCAGTCTCCCCGAACCGTCGGAGGCGGCCATCAACCAGTTGTTCACCGACCTGGCCCAGGCCACCGGGCAGAAAATGGTCAACCTGGCCCAGCCGGTGCGGGTGGCCTTGACGGGCAAGACTGCCAGTCCGGGCCTTTATGAAATCATCCATATCCTGGGCCGGGAGGAGACCTTGCGGCGGATTAAGCACGGCATCGAGTTTGCGGAACGGCAGGCCTCGTAATTGTTGAAGTTACGGTCGGGTGCGCCCTGCGCCCCGCTTTCCTGGATTGAATTGATCGACCGGCTGAGTTTTTGCCATATTTTAGGGAGGTTCGTCATGGCTGAACAGGATCAATCGTATCGGAAAAAGCAAGGGTACCTGGTGCTCCTGGTGTTTGCCTGCATCGGGATCGCCGTTTGGGGGCACAGCGCCCCGGTGGCCGTGGTCGCCATCCTGGCGGCTTGCGGCATCACCTTTTACGCCTCCACCCTGGAACCGGAAAAAAAGCCTGACGAACACCATCATTAACCTGCCGGCGGAGGAAGGACGGGGCGCCCCCGACCCTTCCCCCAAGCCCGCGTTACCCCTTAGGTGACGATCTGGCCCGGGCCGTTTGCTTCCTCGCCGTCGCCGGGCCGGCTCCAATAACCGGGTGGGCGCGGATGGGGGGCCGGCAGGAATCCAGCCTTGCTCCGAGCCTCCGCCGCTCGCTTCCCAACCAGAAGGAGGGCCTTATGCGTATCGCCTTGATCGGTCAGGCGGCCTTTGGTGCGGACGTCCTGAAAGGATTAATCAAGCAGGGGCAAGAGGTCGTAGGCGTCTTCTGCCCCCCGGACCGGGGAGTCAAACTCGACCCCCTCAAGGACGCGGCCCTGGCGGCCAGCATCCCGGTTTATCAGCCGCCCCGGATGAAGGACCCCCAGGCCTATGACCAGATGGCGGCCCTCAACCCCGACCTGGCAGTCCTGGCCTTCGTCACCGACATTGTCCCCGGCAAGGTCCTGGCCATCCCCAAACTCGGGTCCATCTGCTACCACCCCTCCATCCTCCCCAGATACCGCGGCGCCTCGGCCATCAACTGGGCGGTGATCAACGGCGAGCGGGAAACCGGGCTCAGCATTTTCTGGGTGGATGAAGGGATCGACACCGGCGACATCCTGCTCCAGAAGAAGGTGGAGATCGGCCCCAACGAGACCACCGGGGAACTTTATTTCAACAAGCTCTATGCCCTGGGGGTGGAAGCCTGCCTGGAAGCGGTGGCTCTCGTGGCCCAGGGGAAGGCCCCCCGGATTCCCCAGGACCATTCCCTGGCCACCTACGACCCCCCGTGCGACGAGAAGGTGGCCGCCCTCAATTGGAACCAGCCGGGCCGCCAGGTGTTCAACTTCATCCGGGGCTGCGATCCCCAGCCCGGGGCCACCACCACTTTCCGGGGGGAGCAGGTGAAGCTCTATAACGCCTCCTTCCTCATGGACGACCACACCGTCACCCCCGGGGAAATCCTGGAAGTCACGGACAAGGGGATCAAGGTGGCCGTCTCCGGGGCCGCCCTCTTGATCACCCGTTTTCGCACCAAGGACCTGGGCAAGGTCAAGGCCCCGGAATTTGTCGCGGCGAAGAAACCCCGTCCCGGCGACCGGTTCGGGGCCCCCGCGGTCATGCGGTGCTGCTGATGGCCGGCCTCCGAAGCGGCGCCGTGAGCCAGATTCGCCGCTCCGGCGCCCCTGGCCGGATAATACCCTAACCACAAACTGATTTCCCTCCGGAGGAGAACATGGAATACCTCAAAGGCATGTCCCATGCCATGAAGCAAGCCCAGGCCGACAACACCTCGGAATCTTACGGTTTCGTGGCCACCGAATTGGTCAAGAGCAAGAACGAAATCCGCCAGGCCATAGAACAGGCCACCGCCGGCGCCATCGCGGCCATCATCGGCAAGCTGGAAAATAATCAGCCGCTGACCGAGGACGAAAAACAGACGGTCAAATTGTGGGTGGTGGGGGACGCCGAAGGGTACGTGAAGAGTGAAAACAACTTCCAGGACTGGCTGGAGGAGTACCGGCGGCTCATGGACGTCATCTCCGCCTGGGAGTCCAAGACCGGCTCGATCCAGGAACTGGTGGAAGTCCACGGCGTGCTGGAAGACGCCATTAAGCTGGCCGATGCCGTGGCCCACTATCTCGAAGACCGGGAGCGGGTGGCCCGGTTTGAAGGCGCCATTACCTCGATGAATGCCGAGGATAGCAAGTTCATCGCCGGCATGCTCAAGAGTATGCTGAACTCGCCGGAAAGATAGCTGGCCGCAACCCCCTGAAGAAAGGTGCCCACATGAGCCGGAGGCCTGACCTGGCCCGGTCCCTCACCACCCTGAAGGCGCGCTACCTGGCCGTCAACTTCATCGGCCTGGCCATGATCGCCGCGGTCTTCGTCTATGCCGGGGTGGTGGAGCTGATCAAGTGGCAGTGGGCCCCGTTCGCCGGCTTTGCCAGGCTTGACCCCCGCACGGCCGGCTTCCTCAAGTATGTCTTTCTGGCCCTCGCCGCGGCCCAGTTTGGGATCATCAAGGTCCGTGCAGAAGATCATGCCGATGCGGTCGGCGGACAACCTGAGCCAGGCGGCCGTCATTACTTTTGCCCTGTGCGAAGCCGTGGCGAGTCCTGGGCCTGGTCCTCTTTCTGCTGGCTGGCAACGCCGTGGATTTCTATATTTTTATGATGATTTCTTTGGGGTTTTTCTACCTGTTCTTCCCCAAGTACGAGCAGTGGGAAGCAGCGGTTGAGGGCCGGAGAGACCAACGCCAAATAATCCTCCTCATCGGTTCGACAGGTGGATTATCGTTCCTCTTGCTCACCGGTCCGGACACCCCTGATGGTGAGGGGGAAAATGGGTGGCCCGGTTAATGGTCCCCGGAAATATTCCGATTAATGAATTAACCATGTGGTGGCGTGCGACCACTCCGGTTGGGTGCCCACCTGACTCTAGGCAAAGATGAAAAAAATCGGCATCTACTATCACCCCTCCTTCAGCCGCAAAAGCTACATGACCGTCGGCAACCGGCTGCGGGACTTTCCCGAGGCGCTGGCGCCGCTCCTGGCCCGGCCCAACGTGCGCCTGATCGAGAGCCCCCGGGTCTCCGAGGAGCTCGTCCTCAAGGTCCACGCCCCGGAGATGCTGGACATGGTGGCCGCCGACGGCTTTTGCTCCACGGCGTACGAGTCCGTGGGCTCCGTGGTCGCCGGCATGACGGATTTGGCCACAGGCGAGGTCGACCGGGCCTTCTGCTTCATCGGCGCCGGCGGCCACCACGCCGGCTACCACCAGTTTTGGGGGGCCTGCTGCTTCAACGACGTGGTCATCGCCCTGACCCACACCCGGGAAATCAGCCCCTGGCGGCGCTTTGCCATCGTGGACACCGACGCCCACCACGGCGACGGCACCCGCCAACTGGTGCGGGACGACCCCGAGCGTGTTTCACCTGTGTTTCTGCGGCCTCAATTTCACCAGCGACGACGGCACCAAGGTGGATGTCAACGCCCACCAGATGAACGGCCGGGAAGATCCTGATGCCCAGTACGTCGACCTGGTGCGCCGGAACCTGCCCTTGATCCCGGAGTTCAAGCCGGACCTGCTCATCTGGTATTACGGCTTCGACACCCACCGGGACGACTATGGCTCCCTGGGCCTCACCGAGGCGGCCTATTTCGACCTCTGCGACCTGATGCTCGCTGCCGCCGCCGACCTGGGCGTCCCCCTCCTGGTGGTCCTGGCCGGAGGCTCCATGCCCCACCTGGCCACCGTCACCATCCCGGAAATCATCCGCCGCCTGGCGGAAGGGTGAGAGACCCATGGACGATATCAGCCCAAATTTCTATGCAACCCTGCTGGACAACCTCTATGACGGAGTATATTTCGTAAACCGGGACCGGCAGATTACCCTGTGGAATAAGGCCGCGGAAAGAATCACCGGGTTCACCGAGGCGGAAGTCCTGGGCAAGCGGTGCGCCGACAACCTGTTGCGCCACGTGGACAACCGCGGCAATTCCCTGTGCGAAGGGGCCTGTCCCCTGTCCTATACCTTGCTTGACGGCCAGCCCCGGTCGGCCTCGGTCTTCCTCCACCACAAAGATGGGCACCGGTTGCCCGTGGCCATCGGGGTCGCCCCCATTACCGACAATCAGCAGAAAATTATCGGGGCGGTGGAGATCTTCCGGGACGATTCCGCCACCGTCGCGGCCCTGGAGCACCTCAAGCAACTGGAGGACCTGGCCTACCTGGATGAGATGACCAAAATCGCCAACCGCACCTATCTGGAAAACTTTATCGTCGGCAAATTCAACGAATTTCGCCGCCTGGGCTGGTCCTTCGGGGTGATTTTCGTCGACGTGGATCAATTCAAGCAGGTGAACGACACCTTCGGCCACCAGACGGGCGACCTGGCCTTGAAAATGGTGGCCCAGACCCTCTTGAAAAATTGTCGCTCCTTCGACCTGGTGGGCCGGTGGGGCGGAGACAGAATTCCTCTGCGTGATCAGCAAAATGAAAGACCCGGACCAGATCATGATCATCGCCGAGCGGCTGCGGGCCCTGGTGGAAAGTGCCTGGGTTTCCCTGCCGGACTGTTCCCTCCACGTCACCATTTCCCTGGGAGTAACCCTGGCCCGGCTGCCGGACTCCCCGGAAAGTTTGATCCATCGGGCCGATGGCCTGATGTACCGGAGCAAAGCTGCGGGGCGCAACCTTTCTACCTATGAATAACTCCCGGTTCGGCCCGGGTTGTGGCCGGCCAGACGCGGCGCCACCCCGGCGATAATCCGCCCGTTGGCCGGCGGGATAACCGCCCCGGGGCCTTGCCGGGGGCCAGGTTTTAATCTATAATATCTTCAAATGTTGAGATAATTCCCCCTATTCCAAGAATCGCCAGCCGGAGCTGAGCGCCCCGGCGCCCTGATAAATCCCTATGATTACCGATCGCTTAGAATCCCTGGAACACCGCTACCAGGAACTGGAAGACGCCCTGACCGACGCCGAGGTCATCAAGAACCAGGACCTGTACCACAAGTATCGCAAGGAACACGCCGACCTGTCGCCGGTGATCCAGATCTTCCGGCGCTATCAGCAGGTGGACAAAGAGCTGACGGAAAACCAGGCCCTGGTGAAGGAAGAAACCGACGAGGAGATGAAAGCCTATGCCCGGGAGGAGATCCAGGGCCTCAAGGAGCAGGCCGAGCAGTTTAGAGGAAGAACTCCGCTTCCTGATGCTGCCCAAGGACCCCAACGACGACAAGAACGTCATCCTGGAGATCCGGGCCGGCACCGGGGGCGAGGAAGCCGGCCTCTTCGCCGCCGACCTCTTCCGGATGTACACCCGCCTGTGCGAGCGCAAAGGCTGGAAGCTGGAAATCCTCAGCCACTCCGCCACCGGCATCGGCGGCCTCAAGGAAATCATCGCCTCCATCTCCGGCGACCAGGTCTACAGCCAGCTCAAATACGAAAGCGGGGTGCACCGGGTCCAGAGGGTCCCGGCGACGGAATCCCAGGGGCGCATCCACACCTCCGCGGTGACGGTGGCCGTCCTGCCGGAGGCCGAAGAGGTGGACGTCCAGATCAACCCCGAAGAGCTGCGCATCGATGTCTTCCGGTCCTCCGGCCCCGGGGGCCAGAGCGTCAACACCACGGATTCGGCGGTGCGCATCACCCACCTGCCCACGGGCCTGGTGGTCTCCTGCCAGGATGAAAAATCCCAGCACAAAAACAAGGCCAAGGGCCTCAAGGTGCTCCGGTCCCGGCTGTTCGACCTGAAGCAACAGGAACAGCAGCAGCAGATCGCCCAGGAGCGCAAAAGCCAGGTGGGCACCGGGGACCGGAGTGAGCGCATCCGCACCTACAATTTCCCGCAATCCCGCATCACCGACCATCGGATCGGCTTTTCAATCCACGGCCTTAAAATGGAAGCCACCCTGGATGGCGATCTGGATGAACTCCTCCATGCCTTGATCGCTTACTATCGCACTCAGACCCTGGCCCAGGCGTAAATGTCCGGCCCCCAAGCCTCCTGGACCATCCTGGCAATCCTCCGGTGGACCGCCGACTATTTCGGCGCCAAAGGGGTCCCGGAAGCCAGGGCCTCCGCCGAAATTCTCCTGGCCCACACCTTAGGGCGTCAGCCGCCTGGACCTCTATCTCCGCTACGATCAACCCCTCAATGCCGACGAACTGGCCCGCTTCAAGGCGCTGATGGTCCGGCGCCGGGACGGCGAACCCGTGGCCTATCTCACCGGCCACCGGGAGTTCTGGTCCCTGGATATTCAGGTGACCCCGGCGGTGCTGATCCCCCGCCCCGAAACCGAGACCCTGGTGGCCGCGGCCCTGGAGGCGGCGAGAGATTTCGGGAGAAGAGGATGGAGGGGCGGGTTTGAAACCCGCCCCTACGACACCCTGGGGCCTGGAGGTTGGCGTCGGCAGCGGCGCCGTGGTCATCGCCCTGGCGAAGGAACTGCCCCGGATGGCCTGGGTGGGTCTGGACCGCGCAGGCCGCGCCCTGACCGTGGCCCGGGCCAATGCCCGGCGGCATGGGGTCGCCGACCGCGTCCACTTCCTCCGGTCGGACCTTTTGGCCGGGCTCAAGCCCACCGCGGCTTTTACCCTGCTGGTGGCCAATCTGCCTTATGTGCCCCGGGCGGAGTGGGAGCGGCTCCCCCGGGAGATCAAGGCGTTTGAACCCCCCGGGGCCCTGTTGGGGGGCGAAGACGGCTTGGACCTGATCCGGCCTCTGATCCGGCAGGCGCAGCAGTATGTTATGGAGGGAGGCTGGATGTTCCTGGAAGTTGGGGATCAGCAGGCGCCCCGGGTTGCGGCCTTGGTGGCAGAAACCGGGGCCTATAACCGGATAGAGACCATCAAAGATTTCAGCGGCGTGGAGCGGGTAGTCCGGGCCCGGCGCCGGAACGGCACCGGCTAAAAAGTCCTTACACTCTTCAGCATGATACTCATTTCATCATTGGTGCTTTTTCGGTCATAGGGGTAGCGCGGATGGGTATCGTAACTGCCCCAGCCTTCCCCGGAGTCCACCTTAAGGGATTCTGTCGTGCCGCCTTTTTCCTTCGACTCGAACAAGACCCCGGAGCAGCCCGATCAGTAACACTGTCGCCGCCAACAACCACGGCGCCCACCGATGTATTCCCCAGTTTTTCAAGCCCGTACCCTCGCAGAGCTTCTGGTATCTCAACCTTTGCTTAACCCAGAAGATGGCACATTTTCACAAAAAAGTCGATTTTTTTTTAATACCCTTTAATAATTAGACCTTTTTTCGGGATAATTGTTAGGCCGGATTCGTTCCCTGGCGTCTATCTTCCCCGGTTTTCGCCGTGCTGGTCCCGCCAAAACTGCCGGGCCCGCTCTACAAGTCCTTGGGGCTTATGATGCGCCCGGCTACCGCCGAGGCCGCCGTCACCGCCGGGCTGGCCAGATAGACGTTGGATTTCGTATGGCCCATGCGGCCCACAAAATTACGGTTGGTGGTGGCAATGGCCGTCTCTCCCGGGGCCAGGATGCCCATGTGCCCGCCCAGGCAGGGTCCGCAGGTGGGCGGGCTGATCACCGCCCCGGCATCCATGAAGATGGCCGTCAGCCCCTCGTCCATGGCCTGGCGCCACACCAGGGGCGTGGCGGGGATGACGATGAGGCGCACGCCTTTGGCCGCCCGGCGGCCTTTCAGCACCTTGGCGGCCAGGCGCAGGTCGTCGATACGGCCGTTGGTGCAGGAGCCGATCACCGCCTGATCGATGGGTACGTCCCCCACCCGGGAAACCGGCACGACGTTGCCGGGGGAGGACGGGCAGGCCACCTGGGGCTCGAGGCCGCTGACCTCATAGGTCTTCTCGAAGAGATACGCGGCGTCCGGGTCGCTCTCATAGAGGGTATAGGGGCGTGAGGTCCGGCCCTTGACATAGCCCAGGGTGATTTCATCCGGGGCCATGATGCCGTTCTTGGCCCCGGCTTCCACGGCCATATTGGCCATGGAGAAGCGGTCCGCCATGGGCAGCCACTTGATGGCCTCGCCGGTGAACTCCATGGCCAGGTCCCGGGCCCCGTCCACCCCGATATCGCCGATGGTGTGGAGGATCAGGTCCTTGCCGGTAACCCAGAGGGGCAGCTGGCCCTGGTACACCAGGCGGATACTCTCCGGCACCTTGAACCAGCTCTCGCCCATGACCATGACCGCGGCCAGGTCGGTGGAGCCCACGCCGGTGGCAAAGGCCCCCAGGGCCCCATAGGTGCAGGTGTGGCTGTCGGCGCCGATGATGACGTCCCCGGGACCCACAATCCCCTGTTCCGGGAGCAGGGCATGCTCCACCCCCATGTCCCCGCCGTCGTAAAAATGGGTCAGGTCCTGTTCCTTGGCAAACTGGCGCAGTTGCTGGCAATGGATGGCCGAGGCGATGTCCTTGTTGGGGGCGAAGTGGTCGCAGACCAGGACCACCCGGGACCGGTCAAAAACCTTTTTAGCCCCCACCTTATGAAAATCCTTGATGGCCAGGGGCGCGGTGATGTCGTTGCCCAGGGCGATATCCACCCGGGCCATGATCAGCTCACCGGGTTCCACGTAATCTTTGCCGCAGTGGGCGGCGAGAATTTTTTGGGTAATGGTTTGCGGTTTGGACATTGATGACTCCATAGAATAGTAGTCAGTAGCCAGTTGTCAGTTGTCCTTTTTGATTGCTGGCCATTTACAACTGGCTACCGATTTTTTCAGTAAAAAATCAATAGCCTGCAGTCGGTTATCTGTTTCTGACAACTGACAACTGGCTACTGACCACTGCTCTTACATCTTTTCCGGCTTGGGCCCCTTGACCGCCCCGGTCTCCTTCAGGAAATGGAGCCGGTTGAGGCCGTTGATAAAGGCCCGGGCGCTGGCGGTGACCACGTCCGGGTCCACGCCCTGGCCGGTGACCACGTGGCCGCCCTCCTCCAGGCGCACCGCCACCTCACCCTGGGCATCGGTGCCGCCGGTGATGGAACTCACCGCAAACTTGAGCAGGATGGACTTGGACCCGGCCAGGTGGGTGATGGCCTTGTAGGTGGCGTCAATGGGGCCGTCCCCGAGCACCGAGTAGGGCCCGACCAGTTGGCCGCCGACCTCCATTTTGACGTTGGCCGAGGGCCGGGCCATGGTCCCGGCGAGCACCACCAGTTCCACCAGCTTGAAGTGTTCCGGCACCGACTTATAGATAACCTCGGTCTCCACCAGGCTGATCAGGTCTTCGTCGAACACGGTCTTTTTGCGGTCCGCCAGGCTCTTGAAGCGGGTAAAGACCCGGTTCAGCTCCTCTTCGTTCAGGTAGAAGCCCATCTCCCGGAGCTTGTTCTTGAAGGCGTGCCGGCCCGAGAGCTTCCCCAGGGGCAGCAGGCTCTTCTTGATGCCCACGGTGGTGGGGGTCATGATTTCAAAGGTGCTGGCATCCTTGAGCACCCCGTCCTGGTGAATCCCGGACTCGTGGGCAAAGGCGTTGGCCCCCACGATGGCCTTGTTGGGCTGCACCGGCACGCCGGACAGTTTGCTGGTCAGGCGGCTGGTGGGATAGATGTACTGGGTGACGATATCCGTGTAATAGTTCAGCAGGTCACGCCGGGTGGACAGGGCCATCACCACCTCCTCCAGGGAGGCGTTGCCGGCCCGTTCGCCCAGGCCGTTGATGGTCACTTCCACCTGGCGCACCCCGTTACTGACTGCGGCCAGGGTGTTGGCCACGGCCAGCCCCAGGTCGTTGTGGCAATGGACCGAGAGAATGGCCTTGTGGAGGTTGGGAATGTGCTCCACCAGGTACTTGATCTTGGCCCCGAACTCCTCGGGGATGGCGTAGCCCACCGTATCCGGGAAATTCAGGGTGGTGGCCCCCGCCTCGATGACCGCGGCAAAAACCCGGACCACGTAATCCAGGTCGCTCCGGGAGGCGTCCATGGCCGAAAACTCCACGTTGGAGGTGTAGCGGCAGGCGTACTTCACCGCGGCCACCGCCATCTCCAGGACCTCTTCCCGGGACTTCCGCATCTGGTGCTTCAGATGGATGTCGGAGGTGGAAATAAAGGTGTGGATCCGGGGATCGGTGGCCTCCTTGACGGCCTCCCAGCAGGCGTCGATGTCCGCCGGAAAAGCCCGGGCCAGGCCGGCGATCTGCGGCCCCCGGATTTCCCGGGCCACCGCCCGGACCGCCTCGAAATCCCCCTGGGAAGAAAAGGGGAAACCGGCCTCGATGACATCCACGTTGAGGAGTTCCAGGTGCCGGGCAATCTGCAGTTTTTCGTCCACGTTGAGATTGGCGCCGGGGGTCTGTTCCCCGTCCCTCAGGGTCGTATCGAAGATAAAAACTTTGTGTGCCATAAGAAAACCCTTTTATTTTTTGCAGGGACGGTGGGCTCACCGCCCCTGCGGTTAGGCAATTTATTCCCTGCTTTCATGAATCGGCGCTGCCGCATCAGTCCGGTCTGGATAAGCCGGCTCAGGGAGCGGGCCGCGATGGCAGGCGCCGCGGCGGTCCAATGACCTTCTGGATAGTATAAGTCGATAGATTGGCCCGAGGGGCCAACAAGGGGGTCAAGGACCACAGCATCAGGCCGTTTTGCGCGGCAATCGGCTGAATCGCCCGCTCATCCGGAGAGATGGTCCGGGTCTGGCGATACTCGAGCACTTCCTGGGAGATGGGGATATAAAACATCATCAGCTCCCCGCCGGCCTGTTTCACTGCGGCGTTCAGTTACCCAACCGAGATTGGGGTCAATTCCCTCTTGGTTGCAGTGCTGTAACCCCGGCACTCCGGACATATGCTACCGCCAGGCCCTGATCGGCGTCAGGGTCAGTCCCAGGGGCCCGGTTAATCAGCACCTTAATTCCCGCCGGTTTGATCAAATTGTGCATTTTTTATGGCGACCCCGTATAAATCGCCCCTCAAGAAGATGGAAAATGGCCATTGGCAAGCAACCCGGGAAACCGGCATGTGGGACAGGCAGTCCAGGTGCAGTCAACCAGGCCGGCTTTCAGGCCTCGCCCCCGCCTCCCAGGTCCAAGCCCTGAGAGTTGGTGAGCTTTGGGGGCGGGGTCTCGCTGTCTTCTTTAGGCGCCAATGTGGCCCGGCGATAATACACCACGGTGCTGATGGGCCCCGAGATCACATAAGCCGCCAGGAGAAAAAATCCCACGATATTGGGGGCAGTGGCCACCACCACGAACATCAAGACCAGGCCGACCAGGGTATGGAAAGGGTGGCGCTGGAAAAGTTCCACCTTTTTGAAGCTGACATACTTGACATTGCTCACCATGAGGAAGGACAGGACGTACATCATCACCAGGATGAACCGGGAGCCCTGGGGAGACATTTCGCCCATCTCATAGTAAAATGCCACCGTAGTGGCCACCATCATGGCGGCAGCCGGAATAGGCAGGCCGTTGAAATAACGGGGATCGAAAGAACCCTGCTGGACGTTGAAGCGGGCCAGTCTCAGGGCCCCGCAGACCACGAAGAGAAAGGCCGCGGCCCAGCCGAACTGCTTAAAATCCTTTAAGGCCCAGAGGTAGGCCAGGATGCCCGGGGCCACCCCAAAAGCCACCAGGTCCGCCAGGGAATCGTATTGCACCCCGAAGCCCGAGGTGGTCTTGGTCATCCGGGCGATGCGGCCGTCCAGACCATCCAGGATCATGGAAACCAGAAGGGCCCAGGCTGCGGCGTAAAACCGGCCGTCCATGGCGGCCACTATGGCGTAAAAGCCGCCGAACAGGCTCCCGGTGGTAATCAGGTTGGGCAGCAGGTAGACGCCCCGAAAGCGGCGCCGGTCCTTCTTTTTACGTCTCCGGCGGAAACTCATGCCACCTCCCGATGATGCTGCTCCCGGCTTTCACCCGGTCACCGGTCTTCACCTCAATCTGGCTGTCCCCCGGCAGGTAAAGGTCCACCCGGGAGCCGAAACAAATCAGGCCCAACCGCTCCCCCCGGGCCAGGGGTTGGCCGGGTTTGACAAACGGGATGATACGCCGGGCCAACAGCCCGGCGATCTGGACCACCAGGACCCGCCGCCCCGCCTCATTTTCCAGGACCAGGGCCTGCTGTTCGTTGCGGCTGGGGGCGTCATCCCGGGACGCCGCCTTGTACTCTCCCGGCCGGTGGCGCATCTCCCTGACCACCGCCGCCACCGGCGACCGGTTGACGTGGACGTCAAAGACATTCATGAAGATCGCCACGTACCGGGCCGGGGCCTTGAGGAACTCGTTTTCCTGGACCTCGTCTACCCGAACCACTACGCCGTCCGCCGGAGAGACGATGACCCCGGGCTCCGGGGGGATATCCCGCTCCGGGTCCCGGAAAAAATAGGCGAAAAACCCGCCGCTCAAGACCCCCAGGACCGTGAGCCAGGGCCAGCCCCCCACCACCCCCAGGAGGAACAACACCACCCCGCCCAGAATCAAGGGATACCCCTGAGCCGCGATACATCCCCGACCTGTGGGCGAAGACGAAGGCCATCAGGTTAATCAGCCTGCCCGCGCTCGAACCGGAAACAGACTGGGGGCAAAAGGCGAAAAGGCGAAAAGGCGAAAAGGTTAAAGAATCCAGGTTCGTCTCATGATTGTTCTTCTTTCCCCTCTTCCCCTTTTCCCCTTTCGCCCAGCTGTTTATTTTTTCAGCCACCCCATCATGGCCCGGAGCTTCTTGCCCACTTCTTCGATGGGATGTTCCGCCTCCTGGCGCCGAAGCGCGTTGAACACCGGCCGCCGGGCCTGGTTTTCCAGGATCCACTCCTTGGCGAACTCGCCGGTCTGCACCTCATAGAGGATCTGGCGCATCTCGTCCCGGGTCTCTTCGGTGATGATCCGGGGTCCCCGGGTGTAGTCGCCGTACTCGGCGGTGTCGGACACGGAATAGCGCATGTATTCGAGGCCGCCCTGGTAGAACAGGTCCACGATCAGCTTGAGTTCGTGGAAGCATTCGAAATAGGCGATCTCCGGGGCGTAACCCGCCTCCACCAGGGTGTCGAAACCGGCCTTGACCAGCTCGGAGACCCCGCCGCACAGCACGGCCTGTTCGCCGAAGAGGTCGGTCTCGGTCTCTTCCCGGAAGGTGGTCTCGAGGACCCCGGCCCGGGTGGCGCCGATCCCCTTGGCGTAGGCCAGGGCCATGGCCAGGGCCTTACCCGAGGCGTCCTGCTCCACCGCCACCAGGCAGGGGACGCCGGCGCCTTTCTCGTATTCGCTCCGCACCAGGTGGCCGGGGCCCTTGGGGGCCACCATGATCACGTCCACCTTGGGGTCCGGCACGATCTGGCCGTAATGAATATTGAAGCCGTGGGAGAACATCAACGTCTTGCCGGCCTGCATGTGGGGCTTGAGGTCCTGCTCATAGATGGCTGCCTGGATGTGGTCCGGGGCCAGGATCTGGACCACCTGGGCCGCGGCCGCGGCCTCGGCGGCGGAGACCGGCTTGAAGCCGTATTTCACCGCCAGATCAAAGTTAGGGGTACCCGGCACTTCGGACACCACCACGTCCACGCCGGAATCCCTCAGATTGAGGGCCTGGGCGTGGCCCTGGGAGCCGAACCCGATGATCGCGACCTTCTTGCCCTTGAGAATTCCCAGATCCGCATCCGCATCGTAGTACATTTTCATGGTTAAATTTTTCCCCTTATGTAGGGCGGGCCCGGCCCGCCAGGATTATCCTGAAAAACTCGGTTTAACGTTAGATGGGGCGTAAAGCGCACCCGATATCATCTGGCGGGCAGTGCCCGCCCCACATTTTAAAAGATTACGCACCAAGCATGGCGCGTGAGACGCGCCCGACGATTCTGCTCACTGCTTACGGCTCACCATCACTCCTTCTTGCTCCGCTGGATGGCCAGGGTGCCGGTCCGGACGACTTCCTGGATGCCGTGATTCTTCAGGAGTTCCAGGACCGCCTTGGTTTTTTCGTGGTTGCCGGTGATCTCCAGGGTATAGGTGCTGGGGCTGACGTCCACTACCCGGCAGCGGAAGATGTCGGCAATGCGCAGGACCTCGGCCCGGGACTTGTCCTCGGCCTTCACCCGGACCAGGACCATATCCCGTTCCACGTGGGCCACTTCGCTCAGGTCCACCACCGTGATGACGTTGATGAGCTTGTGGAGCTGCTTGATGATCTGCTCGGTAATCTGCTCATCCCCGGTGGAGACGATGGTGATCCGGGAAACAGCCGGGTCCATGGTTTCGGCCACGCACAGGCTTTCGATATTAAAGCCCCGGCCGCTGAACAGGCCCGTCACCCGGGACAGCACGCCCGGAAGGTTATCCACCGTCACTGCAATTGTATGTCGCGGCTCCATCTTCGGATCCATCTTCCCCCTCCTCAAGCCAGCAACATCTCGTGCATGGCCTTGCCGGCAGGCACCATGGGCATGACGCACTCTTCCGGTTCCACTTTGAAGTCCATGATCACCGGCCTGGGGGTCTTGAGGGCCTCCCGGATCACCGGTTCCACTTCCTCGGGCTTGGTGGCCCTCAGCCCCACCGCGCCATAGGCCTCGGCCAGCTTGACAAAATCGGGAGCCGTCATGGGCGTGGCGCTATAGCGCCGTCCATAGAACAACTGCTGCCATTGGCGCACCATGCCCAGGTAGGTGTTGTTGAGGATGGCGATCTTCACCGGCAACTTGTTATCCACCACCGTGATCAGCTCCTGGATATTCATCTGGATGCTGCCGTCGCCGGCGATGTCGATAACGATGGCATCCGGCTTGGCCATCTGCACCCCCATGGCGGCGGGAAACCCATAGCCCATAACCCCCAGCCCCCCGGAGGTCATCAGGCGCCGGGGATGCCTGAACTTATAAAACTGGGCCGCCCACATCTGGTTCTGCCCCACCTCGGTGGTGATGTAGGCCTCTCCCTGGGTGAGCTCGTAGAGCTTTTCCACCACAAACTGGGGCTTGATGACCTTGTCGTCCCAGGTGTAGGTCAGGGGATGGGCTCGTGCTCCACTCGTTGACGGTGTCCAGCCAGGGCTGGCGCAGTTCCGTCCAATCCCGGACGGGTTTGTCCTTCAACAGTTCGTTGAGCTGGCCCAGGGTATCCTTGCAGTCGCCGACGATGGGGATATCCACCTGGACGTTCTTGCTGATGGAGCTGGGGTCGATGTCGATATGGACGATCTTGGCGTGGGGGGCGAACTCCGACAGCTTGCCGGTCACGCGGTCGTCGAACCGGGCCCCCACCGCGATCAGGACGTCGGCCTGGGACACGGCCATATTGGCGCAATACGTGCCGTGCATGCCCAGCATCCCCATCCACAGGGGGTGGTCGCCGGGGAATCCCCCCAGGCCCATGAGGGTGCTGGTCACCGGAATCTGCAAGCTCGTGGCGAACTTGTAGAGGTCCTCCGAACTGTCCGACAGCACGATGCCGCCCCCGGTATAGAGCACCGGCTTCTGGGCGTGGAGGATCATATCCAGGGCCCGGGCCACCTGCCGGGGATTGGCATGGTACGTGGGATTGTAGCTCTTGATCTTGACGACCTCGGGAAAATGGGGCACCGTGCTGGCCTGACTCACATCCTTGGGCAGGTCCACCAGCACCGGCCCCGGCCTCCCGGACCGGGCGATATAAAAGGCCTCGTGTACCGTCTGGGCCAGGTCCTTGACGTCCTTGACCAGATAATTGTGCTTGGTGCAGGGCCGGGTGATGCCCACGATGTCCACTTCCTGAAAGGCATCGTTGCCGATCAGGGCGGTGGGCACCTGCCCGGTAAACACCACGATGGGGATGGAGTCCAGGTAGGCCGAGGCAATACCCGTCACCGTGTTGGTGGCGCCGGGACCCGACGTCACCAGGGCCACCCCCACCTGGGAAGAGGCCCGGGCATAGCCGTCGGCGGCGTGGACCGCAGCCTGTTCGTGGCGCACCAGGATATGCCTGATGCTGGGGGTGCGGGCCAGTTCATCATAGATATCGATGACCACCCCGCCGGGATAACCGAAGATATGCCTGACTCCCTCTCGCTCCAGGCATTTCATAAGAATTTGGGCGCCGGTCAGTTTCATTGCAGGCTTTCCTTCTGGCGATGCTGGGCCAGGATCAGTTCAATCCGGTCGCGGCCGGCCAGCTTCAATTTTTGCAACCGTTTCCGCTCGATGGTCTCGGCGGTGGTCAGGTAAGGCCGGCGATTAAAGGTCTCTAACTGCTTCTCATATTCCCGGTGCTTTTCAACATACTGTTTCAACTCCGGGTCCCGATCCATCAACTCTTCTATGAGTTCCAGGTCCTGTTTTTCCATTATTCCGCCCCTGGCCCTATGTTAGATTATTAAAGTTAACATATTAAAATACTGTTAGGTTTTTGTCAATCATCGGGAAAATAAGAACTTCAGGCTAAAATCCGGGGATGCGCCGTTGGTGGCTCAGGTCTCCCTCGGAAAAAGTCCGCCTCGCCTCGGCCTTCGCAACCCAGGCGATCAGGAGAGATTAACGCACCCTATCACCTCCCCGGCCAGCCATTCCTGGCGCCACCGACAAAAAAAACAGGGCCGCAAGGGCCCTGCCTGGGATTTTCGGTAGTGGGGGTCACGGGTTATGGCCGCAACATCCTCCTTCGCCCCACCAGCCCTAAACCCAACAGGCCGGCCCCGACGCACAACAATACGCTACCGCCGGATACTCGGCGGCCGGTAGTGCGTTGCGGGCTGAGGAGGAATTTTCATGGATGTAATTATAGCTCAATCTAAACGCGTTTCGCAAGCCTTTTAACGCCGGGCGGCGAAATTCTGCGGCACCGCTTCCCGGACCGTATGATCTTACGGTCCGGGCAACTTATAGCGTTTGCCATACATTCTTTCCACTCGGAGATTCTCAAATCCCCCTAAATCCCCCTTTTTCAAAGGGGGACTTTACAAGCAAATCCTTATTGTTTCCCCCCTTTTATAAAGGGGGGTTAGGGGGGATTAGAATGATGCCGCCATCGGAAAATACTTTTGGCAAACGCTATAACCCACCGGCTGGGTTTTTCAGCCTGAAGAAAAATTAAAAGGAGCCGCGCCTTTCGGCATGGCCCCTTTCTCCTCAACCCGGTGGGACTGCAACCCCCACATCGCGCCCCTTCAGTCGCATTGCTTATGGGGGGCCGGCGGCAGATTTTCCGGTCCTCGGGCTTCAACATATAAGTAATCACGATTTGGACCATTTCAAGGGCTGCAAAGCCTTCTTGACCTCAAAAATACCCGGGAATTGTCGCACCGGGCCGAAGCGCCCGCCTTTATACATCTCTCCCCTCTGAGGCCAGTCCCGCCTGGGCCATTGGCCCATCCGTAAATCGTTAATGGTCTGATGGGGCAGCCTCCGGCCGCAGCCATCCAGGCGTAATGGTGCGCAGGACGCACCCTCCAAAAAACTTTTCGAACCAGAGATCAGGCGGGCTCGGGGGAGGAAGGCCGCGGGGGTCCGGGAACCACCGGGAACGGCGTCCCCCGGTGGGCCTCCCCTGTGATCCAGTCGTGCTGCTGCTTCATATCCGCCAGGAGTTCATTGCCCCGCACCAGCAGTTGCCAGACCCGGCGCCGGAAGGAACTGGCCGGGGGGCTCTCTTTGGCCAGCAATTTTTTGAAGTACGGATAATGCAGAATCTGGTCGAAGAGATGGCAGCATTTTTGGAACAGGTCGGGATAGAAATAGGGCAACTGGTGCTGGTTTTCCTCCAGGAAGGCCACGGCCAGGGCCAGGCGGCGGCTGGGGCCCAGCCCCGGCTGCCCCTTCCCGGGGTGGGCCAGCTTTTCCAAGGGCTGGAGCTGCTGCACCTGGCTCAGGTAGGCCAGGCGCTGCACCACTTCCCGGTGCAGTTCCCGGTGCCTGGCGAACACCTCCCGTAAGTCCCGCTGGGACAAGTAGCTGTTCAGCAGCTTCTTCGTGGCATCGAAGGTCTCCTGGCCATAGGCCCCCAGCCGCCGCTGATTCTTGGCAAGCCAGGCCGACAGGAATTTGAGGCGCTCCTCGTGGGTCTTGGTGGAAGTGATGAGGTCGCTGCGCTGGTAGGTAATGGAACCGGTGTACTCACCCCGGACGATATCGGTGAGTTCCTTCAGGGTCCGTTTGGTGTCCTTCAAGATATTGAGGTTCGTCTCCCGGCCGCCGTGGTAAGGGTGGATGATCTCCTGGCGCACGATGGACATGGCCCGATCCTCCAGGACATTGTACCGGTTGTACTTGTGCTGCTGGTAGGTCACCTTCAGGATCACCACCCGCCGCTTGGGGTCCACGTAATAGCCGCCCTCTTTGAGATGGGGGTGCGCCTCGGCCAGGGACGCCGACAGCGAGACCAGGGCGATCTTTTCCACCAGGGGATACCGTTTCTGCTCGAACCCGCAGAGGCTGGTGATGGTCCGGTCCGAGGCGCCCAACACCTTGATGAGGTACTGATCTTTGAGGCGGCTCAACCGACGGGCGAAGAGCGCCCCGGAGGTCCGGCGCTCCGAGGCGATGGGAAACCCGTACAGTTCCATGAGAAACTGGTAGACGAATTCCCGTTCCCGTTCGTAGGTGCCGCTGTCCAGCCTCTTGAACTTTCCCAGCTTGCGCCCCAACGCCTTGAGTTCGGTGTCCAGATCCGAGGGAAAGGAGCCATAGACCCCCAGAAGGCGAAAATCCCCCGCCTCATCCCGGGCCACCACGTGAGCCCGGTCCATGTGAACCAGAGAAACGCAGCAATTCTTCATAGTGGGCCAGATCGGTGATATCCCGGGCGCCTAATTGCTGCTTGATGACGGAGCGGAGGTCCCGGTCCAGGTGGGGGGCGATTCTGTCCAGATTTTCCCGGCCGGACCGGCGCGTCTCCCTCTTCCGGGGGATGGAGGAGATCGAACTGGAATATTTCCTCCTGGTATGACAGGGGGCGGTTGAAGGCCACCATGCTGAAGCACGGCAGATGCTTGTATTCCGAGAAATTCTTTTCAAAGGAAGGCAGGAGTTCCCGGGGCTCGATCAGGGGATAGGAGGCGTCATACGGGGCCAGCAGCCCCAGGCGGATATGGAGGTATTCCAGGAAATCCTTGAGCAGGTTCCGGTCCCGGATGGCGGCCGGGGCTTTCCGGTAGGCCGCCAGGGGGAGGCCGTCCAGTTTCACTTCGCCGAAGAATTTCCGGGTACGCGCCATTTATCCTGCCATAATTTTGACGTGCACCTTGCGGGTCCGGGGCCCGTCGAATTCGCACAAATAAATCCCCTGCCAGGTGCCCAGGAGCAGGCGCCCGTTGCTCACCAGCACCGAGAGCTGCGCCCCCATGAGGGAAGCCTTGATGTGCGCCGGGGAGTTGCCTTCCAGGTGGCGATAGGCCTCCTGGTCGCTGATGATCCGGTTCAGGACCATGAGGATGTCGGCCTGGACGCTGGGGTCGGCGTTTTCGTTGATGGTCAGGCCCGCGGTGGTGTGCGCCTCGAAGAGGTGGCAGACGCCTTCCTCCACCCCGCTGTGGCGCACCAGTTCCTGAATCTGGCCGGTTATGTCGACCATCTCGATCCGGCTGGTTGTGCGCACGCTCAACGTGTGGATCATGCTCACCTCCGGATGAGTCCCGCGTCACCGGGCGCGGCCACCAGGCCGGATGGCGTCGCGGGCTCCCGGGGTTGCTGCATCTCGTAGGCCAGGTGCACGGTATACTGCACCAGGCTTTTCAGGAAAGGGTTTTCCCCGGCAAGGGCGCTCCGGTCCGGGTCTGCCAGGTCGGCCGCCGCCGCCCGGAGAGCCCGGGAGTCCTCCGCCCGGCCGGAGAGGTGCAGGTAGTAGGCCGTGGTCAGGAGGCGCCGGCCCCAGTCGGCCCGGCTCTCCGACGGGTAGAGGGCCCGGGCGGCTTCATCCAGCACCCCGTCGAGGCGGACCTGCTTCTGCTGGTCCGACAACACCAGGGGGCTGTCCTCCACCTCCTCGAGTTTCGCCAGCCAGGGGGCAATTTCCTCCGGCCCCGGCAGAAAGGAGTGGAAGAGCGGGTCCAGGGCCAGCTTCCGGCAGTGCTCCAGGAGCCGGGGCATCTCCCCCGGGGCGGGGGCCGGCAGTTCCTGGTCCAGGTCCGGAGCGGCCTCGGGGCGGCCCCAGTGCTGGAAAATTTTCTCCCGCAAGGCCCCATATTGGGCGGCCCCGGGGGCGGTCGGCCTGCCGCGTGTACGCCCCTTCCAACAGGGCGACCGCGTAAGCCGGGGGCGGGGAAAACCACTCGTCCAGACCCTGCTCCCGGAAACGGCCCCAAACCTCCGCCTGCTGCTGGCGCTTCAGGGACAGGAGCACGCACTCCTTAAAGCCTTCCTGGTCGCTGACCCGGGCCACCAGAAAGTTGCCGCCCAGGACCTCCGGGGGCCCCTCCAGGATGACGTAGCTTTCGCCGATACCGAAGATGGGGGAGACGAAGACCTTGGCGGCCCCGGGCCGGGGCACCCCGAAGCTCACCTCTTCCCGGGGCAGGAGATCGCCGGAGACATGCCACCCCCCGGGTTTTGAGCCGGTGCAGGGTTTTCTTCAGGGCCTTGCGCCGGACCTTGTCCCGGGCCTCGCCGAAGAGCGCCGCCAGCAGCGGCGGGATGGCCGGATGGCTCAGAGCCCCCAAGGCCGCCATGAGGTGGGCGTCCCAGTCAGGGTCATCCCCATCGGGAGTGACCAGGGTCTGCAGGGCGGCCGGCTCGACTTCCGACTCCAAAGCCTTCACCACCCCGGCCACCTGGCTTTCCAGCCGGGCCTGGGCCTCCGGGTCCATGGGCGCCGGATCAGCGGCTGCCCCGGGCCTTGGCCTTTTTCTGGGACCCCATCAGGACCTGGCCGGGGGGCCCAATTCGATGGCCACTTCGTCGGGCCGTCCCATCTCGGTCAGATAGACGTTGACCCTCTGTCCCTGGGGCAATGCCATGGCCCGGCCGACATAATCCGGCTGGATAGGCAGCTCCCGGCCGCCCCGGTCCACCAGCACCGCCAATTCGATGCGCCGGGGCCGCCCGTAATCGATGAGGGCGTCCAGCGCCGCCCGGATGGTCCGGCCGGTGAACAGCACATCGTCCACCAACACCACCTCCTGGTCGTCGATGGACCCCGGCAGTTCCGTCTTGCCCACCAGGGGCTTGTGGCTGAGCTGGGTCCAGTCGTCCCGGTAGAGGGTGATATCCAGCACCCCCACCCGCACCGCCCGGGAACTCCGCCGGGTGATGGCTGGCGGCCAGCCGCTGGGCCAAAAAGGCGCCGCCGGTCCGGATCCCCACCAGCACCAGTTCATCCTGGTTCGGATGGTTCGCCATGATCTCATCGGTAAGCCGCTCCAGGGTCTGGTTCAGTTCGCTGGCGGGCATGTCTAAGGTCTTGTTTGACTCCATGGAATGGTTACTTTCCCCTTTCCCGCAACCGGCGCAGCGCGGTTGCGGAGCCTCAGCCTCCCCGGGTGGGAGATCCTGGGCCGGTCCGTATGATGTTCCCCCACTCTTAAAATACCCGAAAAACCTGCGGGGGTGGCGAGCCTTTTACCGGTGAACCTCGCTCCCGGGAAACCGGAAACCGCGGCAACCTGGGCCGCAGGCTCACCTCCTGGCGAAAGGCAACTAGGTGAATTATTTTATGTTACCATGATTTCACCGATAAGACAAGGAAACCACCTGGCCACCGGCTGAAACGACGCCCCGGCCCCAAAGAGCCTTCGCCGTCCACGGCCGCGGGTCTCGCCGCCCATAGCGCAATCGGTTCTTTGCCCGCGGATAAATCGAGGCTATAATGACGCCAGTCATCCGGCGCGGTTCCGGATGGAATCTCACCCCCCATCTCCAGTCCTCATCAAGGGGGAGGAAGTAACGTCCTCATAACTCAGGCAGGATATTCTTGGGACGAGTAACCAGATCATGACCCTCAAAGAAGCCCGGGAACTCTTGAATCTTGGTCTCAAGGCCACCAGGAAGGAGATCGGGGCGGCCTATCGCCGGGCCGCCCGCCGCTGGCATCCGGACCTGGCCCCGGCCGGCGCCGAGGCAGACTACCAGCTCGGATGCAGCAGATTAACGCGGCCTACCAGTTGATAGTCCAATTCATCGAAGACTATCGCTACGACCTGGTTTCGAGCGCCGCCCCCGAAGACCTCCAGCAGTGGTGGACGGACCGCTTTGCCACCGGGGTGTGGGGGCCGCCGCCCCCCAAAGAACCGCAAGGCGAAGACGACTGATGCCGATTCGCCTGCTCCTGCTGGTGATCCTCTTGCTCCAGTTAGCCCTGGGGCCCATCAAGGTCGCGGCCGCACCATTGCCGGTCGTCCGGGAAGACCTGGAGTACCAGATCAGCCTGGGCCCCTGGTCGGATGTGGGCCGGGTTCACCTGGTGCTCAAGGAGTTGGAACCGGGTCGTTACCAAGCGGAGGTTTATGGGGCAGCCCAGGGGATGTGGCAGGTGACCAGTCGCTGGTTGCCCGAGCGCTACCAGACCGAGATGATTTATCGGGAGGGGCGGCTGGCGCCGCTTATCTACCGGGAGGCGTTTATCAGCAAGGGCAAGCGCGTCGAGAAAGAGTACCACTTCGACTATGAGCGCTGCCACCTGTCACTCTGGCGTCAGGTTGAAGGAGGCGAAAAGGTCAAGAAATGGGAAGTCCCCCTGAATACCCCGGTTTATGACCCTTTGAGCCTGTTCTACAATATCCGGCTGGGCGCCTTCGGCCGGTTGCTCGGCGGCGCCACCCTGCGGGTCAGGGGCCTACCCACCCCGGAGCCCCGGGAGATGGTCTTTGCCATCGGCCAGGTCAGCGATATGGGCCGCAAGGTGATGCTGGATTACCGCCGGTCGGAATCCAAAGTGGTAAACCAATATTTTATCTTCCTCAGCCCGGAGCAGGTGCCCACTCAGGCCTGGACCGAAGTGCCCCTGTTTGGCAAGCTCGCCGGGCGCTTGCTGAACCCCGGTGTGATCCGGAACGAGGGGTTGCTGGCCCTGCCCCCCGGTGCTTCTCCCATTCCTAAAGCCAAACCTTGAGGAGCCCTGGTTTTTGACAACTCGATCCCGCCTGGCCCGCGCCTTCCCCTGCCTGGTCCTGCTGGCGCTGATTCAGCTTGGGTTGCCGAGCCGTTCTGCCCTGGCCGCCCCGGCCCTCCTGGAGGACTTGCGCTACCGGTTGGAGGTCCTGGTCTGGCAAGATGCGGCCCGGGTCAAGCTCACCCTCAAGCGCCTGGGACCGGGATCGCTTTACGGCGGAAATCATCGGCGAACCCCAGGGCCTTCTCAGGCTCCTGTCGGGGGGCCAACGGGAACGGATGGAGACCGAGATGGTCTGGCGCCACCAGCGCCTCCTGCCGCTGATTTACCGGGAAGAGTCATGGCGGGGCAAGAAGCGCCGCTTTAAGGAATACCGCTTCGACTATGCTCGGGGCCGGCTGGAATTGTGGGAGTGGCACGAAGGCAAGGGCCTGGCGAAAAAATGGCAAACCGGCCTGGCCGACCAGGTCTATGACCCCCTGTCGGCCTTCTACAATATCCGCCTGGGGTTATTAAAGCCCAATCGGGAAGGGGAAACCGGCACTATCCCGGGCATCCCTTATCCCCGGCCCGAGGCCATGGTAGTGCGTCTGGGAACTACGACCGAGTCCGGTCTCAAGGCCATGGTCTCCCTGAACAACCCGATCTTCCCGGATTCCCGGGGGCAAGTTTTCGCCTACGTGGACAAGCATTTTGTGCCCCGCGAAGCCTGGACCACCATCTCCGGCATCACCCTGCGGGCGCGGCTGCAGCCGGAAAGCGCCATTATGCCCCCCGGACTGGCGGCATTAGAAGCGCCGGGGCTGCCGGCCTCCCGCCGGCCCCCGGATAAAGATCTCCCGGCAACCGCCGGTCAAGGAGAAAAGTCGATGATCCACCCCCGGGACTGGTACGTGGAAATCGCCGGCCAGGGGCCCGACCTGGTGCTGCTCCACGGCCTGGGGGCCTCCAGCTTCTCCTGGCGCCACAACCGGGGGCCCCTCTCCCGGCACTTCCGGGTGATCACCCCGGACCTGCCGGGGCACGGCCGCTCTCCGGCGCCGGTGGACGGGGATTACCGCACCGAGGCCCTGGTCCGGGGCGTGGTGGATTTCCTGGACTGGCAGGGTCTCGACACCGTCGCCCTGGGCGGCAACTCCCTGGGGGGCGGATTGAGCCTGGTCCTGGCCAGCGAGCACCCGGCCCGGGTCTCGGCCCTGGCGCTCCTGGCCCCCGCCGCGGCCCTGACCCGCATTCCCTACGCCTTTTGGCCGCTGCGCCTGCCGGTCCTGGGATACGCGGTGGCGTCATGCCTGGGCCCCTGGCTGCTCCCCTGGTTCATGCGCCTGGTCTATTGCCACCCGGCAGCGCCTGATCCCGGAGGCGGTGGCCGGCTATGCCCCGCCCTACCGGGAGCTCAGCCGCCGCCTGGCCCTGCGCCAGGTCTGCCGGCAGCTTGAGATCAGGCCCCTTGAAGAGATCGCCGCCTTGCTCCGGGGCCTCACCCAGCCCACCACCCTCATCTGGGGAGAACAAGACCGCATCCTGCCCCCCGCCCAGGGGCACTGGATGGCCGCGCACCTGCCCCAGGCGGAATTTCACCTCCTCCCCGAGGTCGGCCATGCCCCCCAGGAGGAAGCGCCGGAGACGGTGAACAAGATTATCATTGATTTTTTAGGCCGTTCATTAAAGAATGAGACTAAGCACAAGATTTCATAACTTCGCTGACATCATAGAGATCGCCCCCCTCATCCCAGCCCTCTCCCCCCGAAGCGGGGGGAGAGGGGGTAGGTTAGGTCGCGGGGTTTAATGCGAAGTTGCGTCAAAAAATATGAATATTTATGTCATTCTGAACGGAGCTGAGCTTCGTGAAGAATCTCGGCGGGTTTAAAAAAGAGATTCTTCGCGGCGCTCAGAATGACAATAAATAGCCTTTTGATTCTCTTTGGTATAAGAACCATGGAGCATTGAATCGGCCCCGTCTTTTCCCCTCTCCCCCAATGGGGGAGAGGGTCAGGGTGAGGGGGAAGTAATCTTCACGGAGCAGGCAAAACGAGACCTCTGCTCCAGCCTCCTAATTGGTCATTCTGAGGAAGCGGAGCGACCGGAGAATCTCATAACTACGAGAAAATACGAGATCCTTCGCTCCGCTCAGGATGACAAAATAGCTTGGCGCAGAGCTCTCAAGACGTGAGCAAATTTATAAGCTGTTGCACTGAAGAAAAGACCACCCTTCATCGGAAGGGAATACACTACGGGAGGGTGACGGGCGTCTCGGCCCGCCACAGACATATGACGAAAAACATCATTCCTTTTGCCAGGGCCCAACGTTCCGTCAAGGAGGTGGTGGAGAAGTTTTATCAGGAGCTGGATGACATCGAAGAAATCGTCATCATCGCCAAGGACCGGGACGGCGAATGGATCTTCGCCAATTCCGAGTTGGAAAACGAACTGGAGTGGATCGGCAGCCTCTATAAGTTTATCAACAAGGCCATCCTGGAAGACGAAGAGGATTTTTAGGGGGAAACTCGGCTAACCTGGGGAAAGACTACGGCCCGGACGGCTGGCCGGGTTTGTGGTTACGAGAATCGTTTACACCACGGGGCCATCCGGCCCCGCTTGGTTTTTCAGCCCCCGATCCAGGTCCAGGCCTCCGGGAGTTCGGCCCGGGAGAAATTCCGCACCTCGCCGCTGAGGAGGAGGGCGAGCATTTTCATCTGCAGGTTGATCTGCCAGGAGGCCCCCACCACGGCAACCCTCTCAAAGGCCTTAAGGTCATTCCGGCCGAAGCCGTCATGTTCCAAGGCCGCCAGGTCCCACCCCTGGACATCTTCATCCAGGCAGAAAAGTACCCGCACCCCGCCGTGCTCCGCAATTATGGCTTTCAGGCGGGGCACCAGAACCTCCTGGAATTCCTGCCTGGTTAACTCACCCGTGGCCTTCACTCCCAGGATATTTGCTTGACTTTCCGGCATAATTTCCAGCATGGGGTCTCGACACCTTTTCTCTCGGGTTAATGTTTCCCGAGCAGTAATTCATGTTCCTTCGGAACACCCGAAACTCTGAAAAGTCGGTGGGGCGGGCCTCTGGGCCCGCCATAACCATAAGTTTGTGGTGCGCAGGGCGCACCCTACGTTAAATCGCCTTCGCCAATCCTCATTTTCTCCTCACAGCTCACTGCTTGCTGCTTACGGCTCACTGTTTAAACCAGGCCGTAATCGCCCGTCTCATCCACCGGGCCCAGGAGGGCCACGCCCCAGGCTTCCGGCCGGAGCAGGTCCCGGGCTACTTCCAGAACCTCGTCCGCCGTGACCTTCAGCATGCCGGTGATGATGTCCGCCTGGGGGATATAGCGCCCGAAATTCAGCTCATTTTTGGCCAGGCGCCCCATGAGATGCTCGCAGTCCTCCGAGGACATCATGATGGAGCCTCGGAGGTTTTCTTTGGCCGCGGTCAACTCCGCCTCGGAGACTTTCTCCTCCTGCAACTGCCTGAGTTCCCGGCGGATGGCGGCCATGATGGCTGGAAGGTTTTGGGGACTCACCCCGGCGGAGATGCCCAACACACCGGCATCGCTGAAAAACTGGATGTAAGACTGGATGGCATAGGCCAACCCCAGTTGTTCCCGAATCACCTGGAAGAGGCGGGAACTCATGTTGCCCCCCAGGACCAACTGGAGCATGGTGGCCGCGTAGCGCCGGGGATCGCCCGCCGCCAATCCCGGGCCTCCCAGGACCAGGCTGACCTGCTCCAGGTCACGGGAGAGGGCGTAGACCCCGGGTTGGGTAATGACGGCCTGGCGCTCCCGGCTCGGGGCGCCGTTGGCAAACCCTTCGAAACTCGCTCCCACCAGGTCTACCACTTCCTGGTGCCGGACCCGGCCGGCGGCAGCCACGATCATGTCCCCGGGCCGGTAGGCGGCCCCGCGGTAGGCCAGGAGGTCTTCCCGGCTTACCTGGGCAATGTGGTCCGCGGCCCCCAGGATGGGCCACCCGAAGGCGTTGTCCCCCCAGAAGCGCCGGGCGAAGTGGACCTGCACCAGTTCTTCGGGGTTGTCATCCTGGGCGTAAATTTCTTCCAGAATGACCTGCCGCTCCCGTTCCAGGTCCTCCGCCGCCAGTTGGGACCTGAGAACCAGGTCGCCCAACAGATCCACCAACCGGGGAAGGTGCTCCGCCAGGACCCGCCCGTGGAAGCAGGTCTGCTCCTTACTGGTGAAGGCGTTGCACATGCCCCCCAACTGGTCGATTTCCCGGGCGATGTCCAGGACAGTGCGCCGGGGGGTACCCTTAAAGGCCATGTGCTCCAGGAAATGCGTCAGACCGTTCTCGGCGCCGGTCTCATCCCTGGAGCCCACGTTAAGCCAAATCCCCACTGCCGCCGAGTGGAAGTGGGGAACTGCCTCGGTAACAACCCGAAGACCGTTACTCAGGACGGTTTTTTGGTGCACGTCCGCCCCGGCGATCGGATTCCTCCGGTTGGGGGTTGTCATTGGGGATCAAGGCCTTGCGGGACAGGCGGATCTTCCCCTGCCGGTCCACGTCCAGCACCTTGACCATCATAACGTCGCCTTCCTTGCAAATCTCGTCCACGGTTTTCACCCGGCGATGGGCCAGTTCCGAAATGTGGACCAGGCCGTCGGTGCCCGGCAGGATCTCCACAAAGGCGCCGAAGTCCATGAGCTTCTTGACTACGCCCCGGTAGGTGGCGCCGATTTCCGCCTCCTCGGTGATCTCGTTGATCATCCGGATGGCTTCGTCGGCGGCGCTCTGGTCGGACGACGAGATGTGGATGCTGCCGTCATCTTCGACGTCCATCTTGACCCCGGTGGCGGCGACGATCTTCTTGATCATTTTGCCGCCGGGTCCGATCACGTCCCGAATCTTGTCGGGATTGATTTTGAGTACGATGATCTTCGGGGCGTGTTCCTTCAGGGTGGCCGAGGGCTCGGCGATGGTCTCGGCCATCTTGCCCAGGATGTGCAGCCGGGCCTCACGGGCCTGGCTCAGGGCCTTGCCCATAATCTCCCGGGTCAACCCCGTCATCTTGATATCCATCTGCAGGGCGGTGATCCCCTGGCTGGTGCCGGCCACCTTGAAGTCCATGTCGCCGATGGAGTCTTCATCGCCCAGGATGTCGGACAGCACCGCCACCCGGTCATCCTCCTTGATGAGCCCCATGGCCACCCCGGCCACCGCCGCCTTGATGGGTACGCCGGCGTCCATCAGGGCCATGGAGGCCCCGCAGATCGTCGCCATGGAGGAGGAGCCGTTGGAGGAGAGGATTTCGGACACGATGCGGATGGTGTAGGGGAACTCTTCCGCCGACGGCAGCACCTGGGAAATGGCCCGCTCGGCCAAAGCCCCATGCCCGATTTCCCGACGCCCCGGACCCCGGATCATCCGGGTCTCCCCCACTGAATACGGGGGAAAATTATAATGGAGCATAAAGGCCTTGAAGGTCTCGCCCACCAGGGTCTCGATTTTCTGTTCATCCGAGGGGGTGCCCAGGGTGGTGACGGCCAGGGCCTGGGTTTCGCCCCGGGTGAAGACCGCCGAACCGTGGGTGCGGCTCAACAGGCCGATCTCCCCGGTGATGACACGGACGTCGCTGAAGCCGCGTCCGTCGATGCGGCGCTGGTCCGCCAGCATCTGGTGCCGCACCAGCTTTTTCTTCACCTCGGAAATGAGATTCTTGGCTTCTTTTTCCCGGCCTTCGGCGTCAGGGCCCAGGGCCGCCAGAATCTCCTCCTTCACCTGGCCCATGGCCAGATGCCTGGCCTCTTTTTCCGGCTTGGTCATCGCCGCCAGGATATTATCCCCGCCCAAAGCCTCGATTTTCTGGCGCAGGTCCGAGTTATCCGGGGGCTCCGGGACCTCCCGTTTGGGCCGGCCGATCTCCTGGCGCATGGACGTGATGAGCTCCAGAATGGGCTTGAGCTGCTCCTGGGCGAAGAACAGGGCCTCCAGCACTTCTTCTTCCTGGACCATCTGGGCCCCGGCCTCTACCATCACCAGGCCCTGGGGCGCCCCGGCCACGGTCAGATTCAGGGTGCTCTCCTTCAGTTGGGAATTGGTGGGGTTGACCACCAGCTGCCCGTTGATTTTGCCCACCCGCACCGCGGCCACCGGGCCGCTGAACGGGATGTCGGAAATCTCCAGGGCCGCCGCCGCCCCGTTCAGGGCAACGATATCCGGGTCAATTTCCATGTCGCCGGAGAGCACCGTGGCAATAATCTGGATTTCATTGACCACCCCTTTGGGGAACAACGGCCGCATGGGCCGGTCAATGAGCCGGGAGGTCAGGGTCTCCTTTTCAGAGGGGCGACCGATCTCCCGCCGGAAAAAGCTCCCGGGGACCCGTCCCGCGGCGTAAGCTCTCTCCATGTAATCTACCGTCAGGGGCAAAAAGTCGATGCCCTCCCTGACTGAGTCGGACATCACGGCGGTAACCAGAACCGCATTTTCCCCATAACGCACCAGCACTGAACCGCTGGCCTGTTGGGCCAGATGGCCCGTTTCGAAATGGAGGTCTCGACCCCCGATTTCTACTGAGTATGTTTTTGCCATATTATTCAGTTAAGCCTCCTACTTTCTCAGGCCGAGTTGTTCGATCAAAGCCCGATAACGTTCGATGTCCTTGTCTTTCAGATAGTTCAGGAGGCGCCGGCGCTGACCCACCAGCTTGATCAATCCCCGACGGGAATGATGGTCCTTGGCATGGACCTTGAAATGACCCGTCAAGTAGCTGATTCGCTCGCTCAAGATGGCCACCTGAACCTCCGGTGAACCGGTGTCAGCGTCATGCAGCCGGTAGCGATCGATAATCTCCTGTTTCTGTTCCGTATTTAAGGCCACGTCTTCCTCCTTTTTATAGCGGTCAGCTTTCAGCTTGCAGCCGTCAGCTAAAACTCCAGGCCCCTATGGCGATCTTGACCGCTTTTGTTATCCTCTCAAAGTTTGTCGGCAGATACATGCCGGGAATTCCCATCTTCTGCGCCAAGCCGGCGCTTGCCGCCCGCGGGTTCCGTTTTTATCTGTCTCAAGTCCCCGATGGCTTACTTGCTTAACTGCTGCTGCGCAAAGTTTTCACATTTTCCCGGGGTACGTCTCAGGCCCCGGTTAATCTGAGCTACCGGCTACCCCTCTACTCACTGCTTACCGCTCCCGGCTCACTCCCGGCAAAAACCCGCACCGGCGCCAGGACCATTTGGGGCGTCAGGCTCCTCACCTGGGCCACGGCCACGAGGGTGGCGTCCGCCAGCACCCGCACCTGCTCCCCGTCCTGCAAATCTTCCGCCGGGCGCACCAGGAGCTGGCCCTGGCGCAACCGCCGGGCCTCGGCCGGCCCAACCTCAACCGGCCGCAACCCCGGCAGGCAGTGAACCAGAGGGATGATCCGGGACTCCAGTTCCTCCCGGCCCAGTTCCGTCAAAGCCGCCAGGCTCACGGCCTCTTCCACCCGCAACGCCCCCACCGCCAGGCGCCGGAGAGCCGCCAGATGCGCCCCGCATCCCAGGGCGTCGCCCAAATCCTTGGCCAGGGTGCGGACATAGGTGCCTTGGGAGCAGCGCACGGTCATGGTGAACTCCGGGAGGTCCACCTCGTCCACGGTCAATGCATAGATCGTCACCGTCCGGGAGGGCAGGTCCACCGCTTCCCCCCGGCGGGCCAGGCGATAGGCCCGCTCCCCCTGGAAGTGCAGGGCGGAGTACATCGGCGGGACCTGGGTCACTTCCCCTACCAGGGCCGCAGCGGCCTGATAAATCTGCTCTGGCGACGGCAGCGCCTCCGAGGTGGCCACCACGGTCCCGGTGGCATCCTGGGTGTCAGTCGCCACCCCCAACCTGACCCGGGCCCGGTAAACCTTGGACTCGGGCATCAGGTAGGGCACCAGCTTGGTGGCCTCCAGCAGGCACAGGGGCAACAACCCCGTGGCCATGGGGTCCAGGGTGCCCAGGTGGCCGATCTTCCGTATCCCCAAAGCCCGCCGGGCCTGGCGCACCACCTCGAAGGAGGTAACGCCCTCGGGTTTGTCAATGAGAAGGATGCCGGAGATCATGGTAATTACAAATTTTCCTCTCGTTAATCTTTAATAATTTTGTCAATTTGTTGTTCAAGGATTGGCAATTTGTTCGTGGCAATATCCCAAATAATTTTTAGGCTGATAGCAAAATACTCATGTATAAGAATATTTCTCAGGCCAGCAATTCTGTGCCATTCTATCTCAGAATACCTGTCTCGAATATCAGCCGGAATATTCCTGACTGCCTCCCCTATCACTTCAAGGTTTCTCACCACAGCATCAATAGTTTTTTCATCAGCAGAAAAAGTCTGAAATGACAAGCCAAAAATATATTTATTAATCTTCTTCGCAGCTAGAAAAATATCCTCTATATAAGCCTTATAGTCACGAGGCATAAATGGCTTCTCCGAGAATAGTCTCACGGAGCCTTGGCTTAATAGCATCGATCAGGACAAGATCAACCGAACAGTGGAATAATTCCTCCAGAAACTCTTTTAGGTCCATATAAGCGTCAAAGGTCTCGTTTTCCAACTCCACCACGAAATCCAAATCACTGGATTGCGTAGCCTCCCCCGGGCGCATGACCCGAACAGGCCCAAACGTTTAACCCCGAAACCCCGGATAGTTTCCCGATTCTCTGCGAGCTTTTGTAAGACTGTTTCCCGATCTCTTTTCATGGCTTACAGGCCTAATCACCACCGGCTCACCTCTTTGCCGCCGGTGGCTCGGTGTCCACTGACACACAGCTTTACGTCTCGGAATCGTCCCCCGGCCCCATTTTGGCTTCCTGAAACAGCTTCGCCAGCCTGGCCGCCCGGTCAAACCCGGTATCCGTCAGAAAGATGATCTCCGGCATCAACCGGAACAGGTTCTCCCGGGCCACTTCGGCCTTGATGAAGCCCAGGGCCTTGTCCAGGGCGATCTGCACCTGCTCTTGGTCCACGTTTTCCCGGACCACGTAGAACACTTTCGCCTGCCGCAAATCCGGGGTCATCTCCACCTCGGTGAGGGTGAGCTCCTGGAGGCGCGGGTCGGCGCACTTATACAACAGGATCAGCGCCAGCCGTTCCCGGAGCAACTCCGCCACCCGGTGAGGGCGGCCCGTGGGGGTCCGATGTTTCACGTGTCTCACTTCTCCAGGTAACAGAGTTCCACCTGGGAATCGATGATCTCCGCCAGGTACTGGTTCTCGATAAACTTCATAATTTGCTGCAGCCGGGCCTCCAGCAACTGGGAGTCGTTGCCCACCAGGGCCACGCCGATCCTGGCTTTCTGCCACAGGTCGTTGTCTCCCACTTCGGCCACGGCCGCTTCAAACTTGTGCCGCACGCGCTCGATGAGGCTTTTGACCACCCGGCGCTTACCCTTCAAGGAGTCGTTCCCCGGGATGATCAGGGTAATCATGGCTGCAGCGATAATCATCTCGGCGCTCTCGGCAGCTCATCCGGGACCAGGAAGGGCCGTCCTGCCTCATTGGGTGGCTTCGGTGGCGGTTTCCGGCCTGGCTGTCGGGGCCTCCAGGATGGCCTTCACCTTTTCCTGAGTATAGGCCTCGATAATATCCCCGGCCTTGTAGTCGTTGAACCGGTCGATGCCGATGCCGCATTCATACCCCGACAGCACCTCTCTGACATCGTCTTTGAAGCGCTTCAGGGAGTTGATTTTGCCGCCTTCGGACACCACTTTGCCTTTGCGCACCACCCGGGCCAGGGAGTTGCGTTCCAACTTGCCGTCCAGGACCATGCAGCCGGCGATGGTGCCCACTTTGGTGATGGAAAAGACCTGCCGCACTTCGGCCCGGCCCATCACCTTCTCTTCCACGATGGGCTCCAGCAATCCTTCCAGGGCCGCATGGATATCCTGGAGCAGGTTATAGATGATGTCGTAGTAACGCACGTCCACCTGTTCGATCTCCGCCAGGGCCAGGGCCTTGGGGTTGGCCCGGACATTGAAGCCCACGACGATGGCGTCCGAGGCCGAGGCCAGCATGATGTCGTTCTCGGAGACCTCCCCGAGACCGGCATGGATCATGGAGACCTTGATATCCTTCGTCCCCAGTTCGGACAGGGCCTTGGCCAGGGCCTCGATGGAGCCGTGCACGTCGGCCTTGAGCACCATCTTGAGCTCTTTGACCGCGCCGTCTCTCACCTGCTGGTAGAGCTTCTCCAGGGTTACCCGGCTGATGCGGGCCATGCCGGCTTCCCGCACCTTCTGCTGGCGCATCATGGCGATCTGCTTGGCCTTGCGCTCATCTTCCAGCACGATGAATTCGTCCCCGGCCTCGGGGACGCCGTTGAACCCCTGAACTTCCGCGGGCAACCCCGGCGGCACTTCATCCACTTTTTCGCCCCGGTCGTCGAACATGGCCCGGACCCGGCCGTACTGCGGCCCGCACACAAAGTAATCCCCGGGTTTCAAAGTGCCTTCCTGGACCAGCACGGTGCCCACCGGACCCCGGCCTTTGTCCAGCCGGGATTCGATGATCCGGCCGGAAGCCGGGGCATTCGCCACGGCCTTGAGATCCAGGATCTCCGCCTGGAGGAGGATCTTCTCCAGCAACTCCTTGATGCCGAGGCGCTGTTTGGCCGACACCTCGGCAAACAGGACATCGCCCCCCCATTCTTCCGAGACCACCCCGGCCTGGGACAATTCCCGTTTCACCCGTTCCGGGTTGGCATTGGGTTTGTCGATCTTGTTGACCGCCACCACCAGGGGCACTCCCGCGGCCTTGGCGTGGTTGATGGCCTCAGTGGTCTGTTCCATGACGCCGTCGTCCGCGGCCACCACCAGCACCACCAGGTCAGTGACCTTGGCGCCCCGGGCCCGCATGGCCGTAAAGGCCTCATGGCCCGGAGTGTCCAGGAAGACCACTTCCCCTTGCTTTTCCGGCAGGTCCACATAGTAAGCGCCGATATGCTGGGTGATGCCGCCGGCTTCCCCTTCGGTCACCCGGGTCCGGCGAATCGCGTCCAGGAGCGAAGTTTTACCGTGGTCCACGTGGCCCATGATGGTGACCACCGGGGGCCGGGCCTTGGCCTCGCCTTCCTGGCGGGGGGCCACCGCCAGCAGATCTTCTTCCTGCATGCTGGCGTGTTCCACTTCATAGCCGAATTCCCCGGCCACGATAGTGGCGGAATCGAAATCGACGGCGTAATTGATGTTGGCGATCACCCCCATCTGCAACAGTTGCTTGATGATGGCGCCGGACTTGATCCCCATGCGTTTGGCCAACTCTCCCACGGTGATGGATTCTCCCACCTTCACCCGCCGTTTGATGGCCTTGGGGACCGTGAGCTCACCTTTGGAGAGCTTTTTGACGGCCTTTTTCATGCCTTTCCGGCGGCCTGACCCGCGGTGCTCGCCTTCCGCCCCGCTATAGAGGTCGGCCCGCTCGCGAACTTCTCTCTTTTTTACGGGTTTAGCCCGGGCGGCATCCGGAACTTCCGGGCGCTTAACCTTCTTCTTGCCCTTAGTATCCTTCTTCTCTTCCGCCGGCGGTGTGCCAGGTCCGGCCGCCGGCCTGGCCGGTACCGTACCTCTGGCCCCCGGCGCCGCCGTCCTGGTCCCGGCAGGCCTCGCTCCTGGCCGGGATGCGCCCCGCTCTGCCGGGGCAGGGTGGGCCGCAGGCGCAGCGCTGACCGGCGCCGGCGGTTTCTCGACGGGCAGACTGATGATCCGGGCCGGCACCTCTTTCTTCTTGGCTTTGCCCCGCTGCCGCTTCAACGCGGTAGCCGAGTCACCCGGGGCCGGCGCCTTGGGGGGCGCCGCCGGGGTCTCCTCCGGCGGTGCGGCCGTCGCTGTCTCCGAAGTTTCGGGGGTCACTTCGGGAGTCACTTCGAGGGTCACTTCGGGCGGCGCTTCTTCAGTCACCGGGGGTTCTTCGGCCAGGACGGGCGGCGGGGCCTTGGCGGCAGCCGCCTTCCCTTTGGGAGGCTTGGGAGGCAGCGATACGACCCGAGCCACCGTCTCTTTCGGTTTCCGGGGCTTGACCGCCTCCTTGGGAGGCGGCGGTGCCACTTCAGCTCCCGGGGCACTCTCCGGCGGCGGTTCTATCGGGGTCACCGGCGGCGGTACCACCCGCCGGCGGCGCTTGACATTATCACCCACGCGCAGTTCCTCGACCTGGGGCGCCGCCGTGCTGATTACCTGTCGCGCCCGGGCCACCGTCGCGTCGTCCAGAGAACTGAGATAGGTGAAATTTTCCTGCAGCCCCAGATCATCCTTGAGGCGCTGGATCAGCTCCCGCACTTCCATTTTGAGTTCCTTGGCCAAATTAACAATCCTGGTCTTGCCCATATATCTAACCTAACCCCCGATACTTATTTCGCCCTCGGCGCCAATAAAATAATCTCTTTAACCTTCCTGAACCTCGGCCGGCTTCTCAACCGGCTCAGCCGCTTCTTCCGTCCCACCCTTGGTTGCCATTTCCCGGGCTGCGGCGATGAGCGTCGCGGCCTTCTTCTCAGTTAAACCGCTGGACTGGGCCAGCTCTTCCCAACTGGTTTCCGCCACCTCTCGGGCCGATGAATATCCCGCCTCATGCAGGAGGCTGGCGGTGATTTCCCCCACCCCGGGGATGCTCAGCAGCGAGAGATAACCTTCTTTTAAAGATTTCGAGTAGGTGGATTCACTCTTGACGTCTATTTTCCATCCCACCAACCGGGAGGCCAGCCGCACATTCTGGCCGCGCTTGCCGATGGCCAGGGACAGCTGGTCATCCGGCACGATCACCTCCATGGTCTGGCTCTCCTTGCTCAGGACGATGCGGCTCACCTGGGCCGGCGCCAGGGCATTGGTGGCAAACTTGGCCGGGTCGGGATGCCAGGGGATGATGTCGATCTTCTCGCCCCTCAGCTCCTGGACGATATTTTGGACCCGGGCCCCTTTCATGCCGACGCAGGCCCCCACCGGGTCCACGTCCGAGTCCCGGGAGGATACCGCAATTTTGGAACGGCTGCCGGGCTCCCGGGCGCAGCCCAGAACCTGGACGATGCCTTCGGAAATCTCCGGCACCTCGGCGTTGAACAGGGCCATCAGAAATTGGGGATGGGTCCGGGACAAGATGATCTGGGGCCCCCGGGTCTGGCGCTTTACGTCCAGGACATAAGCCCGGAGGCGCTCGCCTTTGTGGTAAATTTCCCGGGGGACCTGCTCCATGGGCGGCAGCAGGGCCTCGGTCCGCCCCAAATTGACGATAATGCCCTCGGGGTCCAGGCGCTGCACGATGCCGTTCATGATGTCGCCCTTGCGGTCCTTGTAGTCTTCATACACCAGGTCCCGCTCGGCGTCCTTCATGCGCTGCATGATCACCTGCTTGGCCGACTGGGCCGCAATCCGCCCAAAGGCCGAGGCGTCCATCTTGAAGCCCAGGCTGTCTCCCACCTCGCATTCGGGGTCTTGTAGGCGGCCCTCCTCCAGGGAAATCTCCTGGCCCGGGTCCTTGACCTCGGCCACTACTTCCTTATATTGAAAGACCTCGATCTCCCCGGTTTCGTCCCGGTATTCCACTTCGATTTCCAGGCGCGGCCCGTGCTTCTTCTTGGCGGCCGAACGGATGGCGTCCTTGATGGCCCCCACCAGCAGTTCCTTGTCGATTCCCTTGTCGCGGCTTACCTGGTCAATGATCCGCTTTAATTCCAGATTCATGAGAGGTACTAGCCCTCCTTGCCAGTATTTTTCAGGTCTATATCCAGCCGGGCCCGGGCGATTTCACTCCAAGGGATGCAGACCTCGCTCTCGCCCTCTTGGAGACGCACCTGGCCGTCTTCCAGGCCCTGAAGGATGCCGGAGTGCACCTGGCGGCCTTCCCAGGGGGCCCGGGTGGTAACCCGCACCAGCCGGCCCACGTAACGCTGATAATCCTTGGGCGTCTTCAAGGCCCGGGTCAGGCCCGGCGACGACACCTCCAGGGTGTAGGACCCGGGAATGACGTCATGGACTTCCAACAGGCCCCCCACCATCCGGTTGATGCGGGCCAGTTCTTCTATACTGATGCCCCCGGTCCGGTCCACGAACAGCCTCAGGATGCCCCGGCCCCGCCGGGGCATGCCGTACTGCAACTCCACCAGGTCGGCTCCCTGGGACTCGACCAGGGGCTGGATCAACTCCTCCAACCGGGAGATCATGGCTGCCTTCGGTGTCGTTTCTCCTGGCACGGTTTGTCCCGCTCCCCAATTCTTCTCCCGGGCTCCGCCTGGCCAATAAAAAAAGCGGGCCGCGGCCCACTTCCGGGAAATTCCAAGATATATAGCTAATCTCGGGGCGCCCCAGAGCAATTACTTATCTCCACCCTCAAAGTCAGCCGGCCATCCTGCCCCTTACTGCCGGTAACCTCGATGGGGGAAGCGGGTCTCCCCGGCGGACCGGTTGGCCTCTATCGCCAACCGTCTCGCCCCCGGGGCTGGAGCGGGCAACGGGATTCGAACCCGCGACACCAAGCTTGGGAAGCTTGTACTCTACCAGCTGAGCTATGCCCGCTCAATGCTCAACGAGTATTTATAATAAATTTCCGCAAATATGTCAAGACTTTTTCGAGCGTCAGGCCTGATCCGCCGGCCTCTCCGGACACCTTGGTTTCGCCGGATAACGCGTTGAGCGCTCGGCGCCAAACCATTTTGTCATCCTGAGCAGAGCGAAGGATCTCCCCTTTTCTCGTACTTATGAGATTCTTCGGTCGCTCCTCTCCCTCAGAATGACAGGTTAAAGGGACTTTAACAGAGGTCTCAGGTCGCTCTCGAAACGTCCTCATGATGGACGTCCATCAGGCGTCGGGCTGAACTCCGTGCAGCCTCAATCGGCCTAAGAGTAGTGCAGTTTTCCCCTGCCGCACCCAGCGGGGGTTGAGCTCACCTCCCCCCAGCCGCCGCGCCGCCGCCAGCCTCCCTTAACTTCGCCAAATTCGAATCTGCTTAAAGTTAATTTTAAGTCCCGCCGATAGGGCTAGTAAATCTTAGCCCTGGAGCTCAACTATGAGAATAATGTGCCGAGAACAATCTGTATGGGGGGCCGCCGGCCCCGGTTTTATCCTCCTGGGACTGATCACCCTGCTGCTGCTTCCCGCCGCGGCCCGGGGGCAATCCGAGGGTGGGCCGGGGGTTCCCCAACCCCCGCCTCCGGCGGCATCTGAGGTAAGCCGCCATAACCCCGGACCGCCGGACCTGAGGTTGCCGGCCCCTGGCCGGGGAAACCCCGGTGAAGACCCGGGGAGACCCTGGACCCGGCAGACCCCGCCCAAGGATTTAAGGCAGGCGGCCGATAACCTCAGAAATTCCGCCCGGCAACTGGCCAGCCGCACGGCCCCGGGGGTTCACCAGGACTTGCCCGTTAAACCGGCAAGCTCGGGCTGGCTCCCGTCCCGGTGCCCCCTGCCGCCGGCATCCGTTTTCTTCCTGCAAACCAATTTCCGCAAGTATCTGGAGACCTGGCCGACGCCGGGGTCTACGGCTACCGGAGATTGGCCGGAATATATCCCGGAGGATGAGGATAACCTGGATTAGGAGCCGGTTGGCCCCCCCGGTCCGGCACACCCGGGCTGCCGCCGGGAAGCATCTAGTTCATATAAAATTTATGGTATGATGCATGGGTGGTCACATACATGCGCCGCCTCGCCACATTCTGCCTGCTCCTGGGACATCTTTTGTGCGGCTGCGGCCAGGACGCCGCGGCCCCGGGGGGTGCCTTTCCGCCTTTTTACCCCGAGGCGCAGCCCTTTCTGAGCGCCATGCGCCAAACCAAGAGCGCGCCCCTGGCCCACCGCATCACCGGTCTGACCGTGCCGCATCACCTGCTGGCCGCGGACCTCATCGCCAGCGCCTTTGCCCTGGCCTCCGGCCAGAATTACCGGCGGATCATTATCCTCAGCCCCGACCACTTCGGCCGGAGCTCAACGCCTTTCGCGGTATCCATCCGGAACTTTCAGACGGTGATGGGCGAGGTGGGGATCGACACCGACGCCGTCGCCCGCCTCCGGGAAAACCCCCTGGTGTCGGCGTCCAATCTCTTTTCCCACGAACACGGCGTCAGGGCGCTCCTGCCCTTTGTGGCGCATTATTTCCCCCGGGCCCGGATCGTGGCCGTAGCTATCCACCGGGATAGCCGGCCCGCCCAGTGGGATTCCCTGGCCCAAACCCTGGCCCCTCTCCTTACGGCCGATACCCTCCTGCTCCAGAGCACGGACTTTTCCCACTACCTCCCCTGGCCCCAGGCCCGGCAGTTTGACCAGGAAACCCTCCGGGTCCTGAGCGCCGGAGACCCCGGCGGAGTGGCCGGTCTCACCCAGCCGCAGCACCTGGATTCCCGGGGCGCCCAATACCTCCAACTCCGGCTCCAAAAACAAGTGCTATCAGGCCCGGTGTGCGGTGGTGGCCTCCCGCAACTCCCAGGAATATACGGCCCAGCCCCTTAAGTCGACCACGAGCTACCTCGTCCAGGTCTATAGCCCGGAAATTCTTCCCATCAGCGGGGTCCAAAGGTTCTTCTTCGCCGGCGACACCTTCTTTGGCCGCTACCTGGCCGGCTAAGCTGGCCCGGCCGGCCGTGGCGGGAAAGCCTGGTCAACCGGGTCAGGCAACTCACGGGCGGGGCGCCCCTCATCGTCAACCTGGAGGGCGTCATCATGGCCGAGTGCCCGGCAAACCCAGGCCCCCTCAAGTTGTGCATGGCCGCCCGGCCAAGCCTGGATATCCTCAAGGACCTCAACGTGGTGGCGGTGAGCCTGGCCAACAATCACAGCCATGACTTCGGCGACCTTCCCTGCCGCACCATGCAGCATCTCCTTGCCGATGCGGGCCTCATCGTGCTGGAAAACCGCACCGTCAAGGATTTCGGGCCGTTTCGCCTGGCCGCCCTCACCGACCTGGACAACCGCCAAGAACCTGTCCGGGCCTTGATAGGGGATGCCGACCTGGACCGGCTCGATGGGCTTAAACCGGACAAGCCCCGGTTCGCCTTCCTGCACTGGGGCGAGGAATTCAGGGCGGTCCCCGGTCCCCGGGAACAGGCCCTGGCGGCCAGGCTCGCCGGGAGGGGCGTCGAACTCATCATCGGCAGCCATCCCCACCGGGCCGGGGCTCTCACCGGCGACCGCCAGCAGTGCCTGGCCTTCTCCCTGGGCAACTTCATCTTTGACCAGTCCCGGCCGGAGGTGTCCGGGGCCCTTCTGGAAGTCATGTTCTACCCCCAGGGGACGTATTTTCTGCGCCTCCACCCCCTGGGCAACCTCTACAGGGAGACTTCGGCGCTCAAGCCTGAGGCCGCGTTTATCGATCATACCACCAGGGGGCGCCTGTACGGCCTGGGCCAGAAATCAATAACCTGCCTAAACGAGCAACCTGACCGGAGGTTTTGAAAAGTCTATGAAAAGAATCGGGGTGGCGCTGGGGGCCGGTGGGGCCAAGGGACTCAGCCACATAGCCTTTCTCCAGGCCCTGGATGAATTGGGAGTGCGGCCGGCGGTCATCGCCGGCACCAGCATCGGGGCCGTCATCGGCGGCTTTTACGCCGCCGGGATCTCCGGGGACAGGCTGTCGCAACTGGTCAAGGACATCGGTTTCCGTGACCTCTACAAGATTGTCCTGGATTTTTCCATCCTGAGCCAGTCGGCGATTTTCACCGGCAAAGCCGTGGAAGATTTTCTCTCCCGGGAGATTCCGGCCCATACCTTCGAAGAACTCCAGATCCCCTTGAAAGTAGTGGCCACGAATTTTTGGGACCGCCGCCCGGTGGTATTCGAAAGCGGCAACCTCATTACTGCCATCCGGGCCTCCATGGCCATGCCGGCAATTTTCGAACCGGTACTCCTCAATCAGACACGTCCTCGTCGACGGCGGCGCGGTGAACCCCCTGCCTTACGACCTCATCGGGCCGGAGTGTGATCTTACCATCGCCATTGATGTCTCCGGCGAGAAGACCTATGCCCCGGGGGACCCGGTCCCCAATATGGTGGAGAGCATCCTGTCCACCTTCCAGATCATGCAAACCTCCATTGTGGCGGCCAAGAAGAACCTTTCTCCGCCGGACATCTATGTCAAGCCGGCCCTGACCGATATCCGGGTCCTGGATTTTTACCGTTATAAAGAAATCCTGGCGGGAGTGCAGGATGAGGTGCAGCGGTTTAAGGATACTTTGAGGAAGCTGCTTTAGGTGAGGGTCCTGGACTTATTTCGCAACTAACAACCTGAAACTTCGGAAAAATTTCAGCTGCGGTCCTGATCATCAAAATGGGAAAAAGGCGCCCCCTAAGGGTAGACAAAGTTTGGACAGCCAGGGCGGCTATCCTACCTGATCAGGTGGCTCTCAGGAAAGTATTTCCAGAGCCGGGAATGGTTTCCCGAACACTCCAACGAGGGTGCGTCTCACGCACCATTCCGGTGCGTGAGACGCACCCTACGAAGAAAATTACCTTTTTGAGCGCAGACTTTTTATGAGACTTTCCCGGAGGTCTCACCCCGCTGTCAGTCCTGCTCTTCCAGTTCCACCTTGAGAGAAAAGAAATCCAGCAGGTCTTTTAAGGATACCAGCCCCACCAGGCGGCCCTTCTCCACCACCAGCAGCCGGCTGACCCCGCTCTGGGTCATCATGGCCAGGGCCTTGATGGCGTCGGTCTCGGGCGAGATGGTGTTTTCCGGCGAGCAGGCGCTGGCCGCTTCCCGGATGGTCTCCCGGTCCCACGCCTCCCGGGGAATCTCCTTCACCTGCCGGGTGGTGATGCAGCCCGCCAGCTTCTCCCCGGCCATAACCGGGAACATCTTATAATGATACTTATAGATATAATCATCCACCAGTTGGGCCACGGTAAGGGAATCCGGCACCGTCACCGGGTGAGCGTTCATAAAGCGGCTCACCGGTTCGCCCTCCAGGGCCTTGCGCACCAGGAGCTGCTGGTACGACGTCTGGGCGGCGTTTCTCAGGAACATGCCGATGAGGAACATCCACACCCCGCCGATGACGTCGTGGCTGATGAACCGGAGAACGCCCAGGAAGATGAGGCCGAGGCCGAACGCCGAGCCGATGGAGGAGGACACCCGGGTGGCCCAGCGCATGTTGCCCTTGGCGCCCCACAGGATGGAGCGCAGCACCCGGCCGCCGTCCAGGGGGAAGGCCGGCAGGAGATTAAAGGCCGCCAGGATGACGTTGATGTAGAAGAGGTAATAGTTGACGGCATTGACCGGGGTGGGCCAATGGCTCTGCAACCCCAAAAGGTAGATCAGGTAACAGCAGCCGCCAATCGCCAGGCTGGACAGGGGGCCGGCGATGGCCATCATGAATTCGGCCTTGGCAGTAGGCGGCTCATCCCCCATCTCCGCCACCCCGCCGAAGATGAACAGGGTGATGCCCTTCATGGGCATGCCGAACTTCCGGGCCACCAGGGAGTGGCAGAACTCGTGGGCCACGATGGAGACGAAGAGCCCCAGGGCCCCCACCACCCCCATGATCCAGTAGGTCTCCGGGGTAAGATTCGGATACCAGGAGGGAAAGGCCCCTTTGGCCAGGGACCAGGTGACCAGCACCGCGATGACGATCCAACTTGCATCGACGCGCACCTCGAACCCGAGGAGTTTGAACAGTTTCATACGATGGCCGAACATCTCTTTCCTCCTGTTCCCTAACCCTGTTTGGCCAGCACCTGGGCCGCCTGTTTGGCGAAATAGGTGAGGATCAGGTCGGCGCCGGCGCGCTTGATGGCCAGGAGCGACTCCAGCATCACCGCGGTCTCATCCAGCCAGCCGTTGGCGGCCGCCGCCTTGATCATGGCATACTCGCCGCTTACCTGGTACGCGGCCAGGGGCAGGTCGAACTCGCCGGCCAACTGGGCGATGACGTCCAGGTAAGGCAGGGCGGGCTTGACCATGAGGATATCCGCCCCCTCCTCCACGTCCAGGGCGGCTTCCCGCAGGGCCTCCCGGATGTTGGCCGGGTCCATCTGGTACGCCCGGCGGTCCCCGAAGGCCGGGGCGGACTCCGCCGCGTCCCGGAAAGGCCCATAGAAGGCGGAGGCGTATTTGACCGCGTAGGACATGATGGGCACCATCTCGAAGCCCCGCTCGTCCAGGGCCTCCCGGATGGCCCCTACCCTGCCGTCCATCATGTCGGAAGGCGCCACCATATCGGCCCCGGCCTCGGCATGGGAAAGCGCCACCTGGCCCAGGACCTCCAGGGTGGTATCGTTGTCCACCTCTTTGCCGGACAGCAAGCCGCAGTGGCCGTGGGAAGTGTAGCCGCACAGGCAGACGTCAGTGATCACCACCAGTTCGGGCAGCTTCTTTTTGAGCTGTCTGATCGCCTGCTGCACCGCGCCCTTGGGGGAGGCGGCCTCGGAGCCGGTGTCGTCTTTCTTGACCGGCAGTCCGAAGAGGAGGACCGCCGGCACCCCTGCATCCAGGGCGGCTTTGGCCTCCTCCACCAGCAGGTCGGCGGACAGGCGGGCCACGCCGGGCATGGAGGTCACTTCCTGGCGCACCTGGCTCCCCGGCGCCGCAAACATGGGATAGATGAAGTCTTCGGGACGCAGATGCGTCTCCCGCACCATGCGCCGCAAGGGTTCCCGCCGTCTCAAGCGCCGGGGGCGAAATAACAGTTCCATGATTTTAACCCCTTATCCGAATATCAAGACCGGTTTTGCCGGTGCATCGGCCATTCTGCCGCTCATTGTTATCCCACCGGCGCCTGCCTGTCAAGCTCAAGGATGCCGGCCATTCCTCACCCGGGCCATGCAGGCTCTATCCCGTGGCTGCCTCAATCAACCCCCAGTGGAGGCAAGGCAATGATTCCATGCCTCCTTAAAGGGGGGAAAAGGTAATTTTAACCAACCGTTTCATAACCCTCTTGCATCGCCTCTTAAGCCAGGCAGTTTTTAACATCTGGGGCAGGTTGATTTTGATGATTAAGCACACGCCAATTTCGACAGCTGAATCATAGCCTGCCGCAATTTAATAAACAGTTTCCTGGAAAGAACTTCTGTGCTATGGTGTAATCAGTCTATCCGGGAGCGAGTGAGGAGGCCACAGATGATGATGCGCCCAGGCATAATCGCGCTGGCAACCCTGTTAGCTGCACTCTTGATGGCCGGTTGTGCGACCACGGAGGACAAGAAGGCCCAGACAGACCGGGACCAGCTGTGCTCGGTCCTGGACACGAACCGTGACGGCAAGATCAGCAAAGAGGAGTTCATGGCGCGCACCAGCGACAAAAACAAGGGGTTGGAAGTTTACCAGAAGTGCGACACCGGTAACAAAGGCTACCTGACGTATGACGAGTTATGGAACCAACGCATGATGCTTCCACCGGAACTCACGATAACCACGCCGCCCGTCGTCCGGCCGGTGCGGTAGGACGCTGGACTCAGGCGACCCGAAACTGGGACTTCCCACCGCCTTGAGGAGCCCTGGCACGGAAGGTGTGGCCTGACCGGCGACAGCAAGGTGCTGCCCCGGGAAGCCCCTTATCCCAGGCGGCGCTCCTACCGGCCAGAATCCACCGGGTTGTGATCGGGGAGCGAGGCATTGCCCCCGAGGGCGGGGTGAATCAGACCCTGAAATTAACCTGGCCCTTGGACTGTCACCCGGTATCAATCGGACAGGCCAGCCGGCGGGATGGGCCAAAACGTTATGAACAAGAATCTATCACGCGGCCTGGCAGTCGCGGCCATCCTGATTGTCCTGTTAGTGGTCCTGTATTACCTTTCCAACGGCGGCCCTGGGAAAACCGGGCCAAGCCCCGCTGCACTGCCCCCGCTCCGCCCGCAGCAACGGCTCCGGCCAAGCCGGAACCGCCGGCAGCCCCGACGCCCACACCCCCGCACCCCCCATTGAACCTGCCGGCCCCCCCATGGGGGTGGCGCCCACCCCGGAGCCGCAGGTTACGGTTTTGCCGCCCCTGGAGGCCGGCCAGCGCTACGGTATTTTGGCGGGCAGTTTTAAAAAATACCGGGACGCCGAGAAGATGCTGGCCAGGCTGAAAAAGGCAGGGAAAACCCGCCTTTATTCAGCGGGACCCCAGGGATTTAAACCTCTATCAGGTTTGGCTGGGGCCATTTCACCTCCCAGAGCGATGCCGAGGACGCGGCCAAATCCCTCCGAGCCGTTCTCAAGAAACCTCTTAAAATCGAGGCGATAGAAAACCCGGTTCCCAAGTAAGGTTTGATACCACAGAGAAACCTCTGCGAAGTTTCTTAGCCTGTCAATCCGGGGGGACGGAGCGACCGAAAAAACTCATAATTTCGGTGAAATACAAGATCCTGCCATCCCCTCAGGATGACAAATTGACTTGGCGCCTCTTTTTTGTCATTCTGCATGCCGCGCAGCACCTCTTTTTTAAGCCGCCGATTTTCTCACTCTGCTGCGTTCCGTCCAGAATGACCTAAATATCGCCGCTCTTTCGACGAAAACTTCTTTCAGCAATCACCCCAGAGGAAAAATCACCCTCCCGGGGCAGCAGGCCTCACTGGACCACCACCTCCACGGCATCGCCCTGACCGCCCGGCCCCACCACGGTAAGCCGGTGGTGGCCCCGGGATAAGGTGAGGGGCAGTTCATAGGGCGGGCCGGTGGCGGCAACTTCCCGACCGTCCACGAACCAGGTGACCGCTTTGAGGGGGTCCCGGCACAGAACTTTGGAAATCACCCGGATTACCTCGGCCCGGGGCGCCAACAGAAACCGGTCCCCGGCCAACGGGTAGCTGATGCTGACCCGGAGCCCCAGGCCGCCGTCCCTGGCGGCGGGGATAACCGCCCATCAGCGGGGTCGGGGGGCGGCCGAGAACCAGGGCGCCGCCCCGGCGCCGGGGTTGGGCCCCGGCCTTCGGGTCAGCGGGCGCCGGCCCCTGAAAGGTCTTCCCCAGGTCCTGATCGAAGTCGGCCAGGCGGAATCGGCCTTCGCCGCCTTTCTCGTAGCGCTGGTGGAGCCACCCGGCATAATTGGCGGGCATGCGGTGCCAGGGTTCCTGGGGGTGGTGATACGAACAAATCGCCTGGGGTTCGGTGCCGGCCATAAACAGCTCCTGGCGAAGGTCTCCGCAGCCCGGCCCGGGTTTGAGGCCGGAGAAGGCGCACACCTCGGCGGTGGCGACCCCGGCGGGTTTTCTGAAAGCCGGCGGCGGACTCCCGGCAAACAGGGCCTCGGCCAGGTCGGCCACAATCGGGGCGGCGGCGCCGGCGCCGCTGAGACCCGCGGTGGGCCGGCCATCGAAATTGCCCACCCACACCGCCAGGGTATACTCCGGGGTGTAGGCCACGGCCCACAAATCCCGGTAGTGGGTGCTGGTCCCGGTCTTGATGGCCATCCGGTAAGGCGGGTTCATGGCCGAGGCGCCGCCGAAGATGCGGACCCGGGCCATGGGGTCGCTCAAGATGTCGCTGACGATGAAGGCCGCCTGGGAGGTAAAGACCGGCGTCCCGTCGACTTTGGGGGAATCCAGCGTGAGGCGCAGGGGAGCGAATTTCCCGCCATTAGCCAGGCAGGCGTAGGCCGCGGCCAGTTGCAGGAGACTGACTTCGGGGTTGCCCACCACCATGCCCAGCCCGTAGTGCTCCGGGGTAAATTCCGGGTGGTTGATGAGCTGGAGCCCGACCAGCGTGTCATAGTAAGTCTCCGGCCCCATCAGGTTGAGGAGGTGGACGGTGGAGAGGTTCAGGGAATTGCCCAGGGCCTCCCGGAAAGAAATGGGGCCGTGGGACACGCGGTCGAAGTTGGCCGGGATAAACTCGCCCCGGGGCGTGCGGTAGCGCCGTTCCACGTCTTCCAGCACCGAGGCGGGGGTGAACCCCTGGTCCAGGGCCAGGGCGTAGAGAAACGGCTTCAGGGCCGAACCCGGCGAGCGCCAGGCAACGGCCCCGTTGTTGAAGCCCCGGTCCCGGGGGCCATAGGCGCAGGAACCCACCAGGGCCAGGACCTCCCGGGAGCCGTTGGCGACGATCACTGCGGCCGCCTGGGAGGCGCCGGCCTTCAGAAGCCGGGTCCGGTGCGAGTTCACGATGGCCTGGGCCCGGCGCTGCAGCGGCAGATCCAGGGTCGTCCTGATCCGCTGGGAACCCGGGGCCGCCGGTCTCTCCCGGGTCAGAACCAGGTTGACAAAATGCGGGGCTTCAAAGGGGAACGCCGGGGGGCGGGGGCCGTTGCCCCGGAACCTGACGGGTTCCGACTGTCCGGCCTGGAATTCCTCGGGGCTGAGATACCCGAGCCGGGCCATGCGGGAGAGAACCCAGCGCTGCCGCGTCGAGGAGGCGCTCCCGGTGGCGGCCGTAGGGGTTCAGGGTCCCGGGGGCTTTGACCAGGGCGGCCAGGGTTGCTGCTTCACCTGCGGTCAACCGGGAGGCGGTCTTGCCGAAATAGGCCCAGGCCCCGGCCTCCACCCCGATGAGGTTATTACCCAGGGGCACCCGGTCGAGGTAGCGCCGCAGGATCTCGTCCTTGCTGAGGGCCGCCTCTATCCTGAGGCTGCGGCAGACCTCCACCAGCTTGCGATAATAACTGCGGGGCCCGGGGTAGGTGAGGCGGGCCAGCTGCTGGGTGATGGTGGAAGCCCCGGACACGATGCGCCCGTGGCTCAGGTTGCTCATGGCGGCCCGGAGGATGGCCAGGGGGTCGATGCCCGGATGACGCCAAAACCTCTGGTCCTCCGCGGCCACAAAAGCCGCGGCCACGAGGGCGGGGACGGCCCCGTCGGGCAAGGTGACCAGCTTGCCCCCCTGGGCCCCGGACACCAGGCGCAAGGGCCGGCCCGTCCGGTCCAGCACCAGGGGGCCGGGCCTCGCTTCCAGGGCCGCCGGGTCCAGGCGCGAGGCGGCCTCAAAATGCCAGGCCAGGACGAAAAGGCCCAGCAGGGCCGCAGCCAGGCACCAGGCGAGACGGCCCCATGGCAGCCTCTTCAGCATCAGCGCCCCTTGACGATCAGCTCTCCCTGGGGGGAGTAGCCGTTCACCCCCGGCGAGTACATGGCCGCCACCCGGGTGGCCGGGAGCACGAACTTGCCCTCGCACACGGCCCGGCAGTAATACTCGAACCGCTGGGAGCCGGAGTAGACCTGGTCCCGGAAGGCCAGCACCCGGTCGGTCCGGATCTCGAAATAATTGGGACGGAACCGGATGCTCCCATCGGCGGTGACGTAATCGAAGTCGTCGTAGCGCTCCGAGTCGTCATCCTCCGGGACAAGCTCCTCGGTCTTGAAGGCGGTGTTGAGGGCCATCAGCCCCGCGGGCAGGGGGTCATCCAGCACCACGTAGCGCTGCCCCTGTGCCGGCGACGTCCATGAAGACCGTAACTTTCACCAGGTCGCCCACCTTGATGATATCCGAGCCATCGGTGTTCTTGATGACCCGGCGAACCTTAAAGCCGTTGGCGGCCCCGGTACCGGCGATATCCAGCCGGGGGGCGGTCAACTCCAGCTTGTAGAGCCAGGTTTTGCCGGCCTGGCCTTCCACCTTGACCACCGGGTTCTTGAGCAGGGCCTTGGCGTTAAGCCCCACCGTGCGGAAGCCCTTGGGGTCAAGCTTGAGGCGCTGGGCGGCGGGGACGCCGGGCTGGCTGATGGCGATCTCCACCGCTTCGGCCCCAAAGCTCGCATCCTTGAAGTAGCTTCCCAGGGCCAGGAGGGCCCAGCCGGTATCGGCCGTGGAGTTCCAGATGCCCCGGCTGTCCAGGCCACCCAGCAGGAGCAGCGCCTCCTCCTGGGTGAGGGGGTCCTTGGGCAGGATGGCCTGGGCCGCCAGGAGGGCCAGGGCCGGGGTGCGGAACCGGCAGGAGAAATCCTCGGGATCGTCATTAATCGCCTCGGCCTTGCCGCCCAACAGCGGTTTCAACTCGGCCTGAAGTTCCGGCAACGGGCGCAGTTCCGCCAGCCTGGCCGCCAACAACACCAGGATTTTGCTCTCCCGGTGCATCTGGGAAAATTGCGCCCTCGCGGTGTTGAGGGTGTCCCGGTCCAGAGACTTGTTGAGAGCCAGGACGTAGGCGGCAAAGGCCTTGAGGGCGGGGGATCGTTTCTCTTCCTGGATCTGGGTTTTCAGGTATGCCGAAGCCTGGCTCAGGGCATCTTCCGGCACCGTGAGCCCATGGCTGCGGGCCAGGCTCAAGGCCGCGGCGGCATAGATCGAACCCCAGACGTGGGGTTCCCGCTGCCCCGGCCAGTAGGCAAAGCCCCCGGAGTCGGTCTGGAGGCTCAGGATGCGCTGCACCCCCCGGTTCAGGTATTTGTCGGTTTCGGGCAGGCTCACCCCGGACACCAGGCCTTGCTGGATAACCCCCCGGAGGGCCGCCAGTCCCAGAACCCCGGAACTGGTCTGCTCCACGCAGCCATAGGGGTAATTGAGGAGGTAGTGAATCGCCTCGGTCATCCGCAAAAAGGGCGACCCGGCCAGGGTCAGGACGGCCTTGACCTCCTCCGGGTTAATCTGGCCGGCGTCCTTGCCGGTCAGGTAAGCGGGGAGCGGAACCTTGATCTCGGTGGTCCCGGCCAGGGAACCGAACCACACCTGGGTATCCCGGACCTGCCCGGAGTTGATGGGCAGCTTGAGTTCCACCGCGTCGGTCCGCCCCAGGAACTGGCCGGCAAAACGGGCCCCGGCCGCGCCGGCCGCGGCGGCCTGGCCGGTGACTTCGAGCTTTAAGCTGTCTTTGGGATTGAGCTTCTCCTTGGGTTCCGTGGCGGTGAGAAACAGCCCGCCATCCCCGACGGCGCTGAATTTCACCGGCCCGGTCTCGCCGGTGGCGTTGAACGCGGCCACCTGAAATTTAAAGGTGTCGCCCCGGGTGAAGAACCCGGGCAGACCAGGCTCCAGGTAAAAGTCCTTGGTGGCCAGCAAGGGCCGCTCGACGCTGGCAAAGCGGCTGCCCCGGTCCAGGACCACGGCATAAATCCGGTAGGTGGTCATATTGTCGGGCAGGGTGAAGCTTACCTGGGCCCGTCCCTGGGCGTCGGTGTGCACCTGGGCGTTGAAATAGGCCACCGCCTCGAAGCGCCGCCGGAGCTTGGACATGACCTCTTCGCTCAGACCGCCGCCGCCGGTCAAGGGCTCGTTCTTGGAAAGATAGAACGGAGTCTGGTGCACCAGTAAAGCCCGCAGTTCTCCGGTAAAGACCTCCAGGGGCCGGTCGAACCGGGTCAGGGCCTCCAGGCTGGGAGTTTTAAACCCGGTCAAGGGCCAGGACGGCTTCATCCACCACCGCCACGGCCATCTCCGCTTCCACCCCGCCGCCCTGGGGATTTTGGACGGTGAAGTCCAGGGTCACCTTGGCCCCGGGTTCGGCCTTGAGGTCCCGGACCCCCGGGTTGATTTGACCTGGAGGCCTTCCACTTCGTGGCGGACCGGCAGGTTGAGGGTGCCCCAGTAGAAGCCGGGAGCCTGGGTGTCATAGTGGCCGGCGTACACCGGAAATTCACCCCGGGGCGTCAGTCCCAGGACCGAGACATAGAGATTGGGGGTATATTCGGGACGGATGGGAATTTCCAGGCTCTCGGCCTCCGATTTGGGGGTGATCACCTGGTACTTCAGCACGCCTTCCTGCTCCAGGGTGACCAGGTAGCGGGACACCGGGCTTCGGGGCCGGGCCGTGAGCCTGGCCGTCTCCCCCGGCTTATAGGCCGGCCGGTCCGCGGACAGCGCCAGGGGCAGGTAGGGCAGTTCCCGGTTCTCGTAAGCGTAGTTTTCCCCGATCACCTCAAAGGCCGTGGCCGAAGCGAAACTGTGGCCAGCCTTGTCTTTATAGGTAAAGGCCAGGAGATTGCGGCCGCCCCAGGCGAAGCTGAAACGGAAGGTGGCCGTGCCTTTCGCCAGGGTGAGGTCGCTGGATACGGTCTTGCGCCAGATTTCCTGCTCATCCCAATAGAGGTCGCCCTGCTCGTTGCGCTTGGCCACGTAGGCCCAGCTTTTTTGCAGGATTTCGGCCTGGAGGGCGCCCCGGGTGATCCGCTTGCCGTCCGGCTTGGCCAGCATAACCGTCAGGACCTGCTCATCCTCGGCCCGGACCGACTTCCGGGTGGCGGCTGATGCCCACCAAAAAGTCCGGCGTCACCTGGAACATCTTGGTTTCCGACGCCGCCCGGCCGTCGAAGTCCACCACGGTGGCCACCACGGAGAGGCCGTGCTCCCCGTTCATGATTTGGCGGTCCAGGGGAAACTCCAGTTCCGCCTTCCCCTTCTCATTTAAAATGGTCTGGCCGCTCTCGATCAGGGGGCCCTGCTCTTCGCTGCCGTAACCGAAGGTGAAGTTGTCATATCCCGGCACCTGATAGCTGGTCTTGGATTGAAAAATCTTCCAGCGCACCTGGCCGTGTTTGACCTGCCCCCCGGCATAATATGAGCCGGTGAGGTCGATCCGGACAAAGGGAGATTGCTGCTCGCCCCGATTGACGTATCCCTTCAGGGGCTTCATGATCTGCTGGAAGCCGATGGACACAAAGTGCCGGGGCGGCTTGAACTCCTGCAGTTGGAAGGTGACGCTCACCTGATTTTTCGGGCCGGCCGCCGCCCCCTCTAAAGAGGGGTCCTCACTCCGGCGACCCCGGCGGCCTTTACCGGCCGCGGCAGCTTCGGCAGGGGTTTCCGGGCCATACTTCAGGTTCAGGGTGTAAGTCCCCAAGGGCCAGTAACTCTGGGTCAGGAGTTCCCCGGCGGCCGTGCCGAAATCCGAAGTCCGGCCCTCATAGGTAAAGACCTGCTCGCCTTTGGGGCTGATGACCTCAAAAAAGCAGACTTCGCCCTTGGGGGGAAAAATGCGGCCATTACCATATTCCCGCACCGTGCCCTTGAAATAGACCTTCTCCCCGGGCCGGTAGACGCCCCGTTCCGTGAACACGTTGCCCCGGAGATTGCGGATTTTTTCTCCGGCCTTCACCTGCCAGATTCCCTGGGGCTTGAGATTGCCCTGGGGCGTCACCTGGATAAAAGCCACGTCGTCGCCGGTCCCCGCCATCAGCAGCACCAGTTCGTCCTGCTTTACCACCCGCTTTACCGGCTGCACGTTTTTGGGGTTCTTGAGGGACAACCCCGACAGGTCATGGGGTTCGAAGAGCAGCACGCCGTCGGCGTTGGTGCGCCCCAGGAAAAAGGCCTCCATGTCCCGGGTGAAGCCCATAACCCGGGCCCCGGCCACGGGAGTCCCGGCCTGGAGCGAGGTCACCCAGACGAGCAGATTCTGTTGGCCGCGTTTATAGGTCAGGCCCAGATTGGTGATTTCGAAGACCCGGGGCGGGGTGGCCGCCGAACTGCCGGCCTCGTTGTCCTGGACCCGGATAAGTTCCAGGGCGCCGGCCTCCTTGCCCTGCCTGAAGCTCAGGGGCAGGGAAACCGCCCAGGGCTTGTTCTTCTCCCCGGTGGCGGGAAAGAGTTGCTTCTCGGCAAGGGGCGGGGTGACAAAGTCGGCCAGGTCCTTATGGGAGGTGAGGAAGGGTTTGAGTCCCTCGGCGGCGGTATTGAGCTCAGCGAAGACGCGGTCCCAGTCGGCCGGGGACTTCTCCACCGTCAGGGCCAGGGGCAGCAGGAGCGGCGGCACCCGGATGCCATCAAACCTCAGGTTGTTGACATTCTGGGCCCGGACGTGCAGCAGCTGCCGGCTGTCCCGTTCGATGACGCTTTGGGGGCCTACGAATTCTACCTTTGGGGGCCGGTCGCCCATGAAAAAGGAGTTGACCGTTTTGCGGTAGGTCTTTCTTCCCACCCTCAGGGTTTCCGGCAGGTTGACGAGATAGCCGGTGCCGTACCGGAAAGCCCCCCGCAGGGTCAGCACCCCTTTGGGGTCAAGGGTGGTGCGGTTCCAGTCGATCTTGACCCGGGGCAGCAGCCGCAGATTGCCCCGGAGACTCTCAACCAACAGCGGCTGGCTGAAAAAGATCCTGACCACCTCCTGGACCGGGTCCGGTTCGATCTTGACAATGGTGAAGTGTTTCTTGGGGTCGACCCCGTCTTGGGCGGTTGACTTGGGCCGTTCCTGGGCTGCGGCCGGACCTATGGCCGCCGACCAGGCCAGGGCCAGGGCCATGATCAATAAAAGAGCCAGTCGGCGGGTGACCGCGCCGGCGCCCCGGGATGAATGCGGGAACATCTTGCTGGATAAGCCCATGGTCTACCCTCCCCTGCTTCGAAACGTTCGAGGTTCAAAATTCAAAGTTGAGTGTATGCCCGCCATAATGGTTTCATAATTTACGGACGGGCCGAAGGCCCATGAATGTTTGCCGAGATGGATAACCGCAAGCAGAGGACCCTACGCCTTCGCCCCAGGTTCGCACCGACCATCCTCGCCCAGAGGGTGTCTGAAATTATCGGCATAACAGCTTAGATTTATTAATATATCTTCAAATTACCCACCGCCGGATGAGGCGGCGAGAGAAAGGCGTGCGACCATGAAAAGATTATATTAAATCGCTTTGATTTAAGATAATATTTATCATGTAAGGCGCAAGTTTCCGACGCCTCTTTCCACAACGATTTTATGGCGATGGATCATCAAGCTCATGGTCGCAGTTGGCCGCGGACCGTATCGGCCCGGGCGCCCCTGGGTGGATATTGCCTCCGCCTTAATGGCCGCCGCTTCCTGATATCTGCCGACTGGCCCCCAACCGCGCCCCGGGAGTCCGACCATCGCCGCTAAAGAGGAAAATCCCCCGGATTCCTACGCCGCAGCCTTCTGGAGTATTCCCCCGGAGGAACTTCTTACCGCGCTCAAAGACCACTGCGGCGGGGTTGACCACGGATGAGGCCCGGCAGCGCCTGGCCCTCTACGGCCCCAATCTCCTCAAATCGAAACGCAAGACCGATGCCCTCACCCTGCTCCTGGCCCAATTCAAGAGCCCCATCATCATTATTTTGCTGGGCGCGGCCATCCTTTCCTATTTTCTGGCCGACCGGGCCGATGCCATCATCATCTGCTTTATTGTGGTGATCAGCAGCCTGCTGGGGTTTTGGCAGGAGCGGGGCGCGGCCAATGCCCTGTCGAAGCTCCTGGCGGTGGTGCAGATCAAGGCCGCGGTGTGGCGCGACGGACAGCAGGCGGAAATCCCGGTGGAGCAGGTCGTTCCCGGGGATATCGTCATCCTGGCCGCCGGGGATGTGATCCCGGGCGATTGCCTCATCCTGGCCTCGAACGAGCTCTTCGTGGATGAAGCGGCCTTGACCGGCGAGACCTATCCCGCCGAAAAGTCGGTAACCGTGCTGCCGGCGGACACCCCCCTCAACCAGAGGGTCAATACCCTGTTTATGGGGACCCACGTGGTCAGCGGCAGCGCCCGGGCCCTGGTCATCGGCACCGGCACCCGGACCGAGTTCGGCCAGGTCTCCGCGCGGCTGGTGCTGCGCCCGCCGATAACCGAATTCGAACGCGGCGTGCGGCGCTTCGGCTTCCTCCTGATGCAAGTGACGTTGGTCATGGTGACCATCATCTTCGCTGGGCAACATCCTCTTGAAGCGGCCGATCCTGGATTCCTTCCTGTTCGCCCTGGCCCTGGCCGTGGGCCTGACCCCCCAGCTCCTGCCCGCCATTATCAGCGTCAACCTGGCCACCGGGGCCAAACGCATGGCCGCGGCCAAGGTCATCGTCCGGCGGTTGGCCTCCATCGAAAACTTCGGCAGCATGAACGTGCTGTGCTCCGACAAGACCGGCACCATCACCGAAGGCACGGTCCACCTCCATGCCATGGTCGGCGTGGAGGGCGCTGACAGCAAAAAAGTGGCTCTGTACGCCTACCTCAACGCCATATTCGAGACCGGCTTTACCAACCCCATCGACCTGGCCATCCGCAACCAGGCCGCCTGCGACATCACCGGCTACGAGAAACTGGATGAAGTGCCCTACGACTTTATCCGCAAACGCTTGAGTATTTTGGTGGGCCACGAGGGGCGCCGGGTGATGATCACCAAGGGGGCCGTTCCCAACGTGCTGTCCGTCTGCACCGCCGCGGAAACCGCGGACGGCGCCACCATCGACCTGAAGACCATTGACGCCCAGGTCCATGAACTGGTGAAGACGGCCAGCGAGCAAGGCCGGCGGACTCTGGCCCTGGCCTACCGGGATATGGGGCCAGTCACGGACATCACCAAGGACCATGAGACGGCCATGACCTTGCTGGGATTCCTGGTCGTCCACGACCCCCCAAAACCGGGCATCCTTGAGACCATCAACCGGCTGGCCACCCTGGGGGTCACCCTGAAGGTGATTACCGGCGACAACCAGTTGATCGCCGGCGCCATCGCCCGCCAGGTGGGGATGGCCAACACGACCGTCCTCACCGGCCAGGAAATGCGCCGGATGAGCCCCGAAGCCCTGATGCAAAGGGCCCAGGAAGTGGACATCTTTGCGGAAGTGGAGCCCAACCAGAAGGAGCGGATCATCCTGGCCCTGAAAAAAGCCGGCAACGTGGTGGGCTATATGGGTGACGGGATCAACGACGCCTCGGCGTTGCACGCCGCGGACGTGGGCATCTCGGTGGACAGCGCCGTGGACGTGGCTAAGGAGGCCGCCGACATCGTTTTGCTGGAGCATAACCTGGACGTTCTTTTGCAGGGGGTTCAGGAAGGCCGCAAGACCTTTGCCAACACCCTCAAGTACGTTTTTATGGCCACCAGCGCCAACTTCGGAAATATGTTCAGCATGGCCGGAGCCTCGCTGCTGCTGCCCTTCCTGCCCTTGTTGCCCACCCAGATATTGCTTACCAATCTGATGACGGATTTCCCGGAAATGACCATTGCCACCGACAGTGTCGACCAGGAGTTGGTGGATCAGCCCCACCGGTGGGATATCGGGTTTATCCGCCGCTTTATGTTTTTCTTCGGCATCCTGAGTTCGGTATTTGACTACCTCACCTTCGGGGCCCTGATCTACATCCTCCGGGCCACCCCGGAATTGTTCCGGACCGGCTGGTTCCAGGAATCGGTGATCTCGGCGGTGATGATTGTCCTGGTCATCCGAACCCGGCGCCCGTTCATCAAGAGCCGCCCCGGAAAATACCTGCTGATCGTGTCCCTGGCCATTATCGGGGTCACCTTGATCTTCCCGGCGTCGCCGCTCCGGGGCGTTTTCGAATTCCAGGTGCTGCCCCTGGAGTTTTACCTGGTCCTCTCCGCCATCCTGCTCCTCTATATCCTGTCGGCGGAGGTCCTGAAACGGATTTTTTACCGGAAATTTAAGTATTAGGCTGCGGGTGGTCCCGGGACAGGGAGGAAGGGACGGCGGTAAAAAAGGCAGCGGGGCCCGTCGCCGCGGGCCCCGCTCTGGGTAGGTGTGAGGCTGGGAAGCAGGTCCTATTTTGCCATCACGAACTTGCCGTCCTTAACCTGGATAATAACCATGGAATCAGGGCCCAGGCCGTTGTGGTCCTCGGGGCTCAGGGTATAGATCCCAGAAACTCCCACGTAGCCCTTGGTCCCCTCGATAGCAGCCCGGAGGGCCTTAGGGTCGGTACCCGCCTTCCGCATGGCGTCGGCCACAATGCTGATGGCGTCCCAGGCATAGCCCGAGTGGGTGTTAATCGGGAACTGCTTGTCTAAATGATAGACGTCCGTGTAGAGATGGATGAAGTTCTGAATGACCTTCTTCTGGGCGTCGGTATCCGGCAAATCCGCCGCTACCATCAGTTTCGTGGACGGCATGCGGTCCCCTTCGGAGGCCTTGCCGGCCAGTTCGATATACTTGGGGTCAGGCAGACCGTGGCATTGGAACAGGGGGAGTTTGAGGCCCAACTGGGCCTTGTTCTTGGCCACGATGGCCCCGGCCGGTCCGATGGTCCAACAGATGATCCCCTGGGGCCCGGCGTTCTTGATCTTGGTGAGCTGGGCGGTCATGTCGGTGTCCTTGGGGCCGAAGGACTCCTTGGCCACCAGGGTGATGCCGTAATCCGGCGCCAGTTTCTCCAGCCACGCGGCCCCGTCTTTGCCGAAGCTGTCCGAGGCATAGAGCAGCCCCAGCTTGGTGATCTTCTTCTCCTTCAGGTAGGTGAACAGCCGCTTCACCGCCACGGAGGAGCGTTGGGGGGATTTGAACACATAGGTGAAGGGGCCGAATTTCCCACCCATGATCACCGGGTCGCCGCCCACGCACATAAAGGTGGGGACCCCGGCTTCCTCGACGATCTTCTTGACCTGCATCCCCGAGCCCGTGGTGGTGGGCCCGATGATGGCCGCCACCTTGTCGGAGTGGATAAATTTCTTGGCGATGGTGGCGGCCTTGGCCGGGTCGCTCTCGGTATCGCCGATGATCAGCTCCAGGGGCCGGCCATTGATGCCCCCGGCCTTGTTGATCTGATCCACCACCATCTCCGCCACCAGCTTGGTGGGGGTGCCGATATGGGCGGCCGGCCCCGACAGGGCGAACATGGCCCCTATTTTGATAGGTTGTTTTTGGTCCGCAGCCTGGACCCCGCCCACCACCAGCATTACCAGGGCCGCGGCCACCAGAACCTTTGACAGGACTCGACTCATAACTTCCTCCCTCCTCAGAAAATATGCCATCATTGTTGGTCTAGTTGAGGCCAAGATGTCAACTCAAAAATCTCCTTACGGCGATTATCGGGATGCGGTTGAGTCCTGACCCGAGGTGGAGGGAAAACTTTGCCGGTCCGGTCCCGGGGCCTGCATCCTCTGGGGCCCGTTTGTCGGCACTACGGCGCCAGAAACCGAAAGATGATCTGCTGATTGCGCAGGGCATAAATTGCCGCCTTGATGGAGAGAGTCTGCGCCTGGAGATATTGTTCTTTGGACTCACGTTCGGCTGCGTCACCCGCGTCTGCCTTTCCCTGGGCTCTCAGCTCCTCAGCTTGCTTCTTCTTGGCGCCGGCGGTCTCCAGCAGACGGTCCGCCTGGGCCTGGGCATCGGTAGCCAGTTTTTGGTTAATGGCCAGTTGCTGGCTTTCCTGGGAGGAAAGCTCATGCTCCGCCAGTTTGGCGGCGCTTTCCTTCTGGAAAAGGGTAAATAACGCATTGGATTGTTTCACCAGGGACAGGGCCCCAGAAAGATTCTTGGCCTCTAATTGCTGCTGCGCCTCTTCCAGGAGGGAAACCGCCTGGCGGTAGTCCTTAGCCAAGCTTAGATGCCGGGGGCGGGGCAGTTTGGCCCCAGCCGATGCCTACCAGGGGCAGGACCAGGGACAATGCCAGCAGGCAGATGCCATAGTTGCTGCGGAACACGAACATCATCAAGTCACCTCATTGAGATTTGGTGTGGTCTTACCACCCGGTCCGGGTAATCCCGGCGCCGTAGTTCCGCCGGGGTCTGATTCGAGCCGCGCTTGCCGCGGCTCTCCTCAGCAAATTATCCCTAACTATAGAGAATTATATCCCCTCAGATCAAGGGGCAAGTGGATTTTCTGTGGGGCGGGTGACGAAAACCGGCCCACGGTAACCAATTTATCACCCGGGTCCGGACGGGAATATCCCGGTTCATCGCCCCGGAGACAATATTTATTTGACAATAAGCGACTGAGCGGTGATTAAATAATCAAAAAAGCCGAAGAGAGACTTTTAACCCCCTGGGGTCCGAGACCCGCCGGGAAATCCTCTGGCTCTTAATGGGCCAAGAGGGACCCGGTGTCGGTGACTTCATGCGCACCCCGAACCTCATGCAGTCCAAGGCTTCCCATCACCGGCGCGACCTCGCATGGCGCGGGTATACTTACACCACCGGAGGGAAAAAAATTTACCCACTCAAAGGGCCTCTGGCAAAACTCCCCATTGACAACTGCGATCATGCTGAGCAATGCGGATAATCTCGAATTTTCACTAAGTTGAGATCATTCACTCAGTTCAGGATGACCAAAAAGCCTGCCTGGCAAGAAGCTGAGAGCTGGTGCCTAAATCTGCAGCGAAGTCAGCCCGCCTGACTTCCATCACTGGGCTAAGGAAGGGTTACCATGAATTTTTTCCGAAGAACTTGTATCGGTTGGTCTTGCCTAGTTTTTCTGGTAATCGGCCAGGCCTGGCCGGCTCAGGCCCAGGGTGCGGCGCCCCCCCAGGCTAGACCGGCGCTCTATGAGTTCGGCGCGGGTTACTGTGTTTCCTGCAAAGAGATGGCAAAAATCATGGCCGAGCTCAAATCCACCTACAGCGACCAGGTGGAATTCCGCATGGTTTATGTCGACAAAGAAAAGGACCTTTTCCAACGCTACAAAATCGTGCTCATCCCCACCCAGGTCTTTCTGGATGCAGCCGGCAAAGAAGTGGACCGCCATATGGGGGCTTTATCCCGTGAAGAAGTCCTCAAGAAGCTTAAAGAATTGAAATTTATCCGCTGATCCTGAGGTCGCCGTGAGGCCATCCGGGTAATCAGCCCAGAGTCGATTGGGCCCGCCATCTCGCCTGGTTATAAAACCCGCCTTCAGGGGTACCCGACCCCGATGCCGGGGCGCCTCCGGTGGGGTTCCAAGGCTGGCTCTCACGGACAAGAGGGGAAGTCAGGCATGGCACATTTTCTCTGGAGCGCCTCGGGCTTGGCTGGTCTCCACGGGTATCTGGCTCTGGGTATTGCGCCGCTACGAAAGATTGGAGCCGGAACCGCTCAAGCTCTTGCTCTGGGTGGGCTTGTTGGGCGGTTTGATGAGCGTCATCCCCGCCATCATCTTCAATAACCTGGCCGACCATTTCCTGGGCCTGACGGGTTTTGTCAGTAATCTCTCCCGGAAGGTCAGCCCGCCCCTGGCCCTCATTTCGGCCGTCTTTATCGGCATCAACGAGGAGACCTGGAAGTTCCTGGCCACGCTCCGCCTGGTAAGGAGACTGCCGGAATTCGACGAGCCTCTCGATGGCATGATTTACGCCATGACCGTGGCTCTCGGCTTTGCCGCCATCGAAAACCTGGAATACACGGTGCGTTTCGGGCCGGGGGTGCTGATCACGCGATCCTTGCTGTCCGTACCGGTCCATCTGGCCTGTGCCGCCATCTGGGGCTACGGCCTGGCCCGGGCCAGGTTTATCAGCAAGCATAAGAGGTATTTTACCACCGCCCTCCCGTATCTCCTGGCGGCGGCAAGTGTCCATGCGGCTTTTGATTTCTTTGTATTTTTGCGGACCTGGACCGTCCTCCTGGTTTTTCCCCTCTTGCTCTTTATCGTATGGTTCGCGAATCAAAAATTACTCTACTTAAGCGATCAATCCCTCTCTTTAACGGGCACCGTCTGCCAGCACTGCCATAGAGTTAATGCCCCTCGGGCAAAATTTTGCATAAACTGCGGCTTGCCGTTGGGCGCGGGGGGTGAATTCTTTCGGATCTGCCCTAACTGCCAAATGAGGGTGCCCCACAACGATAATTATTGTTTTAAATGCGGCCATAAACTCCCTCAGATTGAGTCAGGCGAGGAACAACCTTGAACTAAAACGCCTTCAACCGGTCCCTAATCGCCTCTAAAGATAATGTCGTATCGTCGCCATTCTAAACAATCAGTTGTCTTTTGCCGGCAACCGGAGTGGTAACGTAGCCGGACTAAGTTTTTTTTACTAAATGACTTAGATTAGCAAGGAGAGATCATCCCAAATGTGTTATTACCTGATAATGTATTGTCTCTCGTTTTTGATGTTCGCTACCATGATAAGCGGTAATTGTTGGGCTGAGGATTTTATTATTGCCATCGATATAGGCCATACTATCAATAGTCCGGGAGCCACCAGCGCCAGAGGTCTACCGGAATATCGCTTCAATCAGAACATCGGCACCCTACTGCACCAACAACTCCTGCAAGATAAGAGGTTTAAACGTTCATTTATCATCAATGAGACCGGGGATGACATCTCCCTCTCGGCCAGAGCCGCTATCGCCAACCAACAGGGGGCACATCTCCTGGTCTCTATCCATCATGATTCCGTGGAGCCCAAGGATCTGTCTCAATGGCTTTACCAGGGACAAATTATGCCCTATTGCGATAAGTTCACCGGATATTCCCTGTTTTATTCGGAAAAAAACGGCAGTCCCCTCAACAGCCTGATATTTGCAGTTATCCTCGGATCAGAGATGTTGCAGAGCCGATTTTGCCCAACCTTGCATCATGCCGAAAAATTTAGGGGGGAAGACAAAGATCTGATTGATAAGACCAGAGGCATTTATAAATATAATAATCTGGTTGTGCTGAAAAAAGCGCAGATGCCAGCGGTATTATTTGAATGCGGCATCATAAAAAATCGAAATGAAGAATTACAGCTTGGTGATCCACAGTATCAACACAAACTGGTCGCCGCACTTTTTAATGCAATAAAATTATATTTTAGCCAACCCAATATCGTGATATCGCCACCATAATGGTCGAATATCGCTTGATTAGCTAGTTGCCTAATCCCTCCCTGCCCTCCGCTAACCGAGTGGTGCGTCAGAAGGTGCAAATGGAAATGGTCAACGAAGGGGACATCGGCAAAGTCCTGCACTTATCATCAAGGCTGGCAGAAATTGCCTACAGGTTCACATGATCTTGCCCAGGCATTTGCGGGGAGGAAGCTTTCAGAGGCCGGTGATCGGGGAACACCCGGTTAACGGAGGGAATGACAGGAATCTTTCAGGCCAGGAAATATAGATATGGACTGGATATGAGAGGTGTTTTTTGGCTCTGCGATACCTGTCGGATCAGAGGCAGATAGTAAAATTAAGGCGCCCAAGCCGAAACCCCCTCAAACCATTTCTTCTCGCCCCATGCATATTGGCCAAGAATTTCTTCTGGTGAATAATTCTGGTTTCAATCCCAGCTCATTCCTCTCTAGGATTAACATATTGATATAGTTTATAAAGTAGTCACCCTGGAGGAAGGTCGGTTGGCAGGTTTATGGCTCACAGGGCTGGTAAAATTATTTTTAAGCACCTGATGATTTTTCCCTTGACATTCACTTTGGTTTCTTCGATTGTGGGGTTACTTAAAATGAATATCCTGGAATGGGTTGCCCGGGGGTGGGTTGGCGCACCCGTTCCATGAACAACTGTTTTACCAACGGGGCCAGGTCTGATCGTATCTAGTTTTTGCATCACCCAAATACTCGACAAAAACCTGGATGAAGTAAAACCCTGGAACAAATTTTCACCATTTAATAGACATCACTGGGGGGGGCGATGCGCAGAATTTTACTACCCGCACTGACTTTTGCCTTGGTAATCCTGGTTTTCCTTCTCAGTTTCTCCAAAGCACCGGCAAAAGAGGAGGACAAAAAGGCCGCAAAGGCCCAGGAAGAGTATGTAGGCGCTGACACCTGCCGAGCCTGTCACCAAAAGGTGTACGATCAGCTCGCCAAGACGTCTATGGGCACCCTGTTTCTGAAGCACCCCCGCACCCCTGGTGAAAAACTCGCGTGTGAAACGTGCCATGGACCGGGAACAGAGCATGTTGGTTCAGGCGGCAAATCATTTGTGGGGATGATTCGCTATACGAAGGGGACGCCGACACCGGTTTCCGTGCGCAACGATGTCTGCCTCAAGTGCCATCAAAAGAGGAATAGGCTTTTCTGGGCGGGCAGTGTTCATGCCACCAAAGGCCTTGCCTGCACAGACTGCCACACGGTCCATACGGGACCGGGAATAGCCAACCCTGCTCAACTCACCCGGATAACCGTCGCGGATACGTGCAACACCTGTCATAAAGAGCAAGTTCGCGCCGAGAACAAATTTTCGCATCATCCCATGCGCGAGGGAAAAATGAACTGCGCGAGTTGCCACAACCCGCACGGGACTACTTCCCCCAAGCTCGTCAAGGCTATTTCCACCCGAGAACTTTGCTTCAAGTGTCACGCCCAGTACCGCGGTCCGTTCCTTTTTCAACACCCTCCCGTCATGGAGGATTGCTTCAATTGCCATCAGCCCCACGGCAGCGCCTATCCCGCCCTGCTGAAACAACCTCCAATCAGGTTGTGCCGGGATTGCCACATTACCTTCCACAACCTCAATTTCACGATCGGGGGGACGAGAAAGACCAGGATCGGTATGATGGCCGGCTCGGCGTGCGTCAACTGTCACCGGAACATCCACGGCAGCAACAGTACCCAAGGCAACTTATTCTTTAGGTAAGAAGGGGGGGGTGGTGAAGATGAAGATTAAGGTCGTTTTTCTCGCAGCCATATTTATCACTCTGACCTGCGCGGGCGGCTTCGCCGAAATGAACGTGGGTGCGGATTACACGTTGGGCGGCTATATCTCCTTGGGCGGAGGCTGGCTCTCCGATCAGCCCCGACACATGAACCGGGGATATTTGAAACAGTATGTCCCCTTCCCCCAAGGGTTTCTCGCGTATACGGATTTATCGCTGAAGAGCAAGGATGGCCTCGAGTATTATAGATTCTTTATGAGCCAGCCGGGATTCAGAGATCAGGATTATCTGCTCCAGGTGGGCAAGCTCGGGGTCTACCATGCCGAAATTGAGTATGACCAGCTCCAACACCTTTACTGCGATGTGAGTCCCTTTAATAACAATATAGGGATCCTGTTGCAGAGACTGCGGTTCAGCGGCTGGTACAGTCCAACCCTCGATATCACCCTTTTCGCTGAGAACGATTTCCTGAGAAGAACCGGCTGGCAGGCAGGGAGCTATCTTACAGGTCCTGGCAATCCCTATAATTTTACCACCTATCTCAGACCGATTGATTATAAGCAAAACGAGCTGAATGTCGGCGTGGAATATGATCAGCCTGAGGTGAAGGATCAGCAGTCGGTATTTCAGGGTCGGGTATCCTATCATCTTTCGACCTTTGACAATGGGCAGGGATACTCGGTCGCCAGGCAGCCGCTGCCGACGGCTTCGTCTCTGGCCGTTGCATCCCTGCCCCCCAGCAATATGGCCAACTACATTACCGCCGAGGGCGCACTGAACCTGAAATCCTACCTGACCAGGATCACCGGTTCGATGTCTTACGGCTGGCTGTCCCAGAACGACAACGTCATCAATAGTACCACCAGTGCTGGGCCTCCCCCTACCATGGCTGGTAGATCTGTCGGCCTTGCGGGTCTCAGCGCCTCGACTTTTACCGCGGATATTGCGGGCCTAACCCGTCCAATCGCCCCGTTAGCCTTGAGGTACTCTTACCGGGCTTATAATTATGCGAATGATAACACCGCCAATCAAATTTTGCGGACGGCATACGGAGAAGACCAAAACCTTCTGAATGCCGAGCAGTATTCGTATTTCCGGCAGGCCGTCAACCTCGGCGCCGACTATAGAGTGAACAGCATGGTGGCCTTAACAGCCGGCTATACCTGGAGAGGAGTCAGCCGTACCGATGGACAGGGCCGTACGTCGAGTAACTCGCCCCAGGTGGGCGTCAGGGTGTCTCCTACTGACTGGCTGAGCCTGTTAGCCAACTACGCGTACACCGCCCGGGTAGGGAGTAATTTTATATGGTATGAGGCGGCGGATGCGCCGACGGCTATCCTGACTTACAAAACCTACGCGGGCAGCGTCAACCGGAACAACTTCAATATCATTGCCGAAGTGGAACCCGCCGATACGGTCACCTGCTCTTTCAATTTCTCGATCTATAACGACAATTTTACCAACTCGGCATTTGGGTTGCAAAGCGATCGAGGCTGGTCGGGCGGCGCGGATGTGAGCTGGAGGCCGAATGACCGGGTGGCGTTGAGCCTGGGATACGACCACCAGCAACTCCAAACGAAAGAACTGGTCCTCACCTTCCCAATTGATGGGGAAAGTGCTACGGTCACGGGTGACGAGGGCCCCACTTTGACCACCTCCGATTCGTATGACACTTTTGTCGCCAGAGCGGACTTTAAGCTCATCCCGAAGAAGCTGAACCTCACGACCAGGGCAAGCTACTCGATTTCTAACTCGAATTTCAACAACTGGAACTCGCCTAATCAGTACATGCCCAATCTGAACGAATACTTCGCCGATATCAGAACGTTTCTCACCTACCAGTTCAACGAGCACTGGGCTTGCAGAGGGGGATACATCTTCCAGATCTTCGGCATGAGCGACGCCTACCGCTCAGCTCTACATGCAGGGAATCACGGCGGCGGGCGCGGCGGGCAGCAGATCAGAGATTTAATACCCTGGACGGGTTCTACCGGAACGCCACGGCGCATATTGTCCAGGGATTTGTGCAGTACAAGTTCTAGCTCGAGTTTACGAGTTGGGGGCACGGGTGGTTCAACCGTGCCCCCTTTGTTTTAATTCTTGCTTCTCGCGTGCCCTGCGGATAAACTTGCCAGAGCGGTGGTTCGCCGTCGGTGATTTCCGTAGCCCGAGCACAGGAGGAAAAATGAAATCTAAAGTGATGGTCATTTTTTTGGTGTTGTTTGGATTGGTGGCGTCTGCATGGGCCCAAGGCGGTTCCGTGGATAAGGGAAAAGCCCTGGTAGAGGGCAAAAAATGCGCCCTGTGCCACAAGGAGGGGAGTAAACTGGGCAAGCCCATGGAAATGCTTGCCGGGGGAAAGACTGACGCTTTCCTCAAGGAGGCGATCACCGACCCCAAGAAAGCCATCGACCCCAAAGTAAAAATGCCGGCATTTAAGTTAACCGATGAACAACTGCAGGACGTTGTAGCGTATCTGAAGTCCGTTGTGAAACACTGAGGACGGTAACCGGCTGCATCCGCCCTTTTAGCCTAGATTGGGAACCCTTTCATGAATGGGTTTAAAGTCCCGCGTCCTCAATGGGTTTCCGCCCTGGCCTGCAACTGGGTTGGCATCTTCGGCCTGGTGCTGGCCATGTGCAGCCTCTTCGCGGCGATTTTTCTGATCGCCATTGACTTTTTTCACGGCTTCAGACAGCCCTACGTAGGCATCCTGATCTACGTGATTCTCCCCTCATTTTTTTGGATCGGCCTCATTTTCGCGGTAGTGGGAGTATGGCTGGAACGCCGCCGGCTCAAAAAACCGGCGGCGGCTGAGGCCTGCCTTGAGGCAACTGGCAAGAGGCGCACGCGCCAACTTGTCGTGGCGATTGCCTTCGTGTTCCTGGTTCTTATGCTGAGCTCGTTAGGAAGCTACCGCGCTTTTCAGGTGACTGAATCGCCGGGGTTTTGCGGCGCTTTGTGCCACACGGTGATGCAGCCGGAATACGTCACATACAAAAACTCTCCCCACTCAAGGGTACGATGTACGGAGTGCCATATCGGCGAGGGCGCCTCCTGGTTTGTCCGCGCCAAGATCTCCGGCCTCTATCAGGTCTATGCCACCGTTACCAACTCCTATCCACGGCCTATTCCGGTGCCGGTCCAAAACCTGCGGCCCGCGCCGGAAACCTGCGAACAGTGTCATTGGCCGGCGAAATTTTACGGATGGATGGAACTGCGTCGCCAATTCTTCCTGCCTGACGAGCACAACACTCCGTGGAACATAAGACTGCTGGTGTATGTGGGAGGGGCAATTGCTACCAGGGGGCCGGTTGGCGGTATCCACTGGCATATGAATGTGTCCAACCGCATGGAGTACCTTGCCACGGACGAGAGCCGGCAAACCATACCCTGGGTAAAGGTGACGAATCGAGAGACAGGCGCCGTCACCGTCTACCAGTCACGAGACAATCCCTTAACTCCCCAACAAAAAACTCTGCCCGTGCGGGTGCTCGACTGTGTCGACTGCCACAATCGTCCCACCCACATTTTCGATTCTCCTTACAGCGCTCTGGATGTTGCCATGTGGCTGGGTCGTATCGATCCTTCCATCCCTTCCATAAAACTGAAGGCGGGCGAGGCCCTGGTCAAGGCCGCCGGGAGCGTTTCCCAGGCAAGCGGGATTACCCAGATTGCTCAAAACCTCTCGAAAGACTACCCGGATTACAAGGACCAGCCAAAGATCGAGCAGGCGATCACCGAGACGCAGAGGATCTTTCGAGAAAATTTCTTCCCGGAGATGAAAACGGACTGGAAAGTGCGGCCCAACAATATCGGGCATTATATTTGGCCGGGCTGCTTTCGCTGCCACGATGGTTCCCATGTCGACAAGACAGGCCGGGCCATCCCCACTGCCTGCAACACGTGTCATCTCATCACCGCCCAGGGGCGTCAGCCCAAACAGGAGACTGTGAGCCTGCAGGGGTTGAAATTCGACCACCCTGGAGGAGAAATCCCCCCGGAAATCCTCTGTAACCAGTGCCATTCCGGCGCCCCTTAGTCTGCCGATAACCCATCGAGAAGGGCACGATTCCCGCGTTCTTTCGCCAGGTCAACACGGCGGTGAACGACTGGCGCCCCAACTCACGCCGGCGAATTAATCACCGATCCGGGCGACCACTTTGCTCAGCCGCGATCCTCGCTCATCTCCAATTCATATTCGCGAAACAGGTCCACATCCCCGCTTTTGTCGATCTGCCGATTTTCATAGGTCACTGCAATCCGTCGGTAGAATTCATCGGCAATATTTTTGAAGATACCGGTGAGAATGGCGATTATCCAATAGCGCATCGCGCCAAATCTGTGCCGGACGACCTTCAGGGCCAAGCGGGTACAGGTGTAATTCAACAGGCCGGCAAAAGCCGCATCATATCCCGTAGCACCTGTGCCTCATGAACAATTTGCATAGCCAGTTTATCGATCAAAGGGTCGAGAGTTTGGCGGTGTTTCGGGGAAATATAAGGCATCGGGTATCCTCCATGCGGGGAAATGAACTATAATTTAAGCATACAATGAATCGTCCTTGTGGGTGGTTCGCAAAATTTCAGCGGCATTCACCTACCAACTGAACTTTTATGTCCAAAAACCACTTGGAAAATTTCACATTCCGCAATCTCCATCCCCAAATTCTCATAGGGACGGCCAGTGATAGATATGCTGGCTGGCTCGGACAAATTTACTCTCCAGACCGCTACCAGGGCCGCATAACCAAACGCACCAAAATCATTGCCGGGAAATCATTTATCGAAGAAGTGCTCCCAGTAGATAGTGTGGAGGAGTATTTCGAACATTTCCCGGTCCTGGAGATCGATTTCACTTTTTACCGGCCGCTGCTTGGATCAGCATGGCCAACCCACCCAGAACTACCAAGTACTGAAGAGCTTATGCCAGGCATCTAAAAGAAGGTGACCGGATCATTCTCAAAGTCCCACAGATGGTCACGGCCCAGAAGATCCGGAAGAGGCGACCAGTATATCGAAAACCCAGCCTACCTGAACCCCAAAATTTTCACGGACAATTCTATGAACCGGCCGTCAACCTCTTGGGCGCCAACCTCACCGGCTTTATCTTTGAACAGGAATATCAGCGGAAGGAAGACCGGGTTCCAGTGAGCAAAATGGCCCAGGCTCTGGATAAATTTTTCAGCCAGATCCCCAAAGACTACCCGGTACCATCTGGAACTGCGGACCGACTTGTATCTGAGGGATCAGGTTTTCGAGGTTTTGGGGAAATATGGAGTCGGGCAAGTCCTCTCTCATTGGACCTGGCTGCCGCCCTTGAGAAAACAGTTGGCCAAAGCTGATGGTCAGATTTTTCAATGCGGGGAATGAATGCGTGATCCGGCTCCTGACGCCTTTGAACATGCGGTATGAGGATTCTTATGTGAGAGCCTATCCTTTTGACAAGCTGGTGGAAGGTATGCTGCAGCCGGAGATGGTTTTGGAGACCGTGGAAATTTTGAGGACTGCCGTTGAGAAAGGAGTGCTGGTAAATCTGATCATCAATAATCGGGCCGGTGGGAATGCTCCTTTGATTGCCCGGGAGATTGCCGAGAAATTTCTCCCCGAGAAGCCCAACATTAAGGAACAAATGCGTCTATGGTAAGTGATAAACAGCGATTTAGTATCAAGAATGGCAAGAGATTATTTTTTTATGTTATACTCCTGAAGAAGTTTATTCAATAATGAATCAATTATGCTATTATGAGGTATTTTTTTCCACTCATGTTCAGACTCATCCCCATACAATTTTTTACCTGATTTATTATATTCTGTTATTTTAGATATATTACATTTCCATTCTTTATAGTTAAATATATACAATATTATTGAATGGTCGATGTCTTTTATATTTTTATGATCGTTATCTTTGATGTTTTTGGAAAATCCTATTTTACCTTTCTCAGTAAATGTCCACTTTGTGGACACGTTAATAATCTTCTTTTGTTTATCAATTTTTACACTGGCTGGATTATAGTAAATAACATTATTGTCATTGCTGGCGGCATTCACCCACTTATCATTACAATACCCAGGTAAAGTGAGGGTACCTAGGCAGACTATAAGTGTTGAAATTACCAGGACTACCTGGAACAATTTGAGACTCCTGAGAATAGACATGTCTGTGTCCCCGCAGGTTAAGAGGGTGTGTGATGAGATTATGCCGCAAACTGAGCCACCGCAGTCAAAAAACCTCGGCAATAATAGCATAAAACCAGAAGGATATTTCAGGCAGCCAACCCCATAGAGGAAGATTTTCAAAATCCCTCGCCCTGGAACCCCGGATACCCTCATGGCCCGATCAAAAGCTTGATTACCCCAGTACAAGATTCATATCGATTTGCCCTTCCCGGTATAAATAATTAAACCGAAGGACCTAAATGATCCGGGAGGATAGATAATTTACCATGCAAATTCAATAGCTTATATTTATGGTATTGATTGGCATGGCCTATGCATGGATATAAAACATACATGAACTGATAAGGAAACCCCCGATTCCCCCCTTAAGGTTCATACCATTTTCTCCTTGACTGGCCGAGACTCCCCCTCTCGGCCAGTTTTTTTCTCCCCCAGTAATTCCCGTGTATCGACCGGCGATCAACCGTCACCGCCTTCCGGGGAGAGTGATGGGTCTTGAGGTATTCGGGATAGCGCCGTGCCGGGCGCTCCCCCGGTCAAGGGTCTTGGACCCCCCTCTCCTCTTCAGACAACCCCGATAAGATCTTCTCGGTTAGAGCTGATTGGCAGAGCCGAAATTTTTTTAAGCCGGCTTTGATTTTTTTAAGAAAGTTCTTGACCCGCTTCAAAATTTGATGTAGTGGGATTATACCATACCATGGTATGGTACATATCAAATTTTAAGGGGGCAAGGGTATGTTAAGAGGCGCTTGGGTGATTACCCTGTTAATCATTGGCCTGATGATTCCCATGAACGTCATGGCTACTAACGGCGACAATCTCATCGGGGTCGGCCCCATTTCCCGGGCCATGGGGGGGGTGGGGATTGCCGCGCCCCAGGATGCTATCAGCGCCGTGTTCTCCAACCCGGCGGCCATGTGCTTCGGGGCCTTCTGCCCCAGCAACCAGGTGGATTTCGCCGGCACTGGCTTTATGCCTAATATCCATACTGGCATGTCGGCCGGCACGGGCCCTTTCGGGGCTTTTTTCCCGAATCGCGGCTTTAATGTTCACAGCGACCCCAAGCTTTATCCGGTCCCGGCCCTGGGCATTTCCTATAGTTTCCCCGAACTCCCCAATTGGCGCTTCGGCTTCGGCGCCTATGGCGTCACCGGACTGGGTGTAGATTATCGGGGCGGATTCCTGGACCAGCCCAACTACTTTGGCCCGGGGGCTCCTTTGGCGGCAGGGGCCTTCAGCAACTTGCAAATCATGAAATTTGCCCCGACGGTGGCTTATCAGGTTAATCATTGGCTCTCCTTAGGATTAGCGTTTGATATCAGCTACTCCACGCTGGACCTGAGAAACGGCTCCAATTCGGGCTTTGCCCCGGGGGCCCAGATCGGGGCCATCATCAAGCCGCATAAAAATGTGTCCATCGGCTTAACGTATACCACCCCGCAAGATGTCAACCACCACAGCGTGCTGCCCGGACCTGCCACCACACCGGGTGGCCCCCCCAGCCAAAACTCCCTGGCCCTGTCTTCCCCCAATAACCTGGGCGTGGGGGTGAGTTGGGAAGTGATCCCCAAGAAGCTCCTCATTGAGACGGACTTCAAGTGGCTGAACTGGGCCAATGCCGACGGCTACCGGAACTTCGACTGGAGCGATCAGTATGTCGTCGGTATCGGGGCGCAGTATAAACCCATTCCAAAACTGGCCCTGCGTGTCGGCTACAATTATGGCAATAACCCGGTGAAGCCTCATCATAATTTCGTGGGGGGAAATCCCATGAATCCCGGGGCCCCACCCATGACCACCATCCAGGGGACCCCGATCCCGACCTATTACTTTGAGACCTTCCGGACCATGGGCTTTCCGGCCATTGTCGAGCACCACCTCACCCTGGGAGTCGGCTATGATGTCACCGAGCGGTTTACCATCAACCTCGCGTATATGTACGCCTTCCAAAACAGCATCACTTCAACCGGGACCAACCTGGCCAGCCAGCCGACTGCGTTGAGATCGAGCTTGAGCGAAAACGGGATCGATTTTGGCTTAAGTTGGCGGTTTTAAGGGCTGAAAGTAGGCATCGAATCATCGCAGGGGGGGACCCATGTACCTTCCGATCGGAGTTAAGGAAGAGATGCAGCGCAATATCTTATCCCGGTTGCGGAAGATCGAGGGCCAGATCCGGGGGCTTCAGGGCATGGTCAGCGACGGTAAAGAGTGCGAGCAGATTCTCACTCAAATGCGGGCGGCCCAATCCGCCTTGAAAGCGGTGGCTGGCCTGGTGTTAAAAAGTTACCTGACGAAGTGCTATAGCGAAATGGGCGAGCACCCCAACCCCGATGAGATGTACCACAAACTCGAGAAGACCGTGGGACTGCTGACCAAGTTCATCGGGGGATAGTCCTAAAATGCGACTCTGCCGCTTCCGGTCCCCCATTTTTTTGAGGCAGGGGGAGTTGGGCGGCGGGGCGATCGAAGGTGCTTCGATAAGTTCATGATGGCCAGGGTCATGGCGGGGTCGGTGGCGAGCCCGGCAGGCCCTGGCCTGGTGAACGGGGATTTGCTGCGGCTGTTTTCTCCTGAGCCGGTGAGCCGGAGGGGTTATACGGCCACCTAGAGTGATGGCGCCGGGTTGACGACCCCGCCTGGGACGAGGGCTAAAGCATGGGTATCCACTGGACTGAGGTTGTATTCGGGTTGGCCACTTTCTGCGTCTTGACGGCCTACCATATCTATTGGGTCTACCAAGTGCGCCGGGCGCCCCTGCGGACCTACACCGGGATTACCAGATACCTCCGCCACATCTGGGTGGAATCCATCATGACGGAGAAACGGGACATCCTTTCGGTGCAGACTCTCCGCAACTGGATCATGGCCTCCAGTTTTCTGGCCTCCACTGCCATGCTCGTCGGCCTGGGTCTCTTGAGCTTCCTCTTGAGGCCGGAGCACATGACCGAGATTCCCTTCGAGTTCACACTCATTTTCTCTAAAATGAGAACCCTGTTCCTGGCGAAGTTGATGATTCTGATGGTCCACTTCTTCTTCGCCTTCTTCAGCTTCACCCTTTCCATCCGCTACCTGAACCAGATCAATTTTATGATCAATGTGCCCATTGAGTGCGATCCCTTGCTGACCCCGGATTTTATCGCCCACACCCTGGATTTAGGCATGTTGCACTACACCATGGGCATGCGGGCTTTTTATCTGTCGGTGGTGGTCACCCTATGGCTGTTCGGGCCGGTGTGGATGTTTTTGGGCAGCCTGGTCCTGACCTACATCCTCTATAATCTGGACCACTGCTGCGCCCTGGATTACTCCACCGCCTCCTGCGATATCAAGACCCATCGCGAGGTGGGGGTTTCATAAGGGGGGGATAGTGAGATCCTCAGAGCGCCCGGCAGAGCACCCGGCGAGGTGCGGGTCGCGGCCGCGCCGGCCTTGCCACCCTCCAGGCATTGACCCAACCTTCTCTCTAGAGAGATTACTGCCTTCGGTGGCGATGGGGACACTGATCAGGATTGCCGCATGATCTCAGTTAATAAATCGCGGCCAGGCGACAAAAGATTTCTTTAGGATTACCTGAGGAAGGAGGTTATCACCATGTTGAACTCACCGGTAGTAGACGCGGGCATCGGCTTACTATGTATCTACTTTTTCTCGAGCCTGTTGTGTCCGGTTATTATCGAAATGGTCACCAGCCTTATGAGAAAGCACCCGAGAATGCTTTATGAGGCCAATTCCCTTCTTTATGCTCAGCCTCTCTTCATTGGCACAACCCCCAAAGGCCTGGTTAAAGGTATTGCCGGATCTTTTTTGACTTCCTGGTTAAAGAAACCGAGAGTTCCTGCCTCCATTGCGTCCCGCTTGGTTTTAATCGTTCTGGGCTTGGCAATACTGGCCAGTCCCAGCCTGGCGGCGAGTCCTGAGGTAAGGTATATTGACGCACCCACACTGAAGGGCATGTTGGGCGATCCGAAACTGGTGATCATCGATACCAGCACCGGATGGTGGACGTACGACCAAAAGATTGCCGGGTCCCTTGTCTTTCCGGAGGAAACGAGTTCTTGGGCTCCGAAGCTTTCCAAGGATAATAAAATAGTCCTGTATTGTGGCTGACCCTTCGACCGTGACAGCGTCCGGGCGGCGCGAGAACTGATGGAGATGGGTTTTCCGCAGGTGATGGTTTTGAAGGGCGGTTACGGCGCCTGGAAAAAAGCCGGGTATCCCCTTGAACCAAAGAATTACAAGAAATAACCGTGAGATTGTTCAACTAAAAGAAGGCTTCAGGGAGCGCCAAAGCACATATAACTTATTGATTCTGGCCATCGAGGCCTGCGCCGGTCCGGATGCGGACGCTGTATGGCTTGATGGCCAACTGGCTTTGCAAGCTGTTGACCAAGCTCTTTATATCAAACTACCGAATCCGTAATCCGGCCATCGAAAACCCGCTGGCTCTTGCGCTCGGAGCGGGGCAGTTCGCCGTAGCCCACCACCACCACCTCCGGCGTCACCATGAGGCGGTGCTTGACGACGTAGCGCACCTCCCGGGCCAGTTCGTCGGTGCGGCCCGCCTCCACCCCTTCGCCCCGCTCCACCTTGAGGAGCATGTGGTCCCGGCCGGCCTCGTCCCGGGCCAGGTGGACCTGGTACTCGGAGCCCAGGCCCGGGACCTCGGAGAGGATGCGGTCGACGCTGGAAGGATAGATGTTTACCGCCCGGAACTTAAACATGTCGTCGGTGCGGCCCCGGAGGCGGGAGTGCCGGGGCAGGACGGCGCCGCAGGTGCAGGGCCCCGGGATAATCCGGGTGATGTCCCGGGTGCGGTAGCGGATCAGGGGCGCGGCCTCCTTGCACAGGGTGGTGACCACCATCTCGCCCCACTCGCCGTCGGGGACCGGCGTCAGGGTCTCCGGGTCCAGGATTTCCAGGATGTAATAGTCGGCCCAGTAGTGGATGCAGTCGTGGTCCGGGCACTCGATCCCGGTCCCCGGCCCATAGAGTTCCGTCATGCCGGGGATGTCGAAGAGTTCGACGCCCCCTAAAAGTTCCGAAATCTTGCGGCGCATGGACACCGAGGAGCGCTCCGACCCATAGATGACCTTCTTCAGATTGATCTTGTCGGCCAGGCCCCGCTGGTTGACTTCTTCGGCCATCAGCAGTCCCATGGAGGCGGTGCAGCACAGCACCGTGCTCTGGAGGTCCACCAGGAACTCGCACTGCAGGTCCACATTTCCCGGCCCCACGGGCAGCGCCATGGCCCCCAGGGCTTCAGCGCCCGCCTGGAAGCCCGCCCCCGCAGTCCAGACCCCGTAGCCCACCGCGATCTGCACCCGGTCCAGGGGGGTTACCCCGGCCATTTCGTAGGCCCGGGCGAAGAAGTGGCGCCAGTCCGCCACGTCCTTGGCGGTGTAGCACAGGATCTTGCGCTTGCCGGTGGTGCCGCTGCTGGCATGGATGCGCACGATCTGTTCAAAGGGCACGGACCTGAAGGCAAACGGGTAACCGTCCCGGAGGTCTTCCCCCGTGGTCAGGGGGAGTTTTTGCAGGTCATCCAGAGAGCGGATGTCGCCTGGGGCGACCCCGGCCGCGTCCAGATGGGCCCGGTAAAAGCTGGAGCCCTCGTAGGCGTGGCCCACCGTCCATTTCAGCCCCGCCACCTGGTGGGCCCTGAGTTCGTCTTCGGTCTTGAAGGATGGCATAAAGGTTTGCTTGCTCAAGTTCGGCTTCTCCAGTCTGATATTGGTCAACCCCGCCCCGCCCAGGCGCGACGCGGCCGGGTTGTGGTCGGAACCCGCCCCCAGGAAGGCCCGGCGCAGGTCCGGGTCCACCAGGAGTTCGTCGCTCCGGCCCCGGCCCACGATCCGGCCGTTGGCCAAAAGATACGCCGACCGCGAGGCGGTGAGGGCCCGGGCGGCGTTTTGCTCCACCAGGAGGATGGTCACCCCGCCCCGGGTCAGTTGCTTGATGATGTCGAAGATCTCGTCGGTGATCAGCGGCGCCAGCCCCAGGGACGGCTCATCCAGAAGCAACAGCCGGGGCTGGGCCATCAGGGCCCGGCCCATGGCCACCATCTGCTGCTCCCCCCCGGAGAGGGTGTTGGTCCGCTGGCCGGCCCGTTCTTTAAGTTTGGGGAACCGGGCCGAGACCGCCGCCAGGCGCCGGGCCATCTCCGGCCGGCTTATGCCCAAGGCCAGGGCCCCCAGTTCCAGGTTCTCTTTGACCGTCAGGTCCCCGAACATCTCCCGGCCCTCGGGGCACAGGGCCACGCCCCTGGCCGCCATGGCCGCCGGGGTGGAGCCGGTGACCTCGACTCCGTCCAGCCAGATGCGGCCCCCCGACGGCGGCGCCAGCCCCATGACGGCCTTGAGCAGGCTGGTCTTGCCGGCCCCGTTGGCCCCCACCAGGGCCACGGTCTCACCCGGCGCCACCGCCAGGTCAACGCCGAACAGCGCCTGGGCGGCGCCGTAGTGCACCGTCAGGTTCTCGATGCGGAGTAAGGGCTCTTTTTTATCAGCAATCATAGCCGGTTCGCATTATATACCGCCCCGGGGCTCGTGTCGAGCAACGCTATCTTGTCCAATTGCCGCTTAGTGAGCGTAGGGGCGGGTTTCAAACCCGCCCCACAAAGTGAACACGGTATTAGAGATAATAATGAGTTGGTAAAAGTATTTCAGAAAGACAACCATCTGATACTTCGACAGAACTCTTTGACCGGCGCCGGAAGCTGGGCAGGGAGTTCGCGGCTCCGGGGGGCATCCCTGAGGAGATGGGGAAACATCTCCGGCCCCCCCAGAGCGCGTCAGGCCTGCCAGAGATAGGGCTGGAAGTACTGCGTGGTGGCGTTCAGGGTGATCAGGGCCCAACCGCAACCCCGGGGGCCCCGTCCGGAGCGCTGGGTTCCGGGCGTCCCCTGGATCGCCAGGGGCAGGGGCCAGGCGGTGGCGGGCAGGGATACATGGTTCCCGGTCTGCAGATTGCGGCTGGCGCCGCCATCGGCGCAAAGGTTGAAGGTAGTGAAATCCAACCGGCCCCCTGAGAATCCCCCGAAATTCCCCGTTGGCACAGAGGAATTTCCAGCCCTTCCCCCCAATTCACCAAAGAGACCCGCGACCTTCCCCCCCTTTTCTAAAGGGGGGATAGGGGGGATTTTTCCGGCAATCCCCTGGCCCAGCCCACCGACCCCGGCTCCGTGGACGTGCCCATGCAGGCACAGCACCTGGGAGAATTGCCCCAACTGGCGGACCACTTCCGGGGCGTCCGCGGTCCACTGCTGCCAGGGGTGAAAGAGCCGGGCCAGGGGAGCGTGGGACAAGATAATTAAAGGCGTGGCCGGGGACAGGCGCTCCAGCTCCCGGGCCAGCCACTGGCGCTGGGCCGCCCCGATCGTAAAGACCGGCCCGCCGGCCCCGGGGCTGAGGGCGGTGTCTAACCCGATGAGTTGAAACCCCCGAAACGCCCGGGAGAACCAGGGCTCCCCCCAGCGCCGGACCCAGGCGGAATCCCCCCCCGGATCCTGATCCCCTTCCCCCCGCACCGCCCAGTAAGGCATGGGGAGATCCGCCAGGATTTCCCGGCCCAAATCCAGGGCGTCGGGCCGGCCCCGGTGGGCCAGGTCGCCGGCAAAGAGCACCAGGTCCGGCCGGGGCGAGAGGGCGCGGATCTCGGCCACCGACCGGGCCAGAGCCCGGGCCTCGGGGCGCCGGTCATCGCCGTCCTTGAGATGGGCGTCGGCCAAAAGCGCCAGGCGCAGCTCCGGGCCGGCAGCCCGGGCCGGCCACGGCCAGGACAGCCGCGCTCCGGCCCAGCCTGCGGCCAGGCCCAATCCCACCCGCTTGACAAATTCCCGCCGGTCCATGGCTGCCATTGTAGCATAAGGGCGAAAAAAAGTTTATTCGCCGAGTCGCCGTTCTTGAACCTGTCGCAAAACCAGTTTCCCTGCCATCCTGAACGAAGTAAAGGATCTCGTATTTTCTCGTAGTTAAGAGATTCTTCGGTGGCTCCGCTCCCTCAGAATGACCAGGGCGGGGGCTATCGCAGAGGTGTCAAACTGCTCTTATAAAGCCAATCTGGCTTTCGTAGGGGCGGACCTGGGTGTCCGCCCTGAAATTGGGTGCGCATACGGGCGCCCCCTGAGAACAAAAGCCCCGTTTCTTTCTTAATATGAGCGCAACCTGGCACAACGGATCGCAACTCATGAAAAATACGAGACTCTTCGAGGGCTCAGAATGACAACGCGGTTCCGAAAGAATTTTGCAAGAGGTTTTTGTAGCCACCCCGACGACCAGATCCGCCAGGTGCGGCCTCAGGAGAGGGAAGATTGCCCTAAAATGAAAAGAAGCCGGGGTTCAGACGCCTCCGCTGTACGAGGAGACTCCTCTGAAAATCCCCGGCTTCCCGGAACCACGAAACCTTTTTCACCCCTCCCGCCAGGAGAGGCGCCGGGCTTGCGCCCGAAACGTTCCGTAGCCATTCTCTCTGCTTCGGCAGCGGAGCGGGCTGTTGCCGTTTCCGGCTCACAGCGCCCGGCTCTCCCATCTACTTGACTGCGGGTCGATGGGCGCCGATGGCTCAGGGCCAAAACAGGTTGCCGTGAAGTTCAGTCCGGAGGGCGACCCTGCCCTCTTCCGGGTGCGGCCTGATGGCCGTCTCCCCGTAACCGTTTTTACCGGTGCTCAGACTGACCGTCCTAGCAATTTTTATAGTAGTCATCCTTTCCGAAAAGACAAGGGCCCGGTGAAATTTTTTATCGAAAAAAGTGGCTGGCGGAGGCGAGGATAAGGGGCGTTCCGATAAGGGGTTGTTTCGTTGTGGTTTATCGGTTTGATCCTTTGATTTTTTTTATAACCCACCCGGTCTTTGATTTACCGCCAGCCGGTCTTATATTGAGTATAACGATCCGGGTGACAAGCAACCGGAAAGTCGGCTCCTCCCGTCAGGCCCGGGCTACGGCTGACTCCCTATTCCCGCCCGAGATCTGAGGGAGGACCACCATGACGACCACACGCCAAATCCGCAAGGTCTTGAAAGCCAAACCGACGCTCGAAGGGGCGGGGGTGCATCTGCACCGGGTCTTCGGCTTTAGCGAAGTGCCGCAGTTCGACCCGTTTCTGCTCCTGGACGATTTCCGTAATGACCGGCCGGAGCACTATCTCAAGGGGTTTCCCTGGCACCCGCACCGGGGCATCGAGACCATCACCTACGTGCTCGCCGGCGACGTGGAGCACGGCGACAGCATGGGCAATAAGGGCATTATCACCTCCGGCGACGTCCAATGGATGACCGCGGGGAGCGGGGTCATCCACCAGGAAATGCCCCAGGGGGACCCCCAGGGGGTGATGGACGGGTTCCAGTTGTGGGCTAATCTGCCCAAATCCCACAAAATGATGGCTCCCCGTTACCGGGACGTGAAGAGCCGGACCATCCCGGAAGTAATCCTGGACAACGGCGTCAAGATCAGGATCATCTGCGGCCGGGTGCAGGGGGTGGACGGACCGGTGACCGACATCGTCATTGACCCGGAATACCTCGACGTCACCGTGCCTCCCCACGCGGAATTTCTGCACCCCACCCGGCGGGGCCACACCGTGTTCGCCTATGTGATCGAAGGCCAGGGATACTTCTGCCAGGAGAAAAACCCGTTCTCCTATGAGGTGGAAGGGGTCAATTATTTCGACATGCAGAGAGAGGCGTTCGTGGGCAACCAAATGCTCGTCCTCTTTGAGGACGGCGACCAGATCATGGTCACCACGGCCGGGGAAGCCGTCAGATTCCTCCTGGTGTCGGGAAAACCCATCGGGGAACCGGTGGCCTGGTATGGCCCCATCGTCATGAACACGGAAGACGAACTGCGGGTAGCCTTCGAGGAGTATGAAAACAACACGTTCATCAAGGCCAAAAAATAAGGGCGGACTCGCAGGTCCGCCCGGTAGAAAAAATCAGGTTTTCAAGGCAATTTGGGGCCATCCGGCCCCGGCCAAAACAAACGGCGGTAGGGGCGGGTTTAAAACCCGCCCCTATCGCCTTGATAGCAATCCAGCCTACAACACCCCCTTGGTGGACGGGACCCCTTCGGCCCGGGGTTCCGGCTGGGTGGCGGTGTCCAGGGCCCGGCCCGCGGCCTTGAAGACCGCCTCCAGGATGTGGTGGGTGTTCTCGCCGTAGGGCACGGTGATGTGGAGCGTCATGCCGCCGTGGGTACTGACGGCCCGCCAGAACTCCTTGAGCAGTTGGGGGTCCAGGCCCGCGCCCCCGGGGGGCAGGTCCGCCTCCAGGTGGAGGAAGGGACGGTTGCTCAGGTCCACCGTCACCTCGGCCAGGGCCTCGTCCATGGGCACCCGGGCCGAACCGAACCGGCGCACCCCGGGCCGCTGGGCCAGCGCTTCCTTAAAGGCGTGCCCCAGGCAGATGCCGATGTCTTCCACGGTGTGGTGCTGGTCCACCTGCAGGTCGCCGACGGCCTTGACGCTCAAGTCAAAATAGCCGTGGGCCGCAAAGAGGTGAAGCATGTGATCGAGAAACGGGATGCCGGTGTCGATGGCGACGCGGCCGCGGCCATCCAGTTCCAGTTCCAGATTGACTTCCGTTTCCCGGGTCTGCCGGTGGATTTTACTCAAGGGCATGGCTGGCGGTCTCCTTGGGGTTTGCAGCCCTCCTGACGTGCGGTCCGAAAGCCGGGTGGGCGCAGCCCACCTACCTGGCGACAAATCGAGCCCGGACCCGTAATCGAGTTACCGGCCTCATTTCCCCCTCATGACGCTACTTCTGCTTCGGTTCCCAACGGGAAGCGGCCTCATTATAGACCATGGGCTGGCCATTGATCTCGCAGGTCCACTGATTGCCGACCTTGCAAACTTTTCTCGCCGCCGCCGGCGCCAACGGGGACAACTCGTCCGGCGTTCCCACGGTGCTGCGCATGTAGGGGGTCTGGGGGGGTTGCACGATTTCTGAAGCGGCAAATCCAGTCCCCACCAGGATCAACAGCGCCCCTACCCCAGCCATCCAGGCCAGATGAATCTTGACGTGCATCTCATAAACCTCCCGCTTCGAAGAAGCCAGAAAGTAAGGTGGCAAGGCCCATCCTGGATCACGGCCAATCGAGTCCGGGCCATGACGGGCGGAGCCGATGAGCCGCCGTCTTCATCTTATCTTTCTGACGTCACTTCGCCTTTGGTTGCCAACAAGAGGCGGCGTCATTATAAACCATCGTCCGGCCATTCTGTTCGCAGGTCCACTGATTGCCCACCTTTTTCACGTTGGTCGCGCCCACGGGCGCCAGGGGGGACAGCTCATTCGGCGTTCCCGCGGTACGCTGCTTCGTGGCCTCGACATCCGGGTTCTTGTAGCCCGAAGACGAGGCACAACCGCTTCCCAAGAAGACCAACAGCAACGCGGTCACCATCATTCCCGCCAGATAAGCCTTACCTTTCATCGGTTAAACCTCCTGTCCTGGAGAAGTCTTTGAAATTCATCAGGATAGCTCGCCTGTTTCCCGGTTATCATAAATCTTTTCCCCAACATTGACAATTGATTATGATACTATAGCAAGCAAGATTTTTACGGGCTCCGTCTCTGGCTGGTCAGGCGGCCCACCGCCAAATCACCTGATAAACCCAAGGCCCCACCAACCGGGATAGAGCCCCAATCCAACGATTAGGGAGTGCCCACCTCACGTGATCGACGCCAGCAACCTCAAAACCACCCGGCGACCGGCATCCTTCAGATGCACCGGCGCCCTCCTGCTCCTGTGGGCGGGGGTGATCGCCTGGGGCGTCCTGCCCATCCCTCAGGCCGTGGCCGCGCCCCACGCCGAACTCCGGGAGACCGCCTTTGATTTCGGGAAAATCTATGAAGACCGGGTCCTGACCCACACCTTCGTGATCAAAAACACCGGGACGTCGACCCTGACCATCGAGGACGTGGACCCGGATTGCGCCTGCACCGCGGCCAACTACGAAAAAAGCATCCCCCCCGGCGGCCAGGGGGACATCATCCTGACTATCAAACCCTTTTCGGTGATCCACCAATTCAAAAAGGAAGCCAAGGTCAGGCTCGATGACCCGGACCGGCCCTCCCTGGTCCTGACTATGACGGGGATGGCCCAACCTTTCATCGAGATCCAGCCCAGCCATATCGTGCGGCTGCGAGGCGCCCCCGGCGATGATCTCCGGGGCCAGGTGCGCTTTACCTCCCATCTGCCGACGCCCTTTAAGATTACCGGATTCCGTACCAACATCCCGGACAAGATCGAGGTGACCCTCAAGCCGGAAGTGCCGGGCAAGGTCTATGTCCTGGAGGTGCGCAACAAGGGGCAGCAGTCGGGGGCCTATGCCGGCCTGATCGAACTGTCCACCAACTCCAAGAAGCGGCCCCGCCTCATCGTCAGGGTCTTCGGGGAAATTTATTTGCCTTCGGCGGGGGGCCAGTAGAGCAGCATCTCATTGAGCAGGTGGACGGCAAAAGTCCGGGCTGCCTGGCGCAGTAACAGTTCGGTTTCCTTGGGGGGCGGCGGGCCGGGATTGACCGGTGAGCTCAGGCTGATCCGGTCCTGGCAGGCAAACAGGGTGGCGCCCCCCCGGGTGATGGCCCCGGATACCACCAGGTCGGCGTCAATCTTGCCGGTGAGGAACCGCCAGGCCGCACCCCGGACCGCCACATATTGCACCACGCCGCTGACGACGGTGTCTCCCTGGGGCAGGACCTTGAGGCCGTTGGCCCTCCAGGCCAGGGTCAACTCCTCCATCAAGAGGACCTGGAAGGTATCGGCGGCAACTCCCTGGGCCGTCGACACCGCGAAGGGCGCCAGGACATACGTCGCCTGGGCCGGGGTGAAGTCCGGGGCTCGATAATAAGCCGTGAGATAGCGGCCGGGCGAGAGCGCCACCTCCGCCGGGGTAGCCGGCGCCAGTCGGGGCATGCAGCCCCAGAGGCCAACCAGACACAAGGCCAGAACCAGGCCAGCGGAGGTGTGCTTTCTCAGTCCCATGGTCATCTGATTACCATAAACTATCGTCCTCTGCCAAACCATTTAACCGTACCCTGCCGGAAAAAGAGGGCCGATCAGGTCGGAATCGGCGGCCACCCCAACATTGAGGAAAGCGCCCCGTGAGGTTTGACAACCGGATGCAGATGTCCTACATTTTCTTCTTCAGACAGAGCCCGCTTTTACCTGGAGGCCCGGCGCTCCGCCCTGCTTAGAGAGAGGTGGCCAACCTGTGATTCTCGCATCCTCAGCCGTTGCCGGTAAGAACTTGCCGGCCATCCGGACGCATGGTAACCTTTCGTAAAATCGCCCAGTGGGCCGCCAGTCTGCTGGCCCTTTTGCTGATCGGCAGCCTCGGCTTCGTCTGGCTCGAAGGTTGGAGTTTCTTCGACGCCCTGTACATGACGGTGACCACCCTCACCACCGTCGGCTACGGGGAAACCCATCCCCTGGACCGGATCGGGCGCATCTACAACATGGTGCTGATCCTCACCGGCATGGGGGTCATGTTCTACATCGTGGGCTCCCTGGCCCGGGTGGTGATCGAAGGGGAGCTCCAGGCGGTCCTGGGAAGGCGCAAATTGATCAAGCATATCAAAAAGCTGAAAAATCATTACATCCTCTGCGGCTTCGGGCGCATCGGCGAAATTATCGCCCGGCAGCTCAAAGCCCGGGGCCTGTCCCTGGTGGTGATCGAGAGCGACCCGGCTTTGCTCCCCCGCCTGGAGGCCTCGGAATATTACTTCATCAACGGCGACGCCACCCGGGAAGAGATCCTGGTGGAGGCGGGCATCGAACGGGCCAGGGGGCTGATCTCCGTGGTCTCCTCGGATGCCGCCAACGTCTACGTCGTGCTCACGGCCCGGAGCCTCAACCCCACGCTCTTTATCGTGGCCCGGGGCGAGGAGCCGGGTTCGGAAAAAAAGCTGCTCCGGGCCGGGGCCGACAAGGTGGAATCCCCCTACGAGATGGGCGGGCAAAAAATGGCCCAGACCATCATGCGCCCCACGGTGGTGACCTTTATGGAACTGGCCATGAAGGAGGGGGTGGATTGGACCATGGAGGAGATCGCGGTGGGCCCCGCCTCTCCCCTCCAGGGGGTGCCGCTGTCGGACTCGGGGATCCGCCAGAACCTGAACCTCATCCTGGTGGCCATCAAACGGGCTGACGGCGAGATGCTCTTCAACCCCAGCCACGAGACCCCGATCCTGGCGGGAGACACCCTCATCGCCCTGGGTCTCCGGAAAAACCTGGACGCCCTGGAAAAGATGGTACTGTGAGGTACAGTCAGCTGTCAGCTCCGTCGGGCGCGTCCCAGGCGCCATTCTTGGTGCGTAAAACGCACCCTACGGAAAATCTCTTTAAACACATGAACTTTTAACCTTGAACCTTTCTCACCGGAGGGCTTCATGTCGCAAGCAAAAATCGGCCGGGGCGTACAAGTAACCTTCCTGGGCCACTCGGCCTTTAAATTGACCGGCGCCGGGGTGAGCGTCCTCATCGACCCCTGGCTTACGAACCCGTTGCTCAACACCCCGGTGGATCAAGTGGGGCCGGTGGATCTCATCCTGGTGACCCACGGCCACGGCGACCACGTGGGTGAAACCGTGGCCGTGGCTCAGGCAAACCACGCCCCGGTGGTGGCCATCCACGAGCTCTCCGTCATCCTGGCCCGGCAGGGCGCCCCTGAAGTAATCGGCATGAACAAGGGCGGGACCCTGGCCATCGCCGGGTGCAAGATCACCATGACCCACGCGGTGCACTCCTCGGCGGTGGAAGAGGGCGGCGAACTCGTCGCCGCCGGCGACCCCGCCGGCTTCGTTATCGAGTTCGGCAACGGCTTCGTGGCCTACCACGCCGGCGACACCGCGGTCTTCAAGGACATGGAACTCATCCACGAACTTTACCATCCGGAGCTGGCCATGCTCCCCATCGGCAGCCATTACGTCATGAGCCCGGCCGAGGCGGCCCTGGCCTGCCGGATGCTCAAACCCCGCTGGGTCATCCCCATGCACTACGGCACCTTCCCGGTGCTCACCGGCACCGCCGAAGAATTGATCGAACGACTAAAGGTGAGCCGGAGATCACGGTCATTCCCCTGAAACCGGGGGAAAGCGTGGAGTAGGGTCAGTAAGCCGCAGGCAGTGGGTTCGCAAGGAGCGTTCTCGTAAACAGGTTTTTCCCGGTTTACCTGATAAACTGCCTTACAGGGAGTACGGTGACCCATGTGGAGCGAAGAAGCCAGAGAAGCCTATGCCCAGTTCACGGCGCTCTTGGAATCGAAGTTGACCCAGGTCCTTGAGGTAATAAAGGAATATATATCTGAATATCATTTCTATATTCTTATTGGGTCAATCATCCTGATTATCATGGTTATTCTGAGGCTTGTGCGGAAACGGCAGGATAAACGGGAGAAACAACGGATTGACAAGCAGATTGAAGAGCAGATGAAGGAAAAAGTTATGAAAGATACAGATGACAACCCAGATGTATCTCCTTAAAGCCCGGATTACGGCCAGTGAGGTCGAGAATTAAGTCTCTTTTTCCCGAAGTTACCTGATCAACCGAAAACCGAAAACTGAGAACCGGAGGAAAGATTGCGCCGCAAGAAGGCCTGGCAGGTATACCCGGAGCAGCCGGAATTGGTGGCCGCGGTCATGGCCCGCCATGGCGTGCCCCGGCTGGTGGCCCGCATTCTGTTGAACCGGGGCCTCGCGGCCGAGGGCGACATCCTGGCCTTTCTGGACCCTTCCCTGGAGCGCCTCAATCCCCCCTTCGAGCTGCCGGACCTGGAAGCCGCCGCGGCCCGGTTAGGCCGGGCGGTGCGCCAGGGGGAGCCGGTGGCCGTCTATGGCGACTACGACGCCGACGGCATCACCGCCACCGCGGTGCTGCACCAGTTCTTCCGGGAGCTGGGCCTCAATTGCTTCTCCTACATCCCCGACCGGCTGACCCAGGGTTACGGCCTCAAGATCGAGGCCCTCAAAGACCTGGCGGCCCAGGCCCGGCTCGTGGTCACGGTGGACTGCGGCATCAGCGACGCGAGAGAGGCGGCCTGGGCCAAGGCCCAGGGGCTGGAGCTGATCATCACCGACCACCACGAGATACCCCCGGAGCTGCCCGACGCCCTGGCCGTGGTCAACCCCAAGCGGGTCGGCCACGCCTACCCCTTCGCCGATCTGGCCGGGGTGGGGGTGGCCTTGCTCCTGGCCCTGGGGGTTCGGGCCGATCTCCGGGCCGAAGGCTGGTTCAGGCAGCACCGGGAGCCCAACCTCAGGTCCTACCTGGACCTGGTGGCCCTGGGCACTGCCGCCGACGTGGTGCCCCTGGTGGGGGAAAACCGCATCCTGGTGCGCCAGGGGCTCAAGGTCCTGGAAGAGAGCCGCCGCCCCGGAATCATCGCCCTGAAGGAAGTCACCCAGCTGGACGGCAAGCCCATTTCCTACCAGAACGTGGTCTTCCAACTGGCGCCCCGGCTCAATGCCGCCGGCCGGATGGGCCAGGCCCGGTGCGCCCTGGAATTGCTGCTCAGCGACGACCTGGCCCAGGCCCGGGTGCAGGCCCGGTATCTCCACAATCTCAACCGGCAGCGCCAGGCCCTGGAAGAACAGGTGCTGAAACAGGCCCAGGCCCAGATCCGCCGGGACCATCTGGCGGCGCGGTCGGTGCTGGTCCTGGCCGGGGAGGACTGGCACCCCGGGGTGATCGGCATCGTGGCGGCCCGCCTGGCGGACGAATACCACCGGCCCGCGGCCCTGGTGAGCCTCAAAAACGGCCGGGGCCGGGGCTCGGCCCGGTCCATCGAAGGCTTCCACCTGTTCCAGGGGCTTACCTATTGCCGCCAGGTGCTCCACCGGTACGGGGGGCATGCGGCCGCGGCGGGTTTCGAGATGGCCGCCGACCAGGTGGCGCCCCTCCAAGACCTCCTGGAGCAGGCCTTCCACGACCAGGTGGGCCTGGAGCCGCCCCGGCCCACCCTCAGGGTTGACGCCCAGGCGGAGTTGCTCGACCTGGACCGCGCCTTTAACCGCCACCTGGAGACCTTGCGGCCCTTCGGCCCCGGCAACCCGGCCCCGGTGATCGTCTGCCTGGGGGTGCAATGCCTGGGGTCCCGGGTGATAAACCAGCGGCATTTAAAGGTGAAGCTGGCCCAGGGCGGCAACGTCCTGGAGGCCATCGCCTTCGATATGGCCGCCCACCACCCCCTGGACGGCACCCTGGACGTGGCCCTGGGCACCAGGATATCGAATTACCAGGGCCGGACCTCCCTGGACCTCCGCCTGCTGGATTGGGGCAAACCCTGAAAAGGTCACCCCCCCTCCCCTCCCCTCTTATAGGTTCCGGGTTTTACGGTTCTGGGAATAATCTGGGAGCATTCTGCCGGAAAAAATCTGCAACAGCATGAGATGGACCCAATACTTTCGCCCAGCAGGGTCTAGCACCATGCTGGTGCGCCCTACAGTGAGCGTCTTTACTCCTGGCACATGTCATCCCCGGCTGACAGCGCGACGGCTAAGCTCGTGCACCTACTGCCTACCGGGGCGTTAGCGGCTTGATTTTGAGTCGAGCGGCTGCTAGACCTTCCCCGGTTACCGGCTTGCCCCCGATTTCCGCCAGCAGGCGCCGGGCCTCCTGCCGGTCCTCCTCCAGGTCCTGGGGTTTCACCGCGCCCCGGGTGGACTTGAGCACCTGCTCCAATTCCTGCCGGCGCCGGCCGGTCTCCTTGAGGCGGAACAGGGTCTCGGCCAGGTAGAGGTGGTTGGTGCTGGTGTCCGGGGCCAGCCGCACCGCCGCCTGGAGGTGCTGCCGGGATTTTTCCAGGTCGCCCACGGACAGGGGCCAGCCCGGGGCCTCGTAATAGATGCGCCCCAGCACCCGGTGGGCCCCGGCCTGATCGTAGGCTGCATCCAGGGCAATGGCGCGCTGGAGCTCCTCCATGATGCGGGGCAGGAGCCCGTCCCAGGAGCTTGCCGCCCACGTCGGCCTGGCCGCACAGGTTCATGGCCAGCCAGTAATGGCCCTCGACCCGGTTGGGCGCCTCCCGAATCAGGGTCTCGGCGTAAGACTGCCCCTGTTGGTAGTACCCCATAGCTTGCGGCTGGGGGCCAATTGGCCCAGCACGAAACAGGTCTGGGCCAGGTGCGCCAGGAGCGCCACCCGGGGCGCCCCCGCCGTCGCCAGCGCCCCTTGGTACAGGCTCAGGGCCCTGGCGGCCTGGCTTATGTCCAGGGTGGGGCTGGCTCAGGAGGGCGTCGGCTTCGGCCAGGGTTCCGCCCCCGCCCCCAGCCCGGCGGTGGCCCCCAGGAGGCTGAGGACGATGCATCCCAGGATCGTCAAGCCGCGGGTAAAGTTCTTTTTCTTCATTTTTTCACTTTTTTAAGGGGTCACCCCGGATCAGTTACCGAACTCATTATGGCCCGCTTTGAGGCGCCGGGGCCGCCTTGCGGTTACCCCCGGAGCCCGGCCGCCGGGCCGGGTAAAGTCAAGCCTATCTCCATAGTTGCGCTCCGGTCTCCCCGTAACACGCCAGGCGCGGCGGAGAAAACCCGGGGCATTAGGGTTTTGGCGTGGATTGAGGCGCGATCCTGCCTTTCCCGGAAGCCACAATAATTTCCTGGCGCAGTTGATTATAGTCCTCTTGGGTTAATTTCCCTTCATCTTTCATTATCTTTAGCTGGTTCAGTTTCTCCTCTAATCTTTTCGCCTCATCCCGGTTTTCTGGGTGGTGAGGGGCCGCAAGCGCACATCACTTTTTCCGGCTCTAATCGCCGTTGAGCGCCGGTAGCCGCGTCAATTCCATACCCGATAGCGCCGCCGGCGAGAAAATCACCTAGCCACTGCCGCGTTAAGGCCCCTTTAATGGCAATTTTCTCGCTTTTATACCCCTCCCGAGAAATCTCCACGGTGTGGTCATTTTTCCGTTTCATCGTTATTATAGCCGGGGATTTATATTGCTGTCGCCCGTCCACGAGCAGGTCAGCGCCGGCGGGGTCTGTCTTGACGCCGATGTCTTGGGTGGTTCCGTGCATAATGGTGGCGCACCCGTTTAACGCGATGAGCAGGAACAGGGTCAACAGCGCACTGGGAAGTCTCATAGCCGACACCTCGAGGGTCGATTTGGGGGTGAGGGGCTGGCCTTTTACCGTCACCCGCCACAATTATCCATACTTTATTCAAGTATAATTCCCCTGCAAGCGCTTGCCAACCCCGGCAGGCGGATTCGCCGGGAAAAGCGCGGTTGGGCCAGACCCGGCCCGGCAGCGAGTTTTCCGCATTTTCCTTATAAAATCTTGCCCGGCCGCCGTTTCTGTGATAGAGGATTGAGGAAACCCACGCGCCGGGGCAGGAGGAAAAATGGCTGGGCTCAACAAGGTTATTCTGATCGGTAATCTGGGGTCTGATCCGGAGATGCGCTATACCGCCAGCGGCACCGCGGTGTGCCAAATTTTCCCTGGCCACCAGCCGGAAATACACCGGGAAAGATGGGCAGAAGCAGGAAAAGACCGAATGGCACCGCATCGTGGCCTGGGGCAAACTGGCGGAGATCTGCGGCCAATACCTCGCCAAGGGCAAACAAGTGATGATCGAGGGCCGGATTGAGTACGGGTCCTACGAAAAAGACGGCGTCAAGCACTATACCACCGACATCGTCGCCGAAAATATGACGATGCTGGGCAGCCCCGGCGGCCGCGGCCAGGACCGGGAGCCGGAACCGCCGTTTGGACCGCCCCAGGCGGCACGCCGGACGATGATATCCCCTTTTAAGGCGCCGCCGCCACTGCCTCTACCCCTGAACCCCCACGGCCAGAGGAGATAACGCCGTTTTGCGACCAAACGACGCCAATTGCGGGAGAAGATCGTCCCGCTGCTCCAGGCCGGGGATTTCCCCGGCCTGACGAACCTGGCCGGACAGGAATCCGGGGTGGCCGCCATCCTGATGGAATTTCTCTACGAACCGGGCGCCCTCCTCTATTGGCGGGCCCTGGAGGGCCTGGGCCGGGTGGCCGGCTCCCATCCGGAGCAGGTGCGTAAACTCATCAACCGGCTCCTCTACCTGCTTAACGAGGATTCGGGCAGCAACGGCTGGGGCGCGGCCGCGGCCCTGGGGGAAATCGGGCGAAACCAGATCGCCCTGGTGAAAGAAATTATCCCCATGTTCGTCGGCATCCTGGAGGAACCCTTTTCCCGGGAGCCCATGCTCTGGGGCGTGGGCCGCTTGGCGGAAGTACATGGCGGAACTTCTCCATGAAGTTTTGCCCGTGATTGTGCCTTTTCTCACAAGCCCCGAGCCCCAGGTGCGGGCCCTGGCCGCCTGGGGGCTGGGCAAAGCCCGGTACCGGCCGGCGGCCGGCGCCATCCAGGCCTTAACCGGGGACCACCACCCGGTGGAACTTTACGACCACGGGCGTCTGCTTGAGACCACCGTGGGCCAGATCGCCCGGAGGCCCTGGCGAGCCTGGCTTGACCCCGGAGAGACGCGACGCTCAAACTTTTCTGTGCATGCGCACCAGATTAAACTCGGATAAGAAAGGAAGGGTCTCAGATGTTTTTACTCATTGTCGGTTTTTGCCGTCGGCGTATTTGTGGGCTATAAATACCCCCAGCAAGTGGATCAGGCTGTCCAGGCCATCAAAAACGTCGTTAATGATTTGAAAGATAAGATTTCCAAGAAGTCCTCCTAAAGGCGACCCCCGGTCTGCCTTTCGGGGGAATAGGCTTGCCGGACCCGGCTGCCTGTCCCGCCGGGGTGTCTTGTGTCTCGGGGTCGAGAGCCGCAAAGAGGCGCCGGAACTGGCGGCGAGCCTGGCGCCGGCCTTGCCCGGTTTAAGCCTGCAGCGCGATGACGGCCCCCTGGCGGCCGGTCACCCGGTCCCGGCGATAGGAATAGAACTCTTCGGCGCTGCAGCGGGTGCAGAGGCCGGCCAGGTCGAGGCGCGCCGGGCGTAGTCCCGCCGCGACCAGTTGGTCCCGGCTGAGCCGCCAGAGGTCGAAGTAGGTGGGCCGCACCTGGTAGGCCCACAGGTCCGGGGGAAATTCCCGGCGAAAGTTCTTAAACTCGGCGCAGCAAGGGCCCAGGCTGGGGCCCACTGCGGCATAGAGGTCGTCCGGCCGCGTCCCGAACCTGGACTGCAGCAGACGCACGGTCTCGCCCAGAATATTGAGGACCTGGCCCCGCCAGCCGCAGTGCACGTTGGCCACCACCCGGTTGACCGGGTCATAGAACATCACCGCCTGGCAGTCCGCCTGCTTGATGAGCAGACCCAGACCGGGGACGGTGGTGACCAGGATGTCCACCTCGGGGATGTCCTCCTCCCGGGCCTGATCCAGGGAGGTGATCACCGCGGCCCGGCCGCCGTGCACCTGGGTGGCGCCGGCCAGCTGCGCCAGCCCCAGGGCCTGCCGCATCCGGCCCAGGTTTTCGGCCACCGCTCCCTCTCGGTCCCCCACCGCCAGGCTGACATTGAGACTGTGATACGCCCCGGAGCTCACGCCCCCCTGCCGGGTGAAAAACCCGTGCACCACCCCCGGCAAGCCGGCGAGCAAGGGGCTGCGATAATACCTGGGGCCGCCGGTTGCCTGCCAATCCAGCCATCCGCCTGAGATTCTCCTCAAAAAGCTCCTGCTGCGCAGCCCCGTCACTAGCGCCAGCGGCATTGCGGCTTTTATACGATCGCCAATGAAGTTTAATCCGATCATGGAGAACATATAATCCCCCCTACCTGCCTATCAAAAGGAGGGGCAGGTTCTTAAACCACCAGCCCTTCTCTTAGTCTAGAGGTCCCCTATAAAGGGGGATTAGGGGGATTTAAGAATCTTCAAGTGGAAAGAATTTATGGCAAACGCTCATCAATGTTCAGCCGTATAAAACGGCCATTTATGGAAAAACCATTCGTTCCAGAGCAGCGGAATGATCCACCAGAAATTCCAGATGAGAGATTCGCCGCCCACTACCCGCGCCGCGATACCTCCGGCCATGTGGTGATTGCCCAGACCCCAGTGACCAAAATTGGCATAATAGAAAAAAAGATAGTTCAGGGCGCACAGGACCAGCACCCCCGCGGTCCGGAAACCAAAGGCGCTCCAGGCGTCCTTGTCCGCCTGGGGGGCCCAATCGTCAAAATAATGATGCCAGATGAGGAAGGGGATGAGGGTGAAACCGGCGATTTCCGCGGCGTGATACCACAGAAACCGGATGGGGATGCCTTTGTCTCCGGCCGGCAAATGGTGGATGACGTCTGCCATGGGCAGCCAGGCGGGCGCACTCTTCACGCAGATCAGGGCCAGGATATAACCGAGACCCATGGTGCCAACGAACGAAATCAGCCCCTTCCAGGGCTGGGGCAGGGTGATCACCGACCAGGGTTTCATCCGCCAGACGTTGGGGGTCATGAACAGGATGATAATGGCCCATTCCCACCAGCCAAAGACCCAGTGCACGTGACCGGTGCCGGCGATGCCCCCCCACCAGGGGAAATTCAGGCCGTAGGAGGTCCCAAAGACCTTGCCGTAGACTAACCCCCAGAACGGCACGATCAGGATGGTAAAGAAAAACAGGGTCAACATGCTGCACCAGCCGAGCTCTGCCAGACCGGCCTGGGGCTGCGTCAGATCGCTGGGGCGGATGGGCCACTTCCCGAACAGGATGGTGACAAAGGGATAGGAAAAGAAGCCGATCAACACGAAAGTCACCACCGCCCGTTCACCGAAGCGGGCGGCGGGACTGGTCAAGGCCTGGAGGCTGAGGGTTTTGCCGCACACCTCCGGCAGCGCAGTTTTACCGGCCGCGGCCAGGGCTTCCAGATTGACCTGGCTGAAAAAGTTGAAGCCTACCCCGAGAATGCGATAAAAAACCACGTGAATGACGAACCACACCAGGGCCAGGTTGACCACGGTTTCAATGATGCCCCGGGCGGGTTGGGATATATCCTGAAACGGCCAATCTCCCAAAAACATGTGCTGCCAGAGTCCCACCAGGATCATCATCGCCAGGTACATGACGAAGGGGTAGGGAAAAGATGCGACTGGACCGCGGGGATCGCTAAATATGAACCAGATAAGCCAGGCAATGAGGAAAAAAGCGAGCAATGCGACAATTCCCGTAGCGGGTTGGCCCCAGCGGGCTTTAAGTGTATGGCCTGCCATGAATTCACTCCTTTGGTGGTCTACCCGTAAAGATGGCTGTGTCAATGCCTTCAACTTCTGCCGGATTAGATATGGTCCAGGTGCTCTTCCTGATACCTTTTGACGCTTTCTGCATCGACCAGCTTTTTGATAAGCTTGAGGCACGCCTCATCTGCGGCTATCTTCGGCCAGATTGCCGGCAGCAACTCCAGCACCACCCGTCTCTGCTCACCTTCATCAAGATTCATGACCGCCGCTTTGATCGCCTCGAATTCCATGGCCTTCGCTCCCTTCCGCCGCATATTTCTGGTCAAGCTTAATGGGTTTTTCCCTGAAAGTTGCCGTCTCAAAATCAAGGATGATAAGGCCGATACCATGAAACTCATTGATAATCAAGCATTTTTACCCCGGGGCGAGCTATTTTATAAGATTTTCATCTCTACCATGAACAGACGGAAAGCCTGCGATTTATAACCAGCGCCTCTGTTCTGCCGTCTCTGGCCTTCCGAGTCCTCCCCTTTTCATCAGAAAAATCTTTGATGGCGCCGGATGCCCCCTGGGGCTCCATCCGGAAGATATCTTTGGTTGATCCGGAGTTCAAAAAGCCTGCAAACTCAAGGGTTATTGAATATAATTTCAAGTTATCGGCGAAATTCGCCCTGGAATTATCCTGACGGGAGGTAATCACGCGTGGCGGCAAAGAGCCTGTTGATCGTGCAGCACCTGGATTGGGAAGGCCCCGGCCAGCACCTGTTGGCGGCGCTTGCTGGAGGCGGAGATCAGTTACCGGGTGGTGGAGGCCTGGCAGGAACCCCTCCCCGCCTTGGACCGGTTTGACGGCATGATTGTCCTGGGGGGGTCACCCAACGTGGATGAAGAGGAGCAATTTCCCTACCTCATCCCGCTCAAGGCCCGCATCCGGGAAGGCCTGGCCGCGGGGAAAGCCTACCTGGGATTTTGCCTGGGACACCAGCTGCTGGCTCACGTACTCGGTTGCCGGGTCGGCCCCCTGCTTCAAAAGTCCGTGGGTTTTATCACCGGGGAACTGACCGCCGCCGGTATGTCCCACCCGGCTTTTCAGGGGTTGCCGCCTAAGCTCGACCTGTTCAAGTGGCACGGCCAGGGAGTCCTGCCGCCCCTCCCGGCCGGGGTCAGCCTCCTGGCCAGGTCGGCCGCGGCGCCGGTGGAGGCCCTGGGTTTGGTGGATAACCCCCGGGTGGTAGGTCTGCAGTTCGATAATCATGCCGCGGCCCTGGATGTGGCTACCTGGCTCAAGCACGACGGCGAGTGGGCCCTGGCGGGGTCAGGGGCCGACCCCGCCGCCATGGTCGCCCGCGCCGTAACCCAGGAGGCGGCCATGGGCCGGGAGTTTCGCCGTTTCATGGAAAATTTCTTCCGGCTGATCTGGGGCTCTTAATTTTTCCCGGAAATGCCGCCAACGGCTTAACCACTGGCAGCGACCGGTTCAGGAGGGCTATTCGAGAAAAACTTCGGTGTTTGAACGCCTGGCATAAAACTTGAAGTTAAGCCTAATAAACATCGGAGAGCGGGTGATGAAACGGAACAAGCGCACCGAAACCATGGGGCACCAGGACTTGACTCCCCTGACGGAGCATATCCTGTCTCAAATGGGGGACGAAGGGGCTGAAATGCGTGAGCGGATAAAGAACTTTTATCGCCGCCGGTCTCATTCATAACCCCCCGGTTTTTCAGGAACATCTGGATAAGACCGCCTGACCCCCGGAATTGGGCGAGGATCCTGGAGCCTTTGGCACAATACGCTTATAGGCTGATCGGCTATCGACGTGCGCCAAAATCCCCGGTAACCCAGGCTGAACCTGCGTCTGCCTAAAGCCGGGTAATCATTCCCGAGGCGCCCCGGCCTCGGAAACCTGCCGGGGGCCCCTGGAGTCGGAAGTCCTGGCGCCAGTATGGGTGTCGGGATGAGACAAGTCTAGGCTTCGGCGCTCGGTCCTGTTTCTCGCCTCGAAACGCGGCAGGGGGGTCTCGATCCGGGCGTCGGAAATTCGCCCCCGGCTGACCTTCAGCCTCCCGCCGGCGGCCGGGTCGCCTGGGCCGCATAGTTCATCTGTCCCCGCCTGCCGCCGGGCCGGTTAGAGCAAAATCCGCCTCTCACCATCTGGCATTCGACGCCGGGGCGTGATTTCTAGAGAAAAACCGCCAATTCTTTCCCGGACGCATACCTTTGCTTGACGGTCAAGGCGGCGGTGATTATAGTGGGGTTAGCGCGAATTTGGGCAGGAGAAACTCATGGCTTGGGCATACCTGATAGTGGTACTGGGGATATTGACGACGGGCTGCGGCGAGCAGATCATGTATCAGCGCTTCGACAAAAGCATGTGGTCCAATTACTCCCACATGAATGAATTGAAGATCGGCATGAGCAAGGCGGAAGTGATGGGCCTCATGGGATCCCCTGGGACCACGGAATCGGGCGATTACCGCGGCGGCCACTACACGATCTTTTTCTACCTGACCCACAGCATGGACTTCGAGGAGAGCAACACCGTCCGGAACGGCTATACCCCCCTGGTATTCAGAAATGACCGCCTGATCGGTATCGGCAAACGGGATTACCGTCAAGCGGTGGACCGCCCGGAAGCAGTGGGGGTTCCCGCCGGGAGCCTGCCCTGGAGTCGGACCCAATGACCGGGGGGAGAACGCCCGGCAGTCAAGACTTGCTCTGATTCAGGCCCCCGAAACATCCCAACCTGACCCGCTCCCTGGCCTGACGCCGGCGGTATCGGCCCCGGCTCCCCTGACGCGTGATCACGGCTTATACCAATCTGCGCTCAAGAAGGCAATTTCCCGTCGTAGGGTGCGTCTTACGCACCAAACATGGCGCCTGGGACGCGCCCTACGGGTTTCTGTGCCTTGGAAAACTATTCTCCGGACTTGAAAATACTTTTCTGGGAGCAACCTGGTATCAGCCGGTGGGCGGCTCGGTTTTTTCTCCTGCCAGTTGGCCGCAGGCGGCGTTGATCTCCTGCCCCCGGCTCTCCCTGATAAACACCGCGTAATTGGCTTCCCGCAAAATTTCCTGAAATTCCAGGGTGCGCGCCTCCGGGGGCGGTTCATAGGGCAGGCGTGGGTGCCGGTTGAAGGGGATCAGGTTGATCTTGGCGCGAAAGCCCCGGAGCAGCCGGGCCAATTGCCGGGCCTGGTCCAAAGCGTCATTGATGCCGTGGAGGAGCACGTAGGCAAAAGTGATGCGCCGGTGATGAGGCAGGGGGAAGGCCCGGCAAGCCGCCATCAGCTCTTGCAGGGGATAGCGCCGGTTGATGGGCATGATCCGGTTCCGGGTCTCGTCATCCGGGGCATTGAGCGATATGGTCAGGTTGGCCCGGGCCGCAAGGCCCAGACGGGGAATGAACGGGGCCAACCCCGCGGTGGAGACGGTGAGCCGCCGGGAAGAGAAGTTCAGCCCCCAGGGGGCGCTGATCACGGTGAGGGCCCGCACCAGGGCCGGAAAATTGGCCAGGGGCTCCCCCATGCCCATAAAGACCAGGTTGGTGAGGGGCAGCCCGTCCGTCAGTTCCCGGCGCACCGCCATGACTTGATTGACGATTTCGCTCGCCTCCAGGTTGCGGATCAGGCCCCGCCGGGCCGTCAGACAAAAACGGCACCCCTGGGCACACCCTACCTGGGTGGAAAGACACAGGGTATAATGGCCCTCTTCCGGGATAAGCACCGATTCGATCAGGTTGCCGTCTTCCAGGGCGAACAGGAATTTCCGGCAGCCGTCCGCCGCCCCCTGCACCTGCTCCATCTCAAGACCGCTGATCCTGGCCCGTTTCGACAGCTCAGCCCTGAATGCCCGGGCGAGGTCGGTCATGTCCTCGAAGGCGCCGACGCCTTTGTAGAGCCACTTGGCCAGCTGCCGGGCCCGGAAGGCCGGCTGGCCCCAGGCGGCCATGAGCTGCTCCAGTTCGGGGAGAGTGAAGTTTTTGAGATCAACGGGGTGAGTCATGGAAGGAACGGCGTTGCGGGTGGATGATCCTGTCTCTGGTTCCGGTTGAGGGCCGCGCTCCCCGCCCGGCCGGCTGATGAGCCCGAAGCATTGGCGCCAGGCAAACGCTTACTGGCCCCGGGACCGTTCCAGGGCCTCCTCCCTGGATTTGCAGGCGATGCACATGGTGGTTACCGGGCGGGCTTTGAGGCGCTTTTCGGCGATCTCGCCGCCGCAGAGGTCGCAGTAACCATAGGTGCCGGCATCGATCCGGTCCAGGGCTTCCCTGATCTTGCTGATCAATCTCCGTTCCCGGTCCCGGATCCTGAGGGTGAAGTTCCGGTCCGTCTCCAGGGTGGCCCGGTCCGTGGGGTCCGGAAAGGGAGCGGTGACGCCGGTCATGTCAACCCGCGTCTTGTCGGATTCTCCTAAGATTTCTTCCAGGCGTTCTTGCAAAAGATTGCGGAAAAATTCCAGTCGTTCAGGTTCCATTACTCAACTCCGGTCTCCACAAAATAAGTTATGGGGTTGCCGCCACCCGGTGGTATTCACCACTGGCTCCCCCGCTCTTTTCCAGGAGCATAAGCCCGGTTATCATCAACCCCCGATCCACCGCCTTGCACATGTCGTATATCGTCAGGGCGGCCACCGCCGCGGCCGTCAGGGCCTCCATTTCCACCCCGGTGCGGGCCCGGGTGCTGACCTTCGCCCGGATAGCCACCGCCCACGCTTCGGGTTCCGGGATAAAATCCAGGTCAATCCCGGTCAGGGGCAGGGGATGGCACAGGGGGATGAGCTGGGAGGTATTCTTGGCGGCCATGATGCCGGCCAGCCTCGCCGCGGCCCAGACGTCCCCTTTGGGGAGGCGGCCGGCCAGGAGCAGGGGGTACACCTTGGGACCCACCACGACCCTGCAGGCAGCCGTGGCCCGGCGCAGGGTCTCGGGCTTGTCCCCGACCTCCACCATGTGCATCTGCCCTTTCTCATCCAGATGGGTAAAGCTATTCATGTCCGGCCCGGTCTAACTGCCCCACCTCCAGGCGGTCCAACTCCATCAGGAGCGACTGCTGCTGAAGACTGAGGTTTTGCAGGGTGGTGACGATGACCTCGTTCACCTGGTCGCCCGGCGGCTGCGTGGGGCTCCCCGGCGACCCCGCCCCGGGAAACCGGCACGACCAGCCGGTTTGGGTACCCTGGGGGAGATCGACCCACTGATAGCCATCCAGGGTGGGGATGCGGATGGCACAGCCCCGGGCGGCCTCAGCAAAAGAAACCTCGACCTTGCAGTGGATGTCGTTGCCCACCCGGGTGAAAAAATTATGCGGGGCCACATGAATCACTACTAACAGGTTACCCCGGGGCCCATTCCGGAAACCTTCCCCTCCCTCCCCCATAATGCGGAACCGAGCGCCGTCCCGGGTGCCCGGAGGAATCCGCAGGGGGTATTCCTTTGGCTGGGAGCGCCGGCCAAGACCGCCGCAGTGCCGGCAGGGAACGGCCACGACTTTTCCCCGACCCCGGCAGCGCTTGCACACGGGACCGAACCTCAGGACCCCCGGCCCCCCGAAGCGGCGGCCGCGGCCCTGGCACTCAGGACACTCCTGGTAGGCGGCGCCCGGGGCCAACCCTACGCCCCCGCAAGATCGACACGGCGACTGATGGTCCACGGCAATGACGGTCACCATGCCCTTGACGGCTGCCACCAGGGAAATTTCCAGGTCATACCGGAAATCGGCCCCCGCCGACCATGACAGGGGGGTACCATCCTGGCAGATGCCAAAAAATTCCTCAAAGACCTCTTCTTGGCCGGTAAACTGGGGCTGCCGATAATTGGCCGCGTTTCTCCGGCTGCGGGTCTTGACTTCGGCCTGGGCTCTGGCCGCCTGGATGCCCTCAAACGCAGCCTTTATCAGGCGGAACCGCGCTGCAGCCTCCGGATCACCGGGGTTGTGGTCGGGGTGGTGCTGCCGCGCCAACAGGCGGTAACGCCGGCGCACTTCCTCCAGGGTGCTGGTGGGCTTCACCCCTAAGATCCGATAGTAATCCGGCGCAGCCATAGTTACCTGTCTTCGGGCGGGGTCTGTCCGGCTATCAGGCCGGCAACCATGGCGGTTTTCTCGTCATCCCCGGCGAACTCGAAGGCCCGCTTGGCAAAATAGAGCTTTCCCAGGGCCAGGGCCCGCTCGCCCACCTGGCGCCAGTCTTCCGGCGCCTGGCAGCCGAGGCGCCAGAGCATGAAAGCATCTCCCGTTTCCAGGCAATCAGCCTTGAGCTTTTCCAGTTCGTCCGCCAGGTCCCCTTTCTTAAAGAACTCCAGGGCATCTTCCCGCCAGCCCAACTCCAGGAACTTCCGGCCGTACTCCCGGCACAAGTCCGGGCTTACCGGCTCGTTGAGCAACTGCCTTTTCTTCAGGCAGTCAGGTATTCCTTTCGGCAACGCCGGGGGTGCAGAGCTCAAGGTTTCATCCTCATTTTTTAGATTATCCTTTATTTATAAAATATCTCGGTGGGTATGTAAACCGTAATTTTCCCGGGCCTAAGGCCGGCGGGAGCCGGGGAATATATTGACTTTCTGGCCATCATTCGGTATGGTAAACAGGTGGTCAAGTTTTTACCTAATTATTTCGGGAGCTTCAGGCTGGTGGACAGCCTTAAAGCACGGCAGGCTCCCCCGGTCCAGGTCCAAACAACCACGTTATCGGCCATAAGCTCGCAAACTCATGATTAAACGCCTACTGGAGCGGTTTCGCCAGGATCGGGGTCTCCACAAGGCCACGGTGCGCGTCGACTTCTCCCCCCAGAACCAGGTTAGCCCCCAGATCACGTGGCTAAGCAGCAACTCCCCCGAGGCCGACACCGTCCCTCTGATCCTCCTGGTTTATGCCCGCATCCTCTATGAACTGGCGGAATTGAACGAAGGCCGGGTGGCCCGGGAACTGATCCGCTTTCTCGATCAGGTCTGCGACCGGGTGCTGGACGGCGACGGCCCGCCCCGGCGGCCCCGCCTGCCCCTGGGCCAATTGACCCTGGGGGCCGAACCCGGCCAGCCCGCCACCAGGTCCTACCAGGCGGAGTTCTACGAGTTCGCCGCCGGCGGTTTTCGCCTCGACTTTCAGGGGAGCCTGGGGAAAGAAGGCTTCTACCTGCCCGGGGCCTTCCTGGCCCTGCTGCAATCCTGCCTCGACCACCTGGGGGACGACGCCCTGCGCCGCCTGACCCGGGGGCTGGTGCGCCTCCACCTCTACTACCGCTACCGCCGGGATTTCTGGGAAGGCGGCGCCCTCACCGCCGGCCCCACCTTCGCCCTGGGCACCGAGGAGATCCACCCCGAAGCAGCCACCCCGGAGGTTTGAAGTAGCGGTCAGCTTTCAGCGGTCAGCACAGCAGAACCTCGTCCGCCACTATCGGGATAGTGAAAATGGATTCTGCTGGTATCCTCAATGCATTGCAGATAGAGGGGAGTCCGATTTTTCCGGATCTCAAGCCGCTGGTCTGAAAAATTATCCAGATCTGGTGGCCCCGGTGTCTGGCCGGTACTTTATGGGTGCGCATTGCGCACCCTACATGGTTGGAGCTAACATCGGGATAGACGATTAAACAATCGGAGCAGGTGTACCTGAGTCGATCGCCACCCTTGAGCGCTTTCCGGGACCACCCGGATTATCGTGTTAATGGGGCCGTGGCGATGAATTATCGCCCGGTTTTGCCATCGCCTGGGCGAGGGTCGGCAAAGTCTTGATGCTTTCCCCGGCTTTCTGCTCGGCCAGGCGCAGCTCGTAGAGCTTTTGCAGGTTCATCCAGATATCCGGCCCCGTGCCGAACCACCGGCCGAGGCGCAAGGCCGTATCACCCGAGATGCCGCGCTTGCCGCGGATGATCTCGGTGATCCGGTTCGTCGGCACCCTCAATTCCTTGGCCAGCTCGTTAGCACTCATGCCGAGGGCCTGCAGCTCGTCGGCCAGATGTTCCCCTGGATGGATGATTAACCGTGCGCATAAGTCACCTCCTAATGGTAGTCCACAATTTCCACGTTAAGCGGCCCCGGGGAGCCTTCCGGCCAGGCAAAGCAAATCCGCCATTGATCGTTGATGCGGATACTGTACTGGCCCTGGCGATCCCCCTTGAGCCCTTCCAGCCGATTGCCCGGGGTGTTGAGCGCCATCAGGCGGTCCGCGGCGTGGAGGCGGTCGAGCCGCAACATGGCTTGCCGCTCGAATCCCTGGAACGCCTTAACCCGGACGCCCTCGAAAAAGGCGCGGGTCCGCTTGTCGCGGAAACTTATAATCATCCATTACCCTAACAGATCATATGTTATACGTCCAGCGTATAATTTCAAGGCTCTTTTAGAGAAAAATCGGCCAGGGGAGCCGGGGTGCCGGACAAGCGCCGGTTTTCAGGCGGAAATACGCTGCAGCAGGCTGGCTTTGATGCGGTCGAACTCCTCGGGGCTGATGACGCCTTCGTCCCGGAGCTTGATGAACTCCGCCAGTTCCTCCCGGAGGCGTTCCGGCGGCAGCCAGGCGTGGGAGGCCTCGGCCTCGGCCTCGAGGCTGAGAGGGCCCGCCAGGGCCAGGGGCTGGGGCCTGCCGGCGGGGAGAGTGGCCTGGGTCAGGCTGTGGGCCCCGGTGTAGCGCAGGGTGAAAATGCCGTTCATCAGGGAGATTTCCACGTCCTTGCCGCTTTGGGTGGCCTCCCGCATCAGGTCCTGGAAGTCGCCGGTCTGGGCCGCCATCTTGGCCTTGATGACCCCCCAGCGCCGATAGAGGCGAAAGACGATGTAGGCCAGCAGCCCGGCGAACCCGGCGAAGATATAGGCGTTGAAGCCCAGGATGCCGGTGACCCACACCAGGGCGATGATGAGGACAAAGGGAATGGCGATGAGAAAGATCAGCAGGCTATAAAAATTGGCCATATTCCCCAGGGAGGAAACCGAGGCGTCGACCGGATCTTTCTTAAAGCGGGAAAAAAATTTGCCCATGTTGTCGTTTCCGAAGCAGTCCGAAACAGTTTGTAATCGCAAATTATAAGAATACCATTTTTGCGCCCAGTTGCCAACCCGGGGCCGGGGTCAGCCGGGGATAGAGGTGACTTGGCGGCAGAGAGGCGTAATGGTGCGCGGTGCGCACCCTACGACTTTTTGCAGCGGTTTATCAATACAGCGGCGTATTGTTTAACCCCGTAAGGATCACTTCCCCCTCACCCTGACCCTCTCCCCCATTGGGGGAGAGGGGAATAGCGGGGACCGATTGGAGGCTCTGTTCCGGAAAGCCTCCCTATCGGCGGTGTGCGAACCGCTCCTACAATGAATTTTCATAGTCTTCGGGTAAGTCCAAGGCTCAGGAGCGACAGCCGTCCTTAAAACCCAGGGCTTGACCTTCCCCCTCTCTCCCTCCGCTTCGGGGAAGGGGCGGGGTGAGAGGGGGCGACAGATGACCTGAGCGTATTGAGGCAATCCTGATACTGAGCCTCAGGCTTACCCCGCCTTGAAAAAGGCCTTGAAGGCCTTGAAGGTCATGAACAGGTCGGCCTTGGAGGCCACCTCAAAGGGTGAGTGCATCGAGAGCAAGGGCGTGCCGCAGTCGATGATCTCCATGCCGTACACCGCCAGGAACTTGGCGATGGTGCCGCCGCCGCCTTCGTCCACCTTGCCCAGCTCCCCGGCCTGCCAGACGACCCCGTGGTCCCGGAAGATCTTCCGGATCCAGGCCACGTACTCGGCGTTGGCGTCGCTGGTGGAATACTTGCCGCCGCTGCCGCCGTACTTGTGAAAGCAAACGCCGTACCCCATCCGGGCGGCGTTCCGCTTTTCGTGGACCTCGGGATAATCCGGGTCCAGGGCCCCGGTGACGTCGGCCGACAGGGCCTTGCTGGCCATGAGCACCCGGCGCCGGGCCTGGAGGCTTTCTCCCTGGCGTTCCAGGAGGATCTCGACGATTTCGTTCAGGAGGAAGCTCCGGGCCCCGGTGTTGCCTTCGCTGCCGATCTCCTCTTTGTCATAGAACAGGCCCAGGCAGGTGTGCTCCGGTTCCTGGGCGTCCAGGAGGGCGGCGAGGGTGGCGTAGGCGCAGGACCGGTCATCCTGGCCATAGCCCCCCACCAGGCTGCGGTCCCAGCCCAGGTCCCGGGCGGGCCCGGCCGGCACCACCTCGAGTTCGGCGCTGATCAGGTCCTCCTCGCCGATGCCGTACTGGTCTTCCAGGTATTTCAGGAGGTGGAGCTTGACCCGTTCCTTGGTGTCGGCGTCTCCCAGGGGGAGGGACCCCACCAGGAGGTTGAGCTTTTCCCCCACAAAGGCCTCTTCCACCTTCTTGTCCATTTGCAACTTGCGGGCCAGGTGGGGCAGGAGGTCCAGCACGGAAAAGACCGGGTCACTGGGGTCTTCGCCGACGGTGAGCTGCACCCGGCTGCCGTCGGCCTTGAGGACCACCCCGTGGATGGCCAGGGGCCGGGCCAGCCACTGGTATTTCTTGATGCCGCCGTAGTAATGGGTCTTCAAGAAAGCCAGGTCCGTATCTTCATAGAGGGGGTACTGTTTCAGGTCCAGGCGGGGCGAGTCGAGGTGGGAGGCCACGATCCGCAGGCCCTCGGTGAGGGGCCGGCGGCCCTGGACCACCAGGACGATGTTCTTGCCCCGGTAATTATAATAACCCCGGGGGCCGGTCTCCTTGCCGGCCAGGTCCACAAAGCCCAGGGCCTTGGCCTGGCGTTCGATCTCGGTCACCGCCTCCCGTTCCGTCTTGGCCCGGTCCAAAAAAGTCTTATAATGATCGCCATAGGCGAAAATGGCGGCCCGTTCGGCCTGATCCACCTGGTCCCACACCATCTTGGGGGTTACGGCCAGACGGTCCCACAGCTGTTTCAGTTCGTCCTTGTCCTGGACTTCCATGTTCGGTTCATCCTCCATCGGTTAAAAATTGGGGAAAACGTAAAAAACTGCGCCATGCGAGTCACCGCCACCGCCAAGACCGGTGGTTTTGGGAAACTGCGAAAAAAATATATAATGTAACTATAATCATCACGCCGCGCGTCGCCAGAATTTATGAGAATTTTATGGGATGGCGATCTTTCCCGGTCAGGCGCGTCTGAGGCGCTGATGTCATGATGCTGAGCATGCGCCCTATGGGGGGCTCTCCGTTCCCGTGGGGGCCGGATAGGCTCTTGGTCTCCAGGCTGACCGACAGCAAGCTGGAATGGTTAATTGATACCATGATTCCGGGCAAGAAACAACGGCGGGAGACGAAACCGGCCCGGAGACAGTTGACTTAAGCGGTGAAAGTTAATAAATTTATTAGATGAATCGCCAACGTTGCGAGAGTGGCGGAATTTGGCAGACGCACTGGGTTTAGGGTCCAGCGGGTAAACCGTGGGGGTTCGAGTCCCCCCTCTCGCACACCGGAACGGAGAAGCGTCAGGCTGGGAGAGCCCCGCCTGAACTCTGATATAAAAATTTAAATTAACGGAAGATTGTGAGCCAAGAAGATGACTGAAAGCGCCTTGAAGGTGGAGATGGAGAATCTCAGCGAAGTCAAACGGAAATTAAAGATCGAGGTCCCCTCCACCGAGGTGACCCAGGAAGTGGACCGGGCCTACCGGGAATTGGGGAAGAAAGCCAAAGTCAAAGGCTTCCGGCCGGGCAAGGTGCCCCGGTCGGTCCTGGAGATGTATTACCGCAAAGACATCGACCATGAGGTTTCCGAAACCCTGGTGCGCCAGTCCCTGGCAGAGGCCTTGAAGGACAAGGGCCTGGAGGCCCTCAACCTGAGCTGGCCGGAACCCGTGCCCCCGGTGGTGGCCGGGGAGGATTTCTGCTACAGCGTCGAGATCGAGGTCGCCCCGGAGTTCGACGCCGAGGACTACCTGGGCCTCAAGTTGGAGGCGCCGGAAGTGGAAGTGACTGACGCCGAGGTGGACGGCCGCCTGGAGGAAATCCGGCAGGGCAACGCCCTCCTGAAACCCCCGGCGGAAGACCGGGGCATCAAGGCGGGGGACTTCGTGGTCCTGGACCACCAAGCCCACTTCGCCGGGCAGCCGGTGGAGGGCGGCAAGTCGGAAGGCACGTATGTGGAGGTGGGGAGCGGCAAGTTCAACGCCGAGTTCGAGACCAACCTCCTGGGCCTCAAGGCCGGAGCGGAAGCCCGTTTCGCGGTGGACCTGCCCAACGATTTCGCCAATCCTCTCATCGCCGGCAAGGTGATCGACTTTGCGGTGAAGGTTCAGGAAGTGAAAGAGAAGGTCGTGGCCGAACTGGACGATACCTTCGCCCAGAACCTGGGCGGCAACTTTCAGACCCTGGCTGACTTGCGCAGCGCGGTGCGAGAGGATATTATTAAGGGAAAGGAAAGGGAGCGGCAGGCCTACCTGGAAAACCAGGTGGCGGACCAGTTGCTGGCCCGTCATCAATTTGAGGTGCCCCCCTCCCTGATCGCCCAGGAACAAGAGAACATGCTGCGGGACCAAATGGACCGCTTCAGGCAGCAAGGCTTTAGCGCCGAGCGGCATGGATACGGCCAAGATGCTGGAGGTCATGAAACCCATGGCCGAGCGCCGGGTGAGGGTCAAGCTGGTCCTGTCCCGCATCGCCGACCAGGAGAACCTGGCGGTGGAAGAAGCCGAAATGGATGCCGCCCTGGCCCGGATCGCGGTCAACAACCGCCGGGAGGTAGACGAGATCAGGAAGTTTTATGAGGAACATGATCTGCTGGGGACCCTGCGGCGGACGCTCCTCGATGACAAGACCATGAAACTGTTGCTGGACAAAGCCGAGATCAGCACGGTCACCAACCCGGCCCCCGCCGAGGGGGGCGCAGAGGCGGAAACAAGTGAAAAGGAGTAGCATGCAGTTAATTCCCATCGTGGTGGAACAGAGCAGCCGGGGGGAGCGGGCTTACGATATCTACTCCCGGCTTCTGAGAGACCGGATCATCTTTTTGGGGACGGCCATCAACGATGATGTCGCCAACCTGGTGATCGCCCAACTGCTGTTTTTGGAGGCAGAGGATCCCGACAAGGAAATCAACTTTTACATAAACTCCCCCGGTGGTCTGGTGACCTCGGGGATGGCGATATACGACACCATGCAGTACATCAAGAGCCCGGTGGCCACCCTGTGCATGGGCCAGGGGGCGTCCATGGCGGCGCTGCTGCTGACCGCCGGGGCCAAGGGTAAGCGGTTTGCCCTGCCCCACGCCCGGATCTTGATCCACCAACCCCTGGGCGGTTTTCAGGGACAGGCCACGGACGTGGGTATCCAGGCGCAGGAAATTCTGCGGATGCGGGAAGAATTGAACGGGATTATGGCCAAACACACCGGCCAATCCATTGAACGCATCCATCAGGATACCGAGCGGGACTTTTATATGTCCGGCGAGCAGGCCAAGGAATACGGCCTGGTTGACGACGGTGATCACCCACAGGGAACCGGGGATTCTCTTCCCGGCCCGGCACCATGAGTAAGCGTTTGATAAACGCTGAAGTAAAAGCCGTCCGGTGCCGATATAATCAGGTAAGCAGGCACGGCGGCGGCAAGCAGACCAGCCAAACCCTTGAACCGCTTCTTTTTCGGGGTTTGTGGAGGAAACATATATGACTAAGCGCGGTACCGACAAGAGTGCCGACCTATTGTGTTCTTTTTGCGGCAAAAGCCAGGGCGAAGTGAAGAAGCTCATCGCCGGCCCCGGCGTTTACATCTGCGATGAGTGCATCGAACTGTGCAACGACATCATCGCCGAAGAGTACGAGAAGGACGAAGCCAAACACTCCCGGTTGTCGATTCCCGAACCGGCGGCCATCAAGAAACAGATCGACGAGTACGTCATCGGCCAGGAACGCGCCAAAAAGATCCTGTCCGTGGCGGTCTATAATCACTATAAGCGCATCAATGCCGGGGTGGACCTGGACGGGGTGGAACTCCAGAAGAGCAACATCCTGCTGGTGGGCCCCACCGGCTCGGGCAAGACCCTGCTGGCCCAGACCCTGGCCCGGATCCTGAACGTGCCCTTCACCATCGCCGACGCCACCACCCTGACCGAGGCCGGCTATGTGGGCGAGGATGTGGAGAACATCATCCTCAACCTCCTCCAGTCCGCGGATTACGATGTGGAAAAGGCTTCCCGGGGCATCGTCTATATCGACGAAGTGGACAAGATCGCCAAGAAGACCGACAGCCCCTCCATCACCCGGGACGTCTCCGGGGAAGGGGTGCAGCAGGCCCTGCTCAAGATCATCGAGGGCACCATGGCGTCGGTGCCTCCCAAAGGCGGCCGCAAGCATCCCCAGCAGGAGTTCATCAAGGTGGACACCACCAATATCCTGTTCATCTGCGGCGGCGCCTTCAACGGCCTGGAGGACATCATCGGGGCCCGCATCGGCCGCAAGTCCATGGGCTTCGGGGCCGACATCCAGAGCCGGCACCAGCGCCCCCTGGGGGAAACGTTGGTCCAGGTGCAGCCCCAGGATCTGTTGAAGTTCGGTCTCATCCCCGAGTTCGTGGGTCGCCTGCCGGTGCTCGCCACCCTGGATGAACTCAACGAAGACGCCCTGATGCGCATCCTTAAAGAACCCAAGAACGCCCTGGTGAAGCAGTATCAGAAACTCCTGGAACTGGACCAGGTCGCCTTGAAATTCACCGACGGCGCCCTGGAGGCGGTGGCCAAAGAGGCCCTGAAGCGCAAGTCCGGGGCCCGGGGGCTGCGAGCCATCCTCGAGCGGGCCATGCTCGACCTCATGTATGAACTGCCTTCCCTCAAAGACGTGCAGGAATGCCTGATCAACGAGGATTTCATCAGCAAACATGCCGCGGCGATTTTTACCTACCGGACCGCGGAGGACGTTGCCTGGGATAAACCCGGGATGGCGGTGCAACAATGATCTTCCGTTTACCCAAAAACCGCGGCGCCGGGGAGAATGACAAGTGCAATCTGCTCACCGTGCCCATGCTGCCCCTCCGGGATATCGTCATCTTCCCCCACATGGTGGTGCCGCTGTTTATCGGCCGGGAACGCTCCATCCATGCCCTGGAATATGCCATGGGCCAGGAAAAATATATCCTGCTGTGCACCCAGAAGGACCCGCGCAAGGACGAACCCCGGGAAGGTGAGATTCACCGGTTGGGCACCCTGGCGGCCATCCTGCAGCTCTTGCGGCTGCCCGACGGCACCGTCAAGGTCCTGGTGGAAGGCAAGAGCCGGGCCATCGCCCGCCAGTTTTTGCCCATTTCCCAGTTCTTCCAGGTGGAAGCCGAGGAACTTCTCGAGTCCTGGGAGATCACTCCCGAGACCGAGGCCCTGCGCCGCACCGCCATCGGCGGGTTCGAGACTTATGCCAAGCTGAACAAAAAAGTCCCCCAGGAGGCCTTGCAGAGCCTGGTGGGGGTGGATGACCCGGGGCGCCTGGCCGACACCATCGCCGGCCACCTGTCCATCAAGGCGGATGAAAAACAGGGCCTCCTGGAGACCCTGGATGCTTCCCGCCGCCTGGAACAGGTGGTGGGCTATGTGAACCGGGAAAATGAAATCCTCCAGATCGAGTCCCGCATCAAGAACCGGGTCAAGAAGCAGATGGAAAAGACCCAGCGGGAATACTATCTCAACGAGCAGATGCGGGCCATCCAGAAGGAGATGGGAGAAAAAGAGGATCTCAAGGGCGAGATCCAGGAACTCGAGCGTCGGATCCGCCGGAAGAAGATGAGCACCGAGGCCACCGGCAAGGTGAAGCACGAGCTGAAGAAACTGAAGCTCATGAGCCCCATGTCGGCCGAGGCCACGGTCTCCCGGAACTACATCGACTGGCTCCTCTCCCTGCCCTGGCAGGACAAGACCAAGGATAAGCACAACCTGGAAGAGGCCGAACGCATCCTCGAAGAAGACCACTATGGCCTGGAGAAGCCCAAGGAGCGCATCCTGGAACACCTGGCGGTCCAAAGCCTGGTGAAAAAGATGAAGGGCCCCATCCTCTGTCTGGTGGGGCCGCCGGGCGTGGGCAAAACCTCCCTGGCCAAGTCGGTGGCCCGGGCCATGGGACGGACCTTCGTGCGCCTGTCCCTGGGCGGCGTCCGGGACGAAGCCGAGATTCGCGGCCACCGGCGCACCTATATCGGGGCGCTCCCCGGCAAGATCATCCAGTCCCTCAAAAAGGCCAAGACCAACAACCCGGTCTTCTGCCTGGATGAAGTGGACAAGATGAGCACGGATTTCCGGGGCGACCCCTCTTCGGCGCTCCTTGAGGTCCTGGACCCCGAGCAGAACTTCGCCTTTAACGACCATTACCTCGACGTGGACTATGACCTGTCCGAGGTAATGTTCATCACCACGGCCAACAATCTCTTCTCCATTCCGCCGCCCCTCCAGGACCGGATGGAGATCATCCGGCTGGCCGGCTATACCGAGGTGGAGAAGCACCTCATCGCCGAGCAGTTTCTGGTCCCCAAACAGTGCCTCGCCAATGGCCTGACCAAGGACAACATCCAGTTCACCGAAAACGCCATTTTCACCATCATCCGCCAGTACACCCGGGAGGCCGGGGTGCGCAACCTGGAGCGGGAGATCGCCTCCATCTGCCGGAAGGTGGCCCGGGAAGTGGCGGCCAAGGGCAATGACCATCAGGTCAAGGTCACCAGCCAGTTGGTGCCCAAGTACCTGGGGGTCCCCAAGTTCCGCTTCGGCCGCACCGAAGAAGCCGATGAAGTGGGCCTCACCACCGGTCTGGCCTGGACCGAATTCGGGGGCGAACTCCTCCATACCGAGGTGGTGGTCCTCCCCGGCCGGGGCAAGCTCCTGATCACCGGCAAACTGGGGGAAGTCATGCAGGAGTCGGCCCAGGCGGCTTTGAGCTACGTGCGTTCCAAGGCCGAAAGCCTGGGGCTGCCGGCCCAGTTCTACCGCACGATCGACATCCATGTCCACGTGCCTGAGGGCGCCATTCCCAAGGATGGCCCCTCCGCCGGGATTACCATCGCCACCTGCATCGTCTCCGCCTTGCTGAAGATTCCGGTCCATCGCGTCGTGGCCATGACCGGGGAGATCACCCTCCGGGGCCGGATTCTGCCCATCGGCGGCCTCAAGGAAAAGATCATGGCGGCCCACCGCCACCAGATCAAGACCGTGCTCATCCCCCGGGATAACGAAAAGGATATCAAGGAGATCCCGGCCCGGATTCTCAAGGCGGTGGAACTGGTACCCGTGGACCACATGGACGAGGTCCTGAAAACCGCCCTGGTGCTGGACGATCCGGACAGCCTGTTTAAAGAGGTGCCTCCGCCGGTGGCCCCGGAAGCGGTTTATGTCCCATCCGAGCCAGCCGCCGCCGAGATTCAGGCGCATTGAGCCTTGACCGCGGCACGGGGGAACCGGAGGAACTCGCCGGTTCCCCGTCTGTGGTGCCTTTGGGTTACATTGGGCGCACCCGGGAGAACTCTTTCCAGGCGATAAGATAAAATAATTCCGGAACAACCGGGATAAGGCCCCCTCCGGGCCTGAGAGAACATAAACCCCTTGACAGAGGGGCCTCCATAAGCGAATATTACGGGGGCGGGCGGGTAGCTCAGCTGGGAGAGCATCGGCCTTACAAGCCGGGGGTCACAGGTTCGAACCCTGTTCCGCCTACCAGTTTTTTGGTTCAAAGTTCAGGGCCTGGTTGCAAAGTTTTTGCCGCATCAACTTTGAACAGTGCATTCAGTCATCGGGGGCGTAGTTCAGTTGGTTAGAACGCCTGCCTGTCACGCAGGAGGCCGCCGGTTCGAGTCCGGTCGTCCCCGCCAGGTAATTTCAAGGGCTTAGATGATTTTCTAAGCCCTTTTCCTTTTACAAAAAAATTCATTCCCCCTCCTATCCCCCCTTGCGATGGCCCCAAAAAACGCCTAGCATATAAACAAGGCAGTCAGGCCCGGGCGCCGGGTTATGCGCTGCGAACTCGAAAGGATAGCCCCTGCCCCGAGGAGTAATTCCTGAGCCCTTGGCTAACCTGAAACGAGGGAAAGTTCCTGAGGCGCAAACCCTTAACCATGAACTTCGAACTTTGAACCTGAAATTTTTCAGTAACAGGAGGTAAGACTCACATGAATACGGCCAAAGTATGGGTGGTAATGGTCCTCTGCATGGCCCTGGCGGGCCCGGCGCTGGCCCAGACGAGCCCCGGCGGTATGGGGATGGGCGGTGGCATGGGCATGGGGGCCGGCATGGGTCCCCGGTTGTATAACCCCCAAACCGTCGCGACGGTCGCCGGCCAGGTGGAAAAACTGGAAGACCTGCCCAGCATGGGAGGCGGCATGGGCCAGGGGATGCAGTACCGCGGGTTCACCCTCAAGACCGACCAGGGCAGCCTCATGGTGCACCTGGGTCCCGGCTGGTATCTGGACGAGAAGAAGTTGGCGGTTAAGGTCGGAGACAAGGTAGAAGTCACCGGTTCCAAGGTAACCCTGAACGACCAGCCGTCTCTGATCGCCCGGGAGGTCAAGGTGAATGGTACCACCCTGAAGCTGCGGGACGACCAGGGATTACCGGTGTGGCGCGGCAAGGGCCACGGCGGTATGGGCCAGGGTCCTGGCGGGGGTCAGGGTATGGGTCCGGCCGGCAAGTGACGGGCTCCGACCGAGGGGCCCAGCCCCAACGCCCCTTTGCCCCGGGGGCGATCTTTATATTGAGCCGTTAATGCTTACTGGGTAATTGCCGGCGGGGAGTCCCGCCCGCCTGCGCCTGCCCGGAAGTCCGGCCCATGGGTGCCTGGTGCGTGCGCCTCCCGGGAGAACAAATCATGGCCGCAAGGGAAAAGATATCCATGCTCAAAGTATTGACGAGCCGGAAGACGGTTCAGGAAATCGAGTCGGTCTTTAACGAGGTGTGCGCCCGGCACCATTTCGGCGTCCTGGGGACCATCAATCTCCAACAAAAGCTGAATGACAAGGGGGTGCCCTTTGAACGGGAGTGTCTGATATTCGAAGTCTGCAACCCTTTACAGGCCAAAAAGGTGCTGGAAGCCAATATCGCCATCTCCGCGGCCCTGCCCTGCCGGATCGCGGTCTACCAGGAAGAGGGCGTCACTAAAATTGCCGCCATTCGCCCCACCGCACTTCTGGGTATGTTTCCTAACCCGGAACTGGCGCCGGTGGCCCAGGAAGTGGAAGAGGTTATGAACCGGAATCATGCAGGATCTGGCCGGCTGAGCAAGGAGAACGCCATGACGAAGCGCTGGTGGGGAGTAGCAGGGCTGTTGCTGTTGGTGCCGGTAATGCTCCTGGCCGGGTGCACCGCCGGGGAGAGCTACCGGGGCGAGGGGTCTGGTTCCGCCTACCGTCGCGATACCCCGCCCGCCTTGTCCGATACTGACCCGGCCCTGCGCCAGTGGTACACCGCACCTTATTTCGATCCGTATGAAATGCCGTAATCCCCGGTTTTCGGCTGGGGCTGGGAGGAGAGCCCGGTGGCGCCTGAGCCCGTCAGGAGGGGAGAAAGATAGGTGCCACCCTGCCTGAGGGTCTCGATGGCCAGCAGGAGCTCTTTATCGACCTCGTCCTTCAGGAGATAGCCCTCGGCCCCTGCCAGTCTGGCCTGGTTCACATATTCCCGGCGGTTGTGCAGGGTCAGGATCAGCACCTTGATCTCCGGATGGCTCGACTTGATCAACCGGGTGGCCTCGATGCCGCCGAGACGCGGCAGGGAGATATCCAGGATAATCAGGTGGGGGAGCCGCTTACCCAGGCAATTGAGGAGTTCCAGCCCGTCTTGGAACTCCCCCACAACCGCCAGTTCGGATTTCTCCGCCAGGATGGTTTTGATCCCCTGACGGACCAGGGGATGGTCTTCCACCAGCAAAATTTCATAAGGAAACGGCGTGACTTCACCCATACCGAGGCCCATTCCTGGCGGCCTCCAGGGGGTCGAAGTCATCCGCGAGCCTTGCATACGCCTGGGATTGAAACATCTATTTCAGTTATCCTTTTGGAGGGATTATCTGTCTTTGACAGATTTACTTTTTCTCCCTATAAATAATATCGGTAAATCTACTTAATTCCCGTCAAGGGAAATACGGAAACTGCTCCTGGTAATTCCCTAAACCGGACCACGGAATGTCAACTCGCCCCGACGGAAGGAAAGCCTCACGATGCCCGCGTTAATCCCCGGTAACCTGCACACCACCGCCATGGCCATCCTGCCCCACGAAGAGGCAGAGCCGGCCCTGGACCTCGCCCTGTCCCTGGACATCCCTTTCTGGCCCCAACTGCCCCATATGAGCTACTATGAAGACATGTATGTCCAGGCGGCGGAGCATTTCCCCGGCATCCTGCTCTTCCCGGAGGAAAACCGGATCCGCTTCGATACGGACAAATTTATGGAGGGCCTGCCCGAGCTCCTGGAACATTGGGACGACCTGGACTATTTTGACATCTCTCCCCAATATTCCGTGGTCTACCATCGCTTTCTGGAGTTGGACTTAAGCGGCTATGTCGCCATCCGGGGACAGCTGGAAGGCCCCATCAGTTTCGGCTTGAAGATCCTGGATGAAAACGACCGGCCGGTCATCTTCAATGATGACGTGCGGCCCACCCTGATGGACTTCATGGCCCGCCGGGTCCAATCCCAACTGAACCGCCTCAAGGCCAAACACCCCCGGGCCTTCATGTTCATCGATGAGCCGGGGCTGCAGTTCATCTTCAGCTCCGTCTCCGGCTACCCGGACCAAAAGGCCAAAGAAGACCTGGACCGGTTTCTGGCCCAGATCGAGCGGCCCCGGGGCATCCACCTGTGCGGCAATCCCGACTGGGAGTTTCTCCTCAATCGGGATCTCGACATCCTCTCCATGGACATCTACACCAACGCCGAGATCTTCCGGTGCTACGGCCAGGCTATCCGCCGGTTTCTGGAGCGGGGCGGGGTGCTGGCCTGGGGCCTGGTCCCCACCGGGTTCGAGGCCTTCACCCAGGAGTCCCAGGACCATCTCATCGCCCAACTGGAGAGCGTTTGGACCGCCATTACGGCCGTCGGCATTGACCGGGACCAACTCCTGGCCCAGAGTTTGCTGAGCCCCGCCACCTGCTGCCTCATCAACCCGGACCGGGAAAAAACCGTGGCCCAGGCCTATGCCTGGCTCCGGGAGGTCTCCCACCGCCTCCGGGACAAGTACCATCTGGAGTGAGATTAATTAAGGCATTGAACCCACCGGGCAAGCAACCTTTCAAGCCAGGCGCGCCGGCGCCTTTCCCACCCCCGTATGTCTGCCGCGTGATGGACTTTTGTCCATAAGGCGTGATATCTTCCCCTCATTAACCTTACACTGTGAACCTGAGACCTCTGCGGAAAGCCATTTTGTCATCCTGAGCGAAGCGAAGGATCTCGTATTTTCTCGTATTTATGCGAGATTCTTCGGTCGCTCCGCTCCGCTCAGAATGACAGATGAGGGGACTTTCCGCATAGGTCTCAACCTTGAACTTCGAACCTTTCAAGGCCGCGGTTGGCGGGCAGCCCGGCCTTTCAGGATTACCTGATCATGACTGAGCGCCAGACCCCGGCCATCGTCTTAACCGTGCGTGAATACGGCGAGGCGGACCTGATGGTGAACTTCCTCACCCCGGAATACGGTCCCCTCACCGGCATTGCCAAGCACGCCCGGAAAAGCCGCCGCCGCTTCGCCCACTGCCTGGAACCCCTGAGCCGGGTGGTGTTTTTCCTGTCCCCCCGGGCCGGCCGGGACCTGGAATTCCTCCAGAAAGGCGAACTGGTGCGGTCCTTTCCGGCCCTGCGCCGGGACCTGAAACGCCTGGGCGCGGCCGCGATCCTGGCCGAGGTGGCGGGTCTCCTGGCCGGCCCCCCGGAGGCCTACCAGGAGATTTTCGCCGCCCTGGAAGAGGCCCTGGGCCTGTTGGAGCAGGGCTTACCGCCTGATTCCCTGCTGCCCGCCTTCCTGCTCCACCTCCTGGACCTGGGGGGCTACCGGCCCCGCCTCCACCAGTGCGGGGTCTGCGGCGCCGAGCCCGCCCCGCCCCTGAGCTTCAGCCTCCCCCGGGGCGGCATGTTCTGCGGCGCCTGCAAGGGCGGGGTCCCGGGCCCCTGCTGCCCATCTCCCCCGGCGCCTGGAAGCTCCTGCGCCTGGCCCAGGGCCTGCCCCGGGAAAAACTCTCCCGTCTTCGCTTCCCGCCCCAGCAGCGGGACCAGAGCCTGATGATCTTCAAGGCCTTTCTCCGTTACCACCTGGGCAAGGACCTGAAATCCTGGTCGTTTTGGGAGAAAGTCGCCCGGGCCCCGGTCTGAGGCCGCGCTGATTTCCAATGGGGGGGCCGCCGCCTTGAGGCCTGGATGATACGCCTCAGGTGTGCATGAAACTTCAACGCTTCATGGTCAGGGTTTCCTTATCCCGGATTGCCTTCACCAGGCGATCGTGAAGGTACAAGCCGGCCCCGGCGCCGGAGCGACGCGGGTCTCACCGGTTTGATTGGGGACTTGGGGTTAAGCCATATCTATAATATAATTAACAATTCTTAAAGAGGATGCGCTCTTTCCCTCTCTGGCGTTCAGGGGAGGCAAGTTCTCTGAGGGGTTCATCCGGGGGTTTATATGGTTGACGTTGCAGTGGTGCCCCACACGATAGCGCGCTTCCTGGTGCCCGGCATCTTTCTCCTGCTGCTGGCCCTGGAATCTCTCCGGCCCCTGCGCCGGTTAAAGCGGCGCCGGGGGGCCCGCTATGTGGCGAACGGCGCCCTCACCGGCCTGGGGTTCATCACCGGGGTGCTCACCGTCCGCCCCGCGGCCCTGGGAGGGGCGCTCTGGGCCCAGCACCACTCCATCGGCCTCCTCAACCTGGTGAGTCTGCCCCTCTGGGTCCAGGTGGCCGCCGGTGTCCTCCTCATGGACCTTACCTTCTATTACTGGCACCGCCTCAACCACACCCGGCCGCTCCTGTGGCGCTTCCACAACGTCCACCACGCCGACCCGGACATGGACGTGACCACGTCGTTCCGCTTTCACTGGGGCGAAGTGCTCTACTCCACGGTCTTCCGCCTCTTCCAGGTACTGCTGATCGGCGTTCTGCCCCTGACCTACGTGGTCTACGAGGTGGTGTTCAACTGCGCCACCATGTTCCACCACAGCAATCTGCGCCTGCCCGTGGACTGGGAGCGCCGGCTCAACCGGGTCTTCGTCACCCCCCGCATGCACGGGGTGCACCACTCCGTGGTGGGTTCCGAGACCAACTCCAATTATTCGGTGATCTTTGCCTGGTGGGACCGGCTCAACCGGAGCCTGAAGCTCAACGTCGGGCAGAGGGACATCGTCATCGGGGTCCCCGGCTACCTGCTCCCGGGGGATAACCGCATCCTGCCCATGCTGGCTTTGCCGTTCATCCCGCAGCGCCCTTACTGGCGCTGGCCCAGCGGCAAGGCGTCGCGGCGCTCGAAGTCTCCCGAAGCGCCGGAGCAGACGGGAGTGATGGCCGCATAATATCCTGCCGATTTTTATTTGAAATAATGAGGGCGGTTCAGGGGTTGCGGGTGGTGAAGACAAATCTATTCGTGATAACAATATTAAACGATTCTGGTGATGCTCTGAAAAGAAGATACCAGCAAGCAAGGACCGGATTGGGAAGAGGCCCGGGGATAGAGTAATATGATTGCTTTTTTAAAAAATCTTATGGAAAAAGGTGTAATCAATCAGATTTTCACGCATGTTAGGAATCTGTCCATAGCTGCATTGGTTATTGCTGCGGGTTGGCATATGGGAGGAAACGGGGACAGTCAATATTTATGGCTAATTAGCACTAAAATATCAGGGTACGGTGTTATTTTGATAGGGATCATTCTCTTCATACTTAATATAGTTGATGGGTTATATAAGCTATCAAAAGTAAAACACAGTGCTATATTAGATACGGTCTTAATAGTCATATATATAATTATCTCTATAAGATTGGCAAAAATATTGACAGATTTTAGAATAAAACCTTAATATAAGCCATAAATTGAGCGGTAATTATGTAAGAACGCTCTTTTCATCATCGCCAATAGCCTATCTAAATAACTTAATAGTTAGTGAAAGGCTCCACCGCAACACATTTTAAAAGTCACATTACCGTCTCTCTTGTGCTCGTTGCTCGTGGTCAGCCTGAACTGATGCTGAAAGGCTGAATTTCGTATTCTTGGAACGACTTCCTGTCCTCTTTACCCGGTTATGCCCTTCTGCTATCGCCATGATCTGCCTGATAAAATGTGCTTGGCGGACCGGGTGCAGGGTTGAATGTCAGGTGCGCCTCTCGGTTTCATCGGACATTCGGGATGCAGGCGCTATTTGCCGGCGATGCGGCTCCGGGCGGCCTCGTAGGTGTCATTGATAATCCGGGCCGAGACCTGCTCCATGGCCCGGCTCATCCCCTGGGCCAGTCCCTGGGGGGTCTTTTCCGGCAGGGGCTCAAGGACCCGGTAGTTCTTCTGGAAGACCACCCGCTGGGGCACCTCCTCCTTATCGGTATCCAGGAGGGTGACCGTCAGGGCCAGGGACGCCTGCCAGGCGCCGGTGGCATCGAGTTCCTGAAATTCCGCCACGCCGCCCTCGAGCTTGAACCGGGGCTTACCGCCGCCGTCGGGGCCAAACACGGCCTTGAAGAGGCCAGATTCCCGCAAATCCCGGATGAGATAGTCGGTGACCAGGTAGCCGGGATTGGCGCGCCAGCGGCTGTAGTTATAGGTCTGGCTCTGGTAGGGCCGGGGCTGATAGACCATGGCGTGGGTGTTGAAGGTCTGGGCCACGGAGAACAGCTCCACTTTGATCTCCGCCGGGATCTTCGCCTTGCCGCGTACCACCGGGGCCGGGTATTCCAGGATATACTGGTTTACCAGCATGGGGGGCTTGCCGCAGCCGCTCAGACCCGCCACCAGGAAGGCCGCCAGCACAGCGGGGAGCCAGGGACGTATCGTCAACCGACCCGGGAGGAGTCGTTCAGAAGGACGGGGCTTGCACAGGGGGGCAGTCATGGCCTTCATTCATTCCACCTTTTCTTGGGGGGCTTGCCGAACAAAAGATCCGAGGGGCGTTCATAGACTCTCTGGAGAAACATCTCCAGGGTCTCGGAACTCTGGCGCAGGTTCTGGCCGGTGGCCTGCAGTTCCCGGGTGAGTTCCCGGGTCTTTGCCAGGGTATCCGGGAGCTTCATGGCCAGAACCTGCTCATTGATGGTGGCCAGCATGGCCTGGGCCCCCTTGATGGCCTCCCGGGCCTCAGCCACAGTCTTATCCAGGCCGGCCTCGCCCAGGATCTTGTCCGCCCGGGCGGTGAGCCGGTCCAGGTTGCCGGCCGCGGCGTCGATCCGGGTCAGGATGCTGGTCATCTGCTTGCCCTTGATCACCTCTTCCAGGGCCTTGGTGGTGGCAAGCAACTGGTCGGAGATACCCTTGGCGTCAATCTTTTGGAACTTTTCCACGATGTCGTTGGCCCCGGCCATCAGCCTCTGCAGCTCGGAGGGCCGGGACGCAATGATGGGATACTCCGACGGGAAATCGATCTTGGGGGAAAAGTCCGGCTCCCCGGGTTTGATGAGGTCCAGTTCCACGAACATGATGCCGGTGATCCCGGCGGATTTGAGCTGCGCCACATAATTTTTTTGCAGGTCTTCCTTCATGTTGATCTTCATCACCACGCCGATGTGGCGGTTGTCGGCGGCCACCCGGATATTTTCCACCAACCCTACATCAACGCCCCGGAACTTGACGGCGGAATTGAGCTGGAGGCCCTGCACCGACTCGTCGAAATAGCTGATGTACGTCACCCCCTTCTGAAAGTAGCTGGTGGCGCCCACCCAGATGATGGCGGCAACCCCCATGACCACACCCAGAATCACAAAGAGCCCGATGATCAGATTGGTTTTTTGCCTGGCCATGTTACGTTCCTTGGGGCGCGGCTCCGGCGGCTGGCCGGCGGTTGAAAAAGTTCACCACCCGGGGGTCGGTGGAGTGGTCCTTCAACTCCCGGGGATCGCCTTCGGCAATGATGCCCCGGGCCTCCTTGTCCAGCATGATCACCCGGTGGGCGATGTTGAAAATGGATTCCAGTTCGTGGGTGACAATTACCATGGTGGTTCCCATCCCGGCATTGATGCTTTTGATCAGGTTGTCCAACTCCACCGAGGTGATGGGGTCCAGACCGGCGGAAGGCTCATCGAAGAACAGGACCGTGGGGTCCAGGGCCATGGCCCGGGCCAACCCCGCCCGCTTCTGCATGCCCCCGGAGATCTCCGAGGGCAGGTGGTTCTCATAACCCGCCAGGTTTACCAGCCCCAGCTTCATCCTGACGATGAGTTCGATGGTGGCCAAATCCAGGTCGGTGTATTCCTGGATGGGCAGGGACACATTTTCCGCCAGGGTCATGGAACCGAAGAGCGCTCCGGACTGAAAGAGCACCCCGAGGTCCATGCGCAGCCGGCGCAAGATGCGGTCGTCATCGGTGTTGATATCGACGCCGTTGACCAGGACCTGGCCGGTGGCGGGCTTATAGAGACCGATCATGTGTTTCAGCAGGGTGGACTTGCCGCAGCCGCTGCCTCCCAGGATCACCAGGATTTCGCCGCGCTTAACCTCAAAGCTCACCCGGTCGAAGATGGTATTGTCCCCGAAGCGGGCCGTCAACTGATCGACGACGATGACCGGCTGTTCAGACGTTTCAGCAGGGCTGGCCATGGGTGCACCCGTCATCGGCCTTGAGGTCTCGAAATGAGGTGATCGCGGCTCATGTTCTCACCTTATATGTTGAGATAATGGAAGACCAGGGCAAAGACCGAATCCGCGACAATGATCAGAAAAATCGCCGACACCACCGCGGACGTGGTGGCAGAGCCCACCGCTTCGGCCCCGCCCCTGACCTCAAAGCCCCGCTGGCAGCCGATCCCGGCGATGATCACGGCAAAGAACCCGGCTTTGATCAGGCTGGTGACGAGGTCCATCAGGCTCAGGCTGGTCTGGGTTTCCTTCAAGTAGGTGTAGGCCGTCAGGTCCAACCCCACGATGCCCACGATCAGGCCCCCCAGGATGCCGAAGAAGTCGGCATAGAGGGTGAGGAGCGGCACCACGATCATGGTCGCCAGGACCTTGGGGACGGCCAGAAACCGGACGGGGCTGAAGCCCATGGTGGTGAGGGCGTCCACTTCCTCGTTGACCATCATGGTGCCGATTTCCGCGGCAAAGGCCGATCCCGACCGCCCGGCCACCAGGATGGCGGTCATGATGGGTCCCAGTTCCTTGACAATGGAGATGGCCAGCAGGGAGGCCACATAAATGTTGGCTCCGAACTGCTTGAGCTGGAGCGACGACATGAAGGCCAGGATGAGGCCGAGGAGGAGGGCGATGAGGCCCACGATGGGCAGCCCGTCCACGCCGGCGCGCTTCATGTAGAAGGCCACGTCATCCCAGCGTACCGCCCGGGGATGGAGGAGGGCGTGGGTCAATGCCCCCAGGAGTTCCCCCAGGAAGGTCAACATCCGCTTGTAGTCGCTCAGGACCTTGAGGGTCGCCTCCCCCAGCCGTTCCAGGAAATTGCCGGTTTGGCGTTCGGAGATGAGAGGCGGGGTGACCAGGGCTTTCGGGTCGATGAGCCCCATGATCCCCCGGGCCTTGTCGGTGAGGTTGGCGAACTCAAAAGTAACCGACCGGCCCCGGGCGTTGCTTTCCAGCTCTATCAGGGCCAACGCCCCGGCGCTGTCCAGGAACTCGACGCCGGCCAGGTCCACCGTGAGGCTGGCGGGGATCATCTCCTGGAGGCGGGCCTGGGTCTCGGTAATGAAGGATTCCAGGTTATCCAGGGCGATGCGCCCGGACACCGTGAAGGTGACCTGTTTCCCTCTGTCGCCGCTTACCTGAATGGTATGGCCGGGCCCTGGCACTCTGGCGTTTTCCTTTACTTCTGGGGCAAGGTGCTGGACCAGTCACTGCAGGCAGGTCCGATCTTGTGGCTCTCAAGTAACCGGCAGCGCGTGGCTCAGGTATTAAAATCCAGGGCCAGGAAATCCTTTTCCGTGAGGTTCCACCTCTTTTCTGCGTCCGCGGAACTGATGGCGATGGCGACCAGGCCGATCAATTGATTCTGGCGGATGAGAGGGGCGCAGATGAGATAGAGTTTGGAACCGTCCGGCAGGAATAACACCTGCTGCTGGATCTTTTTGCTGCTGATGGCTTTTTTCACCAAGTCATAGCTGGAGTAATCCTTCGCCTTGCCTTCCCCTTTGTCGGGGTATGATGACAGAATCTTCCCGGACGGGTCCAAGACCCCGATTTCAAAAGGACACATGCGGCATAACTTCACAGCCGGAGACTCGACCTTCTCCAGGGCGGCTTTAACCCCAGCCACGTCCTTCTTGGCGACCGGCTCCATCAGGGTGATGGCGATACTGTCAAGGCAACTTTTTATTTCTTGCTTGAAGGTGGCGACTTGGGGGTTCACCGGGGGCTCTTGGTGACATCCGAAAAACAGGATGACCGCACTCACCAGGAGAACCGACCAAAGACAGGCCTGACCTCCGAAAAAATTACTCCGCCAGAGATTTCTCATAACCCATTTACCAACTTGTTAATGAACTGTTATTGCTTATATACTATTTCCCCCGTATCTGGCAAGGAAATCGGCTTTGACCCGATGAAATTACCGGGGGGCCGACACATTAAAGCGGCAGCAGTATTATTCTCCAGGACTCTGGCGCTAAACTATGTAATAATAAAACCCTGTTCTGCTGTTGACAAATAGGGCCGACACCTATTAAGATATTTGTTGTATAAAAGTACGCTCATGATAGGTGAGGCGCCCGGTAGCGGCCTGATGATCGTCAATTACTCCATACTCCGGGAGGATATGGATATGCCAGGTTATCAACAGGATGGGACCATGGGGTCGCGGGGTCCGGCGCAACAACAATTGGCAGGATTACGACCGGGGGGGCGAGTATGAGTTCCCCGGCTACGGTCCGGCCATGTGGTGGGATATCCCGGCGGCCAGATCATATGCTACGCAGAGAGAGGAACTGGCCGATCTGAGGTGTCGGGCCCAAATGTTAGCCCAGGAACTGGAGACGGTTCAGAAGCGGATCGCCGAATTGGCCGGAGAAGTGGACCGGACCCTGGACGGTTAACCGGAGTCCGATTTTTTACTTTTGGCCGCACCCATCGGCCCTGGTCCTGAAGCTACCGGGCCAGGCGCCGGAATCGTCATCGAGGCGCTGGTTGCGCAGCCTCCACCCCCTGGGAATTATGGTTCCCTGGCCTAAGATCCTGGGTTTTCTTTGAAACTACCAACTCCTTTCCCCCTCGCCACGCCTTACCGACCTTCAATCCTGTTCTCCTGAGAGGCGCCTGACCCCCAAGAGGCTGTGATACATGGTGCGGTTGCCCGCCGGAGAGGCGTCCAAAGCCCCTGACAAAAACTTTTCCGGACAAACCTTGCCACGACCCCAATATATGACTATTATTTTGTCTATATGAAAGATTTGATAAGACAAGCCTTGACCTTAATTATCGCGGCGTCGGCGCTTAGTTTAGGCCTGGCGGTCGGCGCTCCGGCCCAAGACCACGGTGGCCGCCTGGTTGCCGCCGCCGATCCACCCCAATCCGTGCGCCATACAAGCCATCAGGAAAGGACGACTTTGATGCAAACAGCCAGGCTTTCCCCGGAAGTTAAGATCCCGCCCCTGGATGCCGCAGTGCCCGCCCACACCGAGACCGCTACCTTCGGCCTGGGCTGATTCTGGGGTCCGGATGCCCAGTTCGGGGCTATCCACGGCGTCATCCGCACCCGGGTGGGGTACGCCGGCGGCACGCGGCAACACCCCACCTACCGTAACCTCGGCGACCACACCGAGACCATCGAGATCGATTTCGACCCGGCGGTCATCTCCTACGAGAAACTGCTGGATATCTTCTGGCGCAGCCACCATCCCGGCCAGCCCGCCTGGTCCAGGCAATACCGGGCCGTGATTTTTTATCACGGTGAGCGGCAGAAAGCCCTGGCCCTGAAGACCCGGGACCAGGTGGCGGCCCGGCTGCAAGGCCCCGTCGCCACCGAAATTCTCCCGGCCGGCCCCTTCACCCTGGCCGAAGGGTACCATCAGAAATACTACCTCCGGCAAAGTCCCGACCTGCTGGCCGAGTTCGAGGCCATCTACCCCACGCCCGAGGCCTTGGCGGGGTCTACCGCCGCGGCCAGGGTCAACGGCTTCCTGGCGGGCTACGGCGACCCGGCGGAACTTCAGGCCGAACTCGACGGCCTGGGTCTTTCTCCCGACTCCCGCCGGAAGCTGACGGACCGGGTGGGCGCAGCCGTCCACCGGTCCGGCCCGGGCTGCCCGGTACCCGGGAAACCGGCCTCCTGAGCCAGGGGACGGACGAGAAAATCACTTCCAGGGGATGCGAAACATCCCGGGTGTTCCCCTCCCCTGCCTTTAGGGAATCTCCCGGAATTCCGCCTCGGCCAGGGCCAGTTTGGCCTTGAGCAGCTTCCGGTACTTCTGGCCGGCCTTGCTCAGGTCGTTGGCCGCCATGGCCTTGAGGAGGTCACCCTCCAGTTCGGCCACGTCCAGGCGCTGGTAATAGTCCATGGTCTCCTTGAGGTGGGCCAGGACGATCTTGCCCGTCAGGATGGGATGATTGTTGGTGACGTTGGCATCCTGGAAGCGGGTGCCGTGTTCCAGTTCCACCTCCAGGCCGATGACGAAGTCCACCAGGGGGATGGGCATGCCCTCGGTGTTGACCTCCTGAAGAATCGCCCGGGCCTCCTCGGGGTTTACCTTGGCATCCGCCAGTTGAGTCCAGTCCCGGATCTTCAAAGCCTTACAGACCCGCTGCACTTCATCCACGGTGACGTATACGGGAAGCTCCATACCCTGCTCCTTTCTTTCGGGGTTAATGGTTTTTGGTTCAGCCGCTTAGGCGCCCGCAGCCTCGGTCCGATGGCTGGGCCGGGCCTGGTGTGGCGCTTTATAAGTGCTATGACCTGCAAAATTACCGTTTATTACCCTTTTCTAAAGGGGGGGCAGGGGGATTTTTATAATCAGCTGAAAATCCTCCTTAAATCCCCCTCTTTCACAGGGGGACTCTAAGCGCAATCCCTTGTCGTTCCCCCCTTTGACGAAGGGGGGGTAGGGGGGATTTGGGTTTTTAGAAACTTTGCCATTTCAGAAAGAACTTTTGCCTTCCCTAGGGCTGGCTGCGACCCCGGGCCAGGGATTTGGCCGGATATCAGCTCAATCGTTTAAAGTCAAAATCCGCCTGGGCCAGTTCGCCTTTGAGATGGCTGATGTCTTGTTTCTTCTTGATGGCGGCCTGGATTTCGGCGCTGCCCCGGATATCCCCCAGGAGAATGGCCCCCACCAGGAGATTGTCCTGGAGCACCAGCTTGCGGTAGGTCTTCCGGGCCGGGTCCGTGTGGACTATGGCGGTAAGCTTCCCCTCGGCATCGATGTCGCCGGCGGCCACCAGGTCGATCCCCACCACCTTGAGGACATTGGACGGCAGGGTGCCCTCGTAGGTTGCCAAATGCCCCGCCATGGCGGCTCCGGCCACCGCGCCCTGCTCCATGGCCGCGGGCCAGATGCCGTAAAACCGCCCCCGGTGCTCGATGAGGTCCCCCGCGGCGTAAATGCCCTCCCGGGAGGTTCTGCATGGTGTCATCCACCTTGACGCCTTTGTCGATGTCCAGCCCCAGGCCCTGGGCCAGGGAGAGGTCCGGCCGCACGCCGGCGGAAATGAGCACCAGGTCTCCCGTGATCTTCTCCCCGCTTTCGAGGTTGACCGTCAGACCCGCCGGACCGGGAGCGATCTCCCGGGTCTTGGCCCCCAGGTGAAAGGTAAAGCCCATGTCCTCCATCTGCTGCGCCAGGATCGCGGCGCCGGCCGGGTCCATCTGGCGGGGCAGAGCCGGGGGAAAAACTCCACCACGACGATTTTCAGGCCCAGCTTGCGCAGGCCGTTGCCTGCCTCGAGGCCCAGGAGGCCACCGCCGATCAACACCGCGGTTTTGGCTCCCGCCGCAGCCTCTTTGATCCGGTCGGCATCGTCCAGGGTCCGGAGGGTGAAGACCCCGGGGGAGTCCGCCCCCTGCATGGGCGGCACAAAGGAGTTGCCCCCGGTGGCCAACAGGAGCTTGTCGAAGGGGAAACGCTGCCCCTGGTCGGTCTCCACAAATTTCTGGGCGGCATCGACCTGCGTCACCCGGGTGTTGAGATGGAGGTCGATGCGGTGCTGGTCGTACCAGGCCTGGCGATGAATGATGATCTGGTCCGCCGCCTTCTCCCCCGCCAGGTATTCCGGCAGGCCGGGGACATAATAGAACGGCCGGGACTCCCGGGAAAAAACCACAATTTTGCCTTCCGGGTCATGCTTCCGGATATTTTCCGCCGCGGCATTGCCCGCCACGCCGTTACCGATGATCAGATAGGTGGTCATGCTGGCTCCTTTCTGCCGGGGCTCGAGGGAACGGCGGTCTTGTGGGCCACTATTTTCCGGCGCCCTCCCCTGCTGAGTCCCCGAAAACCTTATTCCCCTTCAGAGTCGCCGGCGCCCACCACCGGCAAGACCTGGTCCACCCGAAAGAAGACCAGAAAGCGGGGACCTTCTTTTTTTTCCTTCTCCTCCGAATAGGTCTTCCGCCGCAAGGAGTACAGGAGGTCGGTATCCTGCTCCTCCCGAATCTTGGTAAGATAAAGCCTTTTACCCTTATAGCCGGGGCCCGCTTCCAGAAACAGGTAGGCGGCCTGGGGGTTGGATTGCAGGTTGTTGTGGGTCAGGCGGTGAGGCATGATGAACGCCAGGGAATTATCCTCCATGACATGGGGCCGGGCAAAAATTGCCAGGTTGACCCGGCCGGAGGCGTCGGCCGTAGCCAGCACCCCGTGACCTTTGGCTTGATCGAAATACGCTTTCAGATCCATACAGATCCTCCTGATGAAATTCCCCGGGGGGAACGATTGATTGCTGAGTTGCGGCGGCCGGGGACCGCGGAAACCGGGACCCGCCGGCCGAAAGGCTTGCTCCCGGGATGGCGGGGCCGGTTGATAGGAAACGCCGCCCCAAGCAGGTGCTTTATACCCTCAAGGGCCAACACTGGTCGAGATAATGGGCGCCCCAACCCAACGATTTAAGTTAGTGTTCTGATGGTCCGATTACCAGTGGTGTGTTTCATAATTCAGGTGACTCGGGAACAATCATTTTTTTCACCCCCCCGTTTCAAAGGGGGACTTAACCTGCCGGGTCTGGCGCTCTCAGCCTGAATTTTTGTCTATCTCAATCTTCCAGGTGGATCGGGCCCATGGTGGTCTCGCATGCGAAGGCGGGGGCGGGCTCGCCCAGCCGGGGCAAACCCGGGAGGTCTTCAACCTGCAGCGTTACAGCCTCTTCCATATCATCCTCCTGGTCTTTTGATTCTATGAGGGGTAGATTGCCGGGGGCCGGGTTGGAGCCGGCGGCCCATTGTTACAGTAATTATTCTTAATTAAGAATTATTATCTTAACTGTCAAGGAAAACCCCTTCATATAATCAAATAAGGCTTGATCAGGCTGCCGTCAACGTCTCCTGGAAGCAAAGATTCATGGCGGCCGCGCCGTTTTTCCCTTGGCGTTTTGGGCGCGGCTGCCTTACAATGGCGGCCAGCGGCATTGTTCCTCTGAACCAGCCGGTACCAGGGGGGCCTGCCGGTCGGGCCCCGATCGGCGCAAAGGTTGGGGGAAGGCAAAAATCCCTGCAGTCCAGAAAGGAAATGACGGTCAGATTTTGCGAACGACCAGATTACTGAGGCGCGGTTTGATCCCCGGAAACCGGGTCAGCTGGCTGGTTGGCCTCGCCGCCGGCCTGGCCATGCTGGTCCTGGGCTGCACCATGGTGGGGCCCGACTACGTGCGCCCACCGGTCCAGGTGGAGCAAACCTGGATCGATACGGCGGACAAACGGGTCAAAACCGCGGCGGCAGACTACAAAGACTGGTGGCGGGCCTTCAAGGACCCGGCCCTCAACCAGCTCATCGACACCGCCTACCGGGAGAACCTGACGCTGCGGATCGCCGGGGTGCGGGTTCTGGGAGCCCGGGCCCAACTGGGTATCGTCAGCGGCCAGCTCTATCCCCAGTCCCAACAAGCCACCGGCTCGCTGCAAAAGGTACGCATAAGCCCCGGTGAGGTTCTCGGCGGTTCGGCACAAGGTGCATCGTCTTTCGCAGGCATGAGTCTGGCTCAAGCCCAGGCCGGCCTGACGGCCAGTTGGGAACTGGATTTCTGGGGCAAATTTCGCCGGGCCATCCAATCCGCCGATGCCAGCCTCCAGGCGACCATCGCCGATTATGACAACGTCCTGGTCAGCCTGACCGCTGATGTGGCGAGCAACTATATCCTCATGCGCACCCTGGAAAAACGGCTGGCCATCGCCAAGGAAAACGTGCGCATCCAGACCGAAAGCCTGCAAATCGCCCAGGCGCGGTTCTTGGGCGGCACCACCTCGGAACGGGACGTGGAACAGGCCAAAACCATTCTGGCCAACACCCAGGCGACTATCCCCACCCTGGAAACCCAGGTGCGCCAGACCAAAAACGCCCTGTCGGTGCTGTTGGGCCTGCCGCCCCAAGATCTGGCGAACCTGTTTAAGGGCAAAGCGGTAATTCCCGCGCCGCCGCCCCAGGTGGCGGTGGGGATCCCGGCGGACCTGATCCGGCGGCGGCCGGATATCCGGGCCGCAGAGTTTCGGGCCGCGGCCCAATGCGACCAGATCGGGGTGTCCAAGGCTCAGCTCTTTCCGGCGTTTTCCCTGACCGGGACCTTTGGGCCCCAGGCCACCGATGTGGGAACGGCCACGCTCGCCCACCTGTTCAACTGGCGTAACCGGGGCGGCTCCATGGGCCCGACCGTGCAGTGGAATATCCTCAACTACGGGCAAATCACCAACGACGTCCGGTTCCAGGACGCCCGGTTCCAGGAGTTGCTCATCTCCTATCAGAACTCGGTCCTCAAAGCCCAGCAGGAGGTCGAGGACAACCTGGTGGCCTTCCTGAAGGCCCAGGAACGGGCCAGATTTCTGTCCGACAGCACCACCGCGGCCATGCGGTCGCTGGAACTGGCGGTCATCCAATACCGTGAGGGGATCACCGACTTCACCACCGTCCTGACCGCCCAGCAGGCCCTGTTGAGCGAACAGGACAACCTGGCCACCACCCTGGGAGACATCTCCCGCAACCTGGTGGGGGTTTACCGGGCCCTGGGGGGCGGCTGGGAGATCCGGGAAGGCCAGGATTTTGTGCCGGCTGAGATCAAAGCAACCATGGCTCGAACGCACCAATTGGGGCCGCCTGCTGGCCCCGGCGGCGGTGGCGTTCCGGCCCCGGAGGGTCAAGGCCGCCTGATCCGCACCCCGGATTGGTAAGCCGTGGCCGGGATTGTCCTGGTTTTCTGGTTCCCAAGCTCCCGCTTGGGAACCCCATTGCAGGCAAAGCTCCTGCTTTGCACAAGAATCATCTATTTATTGCACCAGGTGGCCCAAGCAGGAGCTTGGGAACGAGGAAAATAAAATCCGTAGGGCGCGTCTACGTGCCATTCTTGGTGCGTAAGACGCACCCTACGAAAGACTTTTCAAATCAGTGGTGCCGAGATGAGGTGGTGGTACATGATAAGCTTCGGTGAGGCCGGAACTGGAAAACCGGCAGGCAGGCCGGCGCCCCGGCCGGGGTGTGGCGCCCTGGCCGGGCTGATAATCCTGGCGACCCTGATGACCGCCGCCTGCGGCGAAAAAAACGCCTACGCGCCGCCGCCGCCGCCCAAGGTCACGGTCAGTCAAGCGGTGAAACAGCCGGTGACCGATTACCTGGAATTCACCGGCAACACCCAGGCCATCAATACGGTGCAGCTCAAGGCCCGGGTCGAGGGCTACCTGGAGAAGGTCTTCTTCAAAGACGGCGACCGGGTCAAAAAAGGGCAACTGCTGTTTCTGATCCAGCCCAACACCTACGAAGCCAAACTCCAGCAGGCCGAGGCGGAGATTCTCTCCCAGAAGGCCAAACTCTTCCACGCCCAGACCGAATATGCCCGGTTCACCAAGCTGGTGACCCAGAAGGCCGCAGCCCAGACGGATGTGGACAACTGGCTCTACCAGCGGGATGCGGCCAAGGCCGCGGTCATGTCCGCGGAGGCGCAACGGGACCTGGCCCGGCTCAACCTGAGCTACACCAAGGTGACGGCGCCCTTCGACGGCCGCATCGGCCGCCGGCTGAAAGACCCCGGCAACCTCGTGGGCGCCGGCGAAGCCACCCTCCTGGCCGATGTCGATCAGATCGACCCCCTCTATGTCTACTTCACCATGAATGAGCGGGAGCTCCTGGACGTCACCAAGGATATCAAGGCCTCGGTGAGCACCGTCATCCGCAAGCACATTCCCCTGGATCTCGGTCTCGCCAACGAAACGGGCTATCCCCACCAGGGCTTCCTGGATTTCGCCAGCATCAGCCTCAACGCCACCACCGGCACCTTGACGCTCAGGGGGGTCTTCCCCAATCCCAAGGGCGTGATGCTGCCGGGGCTGTTCGCCAAACTGCGCGTCCCGGTGACCCACGACAAATCCGCCTTGCTGGTCCCCAGCGCAGCCATCAGCTTCGACCAGTTGGGCCCCTACCTGTTAGCGGTTGATGATAAAAACGTCGTCCAGCGCCGGGGCGTCAAGCTCGGCACCGAGGTCAAGGACCTGACCGTCATCACCGAAGGCCTGAATGACCAGGAGTGGGTCATCACCAACGGCCTCCTCTCAGCCATCCCGGGCAAACAGGTGACTCCGGTCAAGGCCGCGCCCCCCATCCCGGAACAGCCGCCGGCCACGGTGCCCGGCGGGCAACTCAAGAAAGCCGCCCCATGATCTCTGAATTTTTTATTGACCGGCCGATTTTCGCCAACGTCATCGCCATCGTCACGGTCATTTTGGGGCTGGTGTGTCTGTACCTCCTGCCGGTGGCGCAGTATCCCGAAATCGTGCCCCCCACCATCCAGGTGACCACGACATATCCCGGGGCCAGCGCCGAGGTCATCGCCAACACGGTGGGGATCCCCATCGAACAGGCGGTCAACGGTGTGGAAGGCTCCATTTACCTGTCGTCCACCAGTTCCAGTTCCGGCAATTACACCCTCACCGTGACCTTCGCGGTGGGCACCGATCTCAATGCGGCGTTGACCCTGGTGCAGAACATGGTCAACGGCGCCACCGCCCAGCTTCCCGAGGCGGTTGGGGCCCAGGGCGTCACGGTACGCAAGGTCTCCACCAACATCTTGCAGGTGATCAGCATCTACACCGACAATGACCGCTATGATGCGACTTACCTCTCCAACTACGCCATCATCAACCTGCAATACCCCCTGGGCCGTCTGGCCGGGATAGGCCAGATCCAGGTCTTCGGCGCCGGGGCCTATAGCATGCGGGTCTGGCTGGACCCCAACAAGCTCCAATATTACAACCTCACCACCCTGGACGTGGTCCACGCCATCCAAAACCAGAACGTCCAGGTGGTGGCAGGTCGATTGGGGGCCCCGCCGGTGCCGCCCAACCAAACCTTCCAATTCACGGTTAACGCCTTGGGAAGGTTGTCCGACGTCAAGCAGTTCCAGGACATCATCGTCAAGAGCGTCCGCAGCGACCAAGGTGAAACCGCACAATTGGTGCGGGTGAAAGATATCGCCCGGGTCGATTTGGACCAGCAGTTTTACAGCAACTTTGGCGGCCTCAGCGGCCGGCAATCGGCCCAAATCCTGGTCTTCTCCCTGCCCGGGGCCAACGCCATCGACGTCGGCAAAAAGGTCAAGGCGGCCATGGCCGAGATGAGCCAGACCTTCCCGGAGGGCCTGAAATACGCCATCCACTACGACACCACTGAGTTCATCGGCCAAGCCATTCACTCGGTCTATGTCACCTTATTTGAGGCCGGCATCCTGGTGCTCATCGTCATCATGGTGTTCCTGCAAAACTGGCGGGCCATGCTGGTCCCGGCCACCACCGTCCCGGTGACCATCATCGGGGCCTTTGCCGCCATGGCCCTGCTGGGCTTCACCGTTAATTTGATGACCCTGTTCGCCCTCATTCTGGCCATCGGCATCGTGGTGGACGACGCCATCGTCATTGTCGAGAACGCCTCCTTTTATATCGAGAAAGGCCTCCACCCCCGGGAGGCGGCCATCAAGGCCATGCAGGAGTTGACCGGGCCGGTTATCGGCATCACCCTGGTGCTCACCGCCGTATTTCTGCCCGCCGCCTTTATGCCGGGCATCACCGGGCAGCTCTTCCGGCAATTCGCCCTGGTCATCGCCGCCACCGCCATCATCAGCGCCCTGAACGCCCTCACCCTGAAGCCGACCCAGTGCGCCCTCTGGCTGCGCCCCCATGTGGAAAAGAAACCCAACTTCTTTTACCGGGGGTTCAACCGGAGCTATGCGGTGGTGGAACACGCCTACGTCGTCATCATCAGCTGGATGGTGGCGCGCACTAACCTCATGGTGCTGATCTTCATTGCCGTCATCGCCCTGGCCGGCTGGCGGTTTACCCAGCAGCCCACCGGGTTTCTGCCCACGGAAGACCAGGGCTACTGCATGGTGCTGGCCAGACTGCCCGACGGCGCCGCCCAACCCCGGGTCAAACGGACCGCTGATGCCATCGATGCCATCCTCAAACGGGCCCAGGGGATCGATGCCTGGGTGACCGTGGGGGGGTTTTCCATCCTGGACGGCACCAACGTCTCCAACATTATGACCACCTTCGTGATTTATAAGGATTGGAGCAAACGGGGAGCCAAGTTAACCCAGAAGAATATCGTCGGCGCCTTGCAGCGGGAGTTTTCTTCCATCCAGGAGGCCCAGGTCGCGGTGCTGGTGCCGCCGCCCATCGCCGGCCTGGGGGCCTCCGGCGGCTTCCAGATGATGCTGGAGGACCGGGGCAGCCTGGGGCTGGCCGAGTTGCAGAAGGCCGCCCTGGAAGTCATGCGGGCCGCTTCGGGCCAAACCGGGTTGGCCTTCACGGCCACCACCTTCAGCGCCCGCAGCCCCCAGCTCTATCTCGACATCGACCGGACCAAGGCCGAGTCCCTGAATATTCCCCTGAACAGTGTCTTTGACACCCTCCAGGCCTACCTGGGGTCGACGTATGTCAATCTGTTCAACAAGTTCAATCAGGTGTTCCAGGTCTACGTCCAGGCCGACGCGGCCTACCGCCTGCAAGCCGAGGATATCAAGAGCCTTTACGTCCGCAATCTCAAAGGGGAAATGGCGCCCCTGGGCACCCTCCTCAAGGTCAACCGGACCCTGGGCTCGGAACTGGTCACCCGCTACAACCTCTATCCGGCGGCCTCCATATTCGGGGCGGCGGCCCCGGGCTTCAGCTCGGGAGAGGCCCTCAAACTGATGGGACAGGTGGCCAAAAACACCTTGCCCCGGGGCATGTCCTATGACTGGACCGCCACCTCCTTCCAGGAACAGCAGGCGGGTAACCAGGCCTACTTCATTTACGCCCTGTCCATCACCCTGGTGTTTTTGGTCCTGGCGGCCCAATACGAAAACTGGTTTAACCCGGCCGCGGTGATCCTGGTGGTGCCCATCGCCATGGTGGGCGTCCTGCTGGCCCTGATGGTCCGGGACTTCGACAACAATATCTATACCCAGGTGGGCCTGGTGCTGATGATCGCCCTGGCCAGCAAAAACGCCATCCTGGTGGTGGAGTTCGCCCGGGAACTGCGGGAAGGCGGCATGTCCATCACCGAGGCCGCGATTGAGGCCACCCGCCGCCGCTTCCGCCCCATCGTCATGACTTCCTTCGCCTTCATCCTCGGGGTGGTGCCCCTCGTCGTCGCCGACGGCGCCGGCGCCGCCAGCCAGCAGGCCATCGGCACCGTGGTCTTCGGCGGCATGCTGGCCTCGACCCTGTTGGCCATCCCCTTTGTGCCGGTGTTCTATGTGATCACCCAGCGCTTCAGCGAGCGCCGGGGTAAGGATGTCCCGCACCCCGCCCCGCCGGCCGCCGAGAAGGAGGAAGGCAGTTAAGGGCGGCTGCCAACCAGCCGCACCTCCTCCCAAAACCTCTCGCAGGATTCGTCTTACGCACCAGGCAGCATGGTTCAGGCGCTCCAGGGCGGGAGACCTGTCATCCCCCGAACACCCGGATAGATCCGGTCACGAGAGAACTATCCTCAATGTTGGGTGATTTGCAGATGAATCGGACGAAAGAAAACGCTCTTTGGGAATCTCTTCCCTCCCCGGAATACGCCTGAACCGGCATCTGCCTGCGTATCAATAATCTACTGCCTCTCACCCTTCAGTTTCCTGAGGCGGCCCAGCCAGGAAAAACGCGGTCAATCGTTGCCTCTGTGCTGGCAATCTTTCTCCTACTCCTTATACTGAGACCCAGGTGCACCGAACCCCGGCACGGTGCGGCGCTCATCCCGTATTTTCCCCTCAAGCGGCACAGGGTTGGCGGCATAATCTCCCTAAAGGACCGAAATTGACCGGGTCCGCCTCCCTGCCTTGCGCCGGTTGGCGACTATCCTTATCTTTTTTCTAATTTCTGCTATTCAAGGAGGTAGTGCCATGCCGCTGGAAAAACGCCTACCCGGCAAACGCGTCGCTATTTTAGCCGAGGATCTTTACGAAGACCTGGAGTTGTGGTATCCCCTGCTGCGGCTCAAGGGCGAAGGGGCCGAAGTGGTGGTGGTAGGTTCCGGCGACGCCAAAGTGCATCACGGCAAGTACGGCTACCCCGTGGCCGTGGATCAGGCCATCTCGGAAGTCAAGGTGGAGCGCTTCGACGCGGTGGTGGTGCCGGGAGGGTACGCCCCGGACCGCATGCGCCGCCACGCCGGCATGGTGGCTTTCATCCGGGAGATGGCCCATCAGGGCAAGGTCGTCGCCGCCATCTGTCACGGCCCCTGGATGCTGGCCTCCGCTGAAGTGGTGGCCGGGAAAACCGTCACCTGCTTCTTTGCCATCAAGGACGACCTGGTCCATGCCGGGGCAACTTATCGGGATGCGGAGGTAGTGGTGGACGGCAACCTCATCACCTCCCGAAAGCCTGCCGACCTGCCGGCCTTTCTGAACGCCATCATTGCCGCCCTGGGGGGAGAGGTGCGGTGCCCCGCCTGCCAGAAGGTCTTGTAGGGCGGCCGGCCCGAATCTTAGTGGGACTGTCCTGGGACAGGCAATGGGACATTTTCTCAGGATATTCAGGTTGTTTTATAATTTTATAGTGATATTAAGCTGATAGCTTTATCGGCTTTCTGGCCGGGATCTTGCACCCCATAACCTCACCGGGACGGGAGCGGCAAGGCTCTCGGACTGGATATCACCTTCGGAAGCCTGGCGAGAGGCGGTCTCCGCCTTTCCCGGACCCGGCGAGGCCCATGGCTGGAGACATAAAAACCGGCGTCAGGGAACAAAAGCCGAGGTACCTCGGAACCCAGGAAGAAAAACTTGACCGGGCCCTGGTAACCGGGTTGATGCTGGAAGTGGTTTTGGAGACGTCCACCTTATCGATGGACCCCCAGACCCTCCGCCACCTGGTAAAGACCCGTCTGAAGGACAGCCTGGCAGTCAATCTGGCCGGGCGGGTGAGCCTGGACCGGTTCCGGCGCCTGCTCACCCAGGTGGATGTCTGGTTCCCGCTGTATTACCCCCTGACCACCGCCGGTTCGCCCAAGCCCCCTGCCCCGGCGCGGCTCCAGGCCGTCCCCGGGCCGGTTGCCGCCGACCTGCCGGCCCGCCAGGCGCTCCGGGTGAACCGGCTCCGAGCCTGGCTCCAGGAAGAGGGCCGGGACCTGTTGCCCCACCGGCCCCACCGCAAGCTCAACCAGGATACGCTCTGGAAGTTTCTCCACCGCACCCAGGGCGCCTGGTTCCGGCTCATCGACTTCACCCGGTACCTCGGTTTGGATCGCAAAACCGCCTGGGAATACCTGCAAAAATTTCTTCACGCCGGATTGCTGCGCCACAACCGGGGCCGCTCTGCCGCAGTCCGCTACGCCCTGGAAACCTGCTTTCTCCTGGTCCGGGTCGAGGCCCTTGAACCCGAGGTCAGGAAGGCGCTCTCGGGCCTGCCCCCGGCCCTGGTCGGGCAGGTATCCGGCTGGCTCATCGCCACCGGCGGCGAGGCCTTCTGGGAAAAAGAGTGGCATGACCTTCTGGAGCCTCCGGGGCGCCGGCAGCTCATCACCCTCCTGCTTGGCGCGGGTCTCCTTAAAGAGGTGTGCCGGGTGGGGGAGAGCCGGAAGCTGCAGATCGCCCCCGGGTGGCTGAAGGCATTAGGGGATGTGAGAAAATCACCGTTTTTCCTAAAACTTTCCCCAGGGGCGGTTCGCAACCGCCCCCGACGACGACTTTTTATCGTTTACGGGTAAGCCCCAAGGCTCATGGGCAAGGTTTTGAGACTAGTGCCTCAAACGCCTCCTGGATGCCTGGAGGCCCCGGTTTCTTCTTTGCCGCCCACCGGCTGAAGTCCTGTGCGGCCGACACTCTGGATGGTTTTGGAGTGCGCCGCAATTCCGGTGCGATAATTCAGGGTAACAGCCAAAGCACAGCTTTTTTCAGGCGTATTCTAACCCTCCGGCTTTCTTATCCGAACCTGCCGTCTTGCTCTTCCCAACTAGAGAAAATTGCAAAGCATATTTGACCCCTGGCGTGACTTTGTGCTATCTTTAACAAATGTCTATCAGGGAGGAGAACAAGGTTACATGATCCATGATGTCGAACATGAAACGATGCCGCGGGAGGCCCTGGAGTCCTTACAGCTCAGGCGTTTGCAAGCGGTGGTGGAACGGGTCTACCATATGGTGCCCTTCTATCGCCGGCGTATGGATGAGATGGGGGTTAAACCGGAACACATCCGCACGCTGGAGGATGTCCGCCTGCTGCCTTTGACCGTCAAGCAGGACCTGCGGGACAACTACCCCTTCGGGATGTTTGCGGCCCCTATGGACCAGATCGTGCGGATTCACGCCTCGTCCGGCACCACCGGCAAGCCCACCCCCGTGGCCTATACCCAACGGGACCTGGAAACCTGGGCGGAGCTGATGGCCCGGGCCCTGGCCGCCGGCGGCGCCCACCGGGGCGATATCGTCCACGTGGCTTATGGCTATGGCCTGTTTACCGGCGGTCTGGGCGTCCACTACGGCGCCGAGCGGCTGGGAGCCGCGGTCATCCCGGTATCCGGCGGCCAGACCCGCCGCCAGATCATGCTCATTCAGGACTTCGGCCCCACCGTCATCTGCTGCACCCCGTCCTTCGCCCTTTACCTGGCGGAGGTGGGCCAGGAAATGGGGGTGGACTTCGCCAAGACCAAGCTCCGGGTGGGGATCTTCGGGGCGGAACCCTGGACCGAGGGCATGCGCGTCGAAATTGAAAAGCGCCTCAGCCTCGACGCCCTGGACATTTACGGCCTGTCCGAGATCCTCGGCCCGGGCGTGGCCATAGAGTGCCTCGAAGCCAAGTCCGGCCTCCATATGTTTGAAGACCACTTTCTCCCCGAAGTCATCAACCCGGTGACTTTGGAGCCCCTGGCCCCGGGGGAGACCGGGGAGCTGGTCATCACCACCCTCACCAAGGAGGCCTTCCCGCTGCTGCGCTACCGCACCCGGGACATCACCTCCCTGAATTACGCCCCCTGCATCTGCGGCCGCACTATCGCCCGCATCAGCCGTTTCCAGGGCCGGAGCGACGACATGCTCATCATCCGGGGCGTCAACGTCTTCCCGTCCCAGATCGAGTCCGTGCTCATGGAGACTCCCGGGGTGGCGCCCCATTACCAGCTCATCGTCGACCGGGAGGGGATGCTGGACACCCTGGAAGTCCAGGTGGAAGTGGATGAGGCCACCTTCTCCGATGAAGTCAAGCAGCTACAGGCCCTGGCCCAGAGCATCCAGAGGAAGATCAAGGATTACTTCACCGTCTCCGTCAAGGTGAAACTGGTGGAGCCCCAATCCATCCCCCGGAGCGAAGGCAAGGCGAAACGGGTCATCGACAAGCGGCAGTTATAAGGGTATGGGAGGGCTTTCCCCATGGTCGCCCACGGTTGGCGGGCGGCGGAGGCCGCCCTACCCGAAAAAACGCAGTGGGGCGGCCCTCCCCGGCCGCCTGCTTTCATTAACCTAAGCTTCATCACAGCTTCGGGAGCAAAACCATGAAAGTCGAACAAATCTCGGTATTCTTGGAGAACAAGGCCGGCCGCCTGGCGGAAGTTACCCGGGTTCTGGGCGAATCCGGGATCAACATCCGGGCCCTCTCCCTGGCCGACACCACTGATTTCGGCATCCTGCGGCTCATCGTCGACCAGTACGACAAGGCCCGGGAGATCCTCAAGAGCAAAGGCTTTACCGTCGGCAAGACCGAAGTGGTGGCGGTGGAGGTGCCGGACCGCCCCGGCGGACTGGGCCTGGTGCTCCAGATCCTGGCCGGAGCCGGCGTCAACGTGGAGTACATGTACGCCTTCGTCCAACACAGCGGCAAGAACGCGGTCATTATCTTCCGCTTCGACAACCTGGAACAGGCCATCGATTTGCTCCAGAAGGAAGGCATCCACATTTATAAGGGCGAGGAAGTGTATCGGCTGTAACCGGGCTTCGGAAAACTATTTCTCTGTCATCCCCAGCGGCGCGCCGCTCAGCATGACAATTCAGTTAATCGGCAGGGGTTTCAACACCCTGCAAAAATCATCCGGGAGGGAGAGCTTATGAGAACCAAGGCAATTCTGGTTGGTGTGACCCTGGCCCTGGCAGGTCTGGGCCTGATCTTTTTGGGCTGCGGCGGCGCCAAGAAGGCCGAACCCTACGTGGTGGGCGGCATCTTTTCCATCAGCGGCCCGGCTTCCTATCTCGGGGAGCCCGAACGGAATTCCATGGAGATGGTGGCCGAGGCCATCAACGCCAAAGGGGGCATCAATGGGCATCCCCTGAAGCTGGTCATCTATGACGACGAAACCGACGTCACCAAGGCCCGGCTCCACGCCACCAAGCTGGTCCAGGACAAAAATTGCCTGGCGATTATCGGCCCCAGCATAACTCCCTCCTCCATGACGGTGCTGGACGTGACCCAAAAGGCCAAAATGCCCTTGATTTCCTGCGCCGCGGCCGCGGGCATCACCGCCCCGGCCAAGGACCGCGTCTGGACCTTCAAGACCGCCCAGACCGACATGATGGCGGTGGCCCGCATCTACCAGTACTGCCAGAAGCACGGCATCACCAAGATAGCCATCCTCACCGTGTCTTCCGCCTTCGGGGTGGCCGGCAAGGAGCAACTCCTGGCCCAGGCCTCCAAGCATGGCATCGAAGTGGTGGGCCAGGAAGTCTTTGCGGACAAAGACACCGACATGACCCCGCAGCTCACCAAGATTCGCAGTCTGCCGGCCCAGGCGGTGATCTGTTGGGGGGTGGGTCCGGCCCCGGCCCTGGTGGCGAAGAATATGAAGCAATTGGGCTTTACCATCCCCCTGATTCAGAGCCACGGGGCGGCCTCGAAAAAGTTCATCGAACTGGCCGGGGACGCGGCCGACGGTATCATCTTGCCCGCCGGCAAGCTGGCGGTCTGGCAGCAGCTGCCCGACACCGACCCCCAGAAGGCCGTGTGTAAGGAATACGCCGAAAAGTATAAGGCCAAATTCAAGATGCCGGAATCCAGCTTCGGGGGCTATGCCTATGACGCCATCCGCATGCTGAACCAGGCCCTGGCCAAGGCCGGCAGTGATAGGAATAAAATCCGCAGCGAACTGGAAGGCCTCAAGAACTTCGTGGGTGTCAGCGGCATCTTCAACATGAGCCCCGAGGACCACAACGGCCTGTCTCCGGCCGCCTTTGTGATGGTGAAGATCGAAAAAGGCGAGTTCCAGCTGATAGATTAGTAGTCAGTAGTCAGTTGTCAGTAGCCAGTCCCTTCCTTTGGGTGCACCCATGCCGGTGACCCCTGCTGACTGGCTGCTGGCAACAGCATTGCATAGATAACCGTTGGCAGTGGACGGTAGTAGTCGTTGATTCTTTCGCTCCGGGAGCACTGAATCTTCCCGCTGACTACTGGCCGCTGGCTACTGACTACTGATCACGGAGGCCCTGCGCTCCCCTTGGAGATTTTTGCCCCACTCTTGCAGTATCTCATCTCCGGCCTGACCAACGGTGCGATTTACGCCCTCATCGCCCTGGGCTTCGGCATCATCTACAATACCACCACCATCATCAATTTCGCCCAGGGCGAGATGGTGATGCTGGGGGCCTTGTGCGCCATCAGTATCTACCAGGTGGTCCCCTCTCTCCCCCTGGCCTTTGCCGGGGCCGTGGTCCTGGTGACCCTCGTGGGGCTGGTCTTTGAGCGCCTGGCCCTGCGCCCGGTTAAGGACCCCAGCCCCATCACCCTGATCATCATCACCGTGGGCGGCGCCGTCCTGATCAAGGGCGTGGCCATGCTCCTCTGGGGCAAAGAGGCCTATACCCTGCCGCCGTTTTCCGGCAATACCCCCATCCACCTGGGCGAGGCCACCATCTTGCCCCAGAACCTTTGGGTGCTGGGGATCACGGCCATTTCGGTCGTGGCCCTGGAGGCCTTTTTCCGCCTCACCCTGGTGGGCAAGGCCATGCGGGCCTGCGCCTACAACACCCGGGCCGCCCGCCTGGTGGGCATCGCCGCCGGCCGCATGGTCCAGCTCTCCTTCGGGGTCAGCGCCGCCCTGGGGGCCGGGGCCGGCATTCTCATCGCCCCCCTCACCCTCGGGGTCTATGACATGGGCACCATGCTGGGCCTCAAGGGGTTTTCCGCCGCCATTATCGGCGGCCTGGGAAGCCTGGCGGGCGGGGTCCTGGGAGGCCTGGTCCTGGGCGTGGCCGAGGCCCTGGCCACCGGCTTCATCTCCTCCGGCTACCGGGATGCGGTGGCCTTTCTCCTGCTCCTCCTGGTCCTGTTCCTGCGCCCCCAGGGGTTGGTGGGGGGGCGGAAATGATCCGCCTCGCAAACCGCTGGCTCATCTTCGCCGTGGTGGTGGGAGCCATCGCCGCTTTCATGGACCATGACTACTACTACACCCTCCTCAACTTCATCGGCATCAACACCCTGCTGGTGGTGGGGCTCAACCTGCTCCTGGGCTACGCCGGCCAGATCTCTTTAGGGCACGCCGCCTTTTTCGGCCTGGGGGCCTACACCTCCGGCATCCTCACCGCCACCTGCGGCGTCGATCCCTGGCTGGCCCTGGTGGCCGGGCTGGCGGTCTCGGGCCTGGCCGCCTTTTTGATCGGCGTCCCGGCCCTGAAGCTCCGGGGCTATTACCTGGCCATGGCCACCCTCGGGTTCGGCATCATCGTCTACATCATCTTGAACGAGGCCCACGGCCTCACCGGCGGACCTTCGGGGCTCAGCGGCATTCCGTCGCTGTCCCTGGCCGGCTTCGCCTTCAACACCCCCCGGCGCCTCTATCTGTTGATCTGGATTATTCTGGGATTGATCCTCTATATCAGCGCCAACCTGGTGAACTCCCGGACCGGCCGGGCCATCCGGGCCCTGCACGCCAGCGAGGCCGGGGCCGAGTCCCTGGGGGTGGACACCTTCCGCCTGAAGCTCAAGCTCTTCGTCTGGAGCGCCCTCTACGCCTCCCTGGCCGGGTCCCTCTACGCCCACACCCTGAATTTCATCGCCCCGTCGTCCTTCGGCTTCATGTTTTCCATCAAGCTGGTGACCATGGTGGTCCTGGGCGGCATGGCCAGCATCTGGGGCTCGCTCCTGGGGGCCGGGGCCCTCACCGTGCTCCCGGAAGTGCTCACGGTGTTTCACGATTTCGAAGTAGTCATCTTCGGGGCCATCCTCATGGTGGTGATGATCTTCCTGCCCCGGGGCCTGGTCCGGGGCATCCTGGACCTTTACGAATCCGGCGCTACAAGCGGCAAGGAGGGAGGATTAGCTTTTAGCGGTTAGCAGTTAGCTGTTAGCAATACCATTGGGCCATAGGGCTAGAACAGATCTATTACCCTGTGTGCGTAAAGGCAGCCATAGGTCTTTATGAACTTGAAACAAAATAATATTGCTGCACTGGACAAAGTCAGCCTGGCCTTCGGCGGCCTCCAGGCCGTGGAGCAGGTGAGCTTTGGGGTAGCGGCGGGGGCCGGTCAAGGCGGTCATCGGGCCCAACGGGGCCGGCAAGACCACCCTGTTCAACCTGGTGACCGGGTTTCTCGCCCCCCAGGCGGGCCGCATCGTCTTTCAGGGCCAAGAGATCCAGGGACGCCCGGCCCACCGGATCGCCCGGCAGGGGATCGCCCGCACCTTTCAACTGGTGCAGCTCTTTGACCACATGACGGTCCTGGAAAACGTCATGGTGGGACGCCACCGCCTGAGCCGGGCCGGCCTCTTAGCCGGGGCCCTGCAGTTTCCCTGGACCCGGAGGGAAGAAAAAGAGATTCGCGCCAAGGCCCATGGAGGCCCTGGAGTTCGTGGGGCTGGCCGACCGGGCGCGGCAGTCCGCCGCGGTGCTCCCCCTGGGACTCAAACGCATGCTGGAAATCGCCCGGGCCCTGGCCTCGGCCCCCACGCTCCTCCTCCTGGATGAGCCCGCCTCGGGGCTGGACGCGGTGGAGACCGAGCGGCTCCAGGATCTGATCCTGGAATTGCGCCGCCAGGGCATCACCATCCTCCTGGTGGAGCACGACATGGGCCTCACCATGGAGGTGGCCGACGAAATCGCGGTGCTCAACTACGGCAAGCTCATCGCCGACGGCCCGCCCCGGGCCATCCAGAAGAACCCGGAGGTCATCGCGGCGTACCTGGGCACGGACTGGCAGGGGTGAGGGGTTGAAGCCGGGTTCAGAAATGGCAAGGTGATCTTATCAGGCGCGAGTTTTTACCCCCCTTTTCTAAAGGGGGGCAGGGGGGATTTTCAATGCTCCCATTCAATAGAAAACTCAAGGGATTCGCCAGAGGAGCTTCGCAAGAACCCCACTGATGCAGAATTTAAGCTCTGGCAAAACATGAGAGGGAAACGCATCAGAGGTTACCAGTTTTACCGGCAGAAAAACATTGGGAACTATATCGTGGACTTTTACTGCCCGGCGGGTAAGCTGATTATTGAACTGGACGGCGGCCAGCATTATTCGGAAGAAGGAATGGAGAGCGATGAAATCAGGGATAATTATCTGGCCGGCCTTGGATTTACCGTTTTAAGATTCTCAGACAGAGATGTCTTGAAAAATATGGACGGAGTTCTTCAAAGGATATATGAACATTTGTAGTTAATTTCGTTTTCTCTTGCGGGGTGCGTCTTCCCAAATCCCCCCTAACCCCCCTTTAGAAAAGGGGGGAATTAAAGGCCGACGGCCCGCCCCCCGGGCCATCCAGAAGAACCCGGAGGTCATCGCGGCGTACCTGGGGACGGACTGGCAGGGGTGAGGGGAGTTGAAACCAGGTTCAGAAATGGCACGGTGATCTTATCAGGCGCGGTTTTTACCCCCCTTTTCTAAAGGGGGGCAGGGGGGATTTTCCATGCTCCCATTCAATAGAAGGCTCAACAGAAAACCGGAAACCGGAAACCGAAAACGGGCATGCTGAAAATCCGTAACTTATCCGCCTATTACGGCTCCGTCAAAGCTCTCAGCGGCGTGACCATGCACGTCCGGGAGGGCGAGATCGTCACCCTTATCGGGGCCAACGGCGCCGGGAAGACCACGCTGCTCAACGCCATCTGCGGGATGGTGCGGCGGGACGGCGATCTGGAGTTCTCCGGGCAGTCTTTAAAGGGGTTGGCCCCGGAGCAGATCGTGGGGTTGGGGATTTCCCAGGTGCCCGAAGGCCGCCAGCTCTTCGCGCCCATGACCGTGGCCGAAAATCTGGAATTGGGGGCCTACCGCCGCTACCGCAGGGAGTCCAAGGCCGCTATCCAGGCCGACCTGGAGCGGGTCTATCTGCTCTTTCCCCGGCTTCAGGACCGCCTGGCCCAGCAGGCCGGCACCATGAGCGGCGGCGAGCAGCAGATGCTGGCCATCGGCCGGGCCCTCATGGCCCGCCCCCGTTTGCTGCTGCTGGATGAGCCGTCCCTGGGCCTGGCCCCCATCGTGGTGGAGGACATCCTGGCCCGGCTGAGCCAGTTGCGGCAAGAGGGCGTAACCATTCTCCTGGTGGAGCAAAACGCCCGGGTGGCCCTCAAGGTGGCCGACCGGGCCTACGTCCTGGAAACCGGCCGCATTATCCTGAGCGGGCCGGCCGCCGACCTGCTCCAGGACCGCCAGGTGACCCGGGCCTACCTGGGCCGGGACTACAAGGAGTTCACCGAGGGCAGGTAAGTAGTCAGTAGTCAGTGAGCCAGTAGTCAGTGGTCAGTATCGGGTTGTTTGAGGGAGATGAACATGACCAGATACTATACGGACTTGATTGCTGGCAGAAAGCATGGAATTGGTCACGGAGATTTACCGCCTGACCAGAAATTACCTAAGGAAGAGCTTTTTGGACTCACAGCCAACTTCGTAGGGCAGCGGTTTCTATTCCAAGTAATATTGCCGAAGGCCAAGGACGTTTATCGAAGGGAGAATTTCGTGCATTTTTAGGAAATGCCAGAGGATCATTATCAGAGCTGGAAACCCAGGTTTCATAGCCAGAATCTTGGCTTTATTAGCGAACATGAGGCTACAGACTGTTCGAGATGGCATGAAGTAGGACGACCTTCAATGGCCTTATAGCTTCGATGAAAGGTAACAGTTGCACTGCTACTGCTACTGACTACTGGCTACTGGCTACTGACTACTGGAGGAGCACATGCGCCAGCCGGAAATTGAGGCCATGGACCGGGGGGAACTGGAATTGCTGCAGTTGGAGCGCCTCCAGAGCACCCTCACCCGGGCTTACCGTCAGGTGAAATTCTACCGCCGCCAGTTCGACCAGCTGGGGCTGAACCTGGATGACATCAAGAGCCTCAAGGATCTGGGCCGGCTCCCCTGCACCACCCGGGACGACCTGTCGGAAAACTACCCGTATGGCCTGTTCGCGGTGCCGCTCCGTGACATCGTCCGCATCCTGTCCTCCCCCGGCACCACGGAAAAGCCCCTGGTGGTGGGCTATGCCCCCGCGGACCTGAAACTCTGGCTGGAGCTCCTGGCCCGCATGTACGCGGCCGCGGGAGTGACCCGGGAAGACATCGTACAGATAATCCTGCCCCCGGGGCTGGCCAACTGGCGCCGGGACCTCCAGGCCGGGGCCGAATATTTGGGGGCCTCGGTCATCCCGCCGGCCATCCTGAACTTCGCCAAAGAACTCATGGTGATGCGGGATTACAAGACCTCGGTCCTGGTGACCACGCCTTCCGTAGCCCGGCACCTCCTGACGGTGATGGCCCGCATGGACCTGTCTCCGGCGGAATTGAGCCTCAAGTGCGCCCTGCTGGTGGCCTCGCCGCTCCCCGAGGCGGTGCGCCAGGAGATCGAGTCGGGGTTCCAGGTCAAGTGCGCCACGGCCTACGGCATCACCGAGGTCATGGGGCCGGGCCTGGCCTTCAGTTGCGGCGCCGACGGGGGGCTGCATTTTTCGGAAGACCATTTCTATCCGGAGATTATCGACCCTGAGACCGGTAACCCGGTTCCCCCCGGGGCCCCCGGGGAGCTGGTGATCACCACCCTCAGCACCGTGGCCTTCCCGCTGGTCCGTTTCCGCAGCGGCGACCGTACCTCCCTCATCCGGGAAACCTGTGCCTGCGGCCGCACCCTGGCCCGTCTGGGGGAGATCACCGGGCGCACCGACCCCATCTTTTCCGTGGGAGGCATCAAGGTCCACCCGGACCAGGTGGGCGCCCTGATCCGGGAGGCCCTGGGCGGCCACCCGCCAAAATTCAGTCACCGGGTGGTCTCGGAAGAGGGCCTGGAAATCCTGGACATCGAACTGACGGTGGAGGAGGTGTTTTTCTCGGACGAAATCAAGGCGTTGGAATGTCTGTGCCGCCGGGCCCGCCGCCACCTGGCGGACCACCTGGGCATCAACGCCCGGATTACCTTAAAGGAACTTGGCATCACCGGCAAGATGGGTTGAGGGGGGCATAACGAGCGTTACCGCACCCCAGCCGGTCGGACTCATTCAGGTCGATTCCTGGCTGAGGATCTTGGTTTATCGGGTCTGCGGCTGGAGATTCCACACATTTTTAATTTTCTTTCCGCCGGAAATAACCTATAAGGAAAAGATAAGGAGGAATGATCGATGATGAGTTTTCGCAAAATTTTAGTGTTCGGTATGGCCCTGACCCTGTTAACTGCCGGCCTCGCCTTTGGGGCCGAGCCCATCAAGCTCGGTGCGGTGATGCGGCTGTCCATCGGCGCCGATGATGGCATCCCCTGTCGCCGCGGGGTGGAGATGGCGGTGGACGAAGTGAATAAAGCCGGCGGCATCAATGGCCGGATGGTGCAACTCATTGTAGAAGACGAAAAAGACTCTCCCGCCTCCGCGGTGAATGCGGTGCAGAAACTGATCAACGTGGACAAGGTGGTGGCTATCATCGGCCCCATGACTTCCGGAGACACCATGGCCGCGGGCAAGATCGCCGATGAGGCCAAGGTGATCATGATCAGCCCCACCGCCACCACCCCCAAGCTCAGCGGCTACGGCGCTAACATTTGCCGGGGCTGCTCGCGCATCGACAAACAGGCAGAGGTCTTGACCGATTACGTGGCCAAGAATTGGAAACCCAAAACCGTAGCGATTTTCTTCTCCAATGAACCTTACGGCAAGGGCTGCGCCGGTCTTTTTACCAAGTTCTTTGAAAAACACGGCATCAAGGTGGTGGCCACGGAATCCTTCATGCGGGGCTCCCGTGATTTCAAGGCCCAGCTCACCAAGATTAAGGCGACCAACCCCGATTTTCTGTTTATCCCCGGCTACACCCCGGAAACCGCCCCCGCCGCGGCCCAGGCCCGGCAGTTGGGCATGAAGCAGAAGATTCTCGGGGTCTACGGCGACATGAATCCGGCCTATATCAAGCTGGCGGGCCCAGCCGCCGAAGGCCACGTCATCGGGGGCGAGTATGACGAAAACTACGACACCCCCAAGAATAAGGCCTTCGTCAAGAACTACAATGAGCTGGTAAAGAAAAACAATGATCCCTACAATATCATGTTCGCCGCCCTCTCCTATGACGCCACCTCCATGATCCTGGACGCCATGAAAAAGAACGGCCCCACTGCCGAGGGCATCAAAAAATACATCGACACCGAGAAGGACTTCGACGGCGTCACCGGCAAGCTGTCGTTTAATAAGGACCACGATGTGCAGCGGGCCGGCACGGCCGGGATTTATGTGCTGGAAGTCAAGGATGGCAAGTACGTGACCGTCAAGTAGCAGGTTTGCGTTGATCGAGATATAAACCGGGCCTCTTACCCGGGCCCGGTGGTTAATCTCCACTGCACCAGAAAGCGGATCATAAACAAGAGGTAGGATGGGCATCGCCCACCCTACCTCTTTTCTGATGAACCTGGTCTCTCTTGGTTAGCCGCGGTTTTGCTCTTACCGCCAACCGAAAACCATCATCTCTCCACCAGCAACACCTTGTGGTTGATCAGGTTCAGGCTGTGGATTTCGGCCTTCAGCACCTTCTGTTCCCCGAAGATATTGACAATCCTGACGCTGTCGCCATCCGGTTCGATGACGTCCACATCCTTGAGGATCAGTTCCTCCTGGCCGTCCTTCAACAGGTACGCGGTCGCTTCACACATGGTCGAGCATCTCCTTTAACTTCTGGCTGACGATCCTGTCCACCAGGTGGGGGAGCGGTTCGGGGGTCAGGCCGACGATCTCCACCGCCTCCTGGGTCAGGGGCAGCAAAATTTTCCGGGCCGGGGCCGAGGCAATGGCGGCGGCCATCTTGGGGGTCACTTCCCCCATCATGGAGTTGGCCAGGACGATGGAGAGGCAGCCCAGGATGACGTCGGCGGTGGCCACGGTGCGGACGATGGCGTTTTCGCCGCTGGCCCCCCGGTTGGCCCGGGCCTTCATCATCTGGGCGGTGGCCACCGCGTTGGTGCCCAGGGCGATGACCTCGTGTTCTTCCCGGTAGACCTCTTTGAGACGCTTGATGAGCGCCGCGCCGATGCCGCCTCCCTGGCCGTCGATTACGCAGATGCGCACTGGCTCCGCCCCTTACTTTATGCCGAATTTTTCCCGCAGTTTGTGAAACACGATTTCCGGCACCATGCCGGCGATGTCGCCGCCGTGCACCGCCGCCTCTTTGAGGATGCTGGAGCTCAAGAATACCCAGCGCAGGCCGGTCATGAGAAACACCGTCTCGAGTTCCGGTTCCAGCCGCCGGTTCATCATGGCCAACTGGAATTCGTACTCGAAATCGGTGACGGCCCTGAGCCCCCGGAGGATGGCCCGGGCTTTCTGCTGCGTGGCGTACTTTACCAGCAGGCCGTCGAAGGTGTCGATGGAGACCGTGGGGTAATCCGCCAGGGACACCCGGATCATCTCCATGCGCTCCTCGATGGTAAACAGGGACTTCTTAAAAGCGTTGGTAGCCACCGCCACGATGATCCGGTCAAAGATCTTCAAAGCCCGCTGGATCAGGTCCAGATGGCCGTTGGTGATGGGGTCGAATGAGCCGGGATAGACTGCGATATCGGGCATCGGTTACTCATGCTCCTGTTGGACTGGTTCTTCCGCCAGATAGAACGCCACCTGGGTGTCGCCATAGCGCCGCACTTCGAGGCGCCTGAAGGTGCCGCAGACCTCGGGCAGGCTCTCCCGGCGGCTGTGCTCCACCACCACCAGGGCCCCGGGCGCCAGGAGGTTAAGCGCTTCCAGGGCTCCCAAAGCCGCCACTGACCTGCCGCCGCCGTACGGGGGGTCCAGGAAGGCCAGGCCGAAGCCCTCGCCCCGGCCGGCCACTTTCTTCAAAGCCATGGCCACCGGCAGGGGCCAGACCGTGGTCCGGTCTGCCAGGCCCAAATCCTCCAGGTTGCGGCGCAACCCCTTGACGGCCTCCGGGTGGTCCTCCACGAAGACAGCAGCGGCCGCGCCCCGGCTCAAGGCCTCGATCCCCATAGCGCCGGTGCCGGCAAAGAGGTCCAGCACTCTCGCTCCCGGCACCGCCGGCCCCAGGATGCTGAACACCGCCTCCCTGACCTTGGCGGCCGTGGGCCGGGTCAACCCTTTCACCGGGGCCAGCCGGCGGCCCTTGAAGGCGCCGGCGATAATGCGCATCGGCTGCTCCTTTGGAGCAGTCGGCTTTCAGCTATCAGCTGTCAGCTACCAGCTTAGAGAAAATCACGAGCCTCACTTAATACATTATTTTAGCTGACCGCTGACCGCTGACCGCTGACCGCTACTTCCTCAAATAATCCCGGATCAGGAGCTCGGCGATCTGGACGGCGTTGGTCGCGGCCCCCTTGCGCAGGTTGTCGGCCACCACCCAGAAGTTTAAGCCGTTGGCGATGGAAAAATCCTCCCGGATGCGTCCCACCAGGGTGAGGTCCTGCCCCGCCGCGTCCAGGGGCATGGGATACTCGTTTTTGTCCGGGTTATCTACGACTTTGACGCCGGGGGCCTTGGCTAATATCTGCCGGGCCTCCGCCACCGTGAGCTTGCGCGCCGTCTCGATGTTCACCGCTTCCGAGTGCCCATAGAACACCGGCACCCGCACCGTGGTGGCCGTCACCTGGATGCTGTCGTCCCCCATGATCTTCTGGGTCTCGTTGACCATTTTCATCTCTTCCTTGGTGTAGCCGTTTGGAAGGAAGACGTCGATGTGGGGCAGGCAGTTGAAGGCGATGCGGTGGGCGTAAACCTTATTTTTGGTGGACTGACAGGACAAGAGCGCCCGCACCTGCTCCGCCAGTTCGTCCACTCCCTTCTGGCCGGTCCCGGACACCGCCTGGTAGGTGGACACCACCACCCGCTTGAGTTGCGCCGCGTCGTGCAGGGGCTTCAATGCCACCACCATCTGGATGGTGGAGCAGTTGGGGTTGGCGATAATCCCGGTTTTGGTATAGAGCCCGATATCGTGGGGATTGACCTCCGGGACCACCAGGGGGACCTCCGGGTCCATACGCCAGGCGCTGGAGTTGTCCACCACCACCGCCCCGGCCCGGGCGGCGATGGGGCCGAATTCCTTGCTGATGCCGCCCCCGGCGGAAAACAGGGCGATCTCCACCCCGTCAAAGGAGTCCTCGTTCAACACCTCCACCGCGATCTCTTTGCCCAGGAAGGTGACTTGCTTGCCGAGGGACCGCTCGGAGGCCAGGGGCACCAAACGCGCCACCGGAAAATTCCTCTCTTCCAAACAGGCCACCATCTGCTGCCCTACCGCGCCGGTGGCCCCGACTACCGCGACTCTATATGTTCCACCCATGTCTCAAAATCTCCAGGGAAAATAGCTTTTAGTCACTGCTTACGATTATAGCATTTCCGCGGCGTATTGGGCCACCTTGTCCCCCACCTGGCTGGTGGAGAGACCCATCTTACCCGCGGCCATGCTCTGCATGTCGTTGGCGGCGGTGCGCTTGATGGCGGCCTCCACCGCGGCCGCGGCCTTGGCCTCCCCCAGTTGCTCCAGCATCATCTGGGCGGCGGCGATGGCGGCCAGGGGGTTGACCACCTGGAGGCCGGTATATTTGGGGGCCGAACCGCCGATGGGTTCGAACATCGACACGCCCTTCGGGGTTGATATTGCCCCCCGCGGCCACACCCATGCCGCCTTGAATCATGGCCCCGAGGTCGGTGATGATATCGCCGAACAGATTGTCCGTCACCACCACGTCGAACCAGTCGGGATTTTTGACGAACCACATGCAGGTGGCGTCCACGTGGGCGTAGTCGGTGGTCACGTCCGGGTACTGGGGCGCCATGGCCTCAAAGGCCCGGAACCACAGATTCGAGGCGAACGTGAGGACGTTGGTCTTGGCCACCAAGGTGAGCTTCTTGGCCCGGTTGCGCTTCCGGGCCAGCTCGAAGGCGAATTTCAGGCAGCGGTCCACCCCTTTCCGGGTGTTGATGGACTCCTGGACGGCCACTTCGTCCGGGGTGCCGAATTTCAGGAAGCCCCCGGCCCCGGCGTAGAGGCCTTCGGTGTTCTCCCGCACCACCACGAAATCGATGTCTTCGGGGCCCTTGTCCTTCAGGGGCGTCTCCACCCCGGGATAGAGGATCACGGGCCGCAGGTTGATGTACTGGTCCAGTTCGAAGCGGGCCTTGAGGAGAATGCCTTTTTCCAGGATGCCCGGGGCCACGTCCGGGTGGCCGATGGCCCCCAGGTAGATGACCTGGAACTGGCGCAACTCGGCGATGACCGACTCCGGCAGGGTCTCACCGGTGCGCATGTAGCGCTCGCCGCCCAGGTCGTAATAGGTGTAGTCGAATTTGAGGCCCGCGGGACCCGCCACGGCGTTGAGCACCTTGATGCCCTCGGCCACCACTTCCGGGCCGGTGCCGTCCCCGGGGATAACTGCGATGTTGTACGATGTCATGCTGATTTTGCCTCCAGATGCTTTTTGACAAAGGCCATGAGGCCGCCGTCCGACAGCAGTTCCTGCATGAAGGGCGGGATGGCCTGGCTGGCGTATTTTTTGCCGGTGGTCAGGTCGGTAATGACCCCGGTGTCCATGTCGACGCTGATTTTCTGGCCGCCCTTAATCTCGGCCGCGGCCTCGGGGCACTCGAAAATGGCCAGGCCCATGTTAAAGGCGTTGCGGTAGAAGATCCGGGCGAAGCTCCCGGCGATCACCCCGGCGACGCCCGCGGCCTTCAAGGCGATGGGGGCATGCTCCCGGGAGGAGCCGCAGCCGAAATTCTTCCCGGCCACGATGAAATCCCCCGGCTTCATCTGGTTGACAAACTCCGGGTCCGCGTCCTCCATGGCGTGTTTGGCCAACTCCATGGGGTCGGAGGTGTTGAGATACCGGGCCGGAATGATCTCGTCAGTGTTGACGTCGTCGCCGAACTTGTGCACTTGCCCTTTGAGTTCCATACTGACCTTCCTCAGGTTTTACCCTTAAGCTGAATTAATAATGATAACCCGGATAATTTATAAAATTCAAGGCCCTTGTGGCCGGGGAGCCGGGCTATTTTGTCAGGGGAGAGATTCGTGACCAGTCATTTCAAAACCGATTTTGCGTATCACCCCGAACCACCGGGGGTAAAGATTGGCAGGAAATTAGCCCCCTTCCTCAAGGGGGGCAGGAGGGATTACATAACCATCTGATAATCCCGCTGAATCAACCTCACATAAGGGGACTTGAAACCTCCGTTTCCCAACCCTTACCAGGCTCAGAGAACCTATGTGCAGCCTAAGACCGGTCTGTCTCCAGGTCATAAAACTGCTGGTCTCCCAGGCCTGGGAGTGAATTTTTCTTGGTGACCTCAGTGCCTTTTTGGTTAAAATTAAACACCATGCCGCCGCCGGAAAAACTCTTTATCTACGAAATCGAGGGCCGGGTCTATCCGCCGGACGCCCTCACCGGGGACGACTTCCTGGGCTGCTGGCGGGAGGGGGGGTATTCCTACCTCTTCTTCGGGACCCCCCGGGAAGCGGCGGTCCAGGCCTGGGTGGCCACCCTGGAGGGCGCCCGCTATTCCTCCGAGAACGTCATGAACTATGCCGACTGGGAGGCGGGCCAGCCCCTTATGAAAACCTCCATGGCGGGGTTTCACCTCTGCCCGGTGTGGGAGACCCCGTCCCCGGCTGCGGGTGAACTGGTCATCCGCATGGAGCCGGGCCTGGCCTTCGGCTCCGGCTACCACCCCACCACCCGAACCTGCCTGGAGTTGCTGCGCCGGGTCTATGAGGCGGACACCCCCCGGCGGGTCCTGGACCTGGGCACCGGCACCGGCATCCTGGCCCTGGCGGCCCTGGCCCTGGGGGCGGAAAGGGTCATCGCGGTGGAGTACAACGAACTGGCGGTGCTGACCTGCGCCCGCAACCTGAAGCATAATCAGCGCCGGGCCGAGGTTGACCTCATTCAGGCCGACGCCCGTGATTACGCCCATCTCCCCGCCGGCCTGGCCCTGGCCAACATCCACCTGGACGTGCTCCTGGACCTTTTAGCCATCCCGGGGTTTCTCAACAAGGACTGGTATATCTTCTCCGGCATCCTGGGGGCCCAACTGGACACGTTGTTGACGCGTCTCACCGCCACGCCCCTCACCCCGGTTGCCACCCTGGATGAAAACATGTGGTTCACGGTGCTGGCCCGGGGTCAGGGCCACAGCCCCTAAATGAACCGGCGGGGGCTCCGGCTCAATAGATCACCGCTATTCTCACCCCGCGGCTCTGTTAGTGCTCAATCTCCATGACCACGACGTTGGTGGTCCAACCCGACCCCGCATTTTGTTGACAAGCCGTACAGCCATATTGATAGTGCCAGATGGACAGGTTGAGCTCGCCCTTGGGCAATCCCGGCCAGACCCCGGTGGCCCCCTGGTTAATCCAGTTACCGTTGCTGACCAGCACCCCAGCAAATTCTCCGGCAACATTAGGCTGGTCATTGACCCGCACCTGGTATATACCAAAAAAGCTCAGCAGAATCGCCGGCGCAATAGATACTGTCCTGGTAGGTGATGACCAGATAGGAAGTGGCGCTCAGCTTGGTGTAGCTCCATTGGGGACTGTCCAGCTTGGCCCAGGCGTTGTCGGACCCCAGGGTATTGTTGGTGGTGTTGCTGGTGAACACCTGGGTTTTCAGGACCTTTCCCGAGGTCCCGCCGCCCGCGACGACGAAAAAATCATCTCCCCAGGCCGGCGCCGCCGCCAGACATAAAGCCAATCCCACAGCCACCATCGCAAGGAAACGGCGTTTCACTTTTAGGTACCTCCTCATCGGTTGGGTTTGACGAAAATTCCCTGGAATGACTCTGGATGATCTGAGATGTTGTGATAATCATAACATAGCAGATGGAAGGTAAGATTTTAACGAGAATCCGGTTCTCGTAAAAAAAAGCCCCGGCCGCACTGGCGCCCGGGGCTCTCTTGACGTCTCAACCACCCGGCTTAATGGCCGCCGGGGAAAAAGTGTAGCTGACCCAGACCAGGAAGCCCAGGGAGACGACACCGATGCCGATGCTCCAACCGATGAGCTTTTTCTCAATGGGCAGGAGCGGCTCATACTCCATCTTCTGCAATTCATCCACTAAGCGGCTTTCTTCCGCAGGCGGAACACCGGGTGCTTCTTCCGGTGGTAATTGGGTATTTTCAGCCATGATAACCTCCTTGGGCGACTAGCCCGCCAGCGGCGGCATGACCCCGTGGAAGAAGATCCACGAAATCAGCAGACCGACCCAGATGATGAATCCGAACAGACAGAGGACGTAAACCGCAGCCAGTTTGCCGATGCCCTCTTCCCAGAGCTTCTTGAAGTTGGAGACCACCCCGATGGTGAAAAAGGTCAGGACGAAGAACAAGACCCGGAAGGTGTCCATCTCCCCGGTGGCCGCCTTGGCGGTTTTCAGGATGCCGCGGAGATGTCAGGCAGGCTATCAGCATGATGACGAAGGTCACCACATAACCGATGACGAACTTGGGAAACCGCTCCCAGATCTCCCCAGCCTTGATCCGGCCGCCGCGGCATTCGATCTTGGTGCACCAGATCACCGCCAGGATAAAGGCCCAGACCCCGATGAAGATGTCGATGAAAATCTTCACGGTGGTGGTGGTCATGAGCATCCAGCCTTCCTTGTAGGCTACCCCGGCTTGCGGCCAGGGCCTTGGCCCGGATGAGGGAGTCGACGATGGCCCCGCTGGCCACCGCCGCCCCGTCGGTCTTGACCGCCAATCCCATCCAGGCCCCGGCCACCATGGGCTGCGTCCACAGGAAGGCCTGGGCCAGGAACGGCAGAATCAGCAACTCCACGACCGCAAAAATGACCACCAGGGAAGAAACCATGATGGGGACTATGGGACGGGCCCGGATGGCGCCGCCCACGGCAATGGCGGCCGACACGCCGCAGATGGAGATGCCCGAAGCCAGGGGCGCGGCCCACTCCCGGCTGAACTTGAAGTATTTACGCGAAATGATAGTAGACCACGGCCCAGTAAATTAAATAGGCCTCAATGATGGCGCACAGACCCCGGAACATAACCGCCGAGGCCAGACCCGAGGCGCTCGGCGGCCTTGACCCCCAGGCCGGCGCCCATGATGACGATGGCGGTCTTAATGTAGAGTTCGGGCCGGATGGCTTCCTTCAAGGTCCCGGCGAAGCTTGGGGAAAAAATTCCCGACAATGAGACCAACGATCAGGGCCACGATGAAGCCCGCTTCCCCTGTGAGCCGCAGAGACCAGCCAATACCCATCTTCGCGGCATCGGTGGCGGCGATGTAGCCGAAATGCCCGGCCAGCCAACAGCCATAGCCGATCCAGAACACCAGGGTGAAACCCACCAAAAACCGGCCCACATTGGCCCTCAGGGCGATGGCGCCGACCAGCGTAATAACCAGCATGAAGATGTAGGTTAAAAAGAGTGACGTGATGCCGGGCATGCCCTTGAGGCTGCCGGAAAAGGGGGCTATCGACTTGGTGATGTCCGTCCAGACGTTGGTCTTGATGCCCCAACCCAAGATATCCAGTCCCACAAAGAGTCCCAGGCCAAGGACGAAGATGAACAGCCCCATCCACAAGGATAACCAGTCTTCGCTGATGCCTTTTTTTCCTTCCATGTCATAACCTCCTGATATTGAATGGAGTTTCTTGGTGGTGGTTGGTCATAAGCACTCCTCCTCGCTTGATTATCCCGGTGACTAACTCCGAAGCCTAAGTCACCGTGGGAATCTCGTTTTCCGCCGGTTCGGCGCCGGCTTAATCTTCTCATTAAGCAAGGAAGGTGCCAAGCCCGGCTACCGAAATTGCCAGGAGGTAACTATAATATTTACTAAGTATATTTAGTTAGTTACAATACTAGGCGACCGCAGTCGGAGCCAGGCAGCAAGCCATGTAAGTGCTTCCTGATGGACGCATTTAGGTGCTTCTTTAGGTTAGCATCTTTGGCGATTTTTCTTTATAGTGTCATCAGGCGCTTTGGCGCCACAGCCTTCGCCGGTCTACCGGCAAGGAGTTCCAGGCCATGTCCCCATTAACGTCAACGCCCCTGGAGCCGAAAAAGGCGGGTCCTTACCGGTCGCTCAGTCTCCAACGCAAATTTCTCCTGGGGGTCGGGGTCATCTTCCTGGGTTTTTGCTTGATCATTGCCCTGGCCCTCTACACCCGGGAAAAACGGCTGTTGGAAGAAGCGGCCCATGAAAAGGCCGAAATGGTCATGGCCGCGGCCGAGGCCACCCGGAGCTACGTCCAGGAGGTGCTGCGCCCCAAGATGTACCAGGTCCTGGGCCAGGACGCCTTCTTGCTGGAAGCCATGTCCACCTCCTACGTGGGCCGGGCGGTGATGGAGCGTCTCAAAGACACCACCCCGGATTACCAGATCCGGCGAGTCGCCCTCCACGCCCGGAACCCCGCTTCCGACCCCAAACCCTTCGAGATGAAGCTGATTAATTTCTTTGCCGCCAATCCCCGGCTCCAGAGCTGGCAGGGCATCGTCCAGATCGCCGGCCAGTCCAGTTTCGTCCATTCCCGCCCGGTCTATTTCACCGCGGATTGCATGCATTGCCACGGCAAACCCCAAGACGCCCCCCCGGACCTCATCAAGCTCTATGGGAGCACCCGCGGCTTTGGCTATAAACCCGGGGATATCGCCGGGGTGACCGCGGTGAGCATCCCGGTGGACCTCGCCCTGGCCAAGATCAAGGACCGGGCCATCTCCATCTTCGGCCTCAGTCTCTTCGGACTCTCCCTGCTCTATGTCGGCATCGTCTTCTTTTTCAACCGGGTGGTCATCCACAGTCTCAGGGACCTGCTGGAGATCTTCCGCCACGGTCTCAGGGATGAGAAAGAATTAGCGCTGTTGACGGAGGCCAAGGCCAAAGACGAAATCGGCGAACTCACCGACGCCGCCCAGGTCATGGTGGGTCATCTCCACGACACCCGGCAGCAATTGGAAGACTACACCGAAAACCTTGAAGACATGGTGGGTCAACGTACCAAAGCCCTGGAGGCCTCCCAGCGCCAGTTACAGGAGAAGATCGCGGCCCGCAACCAGGAACTGCACACCCTGAACACCATCGCCGAACTGATTACCCGGGCAGTCAACCTGGCGGATATTTTGCCCCGGGTATTGCGCCAGACCTTGAAACTGATCCCGGCCCGGGGAGCGGCCTTGTACCTGCTCCGGGGCAATCCACGCCGCCTGGAACTCCAGCACCAGGAAAATGCCGGTCATCTGCTGGCCTGCATGACGATTGATCCCGGCCAGGACGAGGCCCTTCAGGAAGAGGGGGCTACCGATCTGTGCGCTTCCCTGGCCCAGGCCGCCGGCGGCCGCATGAGTTTTTTTCCCTGCCCCGAGGAACAGAATTGTCTGAATGTACCCCTGGTCTGCCGGCGCCAGGTCCTGGGGGTCTTGACCTTTGTCCAGGTGGATTTCAACGAGATCACCCCTGAAAGGCAAGAACTGCTGAATTCAGTGGGACAGCAGATCGGCATCACCATCGAAAGTCTGCAAAATGTGGAACACCTGGTCCACAGCAAGGACCTCCTCCAGTCCGTCTTTGACGGCATTACCGATATGATGGTCCTCCTGGACCGGGACCTGCGCATCAAGATGGTCAACCAGGCCTATCTCCGGCATTACGGCGTGACCCTGGCCGAGGTCCTGGACCAGCCGTGCGGTTCGCCGGCCGCTGACCACCACTGTCCTTTCTCCCCAGGCAGTCTGGAAACAGTCTTCACCACCAGGCAGCCTATGACCGAAGAGGTCCAGAGCGGCAAGGGTGAAATTTTCCTGGTGCACTACTATCCCATTGTGGACGAGCAGGGCGACGTGGTGAGCATCGTGCGCAATGCCAAGGACATCACCGCGGAAAAGCGGGTAGAGCAGCGCATCCAGCATGCGGAAAAATTGGCCGCCCTGGGACAACTGGCCGGGGGCATCGCCCACGAAATCAACAACCCCCTGGGAGTGATTCTCTGTTACGCAGATTTGCTCAAAAGCCAGTTGGCCGATCTTCCCCAGGGTTCCAAGGACGTGGGCATCATCGAGAAACATGCCGTCAACTGTCAGCGCATCGTGGCCGATCTGCTGGAGTTTGCCCGGGGACAGGAGACGGCCCGCCAGCCCACCGACCTGAACCCCACCATCGAAGAAGTGGTGCGCATCGTGGAGCCCCAGTTCCGGCGGCAGCAGTGCGAAATCGAGCTCGACCTTGAACCGGGCTTGCCCCTGGTGAAGATCGATGCGAACAAAATGAAGCAGGTCTATCTGAATTTAGTGATGAATGCCCGGCAGGCGATTAATGGGCGGGGGATCATCCGGATCCGGACGCGCCACCTGCCGGAGGCCGGCAAGGTTCACCTTATTTTCTGGGACAACGGCATCGGCATTCCCCCTGAGATCATTGACCGCATCTTTGATCCGTTCTTCAGCACCAAGAAGACCGGCGAGGGCACCGGCCTGGGGCTGTCGGTCAGTTACGGGATCGTCAGGGACCATGGCGGCGATATCCAGGTGGAAAGCGAGCCGGGCCGATGGACCCGGTTCACCATCGAGTTGCCGGTCGAGGCTGCGAGGTAGGGAGCGATGCCACAGGAAAGAATCCTGATCGTGGATGATGAAGAGGACATGCTGGAAGGCCTGCGGCGTATCTTCAACCAGCATCTGGCCGGGGTCGAAGTCACCACCGCCACCCGGGCCCGCCAGGCCCTGCGCCTGCTGCGCCAGGTCCCCGTCGACCTGGTCTTGCTGGACATCCGCATGCCGGAGATTGATGGCTTTGAACTCCTGAAGTCCCTCAGGAAAGAGGACCCCTGGCTCACGGTAATTATGATGACCGCCTATGGGAGCATCGAAATCGCGGTGGAGGCCATGCAACAGGGCGCTTATGATTTCATTACCAAGCCCTTCAAGAAAGGGCCCCTTCTCCGGGCCGTGCACCTGGGCCTGGAACGCAACCGGCTGATCCGGGAAAACCGCCAACTGCGTCTCAAGGTGGCTGACACCGCCGGGTTTGCCGGTCTGGTGGGCCAATCCCCGCCCATGCGGCGCCTCTTTGAGAAGATCCAGGCCATCGCCCCCACCGACTACACGGTGATCATCCGGGGAGAGAGCGGTACCGGCAAGGAACTGGTCGCCCGGGCCATCCATGCCCTGAGCAAGCGGCAGCACCGCCCCCTGGTGGCAGTCAGTTGCCCGGCTATTCCCGAAAACCTCCTGGAAAGCGAGTTTTTCGGTCACCGGCGGGGAGCTTTCACCGGCGCCGACCGGGACCATATCGGTTTATTTGAAGAAGCCCACCACAGTTCCCTGTTCCTGGATGAAATCGGCGATATCCCGGTCGCCCTCCAGATCAAACTGTTGCGAGTCCTCCAGGAACAAGAAATCAAACCCCTGGGGGCCGGCAAAACCCAGAAGGTTGACGTCCGCATCCTGTCCTCTACTAATCAGGATATCGAAGCCAAGATCCGGGACCGAAGCTTCCGGGAAGACCTCTATTACCGCCTCAATGTCGTGACCCTGAAAACTCCGGCTTTAGCGGAAATCCGGGAAGATATCCCCTTGCTGGTCAACCATTTTTCCCGCCTGGCCTGTTCCGAACTGGGCCTGGCCCCCAAACGCTTCACCGCCGGGGCCCTGGAGGAACTGATGCAGCGCCCCTGGCCCGGCAATGTGCGGGAATTGCAAAACCTGGTGCGGCGGGTGGTGATGTTCTCCCCGGAAGGTATTATCCGTGCGGCCGAACTCCAGTCCCAGGAGGGGGTTGGAGGGAATGGGGACCCGGGCCGGGCCCTCTTGGATCCCGAGGGACATGAGGAAATTGAATGGTACCATCAGGCCAAAGAGCACCTGGTCCAGCAATTTACCTTTCATTATGTGTCGAACCTGTTGGCCAAGACCGGGGGCAATGTCTCCAAGTCCGCAGCCTTGAGCGGCCTGGGCCGGGCCTCGCTCCAGAAAATCATGCGCCGCCTGGGAATCAAGTCTGACAGTTACCGGGGGGATTAATCCCGGTCAGACAACGCAGAGATGCAGGGTGCGTCCTGTGCGCTATAAAGCGGCGCGAAGGAGCACGCTCCCTGCTCCCCCCCACGCTGAAGCCCTTGCCCCTGATCATCCGCGACTGCCAGGCCTTTGACGCAAAAAAGGGGCCGGCAGCACGCCGGCCCCTCAAGGGAAATTTCGGGTAGGTCAGGCTAGTGATCCGGCCGCACCAGCTGCCGGGGGCCGCTGGCTCCGGCGGGGCGCCAGTCTTTGGGCCCGCAGTAGGCCGTGAGGCGGTCCAGTTCCCCTAACTCACTCAGGCGCTCGTAAATCATGGCCCAGACACAGGGCACGTCGCATTTCTGGGTCATCGAGACCTCGCACAGGCCGCCCTGGGAGCCGCCGCAGGGGCCGTTGAGCAGGCCCTTGGCGCAGCGGGTTACCGGGCACAGGCCGCCGGTCGTGCCCAGGACGCAGTTGCCGCAACCCTGGCAGCGCTCCTGCCACACGCCGGACCCCGAGGACTCCCCGATGAACATGGTGTTGAGGCCCGGAAGCACCGCTTTCCCCGGCATCCGTTCCGCCAGGCTCTGAATCCCGGCGCCGCAGGCGATGGAGAGCACCGCGTCGGCATTCTCGGCCTTGTCGATGATGTCCAGGAGAAAATCATGGATGCACTGGCGATCGACGCTGATCTCCAGGATCTCCATCTCTTTGCCTTCCAGACGGAAGGCCATGTCCAGGGCCGCAGCCAACTCCGCCACCTGCTTGCGGCCGCCGCTCAGGCATTCCGCCGTGCAGGTGTCGCACCCGGCGATGAGAATCTTGCCATAGGGGCGCACCATCTCCTTGATTTCGGAGAGGGGTTTTCTTTCTCCAACCACCATAATTGCCGTCCTTTACAAAATACCAAAAATTCCGGGTGCGGTTAGCCTGCCCCGGTTAATCCCGTAAGACGAGTATTTATTATAAATTACCGGGGCCCGGCTGGCAACTTTTCTTCGCGCCGGAAGCCTTCGCTCTTATCGATCTGCCTTCAAAGAACTTTTCTTCAGCCCCAGGCTTTGCCGTGAAAATCACCCGTAGGGGCGGGTTTTAAACCCGCCCCTGCCTGAGCGAGCGCCGCGGCCGCGTCCGCTCCAAGTGGACCGTGAGCGCGGTCAGCCGCACCCCTCCCCCTTCTTCTGGCTGCAGCAGCCTCCGGCCACGCCTAACTTCCGGCCTTTGAGCGCCGACAGGTCGCCGCCCCCATAGATCGTCGCCAGGGCCATCTCGATGAAGCCGTTCATCACCACCGGCTCCACGCCGGCTTCGCTCAGCACGGCGGCAGGGGTGTCGCCGATACCGCTCACCAGCACCGCCCGGCAGTCTTTCAGGGTCTCCGCCATGGTCCACCACCGGTCCGCCCCGCCACCGGGCCGGGGGGCCGGGCGCTCCTCCAGCATCTGAAAGCCGCCGTCTTGGGGACCCCACACCTGGAAGGAGGCCGCTTCGCCCAAATGGAGATTGACCAGCACCCCCTCCTGGGTGGCCACGGCCACGTAGGGCCGGTCGGCCGGGGCCGGGACGGCGCTGGCGCACGCCGACAGGCAGCCCCGGAATTCGTCGGTGCGGTCGCCGTCCAGCAACCCCACCGCGTCGGCCCGGCACCGGGTGCAGTGGTGCATCTGGGGAATAATCTTCTCCGCCTCCCGGCGGATTCCGCTCATCTGTTCCGGCTGCGGTTCCGGCACCTCCCCGAAGGGCGTATCGGCGTTGGGATACATGGGCATGCAATTGAGGATGTCCACCCCCAGTTCCGCCATCTTTTTGGCCACCTCCTGGACGTGGTGGTCGTTGACCCCGGGAATGATGATGGTGTTGATCTTGACCGTAATCCCCCGGGCCTTGAGGCCGGCAATGGACTCCAGTTGCCGCTCCAGCAGGACTTCCGCCGCCTTCAGGCCGCGATAGATCACCTTGCCGTCCCGCACCCAACTATAAATCTTGGCCCCGATCTCCGGGTCCACCGCGTTCACCGTCAGGGTGACGTGGGAGACCTGGAGTTCCGCCAGTTCATCCAGATAGGGCGGCAGCCCCAGGCCGTTGGTGGCCAGGCACATCAGGAGTTCCGGAAACCGCTGCCGGATGAGGCGAATGGTCTCCAGGGTCTCTTTGGGGTTGGCGAACGGGTCTCCCGGGCCGGCGATGCCCGCCACGGTGATGCGGGGCTCTTTCTCCAGGACCTGCTCAAGATAGGCGATGGCCTGCCTGGGCTTGAGCACCGCGCTGGTGACCCCGGGGCGGCTTTCGTTGACGCAATCATACTTGCGGTTGCAATAATTGCACATGATGTTGCACTTGGGCGCCACCGGCAGGTGCACCCGGCCGCATTCGCCCTTCACCGCCACATTGAAGCATGGATGTCGATCGGTATTTATCATGACCGTATTCCCTGTATGGTAAATTTCGAGTTTTCCCTTGGGGGTAGGTCCCCCCTGCCCTCTCGAAACGTCTCGTCCTCACATATAGCCGTAGCCCACCGGGCTGGTCTCCTGCTTCCGCTCCAGCATGGCGTTGACGATCTGGTCCAGGAGGCCTTGGGCCCCCCGGTATCCCAGGTGCAAAATCCTGGGGCCGCCGAAGCGGTCGTGGATGGGAAACCCCACCCGCACCAGGGGGATCTGCCAGCGCTTGGCCAGATGGTAACCCTTGCTGTGGCCGATGAGCAGGTCAGGCTCAAGTTTTTCCGCCTCTTCGGCAATCTCATAAAAATCCACGCCTTCTTTGACCACCGGGGGCTCCGGCAGGAGATCCCCGGTGACCTCGGCCACCGCCGCCGCCAGACGGCCGCTCCGCCCTCCCGAGGCGCAGAGGACCGGCTTAACGCCGATCTCCGCCAGGAAGGACGTGATCCCCACCACCAAATCCTCTTCGCCGTACACCACCGCCCGCTTGCCGAAAATGTACTTGTGCCCGTCCACGTAGGCGTCGACGAGGCGGCCGCGCTCGGCGGCGTGCTTATCGGGAGTGGCGCGCCCGGTCAGGTCCTCCAGCACCTTGAAGAATTCATCCGTCTCCCGGAGGCCGATGGGCAGGCCCAGGGGCCGCCAGGGCACCCCGAAGCGTTCCTCCAGGAGCCGCCCGGCGGTCGCCTCGGGAAACAAGGTGCGCCCGAACTCCAGGGTGGCCAATGATGCGCCCATGGCCTTAATCGCCGCCAGGGGCGTGCCGCCGGCGGGAATCTTCTCATAGTCCAGCCGGGCCGGCCCGTCCAGGGTCTCGGAAAAATCCGGCAGGATGATCCCGGCAAGCCCGAAATCCGCCAGGACCTCCTTCAAGTAGCGGATATCCGCCGGGGAGACGAAACCCGGCAGGAGATTGACCGCGCCGGTCGGCTCGCCGCCCTGGGCCATCTGCTCCACCACCGCCTTGACCGCGGCGTGAAAGCCTTCCATGTGGGTGCCGCTGTAGCTGGGGGTGGAGACCGTGACGATCGCCGGCGCCTCCGCTCCGGCCAATTCCTGCCTGAACTCCCGGACCAGTCCGGGCATGTCGTCGCCGATGGTCTCGGTGAGACAGGTGGAAGCCACCCCGATGAGACCGGCGCCGTATTTGGCCATGACGTTCGCGAGCCCAGCCTTGAGGTTGGGGCCGCCGCCATAGATGGCGTGCTTCTCCCCCAAAGACGAGGAGGCGATGTCCATGGGCTCCCGGAAATGGCTGATGACATAGCGCCGCATATAGGTGGCGCAGCCCTGGGAGCCGTGCAGAAAGGGCACCGCCCCTTCGATCCCCCTGAAGGCCAGACAGGCCCCCAACGGCTTGCACAGCTTGCAGGCGTTGGTGGTGGAAGTATAGGGAGCATCCTGGGCTTTCATTTTATTTCCCCTTTTACCCTTCTCCCACGGCCCCGCTTCTCCGGGGCACGAAGCGCCACACCGGGCTCATCACGGTGTTGTAAACCTCCTGGGCGAAGTTGAGCATGCCCACGAAACCTTCCAGGGCTTCCTTGCGTTCGTGGTTGTGGTCGCAGAAGCCGACCCCCAGCTTGTAGGCGATGGGCCGTTCCTTGACCCCGCCCACGAAGATATCCACGTCCTTCTCCTGGAGAAAGGCGGACAGTTCCAGGGGATTGGAGTCGTCGACGATGATGGTGCCGTCGTCGGTGATGTCGTGGAGTTCCTGGTAATCCTCCTGGGTGCCGGTCTGGGAGCCCACCAGGACCACCTGCATGCCCAGGAGGCGGAAGGCCTTGACCAGGGAGAAGGCTTTGAAAGCCCCGCCCACGTAGATCGCGGCCTTTTTGCCGGACAGGGCCTGCCTGGTATTCCCGGAGCTTCGGGATAGAGCACCGACAGCTCCTCCCGGACCAGCTCCTTGGTGCGCGCCATCATCTCCGGGTCCTTAAAGAACCGGGCCACGTCGTAGAGGGACTCGGCCATGTCCTCCATGCCGAAGTAGGAGACCCTGAGGTGCGGGGTGCCGTATTTTTCCTGCATCATCTTGGCCAGGTCCATGGTGGACCCGGAGCACTGGACCACGTTCAGGGCGGCGCCGTGGGCCCGGCGGATGTCGTCCACCCGGCCGTCGCCGGTGATGTTGGCCACCACCTCGATGCCCATGCGCTTGAAGTAGTCCCGGATGATCCAGATCTCGCCGGCCAGGTTGAAGTCGCCCAGGATATTGATCGCTTTTGGCGCTGATGCCGGTGGTGTCGCCGGTGCCCACCAGCCGGAACATGGCCTGGCAGGCGGCGTCGTAGCCGGCCCGCTTGTTGCCCTTAAACCCTTCGGACTGCGACCGGCAGCACCGGGATGCCCTTCTCGGCGCTCACCTTCTTGCAGACCGCTCTCCAGGTCGTCGCCGATAATGCCCGACGATGCAGGTGGAATAGACGAAGGCGGCCTTGGGGTGGTGCCGGTCGATCAGTTCGGTCAAGGCCCGGTAGAGCTTCTGATTCGCCGCCGAAGATCACGTCCATTTCCTGGAGGTCGGTGGAGAAGCTCAGCCGGTGGAGTTCCGGCCCCGAGGACAGGGCCCCCCGGATGTCCCAGGTATAGGCGGCGCAGCCGATGGGGCCGTGGACCAGGTGCAGGGCGTCGGCGATGGGGTAGAGCACCACCCGGGAGCCGCAGAAGACGCAGGCCCGCTGGCTCACCGCCCCGGCCAGGCTCTCCCGGTCGCACTCCATCTGCGAAGGGCGCCTCGCCCTTGCGGTGGATCTGGTCCTGGCGTTCTTCAAAAATGGCTGATTTCATGACCTTATCCTGATTTCCGAGCAAAATTTGCCGGTTATGGTAAGGGCGGGTTTAAGAACCCGCCCCCACCGGGGCTGCAAAGCCTCAACCCACCAGATAGTCCTTGGCCGGGCCGCCGTTTTCCAGTCCGTCCAGGATGGCGTCGATGGCGTCTTCGCCTTCCACATTCTGGTACCAGTAGCCTTCGGGGTAAACCACCACTACCGGGCCATTGTCGCAGAGCTTCAGGCAGCCGGTGGTGGAGACCATGACGTTGCCCATACCGCGGTCCGCCAGTTCCGATTCCAGATAGCCCAGCAGCTCGGGGGCGTTTTTCTTGATGCACTTGCCCTTGGGCTCCAGGCCCCGGAAACTCATGCACACGAAGATATGATGATCAGGTTTTTCCATGAGAATCGTCCTTTCTTCGAAGTAGCCGCAGGCTTTAGCCTGCGCCGGCCTCGTAGGGGCCGGCCTGGTGCCGGCCCTGGTGCGGACACGCAGGTCCGCACCCTACATGACCAGCTCAAAGCTCTCCTCCGGGGCGTCCCGGTCCTGGCGGTCCAGCAGGGCGTCCAGGATCTTTTCCAACAATCTCAGCCCGCCCCGGTAGCCCACGGTAGGAAAGTAGCTGTGCCCGACCCGGTCCAGGATGGGAAAGCCGAAGCGCACCAGGGGGATGTCTTCATCCCGGGCGATGTACTTCATGTAGGTGTTGCCCATCATCAGGTCCACCGGGTCGTTTTTGATCCACTGGTGCAGCAGGAACAGATCCCCGGCGCTCTTGACGTTAACCGGATGCGGCACGTCCTTGGTGATCTCCTTGATCCGGGCTTCGAACTTCTTCCCCGGGGTGCCGGTGACGATATGGATCGGCCACATGTCGATGGACACCAAAAACTCGGTGAGGGAGATCAGGTGATCCGGGTCCCCCGCCAGGGCCACTTTGCGGCCATAAAAGTACTGCTGCATGTCGGTGATGACGTCCAGGAGCCGGCCGCGCTCGATATTGATAGAGTCGGGCACCGTTACCCCGGCGATCCTTCTCAAGGTGTCGATGAAGGTGTCGGTGGCGGCCAGCCCGATGGGCAGGTTCAGGATTTCGCAGGGCACCTTGCACTTGGTGTCCAGGGCCCGGGCCGCCGGCCCGGAGGCCATGGGCGCCCAGGGCCACCGTGCCCATGACTGCTGCCGGCGCGGATCAGATCGGCTACCGGGGTGCCCCCGGCGGGATACATATGGTATTTGCCGGTCTGGGGACCGTTCATCACATTGGAGGTGTCGGGGAACATGATGAAGGACACTCCCAACTGCCCCGGCCAGGTGCTTGATCTCTTCCATGTCGCTCGGTTCCACGTAGCCGGGAATAATATTGATCCGGTTTTCCTTGTGGCCGTCCGCCTGGGCAAAGTAGTCCACCATGCCCTTGACCATGTTGGCGAAGCCGGTGACATGCGACCCCACGTAGCTGGGGGTGTTGGCATGGATGACGTATTTCCCCGGCGGGACCTTGCCCTCATCCCTGGCCTTGGCGACGATCTGGGGGATGTCGTCCCCGATGGTCTCCGACAGGCAGGTGGTATGGACCGCAATGACGTCCGGCTCATACACCGTGAAAATATTGTTGATGGCCTGGAGCAGGTTGGCCTGCCCCCCGAACACGGAGGCGCCTTCGGTGAAGGCGGACGTCGCCGCGATCGCCGGCTCCTTGAAGTGCCGGCTCAGGGTGCTGCGGTGGTAGGCGTAGCACCCCTGGGAGCCGTGGCTGTGGGGCAGGCAATTATGGATGCCCAGGGCGGCGTACATCGCCCCGATGGGCTGGCAGGTCTTGGCCGGGTTAATGGTCAAGGCCGAGCGTTCCGTGATTTCCTCTGGCGTATGTCTCAGTAACATGACGTTATCCTCAATTCCTCATTTCCTCGTAGGGAGGCGGCGAAGCCTGCCGCTCATTCCCACGCATATTTGGCGGCCAGCTCGGGATTCTCCTGCCAGGGCGCCTTCAGGAACTTCCAGACCTTGCTGTTGACCATGCGGTCGATCTCCCGGTAGAAGTTGATGGCGCCTTTAAAGCCGGCATACGGCCCGCTATAGTCGTAGCTGTGGAGCTGCTTCATGGGCACGCCGCTCTTTTGAATGATGTACTTTTCCTTGATCCCGCCGCAGACGATGTCCGGGTGGTAGAGTTCGATCAGCCGCTCGGTTTCGAACTGGCTGATATCGTCGATGACCAGGGCGCCGCTGTCCATCTCCGCCATCATGCCCTCGTATTCGCTGAGCTTGAGGCCGGCCTTTTCCAGCCGGGCGATGTCCTCCTCACTCAACCGGGGGCGAAAGCGGTTGGGGTCGGCTTCCACGTGCAGTTCTTCGATATTGCGGCTGTCCGCGTCCACCTTGAGGCCGGGCAGAACCCGCCGGCCTTCGTAGTCGTCCCGGTGGGCGAACTCATAGCCCGCGGCGATGGTCTCCATGCCGATTTCCCGGAAGAGTTCCTGGTAATGATGCGCCCGGGAGCCGCCCACGAACAGCATGGCTGTCTTGCCCTCGCACCGGGCCCTGGCTTTGTCCCGCTCGGCCTCAACCGCCGGCATTTCCCGGGCGATGACCGCCTCGACCTTCTCCGTCAATTCGGGGTCGTCGAAATATTCGGCGATCTTCCGCAAGGACTTGGCCGTGGCCTCGGCCCCGATGAAGTTGACCTTGATCCAGGGGATGCCGAATTTCGTTTCCATCATCTCGGCCACGTAGTTGATGGAGCGGTGGCACATGATGAGATTGAGGTCCGCGGTGTGGGAGTTGGCAAAATAATCATAGCTGGAGTTGCCGCTGAAGCTGGCCACCAGGGTGACGCCGATGTCCTCAAAGATACGTTCGATTTCGAAGGCGTCGCCGCCGATGTTGTATTCCCCCAGCAGGTTGATCTTGAACTTGCCTTCCTTGACGGTGTCGTCCAGGCCCACCACGTGTTTGAAAATGCCGTTGTTGGCGATATGGTGGCCGGCAGACTGACTCACCCCTTTGTAGCCCTCGCAGCTGAAGCCGAAGACATTGCAATCGCCGAATTTTTCCTTCATCTCCCGGGCCACCGCGTGGACGTCGTCCCCGATGAGGCCCACCGGGCAGGTGGAGAAGATGCCGATGGCCTTGGGTTTGAAGAGGTCGTAGGCCTCCTGCACCGCCTGCTTCAGTTTCTTTTCGCCGCCGAAGATGATCTGTTCATCCTGCATGTCCGTGGAAAAGCAGTAGGGCATGAAATTATGGTCTTCCGGGCTCTTGGGCCGGGTCTGGTTCCGGCGGGTGAGCCAGGAATAGAAGCCGCAGCCGATGGGGCCGTGGGTGATGTTGACGATATCCCGGGTGGGGCCCAACACTACGCCTTTGCAACCGGCGTAGGTGCAGCCCCGCTGGGAGATGATGCCGGGGATGGTCCTGACGTTGGAGGAAATTTCCGGCACGCAACTGTCCGGGCCCACCTCGTTCACGACGATCTGCTTGGCGCGCTTCCTCGCCACCTTGGTGGGATATTTGCTGATCAACTCCTTTTTCACCTCGGCGGCATCGAGCTCCAGGATCGTCGCACTCAAGTCTTTACGTGGTATTACAGTCATGGGTCTTTCTCCGTATGCTTGCTGCTGGTCCGGCTCAGACTTCGTCCAGGACCTGGTCGCCGGACTCGCCGGTCCGCACCCGGACCGAGTCCATCACGGGCATGACGAAGATCTTGCCGTCGCCCGATTTGCCGGTGCGGTTCACCGCGATGATGGTCTGGACGGTTTTTTTGACCAACCGGTCCGGGACCACCACGAAGAAGATGCGCTTGGGGATGAGGCGCTGGCTCTGGCCCAACTGGACGATGGCCTCTTCATAGCCTTTTTCGGCGCCTTCCAGCAGGGTCAAGTCCACCAGGCCCTTGCCCCTCCCCAGGGCGTCCCGGGCGGTGATGGAGGAGATGCCCGCCTCCGCCAGGGCCTTCTTGGTCTTATTCATCATATTGATGCGCACGATGGCCATGATCTCTTTCATACCGCTACCTCTTCCAGCTCCCCGGCCCCGCTTTCCTTGATGCCGGAGCTGATGGTGTAGACTTCCTCCACCGGGGAGACGAAGATCTTGCCGTCGCCGAAGGCGCCCTTGACACCGGTGCGCGCCGCTTTGAGCACGGTCTTGATGACGAAATCCTTGTCCGAATCCTTCACCACGGTGAGCAGCAGTTCCTTGGGGATTTCGTCATAGGTGATCTCCCCGATCTTGATGCCCCGCTGCTTGCCCCGGCCCACCACGCTCATCTTGGTGACCGCGGGGAACCCCGCTTCCATTAAGGCGGCCAGGACCGCGTCCACTTTTTCCGGCCTCACCACCGATCTGATCATAATCATGACTCTTCCTCCCGTGTCGTTTTCCCTGGTTACTTGCTTGAAATCGGAGCGACAATGCCGCGGCGCTCTCGAGCCTGGCGATAGGCTCTCACCGCGGCGATCATCCAGCCCGCCACCCACAGACTCACGAGCACTGCGCCGATGAGATTCATGGTTCCCTCCCCTTCCGTTCAACCCGCCAGGCCGTAATCGATGAGCAGCTTTTCCAGTTCGTCGGTGCTCATGGGCTTGGGGATGATGTGCATTTCGTTGGCCTCGATTTTCCGGGCCAGGGTCCGGTATTCATCGGCCTGGGGGTGCGCCGAATCGAATTCGATGACGGTCTTCCGGTTGATCTCGGCCTTCTGCACCATGTTGTCCCGGGGGATGAAGTGGATCATCTGGGTGCCCAGCTTGGCGGCGAAGGCCTCGATCATCTCCCGTTCGTTATCCACGTTGCGGCTGTTGCAGATGACGCCCCCCAGGCGCACGCCCCCGGCCTCGGCGAATTTGACGATACCTTTGCAGATATTGTTGGCCGCATACATGGCCATCATCTCGCCGGAGACCACGATGTAGATCTCCTTGGCCTTGCCTTCCCGGATGGGCATGGCGAACCCGCCGCAGACCACGTCGCCCAGGACGTCATAGAAGGCGTAGTCCAGCTTTTCGCTGTCGGCATAGGCCCCCAACTGTTCCAGCAGGTTGATGGAAGTGATGATGCCCCGGCCGGCGCAGCCGACGCCCGGTTCCGGGCCGCCGGACTCCACGCACACCACCCCGGAAAACCCGGTACGGCGGAGATCATCCAGGTCCACGTCCTCCCCTTCTTCCCTGAGGGTGTCCAGGACGCTCTTCTGGGCCAGACCGCCCAACAGCAGGCGGGTGGAATCCGCCTTGGGGTCACAGCCCACTACCATAACTTTCCGGCCCATCTCGGCGAGCCCCGCCACCGTATTTTGAGTGGTGGTGGACTTGCCGATGCCACCTTTGCCATAAATTGCAATTTTACGCATAGCCACTTCCTCTGTTCAGAATTTTGTCTATGAACAAAGCAAGCCTCATGCCACCCTTTCGCTAATTTATTTAACATATTTTAATTATTGGCTATTTTAATTTAGCCTGCCAGGGCAGGTCCAGACCAGCCACCATTATTATCCATTATTGTACAATCTATCACCTTTATAATATACTTTTTCGTATATTTAATTTTTGGTTAATTACTTTTATGTAGTTTTATAAAAGGCAGAGGGGAAGAGGGGTGATCCGGGCGCTCGGGGATGGGAAGTTGCCAACCCGGCGGCGTTGGCCTGGCGAGAGCTTAAGACCATGAATATTTATGTCATGCTGACCAAAGTTCAGCTTCGCGAAGGATCTCAGGCCGTGGAGGGATAAGCGGGGCTATCTGGGAGCCCGTCATGCTTTGCGGGGAAACCACAGGCCCGAATGCATGACAGGAAGCGCCCAGGAAGAAGGAACAATCAATTACGTAACTCAGGCCGGCAAGAGGAAATGCCACCACCCCGGACAGGCGGCTGAAAGATTTTCAGCCAGGAGGCGATCCGCCTTAAAGAACGCTGGGAGCCGGACGATTGAAAACTTTTATATTGGCATAAACATCTCCGGGGTGCTCGGCCAGATGCCGATCCCAGGCCTCTGCGGTGCTTTCCCGGGGCTCCATCTGGACGACGGCCTTGCGGCAATAAAAATATCTTTCCACTATCTCATGGGGCAGTGGCGAATTTGCCGGAGTTGACTCACTAAACCTGGTCTCGCTCATGGCATCCTCCCTTAAGTCATCTTGCCCTGCGGCACAAACCTGCAATTGCTTAATTTAAAAAGCAACTTCCGTGCCACCGGCAAGACGAAACCCGATCCCTGGGCCGATCCTGAATTAAGCCTGCTTTGGTTATTAAATTGATGAGTTACAAATTTGAGCTCATTTCGCTCATCGGCAAGGCCCGGGGTTATTGCTACAATATGGTATATTACTGCAGATTAGCAAATCATTAACTTGACAAATATGTTAGCTTCAGGGTCGGAGGGAATAGCGAGGGTTACGGCAAAAATTATATCGTGGTCCTGGCCTTTTTGGACTCCAGGACGGCCCGGAAATGGGCCTGTTGGTGTTTGGCGCCGCGCAGCGCCGTCTCCAACCGGTCCCGCTCCTCCAGGGGGCTTCCCTCTTCCAGGGCAGCCAGGGTCTTTTCCAGGTCCTCTACCTCCCGGGTCCAGCGGTAGAGTTCTTCGGCCAGATAGCGAACCGTCATGGGCTCCTCAGGATTTCGGCGGGGGCTCCAGCTCCCCCGGCAGCGGCCCTTCCGGCGTCACCACCAGAGGCAGGACGAAGTAGAAGTTGTTGCCCCCCGGGGTGGCCTGGTAGCCCGCCTCACCCCCATGGGTCTCCACCACGGTGCGCACAAAGAAGAGCCCCCGGCCGGTTCCCACTTCGCCATCGATATTGGTGCCCCGGTAGCCCTCGTCAAAGATGTGGGGCACATCTTCCGGCGGCAGGTGGGGCCCGGTGGTGAAGACGTTGAACTTGACCCCGTCTTTGTGGGGCCCGAAATAGTTTTGCAGCAGGTCCCGGCCGTAGGCCATGTACTTGCGCCCTTCATAGTTGCGCCGGGCATATTTCACCGCGTTGGAAAAAAGGTTGGCGTAGACCTGGGCCATCAGGCCCTTGTCCACCGACAGGGGCAGGTCCTCATCGGGCATGACCCCGGCCCCCGTGTCGATCTCGATGTGGCGCTCCCTGAGCTTGTCGATAAACAGGTTCAACTGCGGTTCGATGATTTCCTTGGTTACCCGGGTGGTCCGCCGCCGCAGCACAAACTGGCCCTTCTGGAAGTGGGACAGCCGGAACAGGGACTCGATAAAGAGGCTCACCCCTTTGTAGTGCTGCTCCAGGTTTTCGTAGTCGTTCTCCAGGTCGTCGATCAGGGCCCGGAAGGTCTGCTTGGTATCCGGCTGCTCCGGACACTGGTCATTTCTGATGGTGCAGACGCACTCCAGTTCTTTCAGGTGCTTGATCTTGTTCCGCAAATGCCGCAGATAGAGGCTGAGGCTGATATTGGGGATGATCACATTGTGTTCGATATCGGCCACCAGGCTGTTGATAAAGCGGATATGCTGGATATTCTGCCGGGCGACGATCTTGACGTGCAGATTATAGCCCAGACGGTTGGCGTACTTTTCCAGGAAAAAGCGGTCCGCTGCCGAGATTTTGTCCTCCGGGTAGAGTTCCAGCATCCCGATAATCTGGTCTTTGGCGTAGAAGGGCAGCTGGTTGACCAGGAGCAGGTTGCCCCGGATGGGCATGATTAATCCCCCATCAGCGGCGTAAGCCTTGTTGGCGAGATGGATATGGGCCGGGGGGGCGGTCTTTTCGGGATAGAGTCCCCGGAGGCTGTCGCAGACCAGGTCGAGACGGCCCTCGGAGCACACCAGGTAGAGGCGTGAGTCCAGATCGATGAACTCTTTGATAACGCTCACCGTGACCCGGTAGAAATTTTCTATGGTCTCGTATTCTTGGGCCAGGTCATAGAAGGTCTTTAAGGCGTCGTCCTTCAGGCGGCCGAAGTTGTACTCCTCAAAGATCTGTCTCTTTTCCTGAACCCGGGCCGCAACTTCTGCCAGATCCATGGGGGTATCCATATCAGCGTCCTCTGGCCGTGGGCAGGCGAAATCCCGTCTTAGCCTTAAGGGGCCCGGTTATCCACGGGCGGGGGTGCGTCGGTATTCCCGAACCCCTTGCTCATAGAGATCACGGCCCTGACAGTCATTGATGACAATGGCGGGGAAGTCTTCTACCTCCAGGCGATGTACGGCTTCCGGCCCCAGTTCGGGAAAAGCGATCACCTCGGCGGCCTTGATCCGCTGAGAGATCAGGGCCCCGGCGCCGCCGGTGGCCCCCAGATAGACGGCCTTATGGGCTTTCATGGCCTCGATCACCTCGGGCCCGCGCTTGCCTTTGCCGATCATCACCTTTAAACCCAGCTTGATCAGGGTGGGGGCGTAGGAGTCCATGCGGTAGCTGGTGGTGGGACCGGCGGCCCCGATAACCCGGCCGGGCCGCGCCGGACTGGGACCCACGTAATACATGATCTGCCCGGCTAAATCCATCGGCAGAGGCTCGCCCTTGGCCAACAAATCCACCAGACGCTTGTGGGCCGCGTCCCGGGCGGTATAGATCACCCCGCTGATCAGCACCTTATCGCCGATATTGAGCTGCATGACGTCCTGGTCAGTCAGGGGGGAGGTCAGTTTTACCGTCTTGGCCATGATTCACCTTTTCTCTCAGTTTCCCCGGCAAATATTACCAGCTATATAATTAACCTGTTGATATTCTCACCTAAAATAGACTTACGTATTAGAGCACCACTTCCTGGTGGCGGGAGGCGTGACATTGAATGTTGACGGCCACCGGCAGCGAGGCAATGTGGCAGGGCTCCATCAAGACATGCACCGCCATGGCGGTGACCCGGCCGCCCAGTCCCTGGGGGCCGATGCCCAGATCGTTGACCTCGGCCAGGAGCTGCCCCTCGATGGCGGCCACTTCCGGGTCGGGGTTGGCCTGGCCCAGTTCCCGCAGCAACGACTTCTTGGCCAGCAAGGCCGCCCGCTCAAACGTGCCGCCGATGCCCACCCCCACGATGATGGGCGGACAGGGGTTGGGGCCGGCCTCGGCCACGGTGAGCACCACTTTTTCTTTGATCCCGGCCAGGCCGTCCGCCGGCTTCAGCATATAGAGGCGGCTCATGTTTTCGCTGCCCCCGCCCTTGGGAACCACCGTGAGTTTGAGCCGGTCTCCCGGGACAATCTCGGTGTGGATCACTGCCGGGGTATTGTCCCCGGTATTGGCCCGGGTCAGGGGATGGCAGAGGGATTTTCTCAGGAAACCCTCGCCATATCCCTGGCGAATACCTTCGTTGATGGCCTGAGTAAAATCCCCGCCCACCAGGTGGACGTCCTGCCCCACCTCGGCAAAGACCACGGCCAGACCGCAGTCCTGGCACAGGGGAATGCGCTCCTCTTTGGTGATGCGGGCGTTTTCGATTAATTGCCGGAAGATTTCCTGGCCGCTGGGGGATTCTTCTGCCGCCAGCCCCCGGTGCAGGGCCGCCAGCAGGTCGGCCCCGGGCTCATAATTGGCTGTAATGGCCGCGGCTTTCACCGCCTGGGTGATCTGCGCCGCCTCAATCTGTCGCATAGGTGCTCCTTATTGCCGCCGGGGATGGAAAGAGCCGGTCAAACCAGGCCAGTCCCGCTTCCTCCGGAATGATTGGACCGGCCGGGAGTTGGTGGCTCAGGCTGAGTTGGCCGGTAAGATTGCCTCGCGGCGGGACCACTTCGCTTCAAACCCTCAGAGTGAAGCGGGCCCCAAGGCAGTCATCGGCCCGGTCAACGAACGCCGCCCCGACCCTCGCGCTTAATCCAGGTCATCCTTGAAAAATTGCTGGCTAGTGGCCTGGGGGGTAGAGGTTCTTTCCTTCAGACCCCCGTCCTCGGGGTAGAAGGTCTCCTCGGCCTGGGATGGTGCTTCTTCATCGGCGGCGCTCTCTTCTTCCCGTTTGGCCAGCACCGTGCTCGAGATCCCCGGGAATTGCTCCACCGGCGTGCCCTTCAGGGCCTCTTTCATATAGGCGATAAAGATGGGGGCCGCGGCCTGGGAGCCGGTTTCCTTGGGGCCCAGGGTGCGTTCATCATCCATCCCCACCCAGGTCCCGGTAACCAAAGACGGCGTGAACCCGATAAACCAGGCGTCCCGGGTCTTGTTGGTGGTGCCGGTCTTGCCTCCCATGGGCCGTCCCAGGACCTGGACCCGGGTGGCGGTGCCCTGCTCCACCACGCCCATCAAGAGGCGGGTCATGGTCTCGGCGGTTTGGGGCGTGATCACCTGCTGACCCCGGGGCCGGTTTTCCACCAGGACCCGCCCGTCCCGGTCCTCGATCCGGTCGATTAATACCGGCTCGATCAACTTGCCGCCATTGGGAAAGGCAGAGAAGGCCCGGGTCAGCTCCATCAAGGTGACATCGGAAGCTCCCAGGGCTGACGCATAATTGGGAAAGATGGGGCTGGTGATTCCCAGGGTCTTGGCCATGTTCACCGTGGCCGGAACGCCGATGGCCATCATCAGGCGCACCGCCGGCACGTTCCGGGAATGGGCCAGGGCATAGGCCAGGGGGATCGGTCCATAAAACCGGTGGTCGTAATTCTGCGGCGACCACACCTGCCCGTGCCGGCCCCCGGGCAGGGAGAGGGGAGAGTCGTCCAACATGGAATCGGCGCGATAGCCTTTTTCGATCGCCGCGGCGTAAAGAATGGGTTTGAAGGCCGAACCCGGCTGCCGCCGGGCCTGGGTGGCCCGGTTGAAGGTGCTGTCCCCAAAGTCCCTGCCCCCCATGAGCACCCTGACCTGGCCGGTCTTGAGCTCCATGGAGACCAGCGCCGCCTGGACCATGGGCGCGGCGATCAATTCCCCCGTCCACTTGCCCTGGCGGCGCTCCCGCTCCACCAGGCGCACCTGCACCACATCCCCCGGCCTCAGAGAAGCCATCGAGGTGGTGGCCCGGGACTTGGTGCCGCCGGCCTCCCGCAAAACGCCCCACTGCTCCCCTAAGCGAAAGTACACCCCGCTGGCCCGGCGCCGGTCCGGGGCGCCCACCACCAGGGCAGTCGCCGCATGGCCCTTGCGCGGCGGGTATTTCCGGTAATATTTCGTCTGGCGCTCCTGGAAGGTGGCCATTTCCTTGCCCCGGACGTGCTTAAGCGGCCCCCGGTAGCCGTTACGCTGAATCAGGCCGTCAATGCCTGACTCGATGGCGGCATGGGCCACCTTGTGAAGCTGCACGTCTGCGGTGGTATAGACCCTCAGCCCCATGCTGTAGACCGATTCCTTGCCGAACCGGTCTTCCAGTTGGCTCCGCACCTGCTCGGTGAAATAGCCGCACTCCTTGATCCATTCCGGCCGGAAGGGTTTGAGCTTGATGGGCTGCCGGAAGGCCGCCTCTTCCTGTTCCTTGCTGATGAACCCCACCTCGGCCATCCGCCTCAGCACGTAAGCCTGGCGCTCTTTGGCCCGCCGGGGGTTGAGATACGGGTCATAGCGACTGGGGGCCTTGGGGATGCCCGCCAGGATGGACGCTTCCGCCAGGTTCAGGTCTTCCACGTGCTTCGAGAAGTACTCCTGGGCCGCCGCCTCCACCCCATAGGACCCGTGACCCAGGAAGATGTGATTCAGATAGACGGTGAGAATCTCTTCCTTGGTCATGTAATTGTCGATCCGGTAGGCCAGCACCGCTTCCCGAATTTTCCGGGCGAAGCTCTTCTCCGAGGTCAGGAGGATGCGCTTCACCACCTGCTGGGTGATGGTGCTGCCGCCCTGGACCACTTCGCCGGCCTCCAGGTTGCGGAAAAAGGCCCGGGCGATGCCGGTGATGTCCACCCCCGGGTGCTCGAAGAAGCGGGCGTCCTCCGCGGCCACAAAAGCCAGGACCAGATGCCGGGGCAGCCGGCTGTAGGGCACCTCGATCCGGCGCTCCGAGTAGAACTCCCCGATGCGCTGGCCGTCCCGGGCGAAGACCTGGGTAATCACCGACGGCCGGAACTCCTTGACGGAGGTAAAATCCGGGAGGTCTTGCAAGAAATGCAGGTAGATAAAGACCCCGACGCCGACCGTAGCTCAGAAGCCCGGTGAATACCAGGCCGTAAAAGGTATAACGTCAGACGCCGGGCCCAGCGCCGCCGCTGATGATATTTTTCCAATCGGTTGGGATTAGGTTCCTTGAAAAACTTCATGACTGCCTTGGGTGCTCTCTCGTCGCCGCCCGATGATAACCGGCGGTTTTATGGATATTTTTTTGCCAGGGCGGACGGGCCTGTCCGCCTCTGGCCGGCCCCGTTCAGATCCGCCCTTAATTTTCCTTCGGAAATACTATCGACCTCCAGCGTCGCGGCGCGGGTGGCCTCCCTCAACTCAAGGCGCCTGGATGCGGGATGGCTCGGGGGGGGAGTCGGGGGAGGGAGGGCGCACCACTAACCATCCTCTTCTCTCCCTTCACCCCGCGATCCGTCCTGGGTCGGAACCAGCCTCCCCGCCAGCAGGCCTTTTTCTCAAGACCTTCGACCCAAACTTGTTGTTAAGTTTTAATTATATCCTATTATCACACATTTTTGAAGTTTTCCAGGAATTGGGCGATCTGCACCCCCAGGTGGATGCATTCGACGCCTTCCATGCACTTGTCCGCATCCGCCTTGTCGATGTAAGTGGATAGATGGTGCGGGCCTTTCTTCAACTCCAGGACATAGGTTTTTTTCGCTTTGTCATAGGTGACCGTGGAGGCCACCCCGTGCTTGTCGATTTTCGGGTACATCTCGTGAATCTTGGCCTTCATTTCATCGAGCGTGTGTTTCATGACCATCACTCCTTCGCAGCGAAATGAGGCGGCGTTTGCCACCGCCCGGCCTCGACAGGCCTATGCTATAAAAATAAGGCCCCCAACCCGCCCCGGCAAGGGACTTCAGCATATTCTCATAAAAATTCCTGGGGGTTGCCCTGGGGCCGAACCAACCGTTTATCTCTCCCCCAATTCTTCGCTTCGCTCTACAACGCCAACCGCAGGATGGCCGTCAGGTCTTCCGGGGTCAACTCTTTGAGCCGGCCCAGCACCCCCACCTTCAGGGCTGCGGCGACGATGGCGGGAATGTCCGCCTCCCTCACCCCCAGTTCATCCAGGGTGACCGGGGCGTCCCAGCCCTCGAAGGTCCGGCGCATCCGGGCCACCCCCTCCTCCAGGCTTCCGGCCTCCCAGACCTCCCGGGCCCAGCGGGCGAAGGTGGCGGGGTTATAGTCCTTCATATAGAGAATCCAGGCGGGGAAGAGCACCCCCAACCCGGCCCCGTGGGCGATCTCCGGAAAGACCGCGCTCATGGCCGTTTCCAGGCGGTGGGTGGCGAAGTCCCCCTCCCTGAGCCCCACCCCGGTGAGGCCGTTCAGGGCCAGGGAGGCCGCCCAGGCCAGGTTCGCCCGGGCCTCGTAGCTCAAAGGGTTCTGTTGCAGGAGGTGGGTCATCTTGATGATGGTGCGCATCAACGACTCATCCAGGGCCATAGTGGTCTCTTCCCAGGTGCCCAGGAAGTAGAATTCCATCACGTGGGTCAGGGCGTCGATGGCCCCGTTCACCGTCTGGCGCCAGGGCAGGGAGAACTGCACCGTGGGGTCGATGATGGAGGCCACCGGAAACAGGGCCGGGCTCCTGAGCACCCACTTCTTGACGTCCTCTTCATGGGTCAGCACCGCCAGGGGGTCCATTTCGCTGCCGGTGCCGCTCATGGTCAGGACCACGAAGATGGGCAGGGCTCGCGTTACCTCCACCTGGCGCTCGAACGCCGCCCAGAGGTCTGGTAAGAACACCCCCGCGGCCACGGACTTGGCGGTGTCGATGACGCTGCCGCCCCCCACCGCCAGCACCGCGTCCACCTTTTCCTGCTGGGCCAGAATGATGATCTCCCGGGCCTTGGCCAGCACCGGGTTGGGCCTCACCCCCCAGGCCTCCACCCAGGTGAGCCCCGCCTCCGTCAACGACCGGACCACGGTGTCATAAACGCCATTCTTCTTGATAGAGCCGCCCCCCGCCACCAGCAGCACGCGCTTCACCCCCGCCTCTTTGATCACCCCGCCGATCTGCTCGACGGTATCCTTCCCGAAGATGATCCGGGTGGGATTATAAAAAGTGAAATTGTCCATGGGTGCGCTCCTTTCGTGACTTCTCGTCCTTAAATCCACTTCTCGTTCCCAAGCTGGAGCTTGGTAACCAGTGCCTTAGCCTGTATGCAGGCTAGGTTCATTTGGAGCCTAAGTTTAGGCTTAACTGATTGAATAAATTGTGAAACTAAGAATAGAAAAACCCGGCACCAGTTAAGATGCCGGGGTGGTGTCTGCTAAAGACTATGGCAATAATAAAGAAGTACCCCCTCCCAAAACATGAGAAATAATTTTTCCCAATGAACTAAATAACTCTTTGGCCGGACCAGGTGCTAATGCTATACCCCAAATAATAGTGACAGCTGCCCCGATAACATCATGTATCCAATCATACTGCCCTAATCTCGTTAATGCATTCTCCAAATAATCGAATTTAGCCTCCACAAATTCTCTATCGTTGCCTATTAATTCCTGGGTATCTATTAAATGTTGCTTAATTAATCGAAATTGTTCAGATATATATTTTTGTTGTGTGTCGGTAAATAACTCGTTTCCTAAACCAACACCTGAGATAACTTCAAATAACTTTTTCTCATCTGTAATAGTTGCCCATAAATCAGGAGCAGTTATTTCCCTTTTATTACCATGAGCCAATCTAATACGTTTTCCATTACAAGTTGCGTGTGACGGGTTGACTCAATTCTCTTTTTCCCATCTCTTGTAGGGAAATATTCTATCCAATGCTCATTAACATTATGGGTAAAATCAAAGGTAAAATAATATTTAGTAGGTTTATGAAACAGTTTAGAAACTACGCATCCGATTACTAAACCACTTTTTATTCTATGAAATTCAAAGTCTGAGGGATTTAACTTGAGTTCAGTTATTCCTTGGAGTATCTCGTTTTTTTGCGTTTTCAGGAGTAATCGCTCTTCACCCATTTTATCACCCCGATAAATACAATCTTTTTTTCTTTCAATTCACAATGCCACTATTAGGTCAGGCTGTCAAGGGGCGGTGAGGGTGGGCACGGTCAGCATAGCTTGGGTGTATTAACTTTCATCAAAAAGTTAATACACCAGCCAGATGTTACGCAGGGACAGCGGGTTAGAAAATCACGTATGCTGCTTACCAATAATGAAACTTGCTCTTTGGTGTAAGCCCCATAGTTACCATGAGCTGCGTCATTTCTCAGACCTAACCATGCAGTAATATTTTTCTGGTCTAGTTTAGTGTAAGCATTTGCCGCAGCAAGCTCAGAATTTATGGCATCCGCTTTTTTGGGTTTACCACCGTGTTGGATATTAATTCCATGCTTTTTACATAATTGTTTAAGATGAGCTTCAAGCGTACTCCCGGCAACTACTGCCGCAGCATCTTTGTATCCTTTCGAATTAAGGTACTCTGCCATTTCTATAAAATCGCCAAACACCTCTCCGTGGATAATCTCTTCTAATGATTTGAGATATCCTTTCCTAATATTTAAGACCAACGACTTGCACAAAACCTATCATTTCAGCAAGTTTAGTATATTCATTGGCTTCCTGAATTTTCTTATTGTAAATTGACAATACCTGATAGAATAAACAGAATTCTACTTGTCCCACGTTCTCAGCTGCCATGCAACGAGAATTAAACTGTGAAACATCTGTATTAGAAATTACATCGGAATAATCGTCATACTGAGATTTTTCTCTTGCGATGTTAAATTCAATAATAATACTTTCAAGTTCATCCTCAAAAGGTAACGACATAAATCTCTCCTCTATTTATCTATTTGGCTACGGATAGAATGGCTTAATTATTACGCAGCTCAGTCAATTTTTATATTGCAATGATTTAAAATCGTGAGCAAAAGTCAAGAGATATGCAAAAAAATTGTCCTGAGGCTTTTGATTTTACTAATTTATTGACAAAGCGTCAGCCCGTAGGGCGGGAAAGCGTAGCGCATCCCGCCTTTAGCATTATTCCATCTCCCGGCGGGTTCCAGCCGCGTGACCGTGAAAAAGAAATGCCGCCAGGAATAAAGGTGCGGATATATTTGCGGCAAAAATCAGCCTCGCTCATTGCCGAAGGCGGGATGCGCTGCGCTTTCCCGCCCTACATTTCTTCTTCACCCGAACTTCCGGTCCATCGTCCGGTATTGAATCGCCTCGGCCACGTGGGCCGGACTTATGGAAAGCTCCCCTTCCAGGTCGGCGATGGTCCGGGCGATTTTGAGGATCCGGTGGTAGGCCCGGGCCGAGAGGCCCAGGCGCTCCATGGCCACCTCTAACAGGCGCTGGGCCTCGGGGCTCGGGGCGCAGTGCTGCTTGACGAGCTTCGGCGGCATGTGGGCGTTGGCATAGATGCGGGTTTTATGAAAACGCTGCCCCTGGACCTCCCGGGCCGCGATGACCCGCGCCCTGAGCTCGGCGGAGCCCTCCCCGGTCTCCGGCGCCGCCAGGTCCCGGAACGGCACCGCCGGCACCTGGACCTGGATGTCGATCCGGTCCAGGAGCGGCCCGGAAATCCGGGAGCGATAGGCGCTGATCTGGTTGGGGGTGCAGGTGCAGGCCCGTTTGACGTCGCCCAGGAAACCGCAGGGGCAGGGATTCATGGCCGCCACCAGCATGAACCGGGCCGGGTAGGTCAGCGAGGTGGCCGCCCGGGAGATGGTGACCTTGCCCTCTTCCAGGGGTTGGCGCAGCACCTCGAGGGTGGAGCGGCGGAACTCCGGCAGTTCGTCCAGAAAGAGCACCCCGTGGTGGGCCAGGCTCACCTCCCCGGGCCGGGGGATGGTGCCGCCGCCGATGAGCCCCGCGTCCGAGATGGTGTGGTGGGGGGAGCGGAAGGGGCGCCGGGGCACCAGGGCCTGGCCGGGTTTCAGGCGCCCCATGATGCTGTAAATCTTCGAGGTCTCCAGGGCCTCTTCGAAACTCCAGGGGGGCAGCACCGTGCGCAGGCTCCGGGCCAGCATGGTCTTGCCGGCGCCGGGGGGGCCCACCATCAGGACGTTGTGGCTGCCCGCGGCGGCGATGAGCAGGGCCCGTTTCACCGGCTCCTGGCCCCGGACGTCCCGGAAATCCTCGTCATAGGCCGGCGGGCGGCGCCACCAGCTCCGGCGGCTCCGGGGTGAGGGCCGCCAAGGGCTCCCGCCCGCTCAAAAACTCCATGACCTGGGAGAGGCGCTCGGCGGGATAAATGTCGATCCCCTGGACCACCCCGGCCTCCCGGGCGTTGGCCTGGGGGATGATCAGGGCCAGACCCGCCGCCCGGGTGGCCAGGGCCATGGAGAGCACCCCCCGGGTGGGTTTGAGGCGGCCGTCCAGGGAAAGCTCCCCGTAGAGGAGATAGTTCTCCGCCGCGCCAGGCGGCAGCAGGCCCTGGGCGGCCAGGATACCCACGGCCACCGGCAGGTCGAAGCCGGTGCCCTCCTTGCGGATGTCGGCGGGGGCCAAATTAATGGTGATGCGATTGCCGGGGAACTTATAGCCGGAGTTTTTCACCGCGGCCCGGACCCGGTCCTTGCTCTCCTTGACCGCGGTCTCGGGCAGTCCCACGGTGGTAAAAGCCGGCAGACCCGGGGCCAGGTCCACCTCCACCTCGACGATGTAGGCATCCACCCCTAACAGGGCCCCGCTTTTCACCTTGGCCAGCATCCGCCTCCCCTGCACTACGCCGCTCGGGTTTTCCCGGGCTTCTGGCCGGCACATCACGGAGGCCCCGACCGGACCCTGGCGCCGCGTCTTTCCCGGCTGGTTCCCCCGGCCGGCCGTCCCCTGAAGTCCTATCGCAAGAATGGCCGGATGGTCCCTCCGCATATAGCCACAATGACCACGAGGATCATGACGAACATGACCACATTTTCCCTGGATAAATAGACCTTATCCTTTTTCAGCCAGATATTGGAGTATGGCCAGATTTTTCTCGTGTCATAGAAGACTAAACACATCCATAGCGCCAATAACCCGAGCTTATCCACATAATATAAAGGGTCACCTTTCTTGACTGCAATGACGATATTAGCGATTAATATAAGAGTAATGAAAAACACCGTAATCTTTTCCATCATGATGATGGGCCAATACCAGGCAGTCTTCTTTTTTAAATAACCGGTTATGCTGGTATACGTGTCGTATACCCACACCGGGTCCGTGCCTTCAACATTGAGTTGGATGGAATATTTACTGAAATCGAGCAAGACATTTTTATCAAAGCGGGTCTTCTGGTCAAATCCCTCAATCCAAAACGACAGGTCGGCCACCCGGTCCCCCAATTCTTCCAGGCTCAAGAGATGCTCGACCGAGTTGGAGAACACCCGGGTGTGATTGAGGACCGTGGAGATGCGAAAATATCGGTCGACTTCCGGCTTCGTGAAGGTTCTCTGGATTATCGCCGCCAACGCCAGGATGTCATCCCGCGTGAGCACGCAGGGCTTGATGCGCCCGTGCTTTTCATATCTCTTTTCAACGCTTTCCTTGGCCCATGGCGTCTCGGCACCCAATCCCACCATAAGCCATAAGGTGGGGATTTTCAAGCATTATTCTTCCGGGAGACGCAGGGGGGGATGGCGCCTTGACTTTCCGGGGCACGGGTAATCGGGGAATCTTAGGGGGAAAAACTGGCGCGGCTCTGGAGCAGCCGGGCGCCCCAATCAGGAGACGGGAGGGGTATTGCCGGCATCGGGCCGGCTGCCGTTGCCGCCATCCCGGGCGCAGGGTCCCGGGGCTGCCCGCTAACCTTCGGGGCGGCGCGGCAGGAAAAACGAGGTTGCCTCGCTCAAGAGACGATCATCGCTGGCTTCCGGCCTCCAGGAGGTCCTCCAAATTCTTATTGGAGTACCCATAGCACAAAACCGGCTTCAACACCTGGGACTGGCTTTCCCCTTTGACCGGCTTGAGGTGTTTCTGGGGTTTGAGGGGTTCCATCTCCGTGGCGATGGGGGACTTACTCTTGATAAAACCGCTCCTCAGGCCATAAATGTCGAAGATCGTGCCGTTGTTAAACCACCCCAGTTGCCGGCCGTTCCAGTCAAACACTTTGTCCTCGGAGACATAGGCCACGGGGCGGCCGTCCCACAGATAGATGGTCTCCCCGTCATCGGCGATATAGGCTACCGGCTTGCCATTTTTATTGAACAGGGTAATTTCCATGCAGTCCAACTCCTTAACGGCAAAGAGGTGGGCACCCCACCCGGATTTTTTCTCGTTTAAAGATGGCGCTGGTCATGTTCGATCTTCAGGCAGCGGTCCATAACCACCCGGAGGCCGGCCTGTCTGGCCTCGCCGGGCCGCCTGGGGGTCTTCCAGGCCCTGCTGCATCCACACCACTTTGGCCCCCACGGCGATGGCATCAGCGACGATCGCCGGGATTGCCTCAACTTTCCGGAAGATGTCCACGATCTCCACCGGAAAGGGGATGTCCCTGAGACTGGCGTAACACTTTTCCCCCAAAACCTCCTGGCAGCCGGGATTGACCGGCACGATGCGATAGCCATGCTCCTGAAGGTATTGAGCCACCCGGTAGCTGGGCCGGTCGGGATCGCTGGAAAGCCCCACCACCGCCACCACCCGGTAGGTGCGCAGGATTTCGGTGATCTCCGCCTCACTGGCCTGGCGCTCTAAGGTTGGGGTCACGTGGTCTCCTGGTCAGGCCGCCGGCGAGACGGTCGACTCAGCCGGATAAAGGATTGTCGGAGGCGCCGGTCACGAGGCCGGGGCAGGCCGCGGCGCCGGCATCTCCGCGTCCGGAAAATGAAGCCGGGGACCTCAACACGAACTGCCGGTCCTCCCGGGGAGCCTCAGAACGTCATGGTGGTGGAGCCGGGTCCCGGGCCCATGGGCTGCTTCACCTCCAGGGTGTCCTCGATCTTCAAGACACTCTTGAGGTATTTATACCCGAACTTCAGGAGTTCCTCGTCATCGTCCCAGATCAGCTCCTTGAGCTCGTCGTCCACGTTAAAGATGGTCAGGAAGCGGCTCTTGAAGACGAAGTTCCGGAATTGGTCCAGGTCGTACAAGACCATGGCGAAGAGCTTGTTGCCCCGCTCATCGGTGACCGGCCCGCCATTTTCGGCCCGGCGCAGCATCATGAGCTTCCAGTCCCGGTTCATCTCGTCGTACTTGTCCACCCCCTGGTCTTGCCGCCAGGTGGCCACGGTCCACTCGTCCTCTTCTTCGTAGCCGCGGCAGTGGGGCTCCCGGACATAGAAATAGAACTCGTCCAGGCCCTCCTCGGTGATGAGGCTGCCCTGGCCGATGGGGTAGTAGCGGCAGGTGGCCGGGCGGTCGCTATAGACCGTGCAGCCGGTGACCGGCTTGACAAAGGGGCAGTGGTGCTCGAACCGGGGCATGTCCATGATCATCATGGGCAGGCCCGACTTGTCGTGGGCTTCCATCCGGGTATATTTGGCCAGAAAGTCCGCCGCCTTCATATTGAGGCGGTTTTTCAGGCGCAGGATGTCATACGGGGTGAGGATGATGGTGGTCTTGCCGCAGCACTCGGTGAAGCAGGATACCCCCGGGTGACACCGGAACTTGAAGCGGCTCTCCTTAGTCAGCTTCCGGGGCTCCACCACCTTCATATTCAAATCTACCATATTCAACTCCTTAGGTTATTTTCTTGGCTCATGGATATCTTATCAAAATTTTGGCCAAATAAGAATCCCCTAATGCGCTCCGGGGCCAGAAGGTGAGCCTGCCCGGCAAATTTGGCGGGGCCCATATAGCCCCACAAATCAGAGCCATAAAATCTCCTTAAAGTGGGGTATCAGAAGAATCGCGATTCCCCCAAAAAAAAACCGGCCCCCGAGAAGGGGGCCGGCTGGGTTTCAGGTATCGGCTGCCGCCGTTAGAAGCCCCGGCCCGACATGCGGGCGTGGAGCATGGCCACGGTACGGTAGACCATGTGGGCCATCTTGGTGTACGGGGCATAGAAGAACAGCATGAAGATGGCGGTCAGGTGCAGGAAGTACGTGGGGTAGGCCAGAATCCGGATGCCCACCAGGCGGAACAGCCAGGCGCAGCAAGCCGGTGGCGCCCACCGCGAAGATCACGTAGATCAGGAACCAGTCATAGTAGGAGCCGTATCCCGCCTTCGCGGCGTTGGCCTGGCGCTCTTTGATGATGTTCCAGATCCCGTAGAGCAAGGCAGCGGTCCCGGCCATGGCCAGCAGTTTTATCGGTGAAAAGAGAAAGTACGGGGATTCGACATGCAACACCCACTCATTGAGGAACCCCCAGGTAGTGACGATAGCCAAAAAGATGAACCCGAACACCAGGAACAGGTGGTTGGTGGAACGGGTATAGGTTGTCTCACAGGTCCGGAAACGGTTGTGGAAGATGATATCCTGCAAGGTGGCGATGAGGTTGCCCACCAGGTTGCCTTCCACTTTGACCCGCCACGGGTGCGGCGCATTGATGTCCTGCCAGAAGGCCAGAACGCCCTTTGCCCAGCACCGCCACGGCAAAGAAGAAGGCGGGGACAAAGAGCGCGTCCACCAGCAGGGTGGGGAAAAAGTGAGAGTAAGCGATGGTCCCTTCCGGGATGTTCCAGTGTCCGGTGAGCTTCAGGGCCAGCATCAAGAGCAGCATCGGGAAGGCGATGAGCAGCGGCAGGAACTTGGGGTCTCCCACCGCCTTGGCCAGCAACGGCGGCGTGGCATACTTCTCGATGGTCATCTGCCGGAGTACGCCCAGGACCTCGCCGGGATTGGCGCCCCGGGGGCAATAGACGGTGCAGTCGCTGCACTGATGGCACAGCCAGATATCCGGGTCCTGAAGCACTTCTTTGAGCCCCCACTGGGCCTGGAGCATCTCCTTCCGGGGGAAGGGTTTTTGGTCCGGGGTGAGATTGCACACCACCGAACAGGTATCACATTGATAGCACTTCTTGACCGTGTCCCCCCCGGCGGCCATCACCCGCTTCACGAATTGGAGGTCCGGTTTAATGATAGTTTCGCCTGCCATGGATCATACCTCCTATAATTCCTTGAAGGGGTTGGGGCCGATCTCTCGCACCCGGGCCACAAAGTCGTCAAGAAGCTTGGGCAGGAGGTCGAAGTCGGAATGGCCGATCTGGTACTGTATCACCCGGTCTGATTCCAGGCCCAATTTATCCAGGGTCTCTGACAACTTGCTCATGCGGTATTCGCAGAGTTCGCTACCTTTGGCGAAGTGGCACTGATAGTCGTCCCCGTGCTTGCAGCCCAGGAGAATGATGCCGTCAATGCCCCGGGAGAAGGCGTCGGAGACCCACACCATGTTGAAGGACCCCAGGCAGCGCAGCGAGATGAACCGGACCATCGGGTTCAGGTGCAGCTTATGCAGGGCCGCCGCGTCCAGGGCCGGGTAGGCGTCATTTTCGCACACCAGGCCGATGACCCGGAGAGGCGCCAACGGATCGTCCTCATCCTCGATTTCCGGAACATCCAGACTCTTGAGCATGGAGCCGATCTGGTCGACGCTGTAGTCCTTGAAGGAGATGATACGCTCCGGACAGGCCCCCATGCAGGTGGCGCAGCGGCGGCACCGGTTAATCTTGAAAAAGGGCGTGCCTTTTTCATCTTCTTCGATGGCGCCGAAGGGACATTCCTCGGTGCACCGCTTACAGGAAGTGCAGCGCTGCATAAAGGGATCCGGAAAGGTTATATCCCAGGCCCGGGGATGCACCGCCATCCCTGCGGCCACGTGTTCCGCGGCCTGAATGGCCTTGCAGGCGGCGCCCACGCCATCCTCCGTGGCCATGGCCATGTTCATGGGCTGGTGGACGCAGCCGGCGGCATAGATGCCGGTCCGCCGGGTTTCGTACGGGAAGCAGATGAAGTTGGAGTCGGCGAAACCGCTGAACAGCTCCAGGTCGGGCAAATTCTCTCCCTGACGGTAGCCGAGGTTAAGCACCGACTCGTCCGCAGTCGCCGGGACCATGCCGGTGGCCAGAACCACCAGGTCGGCCTCGAAGATGACGTTGGCGCCCAGCAGGGTATCGGTGGCGTTGATCCGCAGCTTGCCGCCCTCACCCAGGCCCACTTCGGCGATTTCCGCCTTGGTGAGCATGACGCCGGGATCACTCTGCACCTGCTTGTAGAACAGCTCCGTCTGCCCCGGGGTGCGGATATCCTTGTAGAGGATATAGGCGATGGCGTTGGGGTTCTGCTCCCGGACATACAGGGCCTGCTTCAGAGAGGCCGTGCAGCAGAAGTCGGAGCAGTAGGGGAGATGGTCCGGGTCCCGGGAACCGGCGCACTGAATGAAGGCCACCGATTCGGGGGCTTTGCCGTCGGAGGGCCGCACGATCCGGCCTGCTTTGGCCATCTCCTCCATCTCGATATTGGTGATCACGTCTTTGGATAGACCGTAGCCCAGCTTGGTGAGCTTGGTGGCGTCGTAGGGCTTCCACCCGGCCGCCAGCACCACGGTCCCCACCCTGAGGGTCTCCACATCGCCGCCTGCCTTGATAGTCGGCGTCCAAAAGACCCGGGCTCTCCATCGAGTTTCTCCAGGGTGGCCGCGGTCATCACCTTGATTTTGGGATGATTCTGGACTTCCTGGATCATGCTTGAAAACCACCGGCTCCTGGAGAGTGGTGTAGGGGTAGCTGGAAGGCGTCTGCCGGTACATCTTGGCGGCGAACCCGCCCAGTTGGGCCTCTTTCTCCACCAGGACCACCTGGTAGCCGTTGTTGGCCGCCTGCAGGGCGGCGCTTAAGCCGGCAGTGCCGCCGCCGATGACCAGGATGGTCTTGTCGCATTCGGTCTGGTACGCTTCCGGCATCCCGGCTTTCTTGATGCGGGCGCAGGCCATGCGCAGATAGTCTTCCGCCAGGGCCTGGGTGTGCTCGTTGTTGGGTTCCTGGGTCCAGGCCACCTGCTCCCGGATGTTGCAGCGCTCCACCAGGACATTAGGGAAATCAAACTCTTCGTATTTCACCCGGGGCGAGCAGGCCGCCACGACGATGGCATTGATGCCCTCGCCTTCCGGCTTGAGGTCTTCCAGGATCAGGGCCCGGCCCTCGGGGCTGCAGAGGATGTCAGCTTCTTTGATGTGCTGGATTTTCCCCGATTTTTTGATCACCTTAGTGAGGCCTTCAAAATCCATGGCCTCGGCGATGCCACAGCCCTTGCACAAATATACGCCGAATTTCTTTTCCATTTCTTCCATCATGACCTCCTGCCCAGGGCGATGAGACTCTTAAGGGCGGCCCCGGTGCCATCCTGCACTGACTTGGTCACATCCAGGGGGCCCTTCAAAGTACCCACGGCATAGACTCCCGGCGGCAACAGGTCCTGAATGACGAAGCCATCCGGGGTGTAAGACAACGGCAGGGGGAAGGGGGAGGCTTTGGTGGAGGGCACCATGCCCGCCGCCAGGACCACCATGTCGAAGACCATGCTTTCCTTGTTGCCCGTGGCGGTATTTTCCGCCACCACCACAACGTTGTCGGTCCCGGGTTCCTGGGTGATCTTGGCCACCTTACCCCTAATCAGATGGACATTTTCATCGTCCCGGACCTTCCAGTAAAACTGCTCGTAGCGGCCCGGGGTCCGGATATCGATGTAAAAGATATAAACCTCGGCCTCCGGGGCCTTTTCCCGCACGTAGGTGGCCTGCTTCAAAGAGGCCATGCAGCAGATATAGGAACAATACGGCAGATGGTTTTCATCCCGGGAGCCGGCGCACTGCACAAAAGCCACCTTTTTGGGGACCTGCTGATCGCTGGGCCTGAGGATCTGGCCGCCGGTGGGGCCGTTGGAGGCCGCCAGGCGCTCCATCTGCATGTTGGTGACGACGTTGGCCACCACGCCGAACCCCAGATTGTCCATCTTGGTGGCGTCGTAGAGTTCCCAGCCGCTGGCCATGATGACCGCGCCCACGTTGAAGTTTAAGGTCTGGGGTTTCATGTGCAGGTCGATGGCGTCGTAGGCGCAGGCCTCCAGGCACTTTTGGCCGCAGTCGCCGCTGCACACGGTCTTGTCGATGACGTACTGTTGGGGGAAGGCCATATCATAGGGCAGATAGGCCGCTTTGGTCTTGTCCAGACCGTAGTTAAAATCGTTTACCCGCCACTGGGTACACGCTTCCGCACAGGCATGACACGCCACACAGCGATCATTGACGTAACGGGGGTGCACCTTCACGGTGACGTCGAAATTGCCGGCGCTGCCGCTGACCTGGGTCACTTCCGCCATGGTGTAAAAGCTGATGTGGGGATTTTCTTTGATCCGGCGAAAGTTGATTTCCAAACCGCACGTGGGAGGGCAGAGCTTGGGGAAGTATCGGTGGAGCTGGGCAACCCGGCCGCCCAGGTAGGGGCCCGCCTCGGTGATGATCACCTGAGACCCGGCCTCCGCCGCCTCCAGGGCCGCGGTGAGGCCGCTCATGCCTCCCCCGATGACCAGAATTTTGTTATCGGCGTTCACACAAGTCCTCCTTGGGGACGTTGAAGCGATCCAGAGCTTTGGCCGAGTCTCGCCTCCGGCCCAGGCCCTGAGACCCACTTTCTCCAGGTATAATACATTGTGAATATGGGTTCAAGGAAAAACGTCGCTCTGGTGGGGGGATGGTGATGCATCCCTCAAAAAAGTGGCCGTGGCTGGCCAAAAGGCCTGAGACCACGGCCAAAAAAACAGCCCGGGGCTTCGGGATCACCCGAAGCCCCGGAACCTAGCCGTTCTTACTTAATCAGCTGCTTGTAAGGCTCGGTCTCAAACTTCCACTCGTTCTTGGTTCTTGTCGTACTGGGAGATGGTGAAGACTCTCCACTTGCTGTCATCGATGCTCAGGAAGTCGGAGCGGTAGTAGTAGCCAGGATAACGGCTCTCTTCCCGGAACAGGATGTGACGCAGGTGGGCCTCACCGGAGAGGATCCGGTGATAGTTTTCCCAGGCCCGCATCAGTTCGTGCAGGTCCCGAGCGGCCAACCGGCTGGCGTCTTCCTTCAGCAGGGTGAGGCGCTTCAGGCCTTCTTCCAGGCTCGGTTTGTTGGTCATGTACATGGTGGAGCAACCGGCGACATACTCGTCCATCAGCTTCTGCAAGCGGGTCTGGACCTGCTTGGGCATCAGGTAGTTGGGGTTGATCTCCACCGCGGTGGTGTAGTCTTTGTACTTCTCGAAGATCTCGAAGGGCAGGTAGATCTCGGCGATGACTTCGTCGATGTTCTGTGCCGCTTCCAGCTTGTCGGCCTTGTGGTCGACGATGAAGGCCAGGGCGCCCTTGGCGGCCATGCGGCCCTCAGCGTGGGACTCCGGAGGAGAACTTGTGGCCGGAAGCGCCGACGCCGTCACCGGCGGTGAACAGACCTTCAACGGTGGTCATGCGGTCATAGCCCCAGAACCAGCTGTCCGGCGCGCCCATGTAGTTCTTGGAGGGACCGGAGACCCACAGACCGGCGCAGCCGGCGTGGGAACCGAGCAGATACGGCTCGGAGGGGATGATTTCCGACGGCACCTTGTCGGGCTCCATGTTGAAGGAGGCCCACAGGCAGGCGGCGGAGATGGACATATCCAGGAAGTCTTCCCAGGCTTCGGCTTCCAGATGCTTGAGCTCTTTCTTGCTCAGAGTCTCGGCCAGCTTCGCCATGGCCTTGTCGGTGTGCATCATGATGGGGCCGCGGCCTTCCCGCATTTCGATCATGGCTGCATGGTTCCGCAGGCAGGTGCCCGGGGAATCGGCATAACCGGGGTACTCTTTCTTGACCCGATCCCAGTTTCTGGCCATGTAATCTTCGCCGTAAGCGTTGGTGGCCTGAGCCTTGAAGAACAGGAACCAGGCGCCGACCGGGCCGTAACCGTCCTTAAAGCGGGCGGGGACGAAACGGTTTTCCATCAACACCATCTTGGCGCCGATTTCAGCGGGCATGGCATAGGTGGAGCCGGCATTCCATACGGGGTACCAGGCACGACCCTGGCCTTCACCCACCGACCGGGGCCGGAAGACGTTGACCACACCGCCGCAGGCGATGATCATGGCTTTGCATTTGAAGACGTAGGTCTTGTGCTCACGCACGCTGAAACCGATGGCGCCGCAGACGCGGTTGCTGTTGTTCTTGTCGGTCAGCAGCTTGACGATGAAGACGCGCTCATAGATGTTGTCCATGCCCAGGGCGTTCTTGGCGGCTTCGGCCACGATCACCTTGTAGGACTCACCGTTGATCATGCACTGCCAACGGCCGGAGCGGACGCACTTGCCGCCGTCTTTCAGCAGGGGCAGGCCCTCGTCTCTGGCAACCTGGCCGTCCACGGTGTGGTTTTCGGCGTCTTTCTGCCAGATGGGGAGACCCCAATCCTGGAAGTCATGCACGGTCTGGTCGACGTGGGCGCCGACGCTGTAGACCAAGTCTTCCCGGATGATGCCCATGAGGTCGGTGCGGACCATGTTCACATAATCGGCAATCTTGTTTTCCGGGCCGATGTAGGTGTTGATGGCCGACAGACCCATGGCTACCGCGCCGGAGCGATCCAGGGCGGCTTTGTCAACCAGGGTGACCTTCAGGCCGAGGCCTTTGGCATAAGCCGATAGCTTCAACCGCGGCGCCGGTGCAAGCCATACCACCGCCCACCAGCAGCAGGTCGGTTTCAATGGTTTCTACTTCCGGTTTCTTACAAAAAGACCATTTACAAAATTCTCTTTCCAGAGCCATATCTCGATGTCCTCCTTAAATTTTCGCTGCGGTACAAACTACTCGGCGCGGGCCGGGCCGGTGTAGAAACCGGGTTTCTTCAGGTCAGCCGCGGTGGGCATGGTTTTGCCCTTGAAGCAATCGATGGAACCCTCAGCCGTGGTCCGGATGGGGAACTTGAAGCGCTTCATGGTCTTGCCGTCCCGGAACTTGATGGTCCACATGATGTTGTCGGTGCCGCGCAGCGGGATGGTGCTGGAGCCCAGGGGCATGATGTCCGCATAGTGGCGGACTTCAATGGCCTGCTGGGGGCAGATCTTCACGCAGTTGTAGCATTCCCAGCACTGATCCGGCTCCTGGTTGATGGCCTTTTTGCTCTCGGCGTTCAGGACCATCAGGTCATTGGGGCAGATGTACTGGCAAGCGGTCTTGTCCAGGGCTTTACAGCCGTCACATTTTTCCACGATTACAAAACTCGGCATAACGTAAAACCTCCTCATTAGGGTTAAGCAGTTATCTTCAATATACCTGCATAGTGTGGTGCGGGGCGGAAGAAACTCCCGCCCCGGCACCACCTTACTCTACCTACTTCTTTTTGATGTTGTCCCCGGTGGCGAAGCCGTGGACCTTGACTTCGACTTTCTCGGTCAGGCCGGCATAGTACTTGCGCAGCACCTTCAGGACTTCGGTACGGCTGAAGTGATCCGGCACGTCCAGGCCTTCGGAGAGCATCTTCCGCAGCATGGTGCCGGACAGCATCAGCCGGTCTTCCTTGCCGTGGCAGCAGGTGCGCATGGAGGCCATGCCGTCGCACTTGTGGCAATAGAAGGTCCAGTCGATCTTCAGGGGTTTGGTTTCCAGAGCATCTGCGGGGATGGTGTCGAAAATCTTCTGGGCGTCGAAGGGGCCGTAGTATTCGCCCACGCCGGCGTGGTCGCGGCCGACGATCAGGTGGGAGCAGCCGAAGTTCTGCCGGAACAAGGCGTGGAACAGGGCTTCCCGGGGGCCGGCATAACGCATGTCCAGCGGATAACCGCACTGAACCGCGGTGTCCTTCACGAAGTAATGCTCCACCAGGGTGTTGATGGCTTCTACCCGTACTTCCGCCGGGATGTCGCCGGGTTTCAGTTTGCCCAGGAGCTGGTGGATCAGGACGCCGTCGCAGATTTCGATGGCGATCTTGCACAGGTATTCATGGGAGCGGTGCATGGGGTTCCGCAGCTGCATGGCGGCGATGGTGCTCCAGCCCTTTTGCTCGAAGATCCTGCGGGTTTCGTCCGGACGCAGATAGACGCCGGGGTAATCCTTGGGGAAGGAACCTTCGCTCCACACCTTGACGGTGCCCGCCAGGTTGACGTCGGCCTGGCCCATGACCATCTGGACACCCGGGTGGTCCATCTCATCGGTGGTGAAGACCTGCTTGCATTCCCACTTTTTGTCGATCTTGTACTTCTCGGTGACCTTCATGGTCCCCATCATCTCTTCGGTCTCGGCGTCCACCAGGAGGACTTCCTGGCCGATCTTGATGGAGTCGGCTTTGCCCTGGTTGACGGACATGGTGACCGGGATGGGCCAGAAGGTACCGTCGGTGAGTTTCATAGCATCGCTGCAGGAGCCCTTCCAGTCGTCGTGGCCCATGAAGCCGGTCAACGGGGTAAAACCGCCGATGCCCATCATGATGAGGTCGCCGACTTCCCGGGAGGTCAGGGTGACTGCGGTCAATTCCTTAGCCCGCTTTTTCTCTTCGGCGATCTGGGCCGCAGAAAGCAGTAAGGGTTTTAATTTCTTCTCTTTACCGTGTGGGTTTACCAAAGCCATCTATTTCCCTCCTCGGGCTTAAAAGTTTTTTGTCAGAAACAGTAACTTCTTGGAATAATGTGAAAGTTTTCACATGCCATCCAGATTCTCACATTAAATCATCTCTCAAGGCTTGTCAATAAGATTTTTCACGTGAGCTTTTTTTTCTCTGGGGCCATAAATCTACGCATCTTTCGGGCTCAGACCGTGAGGCGGTAAGTAACGCGTGGATTCTTTGCGGCCCCGCAACACCACCGCGGGCTCCGGGACCGCGTTAAACCGGCCCTCCAGGGCCTTGAAGGTGGCCTCGCTGATCAGGGTGTCGGCTTCCACCTCTTTGGCCAGTTCCTGCAGCCGGGCCGCCACGTTGACTACGTCCCCCACCACGGTGAAGTCCATGCGCTTTTGGGAGCCGATGTTGCCGACGATGGCCTCCCCGGTATTGATGCCGATGCGCATGCCCTGAATCGGGGTCAGGCCCGCGGCCTGCATCTGCCTGAGGTGGCGTTGCATGGCCAGGGCGCATTCCACCGCCCGGTCGGCCGCCTGGGGCAGCGGCAGCGGCACTCCGAACACCGCCATCAGGGCATCCCCCACAAACTTGTCCAGGGTCCCCTGAAATCTGAAGACCAGGTCCACCATCTCGGTAAAGTAGGTGTTGAGCACCTCCACCACGGCCTCCGGGGCCATGGCTTCCGACATGCTGGTAAAATTGCGGATGTCGGCAAAGAGGACCGTCACCTCCTGGCTCCGCCCCCCCAGGGCCAGCAGGCCCGGATTCTTCAAGATCTCTTCGCACAACTCGGGACTCACATAACGGGAGAAGGTGTCCCGGAGCACGTGGCGTTCCTGGTAGAGGCGCAGGCGGCTCCGCAGGGTCGCCTCATGGCTGGCCTCCTCCATGGCGATTTCTTTAAGAAGGACCTTGAGTTCCGGATCCTCGGTCTCCTGGGACAGGGACAGGTAGCTCTTCCGCGCCTCGGTCTCGTGGGAGATGGCCAGTTCGATGGCCCGAACGATGTTCAGTTCCGGTTTAGACTCGACGTCGGGTTCGGTTTGTTCGGCTTCCATAGTATCCTTGGGGGACCGCCTGGCAGGGTCGACATGTTGCGGCGCAGGTCTAGAGAATTATATCACAATCTTTTGCTGAGGGAAGCCCTACCACAGCTTTCAGCCCTAATTTATACTAAAAAACCATGGTCCAAATCTGCCCGCCGCCCCTGCCTTTGACCCCAAGTGAAACTGCCCGGGGAAAGGCCTCTAAGGCAGCCTGACCCGGGAGAACCGCCTCTGGCCGCCACCATAAAACGCGCCGGCTTTTTGAGGCGACGGGGGCGGCGGCCCGCCCCTGGGGTTAATTTTCCGAGAACCCTTCTGCCAGTCAGCTTTTATAGGGCGGCCTGTGGCCGCCAGAATCCGCCGGATACAGGCCGCCCTGGGGAAACTGAAAAGTTTTTGGTGGCACCGGTATTTTACCGGTGCGGGTGCACAGGTTGAAAACCTGTCCCACCAACGGGGGCGCGCCCGGAGGTCTGCCTCACCGAACTTTTCATGCTTCATGGGTGGGCCAAAGGCCCGTGTGGAATGCTCATGCTCACTGCTCACTCTCCATAGAACACTTCCACCAGATAGAGCCCCTGGGGCGGCGCCGTGGGGCCGGCCAGGTGCCGGGCGCCGCTTTCCAGCAGTTCCGCCAGGATCAGTCGGCGGCGCTTTCCCCCGCCCCACCGCCGCCATGGTGCCCACCAGGCTCCGCACCATGCCCCGGAGAAATCCCGTGGCCGTGACGGTGAAGATGAGCCACCCCCCGGACTCGCGGCGCCATTCGGCCGCCAGCACCCGGCGCACGGGATTCAGGTTATCGCTGCCTGAGGCCCTGAACGCGGTAAAATCATGCTCACCCGGCAGGGCCCCGGCGGCCTCGGCCATGGCCGCCAGGTCCAGGGGGGCGTCGATCCACCAGGCGTAGTGGTGATAAAGGGGTGAGCGCGTGGGGCGGTTGAGGATCCGGTACTCATAGGTCTTGGCCCGGGCCGATTTCCGGGCGTGAAACGAAGGCTCCGCCTCTACGGCCTCAAGCACCGCAATGTCTTTGGGGAGCAGGGAGTTCAAACCCTTATGAAAGGCCTGGAGGGGAATGGGGCTAGCCGGTGCGGAAATTGGCCACCTGGCCCCGGGCGTGCACCCCGGCGTCGGTACGGCCCGAGCCGATGAGGGCGGCCTTCTCCCCGGTGAGGCGCTGGAGGGATTCTTCCAAGACCTGCTGAATCGTCAGGGCCTCCGCCTGGCGCTGCCAGCCGTGGTAGCGGGTGCCGTCGTATTCCAGGAGGAGGCGGATGTTGCGCGAAGGTCCATGCGTGATGGTTATTTGGAGGAAAATTCGGAAAATAACCAGGGGTCAAAAGGCGAACAGGCGAAAATGATTAGGGTAAAGTATTTGCCAAAAATCCAATCTCGATCCGCTGATTTTTCAAATCCCCCTGAATCCATCTAGTCAGCGGAGGGACTTTCAAGGGGTCCGACTAAGTATCGGCCCTTGACAAATGAGGGCAGAGGACGATCTAGGTTTCTAGCGCCGGTGACACCATTAAAAAATTTTGGCATTCGCTGAAAGATAACCACCTGTCCGTGGCTTTTCCCCTTTTCCCCTTTCGCCCCTGTTCTTTAAGGGTAGAACGGCACCGCCTCCAGGCCCGTGGTCTCGGGGAACCCGGCCATCAGGTTAAAGTTGTGCACCGCCTGGCTGGCCGCGCCCCGGGCCAGGTTGTCGATGGCGGACACCACGATGACCCGGCCCCGGGCCCCGTCCACCTTGAGCCCCAGGTCGCAGTAGTTGGAGCCCCGGACAAAGATGGTGTTGGGCAGGGACCCCGCGGGGTGGAGGCGGATAAAGGGCTGGCCCTGGTAGAAATCCTGGAAGACCTTGAGCAGCTCCGCCTCGCCCAGGGGCCGGACCAGGCTACCGTAGAGCGTGCCCAGGATGCCCCGGCTCATGGGGACCAGATGGGGGGTAAAGGTCAGGGCCACCGGCTCCCCCGCCAGTCGGCTCAGTTCCTGCTCCATCTCCGGGTTGTGGCGGTGCTCCGCCACCTTGTAGGCCCGGAAGCCCTCATTGACCTCGCAGTACTGGGTGGCCAGGGACGTCTGGCGGCCGGCGCCGCTGGTTCCCGACTTGCAATCGGCAATCAGGGAGTTCAGGTGGACCAGTTTGGCGGCCACCAACGGGGCCAGCCCCAGGATGACGCTGGTGGGGTAGCAGCCGGGGTTGCCCACCAGGCGGGCCCGGCTGATGGCTGCCGCGTGGAGTTCCGGCAGGCCGTACACCGCCTCGGCCAGCAAGGCCGGAGCCGTGTGGGGCTGGTACCAGGTTTCATAGACGGCCGCGTCCCGGAACCGGAAATCGGCGCTCAGGTCCACCACCCGGCAGCTCGGCGGCCAGCAGGGCCGGGACCACTTCCATGGCGGTCTGGTGGGGGACGCTGGTGAAAACGAAATCGGCCCGGGCCCCGATGGCCTCGGGGTCAGGGGCTTCAAAGGGCAGGTCGCAGATGCCGGCCAGGGCCGGAAAGACCCGGCTGAAGGGCTTTCCCGCCCACTCCCGGGAGGTCAGGGCCGTAAGCTCGCAGCCCGGATGCCGCACCAACAGGCGCACCAGTTCCAGCCCGGCATAACCGGAAGCCCCGATGACGGCAACGCGGATTTTGGTCATGGTGTTCTGATCGGCCATTGGGAATCATCCCAATTCGCAAGAGGTGGGTAAAAATTGTGTAGGGGCGGGTTTGAAACCCGCCCCTACGAAAGCGATACCACTAGCCACGATTCCAGGGAAAAATAACCCTGTATCTGGCTAACTAGTTAGCGCTTGGAATACTGGCAGCCGCGGCGGGCGCCCCGGAGGCCGTATTTCTTGCGCTCTTTGATGCGGGCGTCCCGGGTGAGAAAACCCGCCTTTTTCAGGATGGGACGCAGCTCCGGGTTGAACAGGATCAGGGCCCGGCTCAGGGCGTGTTTGACGGCCCCGGCCTGTCCTTCCAGCCCCCCGCCCCGGACGTTGACCAGGATGTCGAACTCCGGGCCGACATTCACCAGGAGCAGGGGCTTGCGCACCAGGTTCCGGGTGGTCTCCATGGGGAAGTAGTCTTCGAACTCCCGCTGATTCACGATAATCCGGCCATTGCCGGGACGCAGATAAACCCGGGCTATCGCCGACTTGCGTTTACCCGAGGCATGGATGCCTGCTTTCTCCGCCATTAATCCTCCCAGGGAAAGGGCGCCGGGCTCTGGGCCTCATGCGGATGCTCTCCGCCGGCGTAAATCTTTAATTTCTTCAGCAGCTGCCTTCCCAAACTGTTTTTGGGCAACATGCCCCGGACGGCATGACGCAAAATCTCCTCCGGTTTCTTCTGAAGGAGTTTCCGGGCGGAAATTTCTTTGATCCCCCCGGGATAGCCGGAATGCCGGTAGTAGAATTTATTGTCCAACTTCCTGCCGGTCAGTTGCACCTGAGCGGCATTAACCACGACCACAAAGTCCCCGGTGTCTATGTGGGGCGTGAAGGTGGGCTTGGTTTTGCCCCGCAGCACCATGGCGATGCGGCTGGCCAGACGACCCAGGACCTTGTCCTGAGCGTCCACCACGTACCAGGCGCGCAACACTTCCCCCGTCCGGGCGGTATAACTTTTCATAGTTAGAGACTCCTGAATCAGAACCATATATTTATACCGGAGCGCAGGGGTGATTGTCAAGGGCCCAGAGGATTTTGCCCCGAATTTCCCGGGTTTTTTTCTCATTTACTCGCCTGACTAAGCCGGAAATCTTGACGCCTGCGCAATTATCTCATTGATATTAATAGTTAATTAACTTACGCCCGGGTCTCCGGGCGTTTTCGGCCACCAACTCCCTCCTCCCCGCCAACCCACCGCCTGGAATAGACCGAAATTACAGATTCGCCCAGTTAATGAATAGTTACTCTGATAAAAAAGGGAATCCGGAGCCCTGACACGGGGATGATTTCAGGTTAACCCGGTAGAACCTGATTGAAGTATAATAAACTTTAGATTGGGCAGCCGCAATATCCCGGGGTGTGCCCCTGCGCCATTTCCCCAGGTCGAAAAGCTAATTTCCTTTGCTTTGCCGGGAGAATGTGGTAGACATTTTTAATGAACCTCTTGGTGAGAAAATATGCCGTATTGTAATCAATGCCAGTTAATTCATGGGGAGGAACACCGATTCTGTCAGCGTTGCGGCCAATTGTTGAAAGGTTCACCCAGTACCGCGGCCCGGCCTTGCGGCCGTTGCGGCACCTTGATCTGGCCCGGACAGAAATTTTGTACGGAATGCGGCCTGCCGCTCAGGGTGGCCCGGGGCAACCCGGAAGAGGAAGAAGCCCCCAGCCGTCCGCCGCTCTTTTACCCCCGGAGACCTGAAACCATGGCTCGTCGCCGCCAACGGCGCCCCGGCCGTTTTCTGTCGCTCATTGCTCTGGCCCTCCTCGTCGTGGGCGGGATTTACCTGTGGCGCCATCTCCCGACCCGGGCCCCCGTCTCCCCAGGTTCCCGCGACCGCAACCGCCTCAAGACGACCTGAAGCGGGAAGTGGAAAAAATTTCGGAAAAGATCCGCGCCGCCCATCTCAACAAGGATATCAACAAGTGGCTCAGCTGTTACAACTCCTCCTACCCCAACCTGGGGCGGCTCGAGAACCAGCCAGCTGGAGCTGTGGAAAAACTATGATATAAAGGAAGTCTCCTATCGCATTTCCAACGTCCAACGGGTAAGCGATAGTCAGGCCACGGCGGACATCGTCTGGAACATCCAGCTCTACGATCACCGCACCCATGACTACACCCTGGTGCGGCAGAAGTATCAAACCATCCTGGAGAAGGGTCCGGGTGGCTGGAAAATCCGGGACAGCAAGGAAGTAGCAGGGGGATAAGGGTACCATGGGATTAATGGCCATGCGTAAATCCTGGTGCACGCTGGGGATGGGGCTGGGGTTGGTCTTATGCCTGGCCGGGTGCCAGGGCATGTTCCCCCGGCCGGTGTATACGCCGCCGGTCGCTCCCGTTCCCCAGGCCGCCCCCGCCGCCACCTCAGGTTGCCCACCCCACGTTTTATGTGACCGTCAACCGCCTTAATCTCCGGGCCTGCCCGGGGATGGATTGTCCCAAGATCGCGGTGTCTGGATCGAAATCAAGAAGTGGAAAAAGTGGGCGACGCCGATGACTGGTCCCAGATCAGAATAACCCAGACCGGCACCATCGGCTGGGTGAGTTCCCGATACCTCTCGACCACCCCGGTGAGCGCCCTGCCTGAGGTGGCGCCGCCGCCCTCCCCGCCCGAAACGGTGACGCCGCCGCCGCTTCCGGAAATTCCGGCCCAACCCAGACCAGCCCCTCCAAGCCCCCCGGCGGTGGAAAAAGCTCCCAAGACGGTCAAGCCCGGGGAAGGCCCCATCCCCGCCATCAAGAAAAAGCCTGAAGAGGCTCCGCCCGCCAAACCGGCCAAGCCGGCTAAGCCGGCCAAGCCGGGGAAGAAGCCCCGGCCCCGGAACAGCCGGTGGTAAAGCCGGCCAAACCGGCCCCCGGCCGCCGGCAGAAACCCGCGCCGCCGGAGAAACCGGCGCCGCCGGCTGCACCCGAGGAAAAGCCCGGCAAGATCCGGATTATGTAAGGGCAGTGGTTAGAGAACAGTTACCAGTGGTCAGTTAACGCGGAACGGCAGGGAGTAATATACTTTGCCGGGTCAGCGTTGAAAACTAGAGATAATTGGGCAAAAAATGAGGGGCGGGATTATCCCGCCCCTCATTTTTTGCCTCAGGCTTGGCCTCAAGATTTATTGCGACTCAAAAACCCCAGGCTCTTAACTGACTCACTGACTACTGACTACTTTCCACTACCTACCACTCCAACAGCGTCGCCCCCCAGGTGGCCCCGGCCCCGAAACTGATGAGGATCACCTTGTCGCCGGTCTTAATCTTGCCTTCAGCCAGCGCCTCATGCAGGGCGATGGGCACCGAGGCTGCGGACGTGTTGCCGTAGCGGTTGATGTTGACAAAGACCTTGTCCATGGGCATCCGGGCGAATTTGGCGCCGGACTCCAGGATGCGGTAGTTTCCCTGGTGGATGATCAGATAGTCGATGTCTTCCCGGGTCATGCCGGCCATCTCCAGGATGCGGGGAATGGATTCCTTCACGGCGTTCACCGCGAACTTGAAGATATCCCGCCCGTCCATCCGGAGGAAATGCCGTTCGGTATGGGTCTGAATAGGGAGAAAGGGGCTCACCCCTTTGTCGAATTCGGTTTCGCAATAGAGGTTCATATTCAGTTTGGAGGCGATGAACGATTTGATGATGCGGCCCCGGGAGCCCGGGCCCACCACCACCGCTCCGGCCCCGTCCCCGAAGAGCATGCAGGTGGACCGATCGGTCCAGTCCGTGAAGCGGGAGTTGGTATCTGAGCCGATGACCAGGGCATAGGCGCCTTCCGGGGCCACCAGGCGCTCCCCCACGTACAGGGCGTAATTGAAACCGCAGCAGCCTGCCTGGAGATCGAAGGCCGCGGCCTTCCCGCCGATCCCCAACTCCTCCTGGACCTGGATGGCCCCGGCGGGGAAAAAGTTAGGCGGAGTGTTGGTTCCCAAGACGATGAAGCTCAACTGCTCCGGCTCTATCCCCGCATCCGCCAGGGCCTGGCGGCCGGCCAGGACCGCCATGGTAACGCTGTTCTCCTCCGGGGCGGCAATCCGCCGTTCATGGATCCCGCTGCGCTCCACGATCCATTCCGCCGAGGTCTCCACCAGCTTTTCCAGGTCCTGATTGGTCAGAACCGCGGTGGGCACATAAGCCCCGGTACCCAGGATGCCGATCTGCTTCTGGCTCAACATTCCCCCCTAGAGGTGCAGGAGTTTTAACCAAATTTATACCGTAGGAGGGGGAAAAAGGCAAATGAATTGGCGGGGAAAGGTCTGAGAGGCCAGGAGTATTCCCGGAAAGCCCCTGGCTAAGCCCTCATGAAATTCCAGCCTAAACACTTGGGGGGAAATGCGCCAACCTGAATACCATCCTACCCATAAAGTCCTGGTACCCCTGATTCCCGGCTCAAAAGCCGTTGGACGAAGGATAGAGGATCCACACCCCCGGCCACCCGGGCGGATTAACGGCCGGAAGGCAGGATGGAAGCGGGTTGGCGGAATTCATTATCTACCTGAGGCCCCCATGCGACCAGCCATTGTGTCATCCTGAGCCAGGCGCAAGAGCCCCATCGAGAAGATTCTGCGGCGGCGCCGCTGCCTCAGATTGACCGCTGAGGAAACCTCCAGAAAATTCAACTTGCTTGTTGCTGCCTCGGTATTGAGTCCCGGCGGCCTTCTCTGGTCGCCTGGAGCCCGCGTCACAGATTATCAGAGCACGACCTAGTGCAGACTCTGGGAAATTTTCGGGTCCACCATCATCATGGCCCCATCCCGTTCTGTCACCCAAAAGGCCTCCCCGATACCCCGGCCTGGTTCGGCGTAGGGTTTCAAGTATGCCGCGTCGATGGCGCGCCTGCGATCCCGCTTCACCCCGGGGCTGACCGAGTAATTAGGTGGGACTAGACCGGCGGATTGGGCTGCCGTGCCGGACTTAGAGGCTCCCGCACCTTTTTTGTTGACGGCCAGAGCCTTTTTCCTTCCTGCCGGTTTTTTTGCCTGGTATAATCCCGCCACTTTGGCCTCCGCCCCGGCACTCTGCCCTTGGTCAGGTTCTTGAGCAGCCCCTGCCAGTTCTTTATCTGATGGGACCGGCACGGATTGGGCCAGGACGAGACCCGCCCCGCTCAGCAGAAACACCATGATGACCATTATCGCCAGGGTCGTTTTCATCCTCGCCCCTCCTGATATCCTTATCGGCTTATGGCAAAATCAGATAAAATCCCTTCCGTCGCCATATCAGGGAAGCCCTCAAAACTCATAGTCAACCCCCTCTACCCCCAGCAGAAAAGCCAGAAACCCCAGCCGCCGTTTGAATCACGCCTCCATGCCGTGATTATTTTATTCGCCGCGCCGCCCTTGGCCTGGGGGCCCGGTCGGGCGGCCCCGCCGTGCCTCGAAATCTCTCAAAGCCGGTTCACCGGTTCACGACCAGGGGAGGAATGAGGCTGGCCTTCGTATCCTCATGCCCCAGTACATCTCTTCCCCAGAACAACTCTTCGGCTGGCTGGCCGAGATCGGGGATAGAGCAAACTTTAGGAAAAGTGAGCTTTTATTAGCTTCGAGCCAGGCCAACTTCATGAGGCTCAATTATGACGCCAAGAAATGGGGTCCCGCCTCTTTCTCAACCCCCCATATCCGGCCTGATTCCCCTTGACGCAATCTCAAGATGTAGTATCTTATAGTCAGTAAAAATACAACATATTGCAAATATAGCCCAAATTAGCAACCACTGAAATCAAGGAGGAAATGATGGCGCCGCAGGGGGAAATCAGGGAAATCGCCGGGGAACTGCCGTTAAGCCACAACGCCCAGGTAGTGCTGAAAAAGCGCTATCTCAAGAAGGACGAAGCCGGGGAGACCACCGAAGCCGCCCCGGACATGTTCCGGCGGGTGGCCGACACCATCGCCGCCATTGACCGGCTCTACGATCCCCAGGCGGACGTGGCCGCCACCGCCCAAAGATTTTACGACCTCATGGCGTCACTCAAGTTTATGCCCAACTCCCCCACCCTCATGAACGCCGGCCGGGAGCTGGGTCAGCTCTCCGCCTGTTTCGTCTTGCCGGTGGACGACAACATCGAGAGCATCTTCGAAGCGGTGAAGCAAACCGCCCTCATCCACAAGTCCGGCGGCGGCACCGGGTTTTCCTTCTCCCACATCCGCCCCGCCAACGACCCGGTGCTCTCCACCAAGGGGGTGGCCTCCGGCCCCATCTCCTTCATGAACATCTTCGACGTGGCCACCGAAACCATCAAGCAGGGCGGCACCCGCCGGGGCGCCAATATGGGCATCCTCCGGGTGGACCACCCGGATATCGAGGCCTTCATCACCTGTAAGAACGACACCAAGCGTCTCACCAACTTCAACATCTCCGTGGGCCTCACCGACGCCTTCATGGCCGCGGTCAAGGAAGACCGGGACTTCTCCCTGACCAACCCCCGCACCGGCCGGGAGGTCCAGAAGGTGAACGCCGCCCGGCTCTTCGACCTCATCGTCCAGAGCGCCTGGTCCACCGGCGAGCCCGGCATCATCTTCCTGGACGCCCTCAACCGGGGCAACACCGTCCCCCACCTGGGGGAGGTCGAAGCCACCAACCCCTGCGGCGAGCAGCCCCTCCTGCCCTACGAGTCCTGCAACCTCGGGTCCCTGAACCTGGCCCAGGTCGTCGCCGGCGGCCAGATCGACTTCCCGGCCCTGAAGGAGATGGTCCACGACGCGGTGCACTTCCTGGATAACGTCATCGACGCCAACCGCTTCCCCCTGGACATCATCCAGCAGAAAACCAAGGATACCCGGAAGATCGGCCTGGGGGTCATGGGCTTCGCCGACATGCTCCTGAAGCTCAACATCCCCTACAACTCCGAGGCGGCCGTGGAGGTGGCGGAGCAGGTGGCGGCCTTCATCCAGCAGGAGTCCCGGCAGGCCTCCGCCGCCCTGGCCGACCAGCGGGGCAACTTCCCCGCCTACCCCGGCAGCAAATACGACGGCAACGGCCTGGGGCGCATGCGCAACGCCACCACCACCACCATCGCCCCCACCGGCACCATCAGCATCATCTCGGGCTGCTCCAGCGGCGTCGAGCCCCTCTTTGCGGTCTCCTTCGTGCGCCGGGTCCTGGAAGGCACCGAACTGATCGAAGTCCACCCCTATTTCGAAGAGCTGGCCAAGAGCCGGGGATTTTACAGCTCCGAACTCATGAAGAACATTGCCTGCAGCGGCTCCATCCGGGACTTCAAGGAAATCCCGAAGGACGTGCGCCGCCTCTTCGTCACCGCCCACGAGGTCTCGCCCCAGTGGCACATCCGCCTCCAGGCCGCCTGGCAGAAATACACCGACAACGCCGTGTCCAAGACGGTGAACTTCCCCAAGCAGGCCATCCGCCGACGACGTCCGGGAGGCCTACCTCATGGCCTTCGACCTGGGCCTCAAGGGCGTCACCATCTACCGGGACGGCAGCCGGGAAGAGCAGGTCCTGAGCTTCGGCAAGAAAGCCCCCAAGCTGCAGTACATCACCCCCCGGCCCCGCCCCGAACGCACCACCGGGGTCACCGAACTCATCAGCACCGGCTGCGGCAAACTCTACGTCACCGTCAACCAGGATAACCTGGGCTTCTGCGAGGTCTTCGCCCAGATGGGCAAGACCGGGGGCTGCGCCAGCTCCCAGATCGAGTCCACCGGCCGCCTCATCTCCCTGGCCCTGCGCTCCGGGGTCAAGATCGACGCCATCATCAAACAGATCACCGGCATCCGCTGCCCCAGCTCCTCCTGGACAGAACGGCAGCCAGGTGCTCTCCTGCCCCGACGCCATCGCCAAGGTCCTGTCCCACGTCGCCGAAGTGGACCCGCCCGCCCCCACCATGGCCACCATGGGCTCCTGCCCCGACTGCGGCGGCACCGTCGAACCCGAAGGCGGCTGCCTGGTCTGCCGGAGCTGCGGGTTTTCGCGGTGTAGTTAAAGCTTTGTGGGGGAAGGCGGCCAGGGGCCAACGGCCAACCTGCCCTCCCCCCACACCCCATATCCCTAAGCTGGAGGCAAACCAGGAGGATTGTGGATCCATGAATACTAAAGCTGCTTTGATCTTATCATTAGCTTTGATAGTTTCTGCGATGCTCTATTGCTTGGCACCAGGATCAGATGGTAATGGATAGTATTCTATGACGCTTATATGTATGATAGATATTACAGGCAAATTTGGGTATTTCAGGAGGTAGGCAACTATGCTAGGTTCATACTCTTTCATCGCAAGACTGGATGAACGTCGTAAACAGCAATTTCAAGGTCCTAATAAGAAATCAGATCAGGAAAACTAGTGGATAAATTACGTAGATGATCGTAGGGAAAGAATAGGCGATTCTGAAAGATGACATTTTGCCACTTCCTCGTTCCCAAGCTCCAGCTTGGGAATGCTCCTTGCCGGCGAAGCTCTGCTTCGCCACCTTATAGCCCTTAAGCCCCATGAGAAGCCGCTATACCATCAGAGAGCCCGGCGTCCCCTACTTCATCACCTGCACCGTGGTCCAATGGATTCCCCTCTTCACCCGGAAAGCCTATTTCGACATCCTCATCGACGCCCTCCGGTTTTGCCGCCAGCATAAAGGCCTGAAGATCTATGCCTATGTCATCCTGGACAATCATCTGCACCTGGTGGTCGCCAGTGACAAATTGACGGATATCATCCGGGATTTCAAAAGCTATACCGCCAAGCTTCTCATCGCCCGGTTGGAGCAGGATCAAAAGACCTGGGTCCTGAATCAATTCCAGTATTACAAGCAGCCTAACAAGACCAAGAGCGACTACCAGGTCTGGCAGGAAGGCTTTCACCCCCAGCAGATCGTCTCGGAAGAGATGCTGCATCAGAAGATCAATTACCTGCACCATAACCCGGTGCGTATCGGGGTGGTGGAGCGGCCGGAAGATTGGGTCTATTCCAGCGCCAGGGATTATGCCGGGGGGAAGGGCCTGATTGAGTTGGACGCCTTGGTTTAGTGGTGGCAAACCGGAGGTTTGCCGGATAATGACGTTCCCAAGCTGGAGCTTGGGAACGAGGGTAAGGTGGACCTTGGTAACGAGAGGAAAGGCCTGGTTGAATTGGACGCACTGAACTTAGTGGTGGCAAACCGGAGGTTTGCCGGTTCATGGCGTTCCCAAGCTGGAGCTTGGGAACGAGGGCGTAAGCTGGACCTTGGAACGAGAGGATACATAATTAATGTCGATAGCCTCCCAGCCTGTGGCCTTCACCGGCCGGAGGCCGGTGCCACTCATCAGGGCGCCCCTCCCCTGCCCCCCGCCCCGGGGCGCATGGATTTAATCCGCTGGGTGCCGCTTTTTTCAGCTTGGCAACAGCCGCATTTTTGTCGTATAGTCGCCGGTAGCCATGACTGAACCGGAAGCCCCTAAAAAGAACCCGATCAAAACGGCCTGGTTTGCCTTGCGGCAGTATCTGATTGGCCTGACCAAGCCGATGGACCCCAATAAGGAATCCGCATCCGAGGACGCCGCCGCGCCCCCGGCGGAGTCTTGCCCCCCCTGCCCTCCCGGCGCCCCCATTCAGGTCGTGGAGGTCCAGGAAGGCCTGCACACCCGGTTCGCCCGGCTCTTTTTCGGCGTCATCACCCTGATAGTGCTCTATTATTCCTACCTCATCGTCAAGCCGTATCTCCTGGACATCTTCATGGCCCTGGTGCTGTTTTTCACCGCCAAGCCCCTCTACTACGCCCTCACCCGCCTGCTGCGGGGCTGGAAAGCCATGGCTTCGGCCCTCACCTGCCTTATCCTGCTCCTGGTGATCCTGATTCCGTTGTTCAGCCTGATGGGCATCATCGCCTCCCAGGCCGTGGAGTTTTCCAGCCAGGTGACCAAGGGCATGCAGTACGGCGACCTCTGGAACTGGGTTAACGTCAAGGTCGATGCCCTCAAGCTCTACCTGATCCACCTGAACCTGCCGGTGCCGCCGGGCGATATCAATCTGGCCGAGATCGTCAAGACCGCGGTGACCAAGGCCAGTTCCTTCGTCTACACCAACGCCATCGGCCTGATCAGAGGTTTTACCTTCTTCTTTTTCGACCTGGTGCTGACCCTGTTCATCGCCTTTTTCATGTTCCTCCAGGGCGACGACTTTATCAAGGCCATCAAGGAACTCTCCCCCCTGGACCCGGCCCACAACGACGAGATCCTCCGGGAGACGGAGACCACCATCAAGGCCACCCTGTGGGGCACCGTGGCCGTGGCCTTCGCCCAGGGGGCCCTGGGAGGGGTGGGGTTTCTGATCTTCGGATTGCCCCAGCCGGCTTTTTGGGGCACGGTGATGATCCCGGCCTCGGTGATCCCGGTGATCGGCAGCACCATCATCTGGGGGCCGGCGGCGGTCTATCTCCTCTTGACCGGGAAAATTTCCGCGGGGGTGGGGCTGATCATTTGGGGCGGGGTGGTGGTGAGCGTCATCGACAACCTCTTAAAGCCCATCCTGATGAAAGGCAGCAGTGAGACCCCCAGCATCTTCATCCTGTTCAGCATCCTGGGCGGCCTGACCTATTTCGGCATGATCGGCTTCATCCTGGGTCCCCTGATCCTGTCCTTTCTCCTGTCACTGCTGCGCATCTACCAGAAAACCATCCTGTTACCGGCCGCAGCCGCCGGAGAAATCAAAAGACCCACCCCCACAGGGGATGGGTCTTCAGATTAATCGTCCGATAATCCCGGGCTCAGCGCCAATCCTGGACGAAAATCGCCCTGGCTCGCCGCCGTGGCCCGCCTGAGGCTAACCCGGCAAGGCTAACTCCCGCTTGACTTCCGAGAGGTCCAGGTCTCCCAGGGAAATGGGGGTCCGGGATTCCAGTTGCTCGATTTCCTGTTGTACCAGTTCCTTTTCCAGGTGCCGGTCCTCGTGAATGAACTGGCAATATTCTTCGAACAGCTCCTTTTTCAGGTCAGGGGAGAAAAGTTGCTCCTTCTTAAACTTCTCCTCCAGGCTGAGAATGTTGTCCAGGAGGTAGAAATAGATGGAGCGGGCCTCGGCCAGCCGGCCGCTCTGGGCCAGCCGGTCGGCCCGGGCCTGGGCGCGCTTGAGCTTGCCCTCGGCCTCGGCCAGGGAGGCGGCCTCATCCGCGACTTCCTCCATCACCCGGTCAATTGACTCCAGGATATCGTCCAGCCCCTGATCTTCTTCCTTCAGGATACCCCGGGCTGCATCCACCCGGTCCGCCACGTCCAGGATAATATCCACCAGTTCCCTCTTGGAGTACTTCTTCAACCGCTCTTTCAACTCCGCCTGGTTGAGAAATTTCTCCGGTTCCTGGTTCCAGGCCCGCAGCAACGCCAGCACGTGGGTGCAGAGAGCCTCGCCTTCTTCCTGGGGGCAGGCGCACACATACGTAAGCTGGTCGTCCTTAATCCTGACCTCTACCCGAAAAGGTTGTTCATCCAATACCAAGCCCCGGAGACGATCAGGCAAGCGGTAGCCATGCTTAACCTGATGGTTCTCGACCAGCGACCGGGCCTTGGCGTTGTCCTCCGGCGTCCCGATCTGGTCCAGCGTCTGGGCATCTAAGTCTTCAAAGCGCATGTCAGTGCACAATTCCTTAATTATTTTATTAAAATTTAACACATTGGCAGCACAAGGCAACCGTTTATTGACCAATTTGATGGGGAATGCGAAAAATTTTCACCCGGCGGAATAATATGATTGGCTTTGGCGGAACAGGTGGTTGAGGCGGGATTCCAGTTCCAGGCGTTTAAGTTCCAATGCCGGTCCCCGATCCTCCGGCCAGACCTGGAGGGGGTCTCCCACCAGCAGGGCTATGGGGCCCAAAGGCAGCGGCAGTTCAAACCGGTCCCAGGTGTCGAAGGTCAGCCGGCGCCGGGCGGCCACGGCCACGGGGAGGATGGGGCCCTGGGTCTCCCGGGCCAGGTAGAGGGGGCCTTTCTGGGCCACCCGGGCCGGCCCCCGGGAGCCATCGGCAATCAGGCCGCAGCTGTATCCCCGGCGGAACCAGTCGCCCATCTGGCGCAGGGTCTGGACGCCGCCCTTGCGCCGGGACCCCGAGAGCACGATGAAACCTAACCCCCGGGCCACCTGGGCGATAAACTCCCCGTCACGGCTGGGGCTGGCCATCAACACCATGGGGGGCTGCACCCCTCGATACCGGCGGGCCAAGAACAGGGGGCTGAGCAAGTGGCAGTGCCAGGTGGTAAAGATGACCGGCGGCCCTGAGACGATGAGCTTTTTAACCTCCGGCGCCGCCACCAGCTCACAGGGGCAGGTCAGCAGGTAGGCCTGCACCAGGCGCCGCGCCAGGCCCGGGGCAAAGCGGCGCCAGAGGGGATGGTCCCAGCGCAGCTTCATGCGTCCGTGGGCGCTGAGCATAGGCACTTCATGATGCCGGCTAACCATCGTCAGATTTTCCTCCAGCGCCCCAAGGCTTTGCCGGGAAAGAGGGGCAGGTAAGGTCGCCCTGAATCTCCTTTGTAGAGGCAGAACTTCAAAGCGGTTCCATCTTCCCTCTCCACCAAGGGGGGAGGAGGGTTTCAGGGTGAGGGGGAAGTGGTCATGAACTTTACCGTGAATGTCGCCCGGTTGCATGAACGTCAAGGCCTGAAGGAATAGTGGCGCGGGTCGCCCCTACGGCCTGTGTCTGGCCTGAAACGGCCATGGTGCGCAGTGCGCACCGCTACTGACGGCTATTTCTTCGATTCCAGTCGCTCCAGGACCTTGGGGGTGTAGAGGTCGTGCTCCAGCAACTCGGGGGACACCGGCCGCAGCATATTCAGCTTCATCACCAGAAAATTGAGGCGGCGCATCTGCTTGAGCTTCTCGGCCTCATCCGGCATGGCGGCCATCAGGTCTTGCATCTGCACGATTTCCTGGCGCAGCACTACCTCGGGCGGCAGGCAGTCGGCGTTTTTCAAGATCTTGTAGGCCATGCGCAGGTCCGGGGGAATGTGGCTGTCGTCCTCCAGGTTGAGGGGTTGGCCCTTGCCCTGGAGATCGTCGAAGTCGCCGGCCTCAATGGCCTCCCGGATACGATTGTCGGCAAGCTTGCTAAAAAATTCCATAGTTACACCCATACCCTCAAGGACCCAATGAAGGATAAAAGGCAGGCGGCTGCCCCTGACTCTCCGGCAATAAACCTGGTGCGCAGTGCGCACCCTCCATGAGGAGCGCTCTTGCCAATCATGAGCCTTAGGTGGAAGCTCACTGCTCACGGCTCACTTTTTTCACCGCCGTTTCCGGGCCCGCTCCAGGTCCCGCTTCTCCTCCCGGTCCCGGATGGTCTGCCGCTTGTCGAACTTCCTTTTCCCCCGGGCCAGGGCGATCTCCACCTTGGCATGTTCATTCCGGAAGTACATCCGCAGGGGAATCAGCGTATAGCCCCGCTCCTGGGTCTTGCCCAACAGGCGCCGCAGTTCCCAGCGGTTCAGCAGGAGTTTGCGGGGCCGCTCCGGGTTGTGGCTGTCCAGCGCCGCATGGGTATAGGGGCTGATATGGACATTGTACAGGAAGAGTTCCCCGTCCTTAAAGCGGGCGTGGGCGTCGCTGATGTTGGCCTTCCCCTGACGCAGGGACTTGACTTCCGTCCCCTTCAACACCATCCCGGCTTCATACAATGCATCGATGGCAAATTCGAACAGAGCCTTCCGGTTCCGGCAAATAATCTTGAGATTGTCTTCTTTCATATGACTCGATTGACCACCAGGGGCCGCCCAAACCGGAAAATATCCGGGAAACGGTGATCCATTTCCTTGTTGACGTACTCGTTGACTTCCTCCACAGTCGCCAGGGTCAGGGCCTTGCGGGCGATTTTGCGGGCCTCCCCCAGGGAAGTCATGCGGATGACCCTTTTCACCACCGGAATGGAGGCGGGGTTCATGGACAACTCTTCCACGCCCAGCCCCAGAAGTACCGGGATATAGAGCGGGTCGCCGGCCATCTCGCCGCACATGGCCACCCGGATGCCGAGCTTCGCGCTGACCCGGACCACGTCCCGGACCATGCGCATCACCGCCGGGTGAAGGGGTTCGTACATATCCGCCACGGACTTGTTGCCCCGGTCGATGGCCAGGGCATACTGGATCAGGTCATTGGTGCCGATGCTGAAAAAATCCGCCTCCCGGCCCAGCAAATCCGCCAGGGTGACGGCGGCGGGGACCTCGATCATGGCCCCCACCAGCATTTTGCGGTCAAAGGAGATGAGTTCCCGGCCCAATTCTCCCTTTACCGACTCCAGCAGCAACCGGGCGTCGTGCAATTCCCGGGGGCTGGAAATCAGGGGAAACATCACCCGAACCTTGCCGAAGGCCGAAGCCCGGAGGATGGCCTTGACCTGGGTCCGGAAAATCTTCTGCTCCTTGAGGCAAAAGCGGATGGCCCGGAGCCCCAAGGCCGGGTTCATCTCCGGCGCATACTCCAGGGGAGAGAGAAACTTGTCCCCCCCGATGTCCAGGGTGCGAATGGTGACCTCCCGGGGGGCCATGGCCTCCACCACCTGCCGGTAATGCTGGAAAAGCTCCTCCTCCGTGGGCAGCTGGCGCTGGCGCAGATAGAGGAACTCGGTGCGGTAGAGACCGATGCCATCAGCCCCGTATTTCTGGGCCAGGGAGACTTCATCCGGCTGCTCAATGTTGGCCAGCACCCGGGTGGGGTGGCCGTCGCTGGTCACCGCCGGCAGGGAACTGCCCTGGGTCACTTCCCACTTAAAGGTCTCGAACTCCTCCTTGCGGACCTGGTAACTCCGGCGCATGGCCTCATCCGGATTGACGATCACCCGCCCGCTCAGGCCGTTGACGATGACCTCTTCTCCGGACTCGATCTCCAGGGTGGCGTTGTCCAGCCCCACCACCGCCGGGATCTCCAGGGAATGAGCGATGATGGCCGTGTGGGAGGTCTTGCCGCCCCGCTCGGTAACAAATCCCAGCACGTCGGAACTGGACATGTGGGTGGTCTCCGCCGGGGACAGGTCCCGGGCCACGATGATCACCGGTTCGGAGAACTCAAAGGTCTTGTGGGCGCCCCGGCCGGTCAGGTGGCCCCGCAGGCGACGATAGACCGCCTCCACGTCCTGGATGCGCCCCCGGATGTGTTTGTCCCCGATGCGCTCGAACACTTCCTTGATCTTCAGGAAAGCCTGGTACAGGGCCCGCTCGGCGTTGAAGTTCTGTTCCTTGATGAGCTTCTGGGTCTCCAGGAGCAGCATCCGGTCCCTAAGAATGAGCAGGTGCAGCTCCAGGATATGGGCATGCTCCTTTAAATCGTCGGCGATTTCCCTCCGGAGGCGGGTGAGTTCCTCTTCCGTCTGGTCCACCGCCCGATTGAAGCGCTCCAACTCATCGGCGACCTCCTGGTCGTTGTAGAGCAGGCGCGTCGAAACCTGGCCTTCCTGGGTCAGGACGTGGGCCAGCCCCATGACAATGCCGGGGGACGCGGCAATACCTTCAAGCAGGCGGTTCTTCCGGGTCATGTTTCCTCAAACTTGCGGGCGAACAGGGAGGTGATGGAGGTGGCCGCCTCCCGGGCCTGGGGACCGCTGGCCCGCAGCACCAGCCTGGTTCCCTGGGGGCAGTCCAGCGCCAGGACGTCCAGCAAATCCCGGGCGTTGACTACCAGGCCGTCTTTCTCCAGGGTGATGTCGGTCGTCGAATTGCTGCGCCGCGGTGGCGATTTTCGCCACCGGCCGGGCGTGCAGGCCCAGGCGGTTTTCCACCCAGAGTTCCTTTTCTATGGTCCAGAGCTTGGTTTCGTCACTTGCCATTGTATCATGAAATCCGGTTTGGAATAAGGTAAGCCCACTGGTTCGCTTCTCAGTCTATCGGTTCGTGCAAAAGCTCCTGCTTCGAAAAGATCCCGACGCCCCAGACTTTGGCGGACAATGCCCGTCCTTCAATGCTGTTACGAAAAGTTCGGCTGCATCGGTGGCACAGGCGTCCCGCCTGTGCTTGGGTGCGCAGCCTTGCCTCTGTCTGTCACTTCGAGGCAAGGGCGGGTTTAAAACCCGCCCCTACGGCCCCGCCGCCTCATACAAAGTTGCAGTCCAAACACCTTGAATATTCGTGTCATTCTGAACGGAGCTGAGCAGCGTGAAGAATCTCGGTGACTCAAAAGAGAGATTCTTCGCTACGCTCAGAATGACAAATAATAGCTTCACTCCACCCGACCCTGCTCCTTGAGGGCCAGGTAGGTCTGGTAGACCTGCCGCCGGGGCAGCTTGAGGTCACCGGCCACCTGGTCCGCCAGGCGCCGCCCCCTCAAGCCGCTCTCTTGGGCGGTCTTCAGCAGGCAGTCCGCCAAATCCGCCGGTCGGCATCGCGGCCGCGGCCGCCGGGCAGGAAAGCACCAGGGCGCATTCACCCCTGATCTCAATATCTTGCAGCTCCCGGGCGATGTCCGAGACCTGCCCCCGCCAGGTTTCCTCGAACTTCTTGGTGAGTTCCCGGACCACCAGGACCTCCCGGTGGGGCATGGTGCCGGCGATTTCCGCCAGGGTCCGGGCCAGCCGCCGGGGGGACTCATACATAATAATCACTCGGGGCTCCGGCGCCAGGGCCTGGAACATTTTCAGCCGCCGGCCCTCGCCCCGGGGCAGGAAACCCACGAAAAGTATATCCCCTTTGAACCCGGAAAGCGAGAGCGCCGCCACCCCGGCGGCCGGGCCGGGTATGGCCGTAACCCTCACCCCCGCTTCCCAGGCCCGGGCCACCAGGTCGGCGCCGGGGTCCGAAAATCCCGGGGTGCCGGCGTCGCTCACCAGGGCCACGTTTTCCCCCGCCGTCAAGCCGCCGGATCAACTCCGGCCCCCGGGAGGCCTGGTTGTGGGCGTGATAGCTGATGAGCGGCGTCTTAATCTCGAAGTGGCTCAGGAGCTTCCGCGTGTGGCGGGTGTCTTCCGCGGCGATGAGGTCCGCCTCTTTCAGCACCCTAAGGGCCCGGAGGGTGATGTCCTCCAGGTTGCCGATGGGCGTGGCGACAATGTAGAGCGTGGCGATGGTGCTCCCCTTAAAAAGCGTTCTGAATAATTTCCACCTGGGGTTCATCCCCGGCCAGGGTGACGGCCACCACGTCGAAGCGCACCGGGGACCCGGTGAGGCGCTTGGCCTTGAGGTAGTAATCCGCCAGCCGCCGCAACCGGCCCTGCTTGCCGGAGTGGACCGCGTCCTGAGGCGCCCCGAAGCTCGACCCGCGACGGGTCTTGACCTCCACGACCACCAGGTCTTGCCCTGCCGGGCGATGAGGTCGATCTCGCCTAAGGGCGTCACGAAATTCCGCTCCAGGATTTTATAGCCCTGTTTCTTCAAGGCCGCCGCGGCCAGGTCCTCACCGTGATCCCCCAGTTGCCGCCGGGTATCAGAGGGCGGACACATAGGTCCGCCCCTACGAGTTTCCTTGATTGGCCTGGTTTTGCACGTGGCCAGCCAGCGATCAAATTCATCGCTCCCTCTAGAGCGTGGGTTTTCCCGATCCAAATCCCATCGCAGCGGATTTGTTGAGATATATTCCCTAATGCGGTTCAATGATGCCTCATCCCGGATCACATGGTCATAAAAGCTGCGTTGCCACAGACTCCCTTGAAACTGAGGCCATCCATGCTCTTTTACCCCATGAATATATTCATTGGTCGTCATGGTCTTAAACCACTGCACTATTCTTTGTAGGGGCGGACCTGCGTGTCCGCCCTGAGCCACAGGCAACGGGGAATTCCCAGGGATAGTGTCTGGATTTGGCTTAAACGGGGTTCTTCTGCCGATACCCAAACAATCCCGTGAAAATGGTTGGGCATGACCACATAATATTCATCAATTTTCAGCGAGGGGAATTTGCGTTCCAACTCCTCCCACCATTTTCCAAGCATTTGACCCGCCGCATTTAACCGCATCGTCCCATCGAATAATCTTTCCGAAAAGGGATAAGCCGCCCCTGAACGCAAACGGTGACAAAATAGGCCCCTTCCTGGGAATAATCGTAATCAGACAGCCGGGGCGATTTGCGGGGCCACATCATTCCCCACCCCCCAGCCATTCCTTTACGCCCCTGAAGGTGCGGCGGTGGAGAGTGCAGGGACCCCAGCAGCGCAGGGCTTCCAGGTGTTCGGCGGTGGCGTAGCCCTTGTGCCGGGCGAAATTGTATTGGGGGTAGCGTTGGTGCAGCGCCTCCATCAGCCGGTCCCGATAGACCTTGGCCACCACGGAGGCCGCGGCGATGGAGGGACAGCGGTCGTCCCCCTTGATCACCGGTTGCTGGGGATAAGTCAGGGGCAGGGGCTGGTTGCCATCCACCAGGACCATCTCCGGGACCACGGACAGACTCCCGGATGGCCCGGGCCATGGCCCGAAGCGAGGCGGTCAGGATTCCCTGTTGCTCGATCTGGCGGGGTCCTATCTCATGGATGGCCAGGGCCAGGGCCTGGCGCCGGATGTGGCCATCCAGCTCCACCCTGATTTCCGGAGAGAGGCGCTTGGAATCCCTGAGCCCGGGAAAAACGACGCCGGCAGGGAGGATCACGGCCGCGGCCACCACTGGACCCGCCAGAGGGCCCCGGCCCACCTCATCCACGCCGGCTATTAAGGTCAATCCCTGTAAACGCCAAAATCCTTCCGGGTCAGCAAGTACGTCATTGCTGCCCGGGAGACGGCTCATTGCACCGGAGACCGCTTTTCCTTGATCCGGGCCGCCTTGCCCTTCAGGTTTCTCAGGTAGTAGAGGCGGCTGCGCCGGACTTTGCCCCGGAAGAGCACCAACACCTTGTCGATGTTGGGGGAATGCACCGGAAAGATGCGCTCCACCCCCACGCCATACGAGATCTTGCGCACGGTAAAGCTGGCCCCGGTGAGGCCGCCCCGTTTCCGGATGACCACGCCCTTGAAGACCTGGATGCGCTGCTTATCCCCTTCCACAATGCGTACATACACTTCCACGGTGTCCCCGGGGCGAAACGCCGGCAGGTCGCTGCGCATCTGCTCCCGGGCTAATTGATCTACACGTTCCATATCCTCACCTATCCTCCGCCTGGCTCAAGCCAGGGATTTTATGAATTCACGGTCTTCCCGGCTCAGCACGGCCCGGGCCAGCAAATCCGGCCGCCGCCTCACCGTCCGGGCCAGGGCCTGGCAGCGCCGCCACCGGGCAATGCGCTGGTGGTCGCCCTCCAGCAGCACCTGGGGAACCTCGTGTCCTTCGAAAACTCGGGGGCGGGTGTAATGGGGGTATTCCAGGAGGCCATCCTGGAATGACTCCTCCTCGGTGGCCCCCTCTCCCCCCAAAACCCCGGGAAGCAGCCGGGTCACCGCGTCCGCCACGATCAAAGCCGGGATTTCTCCCCCGGTTAGAATATAATCGCCTATTGACAGCTCTTCATCAATATAAAAATGAATCCGCTCGTCCACCCCTTCATAGTGGCCGCAGATCAGCAGGAGGTGGTCATGGCCCGCCAGTTCCTGGGCCTTGGCCTGGTTGAACCCTGCTCCCCCGGGGCCCAGCAGGATCACCCGGGTCTCGGGGTCCCCTGCTTTCGCCATCCGGATGGCCGCCACCAGCGGCTCAATCTTCATGACCATCCCGGGGCCGCCGCCGAAGGGCCGGTCGTCCGTCACCTGGTGGCGGTCAACCGCATAATCCCTCAGGTTGATCACCCCATAGGTGACCGCCCCCTGGACCTGGGCCCGGTGGAGCATGCTCTGGCTTAAGGGAGAGGCGAAAAACTCGGGAAACAGGGTCAGCAGGTCAATCTGCATCAACTTACCAGAGTCCCTCTGGAGGCAAAGCCCGGATCACGATTGTTCTGCGCATCGCGCCTGCCGCGGCTGCTCCTCCCCTTACGAAATTTCCAAAAGCCCCTCGGGAGGCGAGGCCTTGATCACGCCTTCCTCCAGGTTGATCTCGACGATCACGTCCTCAACCGCGGGCAGCAGGATCTCCCGCTCGCCCTGGCGCACCACGTAGACATCGTGGCCCGGGGTGGGCATGATATGGTCCAGATACCCCAGCAGGGCCCCGTCGGTCTCGTTGACCACCGGCAGGCCCAGCACCTGGAACCAGTAGTATTCTCCGGGCGGGAGCTTCGGGAACCGCCGGCGGTCCCCCAAGACTTGCAGCCCGGCCAGCTCTTCGGCCCGGCTCCGGGTGTGGACGCCGTCCAGCCACAGGAGCACCTGGTTTTTGTGGCGCGCCGCCTTGAGCACCTGGTAGCTCTGGCCGCCGATCCAGACCTGCCCCAAGGCGGCGAACACCTCGGGGTCGGTGGTGGCAGCCTCGGCATCGGCCCGGACCTTGACCGCGCCTTTGATGCCCTGGGCCCCGGAGACCTGCCCCAGACCGATCAGCGTTCCGGGGTCCGGCGCTGGTGCTACTCAAGGATTTCCAGGACCGCCCGTTTGCGAATCTTGGTGGACGCGGCGCTGAGAATGGTGCGCATAGCCCGGGCGGTGCGCCCCTGCTTGCCGATCACCTTCCCCAGATCTTCCTTGGCCACCTTCAGTTCAATGACTGAGGTCTGCTCCCCTTCGATTTCATTGACCTGGACCTGTTCAGGGTTATCTACCAGTGACTGCGCGATGAACTTCACCAATTCCTTCATAGTAGCCACCTCGGTCAGGGGATCGGGCGATCAACCTCCCTGCTGCGTCCGGCCGCGCTCAGGCCTCCGGTGCCGCTGCTCCCCGGGGCCGCTTCAGGAGGCTGGCCACCGTATCGGTGCAGGTGGCGCCCTTGCTCACCCACTCCTTGAGCAGGTCCTCTTTCACCGAAACCGCCGCCGGCTCCTGGCGCGGGTCATACGTGCCGATGATATCCAGAAATCTGCCATCCCGGGGAGCCTCACTGTTGCTCACCACGATGCGATAGAAGGGGCGCTTTTTCGCCCCGTAACGGGCCAAACGGATTCGTAATGCCATACCGCTGCTTTATCCTCCTGAGGTTTGATGGGGTCGTAGGGGCGGACCTGTGTCGCCCTCAAACGCCGCCCCTACAGAGTCCATGCTACAAAGTCGTTACATAAAATTCATGGGGAAGCGGCCCTTGCCCTTCTTGCCGCCCCTGGCCACCTGCTTGATCATCTTTTGGGTCATGGTGAAATTCTTCAGCAGCCGGTTGACGTCCTGGACCGTGGTGCCGCTCCCGGCGGCGATGCGCCGGCGGCGGCTGCCGTTGATCAGGTTGTGGTCGTTCCGCTCCACAGGCGTCATGGAACTGATGATGGCCTCCACCCGCTTCAACTCCCCTTCGTCCGGCTGCATGCCTTTCATGGCCTTGAGCTTGCTGCCCAGCCCCGGAATCATGCCCATGAGCTGTTCCATGCTGCCCATCTTCTTGATCTGCTTGAGCTGCTCCCTGAAGTCGTCCAGGGTGAAGGACTCCTGGCGCAGCTTCTTTTCCAGGTCCTTGACCTGGTCGGCGTCGAAGGCCTCCTGGGCTTTTTCGATCAGGGTGAGCACATCGCCCATCCCTAAAATCCGCGACGCCAGGCGCTCCGGGTGAAAGACTTCCAGGGCGTCGAGCTTTTCCCCCACCCCCAAAAACTTGATGGGCTGGCCCACCACCTCCCGCATGCTGAGGGCCGCCCCGCCCCGGGCGTCGCCTTCCACCTTGGTCAGGATCACCCCGGTGAGGTTCAGGAGGTCGTGGAAGCTCTGGCCCACCGCCACCGCGTCCTGGCCGGTCATGGCGTCGGCCACCAGGAGAATTTCATTGGGCTCGACCGTGGCCCGGATGGCCTTCAACTCTTCCATCAGGGGGGCGTCGACGTGGAGCCGCCCGGCGGTGTCCAGGATCACCGTGTCAAAGCCCTGGGCGTAGGCCGCTTCCATGGCCGCGCCGGCAATGGCCACCGGGTTTTGGTTCGTCTCGGAGGGGTGCACGGCCACCCCGAGGTCGGCCCCCAGGCGCTTGAGCTGCTCGATGGCCGCGGGCCGCTGCACGTCCGCGGGCACCAGATACGGCTGCTTGCCCTGCCCCTTGAGGCGCTTCGCCAGCTTGGCCGCGGTGGTGGTCTTGCCGGAGCCCTGGAGGCCCACCAGCATGATCGCCACCGGCGGTTTGCCGCTCAAATCCAGCCGGGGCGACTCCCCGCCCAGGAGCGCCGTGAGTTCCTCGTGGACGATCTTGACGACCTGCTGGGCCGGGGTCAGGGACCGCATGACCTCTTCCCCCACCGCCCGCTCCCGGATGCGTTCGATGAAGGCCTTGGTGACCTTATAATTGACGTCGGCCTCGAGCAGCGCCAGGCGCACCTCGCGCAGGGCCTCGCCCACCTGGGCCTCGTTCAGCTTGCCCCGGCCTTTGAGCTTCTTGAAGACGGCGTCTAATTTGTCGGAGAGTCGATCAAACATATTCTTTCTGTAGGGGCGCACCTATGTGTGCGCCCTTGAGGGCGGACACGCAGGTCCGCCCCTACATTTCCTCTCGTTCCCAAGCTCCAGCTTGGGAATGTAACTTTCCGCCCAAGCTCTGCTTGGGCACCGCCCGTAATTGAGCCTGTCCAAGAGGGCGGATAACGACGTGCCGTGCCCACCACTCATTGTACCCTTGTTATACCAGAAAACCCAAACTGGAAACCGAAAACTATCCTTTAAAAGCCATAGGGTGTGCCATGCACGCCGTTGCGCCAAGCGGCGGCCACAGGCCGCCCTATCCCTTAATCACTCCCAACGGCTTCAGCCGGGCCACCTTCTTGGCGATCCCGGCGCCGTGGACCACGTCCACCACGCCGGCCACGTCCTTGTAGGCCTCGGAAATCTCTTCGTCGATGGTGCCCCGCCCGGCGCCCCGGACCACGATGCCTTGGGCCGCCAACTCCTGGATGATGGACCGGCCCCGGGCCACCTTCTTGGCCTGGTGGCGGCTCATCAGGCGGCCCGCCCCGTGGCAGGTGCTGCCAAAGGTTTCGGTAAGCGCCTTTTCGGTCCCTACCAGCACGATACGAGTAACGCCCCATGTCCCCGGGGATGAGCACCGGCTGCCCGGTCTCCCGGTAGGCCTCGGGCACCTCCGGGTGGTGCGGCGGAAAGGCCCGGGTCGCGCCCTTGCGGTGGACGCAGAGCTTCCGGGGTTTCCCCTCCACTGTGTGGGTCTCGATCTTGGCGATGTTGTGGCAGACATCGTAAACCAGTTCCAGCCCCAGATCCTTTGGCCCCATCTGCAAAACCTGCTCGAAACTCTCCCGCACCCAGTGGGTGATGAGCTGCCGGTTGGCAAAGGCGAAGTTGGCGGCCCCGGCCATGGCCGCCAGGTAACGCTGGCCTTCCGGCGAAGTCAGGGGGGCGCAGCACAGCTGCCGGTCCGGCAATTCGATGCCATACTTGGCGGCCGGCCTTGAGCATCACCTTGATGTAGTCCTCGCACACCTGGTGCCCCAGCCCCCGGGAGCCGGTGTGGACGATGGCCGTCACCTGGTCCGGGAACAGCCCCAGCTGCGCCGCCAGGGCCGCATCGTAAATCTCATCGACATAACCCACCTCGACGAAGTGGTTGCCCGAACCCAGGGTGCCCAACTGGTCCTTGCCCCGGTTCAGGGCGAAATCCGAGACCGCCTCGGGGTCGGCGCCGGCGATGGCGCCCCCGGCCTCGATGTGGGCCAGGTCGCACGGCCTCGCCAAAGCCTTCCTTCACCGCCCAGCGGCAGCCGTCCTTGAGCACCTTCTTAAAAGCCGCCCCGGTGAGCTTGAAATCCTGCCGCCGGGACCCCACCCCCGAGGGGATGTTGCTGAACAAGGCGTTCACCAGGGCTTCCATCCGGGACGCCACCTGCTCCCGGCTCAGCCGCGTGCGGAGCAGGCGCACCCCGCAGTTGATGTCGTAGCCCACGCCGCCGGGGGAGACGATGCCCGAATCCACGTCGAAGGCCGCCACGCCGCCGATGGCGAAGCCGTAGCCCCAGTGGATGTCGGGCATGGCCAGGGAGGGGCCCACGATCCCCGGCAGGGTGGCGACATTGGCCACCTGCTGGAGGCTCTGGTCCGCCTGGATCACCGGGAGCATCTCCCTGGAGCTAAAGATCAGCCCCCGGGTGCGCATCTTGCCCTCCCGGGGAATCTCCCAGCGGTATGCGTCGATTTGCCGCAGCTTGATCATAAGAAAGTAGTCAGTTGCCAGTGGCCAGTTGTCAGTGGGGCGGGCGTCCCGCCCGCCGGTGGTGCGTAAGACGCACCCTACGTAGGAATTTTCGGAACAGTGACTCATGGGCCTGTGACCCACCCATAAATGATGAAAAGATATGTAGGGTGGGCACTGCCCGCCATTGCCGGCTGACTACTGACTACTTTCGGAACAGTGACTACAAATCCAGCACCACCGTGGCCTCCCACCCATCTTTAACCGGCACGATGCTCAGTTGATGGAAGGTCGCGGCCTTGACCCCGGTCCGGGAAGGGTGGCGGGCGGGATCAAAAGTCTCGCCGGTCACCCGGGCCTTCAGACTCCCGGCGGTCAATGAGTCCACCTGAAAGTCCCGGCCCAAAAACCCATCGATATCAAAAAGATAAAGCAGGTGGTTGAGCCAGTCAACCAGGAGGGACTCCCGATCACTAGCGGTCAGGCGCACCGTCCGGGTGGCCCGGCGCCGAGATACCGCCGGTCGGTCAGGGTGGCGCTCAGGGCGCGGCCGGCGTTTTCAAAGAGCTCCGGGAGATCCTGCCCCCACAGACGCCAGGCCAGGTCCGCGGTGTGGGACAACTGGCGGTAGGGGCGGCGTTGCCGGGGCGAAGTTTCCGGTTTTTTGTCAATCATGAACCAGGCTTATTCAGTCGGCCCAATGGGTATCGTCCTACACAGATACCTTCAAAATGTTGGCTTCCATAACTCCCCTCCCCTGGTGGGAGGGGGTTAGGGGGGATTGAAGCAATGCCCAGCAATTTCACCCCCACCCCAACCCTCCCCCATCAAGGGGGGAGAAAAAATCTAAACCTTTTTTCAGATAACCCTGAGACGACGCACCAGAGTCGGGCTTTCCCGAAAATCACCCCGCCCCCCCTGGCCTCACCTTACCGCCGCTGCCAGTTGCCGGGGTCCCGGGCCGCCGCCGCCCCCAACTCAAAGGCCTTGAGATTCGAGGCCAGGAATTTTTCCTTGGTGCGGGTGCGGATTACCGACAGGATGTCCTCGGCGGTAATCGGCAGGGAATCGGTGGCGGCCAGGGCCCCCAGGAGAACCATGTTCACCGCCAGGGGGCTGCCGGACTGATGGGCCAGGGCGCCGGCGTCGAAGGCCAGAAGCGCCCCCACCTGCTCCGCCAGACGCTGGAACATCTGCGTCCACCGACGGGTAACGGGCCTGGCCGATGGCCACCGGGTAGGGCACCATGGTGGCGGTGTTGGCGATCACCAGGGTCTGGGCATGGCAGCGGTCCAGGGCCCGGAAGGCCTCCAGGGCCTCAAACCCCAGGACGATGTCGGCTTCCCCCGGCGAAATCAGGGGGCTTTTCAGATCCCCCAGCACCACGGTGGAGACCACGATGCCGCCCCGCTGGGCCATGCCGTGGGTCTCGCTCACCATGGGCTCATAGCCGGCCGCCAGGGCCGCCTCCCCCAAGAGGCGGCTGGCCAGGAGCGTCCCCTGGCCCCCCACCCCGGTGAGGAAGATGCGGAGGTTTTTGGGTTTTCGGTTTGTCGTTTTTCGGTTTTCGGCAGAGGCCATTGCTTAACCTTGTTTAATTATAGGGCGGCCTGTGGCCGCCGTGCATCTAGAGAGTAATATGTAGGGCGGGCACTGCCCGCCTTTAAGCCCAGGCTGGAAAGCCTGCGCCACCATCTTAAGGGGTTGGGGATGGGGGTTTGGGGGAAGGGGCCACTTACGAAAAAGTCCTAGCCCCTTCCCCCAAAAATCCGCCCCTCTCCTCTATCCTTTCGCCCCCACCGGCCGGATGTTCTCGCACCACTGGACGCAAAAGGCGCAGCCGGAGCACAGTTCCGGGTCGATCTGCAACTGGCCCGGTTCTCCCGACTCCAGGTACATGGCCGGGCAGCCGAAATTATCCAGGCAGTCCCGGCACTCGCCGCAGCCTTTGGTCACCTGAAAACGGGCCGTCCGCTTTTTGCCGGTGATCGCGGGCTTCGTAGAGGATGCAGGGGGCCTGGGAGAGCAGCACCCGGACGCCTTTGGCCGCCAACGCCTCCTTGGTGGCCGCCAGGCTCTCTTTGTACTTGATAGGGATTCACCACCCAGAGTTGCTCCACCCCCAGGGCCTTCACCACCCGCTGGATCGGCACGTGCTCGCCGGGATACCCCGGGGGTATCAGGCTGACCCCGGGATGGGGCTGGTGTCCGGTCATGGCCGTGGTGCCGTTGTCCAGGATGACCAGCAGAAAGTCGTGTTTCTGGTGCACGGCGTTGACCAGGGCCGGCAGACCGGAGTGGAAAAAGGTGGAGTCCCCGATAAAGGCCACCACCTTCTGGCCCGTGGCCCGGGAAATACCCGCGGCGGTGCTGATGCTTGAGCCCATGCAGATGAGAAAATCCGCCATGGACAGGGGCGGCAACAACCCCAGGGTGTAGCAACCGATGTCCGTGGGGAAGACCCCTTCCACCCCCAGGTCCTTCAAGGCGATCTTCACCGCATAATACATGGCCCGGTGGGGGCACCCGGCGCAGAGATTGGGGGGCCGGTCCGGCAGGGGCTGGTCCAGGACCTTCTCAGGGACCAGCGGCGCCGGCGCCTCATAAGCCACGTTGAAAAACCGGGCGATCACCTCCCGCACCAGGGACGGGTGGTACTCGTAGAGCCGGGAAAAGAGGTCCGGGCCTTTGCCCCGGATGGTCAGGCTGAGCCCCCGGGCCTGGGCTACGGCCTTGAGCCCCTCTTCCAGGTACGGCTCCAGTTCCTCCACCACCAGCACCTTGGTAAGGGGCGCCAGGAAATCCCCCAGCAAGGTCTCGGGCAGGGGGTGGGTGAATCCCAGCTTGAGCAGCCGACTTTTCCGGCCAGGCCCAGTTCCCGCAAGGCGTCCGCGGCGTAGGTGCCGGCCACCCCGCTGGTGACGATGCCCCAGTCGCCGCCGCCACTGATCTCGTTGAAATCCGAAGTCTCGGCCAGGCCCCGGGCCTGGTCTCCGGCGGCCAGGAGCCGCACGTGGGCCTGGCGGGCCACCGCCGGCACCATCACCTGGCGGAAGGGGTCCTTATGAAACCGGCCAGGCCCCGGCCGGGCCGCCAGTTCCCCCAGGGTCACGGGGCCCCGGGTATGGTTCACCCGGGTGGTGGTGCGCAGCAGCACCGGGAGCTTGAGTTCCTCGGAGAGGGCGAAGGCCGCCCGGGTCATGGCTTTGGCTTCCTCGGGGGTGGCCGGCTCCAGCATGGGCAGGCCCGCCATCTTGGCGTAATAGCGATTGTCCTGCTCGTTTTGGCTGGAGAACAGGGACGGATCGTCGGCGCTGACAATCACCATGCCCCCCTTGACCCCCACGTAGGCCAGGGTCATGAGGGCGTCGGCGGCCACGTTCAGCCCCACGTGTTTCATGGCGCACAGCACCCGCCAGCCGCAGGCCGCGGCCCCCGCCGCCACTTCCAGGGCCACCTTTTCGTTGGTGGAAAATTCGAACTTCAGGTCGGTCTGCCGGGAAATCTCGTAACACCGGTCGCCGATTTCCGAGGCCGGAGTCCCGGGGTAAGTGGTCACCAGGGCCACCCCGGCTTCCAGGGCGCCCCGGACAATGGCCTCATTCCCCAGGAAGAGCCGCCGCTCCCCCGCCGCTCCGGTCAAAAGCTCTGACATAAGATATCTACCTGAACCGTGGTCTCGGCCCGGCGCCGGGCCGGGCTGATACTTATCAAAGTTGCCCCTGACGGCCCGCGCCCCAGGTCCATAAATCTATGCGAATTATAATAATTAACATATTTGGGGCAAAATACGAGGAAAAAATCGGTCAGGTGCGCTTGGGGAAAGGAGGGCGGGCTGATAACAGCCACGGGCGCCGGCGCGGTCTTCTTCACGACGTCACGCGGGAACGCGGCGGGAAACGCAATGATGCCAAAGGCGGGATGCGCGGCGCTTTCCCGCCCTACGAATAGTCCTCAGCGTTTTTACTTTGGCCCGTTGAGCCTCGTCTGGGAAGGGAGTTATGAAGAAAATTGTTCATTTTACCACGGCATCAAGGAAAACGTACTGGCGGGCTTGATGATCTCTCCCGGCCGCTGGTTGGCAACCTCGACGAACTGCTTGGCCCACTGCTTGACGATGTCTTCGGCGTTGCCGTACCAGGTAAAGCCCTTGAGATCGATGGGCCGTGCGGTGGCATATTCCCGGTCGGCAAACATGGCGAGAATCTGGCCGGTATCGGTGTCTTTGATCCTGGCTTCGAAGCCCACCGTGCTCTGGGCGTCCGTGCCCCTCTCCAGGGCCGAGGCGGCCAGCCCCGAGCCGTAGGGGCCGGCAACTTTTATAATATTGAGCAGCACGTGGCCGGGAACCAGTTCCGTAATGGCCATTTCCAGGGTCAGAGAACCTTTCTCGGGGGACATTACCACCCGGAAGCGCCGACGGGGATCATCCTGAAAAGCCTTGATGAATTGCGTCCGCATGAAGGTTGCCATGGTTTGGACATCTTGCCGCATCTGGTCGGCACGGATGGTCTCCTGCCACCAGTTGGCCCGCATAAGGTAATCGGTGTTCACCGGGGCGATATAGATGGTGCGATACAGGCGCCAATCCGCCCCTGGCTTGATCCAGGCCTTATTAAAGGGAAGATGGGGATCCTTGGCCAGTTGCTGCATGGGCACATATCCGGCGCCCTCGGCCGGCCGAGCTTTCAGCCTTTTGTCCAGCGACGCTTGCACCGAGTCTGCCGAGGCTTCCGCCGAAAATTTCAACGTATCTACGGTGGAGCACCCGGACAGGAGAATGCTTGCCAGGAGGATAAGTAAAGTCAGGGGTCCGAATGTCATATGCCTGTTGTCTTTCTCTCGTTGGATTTGTGGGTTTCTTAATGGCGATTCGAAACCTCGCCATACTTTATATCAGATGCGCCCCTAGCCAAGAAGATAATAATCGGCATTGCCAGGCCGCTATGGAGAGAGTCGCCGATCATGATCACCGGTCTTGCGAGAATGATAGAAACCCCGGTTTACAAAAAGACCATCTCAGGCGGAAAAGACCTGGAAGAGCCCGCCTCGAAAAATCCAAAACGATCCCAGACGCTGAGTTTTGGTATCTTGCCGGGTTAGACAATCATCCCCGGGTAAGCAAAAAACCCGCCATGACCTGAAGAGCGCCATTGACCTCGGCAGGGGGGATCTTCAGAATCTTCTTGGGTCCGATGATCTGATGCCTTAAGGGAGGGGTTGACTGGTCAGGTCCCGACCATGAGCCCCGCCAAGATTACCGCAGGCGCTGTGATGCAGAGGTCCGGCCCCGGAGCCCCGGCGGGGCCGCCGGGTCCGTTACCCTCCCCGCCCGCCCGGTTGCAACGGGTGAGAGTCCGGTTGGTTCGATCCTATTTCTTCCGGCCCCGCATCCAAAAGGGGAGGTCGCCGGGCCCGGCGCTGGCCCGGAGTTGGGCAATCTCGGCCTTGAACTGCGTCAGTTCTGCCTGGAGAGCCTTGACGGCCGCAGCCTCGGCCTTAAGCGCCTCGACCTCCCGGCGCAATCCGGCCAGTTCTCCCGGCAATGGGGCGATGGCGCCCTTTACGGCGGCCACTTCTCCGGCGCTGGCTTTGAGCCCCGCCACCTCGGTCGAGAGCGCCTGGAGGCCGGCTTCCAGTCCCGTTAAGCGCTCCTGGACTTCGGGGGACACTTCCGGCGCCGGTTGACCCCGGCCGCCTCTGGTTCACCGAGGAGAGATCGGGCACGACGGTATTGAGCGGGTGTTCCTGGATAACGGCATCCAGGGGGTTTTCGCCAATGGTGCTGCGTTTGGCCATGTCGTTCAACTCCCTTCTTGGCTGATGATCTCGTCGGCCAGGGCCCGGTAATCCGCGGCGCCGGCGCTCTTGCCGTCGTACTGCGGTGATGGCCTCGCCGAAGGAGGGACATTCGGCCAGCCGGATATTTTCCCGGATGACGGTGCGGTAAACCAGGCTCCCGGAGCGCTGGCGCAATTGCTCCACCACCTCCCGGGCGTGGCGGGTGCGAAAATCCACCCGGCAGGCCAGGATGCCCGAGACTTTCAGGTCCGGGTTGAGGCGGTCCCTGACCACCTCCACGGTCTGGAGCAGTTGGGCCAGACCGCTCAGGGCCATGACGTGGGCCTCCACCGGCACCAGGAGTTCGGCCACCGCCACCAGGGCGTTGACCGTGAGGACTCCCAGGGTGGGCGGGCAGTCGATCAGCACGTAGTCCCAGCGGTCCGGCGGCAGGCGGTCCAGGTTGCGGCGCAAAATGGTCTCGGCCCCCACTTCCCCGGCCAGCATCTTCTCAGCCCCTACCAGCCAGGGCGACGACGGCACCAGGTCCACCCCGGCAACTCCCGAATCCTGCACCAGATCAAGCATGGAGCCATTTTCGGCAAAGATCCCCAGCACTCCCTTGCCGGCATTTTTGACCCCGAACCACGCCGTGCTGGAATGTTGCGGGTCCAGGTCGATGACCAGCACCCGCCGGCCCTTCTCCCCCAGGGCCGCGGCCAGATTGACGCTGGTGGTGGTCTTGCCGCTCCCCCCCTTCTGGTTTGCAATGGCAAAAGTCCTCATGGCGTGCCTTTCCCCCTCATTCCACAGTCCCCGGCGACAGTCGCCCCCAGGGGCACAGTTGCCCCGCGCCCCCGACCGGGACGCGGCTTACCGTCCGAGCTCCAATGCCTGCCTCACGGGCCAGATCGCCCCCAAACACCACAGCCCGAGCCCAGTCAAGACCCTGTAGGGGTCGCCGGTGCCTCGGACACCGGGACGCTCGGGCTGCCAGTCTGGTCAGGGAACGGCCTCAACGGGCGACCTCCCGGTTTATTCTTCCGCTGTCCACCATGCCACAACCCGACCCGCCTGTCAACTTGAGGCCTTCGCCATAATCTGCCATAAGAGCTCGGATAGACGCTTGGGAGCTCTGCCCAAGCAACGTTGTCATTCAGTTCGAGACGATTTCTTGCCGGGAAAAGTGGCCGGGCTCCATCCCCGGGGGTGCAAAACCTGGAATAATCTGCGAAAATGGCAAGAAGCCGCGGCGTTACGTCTCCACCTTCGGCGGGCAGTCGCCGCGGTGGCAGTTATCACGGGGCGCGGTGGGCACCCTCCGTGCAATCCTAACTTGAGCTTTTCGTAATGGTGACATCACCATTCCAGGAACTAACCATGACCACCTGGCTTAAGCTTCTGACCGTATCCGTCCTCCTGGTGATCAGCGCCTGTGTCTCGGCCGGGACCAGGGCCATTACCGATGCCGGCGTCGTTTCCCAGATCGAGGTGGGCAAGTCCACCCGGGCCGACGTCACGGCCCTCCTGGGCTACCCCCTCACCGCCTCCTATGGCGGCCAGGAGGAGGAGACCTGGTACTACACGTATATCACCACCTATCCCAAACCCGCCGCGTTTGTTCCCGTGGTCAAAGCCATCGCGCCTAATCTGGGCGAAACCACCCGGGAGTTGGCCGTGACCTTCGACCGGGACGGCACCGTGAAGAGTCTGGGAATGGACCAGCCTGCCAGGAGCCCCGGGCCCTCCGGTTGACCGGGTCCGGCGGACGTCCGGCGTTTCGAGGTTTTTTCTTCAGCATCGCTTCAACTGCGTTTCCCTGCCATTTTGATGAAACGAAACGACCGCAGAATAAAAAGGCGACCGCCGCGGTCGCCCTGGATACTGGAAATATTTTTCCCTGCCGAATTATTTCTTGTCTTTGCCGCGCTCAGGTGGCGGCCCCACCTTCTCCCAGCCCCCGCCTAAGGCCTTATAGAGGGCAATCAGGTTGGTATCCTGGGTGCGGATGCTCTGGGACAGGGCATCTTCGGTGGCAAAGAGGTTACGCTGGGCGGTGGTGACGTTCAAAAAATCTGACTTGCCCGGCGAGATAAAGCTGGGTGGCCAGGTCCACCGCCTTGCGGTTCTCAACCACGGCCGCGGACAGGGATTTGCGGGTTTCCTGTTGCTTGGCATAGGCCACCAGCGCGGTTTCCACGTCTTTCAAGGCGGTGAGCACCGTCTTCTCATACGTCAGCAGCGCTTGTTCCTGGAGGGCGTCCTGAACTTTGATGTTCCAGTAGATGCTGCCGCCGGCGAAAATCGGCCAGCTGACGCTGGGGCCAAATGACCAGAACTTATTGTTTGCCAGACTCCCTATCCTGGTAACATCACTGGTGGTCACGCCGAAGCTCCCGGTGAGGAAAAACTTGGGGAAGAGGTCGGCGGTAGCCACCCCGATTCGGGCCGTGGCAGCATGGATCTGGGCCTCGGCCCGGCGGATGTCCGGGCGGCGCCGCAGCAGTTCTGAAGGCAGGCCCACGGGGATTTCCGGCGGGGTGGGAGGAATCGGCGCGGCCTTGGCCAGCTCTTTTTCCAGGGCCGCCGGTTCCCGCCCCAGGAGCACCCCCAGGCTATAGATGGCCGCCCGGGCCGAGGATTCGAACAGCGGTATCGTGGCGGCGGTGGTGGCTACCTGGGCCTTGGCGTTGGCCACATCCAGGCCCCCCACAAAGCCGGCGTCATGCCGCTTCTGGATGATGTCGGCGGTATGCTTTTGCGCCTCCAGGTTTTTCTTGGGCAATGTCGATCTGCTGTTGAAAACCCCGCAGGTTGATATAGTTGCTCCCCACGTCTCCCACCATGAATTACCAGGACGTCCCGGCGATCCTCCACCGCGGCCTGGAGATCGGCCCCGGCGGCCTCAATGTTCCGTCGCGTGCCCCCGAAAACATCCACTTCCCAGGAGCCATCCAGACCGGCCTGAAATAATTCCCGGAACGGCGGGACGCCGCCCGACGCGCCACCTGAGACCCGCCTCCCGACCCGGATACGGCGACCCCGCCTCCCGCGGTGTTGACCGCGGCGGAGGGAGTGTGACTCCGGTCATAGAGGACGGTGCCATTCACCTGGGGCCAGAGGGGGCCGCCCGCCACCCCCAGGGACGCCCGGGCCTGGCGGATGCGGGCCTCGGCCAGGCGCACATCCAGGTTGGCGCGCACCGCCGTTTCCACCAGGGACGACAAGGTCGGATCTTTAAAGGCGGTCCACCATTCCACCAGTTCCACCGGATTAATGTTGGTTTTGCTGGGCTGGGCCGGGGTGACGACATTCTGGCCGTCCCAGTAGGTGGAAACCTTGGTCTCCGGCGGGTGGTAATTCGGACCCACGGCGCAGCCCGCCACCGCCAGCAGGCAAAGAATCAAGATTAACAGAAGTCTTGTAAATTCGAGGAACGAATAGCCATTATAGACCTGCAATAATCTTTTTTGGTGGCACAGCCTTTCCAGGCTGTGCGCTTTTCAACCTGATCTGCCAGACTTCTCCAGCCTCCCGGAGAAACAGTTATTCCTCAGGAATCTGACCCCAAAAATTTATTCATACCGCAGGGCAATGATCGGGTCCAGACGCGAGGCCTTCCAGGCCGGATAAAAGCCGAACACAATGCCCACCGTCACGGAAACCGCAAAGGCCGCGACGATGGCGCTCAGGGACAATTCCGTCGGCCAGTGCAGCAAGACCCTGACCAATATGGATATACCCCGGCCCACCAGGATACCCACCGCGCCGCCGCAGAAACAGAGAATCACCGATTCCGCCAGAAATTGCTGCAGGATATCCCGGGCCCAGGCCCCCACCGCCATGCGCAGGCCGATCTCCCGGGTGCGCTCCGTCACCGACACCAGCATAATATTCATGATCCCGACGCCCCCCACCAGCAGGGAGATCAGGGCCACCGCGAGCAAAAGCTTGGTCATCATGGTCCCGGTGGAAGACAGGGCCTTGGTCATTTCGGTCATATCCCGGATGTTGAAGTCATCCGCCTCCCCCGGGCCAATCCGGTGCCGCTCCCGGAGTAACTGGGTGATTTGCTTGATGGCGGCAGGAATTTCCTGGGCGGAGCGCCCCGCGGTCAGGATCTGATCCACGTTGATAAACCGCACCGGCTGGGGCGTGTCCGCGGCCTGGGTCGCCGAGGGGAGGGGATAAAGTTGGTTTTTCGCATTAGGGTAGATCTGGTTGAGAGTATTCACCGTCGTGGTGGTGTCGGACCCGGCAGCCGGTGGCGGCGCTCTGGTTGCCGGTTTCCGCCGAAGAGCCGGTCACGCGAAATTTAATGGTAGTCCAGGGCGCCAGCAGGACATCGTCCTGATCCATGCCCATCATGTTGGCGCCTTTGGCGCTGAGGACCCCGACCACCCGGAAGGAGACGTTTTTCACGCGCACTTCTTTGCCCAGGGGATCTTCACCCTGGAAAAGCTCCCGCACCAGCCTCTGGCCCAGGACACAAACCTTGCTGGCGTTGCGGACATCCCGCTCCGTGAACATGTCGCCCTCGGACAGGCCCCATTCCCGAACCTCGAGCCAGTCGGGAGTGGTGCCGTAAATAAAGGTGGGCACCCAGTTGCGGTTGCCATAAATGACCTGGGTCCGGGCCCGGACTATCGGCACCGCGCCTCTGACCGCCGGGCACTCGGCCAGGATAGCCTCGGCGTCCTGGGGGGTAAGGGTCTTGTTGCTGCCTCCCCCGAAGCTGACGCCGCCGCTGGAGGCCGTACCCGGCAGGATGATCAGATTATTGGCCCCCATACTGGCAATGGTTGCCTGGATGGCGCTGGAAGAGCCGTTCCCGATCTCCATCATGGCGATGACCGCCGCCACGCCGATGACAATGCCGAGGGTAGTCAGGGCCGCCCGCATGACGTTGCGCCTCAGGCCGTGCAGGGCGGTCCGGACCATCCATTCGAGCCGCAGCGACGCCAATCCTGAGCGCAGCTTGGCCGCGGCTTCTGAGCCCGCCGGCGGCGATGCCCCAACCTGCCCTTCCTGAGCCTTGGGCGTTTGGGGTGCTTCGGCCTCCACCATCCCATCGGTAATCCTGATGGTCCGTTTGGCGGCCCGGGCGACGTTGGCGTCGTGAGTGACCAGAATAATGGTGACGCCTTCCTCTTCGTTGAGTCGCCGGAAGAGTTCCAGGACCTCCTCGCTGGTCTTGGAGTCGAGGTTGCCGGTGGGCTCATCCGCGAACAGGATGGCGGGATTATTGATGAGGGCCCGGGCGATGGCCACCCGCTGCTGCTGCCCGCCGGAGAGCTGGGAGGGTTCGTGATCCAGGCGCTCCCCCAAGCCTACCCGCCGGAGCAAGTCTTCGGCCCGCTGGCGCGACTCCTGGTCGGAGAGGTGCTGGGCGGTGTACGACAGGGGCATCATCACGTTTTCCAGGGCGCTGGTCCGGGCCAACAGGTTAAAAGTCTGGAAAACGAAGCCGATTTTCTGGTTTCGGAGCTGGGCCCACTCATCGGCCGACAGCCCCACCACATCCTCCCCCTCCAGCCAGTAATCCCCGGAAGTGGGACGGTCCAGGCACCCCAGGATGTTCATGAGGGTAGTCTTGCCTGAGCCTGAGGTACCCATGAGCGCCACAAACTCGCCCTGAGACACCGTCAGCGAGATGCCTCGCAACACCGGCACGTCGATTTCGCCCAGGTGATACGTCTTATATATATCGTGCAGCTCGATAAATTCCATGGAGGCTCTCGTTATCCACCCTCACAGCCGGAGGCCGCTCCGAAAGTGAAGCTACTTCTTACCATTGGCGGCCTTCCTGAAGAGTTGCGGGGTAAAGGGGCTGCCGCCCGGTGACGGTTGCCCGGCCGGCTGGCTCCCCATTTTCGCCCACCACCAGGGAGGTCCCTTCCTTGAGTTCGGGGCTCGAAACTTCCGTCAGGCTGCCGTCGCTCAGGCCGAGGTCCACGTAAACCGGGCGCACCAGGGTTCCCTGGGGGACATAAACGACGCCCCGGGCCTGCTGCTCCTGGCCGGCCTTGGCCTCGGGCTTGACCAGGCTGGGCGCCTTGGACTTCTTGGCCTTCTTGGGGGTGGTCCCCCGGAACTCCGCCACTACCTGGTCCGTCTGGGGAGTCCAACGCAGCGCCGCGTTGGGGACGAGCAGGACATTCTTGGCTTCGCCCACAATAAAATTGACATTGGCGGTCAGATAGGGCAGCAGTTTGCCGCTCGAATTATCGGTGATAATCTCCACGGTGTAGGTGACCACATTTTGCGTCATGGTAGCATTGAGCCGCACTTTTCCCACTTGCCCGGAAAAGACCTCGCCGGGGTAGGCATCCACGGTGAACGTGACTGGCTGGCCCGGTTTGATCCGGCCGATATCCGCTTCATTGACCGAAACCCAGACCTGGAGACGCTTCAGGTCCTTGGCCAGGAGAAAGAGGCTGGGAGCATTGAGGCTGGACACGACGGTCTGGCCGATGTTGACCCGCCGGTCGATGATGACCCCTTTGACCGGCGAGACAATGGTGCAGTAACTCAGGTTTTGCAGGGCCCGCTTCAAGACGGCTTCGGCCTGGGTCACGGTGCCTTGCGCCTGCACTATGGCGGCTTTGCCCACGGCAAGATTGGCCTTGGCAACTTCATAGGCGGCCCGGGCCGCGTCGAAGTCGGTTTGCGACAGGGCGTCCGATGGTCCCAGCTTTTGGGCCCGCGTCCAGTCGTTCCCGGTCTGCAAGAGTTTGGCCTGCATCTGCCCCAGGTCGGCTTTGGCTTTCAGGACTGCGGCCTTGGCCTGGGCCAGTTGGGCTTTGGCCGAGGCCGCATCCGCGGCGTAGAGGGCGTCGTCAATCCGGGCCAGCACCATCCCGGCCTCCACGACCGAGCCGTAGTCAACTTCCTCGCCGTTTTTATCCTTACCGAAGGACACAATCCTGCCGGCGACCTGGGCCCCGATATCGACGACTTCCTCCGGCTCCACCGTGCCCGTGGCGCTGATCGTCGCCTGGAGGTCGCCCCGCTTCACCTGGACTGTCTTAAACCCGGCGGCGATAGAGCTGCCGCGGCGCAGGTAGCCTATGAGAACCAGGGCGGCAACCAACACCACGCCAATAATGACCAGAATGCGCCTATCGGGAAGCTTGAATTTTTGCATCAGATATCCTCTGACCGCGGTGGCATAATTTTTTCATGGCCTCGCCTGACCCCAGCACTAGGAGCCCCAGGAGAGGGGACGCGGGGGACAGGGAGGCCACATAATATAAGCCCATTATGAATCGAATCCCCCACCCTGTCAATCTTGTTAGCAAATTTATCATTATCATAATAACCAATTTCCTAGGGAAATCCGGCGCGCTCCAGCGGAGCAGCCCGAAGGGAACGTTAAGGTAGACAGTGATCGTTACGGGAAATACCGTGAGAACCCCAAGCATTGCGGCCTGGGAAACTAAATTTTTTTGACAATTGATTATATATATAGTAGTTATCAACGATAACTATTCCTATGAACGATAACTACTCCCCACGCAAAATTCCCTGGGCTTCATTATCTACCGGACAGCCCTGGCCTTAAAGTCGGCCCTGCAACGGTTCTTCAAAGAGAACGGCTTCGAGATTACTGCGGAGCAATGGGCCATCATTCGGCATCTCTGGGAAGAAGACGGCCTCTCCCAAAGGGAAATCGCCGAAAAGACCTCGAAAGACAAGCCTAACATCACCCGGATGATCGACGCCTTGGAGCAGAAACGCCTCGTCTTTCGCCAACCCGATCCCCGGGACCGGCGGAAATATTGTATTTACCTCACCAAGGAAGGCAAGCAACTTCAGGAGCGCCTCATGCCCCTGGCCCAAAACCTGCGGGAAAGAGTCACCCACAATCTGACTGCCCAGGAGATCGACTTCTTGAAGGATACCCTGGACAAGATCTACCAGAACATTTCCCGCCTCTGAGACCTCCGGCTCATCCACGCGGTCCGCATCGGCCGGCGCCGTCAGAGTCGAGACGCCGGTGTCACCGGTTCGATGGCCACCTGAAACCTTGAGGAAAGTCCCCTCACCGGTCACTCTGGCAGCCGCGCCATCGAAACATCTCATCACTATGATGAACTGCAAGCTCTTCCCTGCTCCCCACCGGCCCTGCCGGTCCAGGGAGATCCCGCCGGGCATGAACTTATCTTCTCCAGATCTGGGGTCTAAGGAATTGTCGACCAAACCACGGGCGATTATTCTAAATGCCTGGAATTCAGAAAAATCATTACCTTTTTTGGAAATCCTTTGCTATTATTTAGGCTTAAGGAAAGAATTTCCAAAGTACTGTCTTTAGTCGGCCAACCCTGGGTTGGCGCATCATCTCGACTAATTTGCCTGAATTATCTATAATGGCAGATAAACTTTTGGCTAAGTGAACTCGGACCAGCGTCTCCGGCGTTTACGGATACGTGGCATTTCACTTGGTAAGGTGGCTTGATGGGGGAGTCAACGATGCACCTTCCACGTGCGAACCAGTTCCTTGCGTTCGTTTGGGGACCCAGGAGCGTCAACCATACGGTGGTGGATTTGGCGCGCTTAACGTCCAGCCGCGCCATATTTGACCTGAGCGCCGAGCAGTTTGCCCACATGGCGACAGCCCTGCGAGGGGTCGGCGCCTCTGCGGCGAAGATATCCGCCCACGACTTTATGGAGCCGGAACTTGAGGCCTTCCTGGAGGAATCCGGGATCAAGACCTTATGGGTGGAATACCACCCCGATCTTTTTCCCGTCGCCCCCGAGGCTTTTTGCGAGCGTCTGGTCCAGTTCTCGGCCCGATGCGCCTGCCTGCCGGTCATCAGCGATTTAGACCTCCTCCCCCACCTTCTCCAGCACCAGAGCTCCGTCAGGACTGTGGCCCTCAAAGGCAACGAGGCCGCAGGCTTTGTCAGCAGCGACACCATCGGCGTGCTCTATTCCAGCGCCAAAGAACTCCTGCGGCAGAGTGGCCGTGAGATGGATGTGGTTATCTGGGGTGGAGTTGCCACTCCCGAGGCCGCGGCGGCTTTTTTGGCCACCGGCGCCCGGGGGATAGTCTTTGAAAGTCTCCACTGGCAGACCGACCTGGTGGAGATAGACGACAAGTTGCGCAAACAAATTGCGAAGTTGCGTCCCGAGCATACCAGCATCGTCGGAAGATCCCTGGGGGTCTGCTGCCGGCTTTTTGATAAAGGCAATTTCCCCGCTGTCAAAGCCTTGGAAGATTACGCCCGCTCTTTGAGCGACGGCCCCATCACGGCAGACCAGCGCCGGGCCTTTGCCCACCGGGTGGCGGCCGCGGCGGTGCCGGCCCTGGAAAGCAACCTGGACCGGCGGCAGCTGATCCCCCTGGGGCCGGAAGCCGCTTTTGCCCAGGCGTTCAGTGAGCGCTTCGGCGCCGGGAGCGCCGGAGCCATTCAAGGATTTCAGGATGAGGTGGCCAGGCTCTTGGGGAACGTCAAGGAGACTGCCCGGCGTTTTCTGGAGAGCTCGGCGGCCCGGGAGTTGGGCACTGCCTATCCTTTTATTCAGGGGGCCATGACCTGGATCAGCGATGTGCCCGAATTCGCCCTGGCGGTGGCCGAGGCCGGCGGCCTCCCCACCGTGGCCCTGGGCCTCAGGGATCGCCGCCAGTTAGAGACTGATTTCAGCCGGCTCCGCAGCCTGATGGGGTCGCGGCCCTACGCCGTCAATCTCATCGCCCTGGCCGAAAATCCCTATCTCAAGGAACAGCTTGCCTGGGTCGAAGCCGTCCGCCCACCCTTCGTGGCCATCGCCGCCGGCGACCCGGCTTACGCCGTCCGCCTCCGGGAACAGGGCATCGAAGTCATCTATATTACCGGCGACGAAGGACTGCTGCGCCTGGCCCTGGAAGGCGGGGTGCGCTGGCTGGTCCTGGAGGGGCAGGAGGCCGGCGGCCACGTGGGGGCCCACTCCTCCCTCACGTTGTCTCAGATGGCTCTGGAGTTGAAGCGCCGGGAACCGGAACTCTTCCAGGGCCGGTACCTGGTGCTGGCTGGGGGAATTTTCAACCGCGACACAGCGCTCAGGGCGGCCATGCTGGGCGCGGACGGTATCCAGATGGGCACCGCCTACCTGGCCACCCGGGAAATCGTCTCCACCGGCGCCTTGAGCCAACTCTACCAACGCCTGATCCTTGACGCCGCGCCGGGCGCCACCGCCCTGTCCGGTGAAAGCATCGGCCTGCGGGTGCGCTCCCTCAAAACTCCCAAGATGGAGGCCATTCTGGCCCTGGAACGGAGGTTCGTTTCCGGCAACGAAGATGAGTCGGCTTTTCGACGGCAACTGGAATCCCTCAGCGCCAAAAGTTTGATGATCGCTTCCCGGGGCAAGGATCGGGCCGTCGGCGCCTCGATGGATGAAGAGACTTGCTTAAAGGAAGGTCAATTCATGAGCGGCGCAGTGGCTGGCATGATTAACCGGTTATCGACGATTGCTGAATTACACCAGGAAGTGGCGGGGGGGCCTGAAAAGAAGGTGGTGACGAAGCTGAGTTCTTCTAAGGGGAAAGTGGTGCGGTCTGACTCTAAAACCAGGAATGGGCGGGAGCGGGTAGCGATCACCGGCATGGCCCTGGTTAATTCCCTGGGCAACACTCCTGGCGAGGTCTGGGAAAACGTTCTGGCCCTGAAGAGCGGCATTACCGAAGTGCCCTCCTCCCGGTGGGACCACAGCATGTTTTATGAGCCCCGCCCCGGCACCCAGGAGAAAACGTATTGCAAGGTGGGGGCGTTTCACCATGTCGACATCTCCCGCAAGGATTTGAACATCCCCCCCCAGGACTTCCGCACCATGTCCAACGCCACCAAGCTCACCTTGTACCTGGCTAACCAGGCGATCAGGGATGCGGGCATCGTGGATTCCACTATCCCCCGGGAGCGCATCGGCATTCTCATCTCCCAGAATTCGGGGGAGTCGGCCAGCACCCTGGGGGACCTGTTTATCGGCGTGACGGCCCAGAAGATCGTCCATTCCCTGCAAGGCCTCCTGCACTTAACCCCGGAGATGGCCCTGGCCGCGGAAAAGCACATCAAGTCCGGCTACATAACCGTGGACGACACCACCCTCCTGGGGCGGCTCAACAGCACCGCCGGCGGCTTCATCAGCAACAAGTTCGGTTTCACGGGGCCGTGTTATTCGGTCTCCGCCGCCTGCGCCACCAGCCTGGTGGCCATTTACACCGCCATCCAGATGATCAATAACGGGATTCTGGACGCGGCGGTGGTGGGCGGCGGTGAGGAAAACCTTTTCCCGGCCCACTTTATAGAATTTTCGGCCCTGGGGGCCCTGGCGGGAGTTTCCGGTTTCCCTTGCCCCCCCGAGGCGGCCAGCCGCCCCTTCGACTCCACCCGGGACGGGTTTGTCCTGGGGGAGGGCGGCGGCATGATCGTCATTGAGCGGGAATCGGTGGCTAAAAAGCGGGGCGCCCGGGTCTATTCTTACATTTCCGGGGTCGGCGCCAGCAATAACAACCGGGGTATGGTCGAGAGTGTCGCCGAGACCCAAGAGATCGCCATTCGCGCCGGCTTTGAACATGCCGGTTACGGCCCGGAAATGGTGGACCTGGTGGAATGCCACGCCACCGCCACCGTCCAGGGGGACCTGGAGGAAATCCGGGCCCTCAAGAGTTTTTACGCCAACGGCCGCAGGATTATGCTGAGTTCCTTTAAGTCCCAGATCGGCCACTGCCTGGGGGCCTCGGGCATGAATAACCTGGTCCGGGGCGTCATGGCCCTGCAAGCCGGGGTCTTTCCTCCCACCCTGAACTATCACACCCCCGATTCCGAGATCGATATGGAACGCTGGGGCTTTCAGGTCAATCCTCAACCCGAAGACTGGCCCAGACCGGGAGATCAGCCCCGGCGGCTTCAGATCAATGCCTTCGGGTTCGGCGGCGCTAATTTCGTGGTCCACGTGGAAGAAAGTCTCAACGGCACCGGGGTGGTGCTGGTCTCGGATCCGCTGCGCTCTCCGGCCGGGCCGGAAGTCCCAGGAGGAACCGGCGCCGTCGGCGCTGCTCGAGGGGGTGTCGTTCCTGAGGACGCGGATTTCGGACCTGCCCCACCGGCTGGGGGTGGTGGCCGAAGACGATAACGCCGCCCGGGAGAAAGTGGCGGCCCTGCCTCCCATGACCGCCCCCCTGGCGGATAAGACCCTGCGGGGCCTCGCCGGGCAGGGAATTTTCGCCGCCCCCGAGGCTGACGCACCGGCTCCCCTGGCCCTGGTCTTTGCGGGTCAGGGCACCTATTATCCGGGGATGGGCCGGGACCTCTACCAGGCCTTCCCCCTGGTCCGCCAGTGGATCGAGCGCATCGCCGCCGGGGCCGACTTCGATCTCCTGGATCTGATGTTCAACTCCCAGGACGAGGACCTGCAAAAAACCCGCTGGCAGCAGCCGGCCCTGTTCACCCTGGAATATGCCATGGTGAGCCAGCTTCTCGCCTTGGGGGTTAAGCCCACGGCCATGGCCGGACACAGTATGGGCGAAATCCTGGCCCTGTGCGTGGCCGGGGTCTTTCCCTGGCAAGACGGCTTCCGCATCATCAATAAGCGGGCCCAATGTATGGACAAGGCCGCGGGTCTGAGTATCGATCCCGGCGCCATGATCGCCGTGGACGTGCCCGAGGAGATTTTGCAGCAAAAGTTGGCCCAGCGCCCTAATGTCCATGTCACCAATTTCAACTCTCCCCGGCAGCTGGTCCTGGGCGGCGGCACCGATGAAGTCCTGGCCCTCAAGGCCGAACTGGAGCAAGAAGGCTACTGGAATGCCCAACTCCGGGTGAGCATGGCGTTCCATTCCCCCATCATGGCCGTGATCCGGGAGGAAATGGCGGAGTTCCTGGCGGGCATCGACCTCCATCCGCCCCAGATCCCGGTGATCTCCAATACCACGAAGCAGCCTTACCCGGATGACCCTGAGGCGATCCGGCGGATCTTGCTGGACCACCTGGAGAATCCGGTCCACTGGCAGCAAAATGTCGAAACCCTGTGGCATGACTTCGGCGTGCGCACCTTTGTGGAGGTCGGCCCGAAAAACACCCTGTGCAACCTCATTCTTGATACCTTTGAGGAACCCCGGTGTATCCATACCTCCTTTCCCGACAACGAGGCGTACACTTTCCGGGCGGCGGCGGCTCAACTCTACGCCCTGGGCGGCGTGCAGCCTGCCCGGCCCGCGGTTGAAGTGACTCTTCCCCGTCCCGCCCCCGGCCCCGCCCCGGCCCCCCGGCCCACTTCGGCGGGGTCGGCGGACCACCGCGCCGCGGCGGTGATGCAGCGGGAAATCAACACCTTTGTCCTGGAAACCTTCGGCAAGTATCTCAAACCGGCGATTCTGGACGCCATCCGCCGGGAAGTGGACCCCTCCTTCAGCGAGGCGCGTTTTGAGGAACTCTTTAGCACGAGCCTCACGACCGGCCCGGCGGTGGCGGCCATACCCACGGCCCCGGCGCCGGGCGCGGCCCCGCCGGCCTTGCCCCGGGCGGCGGCCGGTGATCCCCCGGCTCTCCCGCCCATCCCCGAAGGGGACTACGTTGAACAGGTGATCCGGATCATCATGGACGCCACCGGCTATGAGCGGGACGAAATCGAGCCGCACATGGACATCCGCCAGGATCTGGCCATCCGCTCCAGCCGCCTGCCGGTCATCATGGACGCCGCGGAACGCCACTTTGGCATCACCGTCAAACTGGAAGACTTTATCAACGTGCGTACGGTTCAGGAGATCGCCGACCGCATCGCGGAGGTGCGGGAACGTCGGGATACCCGCGGCGCGGCCGAAGGCAGCCCAAGCGAACCGGCAGCCGCGACGCCGCTGGAAACCGCGCCCGGGACGGATGCCTCCGGGAGCATTGGTGAGCCCGAGGCAATCAAGCGCATCGTCTTTCGCGAGGTGCCTCTCGGTGACGTCTCCGGGACCACCCTGGAGATAGCCCCTGGCCAGGAAGTAGCCGTCGTGTGCCCCTCTCCCGGGTCAACTTTGGCCGCCGCGGTGGCCGAGGCCCTCGGCCGGCAGCTTGCGGTCGCGCCCCGGGTCCTTGACCTCTCCGGCCAGGTGCATCGGGACGCTCCCGAATCACTGGCCGGCCTGGTGCTGGTGCTGGACGAACCGGCCAACGCCGCTATCCAGGACATTGAAGGCATACCGGCCCTGCTCACCGGATTTTTCGGGGCCATGCAGCAGCTGGTGTCCTCCCCGGACCGGAAATTTTGCCTGCTCATCACCCGGGGGGCCGGCGAGGGCGATCCCGGCGGCAGTGGCCATTGAGGGCCTCAAGGGCATGTTCCTGGACGCCGCCCTGGAATATGACTCGGTTTTGTTCCGGAGCGTGGCGCTTGATGGCGACACCGACCTGGAGACCGGACTTAAACACGCTCTGAGCCTGGGCCACACCCTGGCGGAGATCCGGTTTCACGGCCAGGAGGCTTTCACCGTCGAGGGTCACGTGCAGCCCCTGGCCCTGATCGACCCGCCCGGCTTTGCCTTAAACCCGGGGGAGGTGGTCGTCATCTCCGGGGGCGGCAAGGGCATCACCCCCCATCTGGCTTATGCCCTGGCGCCGCTCAAACCGCGCCTGGTCCTCTTGGGCAGCAGCACCTTTGATCCCGCGGTGGACTATGACGGTCCGGTCGCCACCGGGGCCGAGGCCCAACAGGCCTCCGGCCGGGAAATTACTCAGACCCTTAAGGAACTATCCCGCCAGGGGATCGAAGCGACTTATTATTCCTGCGATGTCAACGACCCGGAAAATGTCGCGGCGGTCCTGGGCCAGGTGGTTGCGGAACACGGCGGCATCGCCGGGATCATCCATGGGGCCGGCATTATCCGGGACTCCTTTATGGAGTTTATGACCGCCGCCGATTTTGCCCAGGTGGTGGAAGTGAAACTCCTGGGCGCCTGGAACCTGTACCAGGCCGCCCGGGAGCACGGCCTGCGCTTCATGGTCATGCTCTCTTCCATTACTGCGGTCCGGGGCAACGTCGGCCAGATTAATTACTGCGGCGGCAACCGGGCCATGTCCGCCCTGGCCCAGGTGATTGCCTCCCGACAGCCGTCGGTGCGGACCAAGGCCTTAATGCTGCCCCCCATCCAAGGCGCCGGCATGGCTGACGACCCGGAGTTGCGGGAACTGATGCGGCTCAAAGGCATGGGAGGTTCCTTTATCAGCGTCGGCGAACTGGCCGAATTGTTCTACCGGGAACTCTTCCTGGGGCCGGCCCAGGATCACTGGGTCATGCCCATCCGCTCCCTGCCCCCTCTCAAGACAGTGCGGCTGAATCTGGAGGAAGACCCACCCGTTCCGGGAAGCATCACCGCCGCCGGCGTGACCTACCGGGACTACGAACTTCCCATGATCCAGACGATCCATCACCTGGAAGTCGGGACGGGAACGCTGGAGGCCGGCCGCACCTTCTCCCTGGAGCACGACCTGTGGATGGAAGACCACCGGCCCTTCAAGTTCATGAAGTTCCCCTTCGTGTCGGGCGTCATGGCCCTGGAGACCTTCATGGAAGCCGCGCACATCCTTTGCCCCCAGTTGGTGGCCCGGGGGATGCGCAACGTCAAATACCTGGACATCCTGGAGTGCCCGCCGGGGGTCAACCGGGAGGCCCGCATCTCCTGCCACCGTCTCCAGGAAAACGGCGGCGGGGAAGTGATCTGCGACGTGTCCCTTTCCAGCCCGCATATCACCGCCACCGGCCGGGTCCTGGACCGCTGGACCACCAACTATACCGGCCAGGTGATCCTGGGACCCTCTGGCCAGCCGCTCCCCGATTGGCCCGGCTTCACCGTCAAGCCGGAGGAACTGGACACCGCCAAGTTCGACCAGCAGGGAGTCCTGCTGTTCTACAGAAAATACAGCAACTTCGGGGACCGCTACCGGCTGCTCGAAGCCCTCGACGGCACCGGCACCGGCGTCATCCGGGGCCGGACCATTTTTCGTCAGCAGAACGACTTTGCCGGGTTGAATGGGGTTCGCTACCAGTACTCCCCTTACCTGCTGGAAGCCATGAAGCACCTGGTGAATTCTTACCTGCTGCTGCGGGAGGAAGACGTGAGCGCGGCCATGATTCCTTTCGGGATTAGCGAAATGCGCTTTGCCCGCGCTGGCCGGCCAGGCGAGGAGATTGTGCTGGAAGGACGCCGCCGCTCCCATGATAGCGGCGGGGCCACCTGGGATGTCCGGGCCGTGGACGCGGCCGGCCAGACCATCATGACCGCCACCGGCCTCATCATGAAAAGCTTCTCCGCCTGAGGCTGCCATGGCTGACGGGGCGCCGCATCCAGGGACCATAAGCCCCCAGCCTCAGCCGGCCGCAGGGATGTCGACGCGGCCGCGCCGCAGTTTCTTTCCGGCCTGGGTCCCGGCGGGCCGGTGATCTACGCCTCGGACCTGCCGGGGCCCGGCGCCAAAGAGCGCCTGGTGCGGCGACTGTTGACCAACCTCCCCGGCTGGGAAACGGATGACCCCTCCCGGCCGCTGACCCTGGAAACCACCGCCCTGGGCCAGCCGCGCCTGTTCCTGGGTGGACAACCGGGTCCGGCGGTATCGTTTTCCCAGGCCGCCGGTCACCTCTGGGCCGCCATGGCGCCGGTCGGCCAGGTGGGAGTGGACGCCGCCCTGCCGTCGGAGTTTGAGGCCGGCTACCCCCTGGCCCGAGCCTTCCAACCTGTTGAGCTTGACTGGGCCCGGCCCCTGTGCGGCGGTGATACCGCCGGCGCCGCGGCCTTGCTCTGGGCCCTGAAGGAGGCCGCGGTCAAGGCCCTGGGGGTGGGGTTCCATCTTCTGGACCCCCTGGCGGTGGAGGCCTTCAGCCCCAGACCCTGGCAGGGAGGCTGGCGGGTCGCCGTAAAGGCCGGGCCGATTCTGCCTGCCTGGGCCCGGCCCACCGCCGGCGGCTGGCTGGCCCTGGCCCGGTATTATTGAAGGTTGGTGGCACAGGTTTTCAACCTGTGCAGTAGCAGTGCGGGTTTCATACCAACGGTCATTTCCTCACGGACACAACTAAAAATAAAAAATGGCTGGTGTTGGTGGAGCGGCCATCCCTGGCCCCCTCTCGCTGGCGGGCACGGAGGCCCGCCCTACCGAGCTATTTTCATATGAATCTGCGCTCAAAAAGGTAATTTCCCTTCGTAGGGTGCGTCTCACGCACCAAAAATGGGACGTGAGACGCGCTCTACGGGTTTTAGTGCCGCACTATGGTGCGTAAGACGCACCCCACATTTCAGGCCAAATCGCCATCAACAAATCCAGAATTGTCGCGGCGCACCTAGGCTTGCCCAGGGAGGGCGGACACACAGGTCCGCCCCTACAGGAAAATTGCCGTTTGTCTGCAGCTTGCTCTCAGGCCAGGCGGCCGCGGAAGCGGAAGATGCTGAGGCCCAGGTAAACCACCCCAAGCCCCACCATGGCGGCCATTTGGGGCCACAGGGCCGCAAGCCCCCGGCCTCCCAGGAAAACCCCCTGCACGATGACGATAAAGTATCTCAAGGGATTGCAGTACGTAATGTATTGAAAAATGAGGGCCATGTTGGCGATGGGGAATATCAGGCCGGAGAGCAGAATGGCGGGAGTCAGGACGAAGGTGCCGGCCATGACCGCCTGTTGCTGGGTGGTGCAGACCGTCGAGATCAGCAGGCCCAACCCCACGGAACTGAGGAGGAACGTCATGGTCCCGATAAAGAGCACGGCCACGCTCCCCTGAAACGGGATCTCGAACCAAAAGACGCCCATCAGGGTAACCAGGGCCACGTCCATCAAGGAGATGAGAATAAAGGGGATCGTCTTGCCGGCCAAGAATTCCAGCGGGCTGAGGGGGGACACCAGGATTTGCGCCATGGTGCCGATCTCCCGCTCCCGGACCACCGAAAGGGCCGTGAGCATCAGGCTCACCAGCATCACCACCATGGCGATGACCCCGGGAACAAAGGCGTTTTTGCTCTCCAGGTTGGGGTTGAGCCAGGCTCGGGGCTCGATCACCACCGGGGTCTGCAATCGCATCGGCAATTCCAGGCGCCCAAGGGTCTGCTGGAGGATCTCCCGGGAGTAATCGTTGAGGATAGTCCGGGTATATTTAGCCACAATCAAGGCAGTGTTGGAATCGGTGGCGTCCAGGATGAGCTGCAGCGGCACCGGCTGGTTGGCCTTGATTTTTTCGGCAAAACCCCTCGGAATGTGCACCGCCATGGTGATCTGGCTGTGGTCGATCAGGTCCCGCAGTTCCGCTTCACTGTCGATCATATTCGTCAGGCTGAAATATTCCGACGAAGTGAACCGGGAGATCAGGGTCTCGCTGGCCTGGGTCCGATCCTGGTCAAAGACCGCGAAGGGCACCTGCCTGATATCGAAGTTGATGGCATAGCCATAGATCACCAGTTGCACGATGGGGGGCAGAAACAGGAAAATCCGCAGCCTCCGGTCCCGCCAGACCTGGATGAATTCCTTTTTTACCATTTGCCAGATGCGCCGGCCCATTATGCTTACCTGATCTTTTTCACGGGGTATCGCAGGGTAGCTAACAGAAACATGGCGGCAAAAGCCACCAGGATCAAGGCATCCGGCCACAAAATCTCCAGACCGATGCCCTTGGAATAAATGCCCTTGGAAATGGTCACCAGGTATTTAGCCGGCACCAGGTAGGACAACATCTGGAGCGGCAACGGCATCAGCCGGATGGAAAAGACAAACCCGGACATCAAGACCGCGGGAAGAAACGTAATCAGCATTGCCGTCTGAAACGCCTGCAGCTGGTTGGCCGAGGTCACCGAAATCAGGAGGCCCTGGGCCAGCATCACCAGGAGATAAATGGCCGACAGGGCGATGAGCAGCCCCAGGCTGCCGCGCAAGGGGACCTCAAAGAGAAAATGCCCCAGGAGCATGGCCAGAGACAGCACTGCCATACTCACGCAGAAATAGGGCAACAGCTTCCCCAGGAGCAGTTCCGATTTTTCCAGGCTGGTGGCAAACAGGCTTTCCATGGTGCCCCGTTCCACTTCCCGGACCACCGAGAGGGCCGACAGGATGGTGCCCACCATGGTCATGATGACCACGATGAGACCGGGCACGACAAAGTTGATACTCTCCAGGTCCTCATTGAACCAGAAGCGCCACTCGGGTTTCAGGCGCGTCTCCAGCCGCTTAAGCCCATACCGGTTCAGGCGGTCCCCCAGCATCTTTTGGTTGAAATCGCCGCTGATGCTCTGGACATAACCCAGGATAACGTGGGCGGCGTTAGGTTCGGCGCCGTCCACCAGGGCCTGGATCGGGCCGGTGCGGCCGGTCTGGAGGAGCCGCGTGAAATCATGGGGAAAGACCAAACCCAGACGCACCTGCCGGGCGGCCAGCAGGCGGTCTATGGCCGCACCGCTGTCCGCCGAAAGCTTCAGGTTGAAATAGGGAGAACCCCGGAACTCGTTGAGAAACTTGTCAGCCAGATGCCCCTGGTCCCGGTTGCAGACCGCCACGGGCACATCTTTAATGTTGAAGGTCAGGGCATACCCATAGATCAACAACTGAATCACCGGCAGCAACATGATCATGATGAGACTGTGGGGGTCCCGGCGAATGTGGATGAATTCCTTCCTGGCGATGGCCCAGGCGCGTCCCAGATGCATAGGCTCACACCCCTCGAGCCCTGGAGATCATGGCGATAAAGGCGTCCTCCAGGCTAGGGGCAACCGGCGCCAACCGGCGAATGGAGATTTGCCGGGCGCTGAGGGCTTCCCGCACCATCTCCTGGGCCTGCTCGGGGTTGCTGGTGGCCACGTGGAGGCTGTTGCCGAAGATTGCCACCGTCGAGACCGGCGCCAGGGACCGCACCACCTCAAAGGCCTCATGCAGGCGGTCGGGATAGATGGCCAGGATCTCTCCCGCAATCGTGCCTTTGAGTTCCCGGGGGGTGCCCAGGGCGATGAGGCGCCCTTGAAACAGGAGCGCCAGCTTATCGCAAAACTCATCCTCATCAAGGTAATGAGAAGTTACCAGGGTGGTCACCCCCGAGTCGGCCATGTCATAGATCAGGTCCCAGAATTGCCGCCGGGACACCGGATCGACGCCGCTGGTGGGCTCGTCCAAAAAGAGGATGTCGGGTTCATGGATGATGGCCGAAGCCAGGGCCAGCCGCTGCCGCAAGCCCTTGGCCAGGTGGCGGGTCAGGTCCCGGCGTCTCTCCAGTAAATCCATGCGGCCCAACAGTTCCTGGGCGCGCTCCCGGGCCCTGGCGGGGGACAGCCCATAGATACCGCCGAAAAACAGCAGGTTCTCTTCAACCGTCAAATCTTCATAAAGGGAAAAGCGTTGCGACATATAGCCGATTTGCCGCTTGATCTGCCTGCCCTGCCGGGCCAGATCCAGTCCCGCCACCCGGCCGGAGCCGGAGGTGGGCCGCAACAATCCCGTGAGCAGGTGAATCGTGGTGGATTTTCCCGCCCCATTGGGCCCTAAAAAGCCGAAGACCTCCCCGCGGCGCACCTGGAAACTCAGATCATCCACGGCCCGGAAATCCCCGAAGTCACGGGTGAGATTCTTTACCTCAATGGCAAAGTCGGTATCCATCACCCCTCTTGGCGGCGCATAATCTGGACAAAGATATCTTCCAGCCCCGGTTCGGTCTCGGAAATCTGCACGTCGGTGACCCCGGCCTGGCGGAGGGTCTGTTCAATGAGGCCCAACGCCGTCTCGGCCCGGTCCACGGTGACCACTATCCGGTCACCCATGGCCAGGACCTGGCGGAGGTAGGGTTGACCGGTAAGAATCTTCCGGGCCGCCCTCAGGTCCGGAGCCCGCAACTCCAGCAGTTCCCCGGCAAACGCCTCCTTGAGGGCCTGGGGGCTTTCGGCCACCAGGAGCCGCCCCTGGTACATCAGGCCCACCCGATGGGCCCGTTCCGCTTCATCCATGTCGGGTGTGGCCAGGAAAATGGTGACGCCGGTTTTCAGGAGTTCATGCAGGATAAACCAGAATTCCTGACGGGAAATCGGGTCCATGCCGGAGGTTGGTTCATCCAACAGGAGCAGCCGGGGCCGGTGCACCAGGGTACAGATCAGGCCCAATTTCTGGCGCATCCCCCCGGAAAGCTTGGCCGCCAGTCGGTCCTGGAAAGGGGTGAGATTGGCGAAGGCCAGCAACTCCGGGATGCGTTGCCGCCGCTGGTCCCGGGGCACCCGGCAGAGATCAGCATAAAAATTGATGTTTTCCGCTACCGTGAGGTCGTCATAGAGGCCGAAGCTCTGGGGCAGGTAACCCAGGCTCTCCTTCAGTTCCCTGGCTTGCTCCAGGGTATCGAATCCCCACAGCCGGGCCTGGCCTTCATCCTGCTGCAAAATGCCGCTCAGCATCCGCATGGTGGTGGTCTTGCCGGCGCCGTCCGGTCCCAGGAGGGCAAAGACCTCGCCCCGGAATACCTCCAGGTTAAGGTGGTCCACCGCCACCCGGGGCCCGAAACGCTTGGTCAACCCGATGGCCTGAATGCAGATCTCAGCAGTATTACTTGGCAAGGGAAATAACTGCCTCGGCCGGCATGCCTATCTTCAGCACTCGCTGGGGATTGGGCAATTTGACCCGGATGCGATAGACCATGGTTACCCGCTCCCGGTAGGTTTCCACCGACTTCGGGGTAAACTCGGCTTTCCCGGAAATGTAGGATATGGTGCCGGAATATTTTTTCCCGGGAGCCCCATCGATGGTGATGGCCGCCGACTGGCCATAGCGCACCTTCCCCAGGTCCCGTTCCGGCAGATAGCCCTCGAACCAGACGTTGTTTAGGTCACCAAGAGTGATGATGGTGGTGCCCGCCGCGGCTATTTCTCCGGGGTTGGCTGACCTCCCCAGGACCAGGCCGCCCACCGGGGAGGTCAAGGTAGCGTAACCCAGACGCAGTTTGGCTATTTGCAGAGCCGCCCTCGCCTGGCGAAGCTCCGCATTTTTGAGCCTCTGGGGCCGGGCCACCGCGTCCACGGCATCCACCCGCCCTTGCGCGGCATCCACCTCCTGGCGGAATACCTGGTCATCAAGCTTGGCCACCACCTGGCCGGCTTTGACCTCATCTCCCGGTTCCACCGAGATCGTCTCTATCCGGCCGGGGACCTGAAACCCCAGGTCCGTCTCCGTCGTCTCGATGTGCCCCGCCAGCTTTATTGCATTCTCCGGTTGTTCCTGGCCCGGCCACAGTGACCCACAGGCGGCGGGGCTCATCATCCCTAATAACAACGCGGCCATGAGAATGCGTTTCACCGTGCGCCGTTCCCGGTTGCTCGGACCCGAAATTACCATCTGGCAGCTCTCTCTTGCAATTGGGTGAGTTGGTCTTAAATTGCATATACCTTCTCCCGGCGCCGCCGTCAAGGGTCGGTGCTGTACCCCGGTGCGGATTAATCCGGTTCAGAGTCGGACCTAAAACTGTTGACCATTGCCGGCTATGCCGATATGGTGATCATCAGCAAGGGGTTTGGACGCCGCTAAACTATCAATACCATCAGGAGGATGAGATGAAAAAGTTACTGTGGATGGTGGTTTTTCTCTGCCTGAGCTCTTTACTGGCGAGCAGCGCCATGGCCAGGCGCACGGACCGGCTGTGTTATGACTTTGATTCCCGGGCCTCCCGGGTGAAAGAGCGCATCGCCTGGAACGAAAAGATGCTTTATGATGATCTGGCGGGGCTCAAACAAGACCGGGCCATAACCCGGAGAAATCCGAGGCTGGCCCAGGCCGACGAAAAATTAAGCCTGGCGATCCGATTATGTAATGACGCCCTCACTCAGGTGCAGATCCTGAGAGATCGGGTGCCCCGGGAGATCGACTGCGGCGAGAGGCACCGCGCCGTCCGCCATCAGGTTGACGCCGAGGTCATGGCCCTCAATGACGTGGAAGCCAGGCTCTCGAACCTTAATGTGATGGTTAATCAGTACCGGTCTCTGAGAATGGAGGCCGCCTCCATCATCCAAAGCGCGGGGGGCGGTTCCCGATATTAGCCCGGCAGCGGGCACCGGGGCCAGGGGGCCGGTCGGTTCCCGGTCCCAATCAATCTATGCTGCTGGGACCGATGGCCGGTTTTGGGTTATAATAGATAGTGTTGCCTGGTTAGATGAACCTGCCTATTTCCCTCCCCTGGTGGAAGGGGGGTAGAGGGAGTGACGGTAAGACACTTTTCCACCCTCACCCCCCCATCAAGGGGTGAGGACATTATACGGTCAGTTAATTATAAGGCACCCTGATAGATAGGTATGGCGCACCGTCTCACAGGGCAACCTGACCCAACAGGCGCCGGGCCTATGCTGGCGGCATCGGGCGCGCCAGAAACTGGGCTAAAGGAGTGGTCCGCGAACCTGTGCCATTTTTACCCCCATCTTATGAGACCGCCTGTCCACCTGCCGGTCAAGAAGGACGGTTATTCCGGATGAACCAACCTTGTTGCGATCTGACCCTGGCCTTCAGGGAAAATGAAAAAAAACCACAACTTCTGGCTCTTCGGGAACCGGCAGCATGACCAAAAAGTGCAGTCTTACGGCCATCTGCCTGGTTATGGTGCTCATTTTCGGGGCATTTCCGGGCCTGGCCCAGCCAGACCGGCATGACGAGCAGGACGAGGCGGCGTCGCCCGGGGCCCTGGCCCAGTATCGCAAAGGCGAACGGCTGGCCAAAAATGGGCAGTTCACCGAGGCCATCCTGGCTTATCGTCAGGCCATCAGCCTCGAGCCGGCTTTTGTCCAGGCCTATTACGAGATGGGCCTGGCTTATGCCGGACTGAAGCAGTATCCCGATGCCGTCAAGGCCTTCAAGCAGGCCGCCCGCCTGCAGCCCGATATGGGCCTGATTTACGAAAGCCTGGGGGTGGTCTACATTAAAATGGGGCAGTGGCGGGAAGCCCGGGACGCCTTGGCCGAGGCCATCCGCCTCACGCCTAACAGCCCCGAGGCCCACTATAACCTGGGGCTGGCCTACGGCAAGCTCAAACGGGACCAGGAAGCCCGGGCCCAGTTTGCCGAAGCCGTCCGCCTGAACCCCGCCATGGCCAAGGCCCACAAAAACCTGGGACTGGCCTACCTCAACCTGGGACTGCTGGATCAAGCCCGGAAATCCCTGCAGGAGGCGGTGCGTCTGGACCCCGGGGATGCCCAGGCCCATTACGCCCTGTGCGTCTATTATGCCAGAACCGGCGACGCCCAGGCCGCCAACCGGGAATTCCAGGCCCTGAAGGGGTTGGACCCGAAGCTGGCTGAAACCCTTGCAAACCAGATGCGGCCCGGCGCCCCCGGCAAGAAGCCGTGAATCGGGATGGCGGTACAGTCTCGATAAGTTGATACCAAAGACCAATCAAAAGACTATTATTTGTCATTCTGAGCGCAGCGAAGAATCTCTCTTTATTAAGCCGCCGAGATTCTTCACGAAGCTCAGCTCCATTCAGAATGACATGAATATTCAATATCCTTTGACTGCAACTTCGTATGAGATGCCAAGATGCCCATGAGCTCGGTTTTATGACCCTGCCCACCCTGATTGAGGAGGTTCGGCTTAACTGCGATATCGCCAGTGCCGGCCAGGCCGGGCATTTCTCCTTGTGCGGCCTCTTGATGCGCCTGCGCCAGCTCTACAAGTGGGAACACGGGCAGGCCCCCTGGCGGGAGCCCGAAGTGGCGGACGCCTTGGAATGGATCGCCCGCCGGGAGGCAACCTGGGATGACCTGGAGGAGGCCGCCTGGCGCAGCCTCCCCTGGGGCGCCGCCGCCATCGACCCCTTTGCGGTGGAGACCCTCAACCGCCACCTCATCCCCCGGGGGCTGGCCTATGGCGCCGGCTTGAGCCGCGGCCTCGCCCCCACCTTCTTCCTGGGTGAACTCCTGGAGGAGCGCCGGGTGGGGGAGTTGACCATCCTGGTCCTGGGGCCGGAGCTGGCCCGGGACCTGGACGCCTCCCCGGCCCTGTGCCAGGGGACCCTGATCTATGCCCGCCGCCAGGCCCTGGCCTTTTACCTCTGGGACCATCTGGCCGACCCCACCCAACAGGGCAACGCCTACCTGCAGGTCGCCCTCAAAGCCTATAAGCTCACCCTCAAGGACCTGCTCGCTGACCCGGAGGCCCACCAGGAGCAGTTCAACGCCTTTCTGGCCGGGGAGCTGGAAGCGGTCATCCGCCACGAAATGGGCGAAGCCCTGGAGCCCAGCTTGCAAGAGGCCTTCCCCGCGGTGCTGAGCCGCTTTCCCCAGACCCGGGTGGAACTCTGGGTCCGGACCCTCAAAGACGCCCTGGCCGACGTCAACGACTGGGGCCGCCTGGCCTACATCGTCGCCGGGGAGCGCCTCCCTTCCCTGGCGGTGATGCTGGCCTGGCGCCCGGGCCTCATCCCGGCGATGCTGCCGGAGCTGGCGCCGGCCTTCCAGACCCTGCTGGCCACCGGCGACTGGGCCGTCATGGACGCGGCGCGGCAGCAAGCCCTGGCCCGCCTCCGGGAAATGGCCGCCGGCCTCAACGATCTCCTGGAAGCCCCGGAAGCCGCCTCAGCCGCCTGGCTCCAGGACGAACTCCACCGCCGCTACCTGGCGCCGCTGGGACTGTAGAAGCTGAATTTGGCTGTTATGCCAGGGGAGCTGTTGCAAAAAGAAAATCATCGGGCGGTCATTGTCCGTTATGAGTCATCATACCCGGGACGCCCTGAAACCTGACTAAGGATAAGGGGGACTTCAGTTCATTTAAATAATAATTATAGGCCCGCAAATAATCTCCTGTTTCGCCTAAAAATAAAAAATGGTGCACGTTATGCGCACGTTGCCCCAAAAAGAAAAAGGCAAGTTCAGGTTATCTCCTGTAACTTGCCTTTATTATTGCCTTATTATGGTCGGGACGAGAGGATTTGAACCTCCGACCCCCTGAACCCCATTCAGGTGCGCTACCAGTCTGCGCCACGTCCCGACAACGAAATAATATATCAAGAGGATATTCCCCTGTCAATTCCCGGGGCGATTTCTCCGGGTGGCCGCAGGTTTTTCCGGTATTCTCCCCTGTGACCGAAATGAGGCTGGAAAGGGCGCGGAAAAGCGGTTGAGATTTATGGACAAACCTGTTAATTTTAAAAGGTTGCCCCGGTCCCAAACGAAATCCTCACCAAAGTCTGGAACCGGGGAGGCTACCTTGAGGGAAGGGAGAATTTGATGTCCGGCAAAACCACACTGATCCGCAACCTGGTCCTGATCGGCCATGGGGGCTGCGGCAAGACCTCTTTGGCCGAGGCCCTCCTCTTTGGGGCGGGGGCCACCTCCCGGCTGGGAAAAGTCGACGACGGCAGTTCCGTCCTGGATTACGAGCCTGAGGAAATTAAACGTAAGGGATCACCATCTCCAGCGCCTTTCACCATTATCAGTGGAAAAAGCACACGGTTTATCTGGCCGACACCCCCGGGGATGACAATTTCCTGGCGGATACCCGGGCCGCCCTCCATGTGGCCGACGCCGCCGTGGTGGTGGTGGACGCGGTGGACGGCGTCAAGGTGGGCACCGAAAAGGTCTGGCACACGGCCAACCGGTACAATCTGCCCCGCCTGGTCTTCATCAATAAGATGGACCGGGAACGGGCCGATTTCCACCAGGCGCTCAAGGAAATCCGGGAAGTGTTGGAGGTCCAGGCCGTGCCCATCCTGCTGCCCATCGGCCGGGAAGCCGGTTTCAAAGGGGTGGTGGATCTGATCAGCCAAAAGGCCTACCTGGTCCCGGCCGGGGGCGGCAAGCTGGAAGCCGGTCCCATCCCCGACGACCTCAAGGATGAGGCGGAGGCGCTGCGGAGCGATCTGCTCAACTTTGCCGCGGAAAGTGACGACGCCCTGATCGAGAAATTCCTGGAAGAAGGGGAACTGACGCCGGAGGAGATCTACCAGGGACTCAGGATCGGCACCCTGAAGGGCAGTTTCGTGCCGGTTTTGTGCGGAGCCAGCCAAAACAGTGGCAGCGCCGCGCTCCTGCTGGACGCGATTAATTTCTATCTCCCCGCCCCGGAGGATCGCGGCCCGATCAAGGGGCAGCATCCCGCCACGGCAGCCGAAGTGGTCTTTGAGGCGGACCCGGATGGCTCTTTGGCGGCCCAGGTCTTCAAGACCGTGGCCGACCCCTATGCCGGCCGCCTATCCATCTTCCGCATTTACTCCGGCGTCATGGCCGCCGACTCCACGGTCCTCAACGCCACCCGGGCGGTGCCGGAACGTTTCGGCCAGCTCTTCCTGCTGGAGGGCAAGGCCCAGAAGGCCGTGCCCAACCTGGGCCCCGGGGCCTTCGGCGCGGTGGCCAAACTCAAGGAGACCGTCACCGGCGACACCCTGACGGCGGAGGCCAAGCCCCTCCTGCTGCCGGCCATCCCGTCCTCCCGGCCCATGGTCACCTTTGCCCTGGAACCCAAGAAACCGGGGGAAGAGGACAAGGTCTTCTCGTCGTTCTCCAAGCTCATCGAGGAAGACCCCTCCCTGAGCCTGACCCGCAACGCCGAGACCAAGGAAATCCTGCTGTCCGGCGTGGGTTCGGTCCATATCGAGGCCACCGCGGAAAAGCTGAAGCGCAAGTTCGGGGTGGAAGTCAACCTGAAGCCCCCGAAGGTGCCGTACCGGGAGACCATCAAGGGTACCGTCAAGGTCCAGGGCAAACATAAACGCCAGTCCGGCGGCCGGGGGCAATACGGCGACACCTGGCTGGAACTGGAGCCCTTGCCCAAGGGCAGCGGCTTTGAGTTTGTGGACAAGATCGTGGGGGGCGCCATCCCCAAACAGTACATCCCCTCGGTGGAAAAAGGCATCGCCGAGGCCAAGAATACCGGCATCCTGGCCGGCTTCCCGGTGGTGGATTTCCGGGTGTCCCTGTATGACGGCTCCTTCCACGACGTGGACTCCTCGGACATGGCCTTTAAAATCGCCGGGTCCAAGGGCTTCAAGAAGGGCATGGAGCAGGCCAACCCCACTCTGCTGGAACCCATTATGAAGATGGTGGTCACGGTGCCGGAAGAGAACATGGGGGATATCATCGGCGACCTCAACGGGCGCCGGGGCCGGGTCCTGGGAGTGGAAGCCGAAGGCCGGCAGCAGGTGATTACCGCCCACGTGCCCATGACCGAGGTGCTGCTCTATGCCCCGGATTTGATCTCCAAGACCGGGGGCCGGGGCACCTACGAGATGGAGTTCGACCACTACGAAGAGGTCCCGCCCCACCAGGCGGAAAAGATCATCGCCGAAGCCCGGGCCGCCCAGGAGAAGGAATAGCGAAATATTTTGGCAGAGGGGACCAGGGGCTTTTTCGTAAGCGGCCCCTGCCCCCTCTCCCAAACCCTCTCCCCCAACCCCCATAAGTATTTTTTCATTTTTTGGAAACCAGAAGATTTGATCTTAGCATCTTGGTGTGAGATGAAACCAAAACCCCAAAACCTCTTCACCCCCGGCCGCATCGTCGCGGTCTCCGTCATCCGACCGCAAGGGCGAGGTCAAGCACAACGTGGACCAGGCGCGGCTGGTGGTGGATCACGGCCTGGCCGGCGACGCCCACGCCGAAGGCGGCATCCGCCAGGTGAGCCTCCTGGCCCGGGAGTCCATCGACAAGATGGTGGCCGCCGGGGCCAAGGTCAAGCCCGGCGATTTTGCCGAGAACCTCACCGTGGAGGGTCTCGCGGTCATGCACCTGCCGGTGGGGACCCGGCTCAGGGTGGGCGAAGCGGTGGAGCTGGAGGTCACCCAGATCGGCAAGACCTGCCACAAGGGCTGCGCCATCCGGGAACTGGTGGGCGACTGCGTCATGCCCAAAGAAGGCATTTTTGCCCGGGTGCTCAAAGAGGGCGTGGTGAAGCCCGGCGATGTCATCGAGGTGGTTGATGTTCCGGGTGGGCATCCTGACGGTCAGTGACCGGGGGCACGCCGGGGAGCGGGCCGACACCGCCGGGCCCGAACTGGGCCGCGGGCTTGACCCCCGCTGCTTCCAGGTGACCGCTAGTGCAATCGTGCCCGACGAGCCGGAGGCCATTGCGGCGATACTTACGGCCTGGAGCGACGACGACGGCCTGGACCTGATCCTGACCACCGGGGGGACGGGCCTGAGCCCCCGGGATACGACGCCGGAGGCCACCCTGGCCGTGGCCCAGCGCCTGGTGCCGGGGATAGCCGAGGCCATGCGGGCCGCGTGCCTGGCCATCACCCCCCACGCCATGCTCTCCCGGGGGGTGGCGGTGATCCGGGGCCGCACCCTGATCATCAACCTCCCCGGCAGCCCCAAGGGGGCCCGGGAAAACCTGGCGGCGGTGGCACAGGCATTGCCCCACGCCCTGGAAAAACTCCGGGGCAGCCCGGCGGACTGCGGGGCGGAGTAAAACGATAGCATCTGCACGATATTTGAGGGGAGGACCGGGGATTTCCAAGCAAGTCCCCCGCTACTCCCCTCATAAAGACTCTCCTGCCAAACTCCACCTCTGAATAGGGGGTTATGCCGGAAAGTGATGAATCGCTATTGCGTCATGGCCAAACGTCTGGCTGGCGGGTTAGCCATCGTGGCGCGCCACCCATAATCTTGAGGCTCTTAGGGAGGCGGTCAGGAGCCCTTACGCAACCCTTGAGCCCAGGCCAGCCTACCAGTCAGACACCTTTCAGAACGGCAAAAATCCTACTGAGCCGCAGGTTCCTCGGGCTTTTCCGCTGCCTCAGGTTCCCATTCGGCTCGGCGGGCGGGGGCGGGGTTCCCACCGTGGGCACCGGCGGGGCCTCTTGGGCCCAGGCGGCCTGGATCTTCTCCCGGAGGGCGGCCACGGCCTGATAATTTTTGTCTTTGGCTTCTTTCACATCCTTCGCTTTGTTGACCGCATCGCTCACTTCGCTTACCACCAGGGGGTTGGTTTCACCCCGCTCCAGGGCCTGGAAAAACTGGTCCCCCAACCGGCGCATGGCCTTATTGATTTTCTGCTTCTGCCAGCAGGCCAGGGTGTAGCGGCCCAGAATCAGGCCCCGGCGCAGCATATTGAGGGCCAGGGTCCTGGCGAACCACGCGGTGCACTTTAGTCCCTTGAGCCCCTTAGCGGCCAACCCTTGATAATCTACGCTCATGCACTCCTCCTTTCCCGGGGGGCCTGGAACCGGGGAGGCGACCGAGAATGGTTGCCCGGCCCCAGGCACTTTTTCTTATTATCATAATATAGGTAGGGGGAGGGGGCGGTGCAATCTCAAAAGCGCCGGGAATGAGGCCTCGTTTGTCTGGCGAAGCGGGCTCATTTTTCAATAGGCCTCGTCTCAGCCTTGTTCACGACCTCTAACCCTGTCCCCCTTAAAGGTGGGGGAGAGATAAAAAAAGTTGAATTTCCGGGGCTAACCTGTCGGTGGCGGGGGAATAATGGTGATGAATTTTGGTAAGATCAGGCCGGGACGCAACACTATTCCGTGTGGTCGGCAGCCCCTTCGAGGTGCTCCAGTTGATCCCGCAGGGCCGCGGTGATTCCCTGGAGGTGGCTGCCGGGCCAGTAGACCCGGTGGCAGCGGGGGCATGCAGAGAAACGGCGGTGGTGCAGGAAGACATACTCGGAAACCCGGCTTTGAGCCAGTTCCCGGCTGAGGGGGGCGAGGGGGTCGTTGCAATGGCGGCAACGGGTCAGGGGTTTGAGGTGGCGGGGCGTCAGGTGCAGGCGCCGGATTACCTCGGTGAGCTGGCCCTCGGGTTCGGGGGCGGCCAGGACCAGGAGATCAGGCCGCTTGAGACGCTGGCAGGCTGCCTGCCGGGTCAGGATATGGGTCTGGGGCCGGGGAGGCGGCCAGCTCCCGGGTTTATCCGGGGCCAGGCGCAGGAGGGTGGCGTCGAAGCCGCAGAAACGCAGCCACTTGGCCAAGCCGCCCAGGGGCTGATCCACCAGGAATTTCATAGAGAGAGAAACCCTGAATTAATGGGAAAAAGACTCCTTCCCCCGCACCCTAATCTTGATCGATTAAAGCAATGTCCAGCAATTTCGCCCCCAACCGAACGCTAAAGGCGGGATGCGCTTCGCTTTCCCGCCCTACGCCCCTGCGGCCTCAGATAGACGATAAAATCGGGCTGGGAGCATCAGACTTGGCCGGGCAAGGCCCCCTTTGAAAAAGGGGGCTTTAGGGGAATTTCAAGCTCTTATAGGAATCCCCCCTAACCCCCCCTTTAGGAAAGCATCTCTTTTTCTCGTGTCACCTTAATGATGAAAAACAGCAATGGTCTTGGCTGAGAACTGATAGTTCATGGCCGACCGCTATTTCCCCAGGGGGACCTGGACCACGCCGGGAGGGGGCGTCAGGGTCAAGATCGGCCGCGGTCAGGGGCGGATTGAGCTTAAGGTCGCGGTAGACCAGGCGCATTTCCATCTTAGGCGTGGGCGTCTTCAGGGTGACTTTTTCGGGCAGGTCGGGGGCCAGGGCGCCGAAGTTGGCCAGTTCGGCGGTAAAGCGCGGTTCCGGGGCGCCGCCGTACCACTCTTCCTGCACCGGGTAAAGGCCCTGGGCCGCGACCCAGAGGCGTTCGGTCAGGGCGTCGCCCTGGCGCCACTCCAGGCGGTAACGGCCCGTGGCGGCTTCATAGGCGAAGTTCTGGGGCGGTCCCTGACTCAACGGCAGGGCCCCCACCAGCAGGCGCAGGGCCTGGGCCAGGCTGACGGTGGGAGGAATGAAGGCGGCCAGATTCCGGGGAGTGGCAGGACCCTGAAACAATTTATTTTCGCTGGGAGACAGCACCTTAACTTCGGTGCCGTCGGTGGCGAAGCTCAGGACGGTACGACCCAGGAAATCCAGGACATTAACCTTGAGACTGGCGGGCAGTCGGCCGGTGAGCAAGGCCGTGCCGGAATAATTCTGCTTGGGGGACAGGTAGGTGATGCGGCCCTTGGCCTGGAAAGATTGGACCCTTTCCTGCCGGGCCTGAAGACGGGCGAGCAGGTCTTCCGGGGAAATGGCCGCCACCGGCGGCGGGGGCGGCGGCAGCGTCCGGCAACCTGCGGACCAGAGAAGCGCCGCCAGGAGCAGGCATAAGAAGTATCTGAGGTTCAAGGGGTCGGTCCTTTCAACAAGATTTCCACCTGATTGATTTTCTTGCGCAGGCTCGAGGGCGTGGCATTTTCCAGGTCCAGGGCCCGGCGGTAGATGCGCAGGGCGTCCCGGTAGCGCTTCAGTTTAACATAGGCATCCCCCAAATGCTCAGCCACGGTGCCGTCCTGGGGCATAATGCGGTGAGCCCGCTCCAACTCGGTCACCGCCTTGTCGTACTGGCCCTTTTTATATAAGACCCACCCCAGGCTATCAATGATGTGGCCGCTGTTGGGCTTGGTGCGCAGGGCCTCCCGGATCAGTTTTTCAGCTTCATCCAGGTCCACCCCGGCTTCAGCGTAGGAATAGCCGAGGAAATTCTGGGCATCGGCATTATTCGGGTCCAGTTCCAGGACTTTCTTGATCTGCTGGATACTTTCGGGGCGTTTATTCTCTTTCTCATAAAGGACCGCCAGGCGGAAATGGATTTCCTGGGGCCGCTCCACCTGCCCCAGCCCGGAGGTGAGGGCCTGGATGGCCAGGTCCCATTGGTTGTCTTCCTCGTAAAAGTAAGATTTGGTAAGATAAATCTCTTCCTGTTTGGGAGCCCGGGTCAGGAGATCGTTGAGGATCTGCCGGGCTCGCACTTTGTCACCCATTTGAAAGGTGAGATAGGCCAGCCGGATGCGCGCCTGGATGAAATATTCGGAACCCTGGCCTACCAGTTGATATTCGATGGCGGCCGCCTTCAGGTCGCCCTTTTCCTCCAGGGCCATGGCGATGAAGTAGCGAACCCGGTCCTGGTAGCGGGGCACGCTCAGGAGGGGGCGGAGGAGGCGGATGGCGTCGTCCGGCAGTTTTTGCTCCAGGCAGATCAGGGCGATATTGAAATCAGCGGCGGGATCATTCCGTTCCAACTCCCTGACCTTGCGGAAGGCCTTCTGGGCATCGCTGTAGCGGTTCATAATCAGGTAGAGGCGGCCGATACTGGTCCAGACCTTGCTGTTGCGCGGGTAGGACCGGAGGATGCGGCGATACATGGACAGGGCCCGGCTGTATTGGTGCTCCCGTTCCAGGGTGACGCCCAGGTCGAACATGGCCGGGACAAACTTGGGGTCCATGCTGAGGACTCGTTGAAATTCTTTTTTCGCGTCCGCCAGACGGCCGGTCTCCAGGTAAATGCGCCCCAGGTAGTAGTAACCCACGACCAGGGAGGGGTCCAGGCGCAAGAGGTCCTGGATGGTGCGAATGGCTTTGGGATATCGTTTCTGCTGGGCGTAGAGAGTGGCCAGAAAGAGGCGGGCTTCCCGATTTTTCGGGTCTAACGTGAGGATGCGCTCGTATTCCCGGGTAGCCTCATTCAACTGGTTGAGGCCTACGTGCAGGCTGGCCAGGAGAAAATATGCCTCTTGCTGCCTGGGGTCCAACCGGAGAGATTTCTCGGCGTGGGCCAAAGCTTGCTTCGCATCGCCCTGGCGTTGGTAGAGGGCGGCCAACTCCATTTCAAGGAAAGCGGATTCGGGATCATCTTTTACGGCCGCCTCATATTCCCGGATGGCCCCCGCGGCGTCCTCGGCCACCAGCAGTTGTTGGGCCTTGAGAAAGTGGTAGTACGCCAGGCTTTTTGGGGTTTCCGGCGTGGTTTCGCCCGCGGTTCCACCGGGGGCCATCCGCCCCAGGGAGGCGCACCCCAGGACCGTCAGGCAAAGGGAAACCCCCAGGATCCCGCCGAGAACGATGCGGGACCAGGAGGCGCTGATGCACAACATGGCTTGCATTTGCAGTAAGATTTTGCGGTTAGGCAACGTTGTTCCTCGGAAGGCGGCCCCGGGGGCGGCTAATCCCCTATCGGGGTCCGATAATCCTTCCAGTCGGCGATTTCATTTTTGAGATAATGGCGCAACCGCTTAATGAGGCGGTCCTCAATCTGACGCACCCGCTCCCGGGAGATTTGGTGACGGGCCCCAATCTCCTGCAGGGTCATGGGCTTTTCCGCCAACAGGCGTAGGTCTAAGATATCCAGTTCCTTGTCGTTGAGTTCGGTGCGAAACTCCGCCAGCTTCCGGCGGAACAGGTTTTTCAGCTCCGCATCGGCCAGCATCTCTTCCACCTGGGGCTCGGAGGAAGGCAGAAAATTCTTGTGATTTTCATCGGAACCGTCTTTCAAGGGTGCGTCCAGGGAAAGCTCCCAGGCACCCAGGCGCTGGTCCATCTCGATGACTTCTTCCTCCCGCACGTTCAAGACGTCCGCCAGGAGTTTGGGACCCGGCTCAAACCCCTGGGACCGGAGTTTCTCTTTTTCCCGTTTCAGGTTGTAAAAGAGTTTGCGTTGAGACTGCGTGGTGCCGATCTTCACCAGCTTCCAGTTGTCCATGATGAATTTGAGAATGTAAGCTTTGATCCAGAAGGAAGCATAATAGGAGAGCTTAATGCCCCGGTAGGGGTCGAATTTCCTGATGGCATGCATGAGACCGATATTGCCTTCCTGGATCAGGTCCAGCAGGTTTTTCATCCAGTATTTCTGGAACTCCAGGGCAATCTTGATCACCAACCTCAGGTTGCTGGTGATCAGGCGGGAGCCGGTTTCCTGGTCGCCGGTCTCACGGAAGTGGGTGGTGAGGGATTTTTCTTCCTCCGGGGTGAGGAGGGCAAAGTGGTTCGCCTCGCGGATGTAGCGCTGCACCAGGTCGAGATCGCTGGGAACCGGCAGGGTGACCTCGGGTTCTTCAACGTCCGCCTCGATCTCGGGTTCGAGAATCTCCGGCAGCTCTTCCGGAAAATCGACCACTTTCCTGTCAAGCTGATCGTTCAAGGGCATCCTTCCTGGTCGAGCGGGTTTACCAGACCAGGCGAACCGGGATGCGTCGCTGGGCCAGATAGTCTTTAATCTCTTTAATGGTATAGGTGCCATAATGGACCATGGAAGCAATGAGTGCGGCATCCGCCCGACCCTGGGTGAGCACCTGGTGGAGGTGCTCGGGGACGCCGGCGCCGCCCGAGGCAATCACCGGGATGGGCACGGCTTCAGAGATCATCCGGGTAAGGTTCAGCTCATAACCCGCCTGAGTGCCGTCGGCATCGATGGAGTTGAGGCAGATTTCCCCGGCCCCCAACCGCACCGCCTCCTGGGCCCACCAGAGGGCATCGATCCCCATAGGGGTGCGGCCCCCGTGAATCACCATCTCATACCCCGAGGGTATGGGGGGGGAGGGGGGGACCTTTTTCACGTCCATGCCCAAGACGATGCACTGGCTGCCGAAGGCCTGGGCCCCGGCAGTGATCAGCCCGGGGTCCAGGATGGCGGCGCTGTTGACGCTCACCTTTTCAGCCCCGGCCAGCAGTACGTCCCGCATGTCGTTGAGATTCCGGATGCCGCCGCCCACCGAAAAAGGGATGAGGATCTCGGCGGCCACCCGGCGAACCACGTCGATCATGATGTTCCGGCGGTCACTGGAGGCGGTGATGTCGTAAAAGACCAGTTCGTCGGCCCCGGCTTCATAGTAGAGCCGGGCCATGGCCACCGGGTCCCCGATATCCACATTGTCCCTGAATTTGATGCCCTTGGTGGTCCGGCCGTCCCGGACGTCCAGGCAGGGAATAATCCGCTTACTCAGCATAGGAGCCGTCCCAGGCCAGGAAATTCTCCAGGATCTGCAGTCCGAAACGGCCGCTTTTCTCCGGGTGAAACTGGGTGGCCACCAGGTTGCGCCAGCCAATGGCGCTGGGAAACTCAATCCCATGGTCCGTCACCCCCAGCACCATGGTCGTTTGGGCCGGGTCGGGATAGTAGCTGTGGACAAAATAGTATTCGGCACCCTCAGGCAAGCCCTGGAATACCGGGTGGGTTCGGAGAAAGCGCACCCGGTTCCAGCCCATGTGGGGGATTTTCAAGCCCTGGCCCCGGGGGAGGGCCCGGGTGCGGCCGGGCAACAGGCCCAGGCAAGCGGCCTCATTTTCCTCACTGTGCTCCAGGATAATCTGGGCCCCCAGGCAGATGCCCAGGATGGGAATACCCCGCGCCAAACTCTGGCGCAGGGCCTGATCCAGACCCAGTTCCCGGAGCGTGGCCATGGCCTTGCCGGCTGCTCCCACCCCGGGGAAAATGACGCGGGTAGCCTGGGCCACCACCGCCGGGTCCTGGGTCACCGTACCCTCTACCCCCAGGACTTTGAGAGACCTGACCACGCTGGTGAGGTTCCCGGCTTGATAATCGATGATGACGGTCACGGATTCCTTGAAATGACGAGATAATTCTTACAACCTAAAATCTATCAATCTGGGGGCCATGAGTCAACATGATTATCCCGCACTCACCGGCCTTTGTTTTTACTTGACTTTAGGCAATAATAAACTACTAGAATCATTAAACTTTAAAGGGTGTCAAGGGGGGCTGGGAAAATGAATGGGGGCCGCAATAAACGCAGGAAATGGGGGCTGATGGTTGTCATTCTTCTCTTGACCGTAGGATTCCTGTTGCCGGCGCCGACGCCGGTGATGGCGTTGGAAACCGACCTGGCCATCGGCTGCACCATCCTTGGGCTGCTCGCAACCCCGCTTATCGCCTATGGCGTTTACGAAAATCTGCCCTCGCGCCGGGGCAAGGAACGGCTGCTCAACGGTGAATTTTATGTCGGGGGCTTCATGGGCGTGGCATTTACTCCCAGCCAGAACCTTGATATCTCAGCGGTCTTCATCTGAACCCGGGATTTGGCCCGGTCACGTCCACAGGCGCAGCGACGCTATTCAGCAATCAATTCAGCAATTCTTTCACCGGGGGGTTTAAGATAGGGTATTTTACCCACACCGTTCCTTACGTGGGACTCGAAGTGGAGTCCCTGGCCAACAACAGTTACGTAAACCGGCGCACCTTGTCGATCAACCGCCCCATCCAGGGGTATACCCAGGCTGCCGTCCCCAATGACTTCTGGGTCAATTGGACCACGGCCCTGCATATCGTCGGGCGCTACGGTTTTCTCCCGGATAACGAGGTGCCCTTTGGGCGCTTGCAGCCTTATGTGGGGATCGGTCCTGCCTTCATCGTTCTGTATGAAGAGGTGGATTCGGCGAAAAATTTTGGCATCGATGTGATGGCGGGGTTGCGTTACATGTTTACCAAACACATCGGCGCTTTTGTGGAATACAAATATAACCACCAGTGGGCTGTCGAAATAGATTCCCACCCCTTTTACCTGCCCAACGGCACAGAGGGCCGGGGCATAGCGACTTTCGATTTTGACTGCCACAAGGTGGTGGCGGGGTTGTCCTACCACTGGTAAGCGAACGACCTGTTCGTCAAGGAGATCAGGCGGCCCCCGGGCCGCCTTTTTGGTGGGGACAGCTCTCCAGCGGCCAGCCAAGGCAAAAGCTTATTTCAAAAACTCATGCCAGGATCATGATGCCCCGAAGGCCGGCGAATAATCTCGAATTCTCGTTGAGTTCAGGTCGCGCACTTTATGCCGACCGGCAGAATAACCCGGTTATGGAAAGCTTCCTTATCCGTCCTCTCCTCCCCGGGGGAGGGGATTGCGGTGAGGGGTGGATGCAGCCGCAAGAAAAGCATATTTTCCCATCCCGGTTTTGACTTGCCGTAAGGGGCTAATTGCTAATACCCGGAGGGGTGTGTTATCTTAAACCGTAAATTTCAGACTCAGGTTGAGACATGAAACTCGTGACGGCATCAGAGATGCGGGAGTTGGACCGCCGGGCCATCCAGGACCTTGGCATCCCCTCCCTGGTCCTCATGGAGAATGCCGGGCGGACGACCTACCGGATTCTCCGGCGGGAATTTCCCGGCCTTCAGGGCGAAGTGGCGGTGGTGGCCGGACGGGGCAACAACGGCGGGGACGGTTTCGTGGTGGCCCGCTACCTGGCCAACGCCGGCATCCCGGTAGCCGTTTTCCTCCTGGGGCCCCGGGACCGGGTGAGCGGGGATGCCCGGGTCAACCTGGAGATCCTGGCCCACCTGGGGATCGCGGTGGCGGAGGTCCTCACCGAAGCTGACCTGAACCCGGTCATCCACCGGCTGGCCAAAGCCGGCCTCATCGTGGACGCCCTGTTGGGCACCGGCCTCAATGCCCCGGTGCAGGGGCTGATGGCCACCCTGATCGAGCGGCTCAACCATCTGCGGGCGCCGGTGTTGGCGGTGGATATCCCCACGGGGCTGTCCGCCGATACCGGGGAAGTGCTGGGGGTGGCCCTGAAGGCCCAGGTTACCGTGACCTACGGCTGGCCCAAGCTCGGCCAGGTGCTGCCGCCGGGCCGGGATTACGTGGGCCGCCTCTGGCAGGCGGATATCGGCATCCCCCCGATTCTCGCCCGGGAGGCGAAGGTTTCGCTGGCCGAAGCCGGGGAAATGCGGGCCTTGCTACCGCCCCGGCCTTTCGGCAGCCACAAGGGGAACTTCGGGCACCTGCTGGTCCTGGCCGGGTCCGAGGGCAAGACCGGGGCCGCGGCCCTGGCAGCCGAGGCGGCGCTCCGGGCCGGGGCCGGGCTGGTGACCCTGGGGGTCCCCGCCAGTCTCAACGACATCCTGGAAGTGAAGCTCACCGAGGCCATGACCCTGCCCCTGCCCGAGGCGGCGGGGGCCCGGGCCCTGGGTCGGGCGGCCTGGGCGCCCATCGCGGAGTTCCTTAACGAACAAAACGGCAAATTCACCCTGGCCCTGGGGCCGGGGATCGGGACTCACCCTGAGACCCGGGAACTGGTGGCCCGGCTGGCGCGTGACCTCGCCTGCCCCATGGTCATCGACGCCGACGGCATCAACAACCTGGCGGGGGATAACGCTATCCTCAAGGAGGCGGCGGCACCCCGGATCCTGACCCCCCACCCGGGGGAAATGGCGCGGCTGGTGGGGCTCACCACCCCGGAAGTGCAGGCCCGGCGCCTGGACCTGGCCCGGGAAACCGCGGCCAAACTTGGGGTTATCCTGGTGTTGAAAGGGGCCCAGACGGTGGTGGCCGCCCCGGATGGCCGGGCCAGTCTCAATGCCACGGGGAATCCGGCCCTGGCCAGCGGCGGCACCGGGGACGTGCTTACCGGCCTCATCGGCGGTTTTCTGGCCCAGGGCCTGGCTCCCTGGGACGCCGCCCGCCTGGGCGTCTACCTCCACGGCCTGGCCGCCGATTTTTTTGTCAGCCACCACGGGCAACGGGGCATGATCGCCGGTGACTTGCTGACCGTCTTGCCCCACATGCTGGCAGAATTCAGCCAGGGGACGATACCCCCGGCAGAGGGAGATATATGCTTTACGCGCGTGATATCATGACCACGGAGGTCCTCACGGTCAGCCCGGAGACCTCCATCGCGGATTTGTCCAAGACCCTGGAGAATCGCCAGATCGGCGGCGTGCCGGTGGTGGATAAAGACGGCCGCCTGGTGGGCATCGTCACCCAGAGCGACCTGGTGGAGCGGGCCCGGGACCTGGAACTGCCCCCGGCCATCAATATCCTGGATTTCCACTTTTACCTCCAGATTCCCTCGCATTCACTCCACAAGGTGGAAAAGATGCTGGGGACCACGGTGGGCGATTGTATGAGCCTCGAACCCCGTCACGGTGGCCCCGGACACCCCGGTCCCCCAGATCGCCGCGCTCATGGCCAAACAGAAGGTCCACACCATCCCGGTGGTCAAAGGGGACAAAATCGTCGGCGTCATCGGCAAGATGGACCTGGTCCGGGCCATGGCCCAGGAACCCGAAAAGTAATACGGAGTGCCGCCATGGCAGGCCCGGGAAAATCCCCCCAACCCCCCTTTATTAAAGGGGGTGTTTTGGAAGTCCCCCTTTGTAAAGGGGGATTTAGGGGGATTTTGGCTTTGCCGTTAGGCTCGGATTTGGAGGATATTATCTGATTATGGTTATCTCTTATGAGGCCGTTCCAGAGGGTCACCCGCAGTCCCGAGGAGACCCGGGCCCTGGCGGCCCGGTTGGGGGACAGGCTGGCCCCGGGGGATGTGGTGGCCTTAAACGGCGAGTTGGGCAGCGGCAAGACCGAGTTCGTCCACGGCCTGGCCCAGGGGCTTGAGGTGCCGCCCGACCTGGTCGCCAGCCCCAGCTTCACCCTGGTGCACGAGTATCCCGGGCGCGTGCTTCTGGTCCACCTGGACCTCTACCGCCTGGAAGACCTGCCGGCGTCGCTGCTCCCGGACCTGGAAGAATATCTCTCCGGGCCCCAGGTGGTGGTGGCGGAATGGGCCCGGCGGCTGGCCCCCCTGCTCCCCGGCGATTACCTGGAAGTGGATCTGGAGATCCTGGGGGAAAACGAGCGAGAGCTCACCTTTGTCGGCCACGGGCCGCGGAGCTGGGAACTGGTCAGCGAATTGGCGGAGAGCGATTGATGCCGAACAGTAGTTGATAACACCACCACGAATCGTCGGGGCGGTTGGCGAATCGCCCCTGAGGCTGCAGAATATTTTTCATGTTCCGGTTAATGGCTTCCTCAGGGAAGGCGTAAAAATGTTGAGGAGAAAAATATGGCCAAGCTAACTACCCATCGCCGGTCGGCGCTGGACAATCCCGAGGAAGTGTTAAATATGGCGCAGCACCTGTTGGAGCGGGTGAAGCCCTATGCCAAATGGCTGGTGCTGGCCGGGGTGGTGATCGCGGTGGGGCTGGGGGCCTGGGGGGTGACCGCCAGGATGCAGGCAAGCCGGCAGGAGAAGGCCGCCGCGGCCCTGGCCCAGCTGACCCCCAAGGTGGACCTCAAGGTCCCGGCCATCACCGCGGCCCAGGACCTGGAGAAATTTGTCAAGGAATATGCCGGCACCCCGGCGGCCCGGGAAGCCCAGCTCCTGCGGGCCAACCTCCTCTACCGGTTGCAGTTGTATAACGAGGCCGCCAAGGCTTACGAATCCCTCCTGGACGGCCGGGACCCGGGATGGGACACCCTGGTGAACGAAAGTCTGAGTTATTGCTACGAAGGCATGGGCAACTTCAAAAAGGCCGCCACGGTGCTCAAGCCGCTGGCGGACCAAGTCTCCGGCCCCTTGAAGGATGAGGTTCTCCGCCGGCTGGCCGTGCTCTATGAGCAGGCCAAGGAACCCAAAGAAGCCGCGGTCTACTGGCGCAAACTGCTGGACCATCCCCCCAACGCCGCCCTGGTGCCTTACCTCCAGGAAAAACTGGCCGCGGCGGAGGCCGGCAGCACAAACAAACAATAGCGGCAGATTATCGGGGGCGGCACACCTTTTTCCTCTGTGACCAAGGCCCCCGATCCTTTCTATAGCGTTTGCCATAAATTCTTTCTCCTTGGCAATTCTTAAATCCCCTAAATCCCCCTTTTTCAAAGGGGGACTTTATCAGCAATTCCTTATGGTTCCCCCCTTTATTAAAGGGGGGTTAGGGGGGATTTGTGGATCTCAAGGATCGGAAAAAACTTTTGGCAACCGCTATAAGTCCTCTTTTCCTAATTAGGCAACTTGTTTAAATTATTGTTAATAACCAATTTATCCAAGGGTGATTTGTGCGAGGTTAAAACCTCTGCGAAAAACCATTTTGTCATCCTGAGTGAAGCGAAGGATCTCGTATTTTCAACTACTTTTGAGATTTTTCGGTTGCTCCGTCCCTCAGAATGACCAAGCCTGGTCTTTTGACTGTCCTGAGGTATGCATTATCCCGCCAAAGCCGTTGGCCGCCGGGACCGGCCCCTCAGGCGAACAATCCACTTGGTCAGCTCCACCACGGGGATCAGGGTGAGGCTGAGGCCGGTTGCCACCACCCAGTCCTGCCAGCGGAGCGGCGTGGTGTGAAAGAGACGGGACAACGGGTCCCATTCGATCACCATGACCATCATGGCCAGGGAGGCCAGCACGGACAGGATCAGGAAACGGTTGCTTGAGACCCCCACCTTAAACAGCGACAGGTAGTCGGAGCGGCAGTTGAAGGCGTTCACCAGTTCCGCCAGCACCAGGGTGATGAACACCATGGTCTGCGCCTCGGTCAAGACCAGCTCCGGATCAACCAGTCCCCAGGGATTATAGTAATAATAGTAGCCGAACAGGGGAATGAGAATGGCCGTGAGATAGAGGGCGATGGCCGCCAGCAGGGCGTTGACGGTGGGGCTGAACACCCCCTCCGCCGGGGGCCGGGGCGGCCGGGACATGATGTCCGGGGCCTTGGGGTCCACCCCCAGGGCCAGGGCCGGCAGCCCGTCGGTAGTGAGATTCACCCAGAGGATCTGCAGGGCGATGAGGGGCAGGGGCAGGCCCAGGAAAAACGCCCCGGTGAGCACCAGGATCTCCGCCAGGTTGCAGCTCAGCAGGAAAACCAGGTACTTTTTGATGTTGTCGAAGATGGCCCGGCCTTCCTCCACTGCGGCCACCAGGGTGGCGAAGTTGTCGTCCGCCAGGATCATGGCCGCGGTCTCCTTGGTGACCTCGGTGCCGGTGATCCCCATGGCCACGCCGATATCCGCCCGCTTCAGGGCCGGGGCGTCGTTGACCCCGTCCCCGGTCATGGCCACCACCTCGCCCTGCTCCTTGAGGATGTCCACCAGCCGGAGCTTATGTTCCGGGGCCACCCGGGCGAAGACCCGAACCTCCCGGAGGGCCTCTTTGAGCTCCGGGTCACTCATTTTGTTGAGCTCAGGACCCGTAATGACCGCATGGGATTCCTGTCCCGGAGGAATCAGGCCCACCTCCCGGGCGACGGCGGAGGCGGTGATCGGGTGGTCGCCGGTGACCATGATGACCCGGATCCCGGCCTGCCGGCAGTGATCCACCGCCTGGCGGGCCTCCGGCCGGGGCGGGTCGATCATGCCCACCAGCCCCACCCACACCAGTTCCGGGTCGGCCTCGCTCGGATTCCAGATCGGGGACTCCCGGCAGACGCCGGTAGGCCAGGCCCAGGACCCTGAGGGCCTCCCGGGCCATGGTGGCCGCCTGGTCCTGGACGGCCTCCCGGTCCTCAACACTCATGGTCTCCTCGCCCTGGGCGGTCAGCATCATCTGCGCCCGGGGCAGCAGCCGTTCCGGCGCCCCCTTGACGAACATCAGAACTCCACTCGGCTCCTGATGAAAGGTGCTCATGCGCTTGACGTCCGAGGCAAAGGGGATCTCGGCCACCCGGGGAAATTCCCGGCGGAGCGCCTCGGGGTCCAACCCCGCCTTCTGGCCCAGCACCAGGAGGGCCCCCTCGGTGGGGTCGCCCCGCACCGTCCAGGCCCCGTCAAGCTCTTCCAGGGCGGCGTCATTGCACAGCAGGGCGATCCGGGCGATTTCAGTCAGCACCGGGTGGTCCCCGGGGCTCACCACGGCGCCGCCGACCGCGAACGACCCCGAGGGCTCATACCCCGAGCCGCTCACCTCGACCATCTTTCCATCCAGGAAGAGGCGCCGGACCGTCATTTCATTCTTCGTCAGGGTGCCGGTCTTGTCGGTGCAGATCACCGTGGTGCAGCCCATGGTCTCCACCGCCGGCAGGCGCTTGACAATGGCGTTCTTCCGGGCCATGCGGGTGGTGCCGATGGCCAGGGCCCCGGTGACCACCGCCGGCAGGGATTCCGGCACCGCGGCCACGGCCAGGCTGATCCCCCAGATCAGCATCTCCAGCCAGGAATGGCCCCGCAATACTCCCAGAACTGAGGCCCCCACGGCCACCGTCAGGCAGATAACGGACAAAACCCGGCCGATGGTGCCCATGCGGGCTTCCAGGGGGGTTTGGTCCTCGGTCACGTCCCCCAGCATCCGGGCAATCTTGCCGAACTCCGTGTCCATGCCGGTGGCGGTGACCACGGCCCGGCCCCGGCCGTAAGTTATCACCGTGCCCCCGAACACCATGCACTTCCGGTCGGCCACCGCGAGGCCGGGGTCGGCCGCCGGGGCCAGATTCTTGCCCGAGGCGGTGGACTCCCCGGTGAGGAGGGCCTCGTCCGCCTTCAGATTGATCTCCTCCAGCAAGCGGGCGTCCGCGGCCACCCGGTCGCCGGTATGCAACACCAGCACGTCCCCCGGCACCACTTCCCGGGCGGGGATGGCCCGCTCTTTGCCTTCCCGGACGACCGTGGCCACCGGCGCCGCCAGCTTCTGCAGGGCCGCGGCAGCCTGTTCCGCCCGGTACTCCTGGACAAAACCCAACACCACGCAGGCCAGCACAATGGCCAGAATGACCCAGGCATCGATGCTCTCCCCCAGGAAGAAGGAGATCACCGTGGCCGCCAGCAGGATGGTGATCAAGAGGTTGGCGAACTGGCGCAGCAGAATGGACCAGGCTGAAATTTTTTTGCCCGCCGCCAGTTCGTTGGGGCCGTGACGCTCCAGGCGCGTCGCCGCCTCGGCCTCGCCCAGCCCCCGGGGGCCGGTGTCCAAGGCCTCAAAGACCGCCTCTAACGTCAGCGTGTGGAAATGAATGGGTTCCGTGGGCATAATCGACCTTTATGAGGGCGGCAAAGAATCTCTTATTCTCTTGAAGGATATACCAGCAGTAGGGAGCTTCAGGCGCCGGTTTATGGTGAGTAACACTCACCCTCTATTCCAGAATTACCCTACCGGTCCAGGCTGATTTTACCCCGTTCGATGTCCGGGGCCAAGGGAAAAGGCGAACCAGGCTTGCATCTTGCCAGATGCGGTCTTAATACTTAACATCAATGTTATCTGGAAACAATCAGCCTCCAGGAGTCAGTCGAAGGAGAGACCATGGACTATAAAGCTGCGGCGACCCAGTTGAAAGAGGCCCTGCGCCTCAGGACCGAGCCGTTTGGCGCCATCTTCTTTAAAAACCCCGCTGACTTGCCTCCCAAGACCCGGCAACCCTCAAAAGTCTTCGGCAAGAAAGTGACCATCTGCCAGGGGGTCACCCTGGCCCGGGTCTATGGCTGGCCCGTGGGTCTGACCCAGGACGATCTCATCTGCATTCCCGGCATGCTGATGTTTGGCTTTACCCCGGCCACCGACCCCATCATGGAGCTGGGGCAGCTCTTCTGTGAAGTGGGATTTCACCCGGACCTGGGGCCGGCCCTCAAAGAGGTGGAAGGGCTACCCCGTTTTGAGCCCCAGGAGGTGGGGGCCATCTACCTCTGCCCCCTGGAGCGCCTCAGCCTGGACCCGGAAGTGGTGGTGGTCTATCGGCAACCCGGCCCAGCTCATGCGCCTCATTCAAGCGGCCACCTTCAGCCTGGGGGCACGGGTCAGCGGCGAATTCGGCGGCAAGGTGGAATGCAGCGAATATCTCATTGCCCCCTACCGTTCCGAGGAGTTCCGGGTGGCCATCCCCGGCATGGGCGACCGCATCTTTTCCATGACCCAGGACGACGAGCTGGTGGTGGCCTTCCCCGGCAAGTTCCTGGAAGGGCTGCTGGTGGGGCTGAAAGAGGCGGCAAAAAAGATCGGGGCCCGCTACCCCATCACCGTTTACCAGAACTTCTCCCCCAGATTTCCTCCGGCCTATGAAGAGCGGGCCAGGAAGTGGGGGATCATTGAGGATGACGGCCCGAAAGGATCTTGACCGGGAATCTCGGTCACGGCTGGGGCCGCGGAAACCCCGCCTCTTTCGGTTAACTAGAGGAAGGAATGGGGGAGATTGCCGCGCACCCGTAAGTAATGAAAAATTCGAATGGGCCTGCCCCCAACCTCGAACTTTGAACCTTGAACTTGAGATCTCTGCGAAAGTACCCCCGCTTGTCATTCTGAGGGAGCGGAGCACCGAAGAATCTCATAAGTACGCAAGAACGAGATCCTTCGCTTCACTCAGGATGACATAATGGCTTCCGCGAGGTCTCTACTTTGAACCTTGAACTTGGTCAACAGTGTTGTAGGGCGGGCATTGCCCGCCAATGGAAACCCTGAACTTTGAACCTCGAACCTTGAACCTTGAACTTTTCTAAACAGGAGGATCACCAGCAATGAAACGAATGGCATATTTACCCTTAATCCTGCTCTTCCTGCTCCTGCTGCCGGGGCGAGCGCCGCCCAGGACGTCCAGGGCCTCATCGACCAGGGGATGCAGGCCAGCCAGGCGGGGCGTTACGACCAGGCCCTCCAGGCCTTTGACCAGGCCTTGAAGCTCAAACCCAACGACCCGGCCATCATCTCCTACAAGGCCACCGTTTACTACGCCAAGGGCAACAACGCCAAGGCCATGGAACTGTGCAATCAAATCATCAAGCAGAACCCGAGCTTCGCCCGGGCCTACAACCAGCGGGGCATGATCTACCAGAGCCAGGAGAAGTACCGCGAGGCCCTGCCGGACCTCCAGAAGGCCAAGAGCCTGGGGTACGGCATCGACCCGGACTTCATCGAACTGATCAAGCGCAAGGCGGCGGCCCAGAAGTAGCGGCAGCGCCCGGCCTCTCCGGCCCGGGATTCCTCGGCAGGCCCTGGCCGCCGGCGGGATTGGCGGTTCGGCAAATAAAATCCGGCCTTGCCGCGTAAGCAAAAAAGGCAGGGTCCAAAGACCCTGCCTTTTTTATTAATAGCGGACAATGCTCGCCCTATATGTCTTTGTAGAATTGGACAATTCGTGCTATTTTGTCTAGTTAAGAGGAACGGATATTATGAGTCCACAGAAAAGAGAAGCGTCGTCCTCGCACGCCCGCTCATGAAAAGAAAAACGGTGAATGCGTCATACCGGGCGCTATGCCCGCTGAAGCCTTGGCGGACTATGTTCTGAAAAGCGGAGTATGATGAGGCGGCACGTATCTGTTCCTATATAGAGTGGCAAGCGCCCGATGAGACTGTAAAACATCTTGAGAAAGTAGCCTCTGAAAGCATCTTTGGTCAACCAATGGATGCATGGGATGTGCGGACGAACAAAGACCGCTGGTGGGTCATCACTAATCCCACCAACCTCTACTCGCAGAGGCTGTTTCCGAGTTTTGACTACACCCTTTCGTTCCATGTCGGCGTGACCACGCGTATGGCGCATGTCCAATATGTCAAAGGAACAGCAGGCTGCACACGACAACATCAATCAACTTTGGAACAAGTTATCACGAGTTCATGCTGCTCTTTTCGAGGCCCAAAAGCCTGAGGATTTCGAGTCCGTCGGTATGAAATGTCAAAGACACGCTATTAGGAACTATGTCTTAGAATTGACATGCAATAGCGTTGTGACAGACTCTAATTTCGCCAGAAATTGACTGTCTAGTATATCAACAAGTGCAACAGGGGAACCGATCAGACAGGTGGTATCATTGACCCCTTGAATACATGGAATGATGATATCGCAAAAATGTACTTCAATCGCTCAAGAAATGCCTATCACATTGAAAATCCTGATCTAGAATGCGTAATTTTCCTACTCGACAAATCATGTAATAATCATTTTCAAAGTACGCACTTGCAACTAGCCGACATCGTGGCGGAATTTCATTGACCTGGCGTGAACAGGTCTTGGTGCATCAGCGAAGACTCGTGACGTGAAGGGCATCCGACAATGAAAGCGGCTATGCTTCATTGTGCGGTGAACATGGTCCCAGTCGCGAGTACCTTATCGTGGCGTGGCGATGCGTAGACATAGAAGACTTAGGCAGAGCCGCATGCCACTTGTAAAAAGCGTGAGTCGCAAACGATTCGCTACGTTGCATCACTTGGAGCACCGCAGCTACGACGAGGTTCTATCAGTCGGTTGCATTTGGCCGGAAACATGGAAAGCTTCATGACTGCATGGGCCAGAAACGAAGCACCGAAGCAAGAAGCAAGAGACGCGTCAGTAAGCGAAAGCGGTGGCTTAGTCGCGGATGGCGATTATCAGCCAAAGGTTATCCATCGTTGCGTGCTAATGGATACCGAGTTACCGTTTATCCACGGGGCAGCGGTGGGGTAGTACTCGTATCCTCTGATGACAATTCGTTTGTTCATCATGGTAGGCGAAACTACCCAACTCAAGAGCAAGCAAAGCTTGCAGCTTTTGACCACATCACGAGGCTGGCGGTCACTCAATATCTAAGAATAGATCAAAGCCGCTCAAGAGGGCGAGCGCTTGCCGAACTTCTCTTAGCAAATAACTGGACAAAATCACGCAACTTATCCATATTCAATAAAATATCCCGCACCACGCCTGGAGGTACGGTCCAACCAACACCTCGAAAGCTGGACAGAATGACCGCCGATGGAAAACCCCGCACCGTTCTTTTTGCTGAAAGATCTCCATTGACTGCCGAATTCTTGCCCCAAAAAGCCGGGTGTAATTCCGTGCTACTGAGCGGTTGCCAGATTTTCCGTTATGAACCATAAAATCCCCCCTAACCCCCCTTTAGAAAAGTGGGGAACTATAGGGATTTGCTGGTAAAGTCCCCCTTTGAAAAAGGGGGATTCAGGGGGATTTAAAAATCTCCAAGTGGAAAGAATTTATGGCCAACGCTATAAAAGCTGACCGTTGACCGCCTGAATCTCTTGCGCCCCAACAAAAAAGGCACGGGCGCAACGCCCGTGCCTCTTGTTCAACTCTGGTTCGCCAGCCTCAAATCACTTTATGCAGCGGGTACTCCACGATGCCCTGGGCCCCGGCCCGGATGAGGTTGGGGATAAGGGTCCGCACCTCCCCCTGGTTCACCACCACCTCCACCGAGTACCATTCGGTCTCGTAGAGGCTGGCGATGGTGGGGGCCAGGAGGCTGGGGAGCAGGGCGATGATGTCCTTTAACTGCTGCTCCGGGATGTTCATCTTGAGGCCCACCATGCGCTCGGCCCGGAGGGCCCCCAGGAGCAGCAGGTTGAGGTTCTCCATCTTCTCCCGCTTGTCGGCGTTGGACTCCCACACCTGGTTGTTGGCGATGAACTGGGTGTTGCTCTGGAAGAGCTCGTGGATGATCTTGAGGCCGTGGGCCCTGATGGTGCTGCCGGTCTCGGTGACCTCGACGATGGCGTCTACCAGCCCCGCGGCCACCTTGGCTTCGGTGGCCCCCCAGGAAAATTCCACCGTGACCGGGATCTGGCGCTGCTCAAAATAGCGCCGGGTGTAGTTCACCAGTTCGGTGGCGATCTTTTTGCCCGCCAGGTCCCTCATGCTGCGAATCTCGGAGTCGGCCGGCACCGCCAGCACCCACCGCACCGGGTTGAGGCTGGCCTTGGAGTACATCAGGTCCGCCACCACCGTCACCTGGGAATTATTTTCCATGGTCCAGTCGAGGCCGGTGATGCCGCAGTCCAGGGTGCCGTTCTCCACGTAGCGGCTCATTTCCTGGGCCCGGCACATGGAGCAGGCGATCTCCGGGTCGTCGATATCGGGAAAGTAACTCCGCCCATTAACTTGAATATGCCAACCGGAACGCCGGAAGAGTTCCAGGGTCGCTTTTTCCAGACTGCCTTTGGGGAGGCCCAACCGTAGCTTATCCACCCCCGTATACCTCCTTGGGATCAAAGATTGGGGAGCCCACCACCTGCCAGTCATCCCCTTGCCGCCGGCGATGGAAACAGCTCCGGTGTCCGGTATGGCAGGCGGCCCCGCCCACCTGCTCCACCTTCAGGAGCACCGTGTCCTGGTCGCAGTCCAGAAAAATCTCCTGGACCCGCTGCACGTTACCGGAAGTGCCGCCCTTGTGCCAGATCGTCTGGCGGGTGCGGCTGTAATAATGGGCCTCGCCGGTGGCCAGGGTGCGTTCCCAGGCCTCCGGGTTCATGAACGCCAGCATCAGCACATCGCCCGTGTTGGCGTCCTGAACGATGGCCGGCAGCAGGCCCCCCATTTTGTCGAAATCCAGGCTAACTTGATCGCTCATAACCTAAAAAATTACCTTTTTTCGTTTGAATCCGCAAGGTGAGATGATACATATTCCTCAGGAGAATCGCCGGCCGTGAGCAAAATTATCCCCTACAGCACCCTCCTGCACCAGCAGCACGTCAGCTTTCTCCGGCACAAACACCGGGAATATCAGGAACGGGAAGACTACCTGCAGGGCCTGCGCAAGCTGCTGTTTCAGGTGGAAGGCCAGATGCGCCAGGCGGAGATCCAGCAGTTGGAGGTGTTTCGGGAGATGGCGGGTCACTTCAAGATGGCTTTGAAATTTCCCGACCTGGGGGACCGCGTGGGCTTGCAGGAGGCCTTCACCACCGACCCTCTTTTGATTGCCCTGAAGGAGTTTTTTGCCGGCCGTCTCACCGCCGAAGCCTGCAGCGAGAAAATCCTGGCTCTCCAGGAAGAGTCCCCGCCCCCCTGACCGGACCCGAAACCCGCGGTGCCAGCCAGTCCCCGGCATCATTAGCGACGCCCTTTGGGTCCACAAAAAAATAACTGGCCGGATGGGGGAGGTATCCGGCCAGTCGGTGAAAGGAGAAAATGGTATATGAACTTTGATTAAGGGGGGGATGTGGGTACCTTAAAGGTCCATATACGCACTTTACAGCGATTGCAGAAAGCGTGCCAAACGACCTTAATCATAATTTATCCTGTATTTATCGGTGGTTACAATTTAGGCCCCCTGATCCCAGTTCAATTATTTATACCGGCCCAATCCCCGCCGACAGTCCTGCATGATTAACTAATTGTAATTACAAGAATAAATTACTTAACCCCGGAATTCAAATTTTTGTTCCAGTCCCTGGACAGCCAAGTATCAGGCACAAAGTTCAAGGTCAAGGGGAGGCGCATCAGAAATTATTAATCGGCTACGAGTGCGCCCAAGGTCCATGAGGCAAGTTGAGCCTCCTTTCCTGCCTGGGTGATATTACTATCCGTAACCCATCGTCCCCCGGGCTGGATATAACCACATTATACTTGCAACTCAGTTGATTTTGGAGTATTTCCTTCCCATGGGTGATCAGTGCAATTTCCCCGACTGGCTGGCCCTGGAAGGCCTGCGGGCCACCCCGGTGCGCCTGGCGGTGCTGCAGATCCTGGGGGAGGCCCCCCGGGCCCTCCGGGCCCAGGAGATCCTGGAGTTGATCCGGACCCGCCGCCGGGTGAACAAAGTCACGGTGTACCGCATCCTGGAGGATTTTCTCCGCCGGGGCATGGTGCGGAAGCTCTCCCTGGAGGGCCGGGTGAGCCACTTTGAACTGGCCTGCGAGCACCACCCGCCCCACCCCCACTTCCAGTGCCAGGCCTGCCGGGAAGTCCAGTGCCTGGAACCCGTGGCCCTCAACCGGATGTGGACCGAGTTGCAGGGGCCCGTGGGCAACCGCGCCGATCATATCGATATCAAAGTGGCAGGACTCTGCCATAAATGCCGGGACCATACCGGGACAACTTAGTTGCATTCGAATGAGAGAGACTTATGCACTCCCCTGAACCTGACCATGTCGGGCCATACATCCCTGATGGCCCGGCGCCGCCAGCCATCCCCTCCGGGATAAAGAGAATTTATCGGTATCCCTTTATCGGCCGGGCCTTAAAGTTTCTCACCTGGTGGCTCATTTTTTCAGGCATCTATGCCAGTTCATCCGTATGTCCATTCTGCGGCCAGTTAGGCTGTCCGGTGGGCGGGGCCAGCGCCGGGATTGTCGGCGGATTGTTTGCCCTGGTCATCGGCAAAGGCAAGGTAATCATGGCGCGGGTAACCCAGGGGTGCGCTGCCATCCGCTCCACCATGAAATCCACACGGAGAGGGCAGGCCGTGAACCCGGCCGAGACCCGGCAGGGTAATTGCCCCCATGCAACCGCGCTGAGCCGCCGCCCCGGCTGCCGCGGGTTTCGCCTCACCTGGCGGCAAGTCCTGCCACTGGTGCTCCTGGGATGCTGCTGCCTGGCGCTGCCCGCGGCCTGGCCCGCGCCGCGGCCCCCGCCGGCCAGCTTCAGGTGGCCGCCACCATTTTACCCCTGGGCGATTTTTGCCGGAAAATCGGCGGCGATCTGGTCCAGGTCCAGGTGCTGATCCCCCCGGGGGCCAGCCCCCACGCCTTTGAACCGGCCCCGTCAGTCATGGCCAGGGCCTCCCAGGCCCGGGTGTTCGTCTATATCGGCGCCGGCCTGGAACCCTGGGCCACAAATCTGCTGCGCTCCCGGGGCCCCGATAACCTGGTGGTGGTGGAGGCGGCCCGGGGTATCCCCTTGCTGGGTATGGCCCCCCATGACCACGGGCCCCACCGCCGCCGGGGCCGGGGACCACGATGACCACCTGGCCGGCAATCCCCACATCTGGCTGGACCCGGTGCTGGCCCAGGAGATTTGCCGGAAAATCGCCGCAGCCTTCATCCAGGCGGACCCCGGCCACCGCGCCCAATACGAAGCCAACCTGAACACGTATCTGGCCGCCCTGGCTGAGCTGAACCAGGAAATCGAAGCCAAAGTGCGCGACCTGGCGCCTTCGGGATTTTGTTGCCTTCCATCCCTCCTTCGCCTATTTCGCCCGGAGGTACAATCTCCATGAGGTGGGGACCATTGAAGAAGCTCCCGGCCGGGAACCGACGCCCCGGCATCTCCAGGACCTGGTGGCGGCCATCCGCGGCTACGGGATCAAGGTGGTGTTCGCCGAGCCCCAGCTCAATCCCCGGGTGGCGGAGGTGATCGCCCAGGAGGCCGGGGTGAAGGTCCTGAGGCTCGACCCCATGGGCGGCGCCCCCCCCTACGGCTCCGATTACCTGTTGCTGATGCGCGCCAACCTGGCGGCGCTGGATGCAGGCCCTGCGATGAAGGAACCCGGGATGGGCGAAACCGCCGTAAAGCTCGAGGGGGTATGGGTTAACTTCAACGGCGCCGTGATCCTCGAGGATGTCAACCTCACCATCGAGGCCGGCCGTTACGTGGGCATCCTGGGCCCCAACGGCGCCGGCAAAAGCACCCTGCTCAAGGTGATTCTGGGGCTGATCTCGCCCAACCGGGGAGCAGTGCGCGTCTTCGGCGACCCGCCGGCCAAGCTGCGCCATCAGGGCGACGTGGTGGGCTACCTGCCCCAGCGGCCCCTGGGAAATCCCCGCTTCCCCGTCACCGTTCTCGACGTGGTGCTCATGGGCCGCTATGGCCGCATCGGCCTGTTCAAACGGCCCCGCCGGGAGGACCGGGACCCGGCCCGGAGCCGGCTGGAGGACCTGGGGATCGCCCACCTGGCGGACCGGCTCATCGGCGACCTTTCCGGGGGGGAGCAGCAGCGGGTCTTCATTGCCCGGGCCCTGGGCGTCGAACCCCGGATCCTGATGCTGGACGAACCCACGGTGTCCCTGGATGTCTGCGTCCAGGACGACATCTTCGAGGTCATCAACACCCTCAGGGAAAAGCTGAACCTCACGGTCCTCATCGTCTCCCACGATATCGGCGCCGTGGCCCGCCACATGGACGACGTGGTCTGCATCAACCGGCGGATTCACGTGCATCAACCCCCGCCCATCGGCCGCCTGGGGCTCGAGAGCACCTTCGGCTGCGCGGTGGAATACCTGTTTCACGGCGAAATCCCCCACCGGGTGGTGAAGACCCATGATGATTGATCTGTTCACCCTGGGGTTTCTCCAGCGGGCCCTGGTGGCGGGTATCCTGGTGAGCCTGCTGTGCGGGGTCCTCTCCACCTTCGTGGTGCTGCGGCGCATGGCTTTTATCGGGGTGGGCATTTCGCACTCGGCCTTTGGCGGAGTGGCCCTGGGGTTCCTCTTGGGCGTCGATCCCTTGTGGACCGGCATCGGCTTTGCCCTGATGGTGGCCCTGCTCATCGAGTACGCCCAGACCCGCACCACGGTGGAGGAAGATACCGCCATCGGCATCTTTTTCGCGGCCTCCATGGCCTTAGGGCTGGTCTTCCTGCATCTCTCCCGGGCCTATAACGTCGATGTTTTCGGCTTTCTCTTCGGCAACATCCTGGCCATCGGCACCCGGCAACTCTGGCAGATCCTGGTGGTCACCGTGGGGGTTTTGGCCGTTATCCTGGCCTTTTTTAAGGAACTCGTCTTCTTGTCGTTCGATGAGGAGATGGCCTGGGTGAGCGGGGTGCCGGTAAAGGCCCTGCGCTATCTCTTCCTGGTCATCATGGCCCTGGTGGTGATCGTCACTATCTACCTGGTGGGGATTATCCTGGTCTCGGCGCTGCTGGTGATCCCCGGGGCCATTGCCCAGAACCTGGCCCGGCAGCTGAAAACCATGGTATGGGTCTCAACCGGCGTGGCGGTGGGGTCCGCGGTGGGCGGCCTGGTCCTGTCCTACGCCATCGACTTTCCTTCCGGGGCCACCATCGTCCTGGTGCTGGCCCTGCTCTACCTCCTCACCAGCGGCCTGCGCCCCTGGCTGCTATCTAGGTCATAGCTTCACCTATTGGCTTCTTTATGAAGTTTTAATGATGGCAGGCTGTACGTAATAAAGCCTGCTTTTTCTATTGATTATGGTGGGTTAGATACTACTTTTCTCTCGCATTATTTCCGTCATGTCAAGTGGTTTTTGATGAAGCCCTCCTTTGGATATAGCCGAGGCAGGGGGCGCCTGCGAGAATGGTCCCTAACTGCTTCGCAGTGAGGTATCCGGATTTAGAGGGCTATTACGCCTAATTTGATGGGAAAATTACCGTCCGCGGCTTTTTGATTGGCAAATTTCTTTTAATAAATGCTATCATGCTCCTTCCCTAATAAATTGGCTACAAAAAAGGAACCTTCTCGGGGTTAAACTCGGAGAGAGAGTCCCTCAAAACCATATTTTGACTGCTGCGGTCAAGGCTGTCGCACAAGCTTGAATAAAGGAGGCTACCCAGATGTCGATGGGGAAAAAATTAGTGGCGGAGTTTATCGGGACAGCCTGGTTGGTTTTTGGTGGCTGTGGAAGCGCCGTGTTTGCCGCGGCTTTTACTTCCGGCGCCCCCGATAACATTCACTTGGGCATCGGCTTCACCGGGGTAGCTTTTGCCTTTGGTTTGACCTTGCTGACCATGGTCTATACTATCGGCCCCATCTCCGGCTGCCACATCAATCCGGCCGTCTCGATTGGCTTATGGGCCGGCAACCGGTTCCCAGCCTCCCAATTGCTGCCCTATATTATTGCTCAGGTTCTGGGCGGAATCCTGGGCGCTTTTATTCTTTACGTGGTTGCCACCGGCAAGCCAGGTTTTGATGTGGTGGCCAGCGGCTTTGCCGCCAACGGCTTTGGCGAGCATTCTCCGGGAAAGTATTCTTTTCTGGCGGCGTTGGTGTCTGAGGTGGTCCTAACTTATATGTTTCTCCTGGTCATCCTGGGCTCCACCGACCGGCGGGCGCCGGCAGGATTTGCCGGCATTGCCATTGGTCTGGCCCTGGTTCTGATCCATCTCATCTGTATCCCCGTCACCAATACCTCGGTGAACCCGGCCCGCAGCACTGGGCCGGCGCTCTTTGTGGGCGGCTGGGCCCTGTCGCAGCTCTGGCTCTTCTGGGTTGCACCCATCGTGGGGGCGTTGCTGGCGGGGTTCACTTACCGAGGGCTCGGTGGCTCGACTGAGGGATGATGCATACCTTGCCGGCTTAATGCCTGATTCTGGAAAGCAGTATACTTTAGGGTAAATGTTTGCTATCCTGCCGGTGACGAGAGAATTTGGCTTCAAGAAGAGAAACCTTGGGAGATTTTCCATGGGCCAAGAGGCCCTCAAAACCGTTTTTTGACTGCGGCAGTCAAGGTTGCCGCTTAATCTCGGAGAAAGTCTGTTATGGATACCTGTTGGTCTTGAAGGTGACCTGCCCTCATCACCATCCAGCGGCTTGCCTTTGACGATGGAGATTTGTACAGGAGGGAACAAGATGGGTTTTTTTGACGATCTGGTGGGAAAGGTTACCGGCGCGGTCAAAGGTCCGGAAGGCCAAGGAGGTTTAGTGGAAGGGGTGTTGGGCCTGTTGACGAACAAGGAGACGGGGGGTCTGGAGGGACTCATGCAGTCCTTCAACCAGCAAGGCCTGGGAGATATCATCTCGTCCTGGGTGGGCACGGGGAACAACGCCGCCATCACCCCGGACCAGGTCCAAGAGGTCCTGGGCAGCGACGTGATCCAGCAACTGGCGGAAAAATCCGGCGTTTCCATCGAGGCGGCCAAGGCGCAGCTGGCAGAACTATTGCCCGGCTTGATCGACAAGGTCACTCCCGAGGGGAAAATTCCCGAGGGGGGCCTCCTCGATAAGGGCAGAGAACTATTGGGGACTCTGTTCTCCCAAAAGTAAAGGTGCCTTAAAGAAGGGCCATTCTTAATAAAGAGGAGGGTGGTAGAGATGCTCAAAGATTTCAAAGAATTTGCCATGCGGGGCAGCGTGGTGGACATGGCTATAGGCATCGTCATCGGCGCCGCCTTCGGGACCATTGTCAAGTCCTTCGTGGATGACGTTCTCATGCCGCCCATCGGCCTGCTCCTGGGGAATGTGGATTTTTCTAATCTCTTCGTCACGCTGAAAGAAGGAGCCAAAGCCGCCGGCCCCTATGCCTCCCTGGCCGCAGCCAAAGCCGCCGGGGCCGTAACCCTCAACCTGGGTCTCTTCATCAACACCATCATCAGCTTTATCATCATCGCCTTTGCCGTGTTCCTGGTCATTAAGGGCATCAACCACATGAAACGAGAGGCACCGCGGCCGAGCCCAACACCAAGGAATGCCCCTTCTGTTTCACCACCATCCCCATCCAGGCCAGTCGCTGCCCCCACTGCACCTCGCAGCTAACGGCGGCATAAGGTAAAGTGGTTGAATCTGCTGCATAATTTCGGGTAATAAAGGAAAGGAGGGCGTCCATGAATGTAGTCATTGACAAATTTTTTTGTACGAGATGGCGGGCTGCGCTGGTGATGGCCCTAGTGGCCTTGGCTCTGACCTTTAGCCAGGGAACCTCTCTTGCTGCCGCGAAAAAGAGCCTGGTGGACATCAACACCGCAAGTCAGGCGGAACTTGAAGCGGTCAAGGGTGTAGGCCCGGCCACAGCCAAAAAAATCATCGCCAACCGGCCCTACAAGTCCCTGGATGAGCTCAGTAAAGCCGGTCTGTCCGCTAAAAAGATAGAATCCTTTAAATCCTCCCTCACTGTCGGGGGGGCTGTCAGCCCCAGCTGCTCCTGCGGCCGCCAAGGAAGGGAAAAAGAGTGCCAAGGAGACCGGCAAGAAAGGCGAAGCTGCACCGGAAACCAAGGCCAAAGAGCCAAAAGCTGCAGCACCCGTATCCGGAGCGCCTGTCGACCTGAACACCGCGGACCTGAAAGCTTTAGAAGCCCTGCCGGGCGTCGGTCCGGCTACGGCCAAGAAAATCATTGCGGCTCGGCCCTTTAAAAGCGTGGACGATTTGAGCAAGGTAAAGGGCCTGAGCAAAGCCAAGCTGGAGGCCCTGAAGGACAAGGTCATCGTGGCCCAGGAGAAGGCAGCCGCGCCTAAGGGCAAGCCCGCCCCGGTAACCACTCGCCGGCGACGCCGCCTGCCGCCGACAAAGCCGACCATGGTCAAGGAGCCGGCTACGCCAGCCAAACCGGCGGCGACGGAAAAAGAAAAGGGGACCGCGGTCAAACTGGCCCCCGGGCAAAAGGTGAACATCAACACGGCCAGCAAGGAAGATCTCGATAAACTCTTCGACATCGGCCCGGTGAAGGCCCAGGCCATTATTGACGGCCGGCCTTATGCCAAAATTGAAGACCTCATGAAGGTGAAGGGCATTAAAGGTGGCATCTTTGAAAAGATCAAAGACAATATAACGGTAAAATGACCAGTTCGATAAGGCCGGCCTTTACCCAGCCGGGCCGGACAAATTTGGCACCAACAGAAGGAGGCTTACCATGAAACGCATTCTGGCAGTGGTGGCAATCATCGGGTTGTTTTCTTCCGTCGCCTTCGCCGGCCCAGTAAAGACCTACCAGGTGACCGGGCCGGTCCTGGAAGTCACCAGTGACATGGTGGCAGTAAAGAAAGGCAGTGACCGTTGGGAGATCGCCCTCGGCCCCGACACCAAGGTAACGGGAGACCTCAAGGTGGGCTCCAAGGTGACCATAGAGTATCGCATGACGGCCACCAAGGTGGATGTCAAGGAATCGGCCAAGGCCAAAACCAAAGGGACTCCTAAGACCAAGATACTACTACCACAACTACTCAGTAGGTTAGTGTATTTAGCTTCGGCCGCAAGAAGGCAGACAGCCCTAAGGCTTGTCTGCCTTCCTTTTCTATCATGATCATGCCTCCTGCCTTTCCGCTTCAAGCAGCTTCCTTTTGTCAAGCGGCTCATTGCCTATGTTGTGGCAAAAAGTTGATTACTGCTACATATTAGCACTTTCAATGAATATAATAACTATTCTATATGGTTATCATATCCGCACCTCACCCCCACCCGAAAATCAATCTGGTCCCGGTTTGATGCCATCGGTTCAGGTCTTGATCATTACCTTTTAAATCTTGGTAAAAAAATTCCTGCCGCCCTGGATTATTTTCCAGGACGTTTTAACTTTAAGTTAATTCCCCCAGGCGCCTTGTCCCGGGGGAACCATGAAACCATGCTCAAGAGGGGTGACACGATGCTGCGGAAAATTTTGGCACTAGGATTGGGATTGGCGCTGGCGCTGGTTTGCGGCTGCGGCCAAAGCGCGTCCGGCCACGGCCAAGTCAACGCTGGTCAATCCCCAGGGGCAAAAGGTGGGAGAAGCCACCTTGACCGAAACGCCCCAGGGGGTGAAGATTGTCATGCAGATCGACAAGCTGCCTCCCGGGGAACATGCCTTCCATATCCATGGCAAAGGCGTGTGCGCCACCCCGGATTTTGCCAGCGCCGGGGGCCACTTCAATCCCTTCGCCAAGCAACATGGCCTGAAAAACCCGGCCGGACCTCACGCCGGCGACCTGCCCAATATCACGGTGGGTGCAGACGGCAAGGCCAAGGTCGAGGCGGTGGCCAAACTGGTCACCCTGAAGGCAGGGGAAAAGAATTCTTTGTTTCAGGCGGGGGGAACTTCCCTGGTGATTCACGCCGGGGCGGATGACTATGTGAGCGATCCCGCCGGCAACGCCGGGCCCCGCATCGCCTGCGGGGTGATTACCCGGTAGGAAGACCGCGATCCATGGGGGGGGAAAGGGGCAGCCCCATCCTCCCCACCCGGGTGTCACTATGAGATTCGGGTAGCTTATTTATCTTGCGGGAGCAGCTTGATGGGCCGGTCAAAGACCGTCAGATAACGCGCCGCACACCAGGTGCACAGGTAATACTTACTGCCGGGGACCAGCCGCATCCAAAATTTTCTCCGCCGGCGTTCAATATTTCCCTGCCCGCAGATGGGACACACAGGTCGTTGCCTAATCCTTGGCATAACTGCTTCTCGTGGCACCTAGCGCTGCAGAACTAAGTAGTTACTCTTCCCGTGAGAGGATTTATTTTCCCTCCAAAGGACCGCCGAAGCGAACCACACCTTCCTTACTATAGTACAATTTTAAAAAATCGGGAAAAATAATCGTGAGAATATCGTAATGGGGGAGGGACGGTTGCGGCCCGGATTGAGCTCTCCTGCCGATATTAAAACGGCATTATCAGGGTTGTCCGGCTGAACGTGAAGTCTCGTTTCGACCCCAGATGCCTCCCGGTGCTCAGCATGACAAGATAATCCTTTGACTGCGACTTGGTATCAGTCCAGGGGACCGGTTGCCTCACCCGGTTGTATCCTACCAGGATGGTCAGGGGTCAACCGGGGGGTATGTTCCAAAAATCGCACCAGGCGGCTGATGGCGTCATTGTAGGGAGTTGCCACCCCCACGGCCTCACCGTAACGACAAATGGCGCCATTCAAGGCCTCAATCTCGGTGCGGCGGCCGGCTTGCAAATCCTGCCACATGGAGGGCCAGTGACCCACGGTGGCCGGTACCAGGTTCTCCAGGAAAAATTTGACATAGGCCGGGGCGTCGGCATGGCCCAGGGAAACTCCCCGGGCCATGGCCACCTGAAAGATTTCCTCGATGATCCGGCGCATGAGGCCCCGGGTCTGGGGATGGTCCCCCAATGCCCCATAGGGCACGCCCAAGATGGCCCCCAGCGGATTCAAGGCGCAGTTATAGAGGACCTTGCCCCAGAGGTGGGTCAGAATGTCATCCACCTGCCGGGTGGGGATGCCGGCCCGGTTCAGATCCGCTACAACCCTGGTCAACCCTGGGTGGGGAGAGGCCGGAACCATGGCGCCCACCAGGACCGGTTCGGCGTACACGGTCACCCGGGCTACGCCCGGACGGATGATTTGGGCCCCAAAGATAACCCGGGCCCCGACGGTGCGTTCCGGGCCGAACTCCCGGGCGATAATTTCCAGATTCCCCAGGCCGTTTTGGACCGAGACGATGAGACCCTGGGGAGCCAGCAACCCTTTGACCCGGCGACAAGCCTCCTGGGTATGAAACGATTTGACGCAGAGGAGAATGACGTCGTAGCCGCCGCCACAATCTGGATGGGAGGCCACGGGCCCCACCTGAAATTCCCCCCAGATCCCTTCGATGGCCAAGCCCCGGGTGATGATCCGGTCAAAGTGGGCCCCCCGGCCGATGAAGGCCACCGATTGGCCACAGTGTTTAAGGAGCCCGCCGAAGACCGAGCCCAAAGCCCCGGTCCCCATCACCAGATAACGCATCAGAATAGTTGTCGTCTTTCCGTCTGTCGGGTTACAGTTATTAACTGGAGCTTAAGCCTGAGGAAAATCCCCTCTATCCCCCCTTGGGCAACCGGGGGCCCATTGAAGAATCGCTTCGAAAGTCCCCCTTTGAAAAAGGGGGCTTAGGGGAATTTCAATCAGGTTAACGAGGCCTCATGGGAGCCATTTTCTGCTCCGGGTATAAAAGTAAAAACCAGGATACTCTCTCCAGGAATCCCCTATGAGCACTGTGCGCCAGGCCATGAAAGAACTTCTGGCGGAAAAACCCTACTCCAGCCTGGAGTTGTCCCAACTGCTGTCCCAGTCGGAAAAGCAGGTGCTGGACCACCTGGCCCACCTCGCCCGGGCCCCGGGCTCCGGGAGGCGTTTTCAGATCACCCCGGCGGTATGCAAAAACTGCGGCTTTGTGTTTCGCAAACGAGAGCGCCTCACCCGCCCCAGCCGCTGCCCCCTGTGCCAGCACCAATCCATCAGCCGCCCGCGCTTTGCTCTTAGATGAAATACAAGAGCCCCGCTGAACTATTGAGTGAATGATCCCAAGACCGGGGGCTTTTCCGAATCCTGAGGGAGAAAATTCCTTTACTTCAACCCTACCAGAACTATAGGATCCTTCAGGCGCCATTCCAGATTTAAATGATGAGTTAATTCCTGCCAATATGATAATACCTGTTTATCCTTTTCTCGAGCATAGCCTGCAGACTCGGCGATGCACCATCTGTGCTGCGCTTGGGGAATAAACGGCAGCGTATCTTCATTCTTGATCTTCATGGCGTTCGCCGGCCCCACGCAAATTTTTAGATTCTACATTAAAATTCTAACCCTAGAGATTCTCAGAATGTATCAACTGATAATATTAACAGTCCGAAAGCATAAGTGTCACAAACAAGTCATCTTTTATTCTGCTTATTATTAATCATAGACTTCAGTCCCGCTCTCGCTGCAGGCTATGGGTCTGCTTATGGTTAGGAGGGCTGTGGCAAAACGTAAACATAACACTAACACAAAAGAGGAGAAACTACTTTTGGCCATGGCAGCACCTTCCATCAATATCCGACTGCATACCCTATAAGTAGTTAAGACCAGGGGCAGCAAATAGGTAACAGCGCCATAAATGGGATACTGTCTAAACGAGCTAGCCATTAAAGCTAACAATAAAGGTAAAATAAGCACTGATACCCAAGCCCAACCACACTTTCTGCTCACCTCCCATATCCCAATCATGATGAGATAAGCCCCATGCCACAAAGGATCCAGAAAAATTCAGATATTTTCCGAATTAGCCCTGGAAATGGAGATAGGCCAGGGGGCGGGGGTAAGCGGGACCATTTTGCAGACGCCCCTTTCCCCGAGACAGAGTATAAAGATAAAATATAATTGCAGAAGAGGAGGCCTTATCTGTCATAAACATGCAATCTGCCACCCCCAAAAGAGAGGGTCACCACAGAGATTAAAATGAAATTCGGTAAGAATGTGCCATTGAGGGGCGTTTATTAGACAATCCTCCTGCCACTCCCCCTGCTATAAATACACCCCTAAAGCAGAAGACCACAGCGCCGAGATTATTCCGACCCCGATAGGGATAGGGCCTCCACCCGGCCTCCCCGCGTTACATAAACCGAGGGACTATATGGTACAGTAGGGTATAAAGGCAGTGGGAGGGTCTACAGAGGTATGGCTGTTGCCTGCACAGCAAATAAGATGGCTCAGGGAGACGATGCCAGCAGCCAAGTCCGAAAGAGTATACCCCTCGTGCCGATTTGAGCAATCGGAGCCAGCCAGGTTAAAAAAGCACAATACCAAAGTGCTGGCCCGGCTCAAACTCAATGCCACGCGTGGGGAGGCATCACCACCTCAACCCTAAAGATAGAGAACGTGGTAAAGCCACAGATCAGGGAGATGTGAGCTGCCTAAAGCTCGCCTAATCGAGTGGGGCAGTCCATTCCCAAAAAGATTTTTAGGCAATATTTAGAAGAAGCATGGACTCATCTCGCCAAAAGGAATCATTCAGACAATAGAGCCAGAGGCGAAAGCCAATACCCACAATGAGAGGGGCAGCAGCACTACAGTAGTAAGCCTCTTGTATCATAGATCCGGAAGATCATTTAGGAATATGAGAAGAGATAGGCGGCCACTAACCACCTCCGCTATATTCTCCTAACCATA